>NZ_BAAALV010000001.1:0-42413 GCF_039528575.1 Arthrobacter gandavensis
CGGATTCGCTGCGTGCGTCAGGGGACGAGCGTGGCCGGGGCCAGATCATGGCCGACACCCTCGTCGAACGCGTTACCGGGCAGGCAACAGCTGACCGGGTTCCGGTTGAGGTGCAGCTGGTCATTACCGATCGGACCCTGCTCACCGGAATCCTGCACCCGGAATCCCGGATTGGTGCGGACGGGTCACCCGGAACACCGGGAGCGCCCGGCACACCCGGAGCGCCCGTATTGCCGGGCGTGACGGGAGCCACTGGGACACCGGGAGCACCTGGAATGCCGGGAGTGACGGGAGCGACGGGGACACCGGGAGCACCTGGAGCGCCGGGCGTGACGGGAGCGACGGGGACACGGGGAGCACTTGGGATACCTGGAGCAACCGGAGCAACGGGAGCACCTGGCGTGACGGGAGCGACGGGGACACCGGGAGCACCTGGAATACCCGGAGCAGCGGGAGCTAGGGGCTCGTCCGTAGTGGCATCAGCGCACAGGGATGCGCCCGCGTACTTCCCGGGGTACGGCATCGTCCCTGGATCATGGGCCAGGGACCTCATCCGCTCCGCTCTGGGCGCCCGTAGGCGCCAAACATCGTCCGACAGGGAAAGCACAGGTAAAGAACCTGCGGCACACCCCGGACCGCAGCCGAGTGCAGGACCGATGCCCGCGCCCGCGCCCGGGCCCGGGTCCATGCCCGTGCCCGCGCCCGGGTCGGCGCTCGGACCGATACCGGGGCCCGGACTGATACCCGGGACGATCCTGGGCCACGCGGCCTCTGTCACACTGCGCCGTCTTTACCAGGACCCGCTGTCCGGGGAATTGACCGCGATGGAATCCAAGGCCCGCGCGTTCCCCGCCGGGCTGGCACGGCTGATCCGCACACGGGACCAAACCTGCCGCACACCGTGGTGCGACGCGCCGATCCGGCACACCGACCACATCCAGCCACACGCGGAAGGCGGGCCCACCAGCTACACCAACGGACAGGGACTCTGCGAAGCCTGCAACCACGCCAAGGAGGCCCCCGGCTGGAATGCCACGGCCGCACCACTGAACAATGCAGCAACTCCAGCACACCGACACACGGTCCGAATCACCACACCCACGGGACACACCTACACATCCACGGCGCCGTCCCTGCCGGGAACGGCAGCTTCATCCCCCTAGGGCAGTACCTGTTACGCTTTTTCGCATGATTGTTTCGGTACCCGGCTGCGTGAGCGCAGCGGAAGGGCTGGTGGGCCAAGGGCCCTGCTGTGCGCCACGCTCCTAGCACGCACACCACCAATTGCAGGTAGGGCCCTTTAGCCGACGCTGTCCGCCTCAGACCACATGGATGGCGGCGCCGCACGCCGCTAGCATCCTCGGACTGCCCTAATCGGCTTGGACCGGCTTGCACAGCCGCCTGCACCAGCGCTCTTCGAGCAACCCGAAACGAAAGCCAAAACATGAAAGCCCTGACTCAAGCTGCCATCCGCAAGTCCTTCATCAACGCCAGCCGGTCCCAGACCGCTGCCGTGAATTTCCCCGCCGATTTCGACGAAGTCGACTGGGAGAACATCGACCAGTACGGCTGGCGGGACCACAAAATGCCGCAGCGCGCGTACCTCGTCACCGAATTCGACGGAAAACCGACAACCATCCTCCTCCGCGCACCGGAACTGGTATCAGCGGGCAGGAAAGCCATGTGCGCGCTGTGTGAGGACCTGGAAGACAACGACGACGTCTACCTGTTCGTCGCCCCCAAGGCAGGCGCTTCCGGAAAGAACGGCAACTCGGTGGGAACTCTCATCCACAGTGCGTTCAGCTGCTCACGAAACGTCCGGTCGGAGGTGCTTCCCACTCCCATCCACCCGGACCCGGAGCTGGTGAAGGCTGAACGGATCCGCAAGCTGATCGAACGCACGGAGCAGTTCATCCAAAAGGTCCGCAGCTAGGTTCAGCCGGCCGGGCTACTCCTTGTGCACGGCTATGGGTCCGGTCTGCGCTTCGGTGAGGCGGATCAGGTCGAACGGGGAAAGCTCTATCTCAAAACCCCGCCTGCCGCCGGAAACGTAGATCAGATCCAGGCCTTCCGCGCTGGAGTCGATGACGGCGGGGGAGCGGTGCCGCTGTCCTAGCGGCGAGATGCCGCCCACCACGTAGCCCGTCCGCCGCTCGGCCTCGGCACGGTCAGCGAGGGATACTTTCCGCACTCCCAGCAGTGAGGCGACCTTCTTCAGGTCGAGCATGGCTTCAACGGGAACCATCGCCACCGCCAGCCGGTTTCCCAAGGACACCATGAGCGTCTTGAAAACCGCCTCGGCCGGGACACCGAGCTTTTCCGCGGCTTCCAGCCCGTAGGAGGGCGTCGAGGCGTCGTGGTGGTAGCCCATGGTCCGGTAGGCGACGCCGGCAGCATCCAGTGCTTGGGTGGCCGGCGTCGCGCCGTGACCGCTCTTCCTGCTGCTGCCGGCCACGGCGGCCTACCTCGCCAGTCCTGCGGACGCGTCAGCGGAACCGGAAGCAACCTGCTCGGCGACCTTCCGCTTGATCCTGCCCAGCATGGCGGACATGCCGCGCATTCGCAGCGGAGTGATGGCGCGGGTCAGTCCCAGCCGGTCCGGCACGTCGGCCGGAACGGCAAGGATCTCGGCGGCGGAAAGCCCGTTCAGGCCTTCGTGCAGCACGCCGGCGAATCCACGCGTGGTCGGTGCTTCCGGGGGAGCGGAGAAGAACAGCTCCACCGGATGCTCCGGCGAATCGCCCGCTTCGACGGTAAGGAACAGCGGAGACTGGCATTCAACAACCTGCTCCAGCATCTCCGGGTGGTCTGCCAGACGGGAAGGCAACGCGGGGAGCGACCGGGAAAACTCAAGCAGCAGCTCAAGCCGGTCCGGCTCCGTCATGGCCTGGAAATCGTCGATGATCTCCTGCAGCTGCGCCGGAACGGCCGGCTCAGCGGAGGAGGGAATAGCGGTGCTCATAAAACCAAGTACTTTCGGTTGTCGTTGGCGGTTCTCTAGCGCGAAGCCGGAGCAGCGCCGGGTTCGGTGCCCCGGACGATCGGCACGCGGACCGCGTTGCCCCATTCGGTCCAGGACCCGTCGTAATTGCGGACTGATTCGAAGCCGAGCAGGTGCTTCAGCACAAACCAAGTATGGCTGGAACGTTCCCCGATCCGGCAGTAGGCAACGACGTCGTCGCCCGCCTTGAGGCCAGCTTCGCCGCCGTACAGGGCATCCAGTTCAGTGCGGCTGCGGAAGGTGCCGTCTTCGGCGGCAGCCTTGCCCCAGGGTACGGACACCGCGGTGGGAATGTGGCCGCCCTTCATGGCACCTTCGTCCATGTAGTCAGGCATGTGGGTGCGTTCGCCGGTGTATTCGGCGGGGGAGCGGACGTCGATCAGCGGACCGTTGCCAAGGTGTGAGAGCACGTCGGTCAGATAGGCGCGCACGGGCTCGTCGCGGCGTTCGACGACGGGATAATCCGTCGCTGTGACCTGCGGCTTGTCTGTGGTCGTCTCGCGTCCCTCGGCGATCCACTTGTCGCGGCCGCCGTCGAGCAGCCGGACATCTTCGTGTCCGAAGAGCGTGAAGACCCAGAGGGCGTAGGCGGCCCACCAGTTGCTCTTGTCGCCGTAGATCACGACGGTGGAGTCGCGCGTCACGCCCTTTTCGCCCATGAGCTCCGCGAAAGCCGCACCGTCAACGAAGTCCCGGGTATCGGCATCGTTCAGGTCCGTGTGCCAGTCGATCTTGCGGGCTCCGGGGATGTGCCCGGTGTCGTAAAGCAGGATGTCTTCGTTGGACTCCAGCACCACAAGATCAGGGGAGTCCAGGTTCTCGGCCAGCCAGCCGGTGGACACGAGCCTCTCGGGGTGGGCGTAGTCGGCGAACTTCGGATTCGGATCTGCGGGCAGCGGCATGGGTGGTCCCCTTTGGGTACGACGTCGGGTTTACTACCAAGCCTAACGATGTGCGCGTCCTAAAACTTCCTTGGGGACCACTCATCCGCCGCAGTGGCGTATCGTTGCTACGGCAGCAAATGCCGGTACCCCTAGCAGAATCGGATGGATGGTTTGGGCGCAGCAGGACAAGTGGAGCAGCTGACAAAGCGGACTCCCCAGGTTTCCACGGATGAACTCCTGCAGGGATTCTTCCCTTCGCCCAGGTTCGGTGAAGTCTCCTTCGACAGCTACATTCCCGATCCGTCCCAGCCCTCGCAGGCGGAGGCCGTCGCAGCGATGCGCGCCTTCGCTGCCAGCGTGGACACGCCGGCTCCCAGCGGCTTCCGCAAGCTTTTTGGTGCCAAGAAGCCCGAAACGAAGGCCGGTTTCTACCTCGACGGCGGCTTTGGCGTGGGCAAGACCCACCTTCTCGCCTCGCTCTTCCACGCTGTAGAGGGCCCCAAGGCTTTCGGTACCTTCGTGGAGTACACCAACCTTGTCGGCGCGCTCTCTTTCCGCAAGACGGTTGAGGCGCTGTCGGCCTACAAACTCGTCTGCATCGACGAATTCGAACTCGACGATCCCGGAGACACGGTGCTGATGTCCCGGCTCATGCGGGAACTGTCCGACGCCGGAGTCAAGCTCGCGGCCACGTCCAACACCCTGCCCGGTTCCCTGGGCGAGGGCCGCTTTGCAGCGGTGGACTTCCAGCGGGAAATCCAGGTGCTGGCTGACCAGTTCGACGTCGTACGGATCGACGGCGAGGATTACCGCCACCGCGGACTGCCGGAGTCACCGCCGCCACTGGATGAAGCCGGCCTTGCGGAGCGGATTTCGGCCGAGTTCGACGGCAAGACGGTGGCCGAGGATGACTTCGCGGATCTGGTGGCTCACCTGGCGAACGTACATCCCAGCCGTTACCGCCAGCTCATCGACGGAATCGACGCGGTTGCCTGGCACAACGTACACACCATTTCCGAGCAGTCCGTTGCCCTGCGCTTTGTGGTCCTGGCAGACCGGCTCTATGACAAGGACGTTCCGATCCTTGCCAGCGGCGTGCCGTTCGACCAGCTGTTCACCAAGGAGATGATGGCCGGCGGATACATGAAGAAGTACTTCCGTGCCGTCTCCCGCCTGACAGCCCTGGCCCGTGAAGGCCAGACTGGCGAGGCGTCCTAGGGGATTCCCGAACCAGGTTCCGGATAACGAACCACGTTCCGTAAAACGACGAAGGCCCTGGTCCCGCAGAATGCGGAACCAGGGCCTTTTGCCGTGCTCTGGACTTATACGGCCGGAGGGGTCTGCCCGGGCGGGTTTCCAGTGTCGGGACCCTGCTTGCGGTCGAGGTTGTCTACCGCTTCTGAGGCCTTGCCCTGGATACCGTCGATTTTGTCAGAGTACTTGCCGCCGGTTTTCTGGTCGACGAAGTCCCCTGCCTTATCGATGCCGCCCTTGACCTTGTCAGCGTTCTCGCCAACAAAACCGGCGGCCTTATCCTTCAGCAGTCCGGCCTTGCCCTTGAGCTCGTCAAATGCAGACACGGATCACCTCCCTTCCAACCGGGGAGGCACTTACGCCTCCCATTCGATTCAATGCTAAGGCTCCTGATGGATTCCACCAATGGATTCAGCTGAGGGAATATCCGGATCTGGGCTGGGGGCGGTAAAAGACTGCCGCCCGGGCAGCGGGGCTGGATGGGAGTCGGGAACCAAAAAAGAACCAGGCCCGGGAGGACCTGGTTCTTTATGTGTGGAGCGGACGACGGGATTCGAACCCGCGACATCCACCTTGGCAAGGTGGTGCTCTAGCCAGCTGAGCTACGTCCGCAAATAAAAGCCCGGCAGGTAATGCCGCTCTTCCGTGCGCGATACTGGGATCGAACCAGTGACCTCTTCCGTGTCAGGGAAGCGCGCTACCGCTGCGCCAATCGCGCCTGATACTGCCAAGCTCCGGAGATCCGGTGTGCCATTACAGTACAGGAGAGCGGACGACGGGATTCGAACCCGCGACATCCACCTTGGCAAGGTGGTGCTCTAGCCAGCTGAGCTACGTCCGCAAATGAATGTCCAACATTTAGTGAAAACACAAGGTGTTGAACCTCGTGCGCGATACTGGGATCGAACCAGTGACCTCTTCCGTGTCAGGGAAGCGCGCTACCGCTGCGCCAATCGCGCCCAAAAATGGGTGTTGCATGTAACCGTGGAGGTGGGGACGGGATTCGAACCCGCGTATACGGCTTTGCAGGCCGCTGCCTCGCCTCTCGGCCACCCCACCGTGACCAGCTTTTTGAGGGCCGGAAATACAGTGACTTGCGAGCGGACGACGGGATTCGAACCCGCGACATCCACCTTGGCAAGGTGGTGCTCTAGCCAGCTGAGCTACGTCCGCATGTTGGCGTTTCTGCGGCGTTCGGCCGCTTTCCAACGAAGAAAAACTCTATAGGACGTTTCGGCGTTCGTCCAATCGGACCCGCCGCGGCGCGTTGCCCGTATCCGGTTTTGACGAGGGCCGATTGTGGGCTAGCATCTTTAGACGTTGCAGCAGTTCAAAGGCAACTCCCGCAAGGGCGATTGGCGCAGTGGTAGCGCGCTTCGTTCACACCGAAGAGGTCACTGGTTCGAACCCAGTATCGCCCACCAGCACATCGAAACAGGCACCGGATCAGCTCCGGTGCCTGTTTTGTTTAAACGTCAGAGGCGGGTGGCAGACTGTTTACATGACTGCACCAGCACTGGCCCATGCAACAGAGTTTGGGCGCATGTATTCGCGCTCCCTCACCGAAGCCCCGGCGGTTCCGTCCATTACTACTGTCATCGCCCAGGGCAGCACCTCGCTGGACGGCTGGCACAGCTACATGGCGGCCAGCGCCGTCGTCAAGCATCCGGGCCTGCCGGGGGCCATCGGCAACTCCTCACAGCTGCGCACCATCGTCCAGGAAGCATCCCGCGCCTCTGAACGCTACCGCGACGCGGCGGCGGAACGTGGAACCCGCGTGCATTACTACTGTGAGCAGGTTGCCCTGCGGGCGCTGGAGCAACCGAACCACGTCGCTGAGGCACGTTCGGCGCTGGCGGAACACGGAGAACACCAGTTCGCGGACCGATTCGATGAATGGTGGCAGCTTTACCAGGTTGAGCCCGTGGCAGCGGAGATCACCGTCTGGAACCAGGAGCTGGGCTACGCGGGAACTCTGGACCTGGTGGCCAAAATCGGCGGGCGTCTGTGCCTGATTGATTACAAGACCAAGAACACCGACCGTGACGGCCAGGTGAAGCCACTGGACAACAAAGTCGTGATGCAGCTGGTGGCCGGCATGAAGGCGGAGGAATCCCTTGTGGATGCTGCTGCCGGGACGTGGGAGCCCTGGGCTTACGGGCAGAACCCGGTCCTGCTGGGAGTCGCGGTGGGACAGACCGAAGTGCGGCCCATGCGTGCGAATCCTGAGGTCCTGCCGCAGCACTGGTACAAATTCTGCGCCCTGCGCCGGCTCTGGCAGACCAGTTTCGACGCCGCTGCGGCCGGTCAAGCGCTGCTGCCCATTGCCCCGCCGCCGGTCCAGGCGGCCGGTTCGCACGCCGTACCTGCCGGGCAGCCCGCGTCCAACTAGACTGGTAGCCGGGCTTTGGGCCCACGCACCACCACGCAGCACTTCGCGAGAGTAAGGAACACATTCCAGATGGCAATCCTGACGATTCGGATCATCGGCGACCCCGTCCTGAGGACCCGTGCGGAGGAAGTGACGGAATTCGGTCCGGAACTCGCCAAGCTGGTCGCGGACATGGAGGAAACCATGGACGACGTCGACGGCGCCGGCCTCGCGGCCCCGCAGGTGGGCGTCAGCCTGCGCGTGTTCACCTACCGGATCGACGGCGTTTCCGGGCACGTGGTGAATCCTGTCCTTGAGCTCAGCGATGACTTCCAGGAGGACCAGGTGGAAGGCTGCCTGTCCATCCCGGGCCTCGGCTATCCCGTGCCCCGGCGCCGCTGGACCCGCGTCACCGGCCAGGACAAGGACGGCAATCCCGTCACAGTGGAAGGCGAGGGGATGCTCGCCCGCGCGTTCCAGCACGAAACCGACCACCTGGACGGTGTGCTGTTCATCGACCGGCTCAAGGGCGAAGACCGCAAGGCGGCCCTGCGCGCCATCCGCATGGCCGAATATGACTCTATTGCCGAGCGCACCGTCACCCAGCGCGCCCAAAGTGTTGGCTCCAGCTTCGGCACCTTCGGCCACAGCACGGGAGCGTAGCGGAGACGATGCGCGTACTTTTCGCCGGAACCCCGGCCG
The DNA here is from genome assembly GCF_039528575.1 of Arthrobacter gandavensis. NCBI lineage: Bacteria > Bacillati > Actinomycetota > Actinomycetes > Micrococcales > Micrococcaceae > Arthrobacter > Arthrobacter gandavensis. The sequence goes on from NZ_BAAALV010000001.1 coordinate 8,213, forward strand.
TCGCAGTTCCCTCCCTGAACGCCCTGCTGGAGGCAGGATTCGACGTCGTTGGCGTCCTGACCCGGCCGGATGCACCCCTGGGACGCAAGCGCGTCCTCACCCCGTCGCCGATTGCGGCGCGGGCGGAAGAACTCGGTCTGCCGGTTATCAAGGCGGACAGGATTGACGACGACGCCGTTGCCGCCATTACAGCGCTGGCTCCCGATGCCGCCGCGATCGTGGCCTACGGTGCCCTGATCCCTGAACGTGCACTGTCCATCCCCAAGCACGGCTGGATCAACCTGCACTTCTCCCTGCTTCCGGCCTGGCGCGGCGCCGCACCGGTACAGCACTCCGTTATCGCCGGAGACGAGATCACCGGTGCCAGTACGTTCCTGCTGGAAAAGGGCCTGGATACCGGACCGGTCTTCGGACAGCTCACAGAGAGCGTGGATCCTGCCCTGACCAGCGGAGAACTGCTGGAACGGCTTTCGCACAGCGGCGCCGTCCTGCTGGCCCAGACCCTCGCCGCCATCCAGGCGGGGAAGGCAGTGCCGGTTCCGCAGACCGGCGAGGTGACACTGGCTCCGAAACTCACCATCGAAGACGGGCACCTGGACTGGCAGCAGCCTGCCCTGGCCCTGCGCCGGAGAATCAACGGAGTCACCCCGGAACCCGGCGCCTGGACCACGTGGGACGGAGCGCGGTTCAAGATCGGTGCAGCCGTGCCGCGTCCGGACGTCACGGACTTGGCACCCGGCCAGGTCCGCCTCGGATCCGGCAGCGCCGCTGAGGCGCTGGTGGGCACCGGCAGCAGTGCACTTGAGCTGCAGCGGGTCCAGCCCGCAGGAAAGAAGATGATGTCCGGGGCCGACTGGGCCCGCGGACTGGGCCAGCGTGAGGACGTGGTTTTTAAGTGAGCAGCAGCGACCGCAACGCCAAGGGGCACCAGCGCAGCCGCCCGTCCGTCCGAAGCCGCACCTCCGCGGCACCGTCGCAGCGTACCCGCGCCGCCGACCCGGCGCGCCTGGTGGCCTTCGAGGTTCTCCGTGCCGTCTCCGGCGAGGATGCCTACGCCAACCTGGTGCTGCCCAAGAGCATCCGCAAGCACCGGCTGGACAAGCGCGATGCCGGTTTCGCCACCGAACTTGCCTACGGCGCGCTGCGGGGCCAGGGCATCTATGACGCCATCCTGGCCCGCTGCGTGGACCGCCCGCTGGAGAAACTCGATCCGGCTGTCCTGGACGCGCTGCGCATCGGCGCGCACCAGCTCCTTGCCATGAGGGTTCCGGCCCACGCAGCACTGGACCAGACCGTGGGCCTGGCCCGTGCCGTGATCGGCGCCGGCCCGTCCGCCCTGATCAATGCGGTGCTGCGTAAAGTTGCCGCCCGCGACCTCGCGGAATGGACCGCACTGCTGACCGAAGATGAGCCGGATGCCGTCAAGCGGTCGGCCATCGAGTACAGCCACCCCGAGTGGATTGTCCGGGCCCTGCGGCAGTCACTCGTCGCACACGGACGCAGCGTCGAGGAAATCACCGACCTGCTCCAGGCGGACAACGATGCACCGGTCGTGAACCTCGTCGCGCTGCCCGGACTCGGCAGCCTGGATGAGGCCCGCGAAGCCGGGGCGGTGGACGGAGAGCTGGTTCAGGACTCCGCGCTGTTCGCAGCAGGTGACGTGGGACGGCTTGAATCCGTGCGTGCAGGCACCACCCGCGTGCAGGACGCCGGGTCGCAGCTGGTGGCCAGGGCACTGGCGGAGCTTGACCTGGATGGCGTCGAACCGGACGAGGACGGCGTGGAGAAGTGGCTGGACATGTGTGCCGGCCCCGGCGGCAAGGCGGCCCTGCTTGCAGCTCTGGCCCACCAAAAGGGTGCGGTGATCCTGGCCAACGAGCCGGCTCCGCACCGTGCCCAGCTGGTCCGCCAGGCCCTGGACGCAGTTCCCGGGGAAACCTGGAACGTGCGCACCGGTGACGGCCGCACCGTGGCCGAGGACTACCCGGAAACCTTCGACCGCATCCTCGTGGACGCCCCCTGCACGGGCCTGGGTGCCCTGCGGCGCCGCCCGGAGTCGCGCTGGCGCCGCCAGCCCGGCGACGTCGGCGACCTTGGCTCGCTGCAGCGCGAACTGCTGACCACGGCAGTGGACGCCGTCAAGCCCGGGGGAGTAGTAGCCTACGTGACCTGCTCACCGCACCCGGCGGAGACGAAGGCCGTAGTGGCCGACGTACTGCGAAAGCGTAATGACCTGGAACTGCTCGACGCCGGTGCCGCCCTGGACGCGGTCAGCCTGACCGGTTCCCTCGAAGCAGGCCATGAGTCCACAGCACAGCTGTGGCCGCACATCCACCAGACCGACGCGATGTTCCTGGCCCTGATCCGCCGGAAGATCTGACCTTGGAGAGCACCGTGAGCAACTGCTGCATCAACCCGAGCATCCTGTCCGCCGACTTCGTGAACCTGGAAGCCGAGCTGGAACGCATCAGCGGCGCCGATGCCGTACACGTGGATGTGATGGACAACCACTTCGTCCCGAACCTGACCATCGGGCTGCCCGTGGTTCAGCGCATCCAGGCGGTCACCAAGCTGCCGCTGGACGCGCACCTGATGATCGCCGACGCCGACCGCTGGGCACCGGCCTACGCGGAGGCTGGCCTGGCTTCAGTGACGTTCCATGTTGAGGCAGCTGCCGCGCCGATCAGGCTGGCCCGGGAACTGCGCGACCGCGGCGCGAAAGCAGGAATGGCGTTGAAGCCGGCTACACCGGTGGAGCCTTACCTGGACATGCTTCCCGAGCTGGACATGCTGCTGATCATGACCGTTGAACCTGGCTTCGGCGGACAAAAGTTCCTGGACGTAACCCTGCCCAAAATCCGCCGTGCTGCGGAGGCCGTCCGGGGCTCCGGACTGCCGATCGCCATCCAGGTGGACGGCGGAATCGCCCCGGACACCATTGAGCGCGCGGCTGAAGCCGGTGCCAACGTGTTCGTTGCCGGATCGGCGGTCTACGGCGCCGAGGATCCGAATGAGGCAATTGCCAAGCTGCGGGCCCAGGCCAGCGCGGTGAGCCGCCCCGCCTAGGGGATCCCTGCTAGGGCATCCCCGGGGGCCGCACCCGCTGCACCATGACCCGGCCGGTTTTCTCCCAGCCGGGGTCCATGGCCTGTGGCCACTGGGCCGTCATCATAAACAACAGGCCCCCGTCATCACCGCCGGCGGCGCAGGAAAAGCAGCCGTCATCAAGCTCCACGGTCTGCAGTACGGTGCCGCCTTCCTGGACCCGGACGCAGCGTTCTCCCGGGACTTCGGCGAACCAGATGCCCCCGCTCCCGTCCCAGCTGATGCCATCCGGTGCGCTGCCCTTGACCGCAGCCCACGGCTGGGACGGGGCCAGGGTTCCGTCCGGCAGGATCTCGAAGGACGTCAGCCTCCCGGCGTTGGACTCAGCCACCACCAGGGACCGGCCGTCGGCGGAGATCAGCATGCCGTTGGGAAACGCCAGGTTCCCGGCCACCTGCCGGGCTGTTCCGTCCGGCCGGATCAGGGCGATCAGTCCGTTCTCCTGCGGTTCGCCTGCATAGTCCTGGCCGATGCCGTTCACATATATGTTGCCCGCTGGATGCACGGCAATCTCGTTCCAGGGATGCGGTGAGAGTGCGCGCAGGCTGGCCATGGGGACCAGCCCGGCATGCGGAACCTCAACCAGCACCGCGCCGTCGGAGCCGGAGACCACCGCCATCCGGCCGTCCGGCAGCCAGTCAAAAGTAATCGGGAACGACGGCACTCCCGCCACACGGCGGACATTTCCGGCGGCATCGAGGGCGGAAATGGTGCCGGCCGTCCAGTCAGCGAAATAGAACTCACCGCCATGCCAGCGAGCAGATTCTCCCATTCCCAGTCCGGAAACCAGTGTTGTTGCCTGCACCATCGCCGGGCACCTCCTGCACCTGTGGGCGGTCTGTCAAACGCCTTTAGTATGCGTCGGTGGCTCTTTAAGGAACAGGGCATTGGAACAGGGGGCGGCGCTGGACCGATAGGATAAGTGGCTTGCTTCCATCCCGAGAGGACCCCAAGAATGAGCCTGATCAGGCTGCAGGACGTCAATGTTGGTTTCGAGAAGAACCAGATTCTCCGGGAAGTCTTTTTTCGGCTGGAGCCCAAGGACCGGGTGGGGCTGATCGGCAAGAACGGATCAGGCAAATCCACCCTGCTCAAGCTCATCCTCCAGCAGCTCGAACCGGACTCCGGCACGGTCAGCGTGGATGACGGCCTGACGATCGGCTACTTCTCCCAGTTCTCCGAACTCGCCGGTGACTCCACGGTCACCGAAGTCCTCAACGGTCTCTTCACGGAGATCAAGGCCCTGGAGGCAGAGCTCGCCTCGATCGACGAAGCCCTCGGTGCCGACCCCGATGAGAAGACCATGGACAAGCTCATCCGCCGCCAGGCCGAACTGTTCGAAGCGATGGACCACCAGGACGGATGGGACTATCCGCGCCGGATCGACGCCGCGCTGACCACCCTTGGCTTCAGTGAAGCCCACCGCACCTGCCCGATCGACGCGCTTTCCGGCGGCTGGCGGAACCGCGCGGCGCTGGCCAAGATCCTGCTGCAGGCCCCCGATGTGCTGCTGCTGGATGAACCGACCAACTACCTCGACGTCGACGGCGTCCAGTGGCTGGAAGGCTGGTTCCGCGACTTCCGCGGAGCCGCCGTCGTGGTTTCGCATGACCGGGCGTTCCTGGACGCGGTGGTGACCCGGATCGTCGAGGTGGAGAATTACCACCTGCACGAATACCCCGGCAACTTCGCCGAATACGTCATCCAGAAGCAGTTCCGGCTCAAGACCCTGGCCTCCCAGTTTGTGCATGAATCGGAGCTGCTGGCTTTCGAGGCCGAAGGCATCGCCGACCGGCGGGAGGCAGCCAAGGCCGGCGGCCGGACCTTGGGCGCAAAGCTCGCCAAGATCAAGAAGTCCCGTGCCCCGCGGCCGGTGGACCAGATCATCACCGAGATCTATGCGGGCCTGCACGTGAAGGACAATCTGTGCCGCGTGCAGGACGTCTCAAAGTCCTACGGGGACAGGACCCTGTTCAGCGGCGTGTCCTTCGAGATCCAGCGTGGTGACAGGCTGGTTGTCCTAGGCGCCAACGGCAGCGGCAAGACGACGCTGCTGCGTGTGCTCACCGGTGAGGAAACCCCCGACGCCGGCAAGGTCACCTGGGCGAACGGCGCCGGCATGGTCTCCTACAACCAGGCCCTGTCTGAACTGGACGACGCCGATACCGTTACGCACGCCGTGAACGCGATGCCTGACAGCCTGGCGCTGAAGGCGACGAAGAAGTCGGTGAACAGGTTCCTGGCCATGTTCCAGTTCTCCGAAGCGGACCTCAAGCAGAAGATCGGGAACCTGTCCGGCGGTCAGAAGGCACGTGTGGCAATGGCACAGTGCCTGCTCTCCGGCGCCTCGGTGCTGCTGCTGGATGAACCGACGAACCACCTGGACCTATCCAGCACCCAGGTCATGGAACAGGCACTGCTGCATTTCCCCGGAGCCGTGGTGGTGGTCAGCCACGACCGGTTCTTCACGGACAAGGTAGCCAACCGCCAGCTGGTCTTCGGCGCCGACGGTGGAGCACCGGGGGAGATTGACCTGCGCGTCGCGTAAACGTGACCCCCGGCGTGCGGGACATGACGCCTCATGTCCCGCCCGTCACACGCTGCATAAAAACTTGAATCTGCATCCATAACCTGTGCGAGAATGTGGATTACACAAACGTGCTCCGGGGTCGGTGTAATTCCGAACCGGCGGTTATAGTCCGCGACCCGCACGTCCGGCTGGGATCCCTCAGCAGGATGGACGGTTGAACCGGTGAAATTCCGGTACCGACAGTTAAAGTCTGGATGGGAGAAGCACGTACAGTTTGTTGAACCGACGCCTCGGTGTACCCATTTGGGTACCCCGTGCTGTTGATGCATCGCACTGTCGTACCCCCGGAGCCGCCGCTACGGGATAAGGAACGACATTGGATTTTTTGCGGTGGCTCTTTGACGCGCAGATCCCCGTGGGGAGTTCTTCCCTGCTGGTGCGCGAACTTCTTGGCAATATCTTTGGGCTGCTCAGCGCCCTCGGCGGCATGCGCCGGAAGATCTGGGCCTGGCCGGTAGGCATTGCCGGCAACCTGCTCCTTCTGACTGTTTTCCTTGGCTCGATCTTTGGTGACGCGAGCACGGCGAACCTGCTCGGCCAGGCCGGGCGGCAGGTGATGTTCATCGCCGTCGCCATCTACGGCTGGCGCCGCTGGCAGGCCAGCAAAAGTTCAGGTGCGGACGCCGTCACCCCGCAGTGGGCTTCCGGCCGGGCGCGGCTGGGACTGGTGGCCGGACTCATTCTGGGCACGGTGGCGCTGACACCCGTGTTCGGCATGCTCGGCTCCTACGAACCGGTCTGGGCCGACGCGTGGACGTTCGTCGGATCGCTGCTGGCCACCTACGGCATGGCCAAGGGCTGGGTGGAGTTCTGGCTCATCTGGGTGGCCGTGGACATCGTGGGTGTCCCGCTGCTCTTTAGCGCCGGATACTACGCGACTGCGTTTATGTACCTGTTCTACGGCATCTTCACCCTGATCGGCTTCTTCGTCTGGTGGCGTGCCAAAGCCAATGAGAAGCCGCAGGTACAGGTTTCAATGCCGGATCCCACGGTGCGGTAGCCATGGCTTTCGCTGAAGCGGAAACGGCGGCCATGAAGCAGGCGCTTGAGCTGGCCCGCAGGGGCGTGCGGGGGGCGAATCCTCTGGTGGGCGCCGTGATCCTGGCCCCATCCGGGGAGGTCCTGGCGACCGGGTTTCACCGCGGGGCCGGTACTCCGCATGCAGAGGCCGACGCGCTGGCATCCGCTGCGGCGGCCGGCGCGGACGTGCGCGGGGCAACCATGGTTGTCACCCTGGAACCATGCAACCACACCGGGCGGACAGGGCCTTGTTCGCAAGCGATTCTCCGCGCCGGCATCGCCCGGGTGGTGTACGCCGCAGCGGATACCAACGACGACGCGGCCGGGGGAGCCGACGCTCTCGCCGCTGGCGGGTTGGAGGTTGCGGGGGGACTGCTGGCGGACGCGTCCCGGGAGCTGAACCACCGCTGGGCAGACTCCGTTGCGTCGGGCCGCCCCTTCGTCACGGTCAAAACCGCACAGACCCTCGACGGGCTCACTGCCGCAGCGGATCGCACCAGCCAGTGGATCACCTCTCCCGAAGCCCGCGCTGACGCCCAGGACCTGCGGCTGCGGGCCGACGCGATCCTGGCCGGAACCGGAACCGTCCAGGCCGACGACCCCCGGCTGACAGCCCGGCACCCCGACGGCAGCGACGCCGTGAAGCAGCCCCTCCGGGTGGTCATGGGCCACACGCCGGTTCCCGGTGAAGCACGCGTCCGGGGGACCGACGGGCGGTTCCTGCAAATCCAAACCCATGACCCCGCCGTCGTGCTGGCCGAACTCCATGACCGAGGTGTGCGGCACCTGATGGTGGAGGGCGGGGGCACCGTCGCCGGTGCCTTCCTGCGCGCCGGGCTGGCGGATGAGCTGGTGGCCTACACCGCCCCGGCCCTGCTGGGAGCGGGCACTCCTGCCTTCGGCGGGCTGGGAATCCAGACCATGGCACAAGTGTCGCGGTGGCGATGGGACCCGGCCGGCGGGGGCGCCGCCGTGCCCGTTGGGCCGGACCTTCGCCTGCACCTGGAGCCGCTGCCCGACTTCGTAAACGATCCAAAGGACTAGAACGTGTTTACCGGAATTGTTGCTGAACAGGGCAGCGTCGTGTCCCTGGAATCCGACGCCTCGGGCGCCGGAAAAGTGCTCGTCATCGACGCGCCTTCCACCGCGGCAGGCCTTGAGCTGGGCGGCTCCATTGCCGTCAACGGCGTATGCCTCACCGCCACCGCAATCCAGGGGAACAGGGTTTCGCTGGACGTTATGGGCGAGACACTGGACCGGACCACCACCGGTTCGCTGGAAGCGGGCCGGAAAGTGAACCTGGAACGCTGCGTTCCGGCCGGCGGGCGGCTGGACGGGCACGTGGTACAAGGCCATGTGGACGGTGTGGGGACCCTCCTGGAGAGGGAGGGCCTGGGCAGCTGGGACCGTCTGCGGTTCGGGGTCCCTGCCACGCTGGCACGGTACATCGCGGAGAAGGGCTCAATCGCCGTCGACGGCGTCTCCCTCACTGTCACGGCGGTGAGCATGCCGCAGGACCCAGCTCCCTGGTTCGAAGTCGGGCTGATTCCCACCACACTGGCCGAGACCGGGCTGGGCGCTCTGGCGCCCGGTTCACCGGTGAACCTGGAAGTGGATGTGCTGGCGAAATACGCGGAGCGTCTGCTCGCGTTTGCAACTCCGGCATCCGGCCCCGAGGAGGAAGCATGAGTATCCGGATGGACTCGATTCACGCAGCAACCCGGGCGATCGCTGCGGGAGGCGCCGTCGTCGTCGTGGATGACGAGGACCGCGAAAATGAAGGTGACATTATCTTCGCCGCCCAGCATGCCACCGCTGAACTGATGGGCTTCACCGTGCGGCACACCTCCGGGGTGGTCTGTGTTCCGCTGCCCGGCGAGTGGGCGGACCGGCTGGACCTGCCGCCCATGACCGCGGTGAACCAGGACGCTAAGGGCACCGCCTACACGGTGTCATGCGATGCAGCTGCCGGCACCAGCACCGGTATTAGCGCCGCTGACCGCGCACTGACGTCGCAGGTGCTGGCGGATCCGGCGTCCCTGGCCGGCGACCTGAACCGGCCGGGACACATCTTTCCGCTGCGTGCCCACGACGGCGGGGTGCGTGCCCGCCGCGGACACACCGAGGCCGCCGTCGAGCTGGCGCGGCTGGCCGGCTGCACGCCGGTTGGCGTGATCGCCGAGCTGGTGCACGACGACGGTTCCATGATGCGCCTGCCAGCCCTGCGGAAGTTCGCTGATGAGCATGGCCTGCCGCTGGTGTCGATTGAGGACCTGGTCGCGCACCTGACCCCGGCCGCACCGGCAGTCGCCGGAGGCCGGCGATGAAGGACGCAGCGAATGTGGTGCCCGGGCCGGTCGTTCAGCTGCCGACGGCGTTCGGTGACTTCACCGCGCGGGTTTGGACGGATACGCGGACCGGAGCCGAGCACCTGAGTGTTTCCGCGCCCGGGACCGAACCAGACGGCGGCACCCCACTGGTAAGGCTGCATTCCGAGTGCCTGACCGGTGACGTCTTTGCTTCCTACCGGTGCGACTGCGGCGAGCAGCTGGAACAGGCGCTCGGCCTCATCAGCCTGCACGGCGGGACCGTGCTGTACCTGCGCGGACACGAGGGCAGGGGGATCGGCCTGGCGAACAAACTCCGCGCGTACGCGCTGCAGGAAGCCGGCGCGGACACCGTTGAGGCCAACGAGCAGCTTGGCCTGCCGGTGGATGCACGGGACTATCAGGCCGCGGCGGAGATCCTCCTGCAGATGGGAACCCCGCGGATCCGGCTGCTGACCAACAACCCGGCGAAACGGGAGCGGCTCGAGGCATACGGCGTCGAGGTGGAGGCGATGGTTCCCTCCGAGGTGCCGGTCCGGGCCGAAAACGAGCGGTACCTGCAAACCAAGCGGGACCGGATGAACCACCACTTGAACCTGCTGCGGGCCAATCCCGTGAAGCAGAGCTAACTACTTCTACGAAAAGGACACACAACATGAGCGGACACGGCGCACCGGAGAACGACGTCAGCAGCATTAAGGCCCAGGGCCTGGACATCAAGGTGGCCATTGTTGCCGCCAGCTGGCACACCGAGGTGATGGACGGGCTCATCGAGGGGTCCCTCCGCGCCGCATCCGACGCCGGGCTCGGGCCCACGGTGATCCGGGTTCCGGGCACGTTTGAGCTGTCCGTGGCTGCCGCGAGGCTGGCACCGCACTTCGACGCCGTTGTAGCCCTCGGCGTCGTGATCCGCGGCGGCACCCCGCACTTCGACTACGTGTGCTCCTCGGCGACCCAGGGGCTGACCGAGGTCAGCGTTTCGACTGGGACGCCCATAGGGTTCGGCGTGCTGACCTGCGATACGGAGGAGCAGGCGCTGGACCGCGCCGGTCTCGAAGGGGCATCGGAGGACAAAGGCTATGAGGCGTTTGCTGCCGCGGTGAACACTGTGGCGGCGCTGCGCGGGGCCGGCGTCTAGGGTCCCGGCCCATCGCGGGCCTGGAAATCAAGCCGTACCTGACGGATAGCAGGGAAAAGTCTGGAATCCTTGACTTTCTATGTCAAGGATTCTTAACATTGTGGCATGGTTCCTCGAAAGGCTGACTTTGCGAGTCCGGTGCGGGAACGCCGGAAGCGGAAGCGCATGACCCAGGCTGAGCTGTCCGAGTTGGTGGGGGTCAGCCGGCAGACGATTATCGCCGTCGAGCAGGGCGATTACGCCCCGTCTGTTTATCTGGCCCTGAAGATTGCGCGTGCCTTGGACGGAACCGTTGAGGAACTCTTCATCGACGAGCCGGGAGACAGGAAATGACACGCAAGCCAAGCAGGCTCGACCGTGCCGCTGAGAGAATCATGGACTTGGACAGCCCCGCCTACGGTGACGAGAGGGAGCGGTCCGTTTTCATGGAGTCCAATGCCTTCGGGTTGACGGTGGGACTTTATGCCGGACTCCTGGGGGCCGTTATCTCCTCAGTTTTTGGGTTGTTCCTCCTGCCGACGGCGCTGTTGGTGCTGACGGGGATACTTCCGTCTCTCGCCGCGCTTTGGTACGCGCGGCGGCGCGGTGTCAATCCGGAGAAGCTCGCAGAAAGCGCCGGTGCCAGGTCCACCATGCTGGGCATCGTCGTCTTCGGCACCGGTACGGTGCTTACCTTCGCGGCAATGGCCTACCCCGTGTTTGCCGGTCAGCCCCTGCTCAGCCCGCTGCAGTTTAACGTCACCCCTGGTGAAGGGTTCCTTGGCGGGATGGCGCAGGGTGCCGTGGTCGGAGGCATGATCGGCGGAGCCGCAGCCATCATCGGTGGGGTATCCGGCTACCGGCGGGCTAACCGGGGGCGGGCGGGGCTCGAAGCGGACTCCGGCGTTTAGCCGGGCACTCAGTTCGAGGGTTTGGGCGTACGGATTCCCAGGAACGCAATCAGTGCCGCGGCGAACATCAGCAGCGCCGTCGCCAGTGCCGTCCGCTGGAAGCCTGCGTAGTCCAGGGACCCGGCGGAGATGGTGCCGATGAGGGCAACTGTAATAAGGCCGGCCACCCGGCTGACCGCATTGTTCACGGCGGAACCAATTCCGGCGTCGGTCTCGTTCAGCGCACCCAGCACGGCGGCGGTCAGCGGAGCCACCATAACCGCGAGCCCCAGGCTGAAGAGCAGCAGGCCCGGGAGCAGCTGGGTCAGCAGGTTCAGCGGTGGGCTGACCGTGAGCATCAGCAGGAAACCAAGACCCATGATTGCCGGGCCGCAGGTCATGAAGGTCCGCGGACCGTACTTCCCGGCCAGGTTCCCGAAATAAGTGGACAGCAGGAGCATGGCCACCGGAAGCGGCAGGGAAATGAGACCTGCCTGGATGGCAGTGAAGCCTGCCGCTTCCTGGACGAAAACGGTCAGGGCAAACGTGCCGAGGGAGAGCGCACCGTAAGCGGCTGCGGTCACCAGGTTTCCGTAGCGGAAGTTGCGGACACGGAAGAGGTATAGAGGCATCATCGGCGCTTTGGCACGCCCTTCCCTCACCACGAACAGCACCAGCGCAGCCAGGCCTCCGGTGAGGGAGAGATACACCGCCGGGTCCGACCACCCCAGCCGCTCCTGTTCAATCAGTGCATAGACGGGGCCGCCCAGTCCGGCGACCGCGAGCAGCGCTCCGGGAATGTCCAGAGCGGTCCGGCGGCGCGGACTGTCCTGCAGGCCGAGCATCAGCAGCAGGGTCAGCGCCACTGGCAGCACATTGACGGCGAAGATCAGACGCCAGCTGAACCAGTCAACCAGCACGCCGCCCAGCAGAGGCCCGATGATCGCCGCGGTGCCGGTCCAGGCTGTCCACGTTCCGATGGCGCGGGCGCGCGCCGGCCCGGCATACGCCGTCGTAATCAGTGCCAGACTGCTGGGTACCAGCAAGGCGGCTGCCATGCCCTGAATCGCCCTTGCGATGACGAGGACTTCCGGATCCCAGGCCAGGGCACAGCCGATCGATGCGGCACCGAACCCAATCAGACCCCAGGTGAGCACCCGGAGCCGGCCGTAGGAGTCCGAGAGCGAACCGGCAAGCAGGATCAGGGCACCCAGAGTGAGCAGATAGGCGTTGACCGTCCACTGCTGGGTGGCAAGCCCTCCGCCGAGTTCCTCGCCGATAGCCGGCAGGGCGACGGTGACGATGCTGCCGTCCAGGAATGCCACGAACGACGCCAGGATGGCAACGACGAGCAGGCGGCTGCGCTTGTCAGCAGAGCCCGGTGCGGTTTCCGCCATGTGGTGCGCCCTTTCCGGATGGCATCTGCTCCCATCATCACACCGGACTGCGCCGGACAGCACTGCCTCGGGGACGGCCTTTCCAGGAAGTTCTGCCGGAAAGCGGTGGCGCACTCCCCGTTCATGCCACAGAATGGCTCCTCATCCGCGCAGTTACCGCAGACCTACCAATGGGGAGAAGCAATGTCCACCAAGATCACTTTCATCATCGACAATCCGGCAGACCCCGAAGGATTCGAAGCCGCCTACGGGGATTTCGAAGGCAGCGCGCGGGCGCTTCCGCGCCTGCAGCGGTTCGAAGCTGGGAAGGTCTGGCCCAAGGAGGACGGCTCACCCACGCCGGCCTACCGGACCGTGGACTTGTATTTCGACAGCTACGACGACGCCTCCGCTGCCGTGGCGACGGCCGAAGCCGCGGACTTTATGGGTCGGCTGAAGGCTACCGGGACAACGTTCATGGCCCTGTTTACGGACATCGGCGACGCCTGAGTGGCCCGGCGGCCGCTTAGACGGAAGCCTGTACCGTGTAGGCCATGAAGAATCTTCCGCTGTCCCTCACGCTGGCCGCTTTATCCGGGGCGCTCACCCTCAAAAGCCCGTCCAGCTGGTCTCCGCGGGTACGCCGGGCCTACGTTCTCGCTCCCGGTGCCGTGATTGGCATCATCGCTGCTGCGGCCCTCCGAAGCGGCGCTCGGCAAGGGCGGGAGCTGGCAGCCGCCGGGAGGGTGGATCTTGTCACCCCGGCAACTGCCAAGTCCGACGGCGACGCTGCAAGCACCGTACCCCTGCCTTCCTATGTCCGCGCAGATCCGGAGCCGGCAAGGGTCCCGGCGATCGGATTGACCGCTGTGGCTGGGGCGGTGGGCGTCACCGCGAGCGGGGTCCTGGCACTGAGCCTGGTGGTGGACGGGTGGATCGAAACCTGGCTGCGCCGTCGCGGGGCGGCCCGGCCGCGGCTCGTAATGGCAGCCATCGCGGCCGTAACCTCCTTGGTGATGGACCAGATCATGGACTCGAAGGATGCCCGTCGTTAGAGTCACCGTCCGGTCTCGTCGCCCGTTTCGCCAAGGTTCCCACTCCCTGGTGCTCCTGTGGCCTGAGTGGACACTTCCGCAACACCGGCATCTGGAGATGGGTACCCCAGAGCCCCGATGAACCCCGGTCCGTTTCAGCCCAGTCCGTGGCCAATGAAGAGCCTCAGCATGGCCGTTCCGGTCAACATGCTGAAGAATAGACAGCCAAGCGGAAGGGCCCCGGAAGCGGAACTGGCCGAGGAGCTGCAGGTTCCCTCGGGGCAGGCCACACAACACCCAGCCACGTCTAGCTGAGGAGAACCCGCATGTACCGCAGAGTCCGTATCGCCGCCCCCGTGCTCACCTCCGTCGTGGGCCTGGCACTGATCACCGGATGCAACAACACGGCGCCGGCACCCCTGGAAACCGGAACCCCATCAACGAGTGCAGGCACGCCCGAAAGCATGTCGGCCTCCCCGGCAGACTCAAGCATATCGGCGGCACCAGCTGGTTCCGACGCGGAGATCACGCTCAGCCGAGACGGCGAACACAGAATTACGGAAGCTAACACCAGCATCACCGTCACATGCGACGGCGGCGGAGATATCGACGTGCAGGCCAACGGCACCAGCGTGAAGGTGACCGGTCAGTGTGAAGACATCGATATCCGTGGCAATGACAACTCCGTCAGCGGCGATGACGCGGAAAGCCTCGACATTGACGGCAATAACAACGAGGCCAACCTCCTGAATGTGCCCGAAATTGACGTCGACGGGACCGGGAACACCGTCGGCGTCGAACAGGCCCGGGACATCGACGTCGAGGGGGAGAGCAACAGCGTCACCTATGCCTCGGGGGATCCCAGAGTCGAAACGACGGGTACAAACTCGGTTTCGGTGAGATAGACCCGGGTGCGGCCAAGCCGGAAAATAAATGACCGCGCAGTCCCGGGCGCTCGTTGTCTAGGAAGCGGGCCAGTTGCTGGCGGCGAGCTCTGCGGTCAGCTGCATGCAGCGCAGGCGGGCCGGGGAGTAGTCGTAGGGCATCAGGCCAATGGCCTCGATGAGTCCCACGCGCTTTTCCCCGCTGCCAGTGCTTTGGTCGGCTTCGCCCGCACCTTCAGCGCCGGCGGGGTTGCGGGCATCCCAGGAGTCAATAAGCTCATCGTCGCTCTGAGCCTGGCCCGAACCGGCGATTGCGGCGTCCAGCTTGAGCTCGAAGGCATGGCGTTCGGCAGCGGCCTGCTCCACGCGGGGATCATCGAGGGCGATCGTGTCATCGAGCGCCTCCTCGGCGGCCTCGACGCGGTCGGACTCCTCCCGCAGGCCCGGGTGAGCAGCCAGGGTGAGATAGCGGCCGGCGTTGACGGCCGCGCCGAGCGGCCCGAAGATCCGCTCCATGACCAGCAGGTTGTCCAGGTCTCCCTGGCGCAGCGAGCCCTCCGGCAGACCCTCGAGGCGGCCGGCGACGAGGTTGGAGAGCAGGCCCAGCCGGCCCTCAAGGGTACGCAGGCGCTGAACGACGACGGCGCCGCGGCCGCCTTCGTCGACACCAGCAGGAGCCGCGTCAGCAAAAACTCCGCGGATGTCCTCCACGCCGATCCCGGCGTCGACCATCCTGCGGATCCACAGCAGCCGGATCATGTCCTCATAGCGGTATCGGCGGTTGCCGTTGCCGTCGCCGTCCCGCTCGGGCTCAGGAAGCAGACCAATCTCGTGGTAGCGGCGGATCTCAGCCGCCGTGGTGCCGGAGAATCGTGCCGCGTCACCGATCTCAACCTGGCGCGGCGGAGTAAGGGACGAATGCATAGGCGTGTGCCTTCCTTTATCGGGGCGGGACATCGCATGGGGCGGACTCCACGACACCTCGGACTGTGCAGCTTCGCATTACCCTACCGGGAGGCGCCCAGCGCAGGTGGGCTCCGGGAGCGTCCTTCGTCACACACGCGGGCCGGAATGGGGCAGATTGTGACGCAGCGCGTACCCTTGATCTGTGAAAACCTTCGAAGAGCTATTTGCCGAACTCAGTGAGAAGGCGGCGACCCGGCCTGCCGGGTCACGCACCGTCGCCGAACTCGAGTCCGGCGTCCACGGCATCGGCAAGAAGGTAGTCGAAGAGGCCGCAGAAGTCTGGATGGCTGCCGAGTACGAGTCTGATGAAGCCGCAGCAGAGGAAATCTCCCAGCTGCTCTACCACCTTCAGGTCCTTATGCTGGCCAAAGGCCTCACCCTGCAGGACATCTACAAGCATCTCTAGCCACGCGCTGCCTTTGAGGACTTCTCAAACAGTGTGTGGCCCGCCGGCAGGCCCAGTTCCCATCTGACTTCCAGCGAAAGAACCAAATCAAATGCTCCGTGTAGCAGTGCCCAACAAAGGCGCCCTTTCCGAATCCGCCTCCGCCATGCTCTCCGAGGCTGGATACCGCCAGCGCCGCGACAGTCGCGAACTGGTGATGGTCGATCCCGACAACGACATCGAATTCTTCTTCCTGCGTCCCCGTGACATTGCCGTCTACGTCGGCTCCGGAACCCTCGACGTCGGACTCACCGGCCGCGACCTCTTCCTGGACGCCCAGGTGGAGGCCGAAGAGCTGATGAGCCTTGGCTTCGGTGCCTCCACCTTCCGCTTCGCCGGCCCGGTCGGCGACTTCACGTCCATGGCTGAGCTGGAAGGCAAGCGTGTAGCCACCAGCTACGACGGACTGCTGCGCGCATACCTCGCCGAGAACGGCGTGAACGCCTCCGTGGTCCGCCTGGACGGCGCCGTCGAATCCTCCGTACGCCTGGGCGTTGCGGACGCGATTGCCGACGTCGTCGAAACCGGCACCACCCTCCGCGCCGCGGGCATGGAAATCTTCGGTGAGCCGATCCTGAAGTCCGAGGCCGTGCTGATCGGCCGCAAGGGGGCCAACCCCGCCGGGCTCGACGTGCTCAAGCGCAGGCTCAAGGGTGTCCTGGTGGCCCGCCAGTACGTGATGATGGACTACGACGTCCGCAAGGAACTCGTCGAAGCCGCCGCTGCCCTGACGCCGGGACTTGAATCCCCGACCGTCTCCCCGCTGCGGGACTCGGACTGGGTGGCCGTGCGCTCCATGATCAAGAAGTCGGACACGAACCGGATCATGGACGAGCTCTACGACCTGGGTGCCCGCGCCATCCTGGTCAGCACCATCCACGCCTGCCGGATCTAGGGGAGCACCATGAGTGTTGCGATCCGCGTTATTCCCTGCCTCGACGTCGACGCCGGCCGTGTGGTCAAGGGCATCAACTTCGAAGGCCTGCGCGACGCCGGTGACCCGGTTGAGCTGGCCCACCGCTACGACCGCGCCGGTGCAGACGAGTTGACGTTCCTGGACGTCACCGCGTCCTCCGGGGCGCGCGAAACCGTGTTCGACGTCGTCTCCCGCACGGCCGAGGAAGTCTTCATTCCGCTGACCGTGGGCGGCGGTGTCCGCACCGTTGAAGACGTTGACCGGCTGCTGCGCTACGGCGCTGACAAGGCCTCCATCAACTCCGCCGCCGTTGCACGCCCGGATGTGATTGACGAGATCACCCGGCATTTCGGTTCGCAGGTGCTGGTGCTATCCGTGGACGCACGCCGCACGCACGACGGTTCAACGCCGTCGGGCTTCGAAATCACCACCCACGGCGGCCGCAAGGGAACTGGGATCGACGCCGTGGCCTGGGCCAAGGAAGCAGCCGACCGGGGCGTGGGGGAGATCCTGCTGAACTCCATCGATGCTGACGGCACCCGCGACGGGTTCGACCTGGAAATGATCCGCGCCGTCCGCGCAGCCGTGCAGGTGCCGCTGATTGCCTCCGGCGGTGCCGGCGTACCCGAGCATTTCCCGCCGGCCATCGCAGCCGGTGCGGATGCCGTCCTGGCCGCGTCCATCTTCCACTTTGGTCCGGACAACGCCATCGCGGACGTCAAGAAGGCCATTGCCGACGCGGGCTATCCCGTCAGGTAACTCTCGTGTTCCCGCCTGCGCCGCTCAGGCCCGGGCGGGAACGAGGTTCGCATACGGCAGACGCCCGTAGCTCTCCTGAAACCGGGCCTGGTAATCCGCCAGTGCGGCGTTCAGCTTCTCGACGGGCAGTTCCTTCCATGCGACCAGCAGGGAACCCGCGTCAGCGAGCTGCCAGATGAGGCGGCCGTCCCAGTGTCCCGGCGGCTTCCCTTTGCCGAAGTCCACGAATTCCTGGATCTGGCGCCTCAGCCCGCGGTTGCCCTTACTCCCGGGCCCGGCCTTGCCAAGAAACAGGATGTCCGTGTCCGCGACCCACTCGGCGGCAAGCTCAGCCGCGGTCAGTGAGGGATTCTTCTTCTTGAAGACGCCCGCGGTGCTCTTTGCGAGAAAACGGGGTTCAAATCCGTCCGGGCGAACAATGCTGAACAACCCCTGACGCTGCGGGATCCGGTTGATATCCAGATCCGCCAGCGGCCGAAATCCGGCAAAACCGCTCGCCTTGAGTGTTTTCCTGTTCACGAAGTGGGAGTCCTTGCACTGAGATGGGGGTCTGCGGCGGGCAGCCGGGTGCTGAATATTCGGGTTCCCAACGATATCCCGGATGAGTCCCTAAGCTCGGGCGAAGAGGCTCAGCACGTATGCGGTTACGGGTGCCAGCCAAAGGGCGGCAATCACATTGAAGGTGATCAGTGCGCGGCGCATCCGGCTCTTCGCCGCGAAGACGGTGAATCCGAGCCACGCGGCACCCCACACGATCAGCATGCCCGGCCACAGGAGAAGCCACCCGCCGGCTGCTTCTGTCCCGTTAAACTCGGAAATATCCCGGTCCAAGGCGGCCAGCGCGGAGATGGGATAGATCAGCAGGAGGAACACGATATTGGCGGCCACCAGCAGGATTACCTGCAGGACGCGGCCACGCGCGGCCGGTTCCCGGCCTGTTTCACCGGCAGGAGGGGTGGACGCGGACGCGGAAATAACTAAAGGCCGATCTCGGCGCTCTCGAGCAGCGCGACGGCGTCGGGCTGGCCTTCGAACATCACCAGGGCCTGCTGCGTGCGGCCATGGGCGTGCAGCAGCAGCTCGCACGGTTCGCCAACGATTGCCACCGACACGGAAGCGCGCTTGGCCACGTGCCGCGGTCCGTCCGGACGCACCAGGACAATGCCAACGTCCACCCCGCGGTAGAGCAGGGCGGCACGTTTGAGCAGTTCGGACCAGAGCGCTTCGGAGTACTCGGCGTCCAGGGCCCGCGGGGCCCAGCGGTCGCCGGCGCGGCGGATGTCTTCGGTATGGACGAAGTACTCCACCAGATTGGCGCTGTTGTCGACCGACTTGAGCTGCATGGGGGACAGCAGGGGAGGGCCCGAGCGGAAGGACTTGACCAGCTTTGCGTAACCCTCTGATGTGGATGCCTTCGCTGCCAGGGCGTCCATGGCTTTGGCGGTCTTGGAGGCGAACGGCTTGACGAAAAAGCCGAGCGCCGAGGCAGGCCGGTGTTCGCGCAGGTAAAGGTGCGCCGCAAGGTGCCGGGTCTCCCACCCCTCGCAGAGCGTGGGCGCGTGGGGACCGGCCGCGAGCAGTGTTTCGGCCAGGACTTCACGTGAGGGTTCTACGAATTGCATCACTGCTGAAACTAGCATGGAACACCCGCCATTGCCCGCAGAACGCGACCATTGGGCTGCGGTGCGGCCAAACGCACTAGAATCGAAGCGATGGCAACAGACACCACCCCCCAGACCCCCCGCCCGGACTCCGCACTGGACCCTGCCGTGGCCGCTACGCTCAAGCGCGACGGCGACGGCCTGGTTGCCGCGGTGATCCAGCAGCACGACACCGGTGAGGTGCTGATGCTCGGTTGGATGGACGACGAAGCACTGCACCGCACGCTGACCAGCGGCCGGGTCACCTTCTGGTCCCGTTCCCGCCAGGAATACTGGCGCAAGGGCGATACCTCCGGGCATGTGCAGTATGTGAAGTCCGTGGCACTGGACTGCGACGGCGATGCACTGCTGGTGCGCGTGGACCAGGTGGGTGCCGCCTGCCACACCGGCACCAGGACCTGCTTCGAAGGCCGAAGCCTTCCGGTAACTTCCTGACCTTTCCCTCCGATCGAAAGCCCATTACATGCAGGATCTAGGTGTTATCTCTCCCTCCCTGGAGGAATTCAGGGCGCTGGCCGCTGACCGGCGGGTTGTCCCTGTGCGGCTCAAGGTGCTCGCTGACGCGCACACGCCCATTGGGATCTACCGCAAGCTCACCGGCGGGGAGCCGGGCACCTTCCTCATGGAGTCCGCCGCTTCCGGCGGCGTTTGGTCCCGCTACTCCTTCATTGGTGCACGCTCCCGGGCCACGCTGACCACCCGCGACGGCGCAGCGTTCTGGCTCGGAGAGCCTCCGGCCGGGGTCCCGGTGGAGGGCAACCCGGTCCAGGCGATGGCCGCAACCCTGCAGTTGCTCGCGACTGACCGGTTCGAGGGCCTGCCGCCGTTCACCTCCGGGCTGGTGGGTTTTGTGGGATGGGAATCAGTGCGGCACTGGGAGAAGCTGACCTCCCCTCCCGTGGATGACCTGGACCTGCCGGAGATCGCCATGAACCTGGTGTCGGACATGGCCATTCATGACAACTCGGATGGCACGGTGCTGCTGGTGGCCAACGCCATCAATTTCGACGGCTCCGACGAGCGCGTAGACGACGCCTGGCAGGACGCCGTGACGCGGCTGCACAGCATGCTGGACCGCCTCGCAGCCCAGTCGCCCCAGGCTGTCACGGTGCTCGACGGCGGCACGGTGGACGTCAGTGCGCTTACCGCCGGAGTGAAGGAATCCTGGCCCAAGCCCGACTACCTGCGGGCGGTTGAACGCGGCAAGGAAGCCATTGTTGACGGCGAAGTTTTCCAGGTGGTCATTTCCCGCCGGTTCGAAATGGACTGCCGTGCCGAAGCCCTGGATGTCTACCGGGTCCTGCGGAACACCAACCCGAGCCCTTACATGTACCTGTTCAATTTCGAGGACTCCCGCGGCAATCCGTTCGCCGTCGTCGGCTCCTCGCCTGAAGCCCTGGTGACCGTGACCGGCAGCGAAGTCATCACGCACCCGATCGCAGGATCCCGGCCGCGTGGCAAAACGCAGGAGCTGGACCGCGCACTGGCCGAGGAACTGCTGGCGGATGAGAAGGAACGGGCCGAGCACCTGATGCTCGTGGACCTGGCCCGCAACGACCTCTCCAAGGTCTGCCGCCCGGGCAGCGTGGACGTCACCCAGTTCATGGAAGTGGAGCGTTTCAGCCACATCATGCACCTGGTCTCCACGGTGGTCGGCGAGCTCTCCCCGCAGCACTCCGCGTACGACGTCCTCTCTGCCACGTTCCCGGCGGGCACCCTCTCCGGCGCGCCCAAGCCGCGTGCCCTGCGCCTGCTGGATGAGCTTGAACCCCACCGGCGCGGTATCTACGGCGGCGTCGTCGGCTACCTCGACTTCGCCGGTGACATGGACATGGCGATCGCCATCCGCTCCGCGCTGCTGCGCGACGGCAAGGCCTATGTGCAGGCCGGCGGCGGAATCGTCGCAGACTCGGACCTCGAGGCCGAGGCACAGGAAACGGTCAACAAAGCCGCAGCACCGCTGCGCGCAGCGCTGATCGCCGGGGGACTGGAACCGGTGACCGCCGAGGTCGCCAGGCAGATCTTCAACAGACAGGACAATTCACAGTGAGCACCAAGCCTGCCGCCACGGCCCCGCGCTGGCGGCGCAAGTCCACGGTGGTTCTGGGCACGGTCCTGCTGGGCGCAGCGGCGTTCGGCACCACCACCCAGACCTGGCTCGACGTCGTCCTCCCGCAGGCCGCCGTGGAAACCGGGGACATCGCAGTTGCCGGCAACGAAGCAGCGACGGCCGTGACTGCGTTCGCCGTCGTCGCTCTCGCTGCGGCATTGGCAGCCTCAATCGCGGGGAAGGTGGCCCGCTGGATCATTGCGGCAGTGCTGCTGGTGGCCGGGATCGGCATCGCGACGGCCAGCCTGTCGGTCATTACTGACCCGGCGCAGGGCGCCGCAGGGGCGGTGGGCAAGGCGATCGGTGTCAGCGGCAGCGCCGGAGCTGAAATTACCCTTACCGCGATGCCGTACCTGGCCGCCGCAGCCGGCGCGATGATTGCCCTTGCTGCCGTGTGGCTGGTTGCCGCCTCCAGGACATGGGCCGCCTCCCGCCGCTACGCAGCGCAGCCGGCCACCGGCGCAGCCGCCAAGGAAGCGTCCACGCAGCCGCCGATCGACGAGATAGACAGCTGGGACCGCTTCACCAAGGGCGAAGACCCCACCAACTTCCGCTAGGCGGAGCCTTGGCCGCGCAGCACGCGGCGCAACAAGTACGAGAGTTTCTGCCAGCTAATGGCAGAATGGATGCCAGACCCGTTTACGAGGAGATTTACCATGAGCACAAACGCCGTTGACCAGCAGGACACCAAGCCCGAGAACGAGGCCGAGGTACACGCCAGCATCCATGACGAGACCATCGGCCACGGCAACACTCCCGCCGCCTGGACCTGCGTACTGATCATGATGGCCGGTGCCCTGGTTTCCAGTATCGGCTTTGTCATTGCCAGCTGGCTCTGGTTCAACATCGGTCTCGGCGTCATGGTCCTCGGCCTGATCGTGGGCTTCGTCATGAAGAAGGCCGGTTACGGCGTCGGCGGCTCGAAGCTGAAGAACAGCGGACACTAAGTGTCCGTTCTCGACGACATCATTGCCGGTGTCCGCGAGGACATGGCCCAGCGGCAGCAGGAACAGCCGCTGGAAGTGGTGCAGGAGCGCGCCGCCCAGGCCGCTCCTGCACTTGATGCCTATGCCGCCCTGGGCGGCAACGACACCCCGCGTTCCATGCTCCGCGTGATCTCCGAGGTCAAGCGGTCCAGCCCCTCCAAGGGAGCGCTGGCCGACATCGCGGACCCCGCAGACCTTGCCCGCAGCTATGAGCAGGGCGGAGCCGCGGTGATCAGTGTCCTCACCGAAGAACGCCGGTTTAAGGGATCCCTGGCGGACCTCGATGCCGTGCGGGCAGCAGTGGGCATTCCGGTGCTGCGCAAGGACTTCACGGTGGACCCGTATCAAATCTGGGAAGCCCGGGCACACGGAGCGGATCTTGTGCTGCTCATTGTGGCAGCGCTGGATGATGAGGAACTGCGTTCCTTCCTGGACCTGACCCATGAACTGGGCATGAACGCCCTGGTTGAGGCGCACACCGCCGAGGAAATCCAGCGGGCCGGCGCAGCCGGAGCACGGATTATCGGCGTGAACGTCCGCAACCTGAAGACCCTCGACGTGGACCGTTCCGTTTTCGCCTCGCTTTCCGAATCCATCCCCGCCGGTGCGGTAGTGGTGGCGGAATCCGGCGTGCGGGACGCTGCCGACGTCGCGCACTATGCAGCTCACGGCGCCAACGCGGTGCTCGTGGGCGAAGCGCTCGTCAAGCACAATGACCCCGCAGGCACTATTGCGGAGTTCATGCAGATCGGAGCCGGCGCTATCGCCGACCGGCTGCAGTCCAGCGGACGCTGAGGACTAACTTTCGACAAACCTTCCGTTAACCGCCCTCAGCGGCCCACGGACTAGAGCAGGACAGGACAGCTCCATGACCGGGAACCCGGAGAACAGCACCCCCGCCAGTGCGGCAGGCACGCCAGAGCAGACGGTGGACGGGCAGGTGACGGACTCCTTCCTGGCTGGCGGGCAGTCCCTCCGCCACGCCGCAGGACCCTACTTCGGGGAATACGGCGGCCGCTGGATGCCCGAGTCCCTCATTGCTGCGCTGGATGAGCTGACGGAGACCTTTGAAAAGGCCAAAGCAGATCCGGACTTCACAGCCCAGATCGCCGAGTTGAACAAGAACTACTCCGGCCGCCCCTCGCTGCTCACCGAAGCCAAGCGCTTCGCCGAGCACGCCGGCGGCGTGCGCATCTTCCTCAAGCGCGAGGACCTGAACCACACCGGTTCCCACAAGATCAACAACGTCCTGGGCCAGGCACTGCTGGCCAAGCGCATGGGCAAGACCCGCATCATCGCTGAGACCGGCGCCGGCCAGCACGGCGTGGCCAGCGCCACCGCTGCCGCCCTGCTGGGCCTTGACTGCGTTGTCTACATGGGTGCGGAGGACTGCCGCCGGCAGGCCCTGAACGTTGCCCGCATGGAACTGCTGGGCGCAACGGTCGTCCCGGTGACCAACGGTTCGCAGACCCTCAAGGACGCCATCAACGAAGCCCTGCGTGACTGGGTGGCCAACGTTTCGACCACGCACTACCTGCTGGGCACTGCAGCCGGAGCACACCCGTTCCCCGCCATGGTGCGCTACTTCCACGAAGTCATTGGGGAGGAAGCGCGCGAGCAGATGCTGGAGCAGACCGGGAAACTGCCCGACGCCGTCTGCGCCTGCGTGGGCGGAGGATCCAACGCGATCGGCATCTTCCACGGCTTCCTGGACGACCCGTCCGTGGCCATCTACGGCTTCGAAGCCGGCGGCGACGGCGTCGAAACCCCGCGCCATGCGGCCACCATCACGCTGGGACGCCCCGGCGTCCTGCACGGGGCGCGCACCTACCTGATGCAGGACGAAGACGGCCAGACCATCGAGTCCCACTCAATCTCGGCCGGCCTGGACTACCCCGGTGTGGGCCCTGAACACGCCTACCTCGCGGACATCGGCCGGGTTTCCTACGAACCGGTCACCGACTCGGAGGCAATGGAAGCCTTCAAACTGCTGTGCCGCACCGAGGGCATCATCCCCGCCATCGAGTCATCCCACGCCCTGGCCGGTGCCATCAAGGTGGGCCAGCGCCTGGCGGCAGCCTCCGACGGGGATGCCTCAGAGAAGATCGTCCTGGTCAACCTCTCCGGCCGCGGCGACAAGGACGTAGCCACCGCCGCCGAGTGGTTCAACCTGCTGGATGAGAAGTCAGCTGAAGCCGAAATCGGCAAAGAAGGAGAACAGCTGTGAGCGTCTCAACCGCCAGCAAGTCCGCCGCCGCAATCGACCGGGCACGCGCCGACGGCCGCGCCGCACTGGTCGGCTACCTGCCTGCCGGCTTCCCCTCCGTCCAGGAAACCATCGCTGCCGGAATCGAACTGGCACGCGGGGGAGCCGACCTGATTGAAATCGGCATTCCCTACTCGGATCCCGTCATGGACGGTTCCGTCATCCAGGCGGCCACCAGCCAGGCGCTCGAGGGCGGCTTCCGGGTCCAGGAAGTGTTCGACGTCGTTGCCGGGATCACTGCCGAGACCGACGCTGCCGTGCTGGTCATGACCTACTGGAACCCCGTTATGCGCATGGGTGTGGACGAGTTCTCCCGCCGCCTGGCTGAAGCCGGTGGAGCCGGGCTCATCACGCCCGACCTCATTCCGGACGAAGCCGGCGAATGGATGGAAGCATCGGACAAGTACGGACTGGACCGGGTCTTCCTGGTCGCTCCGTCCTCCACGGCTGACCGCATGAAGGCCACCGTTGAGGCGAGCCGAGGCTTCGTTTACGCCGTGTCCATCATGGGCGTGACCGGAACCCGCAACCAGGTGTCCGATGCCGCCGAAGGAGTGGTTCGTGCCGCCCGTGCCGCGGGCGCCGAACGCGTCTGCGTGGGCCTTGGCGTCTCCACCTCGGACCATGTGCGTGAGATCGGCGCCTATGCCGACGGCGTCATTGTTGGCACTGCGCTGGTCGCTGCCCTCCGCGACGGCGGACCGGCAGCCGTCGGTGAGCTGACCCGAGAACTCAGTACCGGAACACGAAAGAACTGACCATGCCGATGTCCCTGGCGGTCCCGGCCGCAATCCCCAGCCCGCCCGCCGAGTTCAGCAGCTTCTCACTGGGACCGCTGACCATCCACGCGTACGCGCTGTGCATCCTGGCCGGAATCATCCTGGCCCTGTGGATGACGTCCGTCCGCTGGAAACGGCGCGGACTGCCGCCGGACGCCGTCTGGGACATCGCCATCTGGGCCATACCGTTCGGAATCATCGGCGGACGGCTTTACCACGTCATCTCCTCGCCGGACGCGTACTTCGGTCCCAACGGGAACCTGGCGCTCATTCCGCAGATCTGGCTGGGCGGCCTCGGTATCTGGGGTGCAATCGCACTTGGTGCCGTGGGCGCCTGGATTGGCTGCCGGCGGGCGGGTATCAAGCTGTCCACCTTTGCCGACGTCGCTGCTCCCGGTGTGCTGCTGGCACAGGCCGTTGGCCGCTGGGGGAACTGGTTCAACCAGGAACTCTTCGGCGGTCCTACAGACCTGCCGTGGGGCCTCGAGATCGACCCCAACAACACGAACTTCCCCGACGGCGCTGCGCCGGGAACCCTGTTCCATCCCACGTTCCTCTATGAATCGCTGTGGAACCTTGCCGGCGTCGCCCTGCTGCTGGCGCTGGACCGGCGCTTCAGGCTGCGCGGCGGACGCCTGTTCTGGCTCTATGCCGCGTTCTACACTGCCGGGCGG
Source organism: Arthrobacter gandavensis (assembly GCF_039528575.1). NCBI lineage: Bacteria > Bacillati > Actinomycetota > Actinomycetes > Micrococcales > Micrococcaceae > Arthrobacter > Arthrobacter gandavensis. Next base: position 34,118 of record NZ_BAAALV010000001.1, read on the forward strand.
GTCTGGATCGAGATGCTGCGCATCGACGACGCGGAAATGGTCACCATCCTGGGAGTCACGCAGCGCCTGAACGTCTGGACTTCCATCCTGATCCTGCTGGTTTCCCTCGGCATGTTTATCTACCTCAGCGTGCGGGCGCGCAGGCAGGCCGAACCGTCCCTGATGCTGCCCGGGCACACCCCGGCCGGCAGTGAAACCGCTGGCCGCAGTAACAATTCACCACTTGATAACAAGAGCGAAACAGATTCGGCGAATGTGAAATCCGGATCACAAACGCGTGACACGCGTGCTACTGTCGCAGAGACAAAAAACGAGGCAGCCAAGCCTCAGCGGCCCGAAGACTCGGGTCCAGCCACGTAGGACCGTACAGCGCGGGTCACCATCCGCCGTCGGTCCGGATGCCACACCGCGGTGGCGGCTAGCGGTAACCGTGCCGGGGACAACCCCGGCAGGACACCGGACGGTTCCTTCGATTGTGAGCCGGCCCCATCCCAGCATGCAGGGCTTTCACACCTAAGCGACCGTAAAATCATCTGACACACCGGACGGTAGATGCCGGCGGTGTGGGGCCAACGTCGTCCCCTCCCAACGCTCAACAGGGGGAAGGACTTACCCTATGACTGACGCAATGTCCCCGCAGGCCGCCCAGGTGGTGTCTCCGTTCCGGCGGTTCGCGGCCTACCCGGAAGATTCCGGCCTGTACCGCGCCGAGAACGAAAAGGACGCCTGCGGCCTGGCTGTCATCGCTACGCTGCGCGGCGAACCCGGACACGACATCGTGGACGCGGCACTGACAGCCCTGCGCAACCTGGAACACCGCGGTGCCGTGGGCGCCGACGAAGGCACCGGCGACGGAGCCGGCATCCTCACCCAGGTCCCTGACGAGTTCTTCCGTGCCGTCACCGGCTTTGAACTTCCCTCTCCGGGAGGCTACGCCGTCGGCACGGCTTTCCTGCCCACCGAAGAGCGCGAGCAGGAAACCGCCCGTGCAGGAGTCGAGGCCATCGCAGAGTCCGAAGGGCTGAAAGTCCTTGGCTGGCGTGAAGTGCCCGTTGCAGCTGACCTGGTGGGCGCCATGTCCCGGGCCTGCATGCCGTACTTCGTCCAGGTGTTCCTCGCCCCGGAAGAAGAGGGCTGCACCGACCTCGATGCCCGCGCCTTCCGCGTCCGGAAGCGGTCCCAGAACAAGTTCGGTGTCTATTTCCCGTCCCTGTCCTCCAAGACCATGGTCTACAAGGGCATGGTGACCACCGCCCAGCTCGAGCCGTTCTTCCCGGATCTTTCCGATCCGCGGTTCAAGACCAAGCTCGGCATTGTGCATTCGCGCTTCTCCACCAACACGTTCCCGTCCTGGCCCCTGGCCCAGCCGTTCCGCACGATTGCGCACAACGGCGAGATCAACACGGTCAAAGGCAACCGCAACTGGATGCGTGCCCGCCAGTCCCAGCTCAAGAGCCCGCTGCTCGGGGATACCCCGGAGGAACTCTTCCCCATCTGCACCCCCGGTGCATCCGACTCGGCGTCTTTCGACGAGGTTGCCGAGCTGCTGATGCTTTCCGGGCGTCCCATCACCCATGCAGTGATGATGATGATCCCGGAAGCCTGGGAAAACCACGCGACCATGGATCCGGCGCGGCGCGCCTTCTACCAGTACCACTCCATGCTGATGGAGCCGTGGGACGGACCGGCAGCTGTTTCCTTCACCGACGGCGACCAGGTTGGCGCCGTGCTTGACCGCAACGGCCTGCGGCCGGCCCGCTACTGGATCACCGAGGACGGCCTGGTGGTCCTGGCCTCCGAGGTGGGCGTCGTGGACATTGATCCGGCCAAGGTGGTCCGCAAGGGCCGTGTCTCGCCGGGCAAGATGTTCCTGGTGGACACCGCCGAAGGCCGCCTGGTGGAGGACTCGGAGATCAAGGCCGAGATTGCCGCAGCGAATCCCTGGGCTGAATGGGTCCGGGAGAACCAGGTGTCCCTGGAGGAGCTGCCCGAGCGCGAGCACGTGCTGCACACCAAGGCCTCCATCAACCGGCGCCAGCGCACCTTTGGGTACACCCAGGAAGAACTGCGCATCCTGCTGGGCCCCATGGCCCGCACCGGTGCCGAACCGCTGGGCGCCATGGGCTCCGACACCCCCATCGCCGTGCTGTCCAAGCGTCCCCGGCTGCTCTTCGACTACTTCGTGCAGTCCTTCGCCCAGGTGACCAACCCGCCGCTGGATGCCATCCGCGAAGAGCTGGTGACGTCCCTGCAGAGTTCCATCGGCCCCAACGGCAACCTCCTGGCCCTGGGCCAGGTAAAGACGCACCAGATTGCCCTGAAATTCCCGGTGATCAACAATGACGAGCTGGCCAAGATTGCCAACCTCAGGAATGGGGAAGGCGAGAAGGCCGCCCTGAAGGTCCGGGGACTCTACCGCCCCGACGGAGGCGAAGCGGAACTGCGGGCACGCATCAGCGAGATCTGCGAAAAGGTTTCCGGCGCCGTGAACCGCGGTGTGCAGTACATTGTGCTCTCCGACCGCGACTCCAACGCCCAGTGGGCGCCGATCCCGTCACTGCTGCTGCTCTCCGCCGTACACCACCACCTGCTCAAGAGCGCCAACCGCACCAAGATCTCCCTGATCGTGGAAGCCGGCGACGTCCGCGAAGTCCACCACGTGGCCGTGCTCATCGGCTACGGAGCCTCCGCAGTGAACCCCTACCTGGCCATGGAAAGCTGCGAGGAACTGGTCCGCAACGGTGACATTACCGGCGTCACCCGCGAGCAGGCCGTGGCTAACCTGATCAAGGGCCTGGGCAAGGGCGTCCTGAAGATCATGTCCAAGATGGGCATCTCCACCGTCGCCTCATACTGCGGTGCTCAGACCTTCGAAGCCATTGGCCTGGGCCAGGAACTGGTGGACGAGTTCTTCCACGGTACGCAGACCCAGCTCGGCGGCGTCGGCCTGGACGTGATCGCAGCGGAAGCCGCGGCGCGCCACACGCACGCCTATCCGGCCGACGAGATCGAGGAGCCGCACCGGAGCCTGGAGAACGGCGGGGAATACCAGTGGCGCCGCGAAGGCCCGCCGCACCTGTTCAACCCGGAAACCGTCTTCCGGCTGCAGCACTCCACCCGTGAGCGCCGCTACGACATTTTCAAGGCCTACACCCGCGGCGTGGATGACCAGGCGAAGAACCTGATGACGCTGCGCGGGCTGCTGGACTTCAAGACCGGTGAACGGCCGCCGGTTCCGCTGGAGGAAGTCGAGCCGGTATCCAGCATCGTGAAGCGCTTCTCCACAGGGGCCATGAGCTACGGCTCCATCTCCAAGGAAGCGCACGAGACGCTGGCGATCGCCATGAACCGGCTGGGCGCCAAGTCCAACACCGGTGAGGGCGGGGAAGACGTGGACCGGCTGCTGGATCCCGAGCGCCGCTCCGCCATCAAGCAGGTGGCCTCCGGCCGCTTCGGCGTCACCAGCCTGTACCTGACCAATGCCGACGACCTGCAGATCAAGATGGCCCAGGGCGCCAAGCCCGGCGAAGGCGGCCAGCTGATGGCGCAGAAAGTCTACCCGTGGGTGGCCAGTACCCGGCACTCCACGCCCGGCGTCGGGCTGATCTCTCCGCCGCCGCACCACGACATCTACTCGATTGAGGACCTCGCCCAGCTCATCTACGACCTGAAGCGGGCCAACCCGTCCGCCCGGGTCCACGTGAAGCTGGTCTCCGAGGCCGGTATTGGCACCGTGGCGGCGGGCGTGACCAAGGCCAAGGCCGACGTCGTGCTAGTTTCCGGGCACGACGGCGGAACCGGCGCTTCGCCGTTGAACTCACTGAAGCATGCGGGGGCACCCTGGGAACTCGGCCTGGCCGAAACCCAGCAGACCCTGATGCTCAACGGCCTGCGCGACCGCGTGGTGGTTCAGGTGGACGGGCAGCTGAAGACGGGCCGCGACGTCGTGATTGCCGCCCTGCTGGGCGGCGAAGAATTCGGGTTCGCCACGGCGCCGCTGGTGGTCTCGGGCTGCATCATGATGCGTGTCTGCCACCTGGACACCTGCCCCGTGGGCGTGGCCACGCAAAACCCCGAGCTGCGCTCCCGGTTTACCGGCAAGCCCGAGTTCGTGGTGAACTTCTTCGAGTTCCTGGCCGAGGAAGTGCGCGAGCTGCTCGCCGAACTTGGTTTCAGGAGCCTTGAAGAAGCGATCGGGCACAGCGAAATGCTGGATACCCGTGCCGCCGTTGACCACTGGAAGGCAGACGGGCTGGACCTGGAGCCGATCCTGCGGGGCCACGAAGTGGACCCCGGTGCGCCGCTGCGCAGCCTGGTGCCGCAGAACCACGAACTGGATCAGCACTTCGACAACAAGCTGATCCAGATGAGTGCCGACGCGCTCTCCAGCCGCCAGCCGGTGCGGATCGCCCTGGACGTGGTGAACACGGACCGCTCGGTGGGCACCATGCTCGGACACACGGTCACCAAGACGTTCGGCACCGACTGCCTGGCCACGGACACGATCGACATCACCCTCACCGGACAGGCCGGCCAGTCCCTGGGCGCCTTCCTGCCCGCGGGGATCACGCTGCGGCTTTACGGCGACTCAAATGACTACGTTGGCAAGGGACTCTCCGGCGGACGCATCATTGTCCGTCCGGACCGCAGCAACGTGTTCCCGGCAGAGCGCAACGTCATTGCCGGGAACGTGATCGGCTACGGTGCCACCAGTGGAGAAATGTTCCTCCGCGGCCAGGTGGGCGAACGGTTCATGGTCCGCAACTCCGGGGCCACCGCCGTTGTGGAAGGCATCGGTGACCACGGCTGCGAGTACATGACCGGCGGCCAGACCCTGATCCTGGGGTCCACCGGCCGCAACTTTGGCGCCGGCATGTCCGGCGGCACCGCATTCGTGGTGGACCTGAACCCGGCACGGGTCAACAAGGACGCGCTGGACAACGGTGAACTGCTGCTGCTGCAGCCCGACGCCGAGGACGCGGACATCATCCGCGGCCTGCTGATCAAACACGCGGAAGAAACCGGATCGCCGCTGGCAGCGAGCCTGCTGGAGGACTTCGAAACCACGGTTTCCCGCATCACCAAGGTACTGCCGCGCGATTACGCAGCTGTGCTCGACGCCCGCGCCTCCGCGGCCGAAGCGGGCCTGGACCCCGACGGCGCCGAAGCATGGACCAAGATTCTGGAGGTAACCGGTGGCTGACCCACGCGGATTTTTGAAGGTACGGGAGCGCGAAACCCAGCCCCGCCGTCCCGTTTCAGTTCGCATCATGGACTACAAGGAAGTCTATGAGCGGCAGGAAAAGGGAGTGCTCAAGGAGCAGGCCGGCCGCTGCATGGACTGCGGCATCCCGTTCTGCCACCAGGGCTGCCCGCTGGGCAACCTGATCCCGGAGTGGAACGACCTGACCTGGCGGGACAAGGGGCAGGAAGCGATCGAACGCCTGCACGCGACGAACAACTTCCCCGAGTTCACCGGCCGGCTCTGCCCGGCGCCGTGCGAGGCGTCCTGCGTGCTGGGAATCAACCAGCCGCCGGTGACGATCAAGCAGGTCGAGGTGTCCATCATCGACCAGGCGTTCGACGAGAACTGGGTGCATCCGCACGCGCCGGAGCGGCTCACGGACAAGACGATCGCCGTCGTCGGCTCAGGTCCGGCGGGACTCGCAGCAGCGCAGCAGCTTACCCGTGCCGGGCACACCGTTGCGGTCTACGAACGTGACGACAAGATCGGCGGGCTGCTCCGCTACGGCATCCCGGACTTCAAGATGGAGAAGATGCAGGTAGACCGCCGCCTGGAGCAGATGCGGGCCGAGGGTACCCGGTTCCGCACCGGCGTCGAGGTGGGCAAGGACATCTCCTGGGAGCAGCTGCGCCGCCGGTACGATGCCGTGGTGATCGCCACCGGCGCCACCGTACCGCGTGACCTGCCCATTCCAGGCCGGGAACTCTCCGGCGTCCACTTCGCCATGGATTACCTGGTGCAGTCCAACCGTGCCGTCGCCGGCGAAAAGGTCAAGAACCAGATCAACGCCGAAGGCAAGCACGTGGTGATCCTGGGCGGCGGCGACACCGGTGCGGACTGCATCGGCACCGCGCACCGCCAGCAGGCCGCCTCCGTGACCACCCTGGCAATCGGCAAGCAGCCGCCGGCAGAGCGGGCAGCACACCAGCCGTGGCCCATGTTCCCCACGCTCTTCGAAGTGGCAAGCGCCCACGAAGAGGGCGGGGAGCGGACGTACCTCGCCTCCACCGTCGAGTTCGTGGGGGAGGGCGGGCAGCTCACCGGCGTGAAGGTAGCCGAAACCGAGTTCGTGGACGGGAAGCGGCTGCCCAAGGCCGGAACGGAGCGGATCATCCCGGCCGACCTGGTCTTCCTCTCGCTGGGCTTCACAGGCCCTGAACCTGCCGGACTGGCCGAACAGGTGAACACCGAGTTCGACGAACGCTCCAACGTCAAGCGGGACGGCTATTACATGACCGCCACGCCCGGCGTGTTCGCCGCCGGAGACGCCGGCCGCGGACAGTCACTGATTGTCTGGGCCATCGCCGAGGGCCGCGCCTGCGCTGCCGCCGTCGACAAGTGGCTGGAGGGCTCCACCAGGCTCCCGGCCCCCGTCGCTCCCAGCGATCGGGCCATCGCACCGTTGTAGTAAACCAAGCGCAAAGGCGCCGGACACTTCAGTCCGGCGCCTTTGCTGCAGGCCGTCCAGGAGGGTCCCGGACTGCATAAAGCCACACAGGAGACTAGGCTAGGAAATATGAGACGCGCAAAGATCGTTGCAACTTTTGGTCCTGCCATAGCCAGTTACGAGAACACCGTAGCCGTGCTTCGTGCCGGTGTAGACGTAGCCCGCATGAACATGAGCCACGGTGACCACTCGGTACACAACAACACGTACGAAAACGTGCGCCGGGCGTCCGAGGAACTCGGGAAGCCCGTCGGCATCTTCGCCGATCTCCAGGGTCCCAAGATCCGCCTTGGACGGTTCGCGGACGGGCCGCACTACCTGAACCGCGGAGACGAATTCACCATCACCATCGAAGACGTGCCGGGTACCGCCTCGCTGTGTTCAACCACGTACAAGGGCCTGCCCGGAGACGTCAACGTGGGCGACATCCTCCTGATCGACGACGGCAAGGTGGGCCTGCGTGCCACAGCCGTTGACGACACGAAGGTGGTCACCGAAGTCACCGTTCCCGGACCCGTATCCAACAACAAGGGCATCAACCTTCCCGGCGTGGCAGTAAACGTTCCCGCCATGAGCGAGAAGGACGAGGCAGACCTCCGCTGGGCCATCCGCCGCGGCGTGGACATGGTCGCCCTTTCCTTCGTGCGCAACGCAGTGGACGTGGCGCGCGTCCACGAGATCATGGACGAGGAAGGCCGCCGCATCCCGGTGATCGCCAAGATCGAGAAGCCGCAGGCCGTGGCAGCGATCGAAGAAATCATCGACGCATTCGACGCCATCATGGTTGCCCGCGGCGACCTCGGCGTCGAGCTGCCGCTTGAAGATGTTCCCCTGGTCCAGAAGAACGCCATCGAGCTGGCCCGCCGCTGGGCGAAGCCGGTCATCGTGGCCACCCAGGTCCTCGAATCCATGATCGAGAGCCCGCGGCCCACCCGCGCCGAAGCTTCCGACTGCGCCAACGCAGTTCTCGACGGCGCCGACGCCGTGATGCTCTCCGGTGAGACGTCCGTAGGCAAGTACCCGATCGACACCGTCAAGACGATGGCGCGGATCATCGAGTCCACCGAGGAGCACGGCCTGAACCGCGTGCCCCCGCTGGGCAGCAAGCCGCGCACCCGCGGCGGCGCGATCACCCGTGCCGCCGTTGAAATCGCCGACCAGCTGGACGCTGCGTGCATCTGTACCTTCACCCAGTCCGGCGACTCCGCGCGCCGGCTTTCCCGCCTGCGTCCGAAGAAGCCGGTGTTCGCCTTCACGCCGGTGGAATCCACCCTCAACTACATGTCCCTGTTCTGGGGTATCCAGCCCATGCTGGTGCCGTTCGTTGAGCACACGGACAAGATGACTGAGCAGGTGGACCAGACCCTGCTTGAAAAGGGCATTGTCCAGGAGAACGCCATGGTGGTTATCGCCGCCGGTTCGCCTCCCGGACAGGCAGGCTCCACCAACCTGATCAAGGTGCACCGCGTCGGCGACGCCGCAGACACCGGCCAGGCCGGCGACGGCAGGCCCCGTGAGAAGGAAAAGGTTGGCCCCTGGCCCGTCAAGGAATCCAACAAGGGCAAGGCCAAGTCCATCTAGGACTCACCGCCCATGCAAAAGCC
>NZ_BAAALV010000001.1:42458-81988 GCF_039528575.1 Arthrobacter gandavensis
GCGGGGCTTTTGCATGGGCCGTCCAGTGGACGGCAGAGGCTAGTTGACCTGGTTGATGATGGTTTCAGCAACCTCGCGCATGCTCAGGCGGCGGTCCATGGAAGTCTTCTGGATCCAGCGGAACGCCTCCGGCTCGGTGAGGCCCATCTTGGTGGTCAGCAGTGACTTGGCACGCTCCACCAGCTTGCGGGTGGCGAACTGCTCCTTGAGGTCGGTGACCTCGTTCTCCAGCGCCTTGATCTCTTCATGCCGCGACAGCGCGATTTCGATCGCCGGAATCAGGTCCGCAGGCGTGAACGGCTTCACCACGTACGCCATGGCGCCGGCTTCGCGGGCGCGCTCCACGAGTTCCTTCTGGCTGAAGGCGGTCAGGAGCACTACGGGAGCTATGCGGGCCTTCACGATCGCTTCAGCTGCGCTGATACCGTCCATAACGGGCATCTTCACGTCCATGAGCACCAGGTCGGGCTTCAGTTCGGTGGCCATCTGCACGGCTTTCTCGCCGTTGTCTGCTTCGCCGACAACCTCGTAGCCCTCACCGGTGAGGATCTCAACGATGTCCAGGCGGATCAGCGTCTCGTCCTCTGCAACGAGGACGCGCCGCGCGGGAGTGTTGGACGGTACGGACTCGGATGACTCAGACACAGATGCTCCTTGGAAAGACGACAGCGCTACCGGTGGCTGCCGGTAGTTCACGAAAACAGCCTATCTGCATGTAGAGTGGTTTCGCGCCCAACACGGGGAATCAATCCGTTTGATCAACGTCACAGGGCCTGCCCGAATGGCGGAATTGGCAGACGCGCTGCACTCAAAATGCAGTATCGAAAGGTGTGTGGGTTCGAGTCCCACTTCGGGCACCGACAGCACTCCAGGCAATGACCACGGCTACCAGCGACACGGCGGCGTAGCCAAGGCCGGAGTACCCGGCAGCGGTCAGCACGGGGCCGGCCAGCGCACCTCCCAGGGCTCCCGCGGCATTCATCCCGAGATCCGAAATCCCCTGGACTGCCGGGCGCTCCCGGGCAGTCACGGAGTCAGAGAGCAGGGCCGACGCCGAGACCACGGAAGCGGACCACCCCAGCCCCAGCAGGATCAGGCTGAGCGTCACCCCGGCCGTGGACTCCGAAGCGGTGCCCGCGAGGAGCAGTGCGCCCAGCAGCAGAAGCTGCCCCAGCAGGATGATGTTCCTGCGCCCGGCACGGTCGGAGAGCCAGCCGAAGACCGGGGAAAGCGCATACATTCCGGCAATGTGCAGGCTGATCGTGAACCCCACGACGCTGATGGCCGCACCATGGCTGCTCAGGTGCACCGGCGTCATTGACATCAGGGCAACCATCACCGCATGGCTCAGCGCAATCGCTGCCACAGCATAGAGCGCGCCCGGGTTGCTGCGCAGGACGGCCAGCCCGGAGCGCCCCGGAACGGGAGCTGCTCCTTCCGCCTGCTCGGCGGCTGCCCGAAACGCCTTCAGCGCCAGCAGCGGGTCCGGCCGAAGCCCGGCGAGGTACACCGCTGCCGCAGCCAGCTGGGCCGCGATTGAAAAGACGAAGGCTCCGGTCAGCGGCGGAAGGCCAAGAGCCGAACCCACTGCCTCACCCGGGCCGAACAGGTTTGGCCCCAGGACCGCACCAATGGTGGTGGACCACAGGACGATCGACAGGTCCCTGCCTCGGGTACCGGGCTGCGAGAGATCCGCCGCAGCGAAGCGGGCCTGGAGGCTGACGGCACTGCCCGCACCAAGCAGTGCCAGGCCCGCAAGCAGCAGCGGAAAGAACCCGGCAACTGCCGAGGTGACGGCGGTGACGGCGCCCGCTGCGGAGATCAGGGCGCCCGTGGACAGGGAGGCCCTGCGTCCGCGCGCCTGGGCCAGGCGGGCCAGCGGAACCGCTGCCGCAGCTGCACCCAGGGTGCTCATGGTCGCTGCCATTCCGGACCAGGCGGGGGAACCGGACAGGGCTGCGGCCAGCAGCGCACCGAGGGAAAGCGTGGCTCCCATGCCTATTCCGCCCAAGACCTGCCCCGCCACCAGGACGGCAAGTACGCGGCGCTGGGACGGAAGTGCAGGGGCCTGTGAACCCGTTGCCGGGGTGCTGGGCTGTTCGTGCATTCTTCCCCGTCCGTGCGTGATTGGTTCTGCTGGCAGGATATCCCGGTCCGCACCCAAAAGTTGGCCCTGACGTGCTGTTCTTCACATCCCAAACGGCCATTCTCCGGGGTTGCCCGGGCGTAGGGTGAAAATGTGGAGGGCACCTGGACCAGGGCCTCCACTGAGCCAAATGAAAAGGAGATGCCCCATGAAGGCATGGCAGTTCACCGGCACAAACAAGCCCCTGGAACTCAATGAAGTACCCGAACCCCACGCGGGCCCGGGACAGGTGGTCGTCGAAGTCAAGGCAGCAGGCGTCTGCCACTCCGATGTCACCGCCCTGGACGACCCGGGATGGATGCCCCTGTTCTTCGAACTCCCGCGCACGATGGGCCACGAGAATGCCGGTGTGATCACCGAGGTTGGCCCGGGCATGGAGCACTGGAAGGTCGGAGACCGTGTGGGCCTTGCCCCGGTCATGAGCGACGGCGATGCGCTGGGCTACGGCAAGTGGGACGGTGGATTCGCGCCCAAGCTGGTTGCCACCGATGACAACCTGGTGAAGCTCCCCGACGAAGTCCCGTTCGACCTCGCTGCCATGGCCACCGACGCAGGCCTCACCGCCTACCACGCGATCATGGCCGTGGGCGGCGCTAAGGCCGGCATGAAGGTTGGCGTCATTGGGCTTGGCGGGCTCGGCTACATCGGCGCCCGCGTGGCAGTACTCTCCGGCGCAGAGGTCTACGGCGCGGAAATCAACGCAGAGACGCGCAAGCTCGCCGATGAGATCGGCCTGGCCGGCGTTGCCGAGTCCATCACCGAGTTCAAGGACAAGGGGCTGGACCTGATCGTGGACTACGCCGGTTTCGGCACCACCACGTCACAGGCCATCGAAACCCTGGCCGAGTTCGGCACCCTGGTGCAGGTTGGGATGGGACGCCTGGAAGCCACCATCAACACCTACCCGATCATCATCAACCAGCTGAGCATCAAGGGCTCGAAGTCCGGCACCAAGGAAGACCTGGAAGCCCTGTATGAGCTGATGAAGTCCGGCAAGCTGAACCCGCCGATGAACATCATCGCGCACGCCGACATTCCGGAAGCGATCGACAAGCTGCGTGCAGGCGGCGTCATCGGGCGCTTCATCGCGCAGTACTAGGAACCGGCCTTCTCCGCCGGGTCCAGGGCCTGCAGCAGGCGCTTGACCGAGCTTCCGAGGTTCCATTCCCCGGCCAGCTCCCCAAGCCGGGACCGGGCATCCTCGCCAACAGGCTGAAGCCGGGCACCGGCGTCGTCCAATGACGGCACCTCGAGGCCGCGCACAATCCGCACGACGGTTGGCGCGGCCTCGAGGTATTCCCGGGCCCCGGACAACTTGGCCCGTATCGCCGAGGAGACACCGCCGTCGTCCTCCGCCGCCGCCCGGAGCAGCGAATCGAGCGTGCCGAACTCCGCGAGCAGGGAGGAGGCAGTCTTCTCCCCGATGCCGGAAACACCGGGCAGCCCGTCCGAGCTGTCACCCCGCAGGGTTGCGTAGTCCGCGTACTGCTCGGGCAGGACGCGGTATTTGGCGACGACGGCGGCGTCGTCCATGATCTTGAGGTTCTTCATGCCGCCCGCGGTGTAGAGGACCCGGACGCCCTGGGCGTCATTGATGACCTGGAACAGGTCCCGGTCCCCGGTGACCACGTCGACGGGGATGGAGGCCTGGGCCGCGTAGCTGCCAATCACGTCATCCGCCTCATGGTCCGGAACCCCGACGACGGCGATTCCGGCAAGCCGCAGAACCTCCCGGATCATCGGTATCTGCGCCTCGAGTGCCTCAGGAACTTCTTCAATGTCCGGGCCGTCCTGAACCACGCGGGCAACCCGGTGTTCCTTGTAGGACGGCAGCAGGTCCACCCGCCACTGGGGCCGCCAGTTCTCGTCCCAGCAGGCGATTAGGTGGGTGGGTTCGAACTCGGTGACCAGCCGGGCGATCATGTCCGCCAGACCGCGGACAGCATTTACCGGTGTGCCGTCCGGGCGGCGCAGCGAATCCGGCAGCCCGTAGAAGGCGCGGAAGTACAGGGAGGCCGTATCAAGGAGCATCAGGTGATCAGGCATACCGCAGATCCTGCCACGGATCGGCCCCGCATACCCGCGGCGGCGAGTCGCCCGCTGCCGGGGAGCGGGCTGTGCCAGCATATTGGCCATGGCCGGCACCCCAGGAACCACTCTCCCCAAACCAGTCCAGGCAGCCGAAGAGCGCAGCGCGCGCATAGCGGTGACAGTGTTTCCGCTGTTGATCCTCGCCGGGGGAGCGGTGGCCCTGGCCTTCCCGGATCCCTTTACGTCACTCGCCCCGCTGATCAATCCCGGGCTGATGCTGATCATGTTCGGCATGGGTCTGACCCTGACCCTGCCGGACTTTGCCCTGGTGGTCCGCCAGCCGCTGCCGGTGCTGCTGGGGGTGGTGGCGCAGTTCCTGGTCATGCCCCTGCTGGGGCTGGGCATCGCCTGGGCGCTGCAGCTTCCGCCGGAACTCGCAGCCGGCGTAATCCTCGTGGGTTGCGCCCCTGGTGGAACTGCGTCCAACGTCGTCACGTATCTGGCCCGTGGAAACGTTGCGCTCTCAGTCGCGATGACCTCGGTCTCCACCCTGCTGGCGCCGCTGTTCACGCCGCTGCTGGCTCTCTGGCTCGCCGGCCGGTACATGGCCGTCGACGCCGGTTCAATGGCACTCTCGATCGTCCAGATTGTCCTGGTGCCGGTGCTGCTGGGGCTGCTGATCCGCTACCTCATTCCGCGGATCGTGGACCGGATCCTTCCCGTGCTTCCCTGGGTATCCGTGGCCGCGATCACCTTCGTGGTCGTGGCCGTGGTCGCCGGAAGCGCAGCGGCCATCCTGACCGCTGGCTGGCTGATCCTGCTGGCCGTAATCCTGCACAACGGGCTGGGACTGGGAGTGGGCTACGGAGCCGCCCGCCTGTTCAAGCTGCCCGTGGCGTCCCGCCGCACCATGGGCGTTGAGGTGGGGATGCAGAACTCAGGGCTGGCAGCAGGACTGGCCCGGGAGTACTTCAGCCCGGAAGCTGCCCTGCCTGCCGCGGTGTTCTCGGTGTGGCACAACGTGTCCGGTGCCCTCGTGGCTGCCTACTGGCGCCGCCGTCCGGCGTCCTAGGCAGCTGCCCAAAAGCCCGCGACCGGCTACCGCGGGCGGCCCGGACCCCGCTAAGGTGAGCCCGTCCCGGCATTTCAACGAAAGCAGGCCCGTGTGGCTCCCAAGACCATCGTGATTACCGGCGCGTCCGACGGCGTCGGTGCGGCTGCCGCGCGCCGGCTCGCCGCGGACGGGCACCATGTTGTTCCGGTGGGACGGTCGCTCGAGAAAACCGCCGCAGTGGCAGAGGACATCGGCAGCGAGTACTTCACCGCCGACTTCGCCGACCTTGGCCAGGTCCGCAGCCTCGCCTCCGACCTCCTGCAGCGGTACCCGCGGATCGAAGTGCTGGCCAACAATGCCGGTGCCATCTTCGGCAAGGAACGGCAGGTCACGGCAGACGGACACGAAATGACGTTCCAGGTGAACTACCTGGCCCCGTTCCTTCTCACCCGGCTGCTGACCAACCGTCTGCTCGAATCAAAGGGAACGGTCATCAACACTTCCAGTGCCGCGAACCGGCTCTTCGCCAAACTGGACATCACAGACCTGGACGAGGAAAAGAACTACACCCCGCAGAAGGCCTACGGGAATTCAAAACTTGAGCAAATCCTCTTCACCGAGGAGTTCGACCGCCGCTACCGCGCTGCAGGGGCCACCTCCACCGCCTTTCATCCGGGCGTCATTGGTTCGAGTTTTTCCAGCGCGGAGGGTTCGGCCATGCGCTCGGTCTACCAGGGGATCATTGGCCGGCTGGTGCTCCAGAGCCCGGAGAAGGGAGCCCAGACCCTGGTGTTTTTGGCCGAGGGCACTCCGGGAGCCGATTACCCCACGGGAAGGTACTTCGTCCGGTCCAAGCCTGCCCGGACCAACAAGCTGGCCGGTGACCACGCGCTGGCCCTGGACCTGTGGAACCGCTCCGTGGCGATGCTCGAAGGCTAGCTCAGAGGAAGCCAACCGCATGATCACCAGTGCCGGAATCCTGCTTTACCGCCGTTCACCACCAGGAGCAGCGGGGGAAAGCCAGGGCGTTGAACTGTGGATCGCGCACATGGGCGGACCTTTCTGGGCCCGCCGTGATGAACACGCCTGGTCGATACCAAAGGGTGAATTCACGCCACCGGAGGATCCGCTCACGGCGGCCCTCCGCGAGTTCGGTGAAGAGATGGGCTGGCCGGCTCCCGATGCGGAGTACGAGCTGCTGGGGACGTTCCGGCAGTCTGCGGCGAAGGAGATCACGGTGTTTGCGGCTGCCGCGGACTTCCCCGCCCGGGACATCCACAGCAACACTTTCCCGCTCGAATGGCCGGCAAAGTCGGGCATCGTCCGGGAATTTCCCGAAGTCGACCGGGCCGGCTGGTTTAACGCCCGGGCAGCCCGGACAAAGCTGGTCAAAGGCCAGCTCCAGGTGCTGGACGCCCTGCTAGCCCGGCTGGGCTAGCGACTGCTTCCGGGGGCGCACAGTGATCTCATTGAGCCCGACGCCGGGCGGCTGCATAACGGCAAAAGCCACCACCGCCGCGACATCCTCCGCAGGGATGGAAACTTCGGCGTAGGACGCTTCAGTGCGTGCCCTGGTTGCCGGGTCGCAGCTGGTCGAGGAAGATCTCCGTGGCGGTGATGGCACCGAGAAGATTAACGTTCACCATTTCCCGGTAATCGGAGTCGAGCTCCGGTCCAAGCTAGGAGGCCAGCGCCTGAAGCCGGTCCATGCGCCTGGCCAGAAGCGCCACCTGGAACCCGTTCGCATGCAGGGCCCGTGCCGTTGCCGCCCCGATTCCGGACGAGGCGCCGGTGATGACCGCTACCTTTCCCGTTCCGTTTGATTCCGTCTCCATGGTGCGGTCCCTCCGGTCAGTCCTTCACGGATTCGTGCGTTCAACGCTAACGGGACGTCACCGGCCCCGGATAGAGGTGCCGGAAGCCCACGGCGTTCAGGACCGCTCGACAGTCACCGGGGTACCGAGGAACCGGCCGTAGTCGCAGGCCGCGCGCTCGACGGCGTTCCAGTCACGGCTGCTGATGGGGGAGAAGGGCAGAACAGTGACCTCCGTCGAGGTCCGGGTTGTTTTCCTGGACCAGACTCCGGCCACACGGCCGCGAAGCACCAGAGTGGGTTTGAAGACTCCGTTTTTCCCGGGCACGGTCAGCGGCGCGTGTTCGGAAGCCAACGCAGCGCTGCGATCCGTGTAACCCAGCAGGTACTCATCGAATCCCGGGAGCAGGACGGCGGTTTGAATCCGTGCCTCGTCCGCACCCTCAGGCGGCGGCATGAGCTGCCAGTGGGCGGCGCCGTCGTATTCAACTTCTTCCAGTTCGGCACCGCAGGCAGCAAGCCCGCGCCGGATGGCGGTGACCGGCAGTTTGGTCCACCAGGCCAGGTCGGCGGTGGTGGCGGGGGAGCGGCCCCTCAGGTAGCGCCGGACCACCTCGGCCAGCGCCGCATCGCCGTCGAGGCCGCGCCGCCTGGCCACCCAGTCGTCGAGGAGGACAAACTGCTGCTCGGCTCCGTCAAACGGACCCAGGACCGTGGTGCCGGAAATGGAGAGGTGCCACAGGAGGTGGTAGCCGCGCTGCCCGGACGTGGAGATTCCCGCGGATTCGAAGCGTGCCAGCAGCTCCTTCCGGCCGAGCGCGCGCCGTCCGGCCAGCGCTCCTTCGGCCACCTCCCGCGTCCGTTCCACGGTCCGCTCGTCGAGATCAAGCTCCGCGCGCCGTCGGGCAGCCGAGCGGAGCGTCCGCTCGGCGGTCAGCGAGAGGAGCCAGGGCACGTCCTCGGCGGCCAGTACATGCAGCGTGCCGCGGAACGGCCAGGTTCGGACCAGTGTGGCGTCGTTGAAGGCGGCCCGGACCTGGTCCTGGGTGGCGCCCGTGCGGACACCTATTGACCACAGGACCCCCGGCAGATCCTGGCCCTGCAGTGCGAAGAGCCGGCTGACGGCAGCTGCCGGGCCCCCGGGCAGTGCCTGCGTGCCAAGGCCGTGGCTGAAAGCCCGCCGCCGGAGCAGCTCAGCGCGCGCTATGGGTTCCATCCATCCTCCGCCGTTCCGGTGCCGGTGCACCGCAAGTCTAGGCCGGAGTGCCCGTTTCCGGAGCGGAAGCTGCAGGTGCGCCGCCGGGGCGGAGGTCTAGCAGCCGGGCCTCCACATGATCCAGGGCGAGCCGGACGGCCCCGGTGGCAACGAGCATTTCGCCCAGTTCCGAGACCGCTAGCCGGGGCGGGTCCGGAACGTACCTGGCGAGTTCGTCTGTCATGACAGGCAGCAGTGCTGTGGCAGATGCGGCGACGGCGCCGCCGATGACTATGAGGCGCGGATCGAAGAAGGTCGAAACCAAAGCCAGCACCCGCGCCATCCGCTTGCCGATTCGTTCAAGGATTTCTGCGGCAGTTTCGTCGCCGGCAGCTGCGGCCTCAAAGACGTAGCGCGCTGAAACGCGGTTGGTGTGGTTGCCCACCAGGCGGCGGATCATGCCGTCGTGTCCGGCATCCAGCGCCGCCGTGCCCCAAAGACGCGCAAGCTTGGCGATGCCGTCCTGGTTCCCCACGCCCTCTACCAGTTCAAGCCCGCCCATGGTTCCGGCGCGGCCCAGGGCGCCGTGGACCAGCCTGCCGGACTCGATGACTCCCGTGCCCAGGCGTTCACCGGCGAGGATCACGGCAAGGTTGTTTTCATCCACTCCGGTTCCCCGCCACCGTTCGGCCAGGGCAGCCAGCTTGGCGTCGTTTTCCACCAGCACCGGCCAGCCGAATTCTTCGCCGAATTCCTTGGTCAGGCCAAGATCGAACATGGGTGCCAGTTCCTGGCCCGGAGCAATGCTGCCGTCAGGGGTGACCTGGGCCGCGATTCCCAGGGCAACGCCCAGGACGCGGGATTCGGGCACACCGGCGTCGGCCAGCGATGCCTGCGCCGCCGCGATCACTGCGGAGCGGCGGTCAGCCGGGGTGCCGCCGTGGTGCGGGAAGCGTGACTCGGTGCCGCCCACCACGCTGCCGGCAAGGTCGGAGACCACAACACGGACGGTGGCCAGGCCGACGTCGAGCCCCAGGACGAATCCGGCGCTCTCGTTGAACTCGAAACGCCGCGCGGGCCTGCCCTTTTGTCCGCCAAGGCGGGGGGACTCTGCCTCCCGTGCCCAGCCGCGGGCAATCAGGTCATCACAGACGGCAATGACCGTGGCGCGGGTGAGGCCGGTGGCCTGGATGAGGTCCGTTCCCGTCGCCGAGGGGACGGCGCGCAGCACGTCCAGGACGGAGCGCAGGTTGGTGCGGCGCAGCAGCTGCGGAGTGCTAGCGGAAACATCCAAAGTTAGGGCCCCTTTGACGAGTGGCGGGAATAACAGCATAATTGTACTAGTTCATATATTTAGTCTCTAAATTTAGTCCCCAAGCCTTCAGGAGGCCCTTGTGAGTATTCGAGTCGGAATCAACGGTTTTGGCCGCATCGGGCGCAATTTCCTCCGCGCCGCACTGCAGAGCGAGAACGGTTTTTCGGTAGTCGCGGTCAACGATCTGGCCGATCCCGAACAGCTGGCACACCTGCTCAAGTACGACTCGGTCGCAGGGCGCCTCTCCGAAGACGTCCGCGTCGTCGACGGTGACCTCCGGGTGGGGAACCAGACCATCAAGGTCCTGGCTGAGCGCGATCCGGGCAGCCTGCCCTGGGGCGAGCTGGGCGTGGACATCGTCATCGAATCCACGGGCCTGTTCACCAAGGCCGCCGACGCCGAGAAGCACATTGCTGCCGGCGCCCGCAAGGTCCTGATCTCCGCTCCGGCGAAGGATGAGGACTTCACCGTCGTGATGGGTGTGAACGACGGTGACTACGACACCGAAAAGCACAACATCATCTCCAACGCTTCCTGCACCACCAACTGCCTGGCACCGATGGCGGACGTGCTCAACCGTGAATTCGGCATTGAGCAGGGTCTGATGACCACCATCCACGCCTACACCGCAGACCAGCGCCTGCAGGATTCCCCGCACAGCGACCTTCGCCGGGCCCGCGCCGCCGCCCTGAACGTGATTCCCACGTCCACCGGTGCAGCCAAGGCCATTGGCAAGGTCCTGCCGGACCTGAAGGGCAAGCTGGACGGCTACGCCATGCGCGTTCCGGTTCCCACCGGTTCCGCCACGGACCTGACGGTCACCGTCAGCCGCGAAACCACGGTCGAAGAAGTCAACGCGGCCTTCCGTGCCGCTGCCGCTTCTGACCGCTGGTCCGGCATCCTGACCTACACGGAGGACCCGATTGTGTCTTCGGACATCGTTGGCGATCCGGCCTCCTGCATCTTCGACTCCGGCCTGACCAAGGTCCAGGGCAACCAGGTGAAGATCGTGGGCTGGTACGACAACGAGTGGGGTTACTCCTCCCGTCTGGTGGACCTCACCGCGCTGGTGGCCTCCAAGCTCAGCTAGTTCCGTCCGGGGATCCCTTCTCCCCGCCGAAAGGGCAGAAACGGCTCGTTTGAACGCTGAAACGAGCCGTTTCTGCCCTTTCGTTTAAGGTGGGAGAACTTCCGCGCCCGGCCGCTGGAGAGCGCCAGGAGAATGAGCACATCCAGTGCGTAGGCCGGCCGCTCGCTTTGCAGGACCTGGTCCGGGTCCCCTGCAATGAACGTTGCCCCCTGAAGGATGATGGACACCGAGCTCAGGGCCATGGCCGTAATCCGCGCCCAGTTGGTTCCCCTCAGGACCAGCAGCGCCAGGGTGCCTTCGAAGGCCGAGAAGGCCAGCAGCACAATCCCGGCCGGCACGTACACGTCTGCTGCGGCGAACAGTTCGCGGTCATTCCCGGCAAGGTCTGCCACCCACGTCCGTTCGGCCGAGCCGGTAAAGAGCAGCCCGGCAACCGCGAGGGCGGCAGCCACGCGCAGCAGGATCAGCACCGCGCCAACAACGATCGGTGCCGGGCGCCCCGCGCGGTGCCGTCCCCGCCTGCCTCCAAGCTGGTCCTGATAAGCCCCGCGCACTGCGCCGGCGTCGAGGACGGGCAAATTTCCGTCCGTGCGGATGCTGTCGCCGCCGCCGTTGCGTGAGTGGTAGCCCGAGGAGAAGTCCCGGATGACTGTCAGGGACACTGCCTCGGATGCTCCCAGTACGGATTCAACAACGTGGTCGCGTTCATGGTCCACGTCCGGGCTGATCCGGTGGGTCACCTGCAGCGTGAAGTAGGAGAGTCCCACGGCCCGGTCGTAGGACGCTGCAGCCAGCCAGTCGACGGCGATCCCTCCCGGCAGCTTCCACCCGTCCGGACACTTCCAGAACCGGATATGGTGCCGCTTCCCGGGATTGCCGTCCACTTCCTGCTGGTAGGCGAAGTCCTGCTGGCGTTCGAAGAGGAACAGCGGAGAAACCGGAGCAGCATCGTAGCTGCGGCGGAGGAGGGTCGAGGTGACGATCTTCCAGCTGCTCTCAAGATCTACGGGGTCCGCCTGCGTCCAGCCAGCTGTCCGCATGAGGGCATGCAGCTGCCCGGCGCTCCCGTTGAACGCCAGGTTCACGGGGTCGCCGAACAATCCGTCGCTGGTCCGGGTGCGGCCCATGAAATAGTCGGGCACGTAAATGCTGGTGAGGATCCTGTGCAGCCGGGGCAGTACCAGATAGGCCAGGGCAGCCCAGAAGAACACCAGGAACCAGAGCCGCCTGAAGCTCAGGCTTTCGTCCAGGAGCAGGACGGCAAACCAGATGGCTGCCAGCCCGCCGAAGACGAAGAACCCCCAGTCGACGCCTGCCTCGACGGCGGCCCGGCGCGTCCGGGCCTGCCCGTCCTGGTCAGCCGCCAATCCCCACCAGGCCAACCATGAGCGGCAGCAGCGCGATGATCAGCGCCGCCCCAAGAATGTCGAATACCAGGCCGGTGCGGATCATGCGGATGATCGGGACGGCACCGGACCCGTACACAATCGCGTTCTGCGGTGTGGAGACCGGGAGCATAAAGCCGAAAGACGCTGCGAAGGTGGCAGCCAGGGCCGGAACAAACGGGTCCAGTCCCATGGCGGTGCACAGCGGTATGACAATGGGAACCACGACGGCGGCGGAGGCGGTATTGCTGGTGGTCTCCGAAATCAGGATCGCCAGGAGCGTGGAGAAGGCCGTGATCGCAACGATGCTGGTAATCCCCAAGCTGTCCGACGCGGCGTTGCCAATGGTCTCGGCGAGCCCGGTCTCTGCCAGCAGCGCGCCAAAAATGATTCCGGTGCCGAAGAGCAGGATGGTTCCCCAGTCGATCTTGGCAGCATCGGTCCATGTCAGGGTTGCTTTCCGTTCCTTCCAGTTGGTGGGAAGGATGAACAGGAGCGACGCCCCTAGTACCGCCACGATCCCTTCATCCAGGCGGTCGTCCAGGAACGCGTAGACTTCTGAATCCGTTCCGGCCACGAGCGATGCCACTGCCGGGGTCAGCCAGAGCACAACGGTTGTTCCGAACGCCACGAGCGTGTTGACCTCTGCCCGGCTCATCTTGCCGTGTTCGGCTTTCTGCTCGCGGATGTACTCCTCAACACCCTCGATCCGGCGGACCTCTGGACGGTTCAGCAGGAACATCACCAGTGCCAGGATGAGGAACATGCCCAGGCACAAGGGTGCGGCTGCAGCCATCCACTGCGCGAAGGAGATCCGCTCCCCGGTGGCTTCCTCGATTAAGCCGCGGCCAATCAGGTTCGGCGGCGAGCCAACCGGGGTCAGCAGTCCGCCAACGCTCGCCCCGTAGGCCAGCATCAGCATGAGTGCGGCCCCCACGCGCAGCCGCAGGGGATCAAAGTCGGGCTTCACCTCGCCGCGGTCCTGCATCAGCTTGGCGATGACCACCAGGATGCCCAGCGCCGTCGGCAGCAGCATCGCGACCGTGGCGGTGTTGGAAACAAAGGCCGAGAGCAGGCAGGTAATCGCGCCGAAGGCGATGATCACGCGGTAGGTGGAACGCCCGACGCCGGGGCAGCGACAGTACGGCGAACGCCAGACGCTGCGCCAGGCCGTGCTTGAGCATTGCCTGCGCCAGGATGAACGCGCCAATGAAAGTGAAGATGGTGGTGGATCCGAAGGGCGCCAGGACCGCAGTGGACGGCGCAACACCCAAAATGACGACGGCGGCAACTCCAATCAGCCCGCCGATCGGGATTGGCACGGGCTCGCAGATCCACAGAACGATGACGCCGAGCAGGATCGCGGCGAGCAGCTGCTGGGTGGAGTCCATGTCCGAGGGCCAGAGGGCGAAGATGATGGTGACCGCAGGGGCAAGGAAGAAACCGATGGTCTGCCTGGTCCGCTCAAACCGCTCCTCACGGGGAGAGAGTGTTTGTTCGCTGAGGGTTCGGAAGGTGCGTCCGCCGAGCAGCGCCGCTTCGACGTCGGTGCGGGCCGGCTGCCCGCCGCCCGTCCTCGAGGGGGAGAGATCCTGGGACATCCTTGCCTCCATTGGCCGGAGCGGGTGATGTCCAGCCAAAAATAGCCGGGTCCCCGTGCCTGCCGAAAGGGCAGCGGGCCGTATGTCCGTCGGGAAGCAAGGAACTTCCGCGCCGGGGCCCGGCGTCGGATAGGCTCCCCGGTCCAGGGGCTGGACGGCAGCGCCGGCGCAGCGACGAGGGGAGAGGGCAGATGGAACGCAGGCTTCGAATCGCAGTGATTCCCGGTGACGGGATTGGAGCAGAGGTTATCGGTGCCGGACAGCAGGTACTCGAGGCGTTGGCCGGTAGCTCCGGCGGATTCGGATTCGACTGGATCGAGTACCCCTGGGGGAGCGCCTACTATGCCGAGCACGGAGTGATGATGGATCCGAAGGGACTGGAGAAACTGCAGGACTGCGACGCTGTCTACTTTGGTGCCGTGGGCTGGGAGAACGTACCGGACCACACCAGCCTGTGGGGCCTGCGCCTGAATATCACCCAGAACTTCGACCAGTGGGCGAACATCCGGCCGGTAAGGTTCCTGGCGGGCATCGAGTCTCCGCTGCGCAGGGATACTTCGGCGCTGGACTGGATTGTGGTGCGGGAAAACTCGGAAGGGGAGTACGCCGGTCTGGGCGGCCGCAACCTTTCAGGCCGGGGCCCGGGCAGCGAGGTGGCAGTCCAGACAGCCCTGTTCACCGAAGCCGGGTGCGAGCGGATCATCCGGTTTGCGTTTGAGCTGGCACTGACCCGTCAGGTTCGGAAAGTGTCCTCCGTAACCAAGTCCAACGCCCAGCAGTACGGCATGGTGCTGTGGGACGAAGTGTTCCGCCGAGTCGCAGCGGACTACCCGGACGTCGAAACCGAGAGTGTGCTGGTGGATGCGATGAGTGCCCGGTTTGTCCTGGCCCCGCAGAGCCTCTCCGTGGTGGTGGCCTCGAACCTGTTCGCGGACATTCTCTCTGACCTGGGATCTGCGCTGGCGGGCAGCCTGGGCCTTGCCGCCAGCGCCAACCTGAACCCGGAGCGGCGGTTCCCGTCAATGTTCGAGCCGGTCCACGGCTCCGCTCCGGACATTGCCGGACGAGGGATCAGTAATCCCGTCGGAGCTATTGCCAGCGCCGCCCTGATGCTGGACCACCTGGGTCTTCCCGGTGAGGCCCGCAGGCTGGAGGCGGCGATCGGGTCCGTAGCGGCGTCGGGCCCCAAGACCCGCGACGTCGGGGGCGCAGCCGGAACACAGGAGGTCACGGACGCCGTGATTGCCGCCCTGGCTCAGTGAGTCAGCGGATGCTCTCGTAGGCGTCCAGAGCATGCCGCCGTGATTCCTTCAGGTCCACCAGCGGCTCAGGGTAGCCCGGGACCAGGGCATCGGGTACCCAGCGGGAGATGTAGGCACCGTCCGGATCAAAGCGCTTTGCTTGGGTCTCCGGGTTGAAGATGCGGAAGAACGGCGCGGCGTCCGCGCCGGATCCGGCAACCCACTGCCAGTTTGCCGGGTTGCTCGCGGGGTCTGCGTCCACCAGGGTTTCCCAGAACCACTCTTCACCGACCCGCCAGTGGATGCCCAGGTTCTTGATCAGGAAGCTCGCGGCCACCATCCGTACCCGGTTGTGCATCCAGCCCATGTGCCAAAGCTGCCGCTGGCCGGCGTCCACCAGTGGAATTCCGGTTAGTCCGGCCTTCCATGCATCCAGCGGCTCCAGGCTCTCCGGCCGGGACTCCGCCGGTGCGTCCAGCCCGGGTCCGCGCAGCACGGAAGGGGTCTGCGGTCCAGCACCCCGCGGGTGTTCCCAGGGGAATCCGTCGAAGGCGGGACGCAGATTCTGTGTAGCCAGGTCGGGGTTGTGGAAGAGCTGGTGCCAGCAGAACTCACGCCAGCCAATCTCCGTGCCGAACACATCCGGTCCCGGTCCGGTCCCGCGTACCCGGGAAAGCGCATGCCAGACCTGGAACGGACTGACGTGACCCCATCTCAGGTAGGGGGAGAGGCAGCTGGTTCCGGGTTTCGCGGGCCCGTCGCGGCCGTCGTCGTAATCCTGCACCGGGCCGGCCAGGAAGTCCTCGAGCGCACTCAGGCCGGCCTCTTCGCCCGGAGTCCAGGCCTCCGCCAGTCCGGCGGACCAGTCGGGGTGCTTTGGCATCAGGTCCCAGCTTTCTAGGTCATCGCCAGCCGGCAGGCCCGACGGCGGCCGGCCGGCTTCGGCGGGGGCGTCCAGCGGGGCACGGAAGTCCTGGGCGGAAAGAGCACGCCAGAACGGGGTGAAGACCCGGTAGGGGCCACCCTGTCCCGTGCTGACGGTCCACGGTTCGTGCAGCAGGGAAGCCTGGAAGCTCTCCGCATGAACGTCCGCTCCGGCCGCCCATTCCTTGACCGTGGCGTCCACCCGGCGCTCCGGTCCGCCGTAGCGCCGGTTCCAGTAGATGCTGCCGGCGCCGGATTCGTTGACGAAGGCCGGAACCGCCTGGCTTGCGGGTCCGCGCAGAAGCACCAGGGGAATGCCCAGGGAATGAAGGTCGTCCTTCAAGGTTGCCAGGGCATGGTGCAGCCACCATTTGGCCGCCGAGCCCAGTGGGCGGATGCCGGGGGATTCCTCGTCCAGCACATACAGCGCCACCGCGCCGCCGTCGTGGGCCGCTGCCAGCAGGGCAGGGTTGTCCGCCGTGCGCAGGTCGTCGCGGAACCAGGCAATGGAGACCACGGGCAGGGTCCTCTCCTCGGGAAGGCCGGGTATTACGACCCTACCCGCGCCAGGGCATGGCTGCGGAGTCTTCCGCGCCACGCGGTCTTTGGCGCCGGGGTGTGTTCTTCGGCACGAAACTAGTTGTCTAAGGCAACCAGTTGTATAGTTGACCTTAATCAACTATCAGCAGGAGTCCGATGCCGCCCGCAGTTAACCCCTCCACACAGCCCGAAAAGCAAACGAAGCCGAAAGCGCCTAAGCGAACCGTTTCACCCGACGGAACCATGACGCACCGCCAGGTGCTTGAATCCCTGTCCGGCCTGCTTTTGGGCATGTTCGTTTCCATCCTGGCCGGCACCGTGGTGTCCACGTCGCTGCCGCTGATTATCTCCGACCTCGACGGCGACCAGTCGGCGTACACCTGGGTGGTGACAGGCACACTGCTCGCGACGACTGTCTCGACGCCGCTGTGGGGCAAGTTCGCCGATCTGTTTAACCGCAAGCTCCTCATCCAGCTTGCGCTGGGCATCTTTGTGCTCGGTTCGGCGCTGGCCGGTTTCTCGCAGGACACCGGAACGCTCATTGTCTTCCGCGTGCTGCAGGGCTTGGGTGCCGGCGGCCTCGCAGCGCTGAGCCAGATCATCATGGCGGACATCATCAGCCCGCGCGACCGAGGCAAGTACGCCGGTCTTTTCGGTGCTGTCATGGCCGTGGGAACGGTCGGCGGACCGCTGCTCGGCGGCGTCGTTACTGATGCCTTTGGCTGGCGCTGGAACTTCTTCATCGCGCTTCCGGTGGCGATTGCCGCGATCATCCTGCTGCAGCTCACGCTGCACCTGCCCAAGCATGCCAAGCGCAAGGTGCACATTGACTACCTTGGCGCCGTGCTGATCGCCGGCGGCGTATCGCTGCTGATGATCTGGGTGACCCTGGCGGGCAACCAGTTCGAGTGGGCCTCCCTTGCTTCCTTCCTGATGGTCGCCGGTTCAGCAGTCCTGCTGATTGCTGCGGTGCTGGTGGAATTCAAGTCCCCGGAACCGATCATCCCGCTGTCCATGTTCAAGAACCGCACGTTCACCCTTGCCGTGGTGGCCAGCATCTCGGTGGGCGTTTCGATGTTCGGCACCTCGGTGTTCCTGGCCCAGTACATGCAGCTCGCCCGCGGCGCTACGCCCACGCAGTCCGGCCTGCTGACCATTCCCATGATGGCCGGCCTGCTGATCGCGTCCACCCTCTTTGGCGGCATCATCAGCCGGACCGGCAAGTGGAAAGCCATCATGATCTCCGGCGGCGTGCTCACCGTGCTGGGAACCATCCTGCTGGGCACACTGACGTATGAAACCAGCCTCGTGCTGGTGGGAATCTACATGGCGGTCCTGGGTGCGGGCCTGGGCATGCTGATGCAGAACCTTGTACTGGTGGTCCAGAACTCGATCGAGGTGAAGAACCTTGGTGTGGCCACCAGTGCCGTCACGTTCTTCCGCAGCCTCGGCGGCACCGTGGGCGTGTCCGTACTCGGTTCGGTGCTCGGCACCATCGTGGCAACGCACATCAAGGACGGCATCAGCGCCCTGGCTCCCGCCGACCAGGCTGCCGCTGCGGCGGCCCTGGGCAGCGGCACCATTCCCAAGATCTCCGAGCTGCCTGACGCGATTGCGGCGCTGGTGGAAAGCGCCTACGGAGTCGGCGTCGGGCACGTGTTTATGTACAGCGTTCCCCTGGCCGTGGTGACCCTGGTTGCCGTGATTTTCCTTCCGAACGCCAGCCTGGGCAGGCAGAACGCCGTGCAGCTCAAGAAGGCTGCGGCTGCCGAGGCGGGCGAGCCTGCTTCCGCCGCTCATGAGGCCTCCGTTGCCGACCATGCTGCCGGCAACTCCCGGACTGTCAGCACCCGTGAGGTCGACGCCGCGGAACACGCGCTGTCCGGCGCCGCAACGGGTTCTGTTGGCCTTGTTGATCCCGCCTCACGCTCAGGCCAGCCGGGCGGGGAGAACTTAGCGAAATGAGTTCCCCGGAGCTCTCCCGCGAGCAGGCCCAGCGTGACGTGGAGCAGAACCTGCGCCTGCTCACTGAGGTTGTGCGTGCCAGGATGCGGGAGGCCGCCCGGAACGTGGATCCGTCCCTGTCGCTCTTCGGTTTGAAGCTGCTCCAGCTGCTCAAGCGGAGCGGGCCGCTGCACTCCGGGTCGGCTGCCGAGCTCCTTATGGTGGACAAGAGCGTCATCAGCAGGCAGTCACGCCAGCTCCAGGCGCTGGGCCTGATCGAGATTCAGCCGGACCCGGCCGACGGGCGCGCCCGGGTGCTGGAGCTGACAGAGTCCGCCAGGGAGCGGGTTACTGCCGTGCAGACCGGCATTATGCTTGACCCGGCCGTTCTCGGCTCATGGTCCACCGAGGACCTCCACCGTTTCGCCGGGTACCTTGGCCGGCTGGGCGGCGGACGCTCAGGGATCAGCGAGTCCCTGACACGGCACGAGCGGGCGGGCCCGACGGCGGCGCTTCAGGAATCTGCCTAGCTTCCGTCCCTGAGCCCAACGCCTTAGAAGGCCAGCCCAGCAGGGCTGGCCTTCTTGCGTTCTAGCTCAGTGCGCCTGCCTCGGCTCGCCGTGCGGCCAGCCGGGCGAACGGTCCATTGGCCGCTGCCAGTTCGGCCGGTGTTCCCTGCTCCACGATCTGACCGGCGTCCAACACCACCACCAGGTCTGCGTTCTGCACGGTTGAGAGCCGATGGGCGATGGTGAGGGTTGTTCGTCCTGCCGAAAGCTGCTCCAGTGCCCGCTGCACCTGGGCTTCCGTGGTGTTGTCCAGGGCCGAGGTGGCTTCGTCGAGCACCAGGACAGGGGGATTGCGCAGGATGGTCCGGGCAATGGCCAAGCGCTGCTGTTCTCCGCCGGAGAACCGGTGGCCGCGTGCGCCGACCAGCGTGTCCAGGCCTTCCGGGAGTGCGCCGATCGCGTCTGCAATCTGCGCTGCAGCCAGTGCCTTCAGCAGTTCCTCATCGGAGGCATCGGGTTTGGCCAGAAGCAGGTTCTCCCGCACCGAGGCATGTATCAGGTAGGTCTCCTGGGACACCACGCCTACTATGCGGGCCAGGTCCTGAGGGTCTATGTCCCGTACATCAACGCCATCGATGGCCACCTTCCCGGAAACCGGGTCGTTCAGCCGGGGGACCAGCGAGGCCAGGGTGGACTTGCCGGAGCCGGTGGCGCCAACCAAGGCGGTGGTTGTTCCCGGCGCCAGCGTCAGGTGAATGCCGCGCAGAACCGGGGCGCCGCCGTCGTAGGCAAAATCCACGTCCTCAATGCGGACCTCGCCGCGGACCCGGTCCGGATCCAGCCGCACCGGATTTTCAGGCGCCTTCAGCTGCGGTTCCAGGTCCAGGTACTCAAAGATCCGGCTGAAGAAGGCCAGGGCGGTCACCCACTGCACGCCGATGTCCAGCAGGCCCATAATGGGCCGGAAGATCGCTGCCTGCAGGCCGGTGAAGGCGACCAGCGTGCCGATCGTCATGCCTCCGCTCGTGGCCGGGAAGCCGGCGGCCAGGTAGATGACGGCGGGAATGGCGGCGAAGACAATCTGCATCGTTGCCATCCGCCACCGGCCGGCGAGCTGGCTGCGCAGTTCCAGCCCCACGAGGTTCTCCGAACGTGCGGTGAAGCGTTCGGCATCGCGCGGGCTGGTGCCCAGGGTCTTGGCGAGGCGGACGCCGGAGACGGAAAGGCCCTCCTCGACCTGTGTGTGCAGGGCTGCGAGTTCGCGCTGCCGTTCGTCGGTGATGCTCCGGCGGAGCTTGGCTACGCGCCGGGAGAGCCAGATGGCCGGCGGCAGGACAACCAGCGAAATCAGGCTAAGTCCGGGGGAGAGGGCCGCCATGGCGATGGCCGTGGCGATAGTGGTGGTCAGATTGGAGGCTATTCCGGTTGCGGTGGTGGTGACGACGGACTGCATGCCGGAGATGTCGTGCGTGAGGCGGGACTGGACTTCGCCGCCGCGGGTGCGGGTGAAGAAACCCAGCGACTGCGCCTGCAGATGGGTGAAGAGTTTGGTTCGCAGCGTGTGCATGACCCGCTGGCCCATAGCGGTGGCAAGCCAGGTCTGGACGACGCCGATCACGCTGGTCAGGGCGGCTACACCAACCATGGAGGCGGTGAGGATGGCGAGCAGGCGCAGGTCCTGGCTGGGCAGCGCGTCATCGATGACGGCTCGTACCAGGAATGGCTGGGCCAGGTTGACCACCGAGGCTGCGGAGATCAGAAGCACGACGACGGCGATCGCGCGCGTGTGCGGTGCGAACAGTGCGGCGATGCGGCGCAGGCTGACCGGATGCCGGTTCAGCTGTTTCTTATCTGCCGGGTTCAGGCGGGCAGGTCCGCGTCCGCCGCCTCCTCCGCCCGGTCCGGAGGTGCCGGGCACTGCTCCGGGCCCTTCAGGCATTCCGGCGCCTGGGCGTTCACGGGTGTTGGGTGGGGCCAAAGGTTCCTCCTTGTGCGAATCCGGGTCTGCGCGGTGGCGTCAGTCGCCCCGATATATAGAGGTTACCTCATTATGTGGTTGGTGGGCAGATGTGAGCGGGGTGTCACAGAACGAGAAAGCGCCGTGCCGGTTGAGTCTGGCGCTTCCTGTGCCGGCCGGTCCCGCCTAGGGCTCCGGGCTATTCCGGCGCCGAAACGCCTCATACTCCCTCTTGCGCGCTTCGATCTCTTTCTCGTAGGCCTGGGCCTGCCGGCGCCGTTCCTCGTCCTCCCGTCGTTTATCGGCAAGCCGCTCGGAGGAGCGCCACTGGGCCCGATGAATGAACGCAATCAGAGCCAGCGCGATCCCGGACAGGAGGAGAGCCACTGCCACCGGCCGCGGCGCGTCGCCCTCGACCAGCCGCATGATGCCCACGGGGATCAGCCACCCGATAGTAAACCCAACCATGCTCCAGACCGTCCGGGGGAGCTTCACGAATTCTCGCACGGTGTCCTATCCTCAGTCGGTTGGCTGGGTTTGGCTGGTCTGCCGGAGTCTACCTCCGCACACAAGTACGGCGGCTACCTCACAGTGTGGTTAGGCATTGAATGGCTAGACTGGAGACATGCCGCACCCCGACGCTGACTCCGCCGCCCTGGGCGAACTGATGCATGCTGCCTTCCGGGGCCTGCGCGGCCGCTGGATGAAGCAGCTGGCACCGTTTGACCTCACGCCGCACCAGTTCAGGGCACTGAATGCGGTTGCACGCAGCGGAAGAGAGGGTGGACTGCGGCTCAAAGACCTGGCAGAGATGCTCCGCATAGCGCCGCGGTCGGCCACGGAAGTCGTGGATCAGCTGGAATCCAAGAACCTGGTGCAGCGGGGACCGGATCCCTCCGACCGGCGCGCCACCCTCATCTCGCTGACGGACGAAGGCATAAAAATGCGCTCCGAGGTGCGCGAGGACAGAGCACGGCAGGCCGATGAGTACTTTGCGGTTCTCTCTGAGGAAGACCGTACCGAACTCGAACGAATCCTGGCGCAGCTGGCACACGAGAAGCCGCATGGCAGCCGGCACCACAGCGGTTAACCCGGGTAAAGTTCTGCCGCACACGCAGCCCCGGCAGCGCCGGACCTGTGCGCCGGCGAAGGGTGCACGTACCGTTCATAGGGATAGTGCTTCCCCCAACGTTCGGCACGTGCGGTAACACCGCGCGGTATCCCGGGAGGTAGTTCCCATGCCCGCACACGAACCACGCTCACGCCGCGGTGCTGAACCCGGCGCATCTCCCCGTTACCAAGGGAGCAGGGCAGCAGTCTATTTCTCACCGCGCACCTGGCTGCTCCCGCTGCTGGCCCTGCTGGTCCTGGGTGGAGCCGGCTCCGCGCTTTACATCGGCGGGCTGGGCAGTCCGGAAAGCCACCTCAACCACCTGCCGGTCGCCGTCGTGAACCGTGACCAGGGTGCGGACACCCCCACCGGCCAGGAGAATTTCGGCGAGAACCTCACCAAGACAATGGAGGATGGTTTCTCCTCATCGGATGAAATAGAGCTGCGCCCGCTGAGCTGGGATGAGGCGCAGTCCCAGCTCCGTTCCGGGCAGGTCTTTGCTGCGGTGGTGGTGGAGGAGGACTTCTCCGAAGCTGCTGTCTCGCTCGTTTCCTCCTCGCTGACCGACGGCGATGCCAGCCGGCCCCAGATCACCCTTTACACCAATCCGCTGGCCAGCCCGCTGGCGAGCCAGCTCGCGGCCGAGGCAGTCGAACCGGCGCTGAAGCAGGCCAGCACCAGCGTGGGCGAACAGCTGGACGAAACCGCCCGCCAGGCCCAGGGCGAGGCAACCGAACGCCAGGACGCCGAGCTGACCGAGGCAGGAGTCCCCGCACAGGTGCAGGAACAGCTGGCACCAAAGATCGACGGAACCTCCGCCGTGGTGCTGCAGGATCCGATCCACATCACCCAAACGGCCTTCCAGAAACCGCCCGACGGCGCCGCGCTGGGCATGGGTGCCTTCTTCTACTCGGTCCTGCTGATGGTGGTGGGTCTCAGCGGGTCCGTCACGCTGCACTTCCTGGTGGACTCCCGCGTGGGCGTCCTTCCCGTGGAGCTGGGTCCGCGCTACGTCCTGGGCCCAAGGCTGCTCCCGGCACGCTGGGTGGCTTTCCTGCTCAAGTGGGGGATCGCCGTCGTCGCCGGACTGCCGACGGCGGGACTGATGATGTGGGTGGCGAATGCCGTGGGCATGCCCATCCCGCATGGCGGGTGGTTCTTCTTCAGCACCTGGCTGTCCATCGTCACGGTGTCCGCAGTGACCTTTGCCCTGATCACCATCTTCGGCAGCGCAGGCATGGTGCTGTCGCTGATCTACGTGGTGTTCATGGGTCTGCCTGCCGCCACCGGCGTGGTGCCACTGGAGACCCTGCCGGGCTTTTTCGCGTTCATAGCGCGCGGGGAACCCCTGTACCAGATGACCATCGCCAACAAGGCGATCCTCTATTACGACGCCGAAGCCTCCGCCGGCCTGCAGGCAGGACTGATCGGCATGGGCGTTATCATCCTCATTGCGGTGGTGCTGGCCCTGCTGTTCTCGTTCCTCTACGACCGGATGCGCGGAGTCCGCGAAGCGGCGGCGGACGTCGAAAAGGCCGCGGCCCGGACTGCATAGGAAGCCGGCCTGCCCACGCCCGGGAGCTGTAAGTTCAGCACCCGGTTTGGTCCGGGGGCCCGGCAGTGGGAAAATCCGAACATGCCCCCGATGCAGAATTCCAGCCGTTTGCAGAACATCCGCTACGACCTGAGGGGGCCGGTCCAGGCGGTCGCCAAGCAGATGGAAGCGGCGGGGCAGCGGATCCTGAAGATGAACCTCGGTGATCCGGCACCGTTCGGACTCGAAGCTCCGGAATCAATCGTGGTGGACATGATCCACCACCTCCGCGGCGCCCAGGGATACAGCGATTCAAAGGGAATCTATTCCGCGCGCACTGCCATCTCGCAGTACTACCAGACCCGCGGCCTGATGCAGATCGGCGTCGAGGACATCTGGGTCGGCAACGGGGTTAGCGAGCTGATTTCCATGACGCTGCAGGCGTTCCTGGAGGCCGGCGACCAGGTACTCATTCCGGCGCCCGACTACCCGCTGTGGACCGCATCAGTGATGCTCTCCGGCGGTGAAGCCGTGCACTACGCCTGCGACGAGGACAACCACTGGTGGCCGGATATGGCGGACGTCGAGGAGAAGATCACCGACCGCACCCGTGCTATTGTGATCATCAACCCGAACAATCCGACCGGCGCGGTCTATCCCCGCGAGGTCCTGGAACAGTTTGCTGACCTGGCCCGGCGCCACAACCTGGTGCTGTTCTCCGACGAGATCTACGAAAAGATCGTCTACCGCGGAGCCGAACACATCCACACCGCGTCCGTGGCCGGTGACCTTCCGGTCCTGACGTTCTCAGGACTCTCCAAGGCCTACCGGATGCCCGGCTACCGTGCGGGATGGGTGGCGCTGACCGGCAAGCGGGCGGACACTGCCGCATACCGGGAGTCGCTGGACCTGCTGGCGTCGCTGCGCCTGTGCCCCAATGTGCCGGCACAGCACGCTATCCAGACTTCGCTGGGCGGATACCAGAGCATCAATGACCTGGTGAAGCCCGGCGGGCGGCTGGCCGAACAGAGTGACCTGGCCTGCCGGCTGCTCAACACGATTCCCGGCGTCAGCTGCGTTCCCGCCTCCGGAGCCATGTACCTGTTCCCCAAGCTGGACCGGGCACTCTACCCGTTCGATGACGATGAGCAGTTTGTGCTGGATCTGCTCGAGGAACAGAAGATCCTGGTCTCGCAGGGGACAGCGTTCCACTGGCCGGAGCCGGACCACTTCCGGTTTGTAATCCTGCCGGCCGAGGAAGACATTCGCGACGCCGTCAACCGGATTGCAGAGTTCCTGGAGGGGCACCGGCAGCCCGCAGAAGTTGCCGGCCAGCCCGCCGACGTCGAAGCTGAAGCCGTCGCCAAAGAATCCGGCAAGGCCCAAAAGGCCGAAAAGCCCGCTCCGGCCGCCTAGAAGGCCAGCCCCGCTGGGTCCAGGACACCGGACACCACGGCTGTTTGGCTTTCCGCGTCGGTTCGGACCCGCGGTTCGAATCCCGCGGCGGTAAAGTCTGCGAGCAAAGCCGGGGCCTGGTCCTCACTGCATTCAACCAGCAGGTCCCCGCCGCGGCGCAGCCACTCCGGCGCCCCCGCCGCAATCCTGCGGAGCAGCTCAAGCCCCTCGCGCCCGCCGTCCAGCGCTGCCGCAGGTTCATGGAAACGCGCCTCTCGCGGCAGGAGCGCGAGCTGCTCGGTGGGAACGTACGGAGCGTTCGCTGCAATGACGTCGATCCCGCCGCGCAGCGCAGGGGGCATGGCTGCGAACAGGTCACCCTGGTGGATTGCCGCCCTCCCGCCCAGATTTGCCTGTGCGGCGGCAATGGCTTCCGGTGACAGGTCTGCGGCATGCAATTCGGCGTGCGGAAGTGCTGCGGCGAAAACGGTGCTGAGGGCTCCGCTGCCGCAGCAAAGGTCCAGGATGACAGGGCTGCGCCGGTCGCGGGCGGACTCGAGTGCAGCCGCAGCCAGGAACTCAGTCCGCCGGCGCGGAATGAAGACGCCCGGGCCCACCAGGATCCGCCGGCCCAGGAACTCTGCCCAGCCAACCACGTATTCGAGCGGTTCGCCGGTCAGTCGACGCTGGAGCAGGGCTTCTGCGGTCTCCGTCGAGCCCGCTTCACGGAGCAGGT
Source organism: Arthrobacter gandavensis (assembly GCF_039528575.1). NCBI lineage: Bacteria > Bacillati > Actinomycetota > Actinomycetes > Micrococcales > Micrococcaceae > Arthrobacter > Arthrobacter gandavensis. Next base: position 67,980 of record NZ_BAAALV010000001.1, read on the forward strand.
GTTCTGCCTCCTCGCGCGCGAAGACGAATCCGGCGCTTTCCAGAGCAGAGGTAAACCGCCCCAGGAGCTGCACCCGCTCGGTGTCCACGTGGCCTGTTCCTTTCGCCTGCAGGATGGCAGTGCGGCCCACACCGCCAGGAGAAACCGCAGATATTCTAAAATGCGGTGGAAACAAACGCATCTGCGGAGCTATTGTTTCCCTATGCCTAGCTTGAGAGTCGCCGAAGCTGCACGGTTCCTTGGTGTCAGTGACGACACTGTGCGCCGTTGGATTGAGAACGGTACCTTGCCGGGGCACCGGGACGCCAGCGGCAGGCAGGTCATCGACAGCCTTGAACTGGCACAGCTCGCCCGCCGGCAGGCACAGCTGCCGGATGATCCAACAGAAATCGCGAGCTCCGCCCGCAACCGGTTCGTGGGACTCGTAACGGAAATCGTCATGGACAAGGTCATGGCGCAGGTGGAACTGCAGTGCGGGCCCTTCCGTGTGGTCTCGCTTATGAGCTCGGAAGCCGTGCGGGAACTGGGACTTGAACCCGGCTCCACCGCAACAGCCGTGGTCAAGGCAACCAACGTCATCGTGGAGATGCCGCCCGGAAGGAAACAACAATGAGGCAGCCAGGTTCTTCCGGAGCCCTCTTTGTGTCCCTAGTGGTGTCCCTGCTGACCCTGGCCGCCTGCTCCAACGGACCCGGTCCGCAGCAAGGAGGGACACAGGATGCCGGCGCTGAGCTGACGGTGTTCGCAGCAGCGTCACTCAAAGAACCCTTCACCGAGCTGGCACGGGACTTCGAGGCCGCGAACCCGGGCAGCACCGTCCGGCTGAACCTGGCAGGATCCACGGACCTGGCAGCCCAGCTCCTGGCCGGGGCTCCGGCAGATGTTTTCGCCGCAGCGGATGAGGCGAACATGGCCAAGGTCCTCCAGGGTTCACTCGCCGCGGGGGAGCCGCAGGTCATTGCCACGAACCAGCTCACCATTGCGGTGCCGCCAGGCAATCCCGCCGGTATCACGGGGTTCCGGGACTTGGCCGAGAACAGAGCACAGGTGGTGGTGTGTGCGGTGCAGGTTCCCTGCGGAGCTGCCGCGCAACAAATTGAACAGGCGGCCGGGTTGGTGCTTTCCCCTGTGAGCGAGGAATCCTCCGTTACGGGCGTGATGGGCAAGGTCATCTCGGGTGAGGCCGACGCCGGGCTGGTGTACGTCACCGACATCCGCGCCGCCGGCGATAAGGTCCAGGAGGTACCCCTGCCCGAGGCGCGGGAGGCCGTGAACCGGTATCCGCTGGTAAGGCTGGCCGGCTCCGACAATACGCAGCTTGCCGATGCCTTCATCCGGTTCGTAAGCAGCGCCAACGGCCAGGCAACCCTGCAGGAGGCCGGTTTTGGCGCCCCCTAGCAGCACGCTCCTCCTGCCGCGCTGGGTGCTGGCTGCCGCCGTCGCCGGCGCCTTGTTCCTCCTGCTGCCGCTGGTAGCCGTCACCGTTGAGGTGAACTGGTCAGGGTTCATTCCGCTGGTGACATCCGAATCTTCACTCGCAGCGCTCTCGCTCAGCCTGCGGACTGCCGGGGCCAGCACCGTGCTGTGCATCCTCTTGGGCGTGCCGCTGGCGCTGGTCCTGGCAAGGGTGGGGTTCCCGGGAAAGCGCCTGGTACGTGCCCTCGTACTGCTTCCGCTGGTCCTGCCTCCCGTGGTGGGCGGCATTGCCCTGCTGTATACCTTTGGACGGCAGGGGCTGCTCGGCGGGACGCTCGAAGCCATGGGCATCCAGGTCGCTTTCTCAACCGCCGCGGTGGTCCTGGCACAGACCTTTGTGGCGCTGCCATTTATGGTCCTGACCCTCGAGGGTGCCCTGCGGACCGCCGGAACCCGCTACGAAGCCGTCGCCGCGACGCTCGGCGCCCACCCCTGGACGGTCCTTCGCCGGGTTACCGTACCGCTGGTTCTCCCCGGACTGGCCAGCGGGGCGGTGCTTTCCTTTGCCCGCTGCCTGGGAGAGTTCGGGGCCACCCTCGCCTTCGCAGGCAGCCTGCAGGGCGTCACCCGGACCCTTCCGCTGGAGATCTACCTGCAGCGGGAGGCAGACGCCGACGCCGCGGTGGCGCTCTCGCTGGTGCTGGTAGTGGTGGCTGTGGTTGTGGTGGGACTGTCCTACCGGTCTGTTCCGGGACGCACGGCGTCGGGACGCTCCGCGTCCGCCCGGACCGCTGCGGGACGTTCAGCCCCGGCAGGAGCAGCCGGCTGATGGGGCTGCGAATCCAGGCGGAGCTTCCGGAACGGGGGATCAACGTTGCCTTCGACATCGGGGACGGGGAGACCGTGGCATTGCTGGGGCCCAACGGGGCGGGGAAATCGACCGTTGTTTCACTGCTCGCCGGCCTGGTCCAGCCAGAGAACGGCCGTGCCGAACTGAACGGCACCGTGCTGTTCAGTCTCTCGAACCGCAAGGGAGTGTCCCTGCCGGCCTATCGCCGCGGAACGTCCCTCCTCGCCCAGGAAGCGCTGCTTTTTCCGCACCTGAGTGCGGAGGAGAACGTCGCCTTCGGTCCGCGCAGCACGGGCAGTTCCCGCAAAGCGGCCCGGGCAGCTGCCCGGCGCTGGCTCGCCGAAACGGAAGCCGCTGAGCTGGCCTCCAAACGGCCGGGGGACCTCTCCGGCGGCCAGGCGCAGCGGGTGGCCCTGGCCCGTGCCCTGGCTGCGGAACCGGAGCTGCTGCTGCTGGACGAGCCCATGGCGGCCCTGGACGTTGAAACAGTTCCGCTGATGCGCAGGCTGCTCAAGCGTGTCCTGGACGGGCGGAGCGCGCTGATCGTGACGCATGACGTGCTCGACGCCCTCACGCTGGCAGACCGGGTCCTGGTGATGCAGGAAGGGCGGATCGTTGAATCCGGCCCGCCCGCCCAGGTGCTGCGCCGCCCGCAGACCCCCTTCACGGCCAGGCTCGCCGGAGTCAATCTGCTTCGTGGCAGGGTTAGCGGCGGCCGTCTCGTCACCGCCGGAGGGCTGCAGCTCCCAGTTCCGGACGCCGGTGCTGCAGCCCAGGCGTCCGGCGCCCTCCTGGCGGTGTTCCCGCCGTCGGCCGTTGCGGTCCGACGGCCACACGCATCCGCTGCGGCGGACCCCGGCCGGGAAATCCTGAGCGTTACCGTCACGGATCTCGAACCGCAGGGGGACCGGATCCGGGTGCGGGGCGCCGGCCTCGCTGCGGACATCAGCCCGGCCGCCGCGGCCGAGCTGTCCCTGGGCGTGGGCGAGCAGGCGGAGTTCCTCCTGGATACCTCGGCGGTGACCAGTTACGCGGCTACGGCGGTGCCGGGCTAGCGCAGTCCGGTTAGTACAGCTTGATGGAGCCGCCGTCTGCCATCAGGGTCTGTCCCGTCATATAGCGCGAGTTTTCACTGCCCAGGAACACGACGACGGGGGCAATGTCGGTTTCCGGATCACCCAGCCGGCCCAGCGGGATACCGTCGAGCACTTCCTGGTAAGCGTCCGGGAATGCTTTGCTCCACTGCACGATTCCCGGAGTCAGGGCAACGGGAGAAACTACGTTGACCCGGATGCCGTCAGCTGCCCATTCGGTGGCGGCCGTCCTGGAAATGGCGCGGATGGCTTCCTTCGCCGCAGAGTAGGCCACCTGGTTGGGCAGGCCCTTCATCCCGGCTCCGGAAGCAAAATTGATGATGCTTCCGCGGGTCTTTTTCAGTTCCGGATAGGCGGCGCGCATGAGGTAGAAAGTGGCCATCGTTCCGGTGTTGAAGGACAGGTCCCAGATCTCTTTGGTGGTTTCCAGGATGGATGCCTGCCTGGAAGCGTGCGCATTGTTTACCAGGATGTCCAGGCCGCCGAAGCGCTCCACGGTTTCGGCGACGATTGCAGCAGCGTTCGCCTCGACCGAAATATCCCTGGCAATGAAAATGACCTCGCCGTCGAGCTCCGCAAGCAGCTTCTCGCCCTGGTCCTGGTCAATGTCCACGACGGCGACCCTTGCCCCTTCGGCGAGGAACCGCCGGACGATTCCCCGGCCGATGCCTCCGGCACCGCCGGTGACGATGGCGGTCTTATTCTCCAGTTGCATGATCTTCCTTCCGTAAAACCGGTTCCCGGGAAGGAGCCGGTGACTGGGCGCGGCTGGATTCGATGCCGCGGATGAAGTTGGCCACCAGGAAGTCCAGGGACTGCCGGGAGACCTCGTCATTGATGCTGCGGCGCTGGAAGCGCTCTGCCCGCGGATAGTTGTCAGTGCCGTGGGGCTGCTGTGTGCCTGACTCCTGCCTGGAACCGGCGGTCCGGGACGCCGTCGGTGCTGCGGCGTCCAGTGCTGAACCGGCAGCCCCGGCAACGGACACGGTGCCGATGACTGCGGCTGAGACCCCCAGCAGGCAGTCGAATCCTTCGTCTTCCGTCAGGCCGGCAGTGGAGAGGGTGGCGAGCAGGCGCTCTACATCGTCCGGCGCAGCCAGGTTGACCAGGCGGCGCGGACTCAGGATGATGCCCAGCAGCCAGGGGTGGGCGGCAAAGGTGCGCCAGAGGGAATCGGCCATGTAGGAGAGCATGTCCTGCCACCCGTGCTCTCCCTCCGGCAGCAGGGAACGGCTCTTCACGGCGTCGGCCATCAACAGGAGCAGTTCCTGACGGCCGGCGACGTGACGGTAAAGTGCCATCGCCGAAACGCCGAGGTCTCCGGCAACCCGGCGCATGCTGACGGCCTCCAGCCCTTCGTTGTCCGCGATTCGGGCCGCAGTGCGTGCAATCACGGCGGAGCTAAGCGGCTGGTCGGCTTCCACGGAACTGCCTCCGAACGGTGGTGTTGATTCGTTTTGCGGAGCCAGTGCTGAATCCGGCTTCGTTTACAGTGTAAACCTGTCTGGGCGCCCACATCCCGGGCGGCCCGCTCATATACTCGCGCAATGGAAGGCCAACCGCGGATCCTGGTGGTGGAAGATGACCTGCGCCTGGCCCAGATGCTCACCGAGATCCTCGAATCAGAGGGATACTCAGTGACCGCCGCCCATGACGGACAGCGGGCGCTGCACGAGGGGCTCACCCGGAACTTTGACGTTCTTCTCCTGGACCGCGGGCTGCCGGCTATCGAAGGCCTGGATGTCCTGGCGAGGCTGCGCAGCAGGGGTGTTGCCGTGCCGGCCCTGGTGCTCTCCGCTCTCGGGAACCCTTCTGACCGGGTTGAAGGGCTGGACCGGGGGGCAGAGGATTACATGGGCAAACCGTTCGATGTCGACGAGCTGCTGGCCCGCCTCCGCGTGCTGCGTCGCCGAACCGCACAGGAAGTACCCGTGCTGCCCGTACCCGGAGGCATGTTTGACACTGACGGCAGGACGGTGACGCAAAGCGACGGAGCGGTGGTAGTTCTTTCCGAGCGGGAGGCAGCCCTCCTGGAGGTGCTCGCCCGCCGGCCCCTGCAGGTCTTCCCCCGCGGGGACCTGCAGGACCTCGTGTTCCCCGACGCCGATGACGACGGCGTAGTGGACACATACGTCCATTACCTGCGCCGCAAGCTCGGCAGGCCCTCGGTCCTGACGGTGCGGGGAATCGGTTACCGGCTGGGCAAGCCAGCATGAAGCGGCGCTGGTTCCAGACGGAGCGGGGGAACGACGCCGATCCGCGGCGGGCGGCGCGCCGTCTCGCCGTGCAGTTCACGGCACTGATAGTTGTACTGCTCTCGCTGGCCGGAGTGGTTGTCTACTATCTGGCGGCCGCCGGTGCTGAACAGGCGCTGCAGGACCGCTTGGATTCGGCGGCAGCGCTGAATAACCCGCGCGATGCGCCGCTGGACATCTTCCTTGCTGTCTATGACCGCGGCCGGCTGAGTGTGTCGAGGGATATGCCCGCAGGCCTGCCGGTTGAATCATCACTTGCTGCGGTGGCTGCCGGTGGCGGGGAAGTCGAGGAAACGGTCGAGGCGTCCGGAACAACCTTTCGGGTGCTGACCAGGGCTGATGGCAGGGACATAGTGCAGGCGGCCATTGATACCTCCGAAACCCGAGGGCAACTGGACCGCCTGGTGCTGGCCCTCGTTTCAGCCGTGCTGCTCTCTGCAGTGGTTGCGGCACTCTTTTCCGCTGTTGCTGCACGGGCTGCCATGCGTCCATTGGTCGAGGCGCTGGCGCTGCAGCGCAGGTTTGTCTCCGATGCCGGCCATGAACTGCGCACACCGCTGACCCTGCTCAGTACCCGGGCGCAGCTGCTTCGGCGCCGCTTGGGTGCCCGGACTGCGGAAAACGCGCCGGCGGAACGGTTCGGGCCGGTTGAGCAGAAGTTCGTGGAGTCCGGCCTGGATGAGATCATCGCGGACACGGGAGTACTGACCGGAATCCTGGAGGACCTGCTGGAGTCAGCCGATCCTCGCCGGGCCAGCCCGCCAGAGCCCGTTGACCTTGGTGCGGCGGCGCGGCAGGGTGCTGAGGCCTTCGGCGCCACCATCAGGGACCATGGCCTGCAGCTGAGGCTTGATGTGCCCGGCACTCCGGTCCGGGTCCGTGCCGGGAAAGCAGCAGTGCAGCGGGTGGTCACTGCACTGCTGGCCAACGCGTGCGATTACGCCCGTTCCACAGTTTGGGTACAGGTATCAGCAAACGGGGGTGAAGGTATCCTCCGGGTGTCCGACGACGGCCCGGGCCTTCCCAACGAACTCCGCGGACGGGTGTTTGAACGCTTCGCCTCGGTGCGGGAAACCTCCGGGGGACATACCCGGCACTATGGGCTGGGCCTGGCCCTGGTCGCGGAAATTGCCGGCAGGTTCGGCGGAACGGTGCAGTCTGAACCAAGCCACGGCAGGGGCGCGTCGCTCACTGTGCGCCTGCCGCTGGACTGATGCGGCCCTCTAAGAAACTTCGAAGAAAGACCGGGTTTGATAGAAAACGTAGGTATCCACACTCTGTTTGCGAAGGTGAAAGCAACCATGGAGATTGGCAGCAAAGCCAAGAAGATCATCATCTGGAGTGCCAGTGGCCTGGCAGCTGCCGGCTTGCTGACCGGCACGTTCTTCACGGGCATGGCCGTTGCGGAGAACACCGAGCCCGCGTCGGTTACCTCCGAAGTCGAGGCCGAGCGTCCCGAGCGTCCCGAACGCGGGGAGCACGGAGACTTGCCGCAGGATAACGAGGGCGGGGAATCCCAGGACACGGAATCCCAGGACAACGATTCCCAGGACAGCTCTCCAGCACGTCCGGAACGCCCCGAACGTGACCACGGGCCGGACAGTGACGGTGACCGGGGTGGCTCAGGCCACCGCCACGGGCAACCCGAGAGCGAAGATAAAGCGCCGGCTGAGGATGCTCCGGCCCAAAGCTAGGTGCCGTTCCCAGCCCCTTGCAGCAGCTGGGCCTGCGCAGCTTCCCGGTGTTCGTGCTGGCCCGTGGTCAGCGCAAACATTGCGTAGTTCAAAGGCCCGGCTGCAATCAGGGCATGGCAGCGCTCAGCCAGGCGCGGTTCCGCGATGCCGGCCGCGTCCTGGTAGCGGCGCGCAACAGCGTCGAAAGAATCCGGCGAGATGAGCTGGATATACATAAACTCCAGGGCGGGGTCGCTAACCTTGGCCGTTGTCCAGTCCAGGACAGAGACGATCCTGTCTGCCTCGTCGAGCAGCAGATGCGCCGGGTACAGCTCGCCGTGCGTCAGCACCGTGCGTTCCGGCCACAACCCGTCGTCATCCAGCCACCGCCGCCAGCCGTCGAGCAGTCCCGGATCAACCCGGAACTCGGCCAACGCGTTCTCCAGCCCGTTCGCCCAGTACCCGCGGACCTCTTCCGGCGTCTCAGCCGGGATGCCGGCTGCTGCTGCCGCAGCAGGGTCCATCTCATGCAGGGAAGCGATGAGGTTCCCCAGTGACGTGAGATAACCGCGGGATCCCGGGTCGAAGTGCCAGACCGGCTGGTTGCCCTCACCCATGGTGAGGCCCGGCCGTCCCGGCAGCAGCGGGTAGGCGACCAGGTCCGGCGCCTGGATACGCCAGTCAGGCACGGCCACGGTGAGCCGGGGGCGCACAAAGTTCAGGATGGCTTCTTCACGGGGCTGGTTCGCGGCAACGTCCGGACGCCGGGGCAGCCTCAGCACCCATTCCTTTCCCGTACCGGCCTCAGCGGCAAAGGCCACGCGGTAATCGAGTCCCGCTTCGTTGAATTCGATCCTGTCCGGCTCCAGGTGCAGGCCGCGGGAGGCTGCCAGCGCGCAGACCTCCTCGGAACGTGGCTGGGCTTCCGCGGCCGCCTCAGGGCTCATCATGTCCTTCTCTCCGGTTATCGGTCCCGTGAACGCGCAGGGCCGGTAGACAGTGGGCTGGGTTCAGCGTTTCGCATGCCCGGCGTTTCTGTGAACCCTGGCCTGCTTTACGACGTACGCGCGCCGCGTACGGCTTGTGTCGGCGTATTTCGCTTTTTGGCTTCTTATGACTGCTCGCGACGTTGGACGTCCGCCGAGTGGCAGCAGAGAAGGCCCGGCCTTAGCGTGATGCATGAATCAAGAGTTCCAGCCACGGGCCCTGGCCGGCTGGACAGCAACCCTCTCGTCGTAAGCGGGGTGCTCCAGGTGAAGATTCGGCCCTGCCGCGGGACTTCTCGCAGGGCAAGTACGGCGCCGGGCACTGCCCTCACAGCGGCCAGCGCACCCTTCCCTTCGCGGCCCTGCCGCGATCCTGACCGGAGAGAAACCAAAAATGAAGATCAACCGGAAATTCCTTGCCCTTGCCGCAGTACCCTTCCTGCTCGCGGGCGCTGCCGCCTGCGGCTCAGCCGCGGGTGACGAAGGAACGGTAAGGATCGGCGTCGTTGGCGCCAGTGATCCGTATTGGGCAACCTATGAGGAAGCGGCGGAAGCCGAGGGCATCGACGTCGAAATCATCGACTTCGCTGAGTACACCCAGCCCAATCCCGCGCTGACCGAGGGCGAGCTTGACCTTAACCAGTTCCAGCACATCATCTATCTGGCGCGCTACAACGTGTCCTCCGGTGAGGACCTGGTTCCGGTGGGCTCCACCGCCATCTACCCGCTGGGTCTCTACTCCACGCAGTACGACTCAGTGGAAGAGATTCCCGACGGCGCCACCGTGGCGGTTCCAAATGACGAAAGCAATCTTGCCCGCGGCCTCCTTGTGCTCCAGTCCGCAGGGCTCGTCACCCTAACCGGCGGCGGCAGTGCCTTCTCCACGCTCGATGACATTGATGAGGCCAAGTCCAAGGTGAAGGTCACCACGCTGGAAGCCTCGCTCACGCCCACCTCGCTGCCGGATGTCGCTGCGGCCATCATCAACAACGACTTCGTCGAGGATGCCGGCCTCAGCGCAGCCGACGCCATTGCGCAGGATGACCCCGCCGATCCGAAAGCCATTCCCTACGTGAACATCTTTGCCGCACGTGCGGGTGAGGAAGGGAACGCCACCTACCAAAAGCTGGTGGAGATCTACCAGAACACGCAGACGGTCCAGGACGGTGTGCAGAAAGCATCAGGGAATACTGCCCAGTTCCTGAAGGTGCCCCAGGAAGACCTGCGCACGTCCCTGGATGAGGTGCAGCAGGACATCAAGGCCCTCGGCTAGCAGCGCGACGCCATGGCCCTCATATCGCTGCAAAACGTCACCAAGACGTATCCCGCCCCGCGCAAAGGCAATCCAGCCGTAAGCGCCCTGGAGGACATCAGCCTGGATATAGAGCCGGGGGAGATCTTCGGCATCATCGGGTACTCCGGGGCGGGGAAAAGTACGCTCGCCAGGCTCATCAACGGGCTGGAAAGCTGCACTTCCGGGAACATCACCGTGGACGGCCGGACTGTTTCCGGTGTGCCGGAGAGGAAACTGAAGGACCTCCGCCAGGACATCGGCATGATTTTCCAGCAGTTCAACCTCTTCAGTTCCAAGACTGTGCGGAACAACATCGCGTATCCCCTGCGGGTTGCCGGACGGAGCAAGGCCGAAATAGCCGCACGCACGGATGAGCTGCTGGAGTTCACCGGGCTTGCGGACAAGGCTGACAGCTATCCGGAGCAGCTCTCCGGTGGGCAGAAGCAGCGCGTCGGGATTGCCCGTGCGCTTGCCGCTTCCCCGAAGATCCTGCTGGCGGACGAGGCGACGTCTGCCCTTGACCCGGAAACCACCCAGGAAGTCCTCGCGCTGCTGCGCAGGGTGAACCGGGAACTGGGCATCACCATTGTGGTGATCACCCACGAGATGGAAGTGATCCGGGACCTCGCCACCCGGGTCGCGGTGATGGACGCCGGCAGGATCGTGGAGCAGGGAGACGTCTTCGAAGTCTTCTCCAATCCCCAGCAGGACTCATCCCGAAGGTTCGTTTCCACCGTGGTGCGGGGTGTGCCCTCTGCCTCTGAGCTTCGTGCCCTGCGTTCACGCCATGAGGGCCGCCTGGTCACGCTTTCCTTCCGGGACGGCTCCGCCTCGCAGGCAGGCGTCTTCCTGGAACTCGCGGCCGCCGGGGTGGACTTCGAGCTGGTCTACGGAGGCATCAACGACGTCGCCGGACGGGCTTTCGGTCACCTCACCCTCGCGCTCAAGGGCGGGGATACGACAATCGACACTGCCCTGGCCGCCGTCGGGCACGGACTCAACGTAACGGAGCTGGGCTGACATGGAGGACCTGATACCACTCACCCCGCAGTTGTGGACGGCAGTCGGGGAGACGCTCTACATTGTGGGACTGAGCCTGCTCTTCGGCGGGATAGGAGGCCTCATCATAGGGCTGGGACTGTACACAACCCGGTCCGGAGCGCTTCTGGCCAACCGGGCTGTCTTCGGGGTGCTGAACGTGCTCGTGAACATTTTCCGTCCGATCCCGTTTATCATTTTCCTCGCGGCGGCCCAGCCGCTTGCCCGTTCGGTGACCGGGAGCGGAATCGGAAACAACGCCATCATCTTCACGCTCTCGCTGGCGGCAGCCTTTGGGATCAGCCGGATCGTGGAGCAGAACCTTCTGACCGTGCAGCCCGGTGTCATCGAGGCCGCCCGGTCGGTGGGTGCCGGCCGGCGGCGCATCATCGCCACGATCCTGATTCCGGAGGCACTTGGACCCTTAATCCTGGGGTACACCTACATCTTCGTGGCGCTCGTGGACATGTCCGCAGTGGCCGGTTACGTCGGTGGCGGCGGCCTGGGCAACTTCGCTATCCAGTACGGGTACCGCCAGTTCAACCCGGTGGTGACCTGGGCGGCGGTGGCGGTGATCATCGTCCTGGTGCAGCTGGTTCAGTTCCTGGGCAACCAAACGGCACGGAAGGTCCTGCGGCGCTGAGGAGTCCAGCGGGGGAGAATAGTCCGGTGAGCATTTCCAAACCTGACGGACAACTGCCCCGCGGGCCTTTCGATCTGGGGGCCCTGGGGAGCGGGCTGGTTTTCGCGGCTTCGCTGCCCGCGGCCGCGGCCGTCCTCGGAGCGGCCGGGGATCTGGAGCACCCCGGTGCCCCGGGCGGTGCCGCCGTGGTGCAGGCGCCTCCCGGGACCGGCAAGACCACCCTGCTGCCGCCCCTGGTTGCCAACCTGGTGGCAGAGGCGGCTACTGGAAACACGGGAGGTGCCGCTGCGGCACGTGTCCTTGTCACCCAGCCGCGCCGGGTTGCTGCGCGTGCGGCCGCCCGCCGGCTGGCAGCACTGGACGGCAGTGCGGTGGGGGAACGGGCGGGGTACACCGTGCGCGGTGAAAGCCGCAGCAGCGGGAAGACGCTGGTCGAGTTCATCACGCCGGGGATCCTGCTGCGGCGTCTCCTGGCGGACCCGGGCTTGGAAGGCACCGGCGCCGTCGTGCTGGATGAAGTCCACGAACGGGGGCTGGAAACCGACCTGCTCATCGGCCTGCTCGCTGAAGTCCGCCAGCTGCGGCCGGACCTGCTGCTTGTTGCCATGTCCGCCACCTTGGATACGGAGCGCTTCGCCGAGCTCATCGGTTCACCCGACTCGCCGGCACCGGTCATCGACTGCCCGTCCGTGCTGCATCCGCTCCAGGTCCAATGGCGGCCCCCTGCCGCTGCACGCGTGGATGAACGCGGTGTCACGCCCGGCTTCCTCGATGCCCTGGCCGGGCTTGCCGCCCGGGAGCACGCACGGATGCTGGCTGAGAACCCGGACGTGGATGCCCTCGTGTTCGCTCCGGGTGCCCGCGAAGTGTCCCACGTGGCGCGGGTGCTCCGGCAGGAGGCAGGACCCCGCACCGAAATCCTGGAACTGCATGGCCAGGCTCCGGCCGCGGAACAGGACCGGGCGGTTTCCGGCCGTGCCCCCGGCGATAAGCCGCGCATCATTGTCTCTACCTCCCTGGCCGAGTCATCCCTGACCGTTCCAGGGGTCCGCCTGGTTGTGGACTCCGGGCTGGCGCGCGAACCGCGGCGGGACGCAGCCCGCGGGATGAGCGGGCTGGTCACCGTCAGCGCTTCCCGCGCCTCGGCCCGGCAGCGGGCCGGCCGTGCGGCCCGCCAAGGCCCGGGAACGGTAGTCCGCGCCTACTCGGAAGCTGCCTACGCCGCGGGGCCGGCCCACCCCACGCCTGAGGCCGCAGCAGCGGACCTTACCGCTGCAGCGCTGATCCTTGCCTGTTGGGGTACGCCGGGCGGCCGCGGCCTGGCCCTGCCCCAGGAGCTCCCCAAAGCCGCCCTCGCAGACGCCGAGGCCGTCCTGAAGAGCATCGGCGCCGTCGATGCGGACGGAAGGGCCACTGAAACGGGGCACAGGCTGGTCCGCATCCCGGCGGATCCACGCCTGGCCCGCGCCCTGGTTGATGGGTCCAGGATGCTTGGTGCGCGCACCGCCGCAGAGATTACAGCGATGCTTTCCGGGGACAGGCGGCCAGCCGGCGCTGACCTGGTGCGGCTTCTGTCCGCGCTGCGCTCAGGCAAGGACCCGGGTTCCCCCGCATTCGTCCGTGAGGCCAGGCGCCTGGAGCGGCACGCCCAGTCAGCGGGGAACCCTGCCGCGGGAAAGCACCCGGAAACTGCCCCGGCCGCTGAAGAAGCAGTGGGAACCATGGTGGCGCTGGCCTTCCCGGACCGGGTGGCGCGGCGCGTTGCGGGAGCCGCCGGGGAGCAATACCTGCTGGCATCCGGCACCCGGGCCGGCCTGCCCGCTGACAGCCCGCTTCGTGGACATGATTGGCTGGCTGTGGCGGAGGTGTCCCGGGCAGCGGGGCGGGCAGCAGCAGGAACAGGTGCGGTTATCCGCGCCGCTGCACCCCTTGGGCAGGAGGCCGCGGAAGCAGCCGCTTCCCATTTGCTCACGCGGGAAGTCACTGCACTTTTCGACGCCGGAAAAGTGTCCGCCAGGCAGGTGCGGCGGCTCGGTTCCATCGAGCTTTCCTCCACCCCGGTTCGGCCGGCCGCAGCCGAGGGGCGCGCCGCTGTTGCCCGGGCCATCTCAGCGCAGGGACTGAACGCCATTGGGTGGTCTGCTGCAGCCGACGCGCTTCGCCGCCGGCTGGCACTGCTGCACCGCGTGCTGGGCCAGCCCTGGCCGGATGTTTCGGAACCTGCCCTGCTGGCTGCCCTGGAGGACTGGCTGGGGCCGGAACTGGAGGAACTGGCAGGCGGTGCGCGGGCAGCTGATATCAACCTTTTGGATCCCCTGCGCCGCCTCTTGCCCTGGCCTGAGGCTGCCGGGCTGGACGGGCTGGCACCGGAAAAGATCCTGGTTCCCAGCGGAACACAGGAACGGATCAGCTATCCGGACGCGGCCGACGACGGGCCTCCGGTGCTGGCGGTGAAACTCCAGAAGTGCTTCGGCTGGGCTGAGTCACCCCTCCTGGCCGCCGGGCGGATTCGATTGCAGTTCCACCTGCTTTCTCCCGCTGGCCGGCCGTTGGCTGTTACGGATGACCTGGCATCCTTCTGGTCCGGCCCCTACGCCCAAGTGCGTGCAGAAATGCGCGGGCGCTATCCGCGCCATCCATGGCCGGAGGATCCGTGGACCGCGCCGGCTACCGCCCGGACCAAAGCCCGGATGTGATGCAGAAGACCCCTTATGGGCCAGAGTCCGCCGGTGCATCCGCCCCTACGAAAAAGTCCGGCAA
>NZ_BAAALV010000001.1:82033-122717 GCF_039528575.1 Arthrobacter gandavensis
GGACTCCTGCGCCGGAATGAGGTGCGGGGAGACTTAGGTAACAGGTTCGGCGAGGGAATCCGAGGACCCTTGCCAGACGCCGTCGAGCACTGCGGACGCTTCGTCCTCGGTGACGCCCAGTGACAGCGAAATCTCAGTGAGCAGAGGGCGCCGGGCATGGCGCAGCATGTCCCGTTCAGCGTGGGAGAGTCCCTTCTCCAGGGAACGGAGGGTGAGGTTGCGGACCACACGGGCGACGTCGGTGATGCTGCCGCTGGCCAGAAGCTCGGTGTTTTCCTTGAAACGACGGGACCACTGCGTTTCCTCGGCATCCGCGCCGGCCTTGAGCACTTCCATGAGTTTTTGAAGCTGGGCGCCGTTAAGGACCGGGCGCAGGCCCACTTCGGCAGCCTTCGCCAGGGGGACCCAGACCTCCAGCTTGTTCGCCTGGACCTCAAGCACGAGGTACTCCATGTCTTCACCACGGACTTTGCGGGTGGCGACCTGGCGGATGGCTGCGGGGCCGTGGTGGGGGTGGACTACGGTTTGACCTACGTTAAACGTCAATGTGTTTACCTCTGGCTGCGTCGATTCCTGACCCGGCATCTCCGCGGCCCGGATGGACGGGCACACTGGGGAAGGCCGTCCCCTCTTATGCCCGGTGAGCGTTGCGAGGGGAGCGCGGAGGCGGTACCAGCACATGGGTGAAGGTTCCGGCGGCCGCGAGTCTGGCATTTTCCATTATTTCACGTCCGGTGCAGATGTACCCTGCCTGGAGCGGAGGCGGCTGCCCAGCGCCCGGATCAGGGCAGGCAGCCGTTAAAACAGGGTGCCCCTCCCGGAATCCGGAAGGGGCACCCTGCCTGCTGCGGGCTAGGTTGCGGCCCGGCAGCTACGCGGACTATGCGCGGTAGTAGACGGGGCCGGAGCCGAGGTTGGCGGTGGCGATAACGGTCTGGTTGCCGTTCATTCCGCTGTGGATGGCCTGGCCGTCGCCGATGTAGATGGCGATGTGGGGGACACCTGCTCCGCCGTTGGCGTAGTAGATCATGTCACCCGGCTGCGGGTTGGATACCGGGGTGCCGTAGGCGGCCAGCTGCGCCGGGGCCAGGTCGCCCACCGAGTGGCCTGCTGCACGCAGGGCCTGCTCGACGAGGATGGTGCAGTCCTGCATGGCGCCCAGCTGGGCGTAGGCAGAGCTGAGCATGATCGCGCCGGCGCCGGAAGCTGCTGCAGCAGGTGCCGGGGTAACGGCCTGGGTGGTCACGTTGCTGTCGTAGCCGGTGTACGTGCCGGGATCGGTGTACGCGGCGGCAGGTGCTGCGGCCTGGGCCGGAGCTGTGTAGGTCTCTGCCGGAACGTAGGTCTCAACCGGTGCTGCGGCAGCGGCGGGAGCTGCTGCTGCTTCTCCGGAAACAGTAATGACGTCACCGGGGTAGATGATGGATGTGAGGGACAGGCCGTTGAGTGCCAGGACGCTGTCCAGGCTCACGCCGTAGGCGGCGGAGATTTCGCTCAGGGTGTCACCGGAAACTACGGTGTGGGTAACGGCTGCAGCCGGAGCCGGAGTTTCGGCTGCGGGAGCAACTGCGGGCTGTGCTGCCGGAGCAGCGAAGGTGCTTGCTGCCGGTGCCGGTGCCTCGTTGATGACTGCGCTGGCCTGGGCCGGAGCTGCCATACCGAACATGAGGCCTGAGCCTGCCAGAACGGCTGCTGCGGTGCCGGTGACGGTGCGTGCCTTACCGGGTGCTGCTTTTGCGATGCTGGTCCAGATGCTGGACTCTGCGCAATGACGTCCGCGATTCTTAGAAGACAAGGTTTTACCTCTCCCTATACCTGCGAGGTGAGCTGTCGGGTTCGGATGGGAGTCACCCGGCCGCCGGTCTCATCCGGTCGGCTTAACCCCAAGGATTCAAAGGACCCAAAATATTGGTTCCCCCGCCCCTGCCGTCGTATTGCAAAAGGGACCCCGGCCAAGCGGCAGAGCTAGGTAACAAGCCCGGGGCGCCGCATCAGGTCTGCGGCATGCAAAGGACACTAACAGCAATCTCTTTTTGATTGCAATTCGGTAACGGCGGCGTGTTGCCGTTGTGTGGAGCGGGTCACTACTGATACTGCCAAGCAGGCTTTCGAGTTGTTTCACCGCTGTCTCACGCGTCACGCGCGGGTTGTACTTGCCCCGGCGCGTTCGGCGGCAGAAATCTTACCGCGGCAGCAGGACGGAACCGGCCCCGCGGGAATACGCTTAAACCCCCGTATTCCGGCGAAGGAGAGCTGTCGTGGCCCAGGTATCCAGCAGTCGAAACAGCCGTCTGCCCTTTGAGGAAGTCGTCCGTGAAATGAGCATTCCGGCTGGCGTGGCCGGTCCGGAACCGGTGATTTCCGACGTACGTTGCTATGCCGTCGCTCAACCGGGCGGGATAGTGGTCATTGACACAGGGATGCCGGACGCCGTCGGAGCGATCGCGGAGGCAATCGACGCACTGGGGGGCACCTTCAAGGACGTGCGCGACATTGTCCTGACTCACCTGCACATGGACCATGTGGGTTCCCTGGTTGCGATCGCCGAGCAGGCACCCCTGGCGTCCATCCATGCCGGCGGCAACGATTCGCCGGACATCCGGTCCCCCCGGAGGATTCAGGCGGTGGAGGAGGGGGATTCGATCCAGGACCTTCAGGTTCTCGCCACTCCCGGCCATACGCAGGGCCATGTGAGCATCTTCCATGAAGCCACCGGCACCCTGTTTGCCGGTGACGCCGCTGCGACGAGTCACGGCTTCGTTGTCCGGAGCCCTGCGGCCTTCACCTCGGACGCTTCGCGTGCCGAGGAGTCCCTGGAGCGGATCGCTGCACTGGCACCGGAACGCATCCTGTTTGCCCACGGTGGAGAAGTCCCCTCGCCAACGGGTTCACTGGTGCGCCTGGTGGGTGGCCCCTACGGAGGCTAGTCTCCGGTTTTTCGGGCTTTATGCCCGGGGGCCAGCCTGTGGACTATAAACCAGGCGAACCAGGCGCCGCCTGCCGTCGTGAGGGCTGCGGCCGCCGGAAGCAGCCAGGTCACAGGGGTTCCCCCCGAGGCAGATACGGCTGCGTACAGCAGCCAGCAGACAGCCAGGGCTGCACCTGCCGCACCGGCGCAGAACCCCGGGGATTTTCCCGACGAGGCGCTTGCGTAGGCCGCCACGCTGGCGGGGCAGGCAAAGGAGCCGCCGAGCCCCGCCCCGCCAATCATGGTCCACAGGATGTAGCTCGCCAGCTCTTCGGAGCCTACTGACGAGGCATAGTTGAGCTGGAAGTTCAACAGAGCCAGGGCCATGCCTGCCAGCGCGCCCAGCGGAACAAGGAAAAAGACAGACCTGCGGGTCCGGGCGGGGGTGTTGCTCATGTACACAACTGTATCGCCGCGGCTGCTGGTCCCTGTCCGCCCCCCGGTTTACTGGCCCTGCACCGCGCTCCGGGCCTGGATGTGGGCCGCTGTAGCCCAGCGCAGGATCGAATACAGCAGCTGGGTTGCTCCGGGCATAAAACCCGAACCATGGTGGTAGACCGGGTCCATGGTTGTTACGAGCAGGCGGGCGGGCTGGTTCACTTCATCAATGAACAGCAGCGCCCCGCTGTCCGTTCCGTTTTCCTCCATGGTCACCAGACTCCGGGCGCCCGACGGCGGGTGGAGCAGTCCGTGGTGGTGCCAGTCCACTGCGCGGCGGGTAAAGAACTCCCAGAGCGGATCCTCCGGCAGGCGCAGACGCGTGCCGGTGTCCGTGCCGGTGCGCCAGGCCCAAAAGACGGTGGGGCGGAAAGAGTATCCGATTCCGGGCAGCCAGTCCTGGACGCTGTTTTCGCCCAATACTACGACAATCTTGCCGGGGTCCTGCAGGGCCTCACGGATGGCAGGCTCGAAGCGTGAACGGACTCCGGCGTGGAGCCTGTCGCCTACGATCACGACATCCAGGGATTTCACCCCGGCCGGGTCGGCGTCCGGAAGGTAGATGCCCTCGATGCGGTAGGGCTGGAGAGCGGGGTCTTCCAGTGTGCGCAGTGCAGTGAAGGTGCCGGTGTGGAGGAGGCCAATGCGTGGTGTTGTGCTCATGCGGATGCTTCTTTCAGGTGGGCTGCGGGGGCTGCGCTGGAGCCCGGGCTGAGCCAGGCAACGAGGTTCGGGCCCAGCCGGGCGCTGCTGTACCTCTCGTCCGCGAATCCCTCCAGGTCCAGGCCTCCGTGGACCAGGACGGCACCGGCTCCTAGGGGAAATTCGTAGTCCAGGGGCAGCGAGTTGGGGCCAATCCCTGTGACGGGGACGGCGCCGTCGGGAAGCGGAGACGAATAGCCACGGCCGTAGAAGCCGGCAACGCCAATTTCCTGGAGCTGTTCGTAGGAGTGCGTACCCGGAACTCCGGTGCGGAAATGCAGGTCACGGTAATCCACCCCTTCCCATACGGGGTGGGGTGAGAGTGCATGGGGACGCAGGTCCCACGGACTGCGGTAGTCCAGTTTCAGCCACCGGGCCAGGCCGTCAATGAAGGGCAGCACCACTTGCCCGTTGACCAGGATCCGCCCGCCGTCGCGGACGAATCCGGACAAATGGGTGCGGTGTTTGTACAGCAGTACATGGTCGGCAGCACCGCTGATGATCAGGGCGCCTGCCGCGAGGATGGAGCGGCGTTCAGCCGGATCGTCGAGCCGGTAGCAGTCGGCGTCCTCGATGGCACCGCGCCAGTCCGGATCGCCAAGTTCTCGCATGGTGTTTGATCCGGAGAGCCGAATGATTCTCATGGAAGGTCCTTTCGGAGGTTCGGGGCGCAGGTGCGCCTGCAGGAGGGACCAAAGTCCGGGACCGCGATGGTGCGGTTGCCCGAGACCGTGTCCACGGTCGGTGTGCAGATCGGCAATCCGTAGACGTCGGAGAGCGCCGGCCCCGTCAGCAGTTCTTCGACCGGGCCCCAGCGGGTGTCGTGGCCGTTAACGAACAGCAGGGCGTTACGTGAAACGTGGAGGGCATGGTCCGGATGATGGGTTGTCATGATGACTCCCATTCCCTCGGCTGCGAGCGAGTCCAGGACGCTGAGTACCCGGGACTGGTTACGCAGGTCGAGGGCTGAGGCGGGCTCGTCGAGTACCAGCAGTTGGGATCCGGAGGCCAGGGCACGGGCGATCAGGACCAGCTGGCGCTGCCCGCCCGAAAGTTCGGAATAGGACCGTTCTGCCCAGTCCGCCGCCCCCACGCGTTCCATTGCCCGGGCAGCGGCGTCACGGTCTCCAGCACGGGGGACCTGGTAAGGGCGCAGATGCCGCGTGCAGCCCATAAGCACCATGTCCTGGACCATGAAGTCCGGACCGGTTCCGTGATCCTGGGGGACGTAGCCCACGGACGGGTCGGTTGTGAGGGTTCCTTCCACGGGTTTCAGGAGCCCTGAGAGGCATTTGAGCAGTGTGGTTTTCCCGCGGGCGTTGGGCCCCAGGATAGAGAGGACTTCCCCGCGTTCCAGGCTGAAACCCAGGCCGCGGAAGAGCCAGGGCCTCAGCTTGGAGTAGCGGAATCCAAGCCCCTGGGCTTCCAGGAGCACCGTGTTGCCGGCTTGCTTAGTTTCCATGCGTTTCTGCCTTCTTCTGGGATCGGGCGAGCAGCGCCACAAAGACCGGCGCACCAATGATGGCGGTCAGGATGCCCAGCGGTATCTCGCTGCTGGTCATGGTCCGGCTTAGCGTGTCAATGAGGATCAGGTATGTTCCGCCCAACAGCAGGGAGACAGGCAGCAGTACCCGGTTATCGGAGCCGACCCAGAGGCGGGCCAGATGCGGGACCACCAGTCCCACCCAGCCCACGGCGCCCGCGACAGCTACCGTCCCTGCCGTCATCAGCGCGACGGCACCCAGCAGTACCAGCCGTGAACGGTGGGGGCTGATGCCGAGGGCAGCGGCGTCGTCGTCCCCCAGGGAGAGAACGTTCAGACGCCAGCGCAGGGCAATGATCACTGCCGCACCCAGTCCCACCGGAACCAGCGCAATCAGCACCTTCTCGTAGCTGGCCGCTGCGATGGAGCCCAGCAGCCAGTGCACGATTGAGGGCAGCTCCGAGTAGGGATCGGCAATGTAGGTCATAAAGGAAACAAGCGCGTTGAAGAACGCGGCCACCACGATTCCGCCCAGCACAATCATCAGCATCCGGTTGCCCTGGCCCAGGCGTGCCAGGAACAGGACGAAGGCCAGGGCTGCCAGGCCGAATCCAAAGGCGCCGCCAACCATCCACGCGCCGGAAAGCCCCAGTGTCAGCACCAGGACTCCACCGAAGGAGGCTCCGGCTGTGACTCCAATGATGTCCGGGCTCACCAGGGGGTTGCGGAACAGCGCCTGGAGGCAGGCACCGCCAAGTGCCAGTGCACCGCCCACCAGGAACGCCAGCAGGACCCGCGGCAGCCGGACGTCCAGAATGACGGTGGCTTCCTGGTCCGTCCACGTCCTTCTCAGCAGCCCGTCGCTGCCCAGAAACGATCCGGCCTCACCGGCAAGAAGGCGGAGGATTTCATTCGGCGGGACCCAGTAGCGGCCTGCCGCCATGGACCCAACCGCCACCATCAGCAGCAGGACGAGGCTGATGACTACCGGATGCCGGCGCAGAATCCGCGGGCGCCGGGAAGGCACGGGTGCAGCACCGGGCGTGCGTTGAGCCAGGCTCACGGCGTCGCTTCGAAAACTTCGTAGCCGCGGCTTCCGCGGTTCATCTCCAGCCTCAGCGCCGCGTCGATCTGCGCGTCGGAGACGTCATAGTTGTAGAGATAGCCGATCTTCTCCCGCATGGTGTTCCGCAGGGCGTGGCTGGTCAGCTCAGGGTGGTA
Organism: Arthrobacter gandavensis; assembly: GCF_039528575.1. Classification (NCBI taxonomy): domain Bacteria; kingdom Bacillati; phylum Actinomycetota; class Actinomycetes; order Micrococcales; family Micrococcaceae; genus Arthrobacter; species Arthrobacter gandavensis. Next base: position 88,846 of record NZ_BAAALV010000001.1, read on the forward strand.
GAGCTCGGCAGCCCACTGCCACATCAGCGGCGATTCAGCACACGGGACCTCCCAGCGGTATCCGCCCAGGGGTGCCTTGTACACCCGCCTGTTGCGGACTGCGGAGATGGAGGCCAGTGCGCCGTCGGCATAGACATCCGCAGGTGTGCGCGCATCAAAGCCGCCAAGAGTGATGACTTCCGGATCCCATTCGATCAGCTGTTCCGCGCTGACCGTATTGTCAGTGGAAACGTTGTCTGCGGCCATGTTCCGGCCGCCTGCCAGCTCCATCCAGAAATGCATGTAGGAAGCCTTGTTGGAGGCTGAGTAGCCTTCACCGGACTGGCCAAGATGGACCGTGCGCACCGGCGCCGCAGTGCCCAGCTCCGAGCGCAGCCGCTTCAGTTCGGCATGCATCCAGTCGGTGATTTCTGTTCCGCGTTCCGGTTTGCCGAGAATCGCAGCGAACAGCTGGACCCAGGTTTCCAGGAACTCCTGCGTGCCGTAGAGGAGGCACACGGTCTTGAAGCCGGCGTTCTCCAGCGGTTCAACCAGGCCCTCTCCCTGGTCTGCCCATTGGAAGACGACGTCGGGGGCAAGTTCGGTAATGGTCTCAATATTGGGGGTGAAGCTTGAGGGGGAGATGGTCGTGGTGGACCTGGACTCCGGGAAGATCTCACCGAAGAGTCCCTGTTTGTTTGCCTGCAGGGTGGATTCATTGATGCCGACGATGCGGTCATAGCCGCCGTCCACCGCTGCGATCATCGACGGTGAGGGGATCACGGTAGTGGCAATCCGCTGCACCGGGGTGTCAAACGTGATGGTCTTCCCGCGCATGTCTGTGACGGTGAACCCCGGGCCGGGTGATGCTGTTCCAGTCCCGGCTGGGACGGTGCCCGCGGACACTGTCTCGCGGGTGGAGCAGGCGCCGAGAGCGAGCGCCAGGACTCCCAGTCCGCCGGCCAAAAGAGACCGGCGGGGCGGGTGGGGGTACGTGGGGTTAAGGCGGGACAAGGGAACTCCATTCACGGGCTACAAGGTTGGTAAGGCTTGCCTAAGCCAGCCGGAGTTCATATTAGCGAATAAAAACATGACCTTATTCAAAAGTGACAGTCCCTGACATGAGTGAGACGAACCTGACACTGCCGCTTTTTATGAATGACTCAGAATAACTGTTAGAGTCTTCTCAGCGCCTGACGCTTCCCGTCCGGCATTCAGTCCACAGCCGGTCACGCACCAAGGGCCCGCGGACCTCCGCAGCCTGGCACAGGCCGGCTGCTCCCACTTTTGCCGCAACGCCGCCCAAGAGCCGGCGTACTTTGTGCTGCCCGACAGCACGCCACCCGTCTACTAGGAGAACAATGTTCGAAACCACCACTTCCATCCCCGCCCACACCATCCAGGTGCAGGACCCGTCCCGGCAGCAGAGCCGGGGCACGGCTTCACGGGTTGTTTCGGGAAGCCGCGGAGCCGCGCTGGGCGGAAACTACGTCGCTGGGTTCGGCCGCCCCCAGTCCGCCCCGGCCAGCCGGCACGGCGCCCTGTCCAGTGTTTCCTCCTCCGGCCACGGTTACACCGCACGGTTCGACGGCGACACGCACCGCAACGCCGCAGCCCCGGTTGACAGCTACACGGCCGCCTTCGGGTCCACGGCCGGAACACGGAATCCGGCCGCCGGCGGCCGCGGGAGTTACACGGACGCCAACCTCTAGCGGTGTCCAGCAGCTTCCACGGCTCACCGGCTCCAAACCGCGTCGTTTTTCCAGCCAGTGCAGCGCTCCTCCGGTCAGCGGCCGGCGGATCCCGAACGGCGATAGGATGTGAACCCGCCGGCTGAACCAGGCCGGCGGTCGCTGACCCGGTTATGCCGGGCACCAACTATTGCGGGGGACTTCATTTGGGTGCCATGGATGATTTGCTGGGTCCTGCCGAAGTCACGGCGCTGCACCGCAGCCTCACCTCTGCTGCACCAGTCGCCGGACTCCAAGGGCTTCTCGCCGCGATACCTCAGCTCGACCCGTTGTCACTCCGCGGCCGGACGGACCTCCTGGCGGGGCAGCTGGTCCGTGCATACCCCGTTTACGCGCAAGCAGCTGCAGCCTACCGGGGCGCCCTGGCCGATCCGGAGTTCAAGGGCTGGATGATGTGGCCTGTCACCGAATCCGCAGTGACGCTGGCGCTGGCCGGGGGCGACCCCGCAGACTTTGACGACGCCCTTGACCTGCTGGCCGCCCTCACTCCGCGCCTGACGAGCGAGTTCGCAATCCGCAGGCTCCTTACAGCGGACCTGGACCGGTCCCTGGCACTCATCCAGGCCTGGACAGCGGACCCCGATCCGCATGTACGGCGGCTGGCCAGCGAGGGGACCCGGCCCTATCTGCCCTGGGCGATCCGGGTCCCGGGACTGCTGCAGGATCCCGAAGCCACGCTGCCCATCCTGGCCGCCCTCCGGGATGATCCCAGCGAGGACGTGCGCCGCTCCGTTGCCAACCACCTCAACGACATCTCCCGCCATGCGCCCGAAATCACCGTCCAGGCCTGCGCCCGATGGCTGGACGCGCCGGCACCCACCACTGAGCGGCTGGTCCGCCACAGCCTCCGGACCCTGGTTAAGAAAGCCCATCCTGGTGCCCTCGCCCTGCTGGGATTTGAGCCGGCGGAGGTCCTTGTGGAGGATCTTGCCACCACCACACCGGCCATCACCCTTCCCGGCAGGCTCCGCTTCGGCTTTACACTGACCAACACTGGAAGGACGACGGCGCGGCTCGCCGTGGACTATGTAGTGCACTACGTCAAAGCCCGCGGCGGAACCGCTCCCGCAGTCTTCAAGCTTGCTGTCCTGGAACTCCCGGCGGGGGAGTCCCGCACCCTTACCGGTTCACACGCACTGCACCAGATGACAACCCGCCGTCACTATGCCGGAATACACCGTCTGCAGATCCAGGTGAACGGGACCCGGCACGGCTCCTTGGCGTTCGAGGTAGAACTGGATCCGGTTGAGCCTTCGCCGGCATCACCTGCCAGCCTGGAGTCATGACGGGGAATGCTCCGAAGGCGAGGGAGCCGCGAGAGGGAGCCGGTCCTTATGGTGTATGCGCTCATTCATAAGTCTCAGCGGAGCACCCGAACCGCCCCATGCCTCGCCAATGAACTCCGCTGCGATGGACACGGCAGTCTCTTCCGGCGTCCGTGCCCCCAGGTCCAGTCCAATGGGGCTGCGCAGCGCCTTCAGGGCAGCGGGTGACACCCCTGCCTCCAGCAGCCGTTCAATGCGGTGGTGGTGGGTGCGCCGGGATCCCATGGCGCCAACGTAGGCGACCTTCGCTCCGTTGAGCACTGCTGCCAGGAGCGGCGCGTCGAAGCGGGGATCATGGGTCAAGACGCAGACCACCGTTCGGCGGTCCACCGCGCCCGCCTCCAACTGGTCCTGGTAATAGACATGGGGCCGGGAAATGACAACCTCGTCCGCATCCGGAAAGCGTTCCGGCGTCGTAAATACGGGGCGTGCGTCGCAGACCGTGACACGGTATCCGAGGAACGAACCCAGCCGGGCCAAGGCGGACGCGAAATCCGTGGCTCCGAAAACCAGCAGGCGCGGCTGCGGCGCGAAAGTCCTGACGAAGACACTAAGGCCCGCCTCCAGGCGTTCGCCTTCGAGTCCGTACGCCAAGGTCCCGCTGCGCCCTGCCGCAACCAGGCCCAGCGCGTCGTCGGCCGTGGTCTGGTCCAGCCGCCTGCTGCCCAGCGAACCATAGGTTCCCCCGGGGAGGATGACCATGTTTTGCCCCAGGCATCCGGGATCCGGGTGCTCAACCACCGTCGCCATGCCGGCCGGCACGCGGGCTTCTATGGCAGACAGGGCTTTGCCCAGCACCGCTGACTGTTCCGGTGCAAGGGCCTGGACAAAGACTTCAATTGTGCCTCCGCAGGTGAGGCCAACGGCAAAGGCGTCCCCGTCGCTGACGCCGTAACGGGCAAGGACAGGACCCGCACCGTTGATGCACTCCAGTGCCTGCTCGTACACCGCTGCTTCAACGCAGCCGCCGGATACTGAACCAACTGCACCCCCGGAGGAACTCACCAGCATCATGGTTCCGGTTGGACACGGCGCAGAATCGAAGGTCCGGACTACGGTGGCCAGGGCCGCGGTCCGGCCTGCCGCCCATTCACGCTGCAACGCCTCCAGGACGTCATTCATGGCTGTGCTGATCCATGCCCAAACTGCTGCTCCTTCCACGTCAGTCCCGCTTTCGCGTGCCACATCGAGTCCCGTGGACTGCGGTGGACCGTGCGCCAAGGCTGCCCCCCGTGCGGGAGGTGTGTCAATCCCTGTCCGGGCAGCCAGGGAAAGCCTCCGCCCGGGTCGCTGTTATTCAGTCCCTCGGGCTGGTGGCACTCGCCGGACGGTGACCGCGGCGGCACTCGGGCGTACTGTCGGAATGTGCCTGAGCGTGCCGGGCCGGGCAGCCGCCGGCGGGTCCCGCGCCCTTCACAAGTGGTCTTTCTCGGTTTCGTGGCCGCAGCCCTCTGCGGAACGGGACTGCTGATGCTGCCCGCCTCAGATGCGGTTCCCGGCAGTGCTTCCTTCACGGACGCGCTTTTCACTGCGGTGTCGGCACTCTGCGTCACCGGGCTCTCAGTGGTTGAGACACACGTGTACTGGTCCACCTTTGGACAGGTTGTCATCCTTGCCCTGATTCAGGTCGGCGGACTGGGTGTCATGACGTTTGCCTCCATCGTTGGCCTGGCAGTCATTGGGCGGTTCAGCTTCCGGTCGCGGCTGCAGGCCGTGGCCGAAAACCGCAGCCAGGACCTGGACAGCACACCCAGGGTGATCGGCGGCGTCGTGCGCATCTCCCTCGCAACCGAGGCCGTGACAGCACTGCTTCTGGCCCTGCGCTTCTGGCTCGGCTACGGCAAGGACCCGGGCGAAGCCATCTGGCTGGGAGTGTTCCATGCTGTCTCTGCGTTCAATAATGCTGGATTCTCGCTTTTCCCGCGCAACCTCGAGGGCTTCGCAACCGATCCGCTGGTGTGCCTTCCGGTAGCCGCCGCCGTCATCATCGGAGGACTGGGCTTTCCGGTGCTGGTCCAGCTGCGCCGCGCCTGGGGGAAACCGCTGCGCTGGACCATCAACACCCGCCTGGTGCTTTGGGGGACGGTCATCCTGCTGCCGGCCGGAACGGTGTTCATTGCCCTGTGCGAATGGAACAACCCGCAGACCTTCGGTGCCCTCTCCGGACCGGAACGGTTCCTGGCTGCATTCTTTATGTCAGTCCAGACCAGGACGGCGGGATTCAGCTCCGTCGACGTCGCCCAAATGGATCCGCTGTCCTGGCTGGGAATGGATGTGCTGATGTTTATTGGTGCCGCACCGGCCGGAACCGGCGGCGGGATCAAGGTGACGACGTTCGCGGTGCTGGTGTTCGCCGTCGTGGCTGAGGCACGCGGGAACGAGCAGGTGACGGCCCTGGGCAAGGCGCTGCCTGCCTATGCCGCACGGCAGGCGCTGGTTGTGGTCCTCGTCGCCGCCGGACTGATCGCTGTTTCAACCGGAGCACTGATGGCCATGTCGGACTACTCGATGGACCGGCTGCTGTTCGAGACGGTCTCTGCCTTTGGAACGGTTGGGCTCTCTGCCGGTGTCTCGTCGGCACTGCCTGTAGCAGGGGAGCTGATCCTGGTGGTACTTATGTTCACAGGCCGGCTCGGGCCCATTCTGCTCGCCTCGGCGCTGGTCCTGCGGGAGCGCAGGCTCAAGTACAAACTTCCTGAGGAAAGGCCGATCATTGGCTAAGCTCAACCTTTTCAACGGCAGGGAGGCGGAGCGGATCAGCGAGTCCGACGCCGTAGCGGTGATCGGTCTTGGGCGATTCGGTCAGTCACTCGCGCTGGAGCTGATGGCTAACGGCGTCGACGTCCTGGGTGTGGACGGGGACCAGCAGGTGGTGCAGGGCCTGGACGGGCGGCTGACCTACGTGGTGATGGCCGACGCGACCCGGGAAGATGTTCTGCGCCAGCTGTCGATTCCGGAGTTCAACCGGGTTGTGGTGGCCATCGGCCAGGACATCGGGGCCAGCATTCTCGCAGTATCCCTTTTGCTGCGTTTCGGCGTGCCGGAGATTTGGGCGGAAGCGGTCAGTGAAGCACACGGTACGGTGCTTGAGCAGCTGGGCGTGCACCACGTGATCTTTCCGGAAAAGGACATGGGGCGCCGGGTGGCGCACCTGGTCCAGGGCAGTCTGCTGGACTACATTCCGCTGGGCGGGAACTTCGCCGTGATCGAAACCGCCCCGCGTGAATTCCTGGCCGGCTCCACGATTTATCAGTCCCAGGTCCGGAGGCGGTTCGGCGTGGTGATCGTTGCGGTCCGCAAGTCCGACGGCGAGTGGCAGTTTGCCGAGCCCGACCTCCAGATCGACGAAGGCGACGAACTCCTGGTGGCCGGACCCACGAAAAAGGCCGAGGCCTTCAGCAGGCGTTAGTTGTTTGTGTCGCCATCATGACGCAGCAACTATGACGGAGCTTATATACTCGACAGCGCGTTGGATGCTGTCCAAATTTGGTTGGATTCCAACGAAATGAATGCCCCGTTTCCTAAGGAGCCACCGTGACTCAGACTGCCCGGCCAACAGACCAGCCCAGACAGGACTTTGGGTACTTCGGCCCGGAGAGCATCAGCTGGAAGCTCTACTCCGATCCGTCATCGAAGCTTGGCGGCATAGCCGCGCTTCTGCTCCAGGCGCTGAATCCCAGCATGATGCGCCTGTTTTCCAACGTCAGCGTTGCCGGCCAGGATGCCGCAGCCAGGGGCGAGCGGACAGGGCAGTACATCGACACAACGATCTTTGGGGACAAGGCGCATGCCGACGCCGCCGCCCGATCCGTGCGCGGAATGCACAAGCATGCCAACTGGGAGGACCCGGCAACCGGGCAGACCCTGCGCGCGGAGACCGAAGACTGGATGGACTGGACCCACAACACCCTTGTGTTTGCGGTACTCCGGGCTGCCGAAGCATTTGGTCCGAGGCTGTCCGTGCAGGAGCAGGACCAGTTCGTGGTTGAGCAGCACATTGCCGCCAGGCTCGTGGGAATCGACCCCGCACGCCTTCCCGCAACCTATGCGGAGCTGCAGAAGTATATCGACGCCCAAAAGGACTGGCTGGCCCTCTGCCTGCCTGCCGCGGAGGTAAGCCAGGCAATCCGCAAGCCGTCCCTGCGGGGCAATCCGGTGAAAGTCTGGACGGGAATAGTCATCCAGGACGGGATCCTCTCGCTGCTCCCGGACTGGGCACTTCTTCTCTACGGCGTGGCGGGGCGGCCGATGAACCTGCGCAGCGCGGCAAAGACGACCAGGGCGATGATGGCCGCCGCCCGCCGAAACCGCCCGTACGAGGACGTCATCACGGACCTCACCACGAAGGTGGATACTCATCCCTACCGCAAGGTCCGCAACCGTGCCGGAATCTAGTCTGGAGAGCCTGTCGGGTTTTCAGGGTTCCGGGAGCCGGATCCATGCCTAAGGGTGCGCATCGCACTGACCTGCCCGCTGAGGCAGCATCGTCCGGAGTGAAATCCAAGCCCTCGGGGCGGCAGCCGCTGCCTGCCGGGCTGGCATTCCGGTCCCTCCTGCCGGGCCTCCTTCGAGCCGGCCGGGATTTATTGAAAGAGGGCGGATGGCGGCTGCTGGCCGTGTATGCAGTCAGCCAGGCCATCCCGCTGGCCCTGGTTTCTCCGCTGATCCACTGGATGTTTACCCAGGCGCTGGCTTCCGCGGGGTTCCACGCGGTGACCTCTGCCGGGATTGCCACAATGCTCTCCAGCGGAGTCTCCCTCGCGTGGATTGCGGGGCTGTGTGTGCTTGCACTGCTGACAGTTTCCCTGCAGCTTAGCGTTCTGGCAGTGGCAGCGGCCCAGGTCCGCAGCGGGGCAAGCCTGCGTCCCTCAGCCCTGGCAGCCAGGCTCCTGCCCGTGATTCGGCGTCTGGCGCTACCCGGGTTCCTGCCCTTGGGGGCGTACCTGTTCCTTGTGGTTCCCCTCACGCAGGCGGGCTTCTTTTCGGTCCTGACGCATTCAATTGCTATTCCGAACTTCGTTAGCGGAGAACTGCTGAAGTCGACGCAGGGGACGCTGGTCTACGTATCGTTCCTTGTTGTGGCAGGAACCGCTGCGCTGCGGTATTCACTGGCAGTGCCGCTGTTTGCGGTAGGCGGAGTTGCCGGCGGAAAGGCGATGCGCCTGAGCTGGCGCGCGACCGGCCGGACCACTCCGGCGCTGCTGGTTGCCGGTGCCGTGGGAGTTGCGGCAGGCATGCTTGCAGGCGCCGGACTGGTGGTGCTTACACTCCTTCCCACCCTTGCCGCCGACCTGTTCTTTCCCCGTGCAGCCGCCGGCGTGGCCGCGTTTGCACTGGGGGCTGCCCAGGTTGCCGGTGTGGCCATTGCCGGCGGTTTGGTGCTCTTTGTTGCCGGAATGCTCCTGGAACTCATGGACCGCAGCATCCCCCTGCTTCCTTCCGATGTGCAGCCGGGAACGCGGAAGATCAGCCAGGTGTCCACGGCCCCGCCGGCTGAAGTCCGACCGTCCGTGGCCCGGCGCCGTCGACGCCGGACGGCTGCCGCGGTGGCTGGTGCCGCCGTCGTCCCTGCGTTGATCCTGGGCGTGATCAACCTTCCGGTCATGGAGGGCCTGCGTGATGTTCCCCGAACCCTGGTCTTGGGGCACCGCGGGTTCAGCGGCGGCGGGGTCGAGAACACGATTTCCGGCTTGAACGCCGCTGCTGCGGCAGGCTCCGATCTCGTTGAGATGGACGTCATGCAGACGGCGGACGGCGAGTTTGCCGCGATGCATGATGCATCGCTGCAGCGGCTGGCGGGGCGCCAGGATGCGGTGGGGGATCTGACCCTGGCCGAGCTGACGTCCATCACCGTGCACGACCAGTTTGGCCATGCCGACTCGATTCCCTCACTCCGTGACTATGTACTTGCCGCCCAGGAGGCAGGGCAGCCGCTGCTGATCGAGCTAAAGCTCCATGGTGGAGAAACGGAGGATTACGTCGAGCGGCTGGTTGCTGAACTCGAGTCCCTGGACGCGCTTCAGGAGAACATCTATCACTCATTGAGCCAGGAGAAGGCCGAAGAGTTGAAGCTGCTGCGGCCTGAGCTCTACGTGGGCCTGACTCTCGCTGTGGCTGGCGTTGCATCTCCGCAGACCACCGCGGACTTCATTGTGGTGGAGGAAGCGTCGTATACCGCTGCGGTCCGCGAGTCAGCGTGGGCTGACGGCAAGGAGGTTTACGTGTGGACCGTGAACGGCGGTGATGCCATCCGCAGCATGCTGCGGGACAACGTTGACGGCATCATTACTGACCACCCGGATGTGGCGCTCCGGGACCGTAACTCGATGGGGACGGATGAATTCATGAGTTCCAAGCTCTACGACGCCGTCATGCGCTTTGTCGTGATCTTCTAGCCGGCGGCGCCGCGGCAGTTGCTCTAAGCGAGGGACATAAAGAGCTTTTCCATCTCCTTGCGGTCCAGGGTGGGATCCTCGCTGGTGAGGCACTGCTCAAGGCCCGAAGCGATGATGGCGAAACCTGCGCGGTCGACCGCTTTGGATACCGCTGAGAGCTGCGTGATGATGTCCTTGCAGTCCCGGCCTTCCTCGAGCATGCGGGTTACCGCTGCCAGCTGTCCCTGGGCGCGCTTGAGGCGATTGATGATGGGCGTGGTGTCTTCACTGTCGAGCTGCATGGTGTCTCCTGTGCGGCGGTGTGCCGCTGCCGGCACGATTCATCACAATGCTATACCCCGGAGGGTAATTTGCATACCCCCTGGGGTATGCGGGATAGTGGTGCTGCTGCCGGACATCGGTCCGGAGGGCAAATACACTGCGAGGAGAAAATCATGTGCCGTGCCGTAAAGTGCCGCAGCTGCGGAAAGTCCACCTGGGCGGGCTGCGGGAATCACGTACAGGACGTAATGCGGAATATTCCCACGTCGGACCGCTGCACCTGTGACCGGAACGCACCGGCCCCGAAGGCCGAGGGTGCGGGTTGGCTGGCTAAGCTGTTCGGCCGCTGACGGGGCCTGCACTGGACGGCGCAGGCTCCGCCGCGGCGGTTCTGCGCCCTCCGGGAGCGGCCGCAGGATCAGCCGGAAAACCTGCCGGCTAAAGCACAACCCCGTCAGGCAGCTGGGGAGCATCGAACTTCTGCCGCTCACATTCGGCCTGCAGGGGAGGATACGTTTCGGCGATCAAATCCAGGATCCGGTTGCGCACAATCAAATAGGCTTCACCTACACCGACAACTCCCTTGAACTCCTTCAGTTCCTCCTCATAGGACGTCTGTTTGTGCCTCAGGTAGTTCACGGTCATCCGATCCCGCCGGGCCTGGGAGGTACCTGGTCCCGCGGGAGACTGGCTGCGGCGCAGGCGGGAATTGTAGTGGTCCAGTGCCTTCTGCTGCACCACATCCCACGGCTCAGGAACGATGCGGAGCTCCAGTGCCTGCGCAGCGGCGACCGCTTCCTTCTTCTTCGCCAGGGAACGCTCCCGGGCAGCAAGCTGGCGCCTGCGCGATGCCTCGCGTGCTTTCCTGAATTCCTCAGTAACCTCCACGGCTTCGACCCGTTCCCGGGAGTAGAGCTTCATGGGTGCGGCTTTCCGGGAAAACGGATTGCGTGCGGTACGGTCCGGCTCTGGAAGGAACACCTTGATCTGTGTATCCGTCCACCCGCGTTCTTTCTTCAAATCCCCGGCGATCAGGAAATCCTCGCTGTTGGCGGGTTTCGGACGCGGCGGATGATGCTTACCTCGGGACATTCAGGACTTCTTCGGTGGTGCGGATGGGACGCACCCAAGTCTAGTAACCGTTCCAGGCGCGGCGGCGACGGCGCCGCCCGGCAGGTGCGGAAGGCGCCGTCGTCGTTCGGGGCGGTGATGCCCCTCTCAGGAACCGTACGCCCGGGGGAGCGGGATCCCGCGCTGCTCCATGACCAGCCTTAGCCGGGTGGGATAGTCGGTAATGATGCCGTCCACACCGAGGTCAATGAGGTAGTTCATCGCAGCTGGCTCATTCACCGTCCAGGGCACGACCTTCAAACCGGTCTCCCTTGCTTCACCCACCATCTGCCGGGTGACCGAGGTGTAGATGGGTGAGATTACGTCGTACCCCTGGGCGGCGGCTGCCTTCACCGCGGATCCGTCGAAATCGTCAATATCGATCCCGCCTAGGATCGGTGCGGCACCCGGCTGCCCGATTTCCAGGGTTGCCGGAGCTGCCACCAGGGCGACCCGGACAAGACGGGGGTCAAGGCGGCCCACAAGGTTCAGGGCCGACCAGTCGAAGGACTGGATGGTCACACGGTCCGCCATACCGGATCTGCGGACCTCGCGGACGACAGCCCGGGTCAGCGCTTCCATGCCGGGACCGCCGGCGCGTCCATCCTCGACCTTGGTTTCGATATTCAAGCCGACGCCGCGCGCCCTCATCTCGCGGACGAGGGCAAATACGTCCTTCAGTTCCGCGATCCTGTTTCCTTCCACAACCTGCTGCTCCGGGTAGCCGGGAAGCTGCGCGAAACCGCAGTCGAGTGTTTTCAGCTGCGCCAGCGTCAGTTCGGTAACCCGGTCTCCCACGTACGGGAAATCCGGATCGCCGGCGGCAGCCGGTTCGGTGTCACGGCATTTTGCGGCCAGGATGACGTCGTCATGCCAGACAACGATTGCGCCGTCTTCGCTGAGATGCGTGTCCAGTTCCAGTGTGCTCACGCCCAGTTCCAGCGAATGCCTGAAAGCCGCCAGCGATTCCTCCGTGTATTCACCCCGCCCGCCGCGGTGTGACTGCAGGTCGAGCCCGGAACGCTGGACCCCGGCGCGCATCTGCTCAACCATGACGTCGAAGATGTGCGTGTCCTCGTAGAACCCGCCCAGTTTCTCCGAACCCGGACCCATGGCGGTCAGCGGAACGTCCAGGGCAGTGTGCCCGTCGGTAGTCCAGTCCACGGAGAAGACCTGGTCCGAATTCGCAACCGGAAGCGGACCGTCCTCGGCTGAGATGCCATCCCCGGACTCGTCTTCAGTGTCGTTGAAGGCCTCGATGGTCATGCCGCCGGTCTGATGGTCACCGACCACGATCAGCAGGGTATTCCCGTCAGCCTCAGCGAAGTCCCGGGCGACAGCTACGGACTGTTCAAACGCTATGCCTGCCTTGATCGTCAGAGCCGCGTCGTTGACGTGGGACATCGAGTCGATGCCCTCGTCCTCGACAAGGAGGAAGAATCCCTCACCCTCGGAGCCGCCGCCGTGGCCGCCACCGGGTCCACCGCCGTGACGTGCCTGCGATGCGGGGGAGGAGAGCAGCTCAAGAGCCTTCTGCGTCATGGTGGTCAATGGAACGTTCGGTTCGTAGATCTCCTCGACGTCATCGCCGTACTGGAACATTTCCTCGTTGGCGAAGAGGCCCAGGACCTTGGGTCCCTGTGCCTGCAGGAGACCTGCCTCGTCCCAAACGTATTCGTAGCCGTCAGCCTGGGCCTGCCCCACGAGGTTGACCGGTCCGGTGCTCTCCTCGGAAGGATCCTCAGGCGGGTTATCCGGGTGCATCCCGGGGTTCCCGGCGGGATACCAGTGGTCTTCACCGCCGCCCAGAATGAGGTCGGGCCGGCTGGATTCCAGGAACTGCCGTGCAATTTCGCTTTGTTCGCCGCGGTCGGCTACATGCGAACCGAAGGCCGCCGGGGTCGCGTCCGTCACCTGGGCCGTGGTCACAAGCCCGGTCGACTTGCCCAGGGCGGCAGCGATCTCAAGTGCCGTGGGGACCGGGACCCCGTTAAGGTCGACGCCGATTGCCCCGTTGTACGTCTTGACGCCCGTGGACATGGTGGTTGCGGCTGCAGCGGAATCGGTGACAAAGGTCTCCGGATCCGCAGAGTTGGTGTGCACCAGTCCCAGCTCGGGGAGTGAGTCCATCACGAGTTCACCCGTGAGCCCCACATGGGAAAGCCGGATGGCATTGCGCTGGGCTGTGCCCATGCCGTCCCCAACCATCAGGATGATGTTCCTGGCACCCTGGGGTTTGTCCGGCCGGGGCTTCCGGGGTCCGTGGTCTTTATTGTTTCCGGCCTGCTCCAGGCCCGGCGCCGGATCCGGCAGGTCTGCGGCCAGCCCGGTCCCGCCGCTGCAGCCGGAGAGGATCAGGCCGCCCAGTATCGCCGTCGTTACTGTCAGTTTTCCCTTGTTCATTTGTGGATTCCCGTCCCAGAGTGCGCGAGTGATGACGCATGCCCCCTCATCAAGTGCGCTCACCCTTCCGGCACGCTGACGCCAGTGTCAACCGCACCGGCGGAATCCGGCCGCCGAATCCCCGTCAAGGCGGGACGGGAAGAACCTACTCGAACCGGGACGGATCTCCCGTACCGTGCCGGACAACTTCCGCGGCACCGCTTGAGTAGTCGATGACCGTTGTGGGATCCGGTCCGCAGAAACCCGAATCCACCACGGCGTCCAGCTGGTTTCCGAGGGTGTCCTGGATTTCCCACCCTTCAGTCAGGGCTTCTTCCTGCCCCGGCAGCAGCAGCGTGCTCGAAAGGATGGGCTCTCCGAGGTCCTCCAGGAGGGCCTGCACCACCTTGTTATTGGGAATCCGTACACCCACCGTCTTCTTCTTCGGGTGCAGGAGGCGGCGGGGAACTTCCTTGGTGGCGGGCAGGATGAAGGTGTAGCTGCCCGGAGTCACGGCTTTGATCGCCCGGAATACGTCATTGTTGACCTGGACGAACTGGCCCAGCTGGGCAAAATCGCGGCACATCAGGGTGAAGTGGTGTTTGGAGTCGAGCTCGCGGATGCTGCGGATCCGGTCAAGGGCCTCGCGGTTGCCAAGCTGGGCACCCAGGGCGTAGCAGGAGTCTGTTGGGTAGGCGATGAGCCCTCCGTCCCGAAGGACGGCAGTGACCTGGGAAATGGTGCGGGGCTGGGGATTATCGGGATGGACGTCGAAGTATCTGGCCATGTGCAGAGCTTACGCTCAGTGTCCGGGCCCGTGCTGGGAACCTGGCCCCGGACACGGTTGGGAGGGATGGACGGCGCAGGCAGGACGCTGGATACTGCAGGTGGGCAGGCCCGGCAGCTGCCGGCTTGCTGCGCACTTCAGGCCCAGGGACCAGATCAGTGGATGCTCAGCAAAGGACAACGATGCGGGACCAAGGCCAGCCCAGGCGGTACACGAGGGCCGAAAAGTGGCTGATCGGCCTGGAACTCGGCACGGGAACGGCTGCCCTTGCCTCCGGCGTACTGCTGGCAGCGCGCCCTGATGGTTCCTTCCTGCACACGGGTCCGTGGATCCTGAGGCGGACGCCGTTCCGGGACTGGCGTGTTCCGGGACTGCTGCTCGCAGGAGGCTGCGGAGGAGGTTACCTGGCCGCCGGAGCGCTGCAGCTGGTGCGGCACCCGGCGGCGCCGGTGGTCTCCGGGGCAGCAGGAGCAGCATTGGTGGGACTGGAAGTCTGGGAGGCGGCCGTGGTCGAATTCCAGCTTCTTGGAGCTCTCTACGCGGCCATTGGCGGAGCAGTCGCAGCACTGGCTGTCCGCATTGCACTCAAAGACTGAAACCGGCGCGTTTTCAGCCCAGACCGGGCGGACGGCCAGCGTCGGAGCCTAGGAGCCGCCGTCTTCGATGCTGACCATCCAGCTGGTCCCAAAACGGTCCACCAGCATCCCGAACATGTCTCCCCACGGCGCCCGTTCCAGAGGCAGCGTCATCTGTCCGCCGTCGAGGAGCTTGTCCCAATAGCCGCGCAGGTCATCGCCGTCGTTCCCGCTCAGTGAGATCGAGTAGCTGCTGCCTTCATCCAGGTTCATGCTGTTGGGGGTATCCGAGGCCATCAGGACGAAGCCCTTGTCCGTGGTCAGCGTTGAATGCATGATCTTGCCGGCCTCTGACGGGTCGTCGCTGGCGTTCATGTCCGCAAAGGTGGAGCTCTCCAGCGTCCCGCCGAAAACACTTTGGTAGAACGCCATGGCTTCGGCGGCGTTGTCACGAAAACTCAAATAGGGGTTCAGCTGGCTGGGCATGGCAGTTCCTCCAATATTCTCCGGGTGTCCGGCACGGGCCGGTGTCTGGAAAAGTATGCGCTTGGCCACACCGGCGGGGAAGGGGGCTCCCGGATTCGCCGTGAAATTGCTGGCAGCAGGCCTTCAGCGGAGGCCGACATCAATTCTGTTCCTCCTGCCGTCCGGCGTAGCGTTGGAAAGTTGGGTTAGGCAACCTCATGGCAGGCAGAAACTGGATACGGAGCGCACGTTGCCGCAAGAAGGCGAATACAAGGGACAACCGGGCCGGGATGAACCGGCGGCCAAGCAGGCCCACAACCGGGATGAGGGCAGGCCGCGCGGGCTGTGGACCAGGGCTTTCAGCCTGGCCATCGCGGTCAACTTCTTCATCTCCCTGGTTTTCTATCTGCTCATGACATCCATGGCCCTCTACGCAGTGGAGCGGTTTGGGGCTTCGGACACTGCCGCGGGGCTGACCGCCGGGTCATTTGTCCTGGGGGCCCTGGCCGCCAGGATCTTCGCCGGCAAGTTCCTGGACTTCGTGGGCCGCCGCAGGATGCTGCTGGTGGGGCTGCTGTTCTACACCGTTGCCGCCCTCTTCTACATCCCGGCCGGAAGCCTGGGTGTGCTGATAACCATCCGCGTGCTTCACGGAGCCGCATTCGGTTTGGCGAGTACCGCCATCTCCGCCTCGGTCATGGGCCTGATCCCCGCGGGACGCCGGGGCGAGGGCACGGGTTACTTCTCCATTTCGAATACCCTGGCCACCGCCGTCGGGCCGTTCCTGGCCGTGCTGCTGGTGGACCGCACGGACTATGACACGCTCTACCTGGTCACCGCCGGCTGCGCTGCCGCTTCACTGCTGGTGGCGCTGGCACTGAAGCTTCCCGAACGGGCCATCACACCGGCTGAAGCCGCAGCCAAGTGGCGCATGCGGCCGGGGGATGTCTTCGAACCCCGCGCCGCGGCGATCGCGTCGGTGATGCTGGTGGCCGGCGTGGCCTACTCCGGCGTGCTGACCTTCCTGAACTCCTACGCACAGGAGAAGGACATGGTGGCCGCGGCGTCGGCGTTCTTCCTGATTTACGCCGGGATCGTGTTCATCTCACGTTTCATTGTCGGCCGGCTCCAGGACCGCCGCGGAGACAACGCGGTTGTATATCCGATCCTGGCTTCATTCGCGCTCGGGCTCGGCATGCTGGCGTGGGCGCCGAACACAGCTGTGCTGGCCCTGGCCGGCGCCTTTGTGGGGATGGGCTTCGGGGCACTGATGCCTACGGCGCAGGCGATCGCCGTTACCGTGGCTCCGGACCACCGGATCGGCATTGCCACGTCCACGTTCTTTTTGATCCTCGACGCCGGCATTGGGCTGGGCCCGTTCCTGCTGGGCCTGCTCATTCCCCTGACAGGCTTCTCCGGAATGTACGCGGTCCTCACCGCCGTTGTTGCTGCGGCCATGATCCTGTACCACTTTGTCCACGGCCGGTTCGCAGGCCGGAAGGCCACCGCCTGAGGCAGCGGCACGGCAACCGCTGACAGCACGGTCCGCAGCGGGTAGCCTGCCTGCATGGCGGCTAAAGCAACCACCCTGTCCGTGCCCGGGCCGCACGGCGTCCGTGAGGTCCGCATCTCCAGTCCGGACCGCGTGCTGTGGCCTGAGTCCGGCTTCACGAAGCTGGACCTGGCCAACTACATGGTGGCGGTCGGCGATGCCTTCACGGCAGCCAACGGCGACCGGCCCCTTTCACTCCAGCGTTTCCCCGCCGGCATTGACGGCGAACAGTTCTTCTCCAAGAATCCGCCCAAGGGAGCCCCGGAGTACGTCCGGGACGTGATGGTGGTTTACCCAAGTGCCCGGTCCCATCCGCAGCTGGTCATCGATGAACCGGCCGCAGCAGTGTGGGCGGTACAGATGAACACCGTGGTCTTCCATCCCTGGCCGTCCCTGGCCGGGGACCCGGACAACCCTGACCAGCTGCGCATCGACCTGGATCCCCAGCCCGGCACCGGCTTTGACGACGCTGTCCCGGCCGCGGTTGCACTGCGTGAAGTGCTGGCCGAAGCAGGCCTGGAGGCCTTCATCAAGACCTCCGGCAACCGCGGCCTGCACGTCTTCGCCCCGATTGAACCCGTACGGGAATTCCAGGACGTCCGGCACGCCGTCATAGCCGCCGCCCGCGAACTCGAGCGACGTCTCCCCGCGCAGGTAACGACGTCGTGGTGGAAGGAGGAGCGCGGGCAAAAAGTGTTCGTGGACTTCAACCAGGCAAACAGGGACCGAACCATGGCCGGGGCATACAGCCCGCGGGCACTGCCGCATGCACCGGTCTCCACTCCCGTCACCTGGGAGGAACTTGGAGAAGTGGATCCCCGGCAGTTCACCGTGGAGACCGTGCCGGGGCGGCTGTCAGAGACCGGGGACCCGTGGGCCGGGTTCGGCGACCGGCGGGGGAGCATCGACATCCTGCTGCAGTGGTGGCAGCGGGACCTGGACAATGGGCTGGGCGAGCTTCCCTTTCCGCCCGATTACCCGAAGATGCCCGGCGAGCCGCCTCGGGTGCAGCCCAGCCGGCGCAGGATGGGCCTGCCGGATACCCAGGTGTGAGGACCATCACGGCCACTTTTGGGAAGCTGGACCCCCGGGGCGGTGTTAACAACCTCTGGTAAGTCCGCCAACCAGAAAGTGCCCTCATGAGCAACAGCACCACCGAGATTAGCCAGGATCAGTTCGTCGTGGACAGTGAAGCCCTCGACACCCTCTTCCTGGAAGCACGCACCGCAAACACGTTCAGCTCCGAACCGGTGACCGAGGAGCAGATGCGGGCCATCTACGAACTGACCAAGATGGGTCCGACGTCGATGAACATCCAACCGATGCGCATCACCTGGGTGAACTCGCCGGAAGCTCGCGAACGGCTTGTGAAGCACATGGCCGAGGGCAACCAGGCCAAGACGGCCTCAGCGCCGGCCGTGGCTGTGCTCAGCTTCGACACAGAATGGCACGAAGGCTTCCCGACCTTCTTCCCGCACGCTGCGGACCGCAAGGCCATGTTTGACGGCAATGACGAGCTGCGCAGCATCATGGGCAACAACAACGCCCACATGCAGGCTGCCTACTTCATCATGGCTGTCCGTTCCGTAGGCCTGGCAGCGGGTCCGATGGGCGCGTTCGACGCCGCAGGGATCGACGCCGAATTCCACGCAGGCACCAACCGCCGCACCTTCATGGTCATCAACGTGGGCAAGCCCGGGGAGAACCCCTGGTTCGACCGCCTGCCGCGCTACGACTACGACGAAGTGACCACCACGCTCTAACCGCCGCCCGTCCGTTTCCGAAAGGGAACCCGGGGAGCAAAGGGCCGGCGTTTGCCGGCCCTTTTTGCTGCCGGCGCGTCTGCGTGGACACCTGGCCTTCCACGCCCGGCTCCGGTGGTGGGACGATTGCGTAGGCCGGAAAGCAGGGGATAAAGCAGGGGATATGGCAACCATTTCAGTAGTGGTACCCGTACGAAACGACGCCGCCTTCCTCCGCAGGTGCCTGCTGGCCCTTGAGCACCAGACCCGCCGGGCAGACGAGATTGTGGTGGTGGATAACGAGTCCACTGACGACACCGCTGCCGTCTGCGAAGCGGCCGGGGTCCGCCGCGTGGCCGAGCCCCTTGCGGGAGTCGCCGCAGCGACGGCCTGCGGTTTCGATGCTGCGAACTGCGAGCTGCTGGCCAGGCTCGATGCCGACTCGGTGCCGCCCCCGGACTGGCTGGAACGCATGGAGGACCTGGTGGAGGCTGCCGGACCGCTCACTGTCGTTACCGGCCCCGGAAACTTCTACGGCGGCAACCGGCTGACCCGCTGGATCGCGGAACACCTCTACATAGCCGGGTACCGCTGGTCGATGAACCTGCTCATGGGACATCCGCCGATCTTCGGGTCCAACTTCGCCCTTCCTGCGTCGATGTGGAAGCGCATGCGCGAAGGCGTGCACCGTTCAAGTTCACGCATCCACGACGATCTGGACCTGAGCTGGCAAGTGGCGCCGGATATGAATGTTCTCTGGGTGGACTCCCTGCGGGTTGGGGTTTCCGCCCGTCCGCTGGACACCTGGTCCGGACTGGGGAGGCGGCTCTCCATGGCCTGGACAACCTTTGCGGCAGACTTCCGCCAGCAGGGTCCCCTGCAGCGGCGGAGGCTGCGCAGGCAGTGGCAGCTGGAACAGCAAGCGGGCAGGGCCTAGGGGCCGGACGGCCCCGAGGCATCCCCGTAAAGTGCCAGCAGGTCGCGGGCCAGCTGGTTGGGTGCCGTCTCACAGGGGCTGTGTCCGCCGCGGTAAACCGCCAGCCGGCCCTTGATGGCCCGGGCAAACCCGGCATGGACCCGGTTGGGCCAGACATCGTGTTCACCCACCGCCACAAGCTTCGGCAGCGGCTGGGCCGCCAGCTGGGGGCGGACATCCGGAACATGGCGCATCAGCGTGATGATGTCCCGGATCGACTGCCTGCGGGTGTACTTGAAGCGCGTGCGCACAAAATCCATCCTGGAGGGCGGCACCCGAACGAAATTCCGCTTCACACCCCAGACAATGAGGTCTGCGCTTACCGGACCGGATACCAGCGGGGAGAGCGGGCCCAGGATGCTGACCGAGCGGAAGGCCAGCCCGGGTTCAGGGGGTGCGCTCATCAGCGTCAGGGTGCGAAACCTGTCCGGACGGCGCAGCAGGGCCAGCTCGGCAATTACGCCCGCAAACGAATAGCCCAGAACGTGCGCGGGTTCGCCCAGGACGTCCAGGACAGCAAGCAGGTCCTGAACGTACAGGTCATAGTCGTAGTGGCTGCGCGGAGGGGAAAGGTTCTCCGGACCGGCAGCGGCCGACTCGTACTGGCCGGCAAGGTCGTATGCCTGGACGTAGTAACCCTGGGCAGCCAGAAGCGGCATCAAGAGTGAAAAGTCCTCCTTGGAACCCATGACGCCGGGAACCAGCAGCACCGGTGTCCTGCCCGGTTCTCCCATGGCTGCAGCGGCAAGCTTGCCGCTGGGGGCGTCAAGGGCAACCCGGACAGCGCCCGGCGGCAGGACGGACCAGTCAATGGATCCAAGCTGCGAATCCAGTTCGGCTGCCGGCGGGGCGGCAGTACCGTACGCAGCGCCGTCGAACGCCTCTGGAACCTCGCCATCCGGAAGGGCCATACCTAACGATAGCCAGCGCGGGTGCCGCGGGAACCTGTGTGCACGCCTTTACAGCCCGCGGGGGCAAGATCAGAATTGCCGGAACGGACCACACACACCCATCCGAATGCTTGGCGCAGGAGACCTGCCATGGATACACCCCAGTCCCGTCCCCATCAGTCCAGTGAGCTCAAGGACCGGCACCGCAGGATGTGGGCCCTGGGCGACTACGGCAGCGTTGCATCGCAAGTGGTGCCTGAACTCGGTGCAGTGCTGGCCGTCGAAGCCGGGATCTCTGCGGGGGACTACGTCCTGGATGTGGCTGCCGGTACCGGGAATGCTTCCATTCCCGCCGCGCAGACCGGCGCCCGGGTGGTGGCACTTGACCTGACTCCCGAGCTCCTCGAAGCGGGGCGGGGCGCAGCAGGAGCACAGGGGCTGGACCTGGAATGGGTTGAAGGTGATGCCGAGGACCTGCCGTTTAAGGACGCCACCTTCGACGCCGTCATTTCCTGCGTTGGCGTGATGTTTGCGCCCAATCACCGCCAGTCTGCGGCGGAGCTGGTGCGGGTCTGCCGGCCCGGCGGAACCATAGGGCTGCTGAACTGGACGCCCGAGGGGTTCGTAGGAGAACTGATAGCCATCATGCGGGACTACCAGCCGCCGCAGGCAGCTGCCCCCGGGCCGCCGTTGTGGGGCAGGGAAGACTACGTGACCGGACTGTTCCAGGAGGGAACGGTTACCGGCTGGCGAAGCCGAAAAGAGATGGTCACCGTAGACCGGTTCGAGAACCCTGAGCACTTCCAGGAGTTCTTCAAGGCGAATTTCGGACCCGTGGTAGGCGCCTACCGGCTGATAGGGGACGATCTTGAACGCAGCGCGGCACTGGACCGGGAGCTGTCCTCCCTCGCCGAACGCCACGCCCGCAGCACCGCAGGCGGCATCGAGATGGACTGGGAATACCTGCTGCTGCGGGGAACCGCAGCCGGTTAGCAACGCGGAGACTGACGGAATGGTTTTTTCGGCGGGGCACGGCAGGGGATAAACTGCCATTGCTGTCCCGTTCCCAGCCAAGGAGTCGACTGTGCCCCCGAAACGCCGGCCCAACAAGTACGTTTACCGCTCCATCGTCTTTGCCGGAGTTGCAGCAGTGAAGCTGTTCCGGGTCAAGGTCATTCCTTCCGGGCTTGAGCACCTGCCGCAGGACGAGATTATTCGCGGACTGAACCGCACGGTGGAGCCGGGCAAGGGCGCCGTCGTCGCGATCACGCACTTCGGCTACTTGGACTTTGTCTTCGCTGAGTACCTGTTGTGGAAGCAGCTCAAGGTTCATATGCGTTACCTCGTTACCAAGAAGGCAGCACGCAAGAAGTTCGTGGCAGCGGTCTGTGACTGGTGTGAACACGTAGTGGTGGACCGGTCCAACGGGGCAGAGGCCTACACCGAATCCGTGGAGAAGCTGCACCGGGGCGACTACCTGGCAGTGCTGCCCGAGGCGGGCGTGAGCCGAAGCTTCACCGTGCGCCAGCTGAAGACCGGAGCGGTCCGCATGGCGGCGGAAGCCGATGTGCCCATCATTCCCGTTTCTGTCTGGGGCGGGCACCGGATGCTCACCCGCGGACACGGCCTGAGCCTGAAGGCAGTGTGGAAGACCCCGGTCCGTATCCACATTGGCGAACCGCTGAAGATCGACCCGGCCGCCTCTGTGCCGGAGGAGACTGCCCGCCTGCAGGAGATCCTCCAGGCCGGCATCGACGAGTGCATCGACACTTATCCCGAAAAGGCCCCCGAAGGCGCCTGGTGGATGCCCGTAAGCCGAGGCGGGTCAGCGATGACCCCCGAGGAGCAGGTGGTCCTGGACGAAGCGGACCGGGCCAAGTACAAGATCACCGGTTAGGCGGCGGGGGCTGTCTGCACGACGTCGATCACCTGGCGGAGTTCGGCACGTGCCTTCTCCGGCAGCCCAGCATCGCTGAAGAGGTAGTCAGCGCCTGACACGGGCGCAATCTGTGAGAGCCCCGTTGTTCCCCACTTGGTGTGGTCGGCCAGGACGGCGACCTGCGCCGCGCAGGAAATGAATGCCTGGTTGGTCTGTGCCTCGAGCATGTTGGGGGTGGTGAACCCGTCTTCCAGGGTCACTCCGTGGACCCCCATAAAACACATGTCAACGTGCAGCCGGCTCAGGGCGGAAAGGGCAAGGGGCCCCACCAGAGCATCGGAGGGTGTGCGCACACCGCCGGTCAGGATCACCGTCTGGCCGGCTTCATCCGCCTGCCAGAGCACGTCCGCTATGCGCGGGGAATTGGTGACGACGGTAAGGTCCTGGATCCCGGCGAGCCGCTTGGCCAGCGCGAAGGTGGTGGTTCCCGAGTTCAGCGCAACGGACATGCCCGGACGGATCATCTTTAGCGCGAGCCCCGCGATGGCCGCCTTCTCCGCAGATTCCCGCTGCAGTTTCGCAGCGAAGCCCGGCTCAAGGCTTGTTGCCGCCGCTTCCAGCGTGGCACCGCCGTGGACTTTGACCAGGGCCCCGCGGCCCTCGAGTTCCGTGAGATCGCGCCGGATGGTCATATCGGACACACCCAGGGCGGCGGCCAGTTCATTCACCCGCACCTGCCCGTCCGAGTTCAGCCGGTCGATGATCCGCTGCTGACGCTGGGCGGGGAGCATTTCTGCCATGCGTTTTCCTCTCTTAGGCTCTCAGACTGCCACGGAGGCGAACCCGAATCAACATATTCGAACATTCCGGCTTAGCCGTGTGCTGCCCAGCCAAGTGTGACTGTTGCACGTCAGTGTGACCTGTGCCATAGTGTGGGCATTCCGAGATCGCGTTGGAATCTGATCGACCATGTTCATATCTGTGAGCTTTAAGGCTCATGCTCTGCACCCTCCAGCACCTTCAGGCACTGCCATTGATTCAAAGGAGACGCCATGGCACCCCGTTTCGACCCGCGCGCAGCTTCCCGTCCGCTTTCCCCGGCCCCCTCTGCGCTTTCAGCCGCAGCAAGGGTGAATGTCAGCCGGCGCTCACTCCTTGGCGGGGCCCTCGGCCTCGGCTCCATGGCTGCCCTGAGCGCCTGCGGCGGCGGCGGATCCACTGCCGAGGGGACCGGCGCCATCACGGTGGGTTCCAACCAGTCCGACGCCGTCCCCAAGGCCGCCTACGCCAACATCATGGATGCGTTCATGGAGTCCTCCGGCGCCGACGTGAAGATCAATACGGTTGACCACAACACGTTCCAGGAACAGATCAACAGCTACCTGCAGGGCGATCCCGACGACGTTTTCACCTGGTTTAGCGGCTACCGGATGAAGTTCTTCGCTGACCAGGGGCTCGCGGGGGACATCTCCAGCGTCTGGGACCGTTTCGGTGACGGCTTCAGCCAGTCCTTCAAGGAGGCCGCCACGGCCAGCGACGGGAAGCAGTACTTCGTACCGCTGTCCTATTACCCGTGGGCTGTCTTCTACCGGAAGTCCGTTTTCGCTGACAACGGCTACACCATCCCAACCACCCTGGATGAGTACATCGAGTTGTCCAAGGCGATGCAGCAGGACGGTCTGGTGCCCATCGGATTCGCCGACCAGGGCGGTTGGGAAGCAATGGGAACCTTCGATGTCCTGAACATGCGCATCAATGGCTACGACTATCACACGCGGCTGCTGGCAGGAGAGGAATCCTGGGAGTCAGGCGAGGTCAAGGAGGTTTTCCAGACGTGGAAGACCCTGCTGCCCTATCACCAGGAAGGCGCCCTCGGACGGGAATGGCAGGAGGCTGCGCAGGGACTGCTGCAGAAGACCAGCGGAACCTACCTGCTGGGCATGTTCGTGTCCCAGCAGTTCCAGGACGCCGAAGGCGGGGAAGCCCTCGAAGACCTGGATTTCTTCGCTTTCCCGGAAATCAACCCCGAGTTCGGCACGGACAGCATCGATGCACCCATTGATGGGTTCATGATGAGCGCCACCACTCAAAACGGCGGTACCGCCATGGACCTGCTCGAGTTCCTCGGTTCCCCCGAGGCACAGAAGATCAACACGGATTCGGACAAGGGCCTCATCGCACCCGTGAACGGCGCGGACACCTCGGGCTACACGGCGTTGCAGCAAAAGGGCATGGAGCTGGTTTCCTCCGCGAAACACATCGCCCAGTTCATGGACCGCGACACCCGTCCGGACTTCGCGTCAACGGTGATGATCCCCTCACTGCAGGCCTTCATCAATGACCCGGACAACGTGGACAGTGTGCTCTCGGACATCGAGACACAGAAAAAGTCCATTTTCGTGGACTGAGAACCGAGACCAGAGAACAGGCACAGAATGAGCGCCCTACCTCCCGCTGCTGGAATCCGCAGTCCCCGCGGCCGCGTGCGCAAGTACTCCGCGCGCGACCGGCTGGTGATGGTCCTGATGCTTGGTGTACCGGCCCTGCTGGTCGCTGGGCTCATCTGGGGGCCGGCACTGGCCTCGGTGTTCCTTTCCCTGACCCGCTGGAACGGCGTGACGGATCCGGTGTGGGTCGGCGGGGAGAACTACACGCAGGCATTCACCATCTACCCGCCCTTCTGGCCGGCGCTGCGCAACAACATCGTCTGGCTCCTGGCTCTGGCGCTGATTGCCACTCCGCTGGGCCTCCTGCTGGCGGTCATCCTGGACAAGTCCATTAGGGGCAGCCGCTTTTACCAAAGCGTTTTCTACCTGCCGGTTGTGCTTTCGCTTGCCCTGGTCGGATTCATCTGGACGCTGATCTATTCCCAGGACCAGGGCCTGATCAACCAGCTCTCCGGGCTGGAGGTCAACTGGCTCGGCGACTCCTCCATCAACCTGCCGGCAGTCCTGGTGGCGGCGGGCTGGCGGCACGTCGGGTACATCATGGTGCTTTACCTCGCGGGCCTGAAAGGCGTGGACGCTTCCATGAAGGAAGCGGCTGCCCTTGACGGCGCCAATCAGTGGCAGACCTTCAGCCGCGTGGTTTTTCCGGCCATGAAACCCATCAACATCGTGGTTCTGGTGGTGACGGTCATTGAAGGCCTCCGTGCCTTCGACATCGTCTACAT
This sequence comes from Arthrobacter gandavensis, assembly GCF_039528575.1. Lineage (NCBI taxonomy): Bacteria > Bacillati > Actinomycetota > Actinomycetes > Micrococcales > Micrococcaceae > Arthrobacter > Arthrobacter gandavensis. The sequence continues at coordinate 114,087 of NZ_BAAALV010000001.1, forward strand.
CATCAACAAGGGAACCAACGGCCTGGAACTGCTCTCGGTGCTGATCACCAACAACATCGTCGGGGAAGCCAGCCGAATCGGCTTTGGGTCGGCGATCGCCGTCGTGCTCCTGCTCATTTCACTGGCCTTCATCATCACCTACCTGGTGCAGACCTTCAGGAAGGAATCGGCATGAGCCACACACTCCAGGCCGGAGGCGCTGCCGAGCCGGCGCGCAACACTGCGGGGCCGGAATCACCGGGCACGCATGGCAGCAAAACCGGGAAGACCGTGCCGGCGCAGCGCACCCAGCGGGTGAAGGCAGCCCGGATAGTCCTGCACGCCTGCCTGGCCCTGTGGGCACTGATATGGCTGCTGCCGCTGCTTTGGGCCCTGTACACGTCACTGCGGCCGTATTCGGAAACGGCAGAGAAGGGCTATGTGTCCCTGCCGGACACCCTGACCTTTGACAACTACGCTACGGCCTGGTCGCAGGCGGAGCTGCCCAAGTACTTCCTAAACTCCCTGATCATCGCCGTTCCGGCGGTGATCCTGGTGCTGTTCGCCGCATCCTGCGCGGCGTTTGTCCTGGCCCGCTTCAGCTTCCGGTTCAACATCGCCCTCCTGATGTTCTTCACGGCCGCGAACCTGCTGCCCCAGCAGGTGATTATCACCCCGCTCTACCGGTTGTTCCTCTCGCTGGGGCTCTACAACAGCCAGCTGGGAATCATCCTCATCAACGTCGCCTTCCAGATGGGGTTCTGCGTGTTTGTGCTCAGCAACTACATGAGGGCACTCCCGCACGAACTCACGGAGGCCGCCCAGGTGGACGGAGCGGGCGTGTGGCGGCAGTACTCACAGATCGTCATGCCGCTGACCCGTCCGGCGCTGGCCGCCCTTGGAACATTGCAGTTCGCGTGGATCTACAACGACTTCTTCTGGGCCCTGGTCCTGTTGCGGGACGGTGACAAAATGCCGGTGACGAGCGCCCTCAACAACCTTAAAGGCGCCTTCTTTACGGACAACAACCTGGTGGCAGCGGCGGCAATCCTGGTTGCCCTGCCCACCGTCATTATCTTTGTCCTTCTCCAAAAGCACTTTGTAGCCGGCCTCACCATGGGATCCACCAAGTAGCCGGCGGTTCCACCTTTTCCAGAAAGCAGGTCCACGTGGCTTCCCTCCCGTACTATGCCGACCCGGGCCCAGGCGCAGGGTCCCTCCCTCCCCGGGCGTCCTTCGAGTCCGACCGCCCGGAAGTGAGCTTGGACGGCAGCTGGGGCTTCCGCTGGAGCCCGTCCATTGCGGGCGCGGCGGCTGACCCGGACGGTGAAGCATTTCCGGACACCGTCAATGTTCCCGGGCACTGGATGCTCGATGCCGCCAACGGCCCGCTGGTGCTGGGGGAGAAGAACCGGTTCGGGAGCCCCTGGTACACCAATGTGCAGTACCCCTTCCCTCTGGACCCGCCCTTTGTCCCGGACGCCAACGGGACCGGTGACTACCTTCGGGAGTTTGACCTGCACGGGACGGCGTTGGCGGATCCAGCCGCACTGGAGGCGGTACTGCTGCGTTTTGAGGGTGTCGAATCCACCTTCAAGGTGTGGCTGAACGGCGTCGAACTTGGCTATGCCTCCGGCAGCAGGCTGACCCATGAGTTCGACGTCACCGCACACCTGCGGCCCGCAGGGAACCGCCTGGTGGTCCGGGTGCACCAATTCTCGGCATCGAGCTACCTGGAGGACCAGGACCAGTGGTGGCTGCCCGGAATCTTCCGTCCGGTCACCCTGGTGGGACAGCCGCGCCGGGGTATCCGCAACGTAGTTGCCGATACCGGATACGACGCCGGCAGGGGGACGCTCACGCTGAGCGCCCAGTCGGCACCGGATGCCTATCCGCTGAGAGCAGTGATCGTTGAACTCGGGCTGGAGCTGCAGCTGAACTCACCCGAACCGCATACCGTCACGGTGGCCGGCGTGGATCCCTGGACGGCGGAGACGCCGCGGCTGTACGAGGTGTCCGTGAGCAGCCCGGGTGAACAGGTGCGCCTGCGCGTTGGTTTCCGGACCGTGCAGGCCGAAGGCGGACGCCTGCTGGTGAACGGTGCTCCGGTCCGGCTCAAGGGGGTCAACCGCCACGAGTTCCACCCCGCTGCAGGCCGCGCCGTGACCCGCGAATTCTCCCGCGCGGAGCTTGTGTCCATGAAGCGCCACAACATCAACGCCATCCGTACCAGCCACTACCCGCCGGCAAGCCACCTGCTTGACCTGGCGGATGAACTGGGCTTCTGGGTCATCGACGAGTGCGACCTCGAGACCCATGGGTTTGTCTTCACGGACTGGAAGGACAACCCGGCGGATTCGCCCGTTTGGTCCGATGCCCTCATGGACCGGATCCGGCGCACGTGGACCCGTGATGCAAACCACCCAAGCGTCATTATGTTCTCCCTGGGCAACGAGTCCGGCACTGGACGGAACCTTGCGGCGATGGCCGCCTGGCTCCGGGACACGGACCCGGGCCGCCCCATCCACTACGAAGGGGACCGCACCTGCGAATACACAGACGTGTACTCGCGCATGTACGCAACGGTTCAGGAATGCCGCTCGATTGCCGCGGGCCACCCGATACCGGGCATGGAACCTGCCGCCGCAGCAAGGGTCGCGTCGAAGCCCTTCCTGCTCTGCGAGTATGCCCACGCCATGGGAAACGGCCCCGGCGGCCTGTCCGCCTATGAAGAGCTGATGGATGCCCATCCCAGGTTCGCGGGCGGATTCATCTGGGAATGGAAAGACCACGGGCTTGACGCGTTCACGGCTGACGGCAAGCCGGCAGTTGCCTACGGCGGGGATTTCCTCGAACCGGTCCATGACGGGAACTTTGTCCTAGACGGGCTGGCCATGGCCGACGGAACGCCGAGTCCCGGTTTGGTGGAACTTGCCAAGGTGTTTGAACCGTTCCGGATAACCGTGGGGGAGCAGACCGTCACCGTCACCAACCGGCAGGACTTTGCAGGCTCCGGCGGCTATGACCTCGTTTGGGAGGTGCGGGACGGCGAAGGCAAAACACTTGCCAGCGGCACCCTGGCACTGCCCGACGCCGCGCCCCGCGGGCAGGTGGAGGTGCCGCTGCCGCCGGAAGCAGCTGATGCGATGTCCCTGCCTCCGGCTTCAGGGGCCGCGCTGCGGATCTCGGCGAAAACCCGGGGTCAACGCCCGTGGGCGCCGGCTGGCCACGTTGTGGCCTGGGGACAGCGGGTACTTCCTCCCGCAACGGCGGAGCCAGGTGCCGGGACGGTGCCTGAACCGGGCCTGCCGGCCTTTGCCCGGGGCGCCGCCCTGCACCTCGCCGAAGACGGCCTCCTCGAGTCGCTTCACGGAATACGTCTCCAGGGCCCGGTACTGCTGCCCTGGCGGGCACCAACGGACAACGACCGCGGAACTATCGAGCCTAACCGGGAGCTGCGCACTGAGCAGCCGGCAGGGTTCGACTGGGACGGCTATGCCGGGACTGCTCCGGGTCCGGTGACCGCCCTCGCAGAGCACTGGGAAGCCGCACGCCTGGACCGCCTCTGCAAACGGACCGAAAACCTGGACCGGAGGGACAGTGCCTCCGCCGCCGTTACCCACAGGTATTCACCTCCATCCGCCGCCGGCGGATTCAGCGTCAGCTTGGACTGGACTGCGCAGGCCGACGGGCTGATCCTCGGCGCCAGCGTGGAGTCCCTCACGGATTGGGGCTTCCCGCTGGCCCGGCTGGGACTTGTGTTCACGCTGCCGGCAGGCCTGCTGGGCGAAACGGCAGCTGTACGCTGGCTGGGCCTGGGCCCCGGCGAGGCCTACCCTGATTCCTGCACAGCCCAGCACTGGGGAGTCCACGAGCTTCCAGCCGCCGCCCTGGGTACCCGGTATCCCCGTCCCCAGGAGAACGGCAGGCGCAGCAGCGTCCGCTGGCTTGAAGCCGGCCTCTCCCAAGGACGCACACTTCGCGTCGAACTGCTGGAGGCGCCGTCCGAGGCAGGTTTCACCCTGCTTCCTTACTCAGCAGCCGAACTGGCCGCGGCTGGGCACGACGCCGAGCTCCCGGCCTCCAGCCGCTGGCACCTGGTGCTTGACGGCGGCGCCCACGGACTGGGCAGCCGGTCCTGCGGAATCGACGTGCTTCCCGAACACGCCTACACGGCACAATCCATGCACCTGCTGATCCGCTTCACAGTCAAGGGCAACACCACGGAAGGGAACCGCGAGCCATGAGCAGCGTAATACTCGAAAGGGACGGCACCGCCGTCATCCTGGACGTGTCCGGCCTTCCACAGGTCCTGCACTGGGGAGCGGTGCTGCCGGGACAGATCCCCACAGCTTCGGACCTTGCCGCCCCCGTGGTCCACTCCCGGTACGATTTCCCAGTGGTTGCCAACCCGTTGTGGCCGGCGGCAGCTGAAGGGTGGCGGGGAACTCCTCTGGTCTCGGGTTCCCGGAACCGTGCCGATGCGTCTCCCCGATTCCGGAATCCCGACGTGCAGAAGTCAGGCTTCGTCCTCACCCTGACCGCTGAGGACGCCGATACAGCCCTGCAGCTCAAGACAGAGCTGGAGCTTCTTGAAGGGGGCCTGTTGAGGATACGGAACACCCTTGCGAACACTGGAAGCGGCCCCTACCAGCTGCTGCATCTCTCGGTGTGCCTGCCTGTGGCCCCAGAGGCCGGGGAACTGCTGGATACTACTGGCCGCTGGACCCGGGAACGTTCACCCCAGCGGCTTCCCTTCGGCCAGGGAACCTGGCTGCGGGAGGGGCGTCACGGGCGCACAGGCCACGATGCCCCCGTGCTGCTGGCTGCCGGGACTCCGGGGTTCGGAAACCGGCACGGCAAGGTCCAGGCGGTGCATTTCGCCTGGAGCGGGAACTGGCGCGTGCGCGCCGAACGGACACCCGATCCCTCCAGGATGCTCGCAGCCGAGGAACTCTTCGGTCCGGGCGAAGCCGAACTCGCACCGGGCGAGTCGTACACCACGCCGTGGCTCTACGCTGCCCATTCGAACGCCGGGCTGGACGGCATCACCGCCGCCTTCCACACCTGGCTGCGTACCCGGCCAAACCATCCGCGCCGGCCGCGGCCGGTGGTGCTCAACACCTGGGAAGCGGTCTATTTCGACCACAACCTCCAAACACTCCGGGAACTGGCCGACACAGCCGCTGCCCTTGGCACGGAGCGGTTTGTGCTGGACGACGGGTGGTTCGGCGGGCGCCGGGACGACCACAGGGGCCTCGGGGACTGGACGGTCTCGCCCGAGGCGTGGCCGGAGGGGCTTGATCCGCTGATCAGCCACGTCCGCGGCCTGGGCATGGAATTCGGCCTTTGGGTGGAGCCGGAGATGATCAGCCTGGACTCGGACACCGCACGCTCACATCCGGAGTGGATCTGCCGCGCGCGCACCGAGGAGCTTCCTCCTCAATGGCGGCATCAGCAGGTGCTGGACCTGACCCGCGGAGAAGCCTTCAAGCATGTACTCCGTCAGCTGGATGACCTGCTGGCGAACCATCAGATTTCCTTCCTGAAATGGGACCAGAACAGGGACCTGACCGACATGGCATCGCAGGGCAGGCCATCTGCGCGGAACCAGACCCTGGCTGCCTACCGGCTCATGAGCGAGCTCAAGGCCCGTCACCCGCACGTTGAAATCGAAGCCTGTTCCTCCGGCGGCGCACGCGTGGACCTGGGCGTGCTTGAATTCGCGGACCGGGTGTGGGCATCGGACTCCAACGACGCACTGGAGCGGCAGCGGATCCAGCAATGGACCCAGCGCCTGCTGCCCCCGGAATTGGTGGGCCAGCACATCGGTCCGCCGCAGGCGCATACCTCCGGCAGGACACACAGCCTGGTTTTCCGGGGCCTGACGGCGCTCTTTGGGCACTTCGGGATGGAATGGGACATTCGGGAAGCCAAGGGCCGGGACCGGGAACTGCTGGCCGGACTCATTGCCCTCTACAAGCAGCACCGCACCCTGATCCACAACGGAACAGCCGTTCGGGCTGACCTGGCGGACCCCGGGCTGCAGCTCTACGGCGCCGTCGCTCCGGACCGCAGTGAAGCGCTGTACGTTTACGCGACACTGGACAGCACCCTGGACGAAACTCCCGGGAGGGCCGCCCTGCCGGGGCTGGATCCGGAACAGGGCTATAGGCTGGATCCAGTGATACTTGATGAACCGGGAACTTTCCTGCAGCGCACCCCGCCGGCCTGGCTTGCCACAGGCCTGCACGCCGGCGGCGCCTGGCTGGGCACGGCGGGCGTTCCCCTTCCCGTCCTTAACCCGGAGCGTGCCATGCTGCTGCATGCCCGCCGAACGGAGGGTGCATGAGCGCCCCTGCCATCCACCCTGAACCGGAGACTGAACCCCAACGGATGCACCTGGCCGACGGGCGGGAGCTGCTGTATTTCTTCGACGCCGGAGAAGCCCCGGCGCGTTCCCGTGCAACCCCGCCTGCTGATACCCGCCGCCTGCCCCCGCGCCCGCAAACACCGCGGATGCGCTACGACCCGCTGCTTGGGGAGTGGGTGTCCTACGCCGAACACCGCCAGAGGCGTACGCACCTGCCGCCGGCTTCGGAGTGCCCGCTGTGCCCTTCCGGACCGGAGCGTGCCACCGAGATTCCGGCACGTGCGTACGACGTCGCGGTCTTCGAGAACCGGTTTCCGGCATTCGGTCCAGGCACCGGATCCGGCGTCCATGCTGCCCAAGCGGATGCCCCCGCAGCCGGGCGGTGCGAAGTAGTGGCCTTCGCGCCACAGCACGATGCTTCGTTCGCGGGACTGACCCTGGAGCGTGCCCGTACGGTGATCCGGGCGTGGGCGCACCGCACGGCTGAACTTTCCCGCATCCAAGGCGTAGCGCAGGTATTCATCTTCGAGAACCGCGGTGCCGAGATCGGCGTGACCCTGCACCATCCGCACGGCCAGATCTATGCCTACCCGTTCGCGACCCCCCGGACGCTGCGCCAGCTTGAATCGGTCCAGGCATACCGTGCGGAAACCGGCGGTGACCTTTTTGGTGATCTCCTGGCACGGGAGCTGGAGGAGGGGAACCGGGTGGTGGCGCGCGGACGGTGGTGGACAGCCTACGTTCCCTATGCTGCAAGGATGCCGCTGGAGGTCCATCTGGTGCCGCACCGGAACGTTCCGGACCTTGCCTCACTCACCGGCGATGAACGGGAAGAACTGTCCGCGCTCTATCTGGACGTCCTGCGCCGGATAGAGGGCCTGTATCCAACTCCCACCCCCTATATCGCGGCGTGGTACCAGGCTCCAGTGGAGCATCCCGGCAGGAACTCCTACCGGATGCACCTGCAGGTGACCTCACCCAGGCGGGCCGAGAACAAACTGAAGTACCTCGCCGGATCCGAGGCCGCGATGGGGGCCTTCATCGCTGATGTCAGTCCGGAAGAAACAGCCGCCCGGCTGCGACAAACCCTTCCTCCCTTTGACGCCCGGGGCGGAGGAACGGCATGAACATCCGGGCCGCGTTCGCCGAACTCTACGGGTATGAACCACAGGGCATCTGGTCCGCTCCCGGCCGGGTCAACCTGATCGGCGAGCACACCGACTACAACCAGGGGTTCGTCTTCCCGCTGGCGATTGACCGCCGGGCCCGGATCGCCGCTGCTGCGCGGCCGGACGGAGTGCTCCGGCTGGCCACGACTGCACCGGGCAGCGACAGGGCACACATCAAGGTGGCGGAACTGGCGCCGGGACGTCTGGCCGGGTGGAGCCGTTACCTGGCCGGGGTGCACTGGGCCTTTGGGCTTCGCGGCGCGGCGGTACCAGGCATGGACATGCTCCTGGACTCTGACGTCCCGGTGGGTGCCGGTCTGTCCTCGTCTGCCGCGGTGGAGTGCGCTGCGGCCTTAGCCGTCAGGGAGCTCTCCGGCGCGGACCTGCCTGACGAAGAGCTGGTACTGCTCTGCCAGCAGGCAGAGAACGAGTTCGCCGGCGCTCCCACCGGAATCCTGGACCAGTCGGCCTCGCTGCTCTCCGAAGCCGGGCAGGCACTGTTCCTGGACTGCCGGTCGCGGGAAAGCCGGCTGGTTCCGCTGGACCTGGCCGGACAGGGGATGTCCCTGCTGGTCATCGATACGAAAGTCAGCCACGCCCATGATTCCGGCGGGTATGCCGAGCGCCGAAGCGACTGCGAGCGGGCGGCCGGGGCGCTGGGCGTGGAGTCGCTGCGGGAGGTGACCCTGCCGGACCTGGTCCTGGCGGCACCGCAGCTTGACCAGTTGGCCTATCGGCGGGCCCGGCACGTAGTGAGCGAGAATGCCCGGGTGCTCACCGCCGTCGCGCACCTGGAATCGGGGCGTCCGATCCGCGCCCTTGGGCAGGTGCTTGCCTCAAGCCACGAATCACTCCGGGATGACTTTGAGGTCTCCTCCCCGGAGCTGGACCTGGCCGTGGAAACAGCCACGGCAGCCGGTGCCGCCGGAGCGCGGATGACCGGCGGGGGATTCGGAGGTTCAGCGATCGCCCTGGTGGATGCCCGGGAGGCCGGGCAGGTTGGCGCCGCAGTCGTGCGGGCCTTCGGGCGCGCCGGCTACACCGCGCCGGACATCTTCGCCGTCGAGCCCGGAGCCGGAGCGCATCGGGATCACTAAGCGCCGCAGATCC
>NZ_BAAALV010000001.1:122748-139385 GCF_039528575.1 Arthrobacter gandavensis
GCTGCCGGCCCCCCTGCGCAACCTGTCCGCTTAGGCGGAGACCTGCGATGCAACGGCTTCGCGGATCGGAGTCTGCCCGTTGATGAATTCGATGAAGTGGCCCACGGTTCCCGGCTGCTCCAGCACTTCAGCGGCCACTGCGGCAACGTCGGACCGGGAAACACTTCCTTCCTGGTCCGGGCCGGTGCTGATGCGTCCGGTACCGGGATCATCAGTCAGTGCGCTGGGGCCGAGGATGGTCCAGTCCAGTCCGCTGCGGCGCAGGTGCTCGTCGGCCGCGGCCTTGGCCTCCGCATAGGCATAGAAGCTATTGTCCGGATCAACGCCATGGTCCTTGCCGGCACCCATGTAGGAGACCATGACGTAACGCCGAACGCCTGCCTGTTCTGCTGCCTCCATGGAGCGGATGGCGGCGTCGCGGTCCACCGCGTAAGTGCGCTCCGCCGACCCGCCGCCTGCACCGGCAGACCACACAACGGCGTCGTGCCCGCTGAGCAGTTCCGCGAGCTGGGGCGTGTCCAGCTTCTCGACGTCGGCCACTACCGGTTCGGCTCCCGTTGCCGCCACCTCGGATACATGGTCCGGGTTCCGGAACAGCGAGGACACCTGGTGTCCGTTCGCTGCGAGGTCCTTCGCCAGCTGCAGCGCCACCTTGCCGTGTCCGCCAATGATTGCCACGCGTGACATGTTGCTCCTCTCGTTGGGGTCGGTGCAGAAAGCATAAGCATACTGACGGTCTGGGTGCGTGGCAGTTCTGCCGCTGGCTGAACCTCGGCTGCCCAGGGCAGCTGCATCGATGCGGCACATACCGTGCAGGGATTGGGCGGAGGGGATGGCTTGGATCACGGGCGGGAACTAGTATCCAAAAGTGCCCGGGCGCCCTGCGCCAAGACCTGGGGGCACGCACCCACAGGTGAAAGGACCTCCATGTCTACTGCCACCGCGGAAGCTGATCTGACCGTCCAGACCACCGAGGGACCTGTTCGCGGCCGAAATACGGGCACCGCCAGGGTTTGGCGCGGTATACCTTATGCGCAGCCGCCGGTGGGGGAGCTGAGACTGCGGCTGCCTCAGCGGCCGGGTCCGTGGCAGGAGGTCCTGGATGCCGGCCGGTTTGGGCCCTGGGCCCCGCAGCCGGTGCGCAGGCTCCTCCCCGGTGCGGACCCAAAGACGCGCATGAGTGAAGACTGCCTGACCATCAACGTAACTGCCCCTCCACAGCCCGGTGAGGCACCGCTTCCGGTCCTGGTCTTCATTCACGGCGGCGCCTTCAGCACGGGTTCGGCCGCAATGGACCTGGTGGACGGAACACGGCTCGCCGCCGAAGGGAACGTCCTGTTCGTTTCGATGAACTACCGGCTTGGCGCCCTGGGATTCCTGGACTTCCGTGCCTACTCGACGCCTGGACGCACCTTTGACGTGAACGTGGGCCTGGCGGACCAGGTGGCGGCCCTGGAATGGGTCCGGCGGAACATCGCTGCCTTCGGCGGAGATCCGGAGAACGTGACCCTTTTCGGTGAATCGGCCGGCGCCCTGTCCGCCCTGACACTGATGTGCGTTCCAGCCGCAGACGGGTTGTTCCACCGCACGTTCCTGCAGAGTCCTGCCCCTGCCGCTGCCTACGGCCCCGACCTCGCTTCCCGGTGGGCGGGAGATTTCCTGGACCTCCTGGGTACCGGGCCCGGCGGTGCTGCCGAGGCACTTTCCAGGCTGGACGCAGCCAGGCTCGTCAAGGCGGCAGATGAGCTGAGCAGCAGGATCACGCCGGAGTCCCGGCCGGGCGCCCTGAGCCTCGCACCGGTTGTGGACGGCTCGTTCCTGCCGCTGCACCCGCTTGAGGCGTTCGAGAAGGGGCGGGCCTCCAGCGTGCCCATGGTGATCGGCACCATGGATAACGAGGGCGTGCTGTTCGACAAGTTCCACGACATCCTTCCCACGTCCCGGGAGCGGATCGAGAGGATGTTCGAACTCACTGATCCGGCCAGCCGGGACCGCGTCATAGCCGCCTACCGCGGGTACCCGCACAAGAAGCAGGCCGTGGAGCTGGGAGGGGACGCGGTGTTCTGGTACCCCAGTGTGCAGGCAGCGCAGGCTCACGCCGCGTACGCACCCACCTGGTCCTACCGGTTCGACTATGCGCCGCGGGCAGCCCGGGCGGCCGGCCTTGGCGCCACGCACGGCCTGGATTTAGCGGCAGTGTTCGGGAATTACGACGCCGGTGCCGGGCGGATGCTGCTCAGCATGGGCAACCGCCGCACGGCTAAGAACGTAGGCCACAGGTTCCAGTCCGCGCTGCTGCGCTTTGCCCGGACCGGGGCGCCTGGCCCGATGTGGCCGCGCTACGACGACACCTCAAGGCGGACAAAGATCTTCGACCGTTATGACCGGATCGAACTGGACCCAAGGACAGTCCGCCGCCAGGCCTGGGACGGATACCAGGGGTACCGCTAACCGGGACGGGACGCGGTCGGAAGCCGGGGCAGCTCCGCATAGGATTAAGGGCATGACCGCCACCCTTGTTGCCCGCAACCTTTCCGGCGGTTACGCCCACCGGATCCTCTTTTCCGGATTGTCGCTTACCGTCGCTCCGGGAGACGTGGTTGGCGTTGTCGGAGCCAACGGTGCCGGCAAGTCCACGCTGCTGGCGCTGCTGGCCGGTGCCGCGCCGCCCTTTGAGGGCACTGTGGAACGCCATCCGACCGACGCCTTTGTGGGCTGGATGCCGCAGGAGCACGAGCGGGTCCCGGGGGAGAGCGTAGCGGGGTACATTGCGCGGCGCACCGGAGCAACCGAGGCCACCGCGGCCATGGAAGCCGCTGCTGCGGGACTTGAGTCGGAGTCAGCCCAGGCCCAGGACGAGTACGCCGCCGCCCTTGATACCTGGCTGGCCTCCGGCGCGGCAGACCTGGAAGAGCGCATCCCTGCGGTCCTGGCCGACCTGGGGCTGGAGGTTGGCCCGGATGCGATGATGTCCGGGCTGTCCGGCGGCCAGGCTGCCAGGGTCGCCCTCGCTGCGCTGCTGTTGAGCCGCTTCGACATTGTGCTGCTGGACGAGCCGACCAATGACCTCGACCTGGATGGCCTGGCGAAGCTGGAGGAATTCGTCCGCGGGCTCCGCGGCGGCGTCGTACTTGTCTCGCATGACCGTGAGTTCCTGGCCCGCTGCGTCACGCGGATCGTGGAACTGGACCTGGCACAGAACCAGGTGGCGGTGTACGACGGCGGTTATGAGTCGTTCCTGGAGGAAAGGGCAGTGGCCCGCCGACATGCCCGTGAAGCCTATGACGAGTTCGCGGGGCGGAAGGCGGACCTGGTGTCCAAGGCCAGGACCACCCGCGAGTGGAGCTCCCAGGGCGTGCGGAACGCAATGCGGAAGTCGCCGGACAATGACAAGATCCGGCGCAGGGCAAGCATGGAGTCTTCGGAAAAACAGGCGCAGAAGGTGCGCCAGATGGAATCCAGGATTTCCCGTCTTGAGGAAGTGGAAGAACCCCGGAAGGAATGGCAGCTGCAGTTCTCAATCGCAGCCGCACCCCGCTCGGGCTCAGTGGCGGCGGTGCTGAACGGCGCCGCCCTGAGACGTGGTGACTTCGCTTTCGGGCCGGTATCCCAGCAGGTGAACTCGGGCGAACGGATAGGCATCACGGGACCGAACGGCGCAGGCAAGTCAACGCTGCTGGCACTGCTGCGCGGGACGTTGAAGCCTGATACGGGGTCAGCGTCGCTGGGCGCGGGAGTGGCCCTGGGGGAGATCGACCAGCTGCGCACCCAGCTCACAGCCGAGGAACCCCTCGCTGCCGCATTCGAAGCCTGCGTTCCGGAAATGAACGCCGGTGAGGTGAGGACCCTGCTCGCCAAATTTGGGCTCAAGGCCGACCAGACCGGCACCAGGGTTAACGAGTTGTCCCCGGGCGAGAGGACCAGGGCGGCACTGGCCCTGCTTCAGGCGCGCGGAGTCAACCTGCTGATCCTGGACGAACCAACGAACCACCTGGATCTGCCTGCGATCGAGCAGCTCGAGGAGGCACTGGAGTCCTATACGGGCACACTGCTGCTGGTCACCCACGACCGCCGGATGCTCCAGAACGTCCGGCTGGACCGCATGTGGCGGGTTGAGGATGGTTCCGTCAACGAACTCTAGGGGTGGCGGGCAGGCCTTCCCCGGGACGACATGTGTGTGAGTTTTGTGACAGATGTGATAAAAGTCTTCTAAGGGCGGGACTGCCTGGACACCAGGCAGTACCGCCGCATTGCGGGGGAAAGAAGTTGCTATGGCTTTGACGAGCGCGCCTGTGCGTTTCCAGCCACGTGCCCGGGAGCGGCAGGCAGCCAGGACCCCTGGCGCACTGCGCACGCTGGACGTGACGGTGCTGCTGGTTGTCTGGATGACCTGTGTCCTGACTGACTGGGATACCTCTGCCAAGGTTGCCCTCAACATTGCCGCCGTTGGGCTTCTCTGCCTGAAGGAAGCGGCATTCCACCGCTTCATCATGCGCCGCCGGCAGCCGGCCCTGCGCTAGGAACACCGCCCGGGCCACTGCTTCCCGGGAGCTCCCGCCGCCTCCGCTATGGTTCCGGCGCGCTGAGGGGTCTATCGTGGATAAGCGCGGAAGCGGACCCACTTGCCCGGCCTAGCCAGGCTTCCGGGGCCCGCCGGCCGGTGGAAGCAGGTTAGGGATGTCCCTGGACATGTCAGCACTCGAAGTTGAAACAGCAGGCGGCTGGGTGCGCGGTGTCGTGGAAGACGGCGTACGGACCTGGCGGGGCATCCCGTACGCAGCACCGCCGCTGGGCGAGCTGCGGCTCCGGGCGCCAGCCCCTCCGGACTCTTGGACCGGGGTCCGGGATGCATCCCGGTTCGGCGCGATTCCACCGCAGTCCCGCGGACTCAGCCTGACCGGATCCCGCCGCCGGCCGCTTATGAGCGAGGACTGCCTGACCATCAATGTCAGCGCACCCCTGAACCAGGACCTGACTGGACTTCCGGTGCTGGTCTACCTTTACGGCGGCGCCTTCAGCTCCGGGTCCTCCGCTGTGCGGACCTACCGGGGAGCCAACCTGGTGCGCACGGGCGAGGTGGTCTACGTATGCCTGAACTACCGGATTGGCGCCCTGGGCTTCATGGACTTCACGTCCTTCTCCACGCCGGAGAGGCCGTTCGACTCCAACCTTGGCCTGCGGGACCAGGTGGCCGCACTGGAATGGGTGCAGCAGAATATCGCCGGATTCGGCGGAGACCCGGACAACGTCACGATATTCGGGGAGTCTGCCGGCGGGATAGCCGTCACCGCGCTGATGTGCATCCCCTCCGCGGCGACGCTGTTCCACAAGGCATTCGCTCAAAGTCCCGCACCGGCAGGGGCGTACTACCCGGACATGCATGAACGCTGGGCACTGGACCTCCTGGAAATCCTCCGGGTGGATGAAGCCCACGCCGCCCAAGCGCTCTCCCGGATACCGGCGGCAAAGCTGGTCGGCGCCATCCAAAAGATGACCATGAAGATCGGACCGGTCCAGCAGCCGGGATCCCTGAGTGTTTCCCCTGTGATCGACGGCGAGTTCCTGCCCCGCCATCCCATCGATACATTCCTGGACGGAGAATCGGCGCCAAAGCCCCTGGTGCTGGGGACCATGGCCCAGGAGGGCGCGCTGTTCGCGAAACTGGACAACATCCTGCCCTCCACGCCGGCGCGTCTGGAGCGGATGTTCGCCGGAACTGACCCGTCTGCACTGGACCGGGTGACCGCCGCCTACCCCGGCTACCCCTCGCGGGACAAGTCCGTGGAGATCAGCGGCGACCTCGTCTTCTGGTACCCCAGCCAAATGGTGGCGGAGGGCCATTCCCGGGTGGCTCCCACCTGGATTTACCGCTACGACTACGCGACCAGGCTGATGAACCTGCTGGGTTTCGGTGCTACCCACGCTTTCGACGTTCCCGTGATGTTCGGTGAGACCAACGAACGCACCCTCCGTGCGCTGTCGCTGCTGGGCGGTATGGATGAGCTGCGTGAACTTTCCGCACGGTTCCAGGGTTCCCTGCTGAACCTCGCCCATCGCCACCTGCCCGGCGAAGACTGGCCCCGGTATGAGGAAGAGAACCGCCATACCCGCGTTTTTGACACGCAGGACCGGATTGAGTCTGATCCTTTTCCGGAGCGGCGCCGCGCCTGGGAGGGCTACCGCGGCTACATCTGAGCCGGTACTGTTCCACAAGGCCCTATGTCCACGATCGAGGAGCCAGCATGAGTGCACATTACGACGTCGTTGTCCTGGGAGCCGGCCCCGGCGGCTACGTTGCCGCCATCCGCGCCGCGCAGCTGGGTCTTAGCGTTGGGATCGTAGAGGAAAAATACTGGGGAGGGGTGTGCCTGAATGTGGGCTGCATTCCGTCCAAGGCGCTGCTGCGCAACGCAGAGCTGGCCCAGATCTTCACCAGGCAGGCAGACGTGTTCGGCATGCACGGAGACGTGAGCTTCGATTATGGCGCAGCCTACGACCGCAGCCGGCAGGTGGCCGACGGCCGGGTCAAGGGCGTTCACTTCCTGATGAAGAAGAACAAGATCACCGAATATGACGGCAGGGGTGTCTTCAAGGATGCCCACACCATGGAGGTCACCCTGTCGGGCGGGAAAACTGAAGAGATCACGTTCGAGAACGCCATCATTGCCACCGGAGCCACCGTCAAGCTGCTCCCGGGCGTGGAGCTCAGTGAGAACGTCGTCACCTATGAGACCCAGATCCTCAGCCGGGACCTGCCCCAAAAAATGGTAATCGTCGGTGCCGGCGCCATCGGCATGGAGTTCGGATACGTGCTGCGCAGCTACGGCGTGGACGTGAGCATCGTCGAGTTCATGGACCGGGCGCTGCCCAACGAGGATGCCGACGTGTCCAGGGAGATCACCAAGCAGTACAAGAAGCTGGGCATCCCAATCCACACCTCGGCAAAGGTGGAGACGGTCACGGACAACGGGAACTCCGTCACCGTCACCTACACGGACAAGGACGGCAAGAAGCAGTCCGTCGACGCCGACCGGGTAATGATGTCCGTTGGCTTCGCACCCCGGCTGGACGGATTTGGCCTGGAAACTACCGGGGTGGAGGTAACCGAGCGCGGTGCCATCGCCATTGACGATTACATGCGCACCAGCGTGCCCAACCTGTTCGCCATTGGGGACGTGACGGCCAAGCTGCAGCTGGCCCACGTCGCGGAAGCCCAGGGCGTGGTGGCGGCGGAAGCGATTGCGGGCGCGGAAACCATGCCGCTGGGAGACTACCGCATGATGCCGCGGGCTACGTTCTGCCAGCCGCAGGTAGCGAGCTTCGGGCTCACGGAGGCCCAGGCCCGGGATGAAGGACATGACGTTGTGGTCAGCACCTTCCCGTTTACCGCGAACGGCAAGGCACATGGCCTGGGGGAGCCGGTGGGATTCGTGAAGCTCATCGCCGACTCCGCCTACGGAGAGCTCCTGGGCGGGCATCTCATTGGCCCGGACGTTTCGGAGCTGCTGCCTGAGCTGACGCTGGCGCAGAAGTGGGACCTGACAGCCTCCGAACTGGCCCGCAACGTGCACACTCATCCGACACTGAGCGAAGCACTCCAGGAGGCCTTCCACGGCCTGACCGGCCACATGATCAACTTCTAGGCTTTCCCCTGCCGCGAGGAGCTCAGCGGGCCAGATAGCGCAGCAGCAGGGTGTCACCCGAGCGCAGGACGTGGCGCAGCCGCAGCCTCGCCAGCCCAAGCTCCGGCGTTCCGGCGCTGATCCTCGAGGACGAACCGGCGGCCAGCACCGGAGAAAGCGTAAGGCAGAGCTCGTCGACCAGACCTGCTGCCTGGAACGAGCCAAAGAGCGTGGGCCCTCCCTCGCACAGGACCCGGAAAGCTCCCCTTCGGGCCAGGGCACGGGCTGCCAGCCCGGGTTCAACGGTCCGCGCTCCGGCCACCACGACGTCGGCTACCTCTTCCAGCGCAGCGCGCCGCCCGTCCGGCGCTGCCGCTGTGGTCAGGACCAGAGGCTTCACCGGTGCGGCGGCAAAAAAGCCGGACTCAGGGTCCAGGTCCAGTGACGCGGAAACGACGGCGATGCCCGGGTGGGCTGGGAGTCCTTGCCGTGTGCGCCAGGACCGTGTCTGCGCACTCACGAGCTCGCCTGCGTATCCCTCTGCCCGAACAGTTCCGGCTCCAACCAGGATGACCTGCGCGGTGGAGCGCAGCAGGCCAAAAAGCCGGCGGTCGGCGTCGTCCCCCAATTCCCCCGAACGCCCGTTCCAGCTCACCGCCCCGTCCACGGAGGCCACGAAGTTGAAACGGAAGTACGGGCGCGCGGGCTCGGCCGCCCGGTCCCACCCATAAGCCGCCAGGAGTTCCCCGTCGTCGAGCTCCCGCGCGGATCCGGCAGCGGTAATAACCGGGGTGCTCACTGTGCCGGCTCGTTCACGTCGCCCATGTTGTGGCGCAGCCGCACCGGTTCACGCCAGCCCAGAACCGCTTCCGTCATACGGATGGCGCGGGAGGCGGCCTCGACGTTGTGCATGCGCAGGATCCGCGCGCCGTTGTAGATACTCGCAACGGCAGCGGCCAGGGACCCTTCAACCCTTCCGGACTTGGGCTCATCCAGCGTTTCGCCAACGAAGTCCTTGTTGGACACCGCCGCCAGTACCGGATAGCCAAGATCCGCGATTTCCGCGAGACGGCGAGTCAGTTCCAGCGAATGCAGCGTGTTCTTGTTCAGGTCGTGTCCGGGATCAATGATGATCCTTTCCGGGGGAACCCCCAGATCCTGTGCGTAGCCTGCACGGCCGCGCAGGAACTGGGCCACCTCGGACACCACGTCGCCGTACTGCGGGCGGGGATAGACAGTCCGGGGCGCGGCCAGGCTGTGGGTGATCACCAGATGCACGCCTGCCGCAGCTGCCACCCTGGCCAGCTGCGGATCATGCAGTCCCGTCGTGTCGTTGATGACGTTGGCGCCGGCCTCGATTGCCTGTTCCGCAACAGCGGGATGGAACGTATCGGCGGAAATGATGACGTCTGATTCACTGCGGACGGCCCGGATAACGGGAACAATCCGTGCAGCCTCCTCTGCGGCGTCCAGCGCCGGGCCCGGGGCGAACGGAACCCCGCCAATGTCCACCCAGTCCGCGCCGTCGTGCACGGCTTTCAGGGCAGCGTTGACCGCGGCCTCCTGACCGAATGTCCGGCCGGCGTCGTAGAACGAGTCCGGGGTCCGGTTGATGATCGCCATCAGGGCCACCTGGCGCCGGAAATCCAGCAGGCGCCCCCCAAACCGGTGCACCGGGTGCAGCAGCGGGGGATCAAAATGGCCGGGCGATGAAGCATGGCGCCGGCCGGCAGTGCTGTTCAGACTCATAAAAGCATCCTACGGTGGTGCCCAGCCACGCCCGGTGCCAACGCCAACCAGGAAGGTCCTGCTCATGGAACTGCCGCTGCCTGAAACTACTAGTCCCATGCTGGCCAAGCCGGCGGCCAACATCCCCCGCGGCAGTTTCGCCTATGAGCCCAAGTGGGATGGCTTTCGGGCGCTGGTGTTCCGGGACGGGGACGAACTGGAGATACTCAGCCGCAACGGGCGGAGCCTGAACCGGTACTTTCCCGAGCTTGCCGAAGCATTCCGGCAGGGCCTGCCGGGCAGGTGCGTTGTGGACGGCGAGATCATCCTCATCAGCTCAGACGGCAGCCGGCTGGACTTTGATGCCCTGCAGCAGCGGATCCATCCTGCCGGCAGCCGGGTGTCAATGCTGGCGGAGCAGACACCGGCGTCGTTCGTGGCTTTCGACCTGCTGGCGCTGGAGGGACGTGACGTTACCGGTGACCCATTCCGCAGCCGGAGGGAGAACCTCGAAGCCGTTATGGGCGCAGCAGGGGGCCGCCTGCACCTGACCCGGCAGACCCTGGACGCGGACACCGCCCAGGAGTGGTTCAAGCGTTTCGAGGGGGCAGGGCTGGACGGTGTGGTGGCGAAGCCGCTGGAGGGCAGGTACGAGCCGGGCAAACGGGCCATGACCAAGGTCAAGCACCGGCGTACGGCCGACTGCGTGGTTGCAGGATACCGGGTGCACAAAAGCGGAGAGGACCGGATCGGCTCCCTTCTGCTGGGCCTGTATGACGATTCCGGAACCCTCGCCAACGTGGGGGTCATCGGTGCCTTTCCGATGGCACGCCGCAGGGAACTCTTCGACGAGCTCCAGCCCCTGGTGACCTGGGAGGCTTCCCATCCGTGGAGTTCGGCGGAGCCCGAACCCGGTACGCGGACGCCGCGCAGCTCCGAGGGGAGCAGATGGACGGGCAGCAGGGACCTCTCCTTCACCCCGCTGCGCCCCGAGCGGGTGGTGGAAGTGGCCTATGACCATATGGAGGGCCCACGGTTCCGGCATCCGCCGAGTTTCCTTCGCTGGCGGCCGGACCGGGATCCGGAAAGCTGCGGCTATGGCCAGCTTGAGGAACCGGTGCGGTACGAACTGGGCGATGTGCTGCAGGTACCGGGGACAGCCCGAAATCCCTGACCGCACTGGCGTCGATCGCCGCATCCGGGGCAGCGGCCCCGGGGCAGGGGGCGGGCCGAATCCCTTACGGTGCCTCTGTGCAGGAGGGTGCAGCTGAAATTGGCGCGCCCGCGGTGCCGAACGCGGCCCAAGCCTGTCCGGCAGCTGAAACCGGGTGGGATAGTGAATGGGGGATCACCGCCAAGAGCAGCGGCTGGTGCGCCTGCAGCCGCAGACCCGCGGTAAACGGTGAACCGGTTCGGGAACGGGACACCACATGGATGCAGGCCGGCTGAGCACTGAATCAACAATCGCGCAGTGGCTTGAGCACCCCAGCGGACGGGCGATACTCATCGACGTCCTGGCCCGGCGCGGACCTGATGTGCGGGCGCTTTACGCCATCCAGACGCTGCCCCTGTCCTCGATCGTCACCCTTTCCCGGGGAAACGTCACCGAGGAACAGCTCAACCTGCTGGTGGAGGCGGCGAACCACAGCGGCTCCCAAACGCCGGCCAGTCCCGAACGGGCGCACCTGTTTCCGTCTGTTCCGCCTCCATCGCCCATGGATTGGAAGGAAGGGATCATCCCGGGCCGGTTCAGGGGAAAAACGGTGATCGTGACCGGTGCGGGGGCCGGAATAGGCCGCGCCACGGCACTCCGGCTCGCGAAGGAAGACGCCAGAGTGGTGGCTGTGGACCTGAATACACTGCGCATGGAAGCCCTGCTGGAGAATCCCGCTGCGCACGGGACCATTGGCATCGTCGCGGACCTCAACAGCGAATCGGACATTCAGCGCATAATGTCCGCGGCCGGAAGCGACATAGACGGGCTGGCCCTCATCGCCGGCGTCTCTGACGACCTTGAACCACTGCACGAAGTGGACGACGAGGTGTGGGAGCGGATCTTCCGCATCAATGTGACCGGTCCTTTCCGTCTCTCCCGCCAGGTGATCCCGGCAATGCTCTCCCGCGGCGCCGGTTCAATAGTGAACTTGGCCTCACAGGCCGGGCTGCGTGGATCGGTCGGCGGTGCCGCCTACACCGCTGCGAAGCACGCACTCATCGGACTGACCCGAAGTGGGGCCTACACCTATTCAGCCCGCGGCGTGCGCATCAACGCAGTGGTTCCGATGCCTACCCGGAACTCCCTTGATTCGAACTACGGATTCCCGGGCGGACTGGGTCCTTTGCCGGCCGCCTCGCTTGTTCCGGCGGACCTTGAGGCGGCGGCGGTGGCTGCTCCGGTAACCTACCTGCTCAGCGATGACGCCGTCTCGGTGACCGGGGCGTTGCTGCCAGCAGACGAGGGCTGGAGTGTGGGGTAGCGCACCGGCCAGGCGTCCCAGCCGGAATGTGCCGCAGCCGGCAGGGGCCGGTGGGCACCCTCACAGCGGTCCTCGAAGTGGCTGTGCGCGGAGATAACCTGAGAATCATGGAATCCGGCGACATCAATTTTCATACCCGCAAATGGGTCAGGCCCGAAGACCTGAACGCAAACGGAACACTGTTCGGCGGCTCGCTGCTGCGGTGGATCGATGAGGAAGCGACTATCTACGCGATCCTGCAGATGGGCAACGGCAGGGTGGTGACCAAGCTGATGTCCGAAATCAACTTCGTCAGCTCGGCGCAGCAGGGCGACCTCATTGAAATGGGACTGTGCGCCACCAAATTCGGCAAGACCTCCCTGACAATGCGCGCAGAAGTGCGGAACATGATCACGCGCTCGAGCATCCTGACAATCGAACGCATCATTTTCGTCAACCTGGACGAAAACGGCCGTCCTGCCCCGCACGGATACACGACGGTCACCTACGACCGCGACCGGCTGCCCACCCATCACCTTCCGGCCTTCCCTCCGCAGCCGCAGGCTTCGTTCTAGCAGGTCGCAAGTACGGGCTGCAGGGCCCGTGTGGTGTCCTTCCTGGCCCTTCCGCTGCTCCGCCGCGGACGGGCACTCACTGCTTCGCCGGCCAATCGGTTAATGACCAGTCAGGAAGGTCCTTGGGCGGCACGCCTGGCCACCAGCTGCGCCAGACCGGCCGCCTGGTCCGCGCTGAGCGGTGAGCCCGGAAAGCGCCCCAGCCGTTCCAGCGGGAGGCTTCCCATCAGCGTCAGCATCCCCGACGCCTCAGCGGAGTCAGCAGCAGCCTGTCCGAGTGCCTCGCCCAGGACCGCCGCTGCGATCGGATGACTCATCCATTCAGCGAGGGTGGAGGCCGCGGTTGGCAGCGGCTGCGCGGCCTGCGCGGCCAGTTCCACGTCCGAGGTGAGCCGGATGTCCCGGGAAGAGGAGCCAACCCGCAGGCCGTAGGTTCCCGGATCCGTTACCCACGTCTGCGTTGCCGGATCGAACCTGTCCAGGCTGCCGGGAGGGAGCTGAAAGGACACGGTACGGGTTTCCCCTGGCACAAGGTTCACCCGCTGGAACGCCCGGAGCTCCTGCCGGGCCCGCGGAATGTCCCCGGCCGGAGGGCTGACGTAGACCTGGACTACTTCCGCCCCCTCCACAGCCCCGGTGTTGGTCAGCTGGAGTGAGAGCCGGATGCACGGCGCCTCGCCTCCCGGATCCACGGATACGGAAAGATCCGAGTAGCCAAACTGCGTGTAGCTGAGGCCGTGGCCAAAAGGGAATGCCGGCTCCAGCAGCCTGGCGTCGTACCAGCGGTACCCCACCAGGAGTCCTTCTCCATAGCGCACCTCGCCGGCTTCTCCGGGGAAATTCCCGTAAGCAGGGGTGTCCTCAAGCCTCCGCGGGAAGGTCTCGGCGAGTTTGCCCGACGGGTTCACCTGCCCCAGCAGAACGTCAGCCACTGCCTCCCCGCCGGCCTGGCCGGCGAGCCAGCTTTCCAGCACCGCTGCAGCCTTCGGTGCCCAGGAGGTGTCCACCACGGACCCGTTGGCGAGGACAACCGCCACGTCCGGCCGGACCCGGGCAACGGCGTCGAGCAGCTGGAGCTGCGCAGCCGGCAGGTCGAGGCTGGACCGGTCCATTCCTTCCGTCTCAGCCGCGTCCGGGAGTCCGAGGAAGACCACGGCCTGGGCGGCACCGGAGGCTGCCAGGACTGCCTCCTGAACGAGGTCTTCGTCCGGTTCCGCGTCCTCGAGCCGGTAGCCTGCGGCAAAGGACGCTTCCGGCATCCGCCCCGACAACGCTGCCCAGGGTGTGCTGAGCATTCTCGGATTGACCCGGGAAGACCCGCTGCCCTGGTACCGCGGTGCCCGGGCCAGCTCGCCAATCACCGCCAGAGGCGCCGCTGGGGTGAAGGGGAGCAAGCCGCCGTCGTTCTTCAGCAGCACCATCGATGCCGCCGCCGCGCGCCGGGCCAGGGCATCGTGAGCTGAAAAATCGGGTGCCGCCGCCTCCCTGCCTGCGGTGCGCCGCCCCAGCTCGCGCAGCCTGTCCAGGGAAGCGTCAAGGTTCTCGGGGGAGACGAGCCCTGCCTCCAAACCGGCTACCAGTTCCCGGGGACCAAGCCCGGCAGACGACGGCATCTCCAGGTCCAGGCCCGCCGCGAGGGCCGCAGCACGGTCCGTGACCGCGCCCCAGTCCGAAACCACAACGCCGTCAAATCCCCATTCGTCCCGCAGGACCCGGGTCAGCAGCCACGGATCCTCGGCCGCGTGGAATCCATTCACCCGGTTGTAGGCAGCCATGACGGTCCAGGGAGATGCGTCCTTCACCACCGTTTCGAAGGCCCGGAGGTAGATTTCCCGCAGCGTGCGTTCATCCACTGCCACGTCGATGGTCATGCGCCCGGTTTCCTGGTTATTGGCGGCGAAGTGCTTGGGGGAGGCCGCCACCTTGCAGGACTGCAGTCCGGCGGTCCACGCCGCTCCCAGGGCTCCGGTGAGCAGCGGATCCTCGGAAAAGTACTCGAAATTCCGCCCGCCCAGCGGAGAACGCTTGATGTTCAGGCCCGGCCCCAGAAGGACGTCGACGCCGTAGGCCGCGGCTTCGCGGCCCGCTGCCCGGCCCAGCTCCTGAAGGAGTTCCGGGTCCCAGGAACTCGCCGTAGCGCATTCTGCGGGAAAGCAGGTGGCCGGCCGTGACTGGCCCAGGGCAGGACCGGCCCCGTCCCCGGCGGCCAGCCTTACCCCATGGGGCCCGTCCGTCAGGGTCAAGGCACGGATCCCGGCCTCTTCCGACGCGGGGGTTTCCCACATGCCCGCTCCGGTCAGCAGCGCCGCTTTCCGGGCCTGGTCCAGACCGAGTTCGGATGTTCCCATGGCTTCTCCTGCGTCCTTGCCGTTCCGGGCGGGTTGCCTGAGTCTAGGCCGCGGCGGCAGCGGGGCGGAAGACCGCGGAACGGATGCAGCCGTACAGCGGTGCCGCGCCCGGGGCGTCCCTGTTCGGTGGCTTCCCTGAGGGTCTATGGTTCCCATATCAGGCGTCCGTCCGGCCGGCACCGGCCCTGCCGCACTACGGCGCCGCGCCGGGGCTAACGGAGAGAAGGCAATGAAGACCCGTTTTGACCGCTACCGCCAAATGGCCGAGATCCTTTACCGCAACGGGCTGGGATACCTGGTGTCAGTTGCAGGACTCGATTCCTGGCTGCCCTTTCGCCGCAGGGAAGCCGACGGGGCTGACACCACACGGATGGCAAGCCCGGAGTACCTGCGCCGTGCCCTGGAGGAACTGGGGCCCACCTACGTGAAACTGGGCCAGCTGCTCTCCACCCGGCCGGACCTGCTGCCCCCGGCCTACATGGATGAGCTGGCCAAGCTGCAGGACTCCGCAACTCCGGCCGCCTGGGATGATGTGCGGGTATCCCTCCGGCAGGAATTGGGAGCGGATCCCCTGGACGTGTTTCGGGAGTTCAATACCACCCCCATTGCCAGCGCCTCCATCGGCCAGGCTTATGCCGCGGCCCTGACGGACGGCACGAAGGTTGTGGTCAAGGTGCGGCGTCCCGGAATTGTTCCGGAGGTCGAGGCGGACCTGTCCATCCTCCAGTCCCTGGCCGGCCATGCCAGCAGGCATTGGGAGGCCGCCAGGGACTACGACGTCAAGGGTTTTATGGACGAGTTCGCGGACACCCTCCGCAAGGAAATGGACTACGTGCAGGAGGGCCACAACGCGGACCGTTTCGCAGCGAACTTCGAGGACGATGCTTCGGTGGTGATCCCGCATATCTACTGGGAACACAGTACGTCGAAGGTCCTGACCATGCAGCGCCTCTACGGCATGAAGGTCACGGACACCACGTCGCTGGATGCCGCGGGACTGGACCGCAAGGCGCTGGCCGTCACTGCTGCGGACGCGGAAATGAAGATGGTCTTCGAGGACGGCTTCTTCCACGCTGATCCGCATCCCGGGAATATCTTCGTGCAGCCCAATTCCCAGATTGGGCTCATCGACTTTGGCATGGTCGGAGAACTCGACGAGAAACTGCGCGGCCAGCTCTCGGCACTGTTCGTGGCCGTCATCCGCAAGGATCCGGAGCGGATGGCCACCGCCCTGATGCGGATGACTGTCTCCCGCACCCGCCCGGACCGGATCAAGCTCAGGATGGACCTTGCGGGCCTGATCAAGCTGTATTCAAACCGCACGCTGGGGGATGCGCCGGTGGGCCGGATCATTACCTATGGCCTGGGAATTATCCGCAACCATCACCTGCAGCTGCCCGGGGAGATTGCCCTGCTGCTGCGGATGCTGATCATGACGGAGGGCATGGGCGAGGTCCTGGATCCGGACTTCAGCATGGGCAAGACCCTGGCGCCCTATGCCCGCCGGATGACCGTGCAGCACCTGAACCCGGCCGCCTACGCGAAGCGGCTCGGCAAGGCCGGGGGAGAGCTGCTGGAGCTGGGCACCGAACTGCCCGGCCAGCTGCAGCGGCTTATCAACACCCTGGATTTCGAAGGAATGGAGGTGCACCTGCGGGCCGGCGACCTGGTCCCGCTGGTGGAACGCCTGGAGCGGGTGGGCAACCGCATGGTGGCGGCCATTTTCGCCGCTGCCTTTATCCGCGGGGTCGGGGAGCTGGCCCTTGGCGATGCCGAGCGCTGGCGCGGCTGGCAGGCGCCGCTGATGGGGGCCGGACTGGCTTCTACGGGTGTCCTGGGCGGGTATCTGGCATGGTCGGCCCGCCGGCAGCGCAGGCTGGATGCAGCATAGCTTTACTCTGCAGGGCT
>NZ_BAAALV010000001.1:139407-198249 GCF_039528575.1 Arthrobacter gandavensis
CCTGTGCGCGGTGCCGGCCGTTACGGTGCAGGAGCTACTTCTTCAGGCCAAGTTCAGCCGTGGGGATGCGGAAGGATTCCTTTGCGGTGAGTGCGGAGATCGAGGCGATACCGGCGATCGCAGCGGTGAACCAGCTGATTACTACCCAGCCGCCGGGCTCCAGTCCGCCGAGTGCGGCAACGATGGACGGCGCGAAGCCCGCCATCAGGAAGCCCAGCTGGGTGCCGATTGCCAGGCCGGAGAAGCGGACCCGGGCACTGAACATCTCAGCGTAGAAGGACGGCCATACTGCGTTCGCGGCAGCGTAGCCACAGCCGAAGACAACTACGGAGAGCGCAAACTGCAGCAGCGAGTTCCCGGATTCCATGGACAGCAGGTAGAACGGCATCACTGCCGCGCTGGAGAGCGCACCGTAGATGAATACCGGCTTGCGGCCGAAGCGGTCAGCAGCCATGCCGAACAGGGGCTGGGTGAACAGGGCGGCGATGTTGCCGGCCACAACCAGCCACAGGGTGATGGCGGCGTCCACGTTGCCCACTTCGGTGCCGTACTTGATCGCCAGCGTGCCGTACACGGTGGAAACGGCGGCAATGAAGGCGCAGCAGATGACGCGCAGGACGTCGCGCCAGTGGTTCTTGAGCAGGTCGCCCACCGGGAGCCTGGCGATCTGGTTGTTCGCCTTGGCTTCCTGGAAGGTTGGGGTTTCGTGCAGCGTGCGGCGGATGAAGTAGGTGACCACAACAACGACGGCGCTGAGCCAGAACGGGATTCGCCAGCCAATGCCGTACTTGATGTCATCGGGCAGGGCCATGACGGGGATGAAGACCATCGCGGCGAGGATCTGGCCGCCCTGGGTGCCGGTCAGCGTCCAGGAAGTGAAGAAGGCGCGGCGGCCGTCGGGGGCGTGCTCAAGGGTCATGGAGCTGGCGCCCGCCTGCTCGCCTGCGGCGGAGAGGCCCTGGGCAAGGCGGCACAGCACCAGCAGGGTGGGAGCCCACCAGCCGATGGTGTTGAAGTCCGGCAGGCAGCCAATCAGGAAGGTGGAGGCACCCATCAGGACCAGGGTGAACATGAGGATCTTCTGGCGGCCTACGCGGTCACCGAAATGGCCCAGGATAACTGCTCCGACCGGGCGGGCAATGTAGGCGAAGCCGAAGGTTGCCAGGGACATGATGCTCGCCTGGGCATCGGCATCCGGGAAGAAGACATGCGGGAAGATCAGCGATGCGGCCGTGCCGAAGATAAAGAAGTCGTAGTACTCGACCGCGCTGCCCATGAAGCTCGCCGCGGCGGCCTTCTTCGGGGTCTTGGCGGTGGCTTGGGCGGACTGCGTCGGTGCAGCGCTCATATGGGGCCTCCAAGGGATGGTGTGCGGTAAACGCACAGCAGTGCTTCATGCGAACACCACAATGTAACCCGCGCCATAGTCAGATGCAACACATGTGTGCGAATGGCGCACAGTTGTGCATTTTATGAACAGGCCGGTACCGTGGGCCTAGCCCGTCCCGGGCGCCGAAGGGAGAACCACTTGAGCACCACCACCGAATCCTGGCTCGTCGGCCTGATTGGCGAAGGGATCACAGCATCCCTGACACCTCCCATGCATGAGAGTGAAGCCCGGGCAAACGGACTGCAGTACCTGTACCGTCCGGTGGACCTTTCGGTGAACGGCCGGAGCGGAACAGAGGTGGGGGACCTGCTGCAGTACGGCCGCGACCTCGGTTTCAACGCCTTCAACATCACCCATCCCTGCAAGCAGCTGGTCATGGAGCACCTCGACGAGGTGTCCGACGACGCTGCCCGGCTTGGCGCCGTCAACACCGTAGTCGTGACGGACAAGGGTTTCATTGGACACAACACGGACCACTCCGGATTCGGCCGTGCACTCTCCACGGGCCTGCCGGGCGCTGCGCTGGACAAGGTGGTCCAGCTGGGTGCCGGAGGCGCTGGAGCGGCCGTTGCCTATGCACTGCTCAAGGCTGGAACCGCTCAGCTGACACTGATCGACCTGGACTCCGGCAGGGTCCAGGAACGTGTCCACGCCCTCTCCGTCCTTTTTCCGGATGCGAGCATCGCCGCCGGAACCGGCGAAGACCTCCCCGGTGCACTGGCTGCGGCTGACGGTTTTGTGCAGGCAACCCCCGTGGGTATGCACTCCCATCCCGGAATGCCCGTGGACGCTGCCTTACTGCGGCCCGAAATGTGGGTTGCCGACGTCATCTACCGGCCGGTCCGGACCAAGCTCATCGAAACAGCTGATGCGCTGGGCTGCCGGGTGCTCGACGGCGGCCACATGGCAGTGGGCCAGGCCGTGGACGCGTTTGAACTCATCACCGGCATTCGCCCGGACCCGGCCCGTATGCGGGCACACTTCCTAGACATGGTCAGCAACGGCCTCTGAGCCGGAAGGGATTTCTGAATGCGTACGTCGATCGCCACGGTCTGCCTGTCCGGAACCCTGGAGGACAAGCTCCGCGCCTGTGCCGCGGCGGGTTTCGACGGCGTCGAGATCTTTGAACAGGACCTCGTGGTCTCTCCTTCCACTCCGGAACAGATCCGTGCCCTGGCAGCTTCCCTGGGACTCACACTGGATCTGTACCAGCCGTTCCGGGACTTCGAAGGCGTGCCGGATGATGTCCTGGCGGACAACCTGCGGCGCGCTGAAGCAAAGTTCCGCCTCATGAACCGCCTCGGCATCGACACCATGCTGGTATGCAGCAACGTGGCCACGGCCACCGTTGACGACGACGAAGTTGCCGCGGCACAGCTGCGCCTGATGGGGGAAACCGCCGCCCGCTACGGTGTACGGCTTGCCTACGAGGCGCTGGCCTGGGGCCGGTACGTCAGCGACTTCGAACATGCCTGGCGGATCGTTGAACTGGCGGACCACCCCAACGTGGGTACCTGCCTGGACAGCTTCCACATCCTCTCCCGCCGGTGGGACCCGGCTGCGATCGAGAAGATCCCGGCTGAGAAAATTTTCTTTGTCCAGCTGGCAGATGCCCCGGAGCTGTCCATGGACGTGCTGTCCTGGAGCCGGCATTACCGGGTCTTTCCCGGCGAGGGTGCTTTTGACCTTGTCACTTTTATGGGCCACCTGGTCCGCAGCGGCTACAACGGCCCCGTCTCGCTTGAGATTTTCAACGATGTCTTCCGGCAAGCAGCCGAGGAACGCACGGCGGTCGATGCCATGCGTTCACTGATCCGGCTGGCCGAACAGACCTCCATCCACCTGCGCGAAACCGGCGCAGGCAAAACGGCCATGGAACTTGCCACGCTTCCCGGCGTCGGGGAGCCGCTCGGCTTTAACTTCGCCGAAGTCAAAGCGGGGGAGCCGGAGACGATCCGTACCCTGCTGTACCAGCTCGGCTTCACCTGCCAGGGTACGCACCGCAGCAAGGCAGTGGAACTGTGGACCCAGAACGGGGCCAGGGTCGTTATCAACAGCCAGAATGCCCGCGGGATGGAACCGGGCATCTCGGCCATCGGCCTGGACGTTCCGGATGCCCTCGCCGCCGCCTCACGCGCCCTGCAGCTCAAGGCAACCGCAGTACCGCGCCGCAGCCAGGCGAACGAGGAAGTCCTGCAAGCCGTTGCTGCCCCAGACGGCACCGAAATCTTCCTCTGCGAGGCAGAACCCGGGGGCCCGGGATGGATCCGGGAGTTCGGCAGTGGCACACCTGTTCCGGCCGGCGGCCCCATTACGGCCGTGGACCACGTCAACCTGTCCCAGCCATGGCAGCACTTTGACGAAGCAGTGCTCTTCTACGAATCCACGCTTGGACTGACCCCCCGCCCGAGCGTTGAGGTCCCCAGTCCGATGGGCCTGGTCCGCAGCCAGGTGATGCGTAGCAGCGACGGCGCCGTGCGGATGGCCCTGAACATTGCCCCGATGGTGTTCGACGGCGACGGCTCCGGCTATCCACAGCATGTTGCCTTCGCCTGCAGCGACCTCGTCACACTGGCACACACCGCCGTCGGACGCGGCCTGCAGTTCCTGCCGGTGCCGGGCAACTACTACGAGGACCTCGATGCCAGATTCGGGCTCGATCCGAAGTTCCTTGCCGTGCTCAAAGACCTGAACCTGCTCTACGACCGGGACGCTGACGGAGAGTTCCTGCACTTCTACACCTCCACCGTGGGGAACGTGTTCTTCGAAGTGGTTGAACGCCGTCCCTCCTACGAGGGCTACGGTGCGCCCAACGCTCCGGTACGGCTGGCCGCGCAGTACCTCGCGAACGGCTGACAGGGTTCCTGACCTGTTGATTTGCCGGGCGGTGCGCTCTCCGGCAAGCCCGGGATGTGAGCTAGGATCGGTTCGAGAACGTTCGGGACGGACCCGGCATAAGTGCAGGTCAGGGGGCATCCGCAATGGGCGGTCCGCAAGGTGGCTGGTATGTGAAATCCGTTGAAAAGACGTTCACAGTGCTGGGTGCCTTCAGCGAGGAAGAGCCGTTGCAAAGCGTGAGTGAGGTTGCTGCCAAGGCGGACCTGAGCCGTGCTGCGGCGAGACGGTTCCTGCTCACCCTCACCGAGCTGGGATACCTGTCCACGGACGGCACCCGGTTTCAGCTGGCGCCGCGCGTGCTGAATATTGGCTCGGCCTTTCTTTCCAGCCTCACCTTGCCGGCCATCGCGGAGCCGCACCTTAAGTCGCTCTCCGGGGACCTCCAGGAAACAGCGTCCGTGTGCATCCTGGATGATGTGCATGTGGTCTACGTCGCCAGGATTACGTCCCCGAGGCTGGTCAGCGTGGCGGTGCATGTAGGCACGCGCTTCCCTGCCTGGGCAACGTCTATGGGACGGGTGCTGCTGGCGTCACTCGACGAAGCCGACCTGCAGGACAGGCTGGCCCGGTCGGACGTCCGGCGCTTTACCGCCAAGACCGTACCCTCCAGGGAAGCGCTGCTGACGGAGATCAGGAACGTGCGTGATCGGGGCTGGTCCGTTGTCCGCGAGGAGTACGAAGAGGGCCTGAGCGGAGTTGCCGTGCCGGTCCACCGCGCCGGACGGGTGGTTGCTGCTGCGAACGTTTCCCTGCACCAGTCATACGGCAGGAACGCGGGTCTGGAAGAGGTGCTGCTGCCGCGGTTAAGGCGCGCGGCGGAAGACATTTCGGCGGACTACGGCATCCGGCTTACCGGATAGCCCGCGGCGCCGGCGGGGGCTGCGAGAGGAGACTGCGGCGGGGACCCGTTCGCATCTCCCCGCCGCAGCCCGTTCTGGTTTCCGGCGACGCTAGGTGGCGTAGTCGGAGGCGTTGTACAGGTTGAGGTTCAGCGCCGAGGCGATCTGGGCCACTGCCTTCCGGGCACGGACGCTGTTGCCGGCAGGGTCCAGCGGCGGTGAAAACGCCGCAATGGCCAGTACCCCCGGCATGACGGCCAGGACACCCCCGCCCACGCCGGACTTGCCCGGGAGCCCGACACGGTAGGCCCAGTCTCCGGAAGCCGTGTACAGCCCTTCCATGGTCATCTCCGCCAGCATGGGCGGAACAATGTCCGGGTGGGTGATCGCAGCCTTCTTCGTGAGCGGGTTGGTTCCCCGGGCCGCGATCGTGGCGCCCATCGTGGCCAGGTCCACCGCGGTAACAAGGGTGGAACACTGGCGCGTGTAGACGTCACAGGCTTCCATCGGATCCGAGTACATCGTTCCGCCCGAATACAGCAGCCAGGCGATCGCACGGTTGTGGAAGTTCGTGGACTGCTCTGAGTCGTTCACCGCGTCGCTCAGCTTGATCTCCCTTCCGGCAAACGCGGACTGGGTAGCCAGGATCTTCTGCCACCGTTCCTCGGCGCTTCCGGCCGGAATCAGCGAAACGGTGGACATGGCTCCGGCGTTGACCAACGGTGAGAGGGGCTTGTCGTCGTGCAGGGCCACCGCGATCACAGAATTGAACGGTTCGCCGGTGGGGTCCGCGCCAACCTTTTCGTGGAACTGCGGCAACCCCACCTCGTCCATGGCACGGGCCATGGAGAACACCTTGGAGATCGATTCGAGGGCGAACTCGAAGCTTGAGTCGCCGGTTTCGAACACCTCACCGTCGGCCGTCACCACACTGATGCCGAAGAGCGCCGGGTCCACCGAGGCCAGATAGGGGATGTAGCTGGCGTTCTGTCCGCCCTGGTCCGACGTGAAGTCGCTGTGGGCAGTTTGGACGGCAGCCTGGATGGCTGACTTGTCGATTTTCATACCGCTGTACTCCCGCCTGCTGCCGGTCCGGTGTGGGGCCGGTGTACCCGCGTTCGTCCGCTCTGTCCTGAACCCCTGGAACCGGCACCGGTTGGCGACGGCTTGCCGGAATGTTTGCCTGTACTTGTTTCCGTGGTTCCGGTGGCCGTGCCGCCTGCAGCTCCGGTTTCGGCGGTGCTGTCGAATGACTCCTCCCACTCCGCGGACAGCTCCGCCGTGGGTGCCGAGGATTCATTGACCGTCCCCGGGTGCTTGTGTTCCAGCTGCCAGGTGAACGGCACGAACTCGGCCTGCGGATCCTTCCAGTGCGGCTTCCGGAACGCGTAGATAACCATGGGCAGGATGATCAGCAGCACCGCGCCGCCCACCAGGATCCCCACGTAGGTTTCCGGGGATCCAACGGAAATCTGGTCCGGCGGGATGAAGCTGAAGACAAAGGCCATCAGCGAGCCCAGGAATCCGACGCCGCCGAAGATCCACATGCCGAGGTCGCCGCCGGGCACCCGGTACGGCCGGGGCCGGTTCGGCTGGCTGTAGCGCAGGTAGATCGCCGCGGCGAACATGAGCAGGTACATCACCAGGTAAAGGATGACGGTCAGCTGGCTCAGGATCTGGTAGGCCGCCTGGACCGAGGGCAGGACCACGTAGACAACTCCCAGGGCCGTCACCATAAATGCCTGGAAAAGCAGGATGTGAGTTCCCATGCCGTGCTTGTTGGTGTGCTGCCAGAAACGGGGAAGATACCCTGCCCTGCCCACTGCAAGCAGGCCGCTGGAAGGGCCGGCGACCCAGGTAACCACCCCGGCCAGCACCCCGATCAGCAGCATTCCCGCGACGATCGGCGAGGCCCAGCCAATGCCGGCCCAGTCGAACATGTCGTTGTAGGAAGTCAGGAGGCTCTGGGTCAGGTTGATGTCCGCCTGCGGCACCACAAACGCAATGGCGAGGGTTCCCAGGACAAAAATGATGACTGTCCCTGCAGCGGCGATAAGCACTGCCAGCGGATAATTCCGCGTTGGGTTCTTTACGTCCTTGACGTGGATGGCGTTCATCTCCATGCCGGCATAGAAGAGGAAAATGCTGGCCGCCAGCACAACGTTGGAGAAGTTGGAGAAGTCCGGTATGACCTCTCCCCATCCCATCTGGATCTGCGGCGTATTGCCGGCAAAGTAGTAGGAGAACCCAAGAATTATCAGGATCCCGGCCGGAATCAGGGTGCCCACAATTCCGCCCCACTGGGCGACTTTGGAGAATGCCGCCGCACCGCGGAAGGCGATGAACGTGGCCAGCCAGTACACTACCAGCACGACGGCGAGGACGAAGGCCTTGTTCCCTGACAGCTGCGCGTCAATATTCGTGTCCGTCCCTGTGTAAGCAAGGGACACAGCGCCGAAGGTGAGCACGGTGGGGAACCAGATGGTCACTTCGATGAAGAGCATGAACATGGCCAGGAAGGCCCAGCGGGGGCCAAAGGCTTCACCTACCCAGCGAAACACGCCTCCGGTTTCCGGCCAGCCCGTAGCCAGCTCCGCCGCCACGATGGACACAGGAATCAGGAAAACGACGGCGGCGAAGACGTAGTAGAAGATCGAGCTCAAGCCGTATTCAGCCTCTGCCGGGAGGCCGCGGAGGCTGACGACGGCCACGATGTTCATAACGGCGAGCGCGCCGACGGTAATGGTTGCGTTTTGCTTTGCGCGGCTTATGCGTCCGGATGCAGATCCAGTCGATGAAGCCGCGCCAGCTGATGCAGTTGAATCGCTCACTGCACTCACCTCCCTCAGGTTAGTGGTGGAATCCCGGATGCTGCTGCTCAACCGGCATGGGGGCGCTCAGGTTTTCCAGGTAGGCCGTCTCGTCCTGGATGTCCTTGAGCAGCCGGCCCGCAAGGTCCATGCTCAGGCCGTTGCGCACTACGATTCGCTCGACCGTGAGGTTGCCCAGGTTGTCCGGCATGGGATAGGCCGGTACCAGCCAGCCCTTGGTCCGGAGCCGGTCTGCCAGGTTGTACAGCGTCCAGCGGTCCGTATGCCCCTCCTTGAGGCGCCAGGCAAAGACCGGAATGTCAGAGCCGTCATTCCATAGTTCGAAGGGGCCGATCTCGCTGATGCCGTGGGAAAGGTACAGCGCCACGTCCTGGCAGGCCTGCTGGACCTTCTTATAGCCGTCGAAACCGAGGCGGAGGAACATGTAGAACTGGAGCACCACCTGAGCGCCGGGACGGGAGAAGTTCAGCGCAAACGTGGGCATGTCGCCGCCGAGGTAGCTGACGTAGAAGATGAGGTCTTCCGGCAGCCACTGCCGTTCCCGCCAGACAACCCACCCGAGGCCCGGATAGACGAGGCCGTATTTGTGTCCGGACGTGCTGATGGAATGGACCCGCTCAAGCTGGAAGTCCCATTCGAGGTCCGGCTGGATGAAGGGGGCGATCATGGCGCCGGAAGCGCCATCCACATGGATCGGGATGTCCAGTCCCGTGGAGGCCTGGATCTCGTCGAGTTTCGCAGCGATCTGCTTTACCGGCTCGTACATGCCCGTGTAGGTCACGCCCATGATTGCGACCACTCCGATGGTGTTCTCGTCGACGTACTTCTCGAGCTCGTACCCATCGAGGCACTTGTGTTCTTCGCTGATGGGAACCAGACGCGCCTCGATGTCGAAGTAGTTGCAGAACTTTTCCCAGCAGACCTGCACCGCCGAACTCATGATCAGGTTTGGCTTCTCGGTGGACTTGCCCTCGGACCGGCGCTTGTGCTGCCAGAGCCGCTTGAACGCCAGTCCACCGAGCATGCACGCTTCCGAGGAACCGATGGTTGAGGTGCCGATGGTTCCCTGGGGGTCGGGGGAGTGCCACAGTCCTGCCAGCATCTTCCAGCAGTACTGCTCAATGGCGGCCGTCTGCGGGTACTCGTCCTTGTCGATCATGTTCTTGTCATACGTTTCGGCATACAGCCGGTTTGCCTGGTCGTCCATATAGGTGCTGACGAAGGTTGCCAGGTTGAGCCGTGCGTTGCCGTCCAGCATGGTTTCGTCATGGACGATCTGGTAGGCGGTGCCAGGCAGCATGCTGCCCTGCGGGAATTCGTACTTTGGTATCTGGGTGTCTTCGCCCTCACGGGAGAACACCGGGTTGAGGCTGAGGAAGTCCTGGGGATCGTTCTGCGGCATGGTTTCGACCTCTCCTAAGGAGTGTCCAGCATGAATGCCTGCCGCGGTGTGCGGCGGCGGATAAGCCCCATGGGTGCGCGCGATTGACTATACGCGTGGCTGCCACGCCGTTCTAGGTATCAGTGGTCGTGCCGGGCAGGTAGTTTCGGATTCGTCCACAAGTACTTCAAAAGCTGTCTCCGGGGGCGCCGCCCGGGTCCGTCACCGTTGAGCGGGCGCACGCCCGCGCGTACCCTCAGATGATCTATCCGTTTCCCGCAGCAGCCCCGGCGCCGGCAGCTTCCAAGGAGCGCACGGAGGCCGGGGGAGCGGTTTACCGCAGGAGAAACCCCATGGCTGGACTGAGCCGACGAGACCGTTTTGAACTGCCTGAGCCCATGCGCCGGCTCTTCGAAGGTGACTGGGAAGTCCCGGCTTTCCGGGTGGAAGAGTTCCGGGATACCGGAACCATGGTGGTGCGGGCAGAACTGCCGAGCATCGATCCGGAAAAGGACCTGGACGTAACGGTGTCCGACGGCACGCTGCGTATCAAGGGCGAGCGCCGGGAAGAGTCAGCCAACCGGTCCAAGAACGGCTACCGGTCAGAGTTCAAGTACGGCTCCTTCAGCCGGGACATTCCCCTGCCTGCCGGCAGCAGCACGGAGGACGTGACGGCGTCCTACCGGGACGGGGTCCTTGAGGTCCGCGTACCAATCCAGGACGAGGGCAGCACGGGCCGGAAAGTTCCCATCAGCCGCTCCTGACAGCGCAGGAAAGGGCAGCGCTGCCCGACGCGGTGACCCTCCCCGATTTCTTGGCGCGCGGGTACTCAGGAGGCCCAGTGTCCCAGCAGAGCCAGAGCATCCCGCCCGGATCCCGGGGAAGCAGGTCACCCGCCTGGCTGGTGACCACCATCATGGCACTGGGCGGGATCACGGTGTCATTGGAGAAGACTGCGGTAGTGCCGCTGCTGCCGGAGTATCCGCGGCTGTTCAGGGTGAGCTCCGACGACGTGTCCTGGCTGGTCACCGTGACCCTGCTCAGTGCGGCGGTAGCCACTCCCATCGTTTCCCGGCTGGCGGACATGTTCGGCAAGAAACGCATGCTGATGGTCTCATTGGCCATGATGGTGGCGGGCGGGTTCATCGCCGCACTCGGGGGCACATTCGCTGCAGCCGTCACCGGCCGCGCCCTGCAGGGGTTCGCCGGGGCCGTGATCCCGGTGGGTATCAGCATCCTGCGCGATTCGCTGCCCCAGCGGCGGATTGCGGGGGCAGTTTCATTGATGAGTGCCAGCTTTGGCATTGGCAGCGCCCTCGGACTGCCGATGGCCGGACTGATCTACCAGCAGCTGGGCTGGGAGGCTACGTTCTGGATTGTTGCCCTCATTGCCCTGGTCATCCTGGCGGCTGTGTTTTTCTTTGTCCCGGAATCAACCCTGCGTACCAAGGGCCGGTTCGACTACACCGGGGCTCTTTTGCTTTCCGGCGCTATGACCGCACTGCTGCTGGCCATCTCCAAGGGCGGGGTCTGGGGCTGGACAAGCGATATCGTCCTGGGGCTCTTTGCCGCCTTTGCCGTCCTGATCGCGCTCTGGTTTCCGCTCGAACTGCGCAGCGGGCACCCGCTCGTTGACCTCCGGACCTCCGCCCGGCGGCCAATACTGGTGGTCAATGCTGCGGCGATCCTGGTCGGCTTTTCGATGTACGCCAACATGCTGGTGACCACCCAGCAGCTGCAGCTCTCCCGGGTCACCGGCTTCGGGTTCGGCCTCAGCGTCCTGGTTGCCGGCCTCACCATGATCCCCTCCGGTGTGGCCATGGTTGCGATCGCACCGGTGTCCGCCCGCATCACCAACAGCTTTGGAGCCAAAGCGACAATGATCAGCGGGTGTGCCGTCATGGCTGCTGGCTACCTCTGCCGCACCTTCCTGGTTTCCACCGTCGCCGGGATCATCTTCGGTGCCGTGGTGATCTCCGTCGGCACCGCCATGGCCATGGCTGCCATGCCCACTATTGTGATGAGCAATGCCCCGCGTACTGACACGGCGGCCGCCAACGGACTGAACACCCTGCTGCGTTCGGTTGGCACCTCGACGTGCAGCGCAGCCGTGGCGACTATCCTGGCTTCCATCACCATCGGCGTCGGCGGCCGCGTCTTCCCGGCGCTGGATGCCTTCCGGCTGATTTTCATCCTCGCTGGCCTGGCTGCGGCTGCGGCCACCGCCCTGTGCCTGCTGCTGCCCCGTGCTTCACGGCATGAGGCAACGCATCCCGACCTGCATGCCGGCCGGGCGGGATTGCGCGGAACAGAAGCCGAACCGGCCGAAGGCCCCGGACCGGAACAGGCATTCAGCGTATCGGGCAGGCTTCGCGCTCCGGGGGACCGCGGTGCGATCGACCGCGGAACCCTTACGGTCGCCGACCTCGCTGGAACACCGGTGGACTGGGACCGCACGGATGAGCACGGCAGCTACACAGTGGTGCTGCCCGGTCCGGGGCGCTACGTCTTTGTTGCGGCGCACCGGCGCTGGCTTCCCGTGTCCGAGGTCCTCGAACTGGACGGACCTGCGGCATCCCGCGAGATCCACTTCGGCCACCGGCTCGTCCTCACCGGACGTATCCGCCACCACGGACGTCCGGTGCACGACGCACTGATTCTGCTGGTGCCTGGGGCAGGGGATGCACATGCACTCTCAGCGGTTTCGGCCAGGGACGGCAGCTACGAATTGCCGCTGCCAGCCCCGGGCCGTTACGTGCTCAGTGTCACCGAGCAGTCAGGGGCTA
This sequence comes from Arthrobacter gandavensis, assembly GCF_039528575.1. Taxonomy (NCBI): domain Bacteria; kingdom Bacillati; phylum Actinomycetota; class Actinomycetes; order Micrococcales; family Micrococcaceae; genus Arthrobacter; species Arthrobacter gandavensis. Next base: position 151,533 of record NZ_BAAALV010000001.1, read on the forward strand.
CACACACCCGGCTGGTGGTGCTGCCTTCTGCGGACACCGAGGTGGACGTCGAGCTTGGCGGAGAGCCGCCGTCGACGGTGCTGAAGATTTAGACCCTCAGGCAGGGGTTCCCGCGTACTCCGGGTAGTCCGTGTATCCCTCGGCGCCGTCCGAGTAGAAGGTGGACGCGTCCGGCGCATTGAGCGGAAGGCCCTCATTCCAGCGGCGCACCAGGTCGGGGTTCGCGATCGCGGGGCGCCCGACGGCGACGGCGTCGCACAGGTCCTTCTCGAGCAGCCCGGCGGCCTCTTCGCGGGTGGTGACGACGGCGAATCCGGTGTTCAGCATCACCGGGGAACCGAAACGCCGGCGGAGTTCCTGCACCAGCTCTCCGGCGGGGTTGTTGTGGAGGATGCTCAGGTAAGCCAGTTCCAGCGGGGCGATCTCATCCACGAGGGCGCCGTAGGTGGCAAGGGTTTGTTCGCTGTCCTTCTCCCACGCGTCCTGGATGTTGTGTTCCGGGGAAATACGCAGTCCCACCCGGTCCGCACCGATGGCGGCAGCCACGGCGGTAACGACTTCCACTACAAAGCGCGCACGCGCCTGCGGTGAACCACCGTAGCCGTCCGTGCGCCGGTTGGAGGCGGGGCTGAGGAATTCGTGCAGCAGGTAACCGTTGGCGCCATGGAGTTCAACGCCGTCGAACCCTGCCTCAACCGCTGCAATTGCACCGCGGACAAAGATGTCCCGCATCTCGTCCAGTTCCAGCTCGCCCAGTTCCCGCGGCTGGGCGTGCGGCAGCTTGCCCGCCGGAGTGCGGATGACGCCGTCGATGGCGACGGCGCTGGGGGCGACTGTCTGGAAACCGCCGTTGATCTCCGGATGCGACACCCGCCCGGCGTGCATGACCTGGGCAAAGATCCGGCCGCCTGCCTCATGAACGGCGTCGGTGACCCGGCGCCAGCCGGCCAGCTGCTCAGGAGTGACCAGGCCCGGCTGGCCGGAGAATCCCTGACCTTCGCGGGAGGGATACGTCCCTTCGGAAACGATCAAGCCAAGCGTGGCCCGCTGCCGGTAATGTTCGGCCACCAGCGGCCCCGGGATTCCGTCGGCGCCGCTGCGCACCCGGGTCAGGGGTGCCATCACCAGGCGGTTCGGCAGCTGAAGGGCGCCAACGTTCAGGGGAGAAAACAGATCTGTCTGCACGTACTTCCTTTCGGCAGGCACAATCTCGGGCGCCTGCACATTGGGGTTACCTGCGGTCAACTGCCGCGGCTCGGCGCCTATTCCCGTGAGGGGGCCTAACGGACCTCGCGGATGAGGTTCGTGATGCGGGCAGTAGAGAGCCGGCGGCCGTCCTCGTCCGTCATCACCACTTCATGGGTGGTGACCGTTCCGCCCAGGTGCACGGCCGTGGCGGTGCCGGTAACGAGGCCCTTGGAAACTGACCGGTGGTGGGTGGCACCCACTTCAATGCCGACGGCGTAGCGCCCGGGCCCCGCGTGCAGCGACGCGGCAAAGGAGCCCAGCGTTTCAGCCAGGACAACGTGGGCGCCGCCGTGCAGGATTCCGGCCACCTGCTGGTTGCCCTCGACAGGCATGGTGGCCACGATGCGGGACGGGGACATCTCCAGGAAGCGGATACCAAGCTTCACGACCAGGGGGCCGACGCCGGATTCCCCGAGCCAGGGGTGCAGTTCCTCCGGCACCCCGGCGTCGATCAGTTCCTGCAGCATGGGGAGTTCGCCCTGCGCGGGGCCGGCCTGGCCCGGCGTGAAAATGTCGCTCATGCCCACTAGGCTTACATCTGTGAGTGAAACTGCCAAACTGGCCTCTGCCCCTGTCTCTGACCCCCTTGCCGAAACCCCGGATTCCCTTGTTGAATCCACGGAAACGGAGTCGGAGTCCGAGCCGGCTGAAGCCACGTCCACAGGCAGCCACGCGGCTCCCGTGCCATCGGTGCCGGCTGAGGCCGCACCGGCTGAGGCGGCGCTCGGAACACCCAACGCGTCCGGCCACAGCCGGCTGCTGGTCATCGACGGCCATTCCATGGCTTTCCGTGCCTTCTATGCGCTGCCGGCGGAGAACTTCTCCACCGACACCGGCCAGCACACCAATGCCGTCTACGGTTTCACCTCCATGCTGATCAACCTCATCAAGAACGAGGAACCCACCCACATTGCCGTGGCGTTCGACCTGGACACGCCAACCTTCCGCACCGAGGAATACTCCGACTACAAGGGCGGCCGGAACAAGACTCCCGAGGAGTTCCACGGCCAGATCGACCTGATCATCAAGGTCATGGAAGCCATGCGGATCCCCACCATCACGCTCGACGGCTACGAGGCTGACGACATCCTCGCGACCCTCTCAGAGCAGGCTGCCGGACGGAACTGGGACGTGATGGTGGTTTCGGGGGACCGGGACGCCTTCCAGCTGGTCAATGACCGGGTGACTGTCTTCTACCCGAAGAAGGGCGTCTCCGATCTGCCCCGCATGGATGCTGCGGCGGTGGAAGAGAAGTACCTGGTACCGCCGGACAAGTATTCCGACCTCGCGGCGCTGGTGGGGGAGTCGGCTGACAACCTCCCGGGCGTGCCGGGCGTTGGCCCCAAGACTGCTGCCAAGTGGATCAAGGCCTATGGCGGGCTTGAGGGGATCCTCGAGCACCTGGATGAAATCAAGGGCAAGGTCGGCGATTCCCTGCGCGCCAACATCGAGGACGTCAAGCGCAACCGCCGGCTGAACCGGCTGCTGCGCGACCTTGACCTGCCCGTCGACCTGGACGCCATGGCTGCCCGGCGTCCGGACCGGGAAGCGATCGAGGAACTGTTCGACGCCCTGCAGTTCAACGCCCTGCGCAAGCGCCTCTTCGACGTCTATGGAGAGGAAGAGGTTCCCGGAGACCACCCTGAAATGGTGCCTCCTGCCCACACCACCATCACCGCCGCCGGCGAGCTCGAGTCCTGGTTCCGTGCCACCAACCAGGCCCCTGCCGGCCTGCGGCTGGTGACGGAGGGAGCAGGTGAGTCCCGCGATGCAACCGGGCTTGCCGTGGTGACGGACGACGCCGCTGCGTACATTCCGCTGACTGAGCTGGACGCCGATGCCGAGAGGGTCCTGGCCGGCTGGCTGGAGGATTCCAACGCCCCCAAGGTGGTCCACGACTTCAAGGACGCTTATAAGCTGCTTTCCCGCCGCGGCCTGCATCTGGACGGTGAAGTGGATGATCCCGCGATCTCCGGGTATCTGATCCAGCCTGACCGGCGCAGCTACGACCTGCCGGACCTGAGCCTGCAGCACCTGAAGCTGTCCCTTGATTCAGCGGCGTCCTCCGGCAACCAGCTTGAACTCTCCCTTGACGGTGAGGACACCGCGGCCCCGGCCGTCATGGAAGCCTTCGCCGCCCTTCGCCTCAGCGAGCACTTCTCCGGTCTGCTGGTTGAGCGCGGCGCGAACCAGCTGCTTGGCGGACTCGAGCTGCCGCTTGCTGAGGTCCTGGCGGAAATGGAACTTGCCGGCATTGCGGTGTCCACCGAAAAGCTGGACCGGCTGCTGGACGAGTTCGGCCGTACCATCGAACAGGCCAAGGCCGAAGCTTTCGCGGTGATCGGCAAGGAAATCAACCTTGGCTCACCGAAGCAGCTCCAGGTAGTCCTCTTCGACGAGCTGGGCCTGCCCAAGACCAAGAAGATCAAGACCGGGTACTCCACCGACGCGGATGCCCTTTCCGACCTCATCGTGAAGACGAACGGCCATCCGTTCCTGGCGCACCTGCTGGCCTACCGGGATGCCACCAAGCTCCGCCAGACGGTCGAGGGCCTGCGCAAGTCCGTGTCCGACGACGGCCGGATCCACACGACCTACGCCCAGACAGTTGCGGCTACCGGGCGGCTGTCCTCCATCAACCCGAACCTGCAGAACATCCCGATCCGCTCCGAGGAGGGCCGCCGGATCCGTGAGGTCTTTGTGGTGGGCGAGGGCTACGAGACGCTGCTGACCGCCGACTACTCCCAGGTGGAAATGCGCATCATGGCGCACCTGTCCGGGGACGAGAGCCTGATCCAGGCGTTCCGGGACGGGGAAGACCTGCACCGGTTCGTGGGTTCGCACATCTTTGGTGTTCCGCCGGAGGAGGTCACCAGCGCGATGCGGTCCAAGGTCAAGGCAATGTCCTATGGGCTGGTATACGGACTGAGCTCGTTCGGCCTGTCCAAGCAGCTGTCAATCCCGGTGGATGAAGCACGCACCCTGATGCGCGACTACTTCACCCGTTTCGGGGCAGTACGCGACTACCTGCGCGGCGTCGTCGAGCAGGCCCGCAAGGACGGCTACACCTCCACCATCGAGGGCCGCCGCCGCTACCTGCCGGACCTGGCCAGCACCAACCGGCAGCTGCGCGAGATGTCCGAGCGAGCCGCATTGAACGCGCCCATCCAGGGCTCTGCCGCGGACATCATCAAGAAGGCAATGCTGGGAGTAGACGCCGAGCTGAAGAAGCAGGGCCTGAAAACGCGTATGCTTCTGCAGGTCCATGACGAACTCGTCCTGGAAGTCGCGCCGGGGGAGCGGGAAGCAGCCGAGAAGCTGGTCCGTGAACAGATGTCCGGCGCTGCCGACCTCTCCGTGCCCCTGGACGTATCCGTGGGCTGGGGCGCCAGCTGGCACGAGGCAGGGCACTAATACAGACAACCCAGGGAGAACACATGAGCGGCGAGAGCACCGGGACCGCCCTTCGCACGGAACGCTTCAGCGCCGGATTCTCAGAAGCTGATCCGAAACGTCCCGATGAGCGGACCTCGAACTGGCTCGAAGCCGTCAACCTGGGATTCCATGATCCGCGCTGGGACCCGGCGCATCTGGCATCGATTGTCCAGGCGTACCTGGCGGACGGCCGGACGCTCACCGGTGTCTATGACGACGGCGCGCCCGAACACGCCTGGAATCCGAAGGCTCCGGTAGCCACGTACGCTGCGATGTCCCACGACATGAACGCCGGTGCCGGTCTCCTCCCGGCGCATCAGATCACCTCGGTAACGGTGCGGCCCACGCACCGCCGGCGGGGGATCCTGACGGGGATGATCACGCAGGACCTCCGGAGCGCGAAGGAGAACGGCTTCGCTGTTGCCTCCCTCTATGCCTCAGAGGCCGTCATCTACGGCCGGTACGGGTTCGGTGCAGCCACCGCGGAAGCCATGGTGGAGGTGGACGTCCGAGGTCGGCTGGAACTGCGGACGGCGCCGTCGGGCACGACTGTCCTGGCAGACCTGGCCGGGATGGAAAAACTGGCACCGGAGATCTTCGCGCGCCACCTGGAAGTCACGCGCGGGGCACTGGGCCGGCAGGCCGGCTACGCCAAACGGGCCGCCGGACTCTGGGGTGACCTTCCCGAAGAGCAGAAGGAAGTGCGCGCCGCGGTCCACTACGACGACGCCGGCGCCCCGGACGGATATGTGACCTACCGTTTCCTGCCGTGGGAAACCGAGCCGCACACCCTGAAGGTGCTGGACCTGGTGGCGGTGGACGATACCGCCAGGCTGGAACTGTGGCGATATCTCGGATCGATCGACCTGGTCGAGAAGATCACCGCATCCGCCCCGGTCAGTGATCCGCTTCCCTGGGCGCTGGCCGACCGCAGGCGATACCGCATCACGGGCGTGGAAGATGCCCTCTGGCTCCGGGCGCTGGATCCGGCAGCAATGCTGCGTGCCCGCGGATTCGAGTCCGACGGCAACCTGGTCATCTCGATCACCGACCCGCTGGGCCTCGCCAATGGCCGATGGCTGCTCCAGGCCAGCGCCGGCACCGCCGTGGTGACCGAACTGGGCAATGATGCGCCCGGCGGCATCCCTGCGGTGGAAGCCTATGCAGCGGCCTTCGCATCGCTCTACCTGGGCGGCGTGCCTGCCGCCATGCTTGCCGCTGCCGGCGGTATCCGGGGCAGTGCCGAAGCCGTCGGCGCCCTGGGCCGGCTCTTCGACGTCGCCCGGCCCCCGTACTGCAGCACACACTTCTAGGCGGATGCCTGGGGCGGGAATTACCGGTGCCCTTCGCTAGTTGGCATGAACTGGGATGAAGGACTACGTGAATCCCCGTACGGCTTTGACCTGACTTGGAGCCTCCGGCTAGACTGAACAGGCGCGTCACGCGTGCTGGTTCGGTCCTCAAAATTTCTGGAGGCCGCTTCCAAGCGCAGGTCGGGCACAACATTATTAACATTCTGTCCATCTCCGGACAACCAAGCACCGTCTTGAACCTGAGTTATTTGGGTTGCACGCGAGCCGGTGGGAGTGCATCCGGAATTACTACAACTTCCACATCGGAGTCCCAACTACATGACCATCACCACCACCGAGAAGTCCGGTACCCCGCAGGTCGCCATCAACGACATCGGATCTGCCGAGGACTTCCTCGCCGCCATTGACGCAACGATCAAGTACTTCAACGACGGCGATCTCGTCGAAGGTACCGTCGTCAAGGTTGACCGCGACGAGGTTCTGCTCGACATCGGTTACAAGACCGAGGGTGTCATTCCTTCCCGTGAGCTTTCCATCAAGCACGACGTCGATCCCGGGGACGTTGTCTCCGTGGGCGACCAGGTCGAAGCTTTGGTCCTCACCAAGGAAGACAAAGAAGGCCGTCTGATCCTCTCCAAGAAGCGCGCACAGTACGAGCGCGCCTGGGGCGACATCGAGAAGGTCAAGGAAGAAGACGGCGTCGTTACCGGTACCGTCATCGAGGTTGTCAAGGGTGGTCTTATCCTCGACATCGGGCTGCGCGGCTTCCTGCCCGCATCCCTCGTGGAGATGCGTCGCGTCCGCGACCTGGCTCCGTACATCGGCCAGCAGATCGAAGCCAAGATCATCGAGCTGGACAAGAACCGCAACAACGTGGTCCTGTCCCGCCGTGCATGGCTCGAGCAGACTCAGTCCGAGGTCCGTTCCACCTTCCTCAACAAGCTGGAAAAGGGCCAGGTTCGTCCGGGCGTTGTTTCCTCCATCGTCAACTTCGGTGCATTCGTGGACCTTGGCGGCGTAGACGGTCTCGTCCACGTTTCCGAGCTGTCCTGGAAGCACATCGACCACCCCTCCGAGGTCGTTGAAGTTGGACAGGAAGTCACCGTTGAGGTTCTGGAAGTTGACCTCGACCGCGAGCGTGTCTCCCTGTCGCTGAAGGCTACGCAGGAAGATCCGTGGCAGACCTTCGCCCGCACCCACGCCCTGGGCCAGGTTGTGCCGGGCAAGGTCACCAAGCTGGTTCCGTTCGGTGCGTTCGTCCGCGTCGAAGACGGCATCGAAGGCCTGGTCCACATCTCCGAGCTGGCTGTCCGCCACGTAGAGCTGGCAGAGCAGGTTGTCTCCGTTGGAGATGAACTGTTCGTCAAGGTCATCGACATTGACCTCGAGCGCCGCCGCATCTCCCTGTCGCTGAAGCAGGCCAACGAGGGCGTCGACCCCGAGGGCACCGAGTTCGATCCGGCTCTGTACGGCATGGCCGCAGAGTACGACGAAGCCGGCAACTACAAGTACCCCGAAGGCTTCGACCCCGAGTCGAACGAATGGCTCGAGGGCTACGAGACCCAGCGCGCCGCTTGGGAGCAGCAGTACGCTGACGCCCAGGCCCGCTGGGAAGCTCACAAGAAGCAGGTTGCCCAGCACAACTCCGAGGATGTTGCTGCAGCGTCGGACTCCGCTGAGTCCACCTCCACCAGCTACTCCTCCGAGCCTGCTGCATCCGAGTCCGCTGCCGGTACCCTGGCATCCGACGAGGCACTTGCTGCACTGCGCGAGAAGCTGACCGGCAACTAAGTTCTGTTGCTAAGGCGCTAGCTGCCTGGAAAGGCGGGTTCCCACTTCGGTGGGGACCCGCCTTTTGCCTTGTCAGGAGCCGGTCTCCGCTCTTGGTAGGCTGAATGCCGTCTTAGAGCAGCTACCAGCGGGGGGAATGAAAATGCAGGCCGGAGATGTCAGCTCAGCCAGCCGTCAGGAACGGGAGGACCAGATCCGGCGGCGGACCCAGGCATTAGCCCGGCATCTGCCGCCGGTCCAGGCCGCGAACCTCATCAACGGCGTTGCCGAAGAGGAGCGGGAAGCTGAATCCTGGGAGGAGCTCAGGGCCTCAGAGGACCGTGAAAAAGACCTGCAGGCCAGGTTCCCGGACTACTTTGAGGCTGCGCAGGCAGTGAAACAGGCCGAGGTGCAGTCTGACCTCGTGCGGTTCCGCGCCTGGCGCCGGGAGCAGCTGAGACTGGCCCGTGAAGCTGACACCTTCGCGGCATCGAATGCAGTGCTGATCCGCAACACCGGGGGAACCCTGCTGGCAGCTGTCATTGCGGCCAGGCCGTTCGGCCTCATTTCCGGTGACGTGTTTTTCTGGGGTGCAGCCCTGGCAGCAGGACTCATGGTCCTTGGCAGTCAGCTGATCAAGAAGCGCTCCAGCCCGTTGTGGAAGGGCGTCTTCATTGATCCGAAGTTCGCCGCTTACTCCGTCTGGCACTGTGCTTCCCAGGCTGCGGCCGCGGCGCTGATTCGGGAGCGGGAACCCGACGCAGCCCAGTGGGCGGACGCCCTGCAGATCCTGGAGTCGCGCTGGGACCGCCGGAACCGCCGCAGCACCCTCTGGGCCGGGGAAGACTACAGCGGCATCCGCTACACGACGGCCTAGGCTGACTCCCGCACCACCAGCGAAGTGGGCAGGCGGCAGACCCGCTCCGTCGCCCGTCCCTCGATGAGTTCCACCAGCATCCGGGCCATCTTCTCGCCAAGTTCGGCGATCGGGTGGTGGACAGTGGTGAGGGCGGGCTCGACGCCGGTGGCGAACTGATCGTCGTCGAATCCCACCAGCGCGATGTCTTCGGGGATCCGAAGACCATGCTTCAGGATGACGGCGTGCGCACCCGCAGCCATCTGGTCGTTCGCGGCGAAGACACCGTCAACAGGCTTTCCGCGGGCAAGCAGCCGTTCCATCGCCACCGCGCCGGAGGCGACGGTGAAGTCACCGTACTCCACCAGTGCATCATTCAGCCCGGCACGGTGCAGTCCCGCACGCCAGCCGGCCAGCCGGTCGACGCCCGGAGGCATATCCTGGGGCCCCGCGATCGTGGCGATGTTCTGCCGTCCGGTCGCTATCAGGCGCTCGGCGGCAGCCAGTGCACCCTCCTCGTTGTCCACCTCTACGTAATAGCTGTCCGCGGCATTAAGCAGGGGGCGGCCGGCGAACACGATGGGCAGGGCATCGCTCAGGTGTTCCCAGGAATGGTCCCCGCTGTGGTGGGAGACCACCAGGACGCCGTCTACGTTTCCACCCATCAGGTAGCGCTGGGTCTTGCCCGGATTCGCCTCCGAGGAGGTGACCATGTTCAGCATGTAGTCCGTGGAGTTCAGGTACTTCGCGACCCCTTCGACCACAGTGGCGAAGAAGGGGTCGGCGAAGACCTTGGATGTCGACTCAGGAACCAGCAGGGTAATGGTGTAGGTTCGCCTGCTGGCGAGGGTCCGCGCTGCCCGGTTCGGCACATAATTCAACGTCCGGACTGCCTGCTCCACGCTGTGCACAAGTTCGGGCGCAACGGATGTTGAACCATTGACAACGCGTGACACAGTGGCCCTGGAGACGCCGGCCAGCGCAGCCACCATTTCCAGGGTGGGAGCGGGCCGCACCTGGCCAGTCTCAGTACCCAATGCGGTCTCCATTTCCTGGCGTCCTTTGCCGTTTTCCGAAGCCGGGCTCAGCTTTCAATCGTAGTTCCCCTACCTCGCGCCGGCCGCAGCCGGAGAGCTTTCACGGCTTCCCGGCTCCGTGCCCTGGCGAACCTGGCTGATGAGCCGGCCGTAGGCCAGCCCGCTGTCCTTGATGATGCGCTCCTGCGTCTGGTAATCCACGTGGATGATGCCAAAGCGCTTGTCATATCCCCAGGACCACTCGAAGTTATCCAGCAGGGACCAGACAAAGTAGCCCCGGACGTCGGCCCCTTCGGCGATGGCCTCACCGACCGCCTGGACATGATCCAGGATGAAGCCGGTGCGTTCCGTGTCATGGACCGCCCCGTCTTCCGTCACTTCGTCGTCGTACGCTGCGCCGTTCTCCGTGATGTACAGCGGCGGCAGCTGCGGGTATTCCCTGCCCAGGCGGACCAGGAGCTTCCGGAGGCCGTCAGGATTCACTTCCCAGTTCATCCCCGTCCGCGGCAGGCCGCGGCTGGGGAACGTGATGTGTTCGGCGCCGATCCAGGGCGAGGCCTTGGGCAGGACACCACCGCCGCCGTGGCCGTCCTCGCCTGAGGTGTCCGGGTGCCCGCTGATTTGGTCATCGTGGTAGTGATTGACACCCAGGAAGTCGATGGGCGCTCCGATGAGCTCCATGTCTCCGGGAAGGATCACCTCGTGCAGTCCGTAGGGCTCCAGATCCCGGAGAGAGTCCTCAGGATAGGCTCCGCGCAGGATCGGATCCAGGAAGATCCGGTTCTGGAGAGAGTCGAACAGCCGTGCGGCTTCCACGTCCACGGGATCCGTCGGATCCTTCGGAATGGAGTTGCTCAGGTTCAGGGTGATGCCAATGTTCTCAGCACCAAGGCTCCGCAGCTCCGAAACGGCCATGCCGTGGGCCAGGTGCTGGTGGTGAACGGCCGCGATGGCTGCACGCGGCTCCTGCCGGCCCGGTGCATGGACTCCTGAGCCGTAACCCAGCAGGGACGAGCAGAAGGGTTCGTTGAAAGTGGTCCAGTGCCGAACACGGTCACCCAGCGCGGCGTATACGTCCTGCGCGTACTCCACGAAGCGGCAGGCTGTGTCCCGATTGGCCCAGCCGCCCTTTTCCTCCAGCCCCTGGGGGAGGTCCCAGTGGTAGAGCGTCAGCCACGGGAGGATTCCTGCTTCCAGCAGTTCATCCACGAGGCGGGAGTAGAAATCCAGGCCCTTGGGATTCGCAGCCCCACCGCCGGGCCGGACCCGGGCCCAGCTGGTGGAGAACCGGTACGAGTCCAGGCCGAGTTCCTTCATCAGGGCAACGTCCTGCGGCATCCGGTGGTAATGGTCCACCGCGACGGCCGGGGTGTCTCCGTTAAGGACGTTTCCCGGAACGGCCGCGAAGGCATCCCAGACCGAATCCTCTTTGCCGTCTTCCCTGGCGGCGCCTTCCACCTGCGCGGCAGCGGTAGCTGATCCCCAGATAAAACCGGGCGGGAAATTGCCGTAGTTCCGCGTAGAGGTATTGTTCGTCATTAGCCCTTCACTGCTCCCTGCATGATTCCGGAAATAAGTTGCTTGCCTGCTGCCACGAATAGAACCAGCAGCGGAACGGTTGCCAGTACGGCACCGGTCAGCACAATTGAATAGTCGACGTAGCGGGCCGACTGCAGCTGGCTTAGCGCCACCTGCAACGTGGGATTGTCGGCAAGCACGAGCATGGGCCACATAAAGTCCGTCCACGCCGTCATGAATGTGAACAATCCCAGGATGGCCATGGCGGGCCGGGCCGCCGGCAGCGCCACATGCCGGAAAGTTCCCAGCATGCTGGCCCCGTCCATACGGGCGGATTCGATCAGCTCGTCGGGAATGACGTCCACCAGGTACTGGCGCATAAAGAACACGCCGAAGGCTGTTACCAGCCCCGGCACAATTACGGCGCCGAGTTCGCCGGTCCAGCCGAGTTTCTGCATGACCATGAACAGCGGGATGATGCCAAGCTGGGTGGGGATGGCCATGGTGGCGATTACCGCCACCATGAGGACACCGCGTCCCCTGAACCTCAGCTTCGCAAACGCGTAGCCCGCGAGCGTGGAGAAAATCACCACCGAGACGGTGATTGTTCCGGAGATGATGACGCTGTTGGCCAGCGCCTGCCAGAACGGCACAGTGTTGATGACCTCGGACACGTTGGTCCAGAACCGTCCGCCGGGCAGGAGCGGAGGCCATTCCTGCCCAAGGGCGGGGTTTCCGTTGCTGCCGATAATGACGGACCACCAGAGCGGATAAGCCGAGCAGAACAGGAAGACCAGCAGGATCCCGTAGGTGAGGAACCCCGGACGGCGTCCGCTGCCAAAAGACTGCCCCTGGCGGCGTTTACGGACCGGCTTCCCGGCCCCTGACCCGGTCCCGGTCCCCGGGACAGCCCGGGCTCGCTGCAGGACGCTCATGACTTTCTCCTCGTGGCACGCGGCCGCTGGGGATCCCCGGTGGCGATCCGCTTTGAAATAAGGAAGTTGACCAGGCCCACCAGCACAATGATCAGGAACAGCAGCCAGGCTACGGCCGATGCCTTGCCAAAGTTCTGCCTCTGGAAGCCCATATCCCACAGGAAGAGCACGGTGGTTTGGAACTGGCCCTGGATTCCGCCGGCATTGACCGGGTCGAACAGTTTGGGTTCGGCAAAGATCTGCAGGCCGCCGATAGTAGCGGTAATGATCACGAAGATCATGGTGGGACGAATACTCGGCAGCGTGATGCTGAAGAACCGCCGGACAGCGCCCGCACCGTCAATTGCTGCGGATTCGTAAAGGTCGCGGGGGACAGCCTGCATGGCGGCCAGCAGGATCAGCGCGTTGTAGCCGGTCCACCGCCAGTTGACCATCGTGGCGATTGCGATGTGGCTGGGCAGCGTGCCCGTCTGCCACATAATCGGGTCGACCCCGAAGTTGCCCAGCAGGTTGTTCAGCAGTCCGTTGTTCTCGGCAAACATCTTGGAAAAAATCAGTGCCACTGCCACCGGCGTTACAACGTAGGGCAGGAGCACCGACATGCGCCAGAACGTCTTTGCCCGCAGATGCTGGTCCAGGATAGCCGCCAGGAAGACGGCAACTACCAGCTGGGGAATTGCCGAAAGCAGGAAGATCGAAAATGTGTTGAAGAGCGAACCCCAGAAACGCGTATCGCCCAGCACGGAGGCAAAATTCTGCAGCCCGACAAAGTCGCCCTGTCCTTTGAGCAGATGCCATTCGTGCAGCGATACCCAGAAGGTGTACACCAGGGGGAACAATCCGGTGATGCCAAAGAGAATAAAGAACGGTGAAATATACAGGTAGGGGGACGCCTTCATATCCCATTTGGAGAGGCGCTGGCGGAACGTTGTCCGCGGCTTAACCGGCTGTTTCTGGACAGGCCGGTTCAGTGTGGCGGTCATGGCAGACTCCCGTGCTCCGGGCGGGGCCTCCCGGAGGAGGCCCCGCGTGCGGTGCTGTTAGTTGTTGATGACCAGGTCGTTGAGGAGCTTCAGTGCCTTCTCCCATGCCTGGTCCGCATTCGCGGTACCTGTCTCCATGTCATCAATGGCAGGGCCGAAGACCTTCTCCTGGATGACTGAATCGTCCGGTCCCTTGAACTGCGCCACAACGTTTTCGGCGCGCGAGGCCAGGATGGCTCCGGTGGGAGCGTCGTTGAACCACTCGTTCGGAGTTGCGTCGGCGGCAAGTTGTTCCTGCGCCTCAAGGGTGCTGGGGAAGTTGCCTGCAGCTGCGGACTGCTTGATCTGCTGTTCAGGGGCAGTCAGCCAGGCGGCGAGCTTTGCAGCTTCGTCCTTGTGGTCCGAAGTTTCCGGAACCGACAGGAACGCGCCGCCCCAGTTTGACGCCCCGCCGGGGAACACGTCTGCAAAGTCCCAGCCGCTGTCAGTTGAGCCGCCTGCGGTTTCAATGCCGCCCTGGATGTTTCCGAGCATCCAGCCGGGGCAGACCATGGTGGCGAAAGTGCCGTCCAGGAACGACTGTCCGTTGTTCCACTTCCATTCTTCCTGGTTTGCGGACAGTCCGTCCTCGATCGAGCCTGAGAGCATCTTGAAGTTGGCGATCATGGCATCATTGCCCTCGATGTTCAGCTCGCCGTCCTTCGTGTAGTATCCCTCCTCCATCTGGTTCACCATGGAGTTCCACACGAAGCCGGCCTGATCGAACCAGGCTTTGCCGCTGGCGTCCTTGTACTGGTTTCCAACCTCGAAGTACTTCTCCCAGGTAGCGTCCTTTCCGCCCAGGAGCTCAGCGACAGCCTCACGGTCGCTCGGCAGCCCTGCAGCCTCGAAGAGGTCACCGTTGTAGCAGATTCCCTGCGGTCCAATGTCGGTGCCGTAGCCGATGACGCGGCCGCTGGGGTCCGTGCCCTGCTTGTACTTCCAGTCGACCCAGTTCTCCTTGATGTCCTCGGCACCGTATTCGTTCAGGTCCACGAACTTGTCCGAGACCTCCATGATGGCGCCGAGCCAGCCCTCTTCAATCGCCACCACGTCGCTGACGCCGGAACCGGCAGCAAGCTTCGTGAAGAGGTCTGTCCGTGCGTTCCCGCCGGTGTCGATGTTGTTGGCCTTGATGGTGATGCCCGGGTTGGCCTCTTCGTATTCCTTGTAGAGATCGTCGTAGCCAAAGGTGCCGAAGGTAGTCACGGAGAGTTCAATCGGGTTGTCTTCCGAAGCGGGTTCGCTGCTGTTGCTGCTGCCTCCGCCGCAGCCGGCGGCGAGCAGGGCAACTGCCGCAGCACCTGCCACCACAGCTGCTGAATGTCGGAACTTTTTCACGGTCACTCCTTTGTGTGTGTCTTGCCGGTTGATATCCCGGGGGAGGACCGTGCCGAATGGAAACTAGGCTTGTCCTGGGACGGGACGCTAACTGTGGATCTGTATCCAGAGAGCCCGTTGCGGGCCGATGGAATCCCGGGCCGCTTCAGAGAGCGCTCTCTGATCTTGCTCAGAGCCTAGATGTGACTTGCTTCACTGTCAAGAGAGCGCTCTCTCAGATTTCAGCACGCAGATCGCCGGCACGGCAGGGCTGCGGTGCTGCCTACCGGCCCCTTGCTAGCGCCGGGTCGACACCGTGACCGTGAACCGGGGATTCCGGGCTACCTGCCTCGTGGGTCCAACCAGCCGGTTCAGCGCCGGCCGGTATGCCAAATGGGAGTTCCAGACCGTCCACAGTTCCCCGCCAGGACGGAGCACGCGGGCTGCGTCGGCAAAGAGCTTGTAGGCAATGCCGGTATGGACACTGGCACCGATGTGGAACGGCGGGTTCAGGACCACGAGATCCTGGGACGTATCCGGCAGCCAGCTCAGCGCGTCTGCGCGCTGAACTGCGGCACGGTCCAACACACCGTTGGCTGCCAGGGTCAACCGCGTAGAGGCAACGGCTGCTTCGGACTGGTCGGACGCCAGGACCCGGATCCCCGGGCGGTGCAGTGCCAGGTACGCCGCGATGGCGCCATTGCCGCAGCCCAGGTCCACTGCTTCACCGGCTTCGCGGGCCTGGGCAAGGAACGGCAGAAGGAACCTGGTTCCGGGATCCAGCGACGCTCCGCCAAAGGCCGCCCCGCGGGCCCGCAGCTGCAGCGGAACCGGCAGGCCGACGTCGTAGGCCGCTTCCAGGGGGAAGCGGGATGCAGGGAACCCGTCAGCCGGCAGCGGACCCATCACAGTGAGCACGCGGGACTTCTGCCGTGCGAGGCCTGCCGTCACGGATTGGAAATACTGGCCCAGGACCCCGTTCATGGCGGTAGTCATGTGCTTGATCCGTCCGCCGGCATAGATCCGGACATTGGACGGGGCGTGTTCTGCGACCAGCCGCGCAATTTCATCCAGGGCATCCAGGGAGCGGGGCAGCCGCAGCAGGATGACGCCGGCCCCGCTTACCAGCCCCGGTTCCAGGCCCCAGTGCGTGTAGCGTCCTGCCAGGCCCAGCGCCTCGGCATTGCGGTCCAGGGCGAGCTGCCCGGAGAAGGGATCCTGATACACACGGATCCCGGCTAGCGAATACCGCGCTGCCGCTCCGAGCGTGAGCGCGCCATACGAATCCCCGATGACGACGGGCGCACCGCTTCCTGAGGCTGCGGACTCAAGGTCGCTGCCGGCGGTGTCCAGCAAAAGTTTGTCTGCGGCGTCGAAAGCCTGCAGGTTTTCCGCCTCCACATCCGGAGCCCGCCGCAGCAGGTCGAAATCAAAGGACGCTTCGGAAGCTGTCACAGGTCAATCCATTCGGTGGCAAGTAGTTCGGCTGAGGTGTCTCCGGCGGTGAGGGCGGCGAGCCGTTCCTGGAAGGCCGCGGTACTGCCGGGGGCGTCCGGCAGGGCGACCGTAATCACGGCCCCGCCGTCCCCGTACTCGGTGCCGCGCACGGTGTAACCCGCGGCACGCAGGTCATTCTCCAGTCTGCCGGCAGCAGCATGGCTGGCCGGAACTGCGCAGAGCTGCATGCGGCGGCGGCGCAGCAGGACAGCGGTGGACAGTGCCGAGGAGACGGATTCGGAGTAGGCCCGTACCAGGCCGCCGGCCCCGAGCAGGATGCCGCCAAAGTACCGGACCGTTACTGCCGTGACGTCGCTGAGGTCTGCGGCGCCGTCGAAAGTTTCCCGCTTGGTGAGCGCCTCCAGCATGGGGATTCCGGCGGTTCCGGAGGGTTCGCCGTCGTCGCTGGAGCGCTGCACCTCACGGCCGGGGCCCAGGACAAAGGCGCTGCAGTGGTGCCGGGCGTCGTGGAACTCGCGTCGCAGCTCTGCGATGAGGCCGCGCGCCTCGTCTTCGGTTTCGGTACGCCGGAGCACGGTGATGAACCGCGAGCGCTTGATTTCGAGTTCAGTGCGGTGATCCCCGGCGACAGTCGTGTAGCGTCCCGACGCTGCCTGGATTTCACTCACCTAAGCAAGTCTAGTTGGCCGCTGCACGGCATCGGCGCCCGGATCCCGGGAAGGTAGGGTGGTGGCCATGCTGAAGGTAGGTCTCACCGGCGGAATCGCAGCCGGAAAATCCCTTGTGGCGCGCACCCTGGTGGAGTGCGGTGCCTCGCTGATCGACGCCGATGCCCTGGCCCGCGAGGTGGTGGAACCCGGCACCGAGGGGCTGGCTGCCGTGGTCGAGGCCTTCGGACCCCAGGTGCTTGCCGCAGACGGAACCCTGGACCGCCCGGCACTGGCTGGAATCGTGTTTGGGAATGGGGAGAAGCGGAAAACGCTGAATTCGATCATCCATCCGCTGGTCCGCGCCCGGGCTGCGGAGCTCGCGGCTGACGTTCCCGAAGACGGCATCCTGGTCCAGGACATTCCGCTGCTGGTGGAGACCGGACAGGCTGGGAACTTCGACTTTGTGCTCGTAGTGGAGGCCCCGGAGAAGGAGCGGCTGGCGCGCATGGTCCGGGACCGCGGGATGGAGCCGGCGGCCGCCCAGGCGCGGATCGACGCGCAGGCGACGGCGGCAGCGCGTGCTGAGGCAGCTGACGCGGTGCTCGACAACACGGGAACACCGGAAGACTTGGTCAAAGCAGTGCGGGAATTATGGACTACCCGCCTGGTGCCCCTGAACCGGGAACGGATGCGGGCAGCTGGCCCGCAGTAACGGCACCGTTATGCCGTCAGCAATACGGACAGCACCTGACCGCGTCCCGGAGTAGCGTTGAACCATGAGTCTTGCGCAGGACATCAAACGTGTTGTTGCCCCCTTTGAAGTAGTCAGCGATTACTCACCTGCCGGTGACCAGCCGACGGCCATCAAGGAGCTGGCCGAACGCATCAACGCCGGTGAGAAGGACGTCGTCCTGATGGGTGCCACGGGTACCGGAAAGAGCGCCACCGCCGCATGGCTGGTGGAGCAGGTGCAGCGGCCCACCCTGGTGTTGGTGCAGAACAAAACCCTGGCCGCCCAGCTGGCCAACGAATTCCGCGAACTGCTGCCCAACAACGCGGTTGAGTACTTCGTTTCCTACTACGACTACTACCAGCCCGAAGCGTACGTGCCCCAGACGGATACCTTCATCGAGAAGGATTCCTCCATCAACGAGGAGGTTGAGCGCCTGCGCCATTCGGCTACCAACGCCCTGCTGACCCGGCGCGACGTCATCGTTGTGGCTACCGTGTCCTGCATCTACGGCCTCGGCACGCCGGAAGAGTACATCCAGGGCATGGTTACCCTGCGCCGCGGCATGGAGATGAACCGGGACGACCTGCTCCGCAAGTTTGTTTCCATGCAGTACGTGCGCAATGACATGGATTTCCACCGCGGCACCTTCAGGGTGCGCGGGGACACCGTTGAGATCATTCCGATGTACGAGGAACAGGCCATCCGGATCGAGTTCTTCGGTGACGAGATCGAGAGCATCCAGACGCTCCATCCCCTCACCGGCGACCTGATCCGCGACGAGCAGGAAATGTACGTTTTCCCTGCATCGCACTACGTTGCCGGCCCGGAGCGGATGAACCGGGCAATCAAGGGCATCGAGGATGAACTACGCGAACGCCTGCAGGAACTTGAAGGGCAGAACAAGCTGCTGGAAGCGCAGCGGCTGCGGATGCGCACCACCTATGACCTCGAAATGATGCAGCAAATGGGCTTCTGCAACGGCATCGAGAACTACTCACGCTGGATCGACGGCCGCGGGCCCGGCACCGCCCCGCACTGCCTGCTGGATTACTTCCCGGATGATTTCCTGCTGGTGGTCGATGAGTCCCACGTGACCATTCCGCAGATCGGCGCCATGTACGAAGGCGACATGTCGCGGAAGCGCACGCTCGTGGAGCACGGCTTCCGGCTTCCCTCGGCCATGGACAACCGGCCGCTGAAGTGGGACGAGTTCCTGGAGCGGATCGGACAGACTGTGTACATGTCCGCGACGCCGGGCAAGTACGAACTGGGCAAGGCCGACGGCGTGGTGGAACAGATCATCCGTCCCACCGGACTGGTGGATCCGGAGGTGGTGGTCAAGCCCAGCAAGGGGCAGATTGACGACCTGCTGGCTGAGATCCGCACCCGAACCGAGAAGGACGAACGCGTCCTGGTCACCACGCTGACCAAACGCATGGCCGAAGACCTCACCGGTTATCTGCTGGAGAACGGGGTGAAGGTTGAGTACCTGCACTCGGACGTGGACACCCTGCGCCGTGTGGAACTGCTCCGGGAACTCCGGATGGGCACCTTCGACGTTCTGGTCGGCATTAACCTGCTCCGTGAAGGCCTGGACCTGCCTGAAGTGTCCCTCGTGTCCATCCTCGACGCTGACAAGGAAGGCTTCCTGCGCAGTTCGACGTCGCTGATCCAGACCATCGGCCGTGCCGCACGAAACGTCTCAGGCCAAGTGCACATGTACGCGGACCGGATCACGGATTCGATGGCACATGCCATTGACGAGACCAACCGGCGCCGGGCCATCCAGGTTGCCTACAACAAGGAACGCGGCGTGGATCCGCAGCCGCTGCGCAAGAGGATCGCGGACATCACCGATTCGCTGGCCCGGGAAGACGCAGACACGAAGGCCCTTCTTGAGGAAGCCGCGAAGAAGAAGACCAAGGGCAAAGGCAAGGGTGCCAGGACCATCCGGAAGGACGGATTGGCTGCTGCACCCGCGGAGGACCTTACCGGGCTGATCGAGTCGATGACGGAACAGATGCACGCTGCGGCAGCAGAGCTGCAGTTCGAACTGGCGGCCCGGCTGCGCGACGAGGTCGGCGATCTGAAAAAGGAACTGCGCCAAATGCAGAACGCCGGGCACGCATAAGCGGGCCTTGGGGTAGACTGCTTGGCGGCGGTGGGGCAGTTCCGTAGCGGTTACGGGTACTCCCCGCCTTTTTCCGTGCTCTGAAAGGTCTGTTCCCCATGCCCGCATTACCCCTCGCTTTTGAGGTTGGTACGTTCATTGTCCTAGGGCTGGTCCTGCTCTTCGACCTGCTCCTGGTTGTCAAGCGGCCGCACGAGCCCTCCATGAAGGAAGCCAGCCTGTGGGTTGCCTTCTACGTGGGACTGGCGCTCATCTTCGCCGTCATGATGTTCGTGTTCACCGGCCCCGAGTACGGCAGCCAGTTCGTTGCGGGCTGGGTGACTGAATACAGCCTCAGCATCGACAACCTGTTCGTCTTCATCATCATCATGGCCCGCTTCTCGGTGCCCCGTAAGTATCAGCAGGAAGTGCTGATGTTCGGCATCATCATCGCGCTGATCCTTCGCGGAATCTTCATTCTCATCGGCGCTGCCGTGATCGAGAACTTCTCCTGGGTCTTCTTCCTCTTTGGTGCCTTCCTGCTCTGGACCGCGTACAAGCAGGCCACAGACAACGGTGAAGATGAAGAGGGCGGCAGTGACAACAAACTGGTCCGCAAGCTCACCGGCTTCCTGCCGATGACGGAGAACTTCGACGAGGGCAAGGTCCGCACCGTGGTGGACGGCAAGAAGGTCTTCACCCCGATGATCATTGTCTTCATCACCATCGGCGTGACGGATCTGATGTTCGCCGTTGACTCGATTCCGGCAATCTTCGGCCTTACCCAGAGCGCCTTCATCGTCTTCACGGCCAATATCTTCGCCCTGATGGGCCTGCGCCAGCTCTACTTCCTGCTCGGCGGCCTGATGGACCGGCTCATTTACCTCAAGCACGGTCTTTCAGTCATCCTGGCGTTCATCGGCGTCAAGCTGATCCTGCACGCACTGCACGTCAACGAGCTGCCCTTCATCAACGGCGGCGAGCCGGTTGCCTGGGCACCTGAGATCCCCACCTTCGTGTCGCTGGCCGTCATCCTCGGCACGATTGTGATCGCCACCGTAGCGAGCCTGCTGAGCCCGAAGGCCAAGGCTGTGCAGGCCGTGGCTTCCCTCGAATCCGCGCTAAAGGTCTACCGCAGCCTGGGCGAGGACGCTCCGCATGAAGAGCGGACCCAGGCCTACGACGATGTCACCAAGACCTACCGGGCAGCGGAGAAGGCCGCCGAAACCCGGGACGACGTCGAACTGCCCGAGATCACCGAGGAGGCGCGCGCCAGGTTCCTGGCCTCAGACCCCCGTAAGCCCGGCGCAGAACAGTAGGTTCCCCGCAGCAACCCATACGGTGCGCGCACCAGAGGCGGCTTTCCGGCCATTCCGGCAGGGGAGCCGCCTCCGTCGTGTAAGGGTGGCAGTTTGTGCGCGCCGGGTCAGGATTCCGTTCCTGGTGCTAGCCTTCCACTACGATCGCCGTCCCTCCCAGGAGGGGAAATCCACGGCCCCGGCGGGGCTATCTCGTTTCCGTTGACGCTCCAAAGGAGCAGCCATGAACTTCTTCGAAGTACTATGGTCCATCGTTGCGGTTTTCTTTGTTTTCGCGTATTTGATGCTGTTGTTCCAGATCTTCGCAGACCTGTTCCGCGACGACTCCATTAGCGGCTGGCTGAAAGCGGTCTGGATCTTCTTCCTCCTCTTCGTCCCCTACATCACAGCCTTGGTATACGTCATTGCCCGCGGACGCGGCATGGCAGAACGGAGCGCCGGCAGGGCACGCGAATCCCAGGAGCAGGCAGCCGCCTATATTCGGCGCACTGCAGGCAGCCAGAGTGCGACGGAGCAGATTTCATCCGCCAAATCATTACTGGATGACGGCCTGATCTCCGACGACGAGTTTGGACGCCTCAAGGCCAAAGCATTGGCCTGAGTGATCCTGGACTCCCGCACCTACACGGGCACCGCTTGATGCGGTGCCCGTGTTCGTCTGGCCAGTACTTCCAAGACCACAATGAATCCCACGAGCACCAGGGCAAGGCCGGCAGTTACTCCGGCGCTAATGCCTGGAATGAAAAGCAGAAGCACGGTGATTCCGGCCGCAACACCCTGGCACACCCGCTGGTGCCGCATGGCCCACGGTTGCCACAGGCCGGTATGGCCGGCAGCGTAGAGCACCAGAACGGCCAGCAGCGCAAGGACGAATACTGTCCGAAGCGCCGCGGCGAGCGGGTCCAGGAACGCGTTGCTCAGGACAAGCGCGGCTTCCGGGGAAACGGCGGAACTTGAGCCAACCGAGTCCACCCCTGCCTGCTGGACGAACCGGAGGAGCAGGACTGCTACCAGGGCAGCGCCGGCGCTGGAAATGCTGATGACCAGGCCGGACCGGAGCCGCCGGCCCTTCGGGGCGATCAGTACAGCGGCAGCGGCCGCTGCGGCGGTAAGCCATGGAAGAACCGCGGCTGCCGTGCCCAGCGTGTTCAGCGCGGAGAGCGACGCAGCAAGGCCAGGAGCGTTAAAGACGGTGTACTCCTGGCCGGCGTCATCCGGAATGACTGAAGCCGCAGACACACCCTGCGCCAGGAGCCGGGACTTGACCTCTCCAATCATCGCCGTAGTTGAGACGGTGATGTCTCCGTTGGCGGCAATCGATGCCATCCCGCCCGGATCATCCTCGACGGCACGGACCAGTAGTTCATGTGCCCCGCGGTTCGCATCCACCCACAGGGTGGCGAAGGCCTGGCTGGAAACAGCGCGGGAGACGGTCCTGTCGATCAGGGCGTTGGTCCGGTCCGCGATGACCGGTGCAAGCGCGGCGGAAAGCGCCTGCGATGCACGCGAGTCATCCACGTTGGACAGGGCGTCGCTGACAGTGGTGTCTATGTCGAGCCGGCTTGTCACCTGGTCCCCGATTTGTTCGGAGAGATCCGCCTGTACCGCCGGGTCCTGGATGACCGGACCAATCACTGCCACGTAGCGGTCAGTACTTGCCACGAGGCTGCCGGCATAACCTGCCGCAACCGAGGCAACGAGCAGCAGCGCCGCCAGGATGCCAAGGATGATGGAGGTGATCCGACGCCAGGGCGGCGCATAGGACGGGGGAGCACTCGTTCTGGAAGCTGTGCCGTAACGCGTACTGGGTGCCATGATCAGGCCTTCCGCCGCTGTCAGCTGCTGTAGCCCAGATTATCCCTGTTTCAGCGCATCAGCCACGGGCTGCGCCAATCCCGACCCCTTCTGCATTGGATGCCACGATCAGGCCTTCTCCCCGCGCACCATGCCGAGCAGGCGGTTGAAGATTCCCTCGCCGTCGTCTGCGATCCCGTCATGGTGGAACTCGTCGGTTTCCCAGACCTGCAGTCCCTGGACTGCAGCCGCTGTCTCCATCGAAAGATCCCGGTCAACATAGATGTCATTGGTGTACACCGCGGCCGCCGCGGGCACCGTGTTGGCTGCCAGCTGCAGGCGGTCGTACAGTTCCGGCCAGTCGGACTTTGCCGCCAGCAGTTCTGCCGTCAACTGCAGGGGACGCAGGGCGGGGTCCTCCACGAAGTACCAGGGGTAGACCATCTCGCCGGTGTACAGGGGTTCAGCAGCGTCCGGCCGGAAGTCCGGCAGTGACTGCAGCACCCGCCAGGCAGCCCAGTTCGTAGCCTGCCCCTGGCCGTAAATCGATTCGTGCATCAGGGCATACAGCGGGTTGGTAGACCGCTCTGCCAGCTGCCACAGGCCGGCCAGGAAGGTGTCGGAGAGCCGGGGACCTGACGGCGTCGGGATGAAGGCTTCCTCGAGCAGGTAGTGGAGCCCGTCCATCCGGGTGTTGCCGCCCAGAAAGGAACCTGCCATCTGGAAGCGCCCCGGGGTCAGCCGCGAGCCGTCCGGGAGGTATTCGGGCACGGTGTCCAGGTGCCGTGCAATACGGGTGGTGAGCTCACGGTCACCGGGATACTTCGCGAAGTACTCCGCGTTCCTGGCTGCCACACGGGCGAACGTCGCCTGATACACCCGGTCGGCGGGTCCCCACAGCGGTGCGAGGCCGCCGGTGATCAGTGCTTCCTTCACACCGGCAGGCGCGAAGGACAGGTAGGTCAGCGCACAGAACCCGCCGTAGGACTGGCCGTAGATGCTCCATGGTCCGGAGCCGAGGGCAGAGCGAATGAGCTCGGCATCGGCAACGATCGAATCCGCACGGAAGTGGGTGAGGTACTCAGCCTGCGCCTCTGCGTCGCCGCGCGCCGCAAGGGTCTGCCGGTTGGCCGGGGTGGAGAGTCCGGTGCCGCGCTGGTCCAGCATCAGGATGCGGAAATGCCGGGAGGCTGCCTTCGTCCAGCCGCCGAACTGCAGCAGCCGGTTGCCTTTTCCGCCGGGGCCGCCCTGCAGGTACAGCAGCCACGGCAGGTCGCCGGCGGCTGCCACTTCGGGGTTCCAGTACTCGCGGGCAAAGACGGTGATCTGCTCGCCGCCGGGCACGGAGTGGTCGAGCGGGACGGTGAACCGGTGCTCCACCACTCGCATGCCGCGGATATTCAGCGGCTCCGAGGCAGTGTGCGGGACGCTCATGCTGCTCCGGGGGTGCCGAAGTCCTCCAGTGCTTCGCCGGTCAGGCGGTAGGTGGTCCACTCATCCATCGGCTGCGCGCCGAGGGACTTGTAGAACAGGATGGAGGGTTCGTTCCAATCAAGGACGGTCCATTCAACGCGGGCGTAGCCGCGCTCGACGGCGGTCTGCGCCAGGGCGCGCAGCAGCGCCTTCCCGTAGCCGCGTCCACGTGTTTCGGGACGGACGTAGAGGTCCTCCAGCCAAATACCGTGCACACCTTCCCAGGTGGAGTAGTTCAGGAACCAGAGGGCAAAGCCCTGGACCGTTCCCTCATCTTCCAGGACATGTGCAAAGACCGCCGGGTGTTCGGCAAAGAGATGCTGCTCCAGCGCCTCGGGAGTATTCCGGACCGCGTCCGGTTCCTTCTCATAGACGGCCAGCTCATGAATGAGCTCAAGGATTACCGGAACATCTTCTCTGCGCGCAGCTCTGATTTGCATGGCTTCCAGCCTAGTCCAGCCGTCCGGCGTGAATCACGCGGATGACGGGGGACCCCGCCTCATCGGAGGCAGCCAAATCCACTTCAGCGTTGATGCCCCAGTCCAGGTGACCGGCGGGGTCCTTGAAGATCTGCCGCACCTCCCACTTGCCGGGCAGCTCCTTGATGATCAGCAGCGACGGGCCGCGGCCGTCGGGGCCGTCGTCTATATCGTCGTGCTCCTCGAAGTACGCGTCCAGCACGTCCGCCCACCGGCCGGCGTCCCAGCCCGCACCGCCGTCCAGCGCGCCCAGGGCGGCGTCGTCCTCATCGGCGAAAAGCTTCACCCGCTGGAACATCTCGTTGCGCACCATCACCCGGAAGGCACGGGTGTTGCCGGTGAGCTTCTCCGGTGCAGGCGGCAGGACCGGCTCGCTGCCCGCAGAGGAATCGATGCCCGCGGCCAGTTCCTCCCATTCGTCCAGCAGGGAGGAGTCGGTCTGCCGGACCAGTTCGCCCAGCCATTCGATGATGTCGGAGAGGTCTTCGCGCAGCCGTTCCGGGGGAACTGTGTGCAGCAGGGCCTTGTAGGTGTCGGAGAGGTAGCGCAGCAGCACACCCTCGGAGCGTGCCAGCGAGTAGAAGGCCACATATTCGCCGAAGCTCATGGCACGTTCGTACATGTCCCGGACAATCGACTTGGGGCTGAGTTCGAATTCGCCCAGCCACGGGGCACCGGAGCGGTAGACCTCGAAGGACTGTTCCAGCAGCTCGGCCAGCGGCTGCGGATAGGTGACCTCTTCGAGCAGCGCCATCCGCTGCTCGTATTCGATGCCTTCGGACTTCATGGCCGCCACGGCTTCGCCGCGGGCCTTTTTCTCCTGGGCGGAGAGCACTTGGCGCGGCTTTTCCATGATCGCCTCGATCACCGAGACTACGTCCAGGGCATAGGACGGGCTTTCCGGGTCCAGGATTTCCAGGGACGCCATCGCGAACGGGGACAACGGCTGGTTCAGGGCGAAGTTTGGCTGCAGGTGCACCTTCAGCCGGACGGTGCGGCCGTCGGCGTCCGGTTCGGGCAGCACCTCCACGATGCCTGCGGTTTTCAGCTCGCGGTAGATGCTCAGCGCCTTCTTCATCAGGGCCAGCTGTGAGGAGCGGGTCTCGTGGTTGCTGGTCAGCAGCTTCTTCGCTGCGGCGAACGGATCGCCCGGGCGTTCCAGCAGGTTCAGCAGCATGGAGTGGGTGATGTTGAAGCTGGAAGTCAGCGGCTCCGGGGTGCCATCCACGAGCTTTTCAAAGGTGGGTTTGCCCCAGGACACAAAACCGGCCTGCGGCTTTTTCTTCACCACCTGGCGCAGCTTCTTCTGGTCATCACCGAACTTTGCCTGTGCCTTGGCCATGGCCTTGGCGTTTTCGATCACGTGTTCCGGTGCCTGCACGACGACGGTCCCGGCCGTGTCGTAGCCTGCCCGGCCGGCGCGTCCCGCGATCTGGTGGAATTCGCGGACCTTCAGCGGCCGGGTGCGGGTGCCGTCGTACTTGGACAGGGCGGTAATCAGCACCGTACGGATGGGCACGTTGATACCAACGCCCAGGGTGTCGGTGCCGCAGATGACCTTCAGCAGCCCGGCCTGCGCCAGCTGCTCCACGAGGCGGCGGTATTTGGGCAGCATTCCGGCGTGGTGCACACCGATGCCGTGGCGCACCAGCCGGTTGAGTGTCTTGCCGAAACCGGGCGCGAACCGGAACCCGGCGATCAGCTCGGCGATGCGGTCCTTTTCCTCGCGGGTGCAGACGTTGATGCTCATCAGTGCCTGGGCCCGGTCGATGGCTTCTATTTGGGAGAAGTGCACCACGTAAACGGGAACCTGCTTGGTGGCCAGCAGTTCTTCCAGGGATTCCTGGATGGGCGTTTCAACGTAGTAGTAGTGCAGGGGGATGGGCCGCTGCACGGAGGAGACCGTGACGGTGTCCCGGTTGGTGAGTTCGCTGAGTTCGTTGGCGATGCGGGTCATGTCCCCCAGGGTGGCGGACATCAGCAGGAACTGTGCCTGCGGCAGCTCCAGCAGCGGCACCTGCCAGGCCCAGCCGCGCTGCGGATCGGAGTAGAAGTGGAACTCGTCCATGATGACCGTGCCGAGGTCCGCGTCCGGTCCTTCGCGGAGGGCAATGTTGGCCAGGATTTCCGCGGTGCAGCAGATAATCGGGGCGTCCTTGTTCACCGAGGAGTCACCTGTCACCATGCCGACGTTCTCGGCCCCGAAAATGTCGCAAAGCGCGAAGAACTTCTCCGACACGAGGGCCTTGATGGGAGCGGTGTAGTAGGAGCGCTCATCCAGGGCCATGGCGTAGTAGTGCGCAGCGATTGCCACCATCGACTTACCCGAACCGGTGGGTGTGGCCAGAATGACATTGTTTCCGGTGACCAGCTCCATCACTGCCTCGTCCTGGGCAGGGTAGAGGGACATCCCGCGGCCTTCCACCCACTCAAGGAAGGAGGTGTAGACCTCGTCCGGGTCGATGGTTGTGGTTCCGGCGGCGGCGGCAGGCAGCTGATCAAGTAGTTTCATCTCACCTACCAGCCTAGCCCGGCAGCAAAAATCACCGTTGTTGCCTCCAGGGGAGCGTACGACGGCGCTGCTAGGCTCGCGGGCATGAAATGGGACCCTGAGCGCTACGTCCAGTTTGCAGACCACCGTGACCGGCCGTTCTTCGACCTCGCCGCCCGGATCGGAGCTGCAGAGCCGGCCTGGGTAGCCGACCTCGGCTGCGGCACCGGCGCGCTCACCGCGGTGCTGGCCGAACGCTGGCCGGGAGCACCCGTCACCGGCATCGACTCCTCCGCTGACATGATCCGCGAGGCAAAGGCCCGTTCGGGCGGGAACCCCGGCTTTGTCCAGGGCCAGATCCAGGAGTGGAATCCTTCTTCCGGGCCGGGAGTCCTGTTGTCAAATGCCGCACTGCAGTGGGTGCCCGGACACGAGGATCTGCTGGGCCGCTGGGCCAAGGCACTGGATCCGGGCTCCTGGATCGCTGTACAGGTGCCCGGCAACTTCAACGCTCCGTCGCATGTGCTCATGCGGGAGCTCGCCGAAAGCCCGCGCTGGAGTCCGGCGCTCGCAGGGGTGCTGCGCGGCGGGGACTCCGTGGCGGAGCCGGAGCAGTACCTGGAGCTGTTCGTGGATGCCGGCATGAACACCGATGTCTGGGAGACCAGCTACTCACAGGTGCTCACCGGAACGAATCCCGTGCTGGACTGGGTCCGCGGCACGGCGCTTCGCCCCGTCATGGCCGCCCTGCCCCCGGAGGAGTACGAGGGCTTCGAAGCCGAATACGCGGCGCTGCTGCGCCAGGCCTATCCGCCGAAACCCTGGGGGACCGTCTTCCCGTTCCGCAGGATCTTTATGGTGTCGCACAAGCCTTAGGGCACCGGTACTACCAGCCCCGTTCCTTCCACTGCGCCAGGTGCGGCCGCTCCGCCCCCAGGGTGGTGCCGGCACCATGGCCGGGATGGACCACGGTGTCATCGGGGAACTGTTCGAATATACGTTCGACTACATCGTTGAACAGTGAGGTGAAACGCTCCGGATCCTTCTGCGTGTTGCCCACCCCGCCGGGAAAGAGAGAATCACCGGTAAACAGGTGGGCCGGTCCTTCCGGGTCCCGGTACACCAGGGCAACCGAGCCGGGAGTGTGGCCGCGCAGGGCAATGACCTCAAGAT
This sequence comes from Arthrobacter gandavensis, assembly GCF_039528575.1. Taxonomy (NCBI): domain Bacteria; kingdom Bacillati; phylum Actinomycetota; class Actinomycetes; order Micrococcales; family Micrococcaceae; genus Arthrobacter; species Arthrobacter gandavensis. The sequence continues at coordinate 179,667 of NZ_BAAALV010000001.1, forward strand.
CGAATCCGTCAAAGTCCAGCACATCACCGTGGGAGAGCGGAACGTCTGTAGGAACCTCGATATCCGCGGTGTCCGGCCCCCCGGCGGCGGTCCGGGCCCCGGTCGCGGCTTTGGCTTCGGCGAGCGCCCGCACATGGTCCCAGTGGCTGTGCGTGGTGATGATCATCTGTACCGCAGCCCGGCCCGACCCGCTGTCTGCTGCACCGGCGTCGAGCAGATCCTGAATGCGGGGGAAATCGTCCGCAGCGTCAATGAGCACCTGCGCCCCCGAGTTCTTGGCGGTGAGCACATAGACGTTGTTGTCCATGGAGCCTACGGAGGCACTGCGAATTGAAACGTTCCTGGTATCAGCCATGGCGCCAGTCTAAACGGCGCCTCCGGACCGCTGCAGGACGGGAGCGATGCGTGTCCGGCGATCCCTTGCCGCCGGGCCCGCACCGGGCGTACGTTCAGATGGTGCCGGAACGCCCCGGCAGTTCCGGGAGGATACGTGCTTCTTCGGCTCGTTCGCGAAAACCTGGCTCCGTACAAGGGTGCGGTTGCCGCCGTCGTTATCCTGCAGTTCCTGCAGACCGCCGCAACCCTCTTCCTGCCTACGCTCAATGCGGACATCATTGACCAGGGCGTGGTGAAGGGTGACACCGCCACCATCATGAACATTGGCGGGTGGATGCTCGCTGTCACGGCCGGGCAGGTGGTGTGTTCCGTAGCCGCCACCTACTACGCCGCCCGCACGGCCATGCGCGTGGGACGCAACGTCCGGCGCTCGCTGTTCACCAACGTGGAGACCTTCTCGGGAAGGGAGGTGGGCCTCTTTGGCGCGCCGTCCCTCATAACCCGGACCACCAACGATGTGCAGCAGGTGCAGATGTCCCTGCTGCTCACCATGACCATGATGGTCTCTGCTCCCATCATGGGAGTGGGCGGAGTCCTGCTGGCCCTGAACCAGGACATCCCGCTCTCCGGCATCCTGCTGCTGATCCTGCCGGTCCTGGTCGTCATCATCTCGCTGGTGCTGCGCCGGCTGGTTCCGTTGTTCCGCCGGGCACAGAAACAGATCGACCGGGTCAACGGTGTGCTGCGTGAACAGATCATGGGGATCGCCGTCATCCGGGCTTTTGTGCGCGAACACACGGAGAAGCAGCGGTTCGACGGCGCCAACAGCGACCTCACCGGCACCCAGCTGCGGGTGAGCCAGTATCTGGCACTGCTGTTCCCGGCGACCATGCTGGTAGCAAACCTGGCCACGGTTGCCGTGGTGTGGCTCGGAGCCTTCCGCATCGACGCCGGGCAGATGCAGATCGGGGCCCTTACCGCGTTCATCGCCTACATCATGCAGATCCTGATGGCAGTGATGATGTCAATGTTCATGATCATGATGCTGCCGCGGGCGGCGGTCTGCGCGGAGCGGATCTATGAGGTGCTGGATACCAGGACCAGTGTCCGGGACGCACCGGACGCCAAAGAGCTGGTGTACGACGGCGGCCGGCTGGTCTTTACGGGGGTGGGGTTCACGTATCCCGGCGCAGAGGACCCCGTGCTGCAGGACATCAGCTTCGAAGCCGAGCCGGGGCAGACCACGGCCATCATCGGCTCAACCGGGGCGGGGAAGTCCACCCTCCTGAACCTGGTTCCCCGCCTGCTGGATCCGACCGTTGGCAACATCAGCGTCGACGGACAGGACACCGCCGGGGTCACCCTGCACTCCCTGCGCTCGGGCATCGGACTGGTTCCCCAGCGGGCACACCTTTTCTCCGGCACCATCGCCTCGAACCTGCGCTTCGGCAAACCCTCAGCCACGGACGGGGAACTCTGGGAAGCACTGGAGATCGCACAGGCAGCAGACTTTGTCCGGGCCGCCGAGGGCGGGCTGGACCATGAAGTGGAACAGGGCGGCGGCAACTTCTCCGGCGGGCAGCGCCAGCGGCTCGCCATTGCCCGGGCCCTGGTGGTCCAGCCGGACATCTACCTGTTCGACGACAGCTTCTCCGCACTGGACTTCACCACCGACGCACGCCTGCGCGCAGCCCTGAAACAGCGCACCGCACACGCCACGGTGGTCGTGGTCGCCCAGCGGGTGAACACCATTACCGACGCGGGACGGATCATCGTCCTGGAAGAAGGGCGGATCGCCGGAATAGGCACACATGCCGAGCTGCTTGAATCCAACACCGCCTACCGGGAGATCGTCTCCTCGCAGTACACGCCGGAGGAAGCGCTGTGAGCATGCACGGCCGCGGCGGCCCGGCAGCCAAGCCGGCCAGCTTCAAGGCATCCACTGCCCGGCTGCTGAGGCTGCTCTCACCCGATACCTGGCGCGTGGCTGCGGTACTGGTCTTCGGCGTCGTCTCCGTGGCGCTCGCCGTGACCGCCCCGAAAGTCCTCGGCGATGCCACCAACGTGATCTTTGACGGCGTCATTGGCGCTTCCCTGGCCCCGGGCGTATCCAAGGCCGACCAGGTGGAGGCGCTGCGTGCCTCCGGGCAGACCCAGCTGGCAGACATGCTCGCCGCCATGGACGCGGTTCCGGGGGAGGGCATCAACTTCTCCACCCTGGGGATGCTGCTGACCGCAGTGCTCGCCATCTACCTGGCGTCCTTCTTCTTCGGCTGGGCGCAGGCACGGGTCACAGCGCGCATCGTGCAGAACGCCATGTACCGGCTGCGCAGGGATGTGGACGCCAAGCTGTTCCGGCTCCCCATGTCCCACTTCCAGCAGCAGTCCCGCGGCGACGTGCTGAGCCGGGTCACCAATGACATCGACAACCTCGCCCAGACCCTGTCGCAGAGCATCACCCAGGTCATCACCTCCGTGCTGACCATAGTGGGGGTACTGGGCATGATGCTGTGGATCTCCCCGCTGCTGGCCCTGATCGCCGTGCTCACGGTCCCCGTCTCGGCCCTGGTGACCGTCCTGATCGCCAAGCGCTCGCAGGTGCAGTTCAAGGCGCAGTGGAAGACCACCGGTGAGGTCAACGGCTACATCGAGGAAATGTTCACCGGCCAGGACGTAGTGAAGGCCTTCGGCCAGCAGGAGCGGGTGGTGGAGGGCTTCCATCCGGGGAACGAACGGCTCTACGAGTCTTCCTTCCGGGCCCAGTTCGTCTCCGGCGTCATCATGCCCACCATGACCTTTATTGCGAACCTGAACTACGTGGCAGTAGCCGTCGTGGGCGGAATCCAGGTGGCCGGCGGCGCCCTGTCCATCGGGGGAGTGCAGGCGTTCGTGCAGTACAGCCGCCAGTTCAGCCAGCCCCTGGGCCAGCTGGGCGGACTCATCAACATGCTCCAGTCCGGCCTGGCTTCCGCGGAACGTGTCTTCGCGCTGCTCGATGCGAAGGAAATCGAACCGGATCCCAAGGATCCGGTAAGGCTGGGCAGGGTGCGCGGCGACGTTGTGTTCAGGCACGTCAGTTTCTCCTACTCACCGCAGGCGCCGCTGATCCGGGATCTCTCCTTCGACGCTAAACCGGGACAGACCGTAGCGATCGTAGGACCCACCGGAGCCGGGAAAACCACCCTGGTGAACCTGCTGATGCGCTTCTACGACGTGGATTCAGGTGAAATCCTGCTGGACGGCGTGAACACCATGAGCATGACCCGCGACGACGTACGCCGCAGCATCGGCATGGTCCTCCAGGACGCCTGGCTGTTCGAGGGGACCATCAGCGAGAACCTGGCCTACGGGGCGCCCGATGCCACCGAAGAGCAGATCATTGCCGCTGCCAAAGCCACCCACGTGGATCATTTCGTCCGGTCGCTGCCGGACGGCTATGACACGGTCCTGAGCGCCGACGGCGGTTCGCTGAGCCAGGGACAGCGCCAGCTCATCACCATTGCCCGGGCCTGGCTGGCCAACCCGTCCATCCTGGTGCTGGACGAGGCGACCAGCTCGGTGGATACGAGGACCGAGGTTGCCATCCGGCTGGCAATGGGAGCGCTGCGCGAGGCCCGAACCAGTTTTGTCATTGCCCACCGGCTCTCCACCATCCGCGATGCCGACGTCATCCTGGCGGTGCGGAACGGCGAGATCGTTGAGCAGGGGACCCATGAGTCCCTCCTGGATGCCGGCGGCTTCTACGCCCAGCTCTACCAGTCCCAGTTCAGCGAACCGGCTTCCACCACTGACGCACCGGATTAGTTGCCTTCATCCGCTGCCGGCGGTGGTACGTGGCAGGATGGACAGGGAACCGGCCCGCATCCGCGGCCCGACAGCAGGCGATGAAGAAAGCGGTGGCATGGACGACGGCGTGCTCTCCTGGGTGCGGATCGATGCGGCGAGTTCGGTACCCCCGTTCGAACAGCTCCGGCTGCAGATTCTTGATGCCGCCAACGACGGCAGCCTGCCTGTTGGCACCCGGCTTCCGCCGGTACGCACCCTTGCCGCCCAGCTGGGCCTGGCCGTCAACACGGTAGCCCGGGCCTACCGGGAGCTTGAGCAGGCCGAAGTGGTGACCACCCGTTCCCGGGCCGGCACCGTCGTGGCTGCTGCGGGCGACAATGGACGCCGCCGCGTGGCCGAGGCCGCCCGGGTTTTCGCCGATACGGTCAGCGCCAACGGGGTGGACCACAAGGACGCCCTGTCCTACGTCCAGGCCGCCCTACGCCAGCGGTGAACACACCCGCCCTCGAATACGTTTTCGAATCCTGTTTGATCTAGAGTGGAAAGCGTGTCTACCGCGACTTCACTGACTTCTGGCCACAATCCCCACCCTTCCGGCGATCTCTCGCGCCTGGTCGTCAAGGGCGCAAGGGAACACAATCTGCAGAACGTGGACCTCGATCTTCCGCGCGACGCCATGATCGTGTTCACGGGTCTCTCCGGGTCAGGCAAGTCCTCCCTGGCTTTCGACACGATCTTCGCGGAGGGCCAGCGGCGCTACGTCGAGTCGCTTTCCTCCTACGCCCGGATGTTCCTGGGCCAGGTGGACAAGCCCGACGTCGACTTCATTGAAGGGCTGTCACCGGCAGTCTCGATCGACCAGAAGTCGACGAGCCGGAACCCCCGTTCCACGGTAGGAACCATTACCGAGATCCACGACTACATGCGTCTGCTCTGGGCGCGCGTGGGCACCCCGTTCTGCCCGGTCTGCGGCGAGCCCGTCAGCCGGCAGACCCCGCAGCAGATCACCGACCAGCTGCTTGAACTCGAAGAGGGCACGCGGTACCAGATCCTGGCCCCGGTGGTGCGCGGGCGCAAGGGCGAATTCGTCGACCTTTTCAAGGACCTGGCAGCCAAGGGCTACTCGCGTGCGAAGGTAGACGGCAAAACCGTCCAGCTCTCCGATCCCCCCAAGCTGGGCAAGCAGTACAAGCACACCATTGAAGTAGTCATCGACCGCCTGGTTGCCAAGGACGGCATTCGCCAGCGCCTCACCGACTCCGTTGAAACTGCCCTGGGACTGGCGGACGGGCGCGTCCTCGCCGACTTCGTCGACCTCCCCGAGGACAGCCCGGAACGGACCCGCAGCTTCTCCGAGCACCTGGCCTGCCCGAACGAACACCCCCTGGCCATCGACGAAATCGAGCCGCGGTCCTTCTCCTTCAACAACCCGTTCGGCGCCTGCCCCGTGTGCACCGGCATCGGCTCGCGGCTGGAGGTGGACGAAGAGCTGGTGGTTCCCAACCCGAACCTCAGCCTCGCCGCAGGTGCGATCGCGCCCTGGTCCATGGGCACCGCAACCACCGAATACTGGAACCGCCTGCTGGCCGGACTCGCCAAGGACATGGACTTCTCCATGGACGTTCCCTGGAAGAAGCTGCCGGCGAAGGCCCGCGAAGCCGTACTGCACGGCAAGGACCACAAGGTGGTGGTCCAGTACCGCAACCGCTTCGGACGGGAACGGAAATACACCACCGGCTTCGAAGGCGTGATCGGCTACATCAAGCGCAAGCACCAGGAGACTGAATCCGAGAGCTCGCGCGACCGGTACGAGGAGTACATGCGGGAAATCGCGTGCCCCGAGTGCGGCGGCGCCCGGCTGAACCCGGCTTCCCTGTCGGTGCTGATCAACAAGCGCAACATCGCCGAGGCCAGCGCCATGCCCCTGCGGGAAGCTGCTGCGTTCTTCGAGAACCTTGAACTGACGGACCGTGAAGCAAAGATCGGCGAGCAGGTCCTCAAGGAGATCAAGGCGCGCCTGACCTTCCTGCTCGACGTCGGCCTTGAGTACCTTTCACTGGACCGTCCGGCCGCAACGCTCTCCGGCGGCGAAGCACAGCGCATCCGCCTGGCAACCCAGATCGGCTCCGGCCTCGTGGGCGTGCTGTACGTCCTGGACGAACCCTCGATCGGCCTGCACCAGCGGGACAACCGGCGGCTGATCGAAACCCTTGCCCGCCTGCGGAACCTCGGCAACACGCTGATTGTGGTGGAGCATGACGAGGACACCATCCACGAAGCCGACTGGGTCGTAGATGTTGGACCCGGCGCGGGGGAGAAGGGCGGCGAGATTGTCCACTCCGGACCTTTGTCCGAACTGCTCACGAATACGCGTTCCATCACGGGCGACTACCTCTCCGGCCGGCGGAAGATCGAAATCCCCGCCAAACGCCGCAAGGTGGACAAGTCACGCCAGCTGAAGATCGTCGGCGCACGGGAAAACAACCTGCGCAACATCGACGTGAGCGTGCCGCTGGGTGTCTTCACAGCGGTCACCGGGGTGTCCGGTTCCGGCAAGTCCACGCTGATCAATGACATTCTCTACCGGGTGCTGGCAAGCAAGCTCAACGGCGCGAAGCACGTTGCGGGACGCCACACCCGCGTTGACGGACTGGAGCACCTGGACAAGGTCATCCACGTTGACCAGAGCCCCATCGGGCGCACGCCGCGCTCCAATGCGGCGACCTATACGGGCGTGTTCGACCACATCCGCAAGCTCTTCGCAGAAACCACCGAGGCGAAGGTGCGCGGGTACCTCCCCGGCCGCTTCTCCTTCAACGTCAAGGGCGGGCGCTGCGAAGCCTGCCACGGTGACGGCACCCTGAAGATCGAAATGAACTTCCTGCCGGATGTCTACGTTCCCTGCGAGGTCTGCCATGGTGCGCGCTTCAACCGGGAAACCCTGGAAGTCCACTACAAGGGCAAGAACATCGCCGAAGTCCTGGACATGCCGATCGCCGAAGCTGCCGAGTTCTTCGCCGCGTTCGCTCCGATTGCCCGCCACCTGAACACCCTGGTGGACGTGGGGCTGGGCTATGTGCGCCTCGGCCAGCCGGCCACCACGCTCTCCGGCGGCGAGGCCCAGCGGGTGAAGCTCGCTGCCGAGCTGCAGAAGCGCTCCAACGGCCGCAGCGCGTACGTGCTGGACGAGCCGACCACCGGCCTGCACTTCGAAGACGTACGCAAGCTGCTGCTTGTGCTGCAGGGGCTGGTGGACAAGGGCAACACCGTGATCACCATCGAGCACAACCTGGACGTCATCAAGAGTGCCGACTGGATCATTGACCTGGGGCCCGACGGCGGCACCGGCGGCGGCATGGTTGTGGCCTCCGGTACCCCGGAGAAGGTCGCGAAGTCTCCTGACAGCCATACCGGAAGGTTCCTGGCCGAGATCCTGGGCTAGGGCCAGGCCGGGAAGGCAACTAGCGCCGACATATTCCCGACGGGTTATACCTTCAGGTGCTGGTTTACGCTGGCGCGCTTCTCTGTGCGAAACTTGCCCGGTGACGAATTCAAGGCTCCTGGTCCTCTTCGATCTGGACGGCACCCTGGTGGACCCGGCCGGCAGTATCACCGGAGGCATCGCGGCGGCCCTCGCCTCATCGGGGCTTCCGGTACCTTCGGAGGCCGACCTGCACCGCATGGTGGGGCCCGCCCTGAAGGACTCCCTCACAGGCATCGCAGGGGTCCCCGCTGACCGCCTGGAGCACGTCATCGCCCAGTACCGCAGGGGATACCGGGAAACCGGCATGGCCGCCAGCAGGCCATATCCGGGAATTGCCGACGCCGTGAGGAGCCTGCGGACGGACGGCGCCCTGGTGGCCGTAGCGACCCAGAAGCCGGAACCGATTGCCCGTGAACTCCTGGCCGTCCAGGGACTCGATACCCTGTTCGACTCGATCCATGGTTCGCCGGCGGACGAGCGGCTGGCCGCCGCTGACGGCAAGGTCTCCATTGTGCGGGCCGCCCTGGCACAGCACGAGGGTGAGTATTCCGCCGCCGTGATGATCGGCGACCGTTCCCACGACGTCCACGGAGCTTCCGCCAACGGCATTCCCTGCATCGGGGTGGCCTGGGGCTTCGCACCCGACGGTGAGCTTGAAGCGGCCGGAGCTGCCGCCGTCGTGCAGTCACCCGGCGAGCTGGCGTCCGCTGTTGGTTCCTGTGCGCGGACGGCCGGTGCACATGGGACTGTATAATCTCACGCGTTCGAGCACGCGCGGCCTGATTTCGCTCTGCCGCCCCACCATCACCGGGTTGGAGAACGTACCCACCAGCGGACCCTTCATCGTCGCCGCCAACCACCTCTCCTTCCTGGACAGCGTGCTCATCCAGGCACTCATGCCGCGCCGGGTCGGCTTTTTTGCCAAGGCTGAATACTTCACCACGCCGGGCCTGAAGGGTGCGGCCATGCGCAACTTCTTCGAGAGCGTGGGCTCGATTCCGGTGGAACGCGGGCAGCAGGCGGCCAGCGTGGCAGCACTGAAGTCCCTGCTCGATGTCCTGGAAACGGGCGGCGGAATCGGCATCTATCCTGAAGGCACCCGGTCCAGGGACGGGCTGCTCTACCGAGGCCGCACCGGCGTCGGCTGGCTTGCCCTTACATCCGGGGCGCCGGTTGTTCCGGTGGGCCTGATCGGCACGGAGAAGTTGCAGCCTGCCGGCAAGAGGTGGGTCAAGCCGCACTCCTTCACAATGACAGTGGGCCGTCCGCTCTACTTCTCCAAGACGGGTCCGCAGCACGCCCTCCCGGAGCGGCGCCGGGTCACGGACCAGGTCATGGATGCGATCGCGGAGCTCTCCGGCCAGGAACGCGCCGGCAGCTACAACCAGAACAAGCCCGACGGCGCCTAGGCCCCTTCACTGCCCGCTTTGCGCGGGCGGCGAACCCGGCTCCGGCCGGCGGGGCAGGGCCGTAGGATGGAAAAGTGGCAGATCCAGCAACTTACCGGCCCCGGACGGGGGAGATCCCGACCGAACCCGGGGTGTACCGATTCAGGGATGAGCACCGGCGGGTCATCTACGTTGGCAAGGCGAAGAATCTCCGGTCCAGGCTGAACTCATACTTCGCGAGCCCCCGGCAGCTGATGCCCAAGACCCGGGCCATGGTCTTCACGGCCACCAGCGTCGAATGGACGGTGGTTGGCACCGAGCTCGAAGCGCTGCAGCTCGAATACACCTGGATCAAGGAATTCAATCCCCGGTTCAACATCATGTTCCGGGACGACAAGTCATACCCGTACCTGGCCGTCACCATGGGGGAGAAGTATCCGCGCGCCCAGGTGATGCGCGGCGAACGCCGGAAGGACACCCGCTACTTCGGTCCGTTCTATCCGGCCAAGGCCATCCGTGAGACCCTCGATACCCTCCTGCGCGTGTTCCCGGTGCGTACCTGCAGCGCCGGGGTTTTCAAGCGGGCAGAACGCACCGGTCGCCCCTGCCTCCTGGGCTACATCGACAAGTGCTCCGCTCCCTGCGTGGGACGGATCAGCCCCCAGGACCACAAGGCGCTGGCCGCGGAACTTTGCTCCTTTATGTCCGGGGAAGGCAAGCGCTTTATCCAGGACCTTGAAAAGCAGATGCAGGCAGCGGTCGCGGACCTTGATTACGAATCCGCAGCCCGCCTGCGCGATGACATCGCTGCGCTCAAGAAGGTCTTCGAACGCAACACCGTGGTCCTGTCCGAAGACACCGATGCCGACATCTTCGGCATGGTCCAGGATGAACTCGAGGCATCGGTCCAGGTCTTCCATGTCCGCGGCGGACGGATCCGCGGCCAGCGCGGATGGGTGGTGGAGAAGGTCGAGGACATGGACACCGGCGAGATGGTGGAGCACCTGCTCCAGCAGGTCTACGGTGAAGCGTCCATGTCAGACAGCATTCCCCGCCGGGTCCTGGTGCCGGTGCTGCCGGAGAATGCCGAGGAGCTGCAGGTCTGGCTCCGCGGGCTGCGGGGATCCAAGGTGAAGATCTCGGTTCCGCAGCGCGGTGACAAGAAGACCCTGATGGAGACCGTCACGCGCAACGCCGAGGACTCCATGCGGCTGCACAAGAGCCGCCGTGCGGGGGACCTCACCACACGCTCTGCTGCGTTGTCCGAACTGCAGGAGGCGCTGGACCTGCCCGTTCCGCTGCTGCGGATTGAGTGCTACGACATCTCCCACGTCCAGGGAACGAACGTGGTGGCCTCCATGGTGGTAGCCGAGGACGGGCTGATGAAAAAGTCCGACTACCGGCGCTTCTCCATCACGGGGGAAGCCGCCCGCGACGATACAGCGTCCATGTACGACGTTATTTCGCGACGGTTCAAGCACTACCTCACGGAGAACTTCGACCCCGCTGCAGAAGTTCCTGACGCGGAGCCCGGTGCCGGGGCCGGCGAGCCCGGACCCGGCACCCCGGTCGCTGACACCCTCACTGCGGCACCCAAGGCAAAATTTGCCTACCCGCCCAACCTGGTGGTGGTGGACGGCGGCAAGCCCCAGGTCTCTGCTGCCTCAAAAGCACTCGAGGACCTGGGTATCACGGACGTTTATGTCGTAGGGCTGGCCAAGCGCCTGGAGGAGGTCTGGGTTCCGGAAAGCGACTTCCCGGTGATCCTTCCGCGTTCCTCGCAGGCCCTGTTCCTGCTGCAGCGGATCCGCGACGAAGCGCACCGGTTTGCCATCACGTTCCACCGCCAGAAACGCGGCAAGTCCATGACGGCGTCGGTGCTGGACTCTGTCCCCGGCCTGGGGCCGGCCAAGCAGAAGGCGCTGCTGAAGCACTTCGGTTCCGTCCGCCGGCTCAAGCAGGCGGACGCCGCGCAGCTGCAGGAAGTGCCGGGCATTGGACCGTCCATGGCCGCCGCACTCCAGGCTGCGCTGGCGGCCACCGCCGCAGACGCGGCACCGGCGGTAAACATGTCCACCGGCGAAATAGTTGAATCTTAGCTAGGCTGGGATGGCTGGACTGCCCGGAACCTTGAACCGGACGGACAGCGGCAAAGCAGGCGGCCGCCCGGCATTGGGGGCCCGGCAAGTGACGGGAAAAGACAAATGACTGAAGTGGACGGGCTGCAAAGCGTCAAACCTGCCGAGTCCGAACTGCTTGTTGTCACCGGCATGTCCGGTGCCGGCCGCAGTACGGCGGCCAACGCGCTGGAGGACCACGGCTGGTACGTGGTGGAGAACCTGCCGCCCCTCATGCTCGGCACCCTCACCGAGCTCGTCTCGCGGATGCCGCACTCCATCCCCAAGCTCGCTGTGGTCATTGACGTGCGCAGCAAGGAGCTTTTCCAGGACATCCGCGAAGCCCTGAACAACCTGCGCGCTGCCGGTGTAACCTACCGGGTCCTGTTCCTGGATGCTTCGGACCAGACCCTGGTCCAGCGCTTCGAATCCGGCCGGCGGCCGCACCCGCTGCAGGAAGACGGCAGGATCCTCGACGGCATCGCAGCAGAGCGCGACGTCGTGAAGGAACTCCGGGACGCCTCGGACATCATCATCGATACCACCAAGCTCAACGTGCACGCGCTGGCGACTGCCGTCACCGAGCTCTTCACCGAACAAGGCCCCATAGTCCTGCGCCTTAACGTCATGAGCTTCGGCTTTAAGTACGGCTTGCCGGTGGACTCGAACTTCGTTGCAGACGTGCGCTTCATTCCCAACCCGCACTGGGTTCCGCAGCTGCGTCCGCACACCGGACAGGACGCCGACGTCCGGGACTTCGTCCTTGCGGCCCTCGGCACGGAGGAGTTCCTGGACCGCTACGTGGACGCCCTGGTACCGGTAATCGACGGCTACCGCCGCGAGAACAAGCACTACGCCACGATTGCCGTCGGCTGCACCGGTGGAAAGCACCGTTCAGTGGCCGTCACCGAGGAGCTTGCCAAACGCCTCGCCAAGCTGCCGCACGTGACTGTCAGCGCCCACCACCGCGACCTGGGGCGGGAGTAGGTGGGTTTCCTGACCGGGCCCATCCCGGTGCTTCCGGAGGGATCAACGCTCCCGGCAACGAATGGCATCAAGCCGCCCGCCGTCGTCGCGCTTGGGGGAGGGCACGGACTCTCCGCCACGCTCTCAGCGCTTCGCCTGCTGACCACCGACCTGACGGCCGTGGTCACCGTGGCGGACAACGGAGGATCCTCCGGCCGGCTGCGCGAGGAACTGGATGTGCTGCCTCCCGGAGACCTGCGCATGGCGCTGGCCGCACTGTGTGATGACACGGACTGGGGACGCACTTGGCGGGACGTCATGCAACACCGCTTCAAGTCGAGGCCCGGCGTTGACGGTTCTCTCGACAACCATGCCCTGGGCAACCTGCTGATCGTTACCCTGTGGGAGCTGCTGGGGGATCCGGTAGCCGGGCTGCAATGGGCCGGTGCCCTCCTGGGCGCCCGCGGCCAGGTCCTGCCGATGTCCACCCATCCGCTGACCATCCAGGGCGACGTCCTGCGGCAAACGGACTCCGGACTGCGCCACGAAACGGTGACCGGGCAGGCGGAACTCGCCGTGGCCGGCACCCACTCGAACGTGGTTAACGTCCGGCTGCTGCCTTCGGATGCGCCGGCCTGCCCGGATGCCCTGACGGCCATTGAGAGGGCCGACTGGGTCATCCTTGGGCCGGGGTCCTGGTACACCTCAGTGCTCCCGCACCTGCTGCTGCCGCAGATGCGGGAGGCACTGTGCACAACAAGCGCCCGCCGGTGCCTGACCATGAACCTCCGCAACGAAACGAAGGAAACCGCCGGCATGAGTGCCGCGGACCACCTGCACGCCATTCGGCGCTATGCACCGGGGTTCAAAGTCGACGCCGTGCTGGCAGACCCGGCCGTCGTCGAGGACCGGGACTCCTTCGTAGCGGCCGCTGCGGAAATGGGGGCACGGGCCGTCTTCGGTAAGGTAGGGGCAGCGGCCGGTGGGCCGATCCATGATCCGCTGCGGCTGGCCGCTGCCTATCACGATATTTTTGGGGAAAGCTAGGAGTGTATTTGTGGCGCTGACTGCTGCAGTCAAAGAGGAACTTTCGCGCCTGAGCGTAAAGAAGTCCTCGGTTCGGAAAGCCGAAGTCTCGGCGATGCTGCGTTTTGCGGGAGGCCTGCACATCATCTCGGGCCGGATCGTGGTTGAAGCGGAAGTCGACCTTGCCTCCACTGCACGCCGGCTCCGCGCCGCGATCGCGGAAGTCTACGGCCATGCCAGCGACATCGTTGTGGTTTCCGGCTCCGGACTCCGCCGCGGCAACCGCTACATAGTCCGCGTGGTCAAGGACGGGGAATCCCTGGCCCGGCAGACCGGGCTGCTTGACGCCCGCGGCCGTCCGGTGCGCGGACTACCCTCCGTGGTGGTCAATGGGTCAGCCGCGGACGCCGAAGCCGTCTGGCGCGGTGCATTCCTGGTCCACGGTTCCCTCACCGAACCCGGCCGTTCTTCGTCCCTGGAAGTCACCTGCCCCGGTCCGGAGGCAGCACTGGCCCTTGTTGGCGCTGCCCGCCGCATCGGAATCCAGGCTAAGGCACGCGAGGTGCGCGGTGTGGACCGCGTAGTAATCCGCGACGGGGACACGATCGCCGCGCTCCTGACCCGCATGGGCGCCCATGACGCACTGATGGTCTGGGAAGAGCGCCGGATGCGCAAGGAAGTCCGGGCCACGGCCAACCGCCTGGCCAATTTCGACGACGCGAACCTTCGGCGTTCGGCGCAGGCAGCCGTAGCTGCCGGTGCCCGAGTGGAGCGGGCCTTGGAAATCCTCGGTGAAGACGTACCGGAGCACCTGCGCTATGCCGGCGAGCTGCGTGTTGCCCACAAGCAGGCCAGCCTCGACGAGCTGGGCCGGCTGGCTGACCCGCCCATGACCAAGGACGCCATAGCAGGGCGGATCCGCAGGCTTCTGGCCATGGCGGATAAGCGTGCAGCTGAACTTGGCATTCCTGGTACTGAAGCCAATGTGACCCCTGAAATGCTAGACCAGTAACGTCTTGCATAGGATGGACTAAGCGTGCTGATTTATTCAGCATTTGAAAGCTTCCGGATGGACACGCCACCCGGAGTTATGGATCCGAGCATCAACGGAGGATTTTCGTGAACGAATACACACTGCCGGAACTGCCGTACGACTACGCAGCCCTTGAGCCCCACATCTCGGCACGCATCATGGAACTTCACCATGACAAGCACCACGCCACCTACGTCGCCGGCGCCAACACTGCGCTGGCACAGATGGCTGAAGCCCGCGAAAAGGGCGAGTTCGGCAACATCCCGAAGCTCTCCAAGGACCTCGCCTTCCACCTCGGCGGGCACACCAACCACTCCATCTTCTGGAACAACCTGTCTCCTGAAGGCGGCGACAAGCCCGTAGGCGAGCTCGCAGCAGCCATCGACGATTTCTTCGGATCCTTCGATGGCTTCCGCGGCCAGTTCACCGCGGCAGCCAATTCCCTGCAGGGCTCCGGCTGGGCCATCCTGGCCTACGAGCCGCTCGGTGGAAACCTTGTCATTGAGCAGCTCTACGACCAGCAGGGCAACATCCCCGTTGGCACTATCCCGCTGCTGATGCTGGACATGTGGGAGCACGCCTTCTACCTGGACTACGTCAACGTCAAGGCTGACTACGTCAAGGCCTTCTGGAACATCGTCAACTGGGCCGACGTTGCCGCACGCTTCGACGCTGCACGCTCCGGCGCAGCCGGGCTGATCCTCCCCGCCTAACACGCGTTAATTGCGTCCACGACGCCGATTATCAGGTGCCGCCGGTCACACTCCGGCGGCACCTGCGCGTAAGATGAAGCAACGGCTCATGCAGTGCCAGACCGGCAATCCGTGCGCTGATGCAGGTCCGGAATGCGCCGCTCCTGTGAAGTCAACTGAAGTGGCCTTTTACCACTGAGGTCACTGATTCTCGAACGACCGCTATCAAGGAGAGAAGAAAAGTGACTACTCGTGTTGGAATCAACGGATTTGGGCGTATCGGACGCAACTACTTTCGGGCAGCACTCGAGCAGAACGCGGATCTGGATATCGTCGCCGTCAATGACCTGACCAGTCCCGAGGCCCTCGCCCATCTGCTCAAGTACGACTCCATCACCGGGCGCATCGGCGAAAGCGTCGAGGTACAGGACGGCAACCTGGTGGTCGGCGGCAAGACCATCAGGGTCTTGGCTGAGCGCGACCCGTCCAACCTGCCCTGGAAAGACATGGGCGTCGATATTGTCATTGAGTCGACCGGGTTTTTCACCAAGGCTGACGACGCACGCAAGCACATCGACGCCGGCGCGAAGAAGGTGCTCATCTCGGCGCCCGGCAAGGGCGCGGACCGCACCATCGTCATGGGCGTGAATGACTCCGAGTACGACCCCGCAACTGACAGCATCGTCTCCAACGCCTCCTGCACCACCAACTGCCTGGCACCGCTGGCGAAGGTCATCAATGATGCGTTTGGCATTGAGCGCGGCCTGATGACCACGGTGCATGCCTACACGGCGGACCAGAACCTGCAGGACGGCCCCCACCGCGACCTTCGCAGGGCCCGCGCCGCAGCACTGAACATCGTTCCCACCACCACCGGCGCAGCCAAGGCCATTGGCCTGGTCATTCCCGAACTCGACGGAAAGCTGGACGGCTTCGCCCTCCGTGTTCCGGTTCCAACCGGTTCCGTCACGGACCTGACCGTCAACCTGGCGCGCGAGGCCAGCGTCGAGGAAATCAACGACGCGTACAAGGCCGCAAGCGAGGGGAACCTCAACGGCTACCTGCGCTATTCCGACGAACCAATTGTCTCCTCCGACATCGTGACCGATCCTTCGTCCTGCATCTTCGATGCCCCGCTGACCCGGGTGATGGGCAACGAGGTCAAGGTTGTTGGCTGGTACGACAACGAATGGGGCTACTCCTGCCGGCTGGTGGACCTCACCACGCTCGTAGCCTCCAAGCTCTAGGTCCCCGCCCGAACGGCTAAGAAACAAAGGTTGACATGACAATCAAGACACTTGACGAACTGATCAGCGACGGCGTTGACAACAGGTACGTTCTGGTCCGCTCCGACCTGAACGTGCCCCTGGATGACGGGCGCGTTACCGACGATGGCCGGATCCGCGCCTCCATTCCCACGCTGCAGCTGCTGGTTGAGCACGGTGCCAAGGTGATCGTCATGGCGCACCTGGGAAGGCCCAAGGGCAAGCCGGACGAGAAGTACAACCTCCGCCCCGCTGCGGACCGCCTGGACGAACTCGCTCCGTTTGCCGTTGAATTCGCCGAGGACGTAGTGGGTTCCAGCGCCAGGGAACTGGCAGGTTCGCTGGCTTCGGGCAGTGTGCTGGTCCTGCAGAACATCCGCTTCGATCCCCGTGAGACGTCCAAGGACGATGCACAGCGGCAGGAGCTGGCCCGCGAACTGGCTGCCCTAACCGGCGGCAGCGGAGCGTTTGTTGACGATGCCTTTGGCGCGGTACACCGCAAGCATGCCAGCGTCTACGACATCGCTGAGGTGCTGCCTGCCTATGAGGGCAACCTGGTCCGCAGCGAGCTGGAAGTCCTCTCCCGGCTCACCAAGGATCCGGCCAAGCCCTACGTGGTGGTGCTGGGCGGTTCCAAGGTCTCGGACAAGCTGGCAGTGATCGAGAACCTGATGACCCGCGCGGACTACCTTCTGGTGGGCGGGGGAATGGTGTTCACGTTCCTCGCCGCCCAGGGCCACAAGGTTGGCGCCTCACTGCTGGAAGAAGACCAGATCAGCACGGTTAAGGACTACCTCGCACGTGCACAGGAGGTTGGCTGCGAATTCGTCCTGCCCACGGACATCGTGGTCGCAGACAAGTTCGCCGCAGACGCCGAGCATGAGGTGGTAGCGGCGGACTCGATGGAGGACAGCCGCTTCGGTGCCTCCGGCATCGGCCTGGACATCGGCCCCGCTTCGGGCGCAGCCTTTGCCGAGCGCATCCGGTCGGGCCGGACAGTGTTCTGGAACGGTCCGATGGGAGTCTTCGAGTTCGATGCCTTCGCCGGCGGCACGCGTGCTGTTGCCGAGGGACTGAAGGAATGTTCCGGCCTGACCGTAGTAGGCGGCGGTGATTCCGCCGCAGCCGTTCGCAAGCTCGGTTTCTCCGACACCGACTTTTCCCATATCTCGACCGGCGGCGGCGCCAGCCTGGAGTACCTTGAAGGCAAGGAACTCCCGGGGATTGCCGTCCTCGACAAGTAGGCCTCGAACGGGCCCGCTGGAGCTGCTCCGGCGGGCCCGTTCGGCGTGTCCGCGAAAACTTCACCCACTCACAACGAAACCGGAGCAGAGATGACAACCTCCACCAACGGCAAGTACGACCGCACCCCGCTGATTGCGGGCAACTGGAAAATGAACATGGACCACGTCCAGGGGATCACGCTGCTGCAGAAGCTGGCATGGACCCTCAGTGATGCCCGGCATGACTATGCCCGCGTAGAGGTTGTTGTCTTCCCTCCGTTCACCGACCTGCGCAGCACCCAGACCCTCGTGCAGGGCGACAAGCTCAAGGTCGGCTACGGCGCCCAGGACCTTTCCCCGGAGGACTCCGGTGCCTACACGGGTGACATCTCCGGCCAGTTCCTTTCCAAACTTGGCTGCAGCTACGTCCTGGTAGGCCACAGCGAGCGGCGCAGCGTCCACGGCGAGTCGGACGAACTGCTCAATGCCAAGCTCAAGGCCGCGTTCCGCAACAACCTGGTTCCTATCCTGTGCGTGGGGGAGGGCCTGGCCGAACGCCAGGCGGGTGAGCACCTGCTGCACACCCTCCAGCAGGTCCGCAACGACCTTGTAGGGCTTTCCGCCGAGGAAGTCTCCAAGCTCGTGATCGCGTACGAACCGGTCTGGGCAATCGGAACCGGCGAGGTTGCCGGTCCCGATGATGCCCAGGAGATGTGCTCCACCATCCGCACGGAGCTGGCGGATTTGTACGACGACGCCGTTGCCGCCAAGGTGCGCCTGCTCTACGGCGGCTCGGTAAAGGCATCCAACGCAGCCAGCATCCTGAAGGAGCGTGACGTCGACGGCGTACTGGTGGGCGGGGCGAGTTTGGATGTAGCCGAATTTGCTAATATTGTCAGGTTCGAAGAACATCTGGTGACCGACTGACCTGCAACTGACCTGCACAGCAGCAAGGTCTCCAATCTGATGTGTCACCTGTGAAAGGCCGTAAGTGGAAATTCTGAAGATCATCCTGCTTGTCCTGCTGGGGCTGAGCAGCCTGCTGCTGACCCTCCTGATTCTCCTGCATAAGGGGCGCGGCGGCGGCATGTCGGATATGTTCGGCGGCGGCATGAGCACCAGCATGGGTTCATCAGGCGTCGCTGAAAAGAACCTCAACCGCTTCACCGTGATCCTCGGCGTTTCCTGGGGCCTGGTCATCATCGCACTGGGCCTCATCCAGCGGTTCGCCGGCGAATCGTAGGATCCGCGCCGCAGCACTGCAGGA
>NZ_BAAALV010000001.1:198285-220196 GCF_039528575.1 Arthrobacter gandavensis
GGGCCTTCCCTTATGTGGTCTGTCCGCACGAGGCAGGCAGCGAACCTAGCTGCCGGCGTCCTCGGTTTCAAGCAGCCGCTCGGGCAGCTGTGACGCAGCCGCCTGGTCAATCAGCCAGCGTGTCTTGAGCTGTCCCCGCGGCCCCGCGGCGGGCACCTGCACGGGGCCCGCTCCGGCCAGTGCCAGACCCACCGCACCGGCCTTGTCTTCGCCCGCAACCGTCAGCCAGACTTCCTCTGCGGTGTTGATTGCCTCGAGGGTCAGGGAGACCCGTTCCGGCGGCGGTTTGGGAGAGTCGCGAACGGCAACAGTGGTCTGTCCGGTGGTGCGGATTCCCGCCATCTCGGGGAACAGCGAGGCTACATGTGCATCCGGTCCCACGCCCAACAGCAGCACATCGAAACGCGGCAGCCGCGGGTCAGGGGCCGCAAAACCCTCTGCCAGCACTTCAGCCTCGGCAGCGCCGGCCAGCTCGGCAGCGTAGGCGTCCGCGGCCTCCTCAACGGTGTCGAAGTCCGCGGTGGAAGGCATCTCATGCACGCGTGCAGGGTCGGCGCCCAGCGGCTTCAGGAGTGCCTCCTGCGCGGGTACTGCATTGCGCTCGGGGGAATCCGGTGCCACGAACCGCTCGTCACCCCACCAGAAGTTCACCCGGCTCCAGTCGACGGCGGTGCGTGCCGGACCGGACGCCACCGCGGACAGTACTGCAGTGCCTGCGCTGCCGCCGGTCAGGACTACGGTCGCTTCACCGCGCCGGCTCTGTACGTCCACGAGCTTGGTGACGAGCCGGGCAGCCGTAGCCTTCACCAGGGCATCAAAGTCAGGGTGGATGGTCACGCCTTTGGGGGAGTGCCTCATGCGGCGTTCCCTTCCGGGGCGAGGCACGCGGCCAGCCCCTGGGTCAGTACTTCTCCGAATACTTCGTCCGGGTCCAGCCGCCGCAGCTCTTCTGCGAGGCATTCATGCAGCGTCCGCAGCGGGAGTGCAATCCGCTGCTCGGGCTGTCCGGGCTGGGTCAGGTAGGCGGTGCTGCCTTCGGGGCGGCGAAGCTCCAGCGCTCCGCCGTCCCGCTCAATACGGACCCGCCGGATTCCGGTCCCGGCAGGGTCCTCAATGATCTCCACGGGAACCTTCAGGGCGTGCTTCAGCCAGGCGGCAAGCAGGAAGGTGCTGGCCGAATCGGACGCCCCTTCGACGATGACGGACCTGATGCCGTCCGCACCGTTCTGTTCAAGTACCGCGGCCAGCTGGATCCGCCAGTGGGTGAGCCGCGTCCAGCTTAGGTCAGTGTCACCGTCCACGTAGCTGGAGCTAAGGTCCAGCAACGCCTGCTTGGGGTTGGGTTCGTTGGCAGCATCGGTGATGCGGCGGTGCGCAATCCGGCCCAGCGGCGTGGAGGCCGCGGAACGAGGAAGGCCGTGGGGCCACCACACCACAATCGGGGCGTCCGGCAGGAGCAGCGCGGAAACCAGGGATTCGCTTTCAGCAGCGAGCTCCCCGTAGCCGTAGAGCAGGATGACGTCGGAGGCACCGGCGTCGCCGCCCACCCGGATCTGGGCGTCAAGGCGAGAAGGTTCCCCGGCCGGACCCGCGGCCAGGACAATCACCCGGCAGGGATGTTCCCGGCTGGCGTCGTTGGCTGCCTCGATGGCTTCTTCGACGAAGTCCGGCTCGGTGACGATCACCAGGGTCAGTACCCGGCCCAGGGCGATTACTCCGCCCTTGTCCCGCATCGCAACAATCTTCTTGGACACCTTCGAGGTGGTGGTGTCCGGCAGGTCAACTATCACGGCCTTCTCCAGGTCCTTCCGTCGCGGGCAAGCAATTCATCGGCGGAGGCCGGTCCCCAGCTCCCGGGTGCATAGGGCTCAGGCTGTTCGTCCAGGGACGCCCAGTACTCCTCGAAGGGGTCCACGATCTTCCAGGAGAGTTCGACTTCCTGGTGCCGGGGGAACAGGGGCGGCTCTCCGAGCAGCACGTCCAGGATCAGGCGTTCGTATGCCTCGGGACTGGATTCGGTAAAGGAATGTCCGTAGCCGAAGTCCATGGAGACGTCACGCACTTCCATCTGCGTCCCCGGAACCTTGGAACCGAAGCGGATGGTTGCGCCTTCGTCCGGCTGCACCCGGATGACCACTGCGTTCTGGCCAAAATCGTCCTCCGCATGGTCGCGGAAGAGCAGGTTCGGCGCCCGCTTGAAGACGACGGCGATCTCCGTCACCCGGCGTCCCAGCCGTTTGCCTGCCCGCAGGTAGAACGGTACCCCGGCCCAGCGGCGCGTGTTGATGTCCAGGCGCACGGCGGCGAACGTCTCGGTCCGGGAATCGGGGTTGAATCCTTCCTCCTCCAGGAAACCGGTGACCTTTTCACCGCCCTGCCACCCTCCGGTGTACTGGCCGCGGGCAGAATGCCGGGAGAGGTCCTCCGGGAGCCGGACGGCAGCAAGGACCTTTTCCTTCTCTGCCCTCAGATGCGCAGCGTCGAAGGAAATCGGTTCTTCCATGGCAGTGAGCGCCAGCAGCTGCAGGAGATGGTTCTGGATGACGTCGCGGGCCGCGCCCACGCCGTCGTAATAGCCTGCCCGGCCGCCGATGCCGATGTCCTCGGCCATGGTGATCTGGACATGGTCAACATAGTTGGCGTTCCAGATCGGTTCAAAGAGCTGGTTCGCGAAGCGCAGCGCCAGGATGTTCTGGACCGTTTCCTTGCCCAGATAGTGGTCGATCCGGAAGACCGAGTCGGCGGGGAAGACGGACTCGACGACGGCGTTGAGGTCCCGGGCGGACTGCAGGTCGTGGCCGAATGGCTTCTCGATCACTACCCTGCGCCAGCGTCCGTCGCTGGACTCAGCCAGCCCATGGCTGGAAAGCTGCTGGCAGACCTGTTCGAAGCTCTTGGGCGGAACCGAAAGGTAGAACGCCACGTTACCGCGCGTGCCGCGCTTCTCGTCCATCTCCTGCAGGGTGCCGCGCAGCCGGTCGAACGCGTCGTGGTCGTCAAACCCTCCCTGCACAAACCGGATTCCTTCAACCAGCTGGTCCCAGACGCTCTGGCTGAACTTGGTACGGGATCCGGCCTGCACGGCGTCCTTCACGTAACCGGCGAAGTCGTCGTCACTCCATTCGCGCCTCCCGAAGCCCACCAGGGAGAAGCTGGGCGGGAGCAGCCCGCGGTTGGCCAGGTCGTAGACAGCCGGGATGAGCTTCTTGCGTGCCAGGTCACCGGTCACACCGAAGATCACCAGCGAGGACGGTCCCGCGATCCGGTTGAGGCGCCGGTCGCGCGGGTCCCGCAGCGGGGACGCCGACCCGTTGTCTTGCTCTTGGAACATCAGTTATTTACCACCCAGGTCCGTGAGGGCCGCGGCGAGCTGCGCTGCCCCGGCCTTCCGCTCAAGCAGGTTCAGGCGCAGCACGGGGCGGCCGTGGTCCGCGAGGACCTGCGCGTCTCCGGCTGCCTGCGCCGAAATCAGTTCTCCGAATGTGAAGGGCCGCCCGGGAATCGGGATGTCCTGCCCGCAATTGCCGGTGATCTGCAGGTATACGCCCTGTGCCGGGCCGCCCTTATGGAACTGTCCGGTGGAGTGCAGGAAGCGCGGTCCCCAGCCGAAGGTGACGGGCCGTCCGGTGGCGCCGGCAAGGACCGGACGCAGCTGCTCAAGTTCGGACTGCGCGTCCCGGTCCAGGTAGGCCTGGATGCTGAGGTAACCGTCCTCGCCGAGCTGCCCAAGCAGTGCCTGGACTGCCTCGGGAAGGGTCCGTGCTCCATTGAGCAGTGCGGCGTCGCCGCGCACCTCGATGGAGCCGTCAACGAACGACGGCGCCGCCGGCTCGGGCTGGGCGTCCAGAAGTCCGCGGGCAGCCTTCTTGGCCGCCTCGACGTCGGGCTGGTCAAAGGGATTGATGCCCAGCAGGCGTCCGGCCACGGCGGTGGCGTACTCCCAGAGCATCATCTGCGCGCCGAGGCTGCCGGAAACAACCACCTGGTCGCCCTCAGGCATCGCCTCGGAATCAGGGGCAGCAATGCGGACCACCAGGACATCCGGAGCGCCGCCAAGCACTTCGGGGGCACCGGACTCAGCAACAACGGGCAGGATGCCGGTCTGCAGCTTGCCGGTGGATTCTGCGATGAGCTGCTCGGCCCAGTCCGGGAAGCCGTCAAGTCCGGATTCCTCGTCCACAATCACGATCTTGTTGCGCAGCGGGTTGGTTCCGCCCAGCGCAGCGCCCAGAGCCAGCCCGATGTTGTCTTCGGCGTTGTCGCTGAGGATTTCAGCCGTATCTTCGGCCGCATCGAGGAGTCCTTCGATGTCCGCGCCCGCCAGGCCGGAGGGAACAAGCCCGAAGGCTGTCAGCGCCGAATAGCGGCCGCCCACGTTGGGGTCCGCGTTGAACACGGCACGGTAGCCCGCTTCCCGTGCGGCGCCGTCCAGCGGCGAGCCGGGATCGGTGACAACCACAATCCGCGAGGCGGCGTCGATACCGGCCTTGATGAACGCGTCCTCGAAGGCACGGCGCTGCGAGTCCGTTTCCACGGTCGACCCGGACTTGGAGGAAACCACCAGGACGGTGGACGCAAGGTCTTCCGCCAGGGCGGCCGCAACCGAGTCCGGGTCTGTGGAATCAAGCACCGTCAGGTTCACGCCTGCGGTGCGGGTAATGACTTCCGGGGCCAGCGAAGAACCGCCCATGCCGGCGAGGACAACCCGGTCCACGCCTTCGGCAGCGAGTTCTTCGCGCAGCGCCTGGATCTGTCCCAGAAGCGGCCGGGAAGCCGGCGCCGGGTTCAGCCAGCCGAGCCGGATTGAGGCCTCTGCCTCGGCGTCCGGCCCCCACAATGTGGGGTCCTGGGCGAGGAGCCGCGTGGCTACCTCGTCCCGAACCAGTGCGGGGACGTGCGCCTCCACCGCATCGCGGGCGGCTCCTGCAGCTTCAAAGGACAGAGTCGTCATGGGTGCTATGCCTTCCGTGCGGTTTCCAGTGCGGCGGTTACGGTTTCCAGCAGCTCGCCCCAGGAGACAACGAACTTGTCCAGGCCTTCCGTCTCCAGGAGCTCCACGACGTCGTTGTAGTCCACGCCTGCGGCATCCAGCTCATCGAGCAGGGCGGCGGACTCGGCGTACGTGCCGGTGATCGTGTCGCCGGAAACCACGCCGTGGTCCGCAGTCGCTTCGAGGGTCTTTTCCGGCATGGTGTTCACTACGCCGGCAGCCACCAGTTCGGTGACGTACAGGGTGTCCGGCAGGGCCGGATCCTTCACGCCCGTGGACGCCCACAGCGGACGCTGGGCATTGGCACCTGCCGCGGCCAGGACCTGCCAGCGCTCAGAAGCGAAGGACTCCTCGAAGACCTGGTAGGCCAGCCGTGCGTTGGCCAGGCCTGCCTTGCCCTTCAGAGCCTTGGCCGCGTCAGTTCCGGCGGCGTCCAGTCGCTTGTCGATCTCGGTGTCGACGCGGGAGACGAAGAAGGATGCCACGGAGTGGATCTTGGAGAGGTCGTGCCCGTTCTCCCTGGCCTGCTCGATGCCGGCCATGAAGGCGTTGATGACCTCGCGGTAGCGCTGCAGGGAGAAGATCAGGGTTACGTTGACGCTGATGCCCTCGGCCAGCACGGCGGTGATTGCCGGCAGGCCCTCAACGGTCGCGGGAATCTTGATCAGCACGTTGCTGCGGCCAACCTTGTCGAACAGTTCCTTGGCCTCGTTGACTGTGCCCTGGGTATCGCGGGACAGCCGGGGATCCACTTCGATGGAAACCCGTCCATCGACTCCGCCGGTGGCTTCGAAGACAGGAGCGAACACGTCGCACGCCTGGATGACGTCGTCGGTGGTGATCTCGAAGACAGCCTTGTCCACGTCCGCCCCGGTGTCAGCGAGCTGCTGGACCTGGGCTGCGTAGGATTCGCCGTTGGCCAGTGCGGCGGCGAAAATGCTCGGGTTGGTGGTCACACCAACAACGTTGCGGTCGGCGATCAGGTCCTTGAGGGAACCGGAGGTGATCCGTTCCCGGGACAGGTCGTCGAGCCAGATGGATACGCCGGCTTCGGAAAGCGCTGCGGTGGGTGTTGAAGTCATGGGGTATGTGCTCCTTTTCCTTTTTACTTCTGGTCGCCGGTCTCGGTGGAGGCCGCGCCGGAAGGTGCTGCAGGGGTACCTGCAGGGGCTGCGTCCCCGCCGTGCACTGCCGCGAGGGAATCCCGCGCGGCCTGGGCCACGGCATCGGACGTAATGCCGAACTCGTTGAACAGGGTCTTGTAATCGGCAGAGGCGCCGAAGTGCTCCAGGGAGACCATACGGCCGTCGTCACCGACGAATTCGCGCCAGCCCTGGGCGATACCGGCTTCCACCGACACCCGGGCCTTGACCGAACGCGGCAGGACGGACTCGCGGTAATCCTCGTCCTGGCGGTTGAACCACTCAACGCTGGGCATGGAGACCACACGGGCCGCAACACCCTCAGCGGCAAGTGCCTCGCGGGCCTGGACAGCCAGCTGGACCTCGGAACCGGTGCCGATGAGAATGACGTCCGGGGCCACGGCCTTGCCGTCCCGCACAGCTTCAGCCAGTACGTAGCCGCCGCGTGCCGCGCCGTCAGCGGAGCCGAACTCTTCGGCGCCTGCTGCTCCGTTGCCGCGTTCCCAGGTGGGTACGTTCTGGCGGGTGAGTACGATGCCGGCCGGGTTCTCGGTGTTCTCCAGGATGGTGCGCCAGGCAACGGCCACCTCGTTGGCGTCTGCGGGACGGACGACGTCGAGCCCGGGGATGGCGCGCAGGGACGCGAGCTGCTCCACCGGCTGGTGCGTGGGTCCGTCTTCGCCGAGTCCGATCGAGTCGTGCGTCCACACGTAGATCGACGGGACGCCCATGAGTGCGCCGAGGCGGATGGCCGGCCGCTGGTAGTCGCTGAAGATCAGGAAGGTGCCGGAGAACGCACGGGTGTTGCTGGACATGGTGATGCCGTTGACGATCGCGGCTGCCGCGTGCTCGCGGATGCCGAAGTGCAGCACACGGCCGTAGGGTCCGCCGGACCAGGCCGAGGTCTGCCGTCCGGCAGGCACGAAGGACGGGGCACCCTCGATGGTGGTGTTGTTGGATTCGGCGAGGTCGGCAGAACCGCCCCACAGCTCCGGGAGTACCGGACCGATGGCGCTGAGCACCTTGCCGGATGCAGCGCGGGTGGAAACGTCCTTGCCGGCTTCGAACTTCGGCAGTGAATCTTCCCAGCCCTGCGGCAGCTTGCCGGCCTGGATGCGCTCGAGCAGCTCGGCGCCTTCGGGGTTGGTTTCCTGCCAGGCAGCGAACGAATCGTTCCAGAGAGCGTGTTCCTCGGCGCCGCGGGAACGCACCTCACGGGTGTAGGCGAGCACATCAGGATCGACGTCGAAGGACTTCTCCGGGTCGAAGCCCAGAGTCTCCTTCAGTGCGGCGACTTCGTCGCGGCCCAGTGCCGAACCATGGATCTTGCCGGTGTTCTGCTTGTTGGGGGCAGGCCAGCCGATGATGGTGCGCAGGGAGATGATGGACGGCCGGTTCGTTTCAGCCTTGGCTGCAGCCAGTGCGTCGTAGAGACCGTTCACGTCCTCGCGGTATTCGCCGCTTTCAGTCCAGTCCACGCGCTGGGTGTGCCAGCCATAGGCTTCGTAGCGCGCCAGGACGTCCTCGGTGAAGGCGATGTCCGTGTCGTCTTCGATGGAGATGTGGTTCTCGTCGTAGATCACCACGAGGTTGCCCAGTTCCTGGTGGCCGGCCAGGGACGAGGCCTCAGAGGTCACGCCTTCCTGCAGGTCGCCGTCGGACGCGATCACCCAGATGGTGTGGTCGAACGGGCTGGTGCCGGCCGGGGCATCGGCGTCGAACATTCCGCGCAGGCGGCGCTGCGCGTAGGCAAAACCGACTGCGGAGGCCAAGCCCTGGCCCAGCGGGCCAGTGGTGATCTCGACGCCGTCGGTGTGGCGGTATTCGGGGTGGCCGGGGGTCTTGGAGCCCCAGGTCCGCAGGGCCTTGAGGTCATCCAGTTCCAGGCCGTAGCCGGAGAGGAACAGCTGGATGTAGAGCGTCAGCGACGTATGTCCGGGGGAGAGGATAAAACGGTCACGGCCAATCCAGTGCGGGTCAGCAGGATCGTGGCGCATCACCTTCTGGAACAGCAGATACGCCGCCGGAGCCAGGCTCATGGCGGTACCGGGGTGACCATTGCCAACCTTCTCAACGGCGTCGGCGGCCAGGATGCGGACGGTATCCACTGCCTTGCTGTCCGTCTCGCTCCAGGTAAGTTTCTGCTCTTCCAAATGTGGCACGTTTACCGGGCCCCTCTCTGTACGGATTACCGGCGCTTTCCGGCGCCGGATGCGGTGTTCTCACCACTACAACCGGGTTTTGTGCGCAATCGTTACCCGACATGCACAAATTTCCTGCCAGTGCCGCGCAGCTGACCTGCCGGCCCTGCAGGAAATGTCCGCTTTCAACCTTATCCCGAAGCCCACGTCATTGGGCGTATCGGGGGCCGCATTCTGACGCCGGGGACGCCGCGGGATCCACGTACCTGGCCCGAATGCCCCGGATCGCGGATCCGTGCTTCGTTTTCTACAGGGGATAGAGGTTATGATGAGCGTGGACTTTTACGGCCCAGGCAGGATTCCAGACAGGACAGAGTGATCGTTTCGTGAGTACGCAGCATGCCCCCGCCGAAGTTCCGGTGTACGCCGGAAAAATGAGCGTGGGACGTAAGCTCCGGGCCTACGTGGCCCTCACGAAGCCGCGCGTCATTGAGCTCCTGCTTGTCACCACGCTGCCCACTATGTTCTTTGCCCAGGGCGGGGTACCTTCCGTCTGGCTCATGGTCGCCACCATGGTTGGCGGTGCGCTGGCCGCCGCCAGTGCCGGCGTCTTCAACTGCTACATCGACCGGGACATGGACCGGCTCATGCGCCGGACCGAAAAGCGTCCCCTTGTGACCGGGGAAGTCAGCCCGCGTGAAGCGCTGGTGTTCGGCTGGGCCCTCGGCATTGTCTCGATTGTGCTGCTCTGGTTCGGGGCGAATCCGCTCACAGGCCTGCTGGGCCTCGGCGCGATCCTGCTGTACGTCGTCTTTTACACGCTGATCCTCAAGCGCCGCACCACCCAGAACATCGTCTGGGGCGGAATCGCCGGCTGCATGCCCGTGCTGATTGCCTGGGCAGCCGTGACCAACACCGTTGAGTGGCCGGCCGTCATCCTCTTCACCGTGATCTTCCTGTGGACGCCGCCGCACTACTGGCCGCTGTCCATGAAGTACGGCGAGGACTACCGCAACGCCTCCGTACCCATGCTGGGTGCGGTTGCCGGCGCCAAGCTCGTCTCGGTGCAGGTTGTCCTTTATGCCTACGCCACCGTCGCCTGCTCGCTCCTGCTGATCCCCGTTGGCGGAGCCGGATGGGTCTACACGGCCGGTGCCGTGCTCAGCGGCGCCTGGTTCCTTGCCGAGACGCACCGCCTCCATTCCCGGGCGCAGCGCGGAGAGGTATCGGACAAGTCGGCCATGAAGGTCTTCCACGGTTCGATCAGTTACCTGACCATCCTGTTCGTGGCCCTCGCGATCGATCCCTTCGTCGGCGGTCCGGTCTTCTTCTAGGCCAGCATCCTCCCATGCGCCGGTTCTGCGCCCCGAGCATTCTTCCGGCGCATCCTTCGGTGACTTCCCGTCCCTTTGAGGCGCGCGAAGGGACATCACCTCCCCACAGGTTGGCCGAAGCCCTTCCTAAACAGCGTCATCTCCCCGAAGGATGCCCGGACCGGAGCGCGATCATCGCAGCGCCACGCTTCCAACAGTCCAGCACGTCCTGCGCATCCTTCGGTGACTTCCCGTCCCTTTGACGGCCTCCGGTGCACCCTTCGGGGACTTCCCGTCCCTTTGACGGCCGCCCGTGTATCCTTCGGTGCCTTCCCGTCCCTTTGGGGCGCGCTAAGGGACGTCACCTCCCCGAAGGTTGGCCGAAGCCTCTCCTAAGCAGCGTTATCTCCCCGAAGGATGCGGAAGCACCCCAGGGTTGGGTGACCGAAGGCCTGCGCGAACAACTTCAGCACCGGCAGGGTTCGTTCAACCTCCGGGCGCGCCCGGGCCGAGGCCAGCGCCCAACGCAGCCAACCCAGCGGGAGGGCAGCGCCCAACCCAGTGCCCCATCGGGTGGTCAACCGACGCAGCGCAGCCACGTTCCAACGCAGCGCAAGGCAGCCACTACAGGAACGCAGAAGGCCCCATGGGAACCGGTGGTTCCATGGGGCCTTCTGTGTCGCGGGCTGCGGGCGCCGCAGTCCTGAGACCTATCCGCTACTTCGCCGCGGGCAACACTGCTTCGGATTTTGCAGCAGCACGTGCCTTCCCAGGAACCTTCCGCGAAAGCGCAGTGTAGACAACGTGGGCAGCAGCAGCGGTTAGCAGTGAGGCGCCCAGCATATGCATTGCCACCAGCACGATCGGCAGGTGCAGGAAGTGCTGCACGTACCCAATCACGGCCTGCGCAAGGACGACGGCGGTGAAGATCACCAGGGAGGTGCGCAGCCGGCTGTCGGCAGTACGGCGGTAAACCAGGTACAGGGCAACGGCGGTCGCGAAAACCAGCAGGTAGACCGGGACTACGTGGATCCGGGTCACCAGGTCCGGATCCAGGCCGTTGCGGGCGGCGCCGTGGTCCCCGGCATGCGGGCCGGAACCGGTGACGATCACACCCAGGATTACCGTGACGGCCGAAAGAATGCCGATTGCCCAGATGACCGGACGCAGTGGCTTGTCTGCCAGCGGCACGTGGGACGCGGCAACGCCGTCACTGCTGAGCCAGGCACGGTTCACCAGGACCACGGCCACGCTGATGATCACCATGGAAACAATGAAGTGCAGGCCCACAACCCACGGATTCAGGCCGGTCCAAACGGTGATGCCGCCAATGAATGCCTGCGCCGGGATGCCGGCAAGCGCGGCCACCGAAAGCCACAGCAGGTCGGGCCGGGTGCGGCGGGACTTCCACACCGAAGCGAGCATGCCGAACGCAATCGCGGCGAGCACAAAGGTCAGGAGCCGGTTGCCGAACTCGATGATGCCGTGGACGCCCATCTCCGGCGTGGTGACCAGTGAGTCGGCGGTGCAGAGCGGCCATTCCGGGCAGCCGAGGCCGGAAGCCGTCAGCCGCACGGCACCGCCGGTGACCACAATGGCGATGTTGGCCACCAGGGTGGCCACCGCCAGGGTGCGGATCAGCTTGCCGGTGGCGGGGCCGCTGGAAGGCGGAGCCGTCCGGGCAGCAGGTGCAGGGGCGGGGGTGTTGGACACGGGAACTAACTCCATTTGAACCAGCGGACAGCAGCGAGGCTGCCCAGGATTGTCCACGCCAGCAGGATGAGCGTGGCGGAAAGGTTGAACTGCGTATCTATAAGGGCTGATCTCATGACATCGCCCAGGGCGGCCGAGGGCAGCAGCTGCACGAACGGTTCCATGTCAGAAGGAAGGCTGGCAGCGGGAAGGATAATACCGCCGATACCCGCCAGCAGGATCCACAGCAGGTTGGTTATGGCAAGCGTCGCCTCGGGCCGGGCAGTTCCGGCGACCAGCAGGCCCAGGGAGGTGAACGCCACCGCACCCAGGACCAGCAGCACCAGTGCCAGGGGCACCCCCGGAAGGGATGGACGCCAGCCGATAAACAGCGCGACGGCGCTGACCAGCACTACCTGGATGGCCAGGACAGACAGCACGGCGATGACTTTGCCGGCGATGAGCCCGGCACGGCCCAATGGCGTGGTGGAGAGGAACCGGAGAACCCCGTACCGCCGGTCGAAGCCGGTGGCGATGCCCTGGCCGGTGAAGGCCGTGGAAAGCGCGCACAGCGCCAGGATGCCCGGCGCCGCGGTGTCGATGCGGGAATCGCCGTACGCGTCGAGGACCGGGGTCACGCTCAGGGCGATGAGCCCCAGGAGGGGAAGTACGACGGCGAGGATCAGCTGCTCGCCGTTGCGCAGCATGGTCTCTGCCTCGTACCTGCCCTGGTTCAGGACCCGTACGGAGAGGGAAGCCGGAGCGCTCATCGGTTCTCCTTTCCGGAGAGTTCGAGGAAAACGTCCTCCAGCGTGCGCGATGCCATGTGGATACTGTCCGGCAGGATGCCCTCCTCATTCCACCAGCCGGCCAGGCGGGCCAGGTCTGCTGGACTCAATTCGCCGCTGAGCACATACCGGCCGGGGGAGTCTTCGGTGAAGGAGAGGTGCTCCAGGCCTGCCAGGGCCGGCTTGAGCCCCGGTGCCGCTTCGAAGGAGAGCTCGCGCCCGGAAGCATGGGCCGCGGTGCGCGCAGTGAGCTCGGGAACTGTTCCCTGGGCCACCGTACGCCCGTCATCAATGATGTACACGTAGTCCGCCAGGCGCTGGGCGTCGTCGAGCAGGTGGGTGGTGAGGATGATCCCCAGCCCTTCGTCCCGCAGTTCCTGGATCAGCTCAAAGACGATCTGCCTGGACTGGGGATCAAGTCCGGCGCTTGGCTCATCCAGGAACAGTACTTCCGGGTTGCCCACCAGGGCGGCAGCGAGGGCCACGCGCTGGCGCTGACCGCCGGAAAGCCGGCGGATGCCTGTCTTGGCAAACGCATTGATCCCCAGCCGCTGGACCAGTTCATCGACGTCGCGTGGATCCTGGTACATGCTGGCGATGTGCCGCAGGAGTGCAACCGGGCGTGCGGCCGGCGGCAGTCCGCCGTCCTGGAGCATGACGCCGGCGCGGGCCCGCAGCTCTGCTCCGGCCCCGTAAGGGGCCTCGCCCAGCAGCCGGACTTCGCCGCCGTCGATAGGCTGCAGTCCCTGCGCACACTCAAGCGTGGTGGTCTTGCCGGCACCGTTTGCGCCCAGCAGGGCAGTCACCTGGCCCCGCCTGGCTGTGAGGTCAACCCCGGCCAGCACCCGGATCATTTTGCCGTCGAGCCCCGGCACGGGACCGAGGTCCCGGACCAGGCCGGTGATAGTCAGGCAGGGTTCGTCGTTAGGCACCCCCATATTCTACGTTAGGTAGTAGTCCTTTCCGCCCGCGCCCGGCGCACGCCCGGGCCATGGGAAGCATCGCCTTAGTAGCCTTGTGGAATGGATTAGGTCATGATTGTGTTGTGTATTCTGTGAAGAGTTCAGAGACGGAGACCCCTCCGGCGGACAACGGGACGGTGAAACCCGCCCCCCAGGCTGCCGCCAGGGAATCGGAAGAGCGCACCCGGGACCGCGTGCTCGGTTCCGTGCTTGAGCACGGTCCGGTCAGCGCCGCAGAACTTGGCGAGCGGCTTGGTTTCACGCCTGCTGCCGTTCGCAGGCACCTGGACGCGCTGGAGCGGCAGGGCCTGATCGAGGTCAAGCGGGTTTCCAGCCCCGGTGCCGGAGCCGGACGGCCGGCCCGCCGCTACGTGGTGAGCCAGCAGGGCCAGTCCTACCTGGGCAACGACTACCTGACCATTGCCACCGAGGCGCTTCGGGCACTCGGTGCAGCAGCGGGGCCCGAAGCCATTGAGGCGTTCGCAGCGGCACGGTTCAGGAAGATGGAAGAGCGGTACCGTCCGGTGCTCGACGCCGCGGGCCCCTCCCTGGAGGACAGGGCCCAGGCGCTCTCCGCAGAACTGACCAGGGACGGCTTCGTTGCCTCCACAACCATGATCGGCACGAGCCGGACGCCCAGCACCCTGCTGAGCATCCAGCTGTGCCAGGGACACTGTCCCATCCAGGCGCTGGCAAGTGCCTACCCCGTCTTCTGCGACAAGGAGACCGAAGTTTTCTCCCGGCTGCTGGGGGTGGACGTGCGCAGGCTGTCCACGCTCTCCCGCGGCGGGCACGTTTGTACGACCCACATCCCGGTGGGCCGTTCGAAGTCTGCGCCTCACCAGCCGGTGGGCTCCGCAACCACCCAGTCCACATCCACTCATCAGCAAGAAAGGCCGTGATGACGGATCAAGTAACCCGGAAGGCCGAGGCACCTGAGGTGCCCGACTCCGTGATTTCAGACATTCTGGAAAAGAACCCCGAACTCGAGGGCATTGGTACCTACGAGTACGGCTGGGCCGACTCAGATGTCGCCGGGTCCAACGCCCGCCGCGGCCTCTCCGAGGAAGTAGTCCGTGACATTTCGGCGAAGAAGAACGAACCGGAATGGATGCTGGACCTGCGCCTGAAGGGCCTGAAGTACTTCGACCGGAAGCCCATGCCCACCTGGGGCGCAGACCTCTCGGGCATCGATTTCGACAACATCAAGTACTTCGTGCGCTCCACCGAGAAGCAGGCAAACACCTGGGAAGACCTCCCCGAGGACATTCGCAATACGTACGAGAAGCTCGGCATCCCCGAAGCTGAGCGCGGCCGCCTGGTTTCCGGCGTCGCTGCCCAGTACGAGTCCGAGGTTGTGTACCACCAGCTCCGCGAGGACCTGGAACGCCAGGGCGTTATCTTCCTGGACACCGACACCGCGCTGAAGGAACACCCGGAGATCTTCCAGGAGTACTTCGGCACCGTCATCCCCGTGGGCGACAACAAGTTCGGTTCGCTGAATACTGCCGTCTGGTCCGGCGGTTCCTTCGTCTACGTACCCAAGGGCGTCCACGTCGAGATTCCGCTGCAGGCCTACTTCCGCATCAACACGGAAAACATGGGCCAGTTCGAGCGCACGCTGATCATTGCCGACGAGGACTCCTACGTCCACTACATCGAAGGCTGCACCGCGCCGATCTACACGTCGGATTCGCTGCACTCCGCCGTCGTCGAAATCATCGTCAAGAAGAACGCCCGCGTCCGCTACACCACGATCCAGAACTGGTCGAACAACGTGTACAACCTGGTGACCAAGCGTGCCATCGCTCATGAAGGCGCCACCATGGAGTGGATCGACGGCAACATCGGTTCCAAGGTCACCATGAAGTACCCGGCTGTCTACCTGGTTGGCGAGCATGCCAAGGGCGAGACCCTGTCCATCGCCTTCGCCGGCGAAGGCCAGCACCAGGACACCGGCTCGAAGATGGTTCACATTGCTCCGAACACCAAGAGCTCCATCATCTCCAAGTCCGTTGCCCGCGGCGGCGGCCGTGCTGCCTACCGCGGACTGGTCCAGGTCCGTGAAGGCGCCAAGAACTCCGCCAACACCGTTCGCTGTGACGCACTGCTCGTGGACACCATTTCCCGTTCGGACACCTACCCCTACGTGGATATCCGCGAGGATGACGTGACCATGGGCCACGAGGCCACCGTCTCCCGCGTCAGCGAGGAGCAGCTGTTCTACCTGATGTCCCGCGGCCTTCCCGAGGACGAGGCAATGGCAATGATCGTTCGCGGCTTCATCGAGCCGATCGCACGCGAACTGCCGATGGAATACGCCCTTGAACTCAACCGCCTCATCGAACTCCAGATGGAAGGAGCCGTCGGTTAATGTCGAAACTTAACGACGCCGTAGTAAACACAGCCGAGAACGTCGCTGAAACCGTAGCCGAGAAGGTCAGCAACGCAGTGGAAGGCGTTAAGGCGCGCATCGGGGCCCCCTCCGGGGACCGCCGGGTCCGCATTGCCGGTTTCACCGAGGAAGGCGAAAACCTCTCCCCGCTGAACGACTCTTCCCCCGTTCTGGGCGGCGACAGCAGCAAGTCCCACAGCCACGGTGCCGGGGCAGGCATTCCCGACAGCTCCCGCGCCGGACGCCTGACCTCCTTCAACCGGGCGGACTTTGGCAAGCTCACCGGCCGTGAAGAGGACTGGCGGTTTACACCGCTGAAGCGCCTGCGCGGACTGCACACCCAGGAACTGGCCGGGACCGCCCCCGAGGTGGCCGTGGTAGCTCCCGAAGGCGTCACCGTAGCCGGAATCGGCCGCGACGATGCCCGGATCGGCACCGCGGGCATCCCCGAAGACCTGGTTGCCGCCGCAGCCTGGGAGACCTTCACCGAGGCAACGCTGGTCAGCATTCCCAAGGACCTGCAGGCTGAAGGCACGGTGACGCTGTCCATCACCGGCGCCGGTACCGAACCTGCAGCCCAGCACGTGGTCATCGAGGCCGGCGCCTTCTCCAAGGCAGTGGTCGTGCTGGACCACAAGGGTTCGGTCACGCTGTCCCAGAACGTGGAGATCCTCGTCGGCGACGGCGCGGAACTGACCGTCATTTCCGTACAGGACTGGGATGACGACGCCGTCCATGCGTCCGCCCAGTACGCCCGGATCGGCCGCGACGCACGCTTCAAGCACGTAGTCGTCAGCCTCGGCGGCGACCTGGTGCGCGTCACCCCGTCCTCGAAGTTCACCGCGCCCGGTGGCGATGTGCAGATGTTTGGCCTGTACTACGCCGACGCCGGCCAGCACCTGGAGCAGCGGCTCTTCGTTGACCACGCAGTGGCCAACTGCAAGTCCCGCGTCATGTACAAGGGTGCGCTGCAGGGCAAGGACGCACACACCGTATGGGTGGGCGACGTGCTGATCCGCAAGGAAGCAGAAGGAACCGACACCTACGAGGTGAACCGGAACCTGCTGCTGACCGACGGCGGCCGTGCCGACTCCGTGCCCAACCTCGAAATCGAAACCGGACTCATCGAAGGTGCCGGCCACGCCAGCGCTACCGGCCGGTTCGACGACGAGCACCTGTTCTACCTGATGGCCCGGGGCATCCCCGAGGACATCGCACGCCGCCTTGTGGTGCGCGGCTTCCTGAACGAAATCATCCAGCAGATCAAGGTTCCGGAGCTGGAAGAGCGCCTGACCGCCGCCGTTGAGCGCGAGCTCGCCGCCGTCGAGGCCTAGGCCTTCCTTCTTACTGAACCTGCAGACCGCACCGCACGCGTGCAAAGAGAAAGCGAAACTACGCATGTCCACTCTTGAAATCAAGGACCTTCACGTCAGCATTGAGACCGAACAGGGTGTCAAGAAGCAGATCCTGAAGGGCGTCAGCCTGAAGATCAACACCGGCGAGACGCACGCCATCATGGGCCCGAACGGCTCCGGCAAGTCCACTCTTGCTTCCACCATCGCCGGCCACCCGCGCTACACCGTAGACAGCGGCTCCATCACCCTGGACGGCGAAGACGTCCTGGCAATGAGCGTTGACGAGCGCGCCCGCGCAGGTCTCTTCCTGGCCATGCAGTACCCGGTTGAGGTTCCGGGTGTCACCATGACCAACTTCCTGCGCACCGCCAAGACGGCGCTCGACGGCGAAGCACCCTCCCTGCGCCACTGGACCAAGGACGTCAAGGGCGCCATGGAGCAGCTGCGCATCGACGCCGATTTTGCCCAGCGCAACGTCAACGAAGGCTTCTCCGGCGGTGAAAAGAAGCGCGTGGAGATCCTGCAGCTTGAGCTCTTCCACCCCAAGTTCGCCATCCTCGACGAGACCGACTCCGGCCTGGACGTCGATGCCCTGAAGGTTGTCTCCGAAGGCGTCAACCGCGAGCATGAAAACGGCAACATGGGTACCCTGCTGATTACGCACTACACGCGGATCCTGCGCTACATCAAGCCGGATTACGTGCACGTGTTCGTCGACGGCCGGATCGCCGAACAGGGCGGCCCCGAGCTTGCAGACCGCCTTGAAGAAGAAGGCTACGACCGGTTCGCGAAGACCGGCGCAGTCAGCGCCTGAGTACACCAGGCACGCCGGAATACGAGGAGCAGAACATGAGCGACGCCAACCTGGCCCAGACGTCCCTGGAGGACGTCGAGGAGGCCCTCAAGGACGTCATTGACCCCGAGCTGGGGGTGAACGTCGTCGACCTGGGCCTGCTGTACGGGCTGAAGTATGCCGAAGACGGAGCCCTGCTCATCGACATGACCCTGACGACTGCCGCCTGCCCGCTGACCGATGTCATCGAGGAGCAGACCGGCAAGGCACTTGAAGGGATCGTCGACGAGTTCCGGCTGAACTGGGTGTGGATGCCGCCGTGGGGACCTGAGAAGATCACCGACGACGGCCGCGACCAGATGCGGGCCCTCGGCTTTAACATCTAGCCGGGCCTGGCTTCAATACGCTCGGAAGGGCGGACACCTGCTTATCGGGTGTCCGCCCTTCCGGCGTTGGGGCTGGCGTTCAGTCCCGGTCCGGCTCACCGATGCCGCGGGCGGCCAGGGCATCTCCGGTCTGCTGTGCATAGGCCACCGTTCGGATCACTACCGGGACGGCAAGCGCCCGGGGACTGCGTTCCAGCCCCCTCGCCTTCGCGGAGTCGCGGACATCCGCGGCCGAACCCAGCAGGTAGGGAACACTGCGCAGCATCAGGGCCAGCGCCAGCCCAAACCGTTCCGGATCTGCCCCGAAAACCCGCAGCGGCCGCACCAGCTTCACCACGCCGTCGAGCAGTTGAGGCACCGGGACAGTGAGTACCAGCAGCCGGGCGGCCATCACACACACCAGGATGTTGCCCGTCACTGTTACCGCTGTCCAGGGCCCGGCCTGCCAGAACTGGAACGCGCCGAGGATCAGCAGGACCGGCCACATCAGCTTCAGCGGCATGGCGAGTTCACGCAGCAGTCCGGCACCGGCGTAGGCCAGCACCGTCAGCAGTGCCCCGGCTCCCGTTGCCAGCGGATGCGCGGCAGCGAGCATAGCCAGTGAGCCCAGGACGACGGCGGCCGCCTTCAGTCCCAGCGGCGCCCGGTGAACAAGGCTGCTGCCCGGGCGGTAGGCGCCCAGCTGCAGGGAGTTCCTCACGGATTCACTCCGTCCACTGACCGGCGGGTTCCCCGGCCGCGAGCTGCCGGTAGGCTGCAATGCTCTCTTCCGGCGGACCGTCCCGAACGATCCGTCCGCCTTCCACCACCAGTACCCGCTGGGCGTCGGCCGCGAAGTCCAGATCGTGGGTGGTGTAGATGACCTGCTGGGGGAGACCGGCCAGGACGTTCCGCAGGTGCGCAGTGTTGCGCAGGTCCAGTAACGTGCTCGGTTCATCGGCTACGAGGATGTCCGGGTCCGTTGCCAAGACTGCAGCCAGCGCCATCAGCTGCCGCTCACCGCCGGAGAGGTCATAGATGCTGCGGTCGGCCAGGCGCAGCAGGCCAAAGCGTTCCAGGACGTGTTCCGCCGCGGCCCGGCGTTCGGCCGTGCTGCGGATGCTGCGCCGCAGTGAGAGTTCGACGTCGTCCCGTCCCGTGGGCATGACCAGCTGGGAAAGCGGGTCCGTGAACACAAACCCCACCCGGCGCCGCACCAGCGGCCCCTGACGGGCCGTGTCCGCCCCGTCCACGCTGACGCTGCCGCTTGAAGGCAGCAGCAGGCCGTTGATCAGGCGCAGGAGCGTGGATTTGCCGGAGCCGTTGGCTCCGATGACCGCTATCCGGGATTCGTGCAGCTCCAGGGAAAAAGGATGCAGGATGGGCTGGGCTCCAGGCTCGGCATCCGGCGCCCGTACCTCGGCAGCACGGAACTGGACAGTCATGAGCTGCGTGCCGTCTTCCGGCGCGGCTTCGCCTGCGGGGCCAGCCGCGGGAACGCGGCGAAGACGCTTACCGCAACCGCAGCTGCTGCCAGGTTCTTGAGCACGTCCCCTGGCCAGAAAGCCACATCTGCCGTGAGGGCTGCCGGGAAGGAGAGGCCGGCGTTGAGCATCAGGCCCGCAATCCCCAGCGGATGGACCACCAGGAAGCTGGTTCCCAGCCCCGCAGCGAACAACCCGGCGAACCGCGCCCGGCGGATCCGGCTCAGCACCACGCGCACCAGCAGTCCAACCACCAGCGCTGCCAGCGGGAAGGAGACCAGGTATCCGGCCGAGGGGCGGGCAAGGACTCCGATGCCGGAACTGAACCCGCTAAAGACAGGCAGTCCGGCAAAGCCGGCCGCAAGGTAGAGGCCTGCGGCTGCTGCGCCGCGGGCCGGACCCAGGACCATGCCGGTCAGGATGACGGCGAGGGTCTGCAGGGTGATGGGAACTCCGGCGGCCAGGGGAATCCCGGGCAGCAGCGAGAATGCTGCGATCAGTGCCGCAAAGACCGCAACGTAGGACAGGTCGGCCGCGCCCCACTTGCGCCGAGAGGCCACATGCGGCTCGTTTGGCGCTCCATTCGAGCCGTAACTGGCCTCTCGGGTGGAGGGCGTGCCGGGGGAGGCCATAGGGGCGGGGGAGGGATCCGGGCGGGAAGGGGCAGCGGGGTCTGGGGCGGCTGGCATTTATGCTCGTTTCGTCGGGGTCCTACAAGTGCGTCTCAAGCCTCCGGGGAAACCGCCCCGGCATTTCCGAGACTAGACCCGCCTAAGGCCGATCTCCTTTGTCGGGTTCCTACAATTCTGGTAAAGCCGGTAGACTTGGAAGGCTGCCTTCGCAGATTCTGCGTACCAACATGCGTACAACCCACCCCTTCGAAAGGTCCCTCCTTAGTGATTGCCGTATCT
Source organism: Arthrobacter gandavensis (assembly GCF_039528575.1). Lineage (NCBI taxonomy): Bacteria > Bacillati > Actinomycetota > Actinomycetes > Micrococcales > Micrococcaceae > Arthrobacter > Arthrobacter gandavensis. The sequence continues at coordinate 218,617 of NZ_BAAALV010000001.1, forward strand.
GAACTCGAGCTGCGTGCCGGCGCACGCCTGCTCATGGAAGCGGTCTCATTCCGTGTGGACAAGGGAGACAAGATCGGGCTGGTGGGCCGCAACGGCGCCGGAAAGACCACCCTTACCAAGGTCCTGGCCGGTGAGACCCTTCCGGCAGCCGGGCACATCAAGCGCACCGGAGACATTGGCTACCTGCCGCAGGATCCGCGCACCCCGGACATGGAACAGCTTGCGCGTGACCGTATTCTCTCCGCCCGCGGCCTGGACAAGGTCCTCACAGAGCTGAAGAAGTGCCAGGACGAGATGGCCAGCGATGATGCCAAGGTCTCGGCCAAGGCCATGAACCGCTATGACCGGCTTGAGGCAGAGTTCCTCTCCGCCGGCGGTTACGCCGCCGAGTCCGAAGCCGCCACCATCTGCGCCAACCTGGCCCTTCCGGACCGGCTGCTGAACCAGCCGCTGAAGACCCTCTCCGGCGGCCAGCGCCGCCGTGTGGAACTGGCCCGGATTCTCTACTCCGACGCCGAGACCATGCTCCTCGATGAGCCCACCAACCACCTCGACGCCGACTCGATCGCCTGGCTGCGTGAGTTCCTCAAGAACCATACCGGCGGCCTGATCGTGATCAGCCACGACACCGGCCTGCTCGAAGCGACCGTCAACAAAGTCTTCAGCCTGGACGCCAACCGCGCCACGATCGACATCTACAACATGGACTGGAAGCGCTACAAGATCCAGCGTGAAACGGATGAGCGTGCCCGCAAGCGCGAACGCGCCAATACCGAAAAGAAGGCCGGCGCCCTGCTGGCACAGGCCAACAAGATGAAGGCCCGTGCCTCCGGCGCTTCCGCTGCCCAGAGCATGCTCAAGCGTGTTGACCGGCTAATGAGCGGACTGGATTCAGTACGGGCCACGGACCGGGTGGCAGCCCTGCGCTTCCCGGATCCCGCACCCTGCGGCAAGACGCCCATGATGGCTGAAGGCCTGAGCAAGAGCTACGGATCCCTGGAGATCTTCACCGACGTTGACCTGGCCATTGACCGTGGTTCCAAGGTAGTCATCCTGGGCCTGAACGGTGCCGGTAAAACCACCCTGCTGCGTATGCTCGCCGGTGTGGACACTCCGGACACGGGACGCATCATCCCCGGACACGGCCTGAAGATCGGCTACTACGCCCAGGAGCACGAAACCCTGGACACGGACCGCAGCGTCCTGGAGAACATGCGCTCCGCAGCGCCGGACATGGACGACGCCGAGGTCCGCAGCGTCCTGGGTTCCTTTATGTTCAGCGGTGACGATGTGGACAAGCCTGCAGGCGTGCTCTCCGGCGGTGAAAAGACGCGCCTGGCCCTGGCCACGATCGTGGCGTCCTCAGCCAACGTGCTTCTCCTGGATGAGCCCACCAACAACCTTGACCCGGCCTCCCGCGAGGAGATCCTGGGCGCCCTGAGCAACTACTCCGGCGCCGTCGTCATGGTCAGCCACGATGAAGGCGCCGTAGCGGCCCTGAACCCGGAACGGGTGGTCCTGCTGCCCGACGGCGACGAGGACCACTGGAACGAGGGTTACCTGGAGCTCGTTACCCTGGC
>NZ_BAAALV010000001.1:220243-269838 GCF_039528575.1 Arthrobacter gandavensis
GTGACGGCCTGGCTGGAACCTAGTAGCCCTGGGCGTCCAGGATCGCGTCTTCTTCCTCTTCGCCCGTGGGGCCGCGGCGCTTGCGCACCGGCCGGCTGCGGCGCGGAGCCGGCGTTGCCGAGTGGACCTCGTCCTCGTCCTCGAAGTCGTCTTCGTCTTCCTCGCCGGCCTCGATGATGTTCCACGCTTCCTGGCGGGCAGCGTAGCCAAACCCAACGAAGAAGAGCAGGCCAAAGGCATACCACTGAAGGGCGTAGGACAGGTGGGGGCCTTCGTCCAGCGCAGGCTTGGGAGCCGCCTCGGGCCGGTCGGCGGGCGCAGGGTCCTCGGTGTCCATCAGCCCGTAGGCGGCCTGCTCCAGCGGATACCCGGTTTGCTCCTGGTACGTTGCGAGGTCGATCGAGGCCAGCTGGCCCTCCGGTGCGCCACGAAGCAGGGTGGGTTCTGCGGGCTTGATGCGGGCAGTGACGGTTACTTCACCTTCCGGAGCGGCGGGCACCTCGTCCGGCCAGCCTGCCTCGTTGTTGCCGATCGCCAGCCAGCCGCGGTTGATAACGACGGCGGTGCCGTCCTGGAGCTTCAGCGGCACCAGGACCTCATAGCCGGGGCGGCCGTTCAGCGGGCGGTTGCGGACAATCCGCTGGTTCGCGGTGTCGTAGGTGCCGGTCAGCTCGACCGGCAGCCACTCCGCTGACGGATCGAATTCCTCGAAGTAGCCGGCTGCCTCTTCGAAGGGAACCGGGTCCGCCGAGTAGTTTCTCTCTACCCAGCCAATGTCCTCCCGGACAGCATTGCGGCGGTCGAGCTGCCACGTGCCCAGGAACGCGCAGACAGCCGCCAGCGCACACACCAGGGCGAACCAGCCCAGCCACCGGCTGGAAAGGAGGAACTTGTACATCTAGTGGGTGTCGCTTTCGGTTCCGGCGCTGCCGGCAAGGGGCAGCGTTTCCTTCCACAGGGAGCGGACCTGCAGGTAGTCTTCGAGCCAGCCGCGGTGGTCGCCGCAGGCCAGCCAGATCTTCCGCCGCTCAGGTGTATGGATTTTGGGGTTGTTCCACAGCAGCTGCCATTCGGCATCGGCACGGCATCCCTTGCGGGAACACCGGGCACGGTCTTCTGCGCCGGCACCGCCGGATAACTGGTCAAGCAGGTTCATGCGCCCGGTGCCTGCGTTCCCCGGCCGGCAGGGCCGTCGTCGTCAATGATCTCGCCGCTCAGCACCGTGGTGCCGGGGGACTCGGGAGCGTCGGAAACCCGTGCCTCAAGCTGCTGCGGAGCGGCAGCCTCGTAGGGGGAGTCTCCGCCAAGGTTGCTGCTGTCACTGCCTCCGTTGGCGATGACGACGGCGAACCACGGCAGCACGACGGCGCCCGCCACTACAACCCACAGCATCCAGCCGTGGACGAAGAAAAGCAGGAACAGGCACACCATGCGGATGCTCATGGACACCGTGTACTTGACCATGCGCGCGTGCATCTCATCGGTATGCGCCGATCGGGCGTCCGTAATCCGCGGAATGCGGGTGCCGCGGCGGGATAGCTTGCTCATCCCTGGTTCATCGCAGAATCGTCACTGGGTCATCACTCTCCAAACAGATTCCCCCATTGTCTCACTGCTGCCGGGTAACTTGTAGTTGCCTCCGGCGCCGATAGGATCGGATTCTCATGCTCCGCCTCCATACGTAAGGATTTTTTGTGCAGAACGATTCCCAGTCCCAGGCCGGCCGCAGTGTCCTTGTCACCGGTGGAAACCGAGGAATAGGCCTGGCCATCGCCAAGGCATTCGTTGAGGCGGGGGACAAGGTCGCCATTACCTACCGCAGCGGAGACGTTCCCGAAGGCATGCTGGGCGTCAAGGCAGACGTCACGGACATGGCTTCGGTCGATGCCGCGTTCACCGAAGTGGAAGCCGCCCACGGCCCCGTTGAGGTGCTGGTGGCCAATGCCGGAATCACCCGGGACACCCTGCTGCTGCGCATGAGCGAAGACGACTTCACCTCCGTGGTGGACACCAACCTGACCGGAGCGTTCCGGGTAGTCAAGCGGGCGTCCAAGGGAATGCTGAAGCTCCGCCGCGGCCGCGTGGTACTGATCTCCTCGGTAGTGGGCCTGTACGGCTCCCCGGGACAGGTCAACTACGCTGCTTCGAAGGCTGGCCTGGTGGGCATCGCCCGCTCCCTGACCCGCGAACTTGGCTCCCGGAACATCACTGCCAACGTCGTAGCACCCGGGTTTATCGACACTGACATGACCCGCGCCCTGCCCGAGGACACGCAGAAGAACTACCTGTCTTCCATTCCGGCGGGCCGTTTCGCGGCGCCGGAAGAAGTAGCCGGCGTCGTCCGCTGGATCGCGGGCCCGGAAGCAGGCTACATTTCCGGCGCTGTCATCCCCGTGGACGGCGGACTGGGAATGGGACACTAGCCCGTGCCTGCGGGGTATTCCTTGGAGGTTTCCACCAAGGCTCCCGCCGGTACCGGCTGGCAGGATGGGATGCAGAGAGCAAATTTTTAGCTATTTCGCACAAAGTTTCCACAAAGGAGTTCTTATGGGCCAGCTCGAGCACAAAGCGGCAATCGTCACCGGATCATCCCGGGGCATCGGCGCTGAAGTCGCAAAACTGCTTGCCGCCGAAGGTGCAGGCGTCGTCGTCAATTACCGCCAGAAGGCACCCCGCGCCAACAAGGTAGTGGCCGGCATTGAGGCCGGCGGCGGCCGGGCTGTTGCCGTGGGTGCCGACCTGACGTCCCCCGAAGGCCCTGCCGCCCTGGTTGACGCGGCCCTGGATTCCTTCGGCAGCCTGGACCTGCTGGTGCTCAATGCCTCCGGCGGCATGGAAACCGGTGTGGAGGATGATTATGCGCTGAAGCTGAACCGCGACGCGCAGGTCAACATGCTTACGGCGGCAGCTGCGCAGATGAAGCCGGGCTCCCGGGTGGTCTTCGTGACCAGCCACCAGGCCCACTTCATCAACTCTGTTCCCACCATGCCCGAGTACGAGCCCGTTGCCCGGAGCAAGCGTGCCGGTGAGGACGCCCTGCGTGCCCGTATCCCGGAGCTGGAGGAAAAGGGAATCACCCTTGTCGTGGTTTCCGGCGACATGATCGAAGGGACCGTGACCGCAACCCTGCTTGACCGCGCCAACCCGGGTGCCATCGAAGCGCGGCGCGAAGAGGCCGGCCGGCTCTACTCCGTCGAGGAGTTCGCCGCCGAGGTAGCCCGCATGGCCCTTGCAGACGTGCCTGCCGGGCACACCGAGTACGTCGGTGGAGCGGACTACCTCAGCGCCTAGGTCCTCTAGAGCTTCACGAAGTGCTGAACCACGTCCAGGCTGGGCAGGTTCAGCACGGCGTCCGCGGCGGCCTGTACTGCCGGCTTGGCATTGAATGCCACGCCCAGTGCGGCCGCCGCCAGCATGTCCAGGTCATTCGCGCCGTCACCAACGGAAATCGTCTGGTCCAGGCGGATATCCAGCTCCGCCGCCCATTCCCGGAGGCACCGGGCCTTGACCGCGCGGTCCACCACTTCGCCGGTGACCGTCCCGGTCAGGAGTCCGTCCTCGATTCCCAGCTGATTGGCTCGGGCGAACGTGAGTTCCAGTGCGGAGGCCAGGGGAGCCAGCACCTGGTTGAACCCGCCGGAAACCACCGCAACTGCGTGGCCTGCGGACAGGAACGCCTTGACCAGCGACTCAGCGCCGTCGGAGAGTTCAATCCGCGTTCCCACTTCCCCGATGACCGACTCGGGCAGTCCGGCAAGTGTCTTCACCCGGGCATGGAGGCTCTGTGTGAAGTCCAGCTCCCCGCGCATCGCGGCTTCGGTCACGGCAGCTACCTCTGCCTCGCGGCCGGCGTGCGCCGCGAGGAGTTCAATGACTTCCTGCTTGATCAGTGTCGAGTCGACATCCATGACCAGCAGCTTGCGTCCCGGCTCAACCAGTGAAGCGGGCACGACGGCGCTCTGTGCAGGAGACGCTCCGCCTGCCAGCGCCGCCTTGGCGGCAGCGGCAACGGCCGAGCGGAGGGCCTCGAGGCCGCCGTCGAAGGTTACGAACAGTTTCGTCACCACGTAGCCGTCGCCCTCCGCGTTCTCCAGCTCGACGATGCGCGCTCCCGTGCCGGCCACGGCCTGTTGCACCGCTCCGAGGTAGGCGTCAGCGAGTTCGCGTCCGTAGCTGACAACACTGTATTCCGGAGTGGTTTCAGGGGACATGCGTGGTTTCCGATCTTCGTACGGTGTGGGCAGCCGGTCTGGACACGGCCGCGCGGACATGCGGCGGCGTCGCGTTTCGCCAACGCGCCTTTCTTTAGCCTAGTGTCTACTGCTATGAGTGATGTTCTTGAATTTGCCGGAGTAAGTGTCGTCCGGGGCGGAAAAACCCTTCTGGACGGCGTGAACTGGCAGGTGAGGGAAGGCGAACGCTGGGTCATCATGGGACCCAACGGCGCCGGGAAGACCACGCTGCTGCAGATTGCCGGCGGCCGGATGCACCCCACGCGGGGCATGGCAGGAATCCTGGAAGAAGTGCTGGGCGCAGTTGATGTCTTTGAGCTGCGGCCCCGCATTGGACTGGCCTCGGCAGCCCTGGCCAACCAGATCCCGGAGCATGAAACAGTCCTGAACGTAGTCCTTACCGCTGCCTACGGCATGACCGGCCGCTGGCGTGAAAAGTACGACAAGCTGGACGAACGCCGCGCGTTCCGCCTGCTGCACGACTGGGGCATGTCCACCTACATCAACCGCCGCTTCTCCTCGCTGAGCGAAGGGGAACGCAAGCGTGTGCAGATTGCCCGGGCACTGATGACGGACCCGGAGCTGCTGCTCCTGGACGAGCCGGCGGCAGGGCTGGACCTGGCCGGCCGCGAAGACCTGGTCCAGCGCCTGGCCAACCTGGCTGCGGACGAAGACGCCCCCGCGATCGTCCTGGTGACCCACCACCTTGAAGAAGTGCCGCCGGGATTCACCCACGCGCTGCTGATGCGCGACGGCGCCGTGGTGGCAGCCGGCCCCATCGACACCGTGTTCACCGAAGAGCACCTGAGCACCGCCTTTGACCTGCCGCTGGCCGTCCAGCGCGATGCCGCGGGCCGCTACGCCGCCACGGCCCGCCGCTAGCAGGACGTCCAGCTGAATGATCCTGTCTTCGGCAGGGTGGCTTCACGACGCCCTGGTTCTTTTCGCCGGCCTGTGGGCCGGAACGATCAACGCAGTCGTTGGTTCGGGCACCCTGGTGACCTTCCCGGTGCTGGTGGCACTGGGGTACGCACCGGTTGCCGCCACCATCAGCAACGCCATGGGACTGATTGCCGGCAACATCGCCGGATCATGGGGGTACCGGCGCGAGCTGGCAGGACTCGGCGGAACCCTGCTGAGGCTGCTTCCGGCATCGATCCTGGGCGGCATCACCGGTGCCTGGCTGCTGCTGCACCTTCCGGAGGACGTCTTCGGCACGGTAGCTCCCTTCCTCATCGTGGTGGCGCTCCTGTTCGTTGTTTTCCAGCCCAGGCTCCAAGCCTGGGTGCGGGAACGCGCAGCGCGCAACGAGCAGCCCGGGGACGTCGCAGAAGGTCCCCGCCGCCCGTCCTGGCAGCTGACCGTGCTCATTTTCCTCGCCGGCATCTACGGCGGGTACTTCGTCGCTGCGCAGGGCATCCTGCTGGTCGGCATCCTGGGCATCTTCCTTCACGGCACCCTGCAGAATGCGAATGCGGTCAAGAACGTGCTTGTCCTGGGCGTAAACGTGGTGGCGGCATCGTCCTACCTGCTCTTCGCCTTCGACCGGATTATCTGGCCCGTCGTCGCCCTGATCGCGGTCGGATCGCTGGTCGGCGGGTTCCTGGGCGCGGCGGTGGGGCGCAGGCTTCCGCCGGTTGCCCTGCGCACGGTGATCGTGCTGCTGGGGCTCGTGGCGCTCTGGATTATGGTTTTCTAAGTGAGCCTCATCCATCTTGAATCTGCCGATGACCCCCGCGTTTCGGACTACACGCGGCTGACAGACACATCCCTGCGCCGCCTGCGCGAACCGGCCGAGGGAATGTACATAGCCGAATCATCCAAGGTCCTGCGGCGGGCCATCGACGCCGGCCACATCCCCAGGTCCTTTTTCCTGGCCGAGAAGTGGCTGCCGGACCTGCAGGACATCCTGGACCGCTTTCCGGATGCCCCAGCCTACGTAGGCACTCCGGCGATCCTCGAAGCTATCACCGGATTCCACCTGCACCGCGGGGCGCTGGCAGCCATGCAGCGCCCGGCCTCGCTGGAACTGGCAGGTGTACTGGCCGGCTCGCAGCGGATCGCCATCCTGGAGAACATCGTCGACCACACCAACATCGGCGCGATCTTCCGTTCGGCCGCCGCGCTGGGTGTGGATGCCGTCCTGGTCAGCCCGCAGTGTGCAGATCCGCTGTACCGCCGGGCCATCCGCGTCAGCATGGGCACCGTGTTCCAGGTTCCCTGGCTCCGGCTCGGGTCCTGGCCGGGAGCACTCTCCGAACTCCGGGCAGCCGGATTCACGACGGCGGCCCTCGCCTTGGAAGAGGACTCACTGACGCTGGAAGAACTTGGTGCCCGCCGTTACGAAAAGCTGGCGCTGATCCTGGGCACCGAGGGCGACGGCTTATCCCGGAGTACCCTGGCCGAGGTTGACCTGACCGTCCGGATTCCCATGCAGCGCGGAGTCGACTCCCTGAACGTCGCCGCCGCGTCTGCTGTGGCTTTTTGGGAGTGCCGGGTTTCTTAGCCCTTCCCCACGCTTATATCCGGAGCCTGTTGGTGTCACACTTGCCGTGCACGACCCACTACCGTCTCTTTTGAGCCCAGGGGCAGTCCATGCCAGCACGCAAGCACGGTTACCGGCGCCTCGCCGCGCTGTGCCTTGCCGCGGCCCTGCTCCCCGTAGCCGCGGCCTGTGGTCCTACGGCCGAACAAATGACCGCACGGACACAATCTCCCGCGTCCGAACCCCCACGGCCGGAACCCGCGCCGCAGCAGGCAAGGGTGCGCACCGCGGAACCTGAGCCCACTGCGGTCCCGGAACCCCTGCAGGTCAGCGTGAGCGGTGCGCCGGCCGGGATGGCGGAGAGTGTCCAGGACGCGTGCCGGTTCCTGCTTCGCGGGGACAGCGGTGAGTTCACCGGTGCCGCGGACTGCGTCGCCGCCGCCATGGAAGCCGGAACAGGGGCGGAGCAGCAGGTCACCACCACTGCCAGCTGGCTGCCTCCGGGGACCTACACCATGCAGTTCCGCACCGCGCCGGAATTCGCCATGGAGCTTCGAAGCGCTGACGGGCAACTTCACATCTCGGTCTCCGGGGCCGGACGCACGCTGCGGACCGGAGAGTCCGAGACCAGCGCGGATCCCTCCGGCAGCGCGGAAGAAGCCTATGCTGCCGTGCTGGCCGATGCCGCCGAGCTGACGGCCCATCCGGACCGGCTGCGGTCACTGGTGCAGACAGCCGGGAGCGTCCGTGCTGAATACGGGGTTCTTTACCAAGGCGCCCCCGCCACCCGGCTGACCGCCGTCGTCGAACCTGTTAATCCCGGCGACTTCGCCGGTTCGATTGTCCTGACCCTCGATGACCTGTACCGGCCGCTGCTGATCGACTATGCCGGGACTACCCGCGGCATCAGCACCTCGATCAGGGCCGAGATTACCGGCTGGGGCAGCGGCGGAGGACTGCGCTAGGCTGGTAGGCGCGGACACCGAACGTCCAGCGCAGGCAGGTTTTGCGCATCACTGCTGTCATTGCGCTAAGATTGATTGTTGGCCAATTGGCCATAAGAGCTTTGAACCCCATTGTGCCTGGCAAAATCCAGTCACCTAGAGAAGGTATTACTGTGAAGTCTGACATCCACCCCTCGTACGCCCCGGTTGTTTTCCGTGACCTCGCGTCCGACACCGCGTTCCTGACCAACTCCACGGCGACGTCCTCCAAGACGATCGAGTGGGAAGACGGCAACACCTACCCGCTGATCGAGGTGGAAATCTCCTCCGCATCGCACCCGTTCTACACGGGCAAGCAGCGCATCATGGACTCCGCCGGCCGTGTGGAGCGCTTCAACGCTCGGTTCAAGGGCTTCGGCGGCAAGAAGTAGCCTCAGCTTTTCCTGGGCAGCAGCCTAGAATTGGAAGGTCCGTTCGGAATGTTCCGGACGGACCTTTCGTTTACGTCCAATGTCCGGCGTACCAGGCGCCGAGGGTGAGAGTTTTTCAGGAGGATCAGCATGAGCGAAGCACACGACGGCCGCCGGCACGGGGAGTACAAAGTTCCCGGCGGCAAACTGGTCGTGGTGGACCTCGACGTTCAGAACGGCCTCCTGGACTCGGTATCCCTCAGCGGAGACTTCTTCCTTGAACCGGATGACGCGCTTGACGAAATCAACGCAGCGCTGACCGGCCTTTCCGCTGAGAGCACCGCAGAACAAATCGCCGAGGCGATCCGGGCCCGGCTGCGACCCGACGCCGTGCTGTTCGGCTTCTCCCCGGAAGCAGTGGCCATCACTGTCCGCCGTGCGCTGGCCAAGGCCACCAGCTGGGGGGACCACGAATGGGAGATCATCCCGCCCACCCCGCTGTCCACGCATATGCACGTGGCCATGGACGAAGTACTGGCGGAGGAAGTCGCCGCTGGACGGCGCAATCCCACGCTTCGGTTCTGGGAATGGGAATCTCCCTCCGTGGTGATCGGCAGCTTCCAGTCCCTGCGCAACGAGGTGGATCCGGACGGCGCCGAACGCCACGGCGTGACGGTTGTCCGCAGGATCAGCGGCGGCGGCGCCATGTTCATGGAACACGGCAACGCCATCACCTATTCGCTTTATGTCCCGCAGTCCCTCGTTGACGGGCTCAGTTTCGCCGACTCTTATCCGTTCCTTGATGCATGGGTCATGGAGTCACTGGAACGCCTGGGGATCAAGGCCTGGTACCAGCCACTCAATGACATCGCCACGGACCAGGGCAAGATTGGCGGAGCAGCACAGAAGCGGCTCAGTTCCGGCGCCATGCTGCACCACGTGACCATGTCCTATGACATCGATGCGGACAAGATGGTCCAGGTGCTGCGCATCGGCAAGGAGAAGCTCTCCGACAAAGGCACCCGCAGCGCCAAGAAGCGCGTGGATCCGCTGCGCCGGCAGACCGGGCTCAGCCGCGAAGAAATCCTGGACACCATGATGCAGACGTTTGCTGAGCGCTACGGCGCCAGGACAACCGGCATTACCGACGCCGAAATGGAGCGCGCCAAGGAAAAGGTCGTCTCCAAGTTCGATACTCCCGAGTGGATCAACCGGGTCCCGTAGTTCCCGCTACCTAACTGCCCACCCGGCATCTAGACTTCCCGGCATGGAAAAGAAGTCGCTGACGGCGCTGGTGCGTAACCATCTTGAGACGGCCCGGGAGGCTTCCTCGGGCAGGAGCGCGGCCACGGTCTACGGCGGTCATGAGCACGTAATGCGCCAGACCGTGATTGCCCTCGCCGCCGGGTTCAGCCTGGACGAACACGAGAACCCCGGCGAAGCCACCATCACTGTGCTCAAGGGGCGTATCACCCTGCACTCCGAAGGCGAGAGCTGGGAAGGATCCTCCGGCGACCATTTGATCGTGCCGCAGGCCCGCCATGCCGTCACCGCCGTCGAGGACTCGGCTTTCCTGCTGAGCGTAGCCAAACGGCGCTAGCGCAGGCGTTGGCCTGCGAAGGCCCGGCCGGCGTACTGGCCGGACCTTCACAACCACCGTGGGAACTACAGCTAGCGGGCCGCGGCCTGGGCACGCAGGGCGCGGAGCAGCTGGTCCTGCGCTTCGATGATGATCCTGCGCAGCGCAGCCGGAGCCGCGGAGTTGGACTCCAGCCATTCCTGGCTCAGCACCAGCACCGGATGGTCTGCCGGTACCGTGTGCGGCGCCAGGTCCTGTGCGGACGGATAGAGTCCAGCCACCACTCGTGACGCTATTTCTATGCTGCGCGTGGACCACACTGTGTCCAAAGCGGCGAAGTAGTCCGGAATGAAGGCGTCCAGGATTTCGTGGCTTCCGATGTTGAAGCCTTCAATGGTGGCTGAGAGCAGCTCATTGGAAAGTTCCGCTGTATTCACTGCCGTTGCCCAGGCGGCAAGCTTCACGTCCGCGTCGGGCAGCGCCGCCGCTGCCACGGTGTACCCCACCCGGCCCGCGGCCGTGTTGTCCGCCGCCAACTCTGCCTTTAGCTCCTCCGTGCCCGCGGAGCCGGTACCCGCAAGTGCCTGCCAGAGCCGCCACCTCAGGTCCGAATCCACGGTGAGTCCCGGGTAGCTGACCTCACCGGAGAGCAGGCCGCGAAGCAGTTCGTTGTGGCTGGTGCTGTGCCTGCCCAGCGCTGCGGCGGCCCTGGCCAGGATGAGCTGGCTGTCGCTTCCTGCCGGCGCGTCGGCTAGCTGGCCCGCAACCGCCGTAAAGAGCTGTTCCCTGAGCGCGCCGCGGATCTCCGCCGGCGCGTAGCGTTCAACGGCTGTACGTGCGTTGTCCAGCAGTACCTGCTTCACGCCTGCTCCCGGCTCCGACGGAGCGGTCCGGATGACCAGGCGCAGGTAATCACGGGCCGACAGGACGCCGTCGCGCACGCTGTTCCAGAGCGCGGAAAGACAGATGGCGCGGGCCAGGGGATCCCGCAGGCGGGGGAGCGATTCCAGCAGTGTGGCCAGGGACGCCGGATCGAAACGGATCTTGGCGTACGTCAGGTCTCCGTCGTTGGGCAGGAGAAGTGCCGGCACGGGCTTGCCGGCCAGTTCCGGCACCGCGGTACGCCGGCCGGCGACGTCGATCTCCACCGATCCGGTGCGTACGAGCCAACCGTCGGCGTCGAAGTCGTAGGACCCCAGGCGGATCCGGTGCGGTCTGGGCATCTGTTCCCCGCTGACCGGATCCGGTGCGTCCTGCAGCACGGCGATGGAGGCATAGGTACCGTCCTCAGTCCGTTCAGCGTCTACGGACAGGACAGGCACGCCGGCAGTCTGCAGCCACATCCGCGACCACTCGCTCATGTCCCGGCCGGAGGCGGAACCGAGCACCTCGAGCAGGTCCGCGAGGGTGGTGTTGCCCCAGGCATGCCGGGCGAAATAGGTGCGTGAGGCTTCAACGAACGCCTCGAAACCTACGTATGCCACCAGCTGTTTCAGGACCGAGGCACCCTTGGCATAGGTGATGCCGTCGAAGTTCTGCTTGGCAGCTTCAAGGTTTGGGATGTCCGCCACGATGGGGTGCGTGGTGGGCAGCTGGTCCTGTACGTAGGCCCAGGCCTTGCGGCGGTTGGCGAAGCTGACCCACGAGTTGGTCCAGTCTGTGGCTTCGTCCACGGCCAGGGCACCCATGTAGTCGGCGAAGGACTCCTTGAGCCACAGGTCATCCCACCAGCGCATGGTCACCAGGTCACCGAACCACATGTGCGCCATCTCGTGCATGATGGTGTTCGCCCGCGCCTCGTACTGCGCTTCGGTGGCCTTGGTCCGGAACACATAGGCCTCGGTGAAAGTGACCAGGCCGGGATTTTCCATTGCCCCCAGGTTGTACTCGGGCACAAACGCCTGGTCGTACTTCCCGAACGGGTACGGGTAGGCGAAGAGCTGATGGAAGTACTCCAGCCCCCGCTTGGTGGTGTCGAAGATGGAGTCCGCGTCGAAGTGCTCCGCCAGCGAGGCGCGGCAGTAGGCACCAAGGGGCACCACCAGCTCGTCCCCGCCCGGAAGGGTTGTGCGCCAGGAGTCTTCCGCCTTGAAATACGGTCCGGCCAGCACGCAGGTGATGTAGGTGGAGATCCGCTTCGTGGCAGAGAAGTCCCAGCGGCTGCGTGTTGCGCCCACCGGTGTGCGCGCCGCTTCGGGGGAGTTGGAGACAACTTCCCAGTCCGAAGGGGCCGTGACGTGGAAGGTGAAGGAAGCCTTCAGGTCCGGCTGTTCAAAGTTGGCGAAAACCCGCCGTGCGTCAGCGGGTTCATACTGCGTGTAGAGGTAGGTCCGCCCATCGGCTGGATCGGTGAAGCGGTGCAGGCCCTCGCCGCTGCGGCTGTACAAGGCGGTTCCTTCAACGCTGACGACGTTGGTGCCGGTCACCAGGTTGTGCAGCATGATCCGGGAGCCCTTCACGGTTTCCGCTGGATCGTAGGCCTTGCCGTTAACCACGACGGCGTCCACGCCTCCGTGGATGAAGTCCAGGAACGTTGATGCACCCGACTCGGCGCAGTCGAACGTTATGGTGCTGCGCGACCGGAATCCCGCAGCGGCAGGATTCGCGGCGTCTCCCAGGTCCAGTTCAACGTCGTAGGAGTCAACTCGCAGGAGGGCGGAGCGGGCGGCTGCTTCATCGCGGCTCAGGTTTTCGTTAGGCACCAGTTCATTCAACCACTTCAGCCGGTGATGGGGGAGGCGCCGCGGCGGGCACCCGGATCAGGCAGGAACCAGCAGCACTGCCAGGCCGAGTGCTGCCGCGACGATGATGGCCCAGGACACCAGCGATGCCGCAGCTGCCCGGCCGCCGGTGCGGGCAAGGGAGCGCAGGTTCACTGATGCACCCAGCCCAAAGAGCGCCGCGGCGAAGAGCAGCTCCTGCATCAGGGCGGCAGCTTCCAGCAGGCCGGCCGGCAGCAGCCCGGTGGTTCGAAGCGCGACGGCCGCCACGAAACCGGCCACGAAAAGCGGAACCAGCGGAGGGAACTTGCCCCCGCCGCTGCCGGCACGGCGGCGGTGCTGCAGCCCGGCCATGGCACTGACAGGCGCAAGCATCAGTACGCGCACCAGCTTGACGACGACGGCAAGCGCCAGTGCCGCTGCCCCTCCGGTCTGGGCGGTGGCGACCACCTGTCCCACGTCATGGATGGAAGCACCGGACAGGAACCCGAATCTCTCCGGGGACAGGCCCAGGACCGCACTGAACAACGGCAGTACAGCAATGGCCAGCGTTCCGCACAGGGTCACCATCGCCGCCGGAACCGCGGTCCGTTCCGCGCCGATTCCCCTGGCTGCGGCAACAGCGCCAACCGCGGAGACCCCGCAGATTGAAAACCCGGCGGCCACCAGGACCGGTTCTTCTCCCGGAAGGCGGAAGGCACGGCAGACCACGTAGGTTGCCCCAAAGGAGAATCCCACCAGCGCAATGATCAGCACAACAGTGAGCCACCCCAGCTCGGCGATGTCCACCAGGGAGACCTTTAGGCCCAGCAGGACGATGCCCAGCCGCAGGAACCTCTTGGCGGCCAGTGTCAGTCCGGGACGCCAGGGGCCGGCCGAAACCGCTGCCGGACCAGGCACGTTACCCGCAAGAAGTCCCGTCAGGACCGCGGCCGTCAGCACCGGAACCGCCGGGAAGACCCGGTGCACCAGCAGACAGAGCACGACGGCGGCTGCTGCGGCAGCGAGGCCGGGGAGGTAGGCACGGAGAGCGGTGGGCGCTGGCATTCTCCAACCTTGGCGGAGAACCCGCTGCGGCACCAACTCCGTACCGCGCCATTACCGCTCCGGCAGCGCATTGGTAGACTGATCCGGACCAGTTGGCGAGCCGAGCACAGGGGCATCCCATGCAGCATGGCAGCAACTCCGGGGCCGGAACTCCTGCCCCCGGAGCCCCTGATCCCCAGGTGTCCGAGCCCTGGACCCGGCCCGGACCGGAAGTCGCGGCAGCGCTCACCAGCGATCCGGCATCGGGCCTCAGCCCAGGCGAGGCTGCCCGCAGGCTGGAGCTCTACGGGTCCAACCAGCTGGCAGGAAAGCCTCCGGTTCCGGCATGGCGCAAAATCCTGGCACTGCTTTCCGACCGGCTAATCCTGGTGCTCCTCGCAGCCGCCGTGATCAGCGCCGTCGTTTCCCGGGAACTTGAAACGCCAATCGTCATCCTTGCCGTGGTCATCCTGAACACCTGCCTGAACTACGTCCAGGAACGGCGGGCGGAGAACAGCCTGGAAGCACTGCGCCGCACCGATGTGGGAACCACCCGGGTCCGCCGCGGAGGCAGCATCGCAACGATTACCCGCACGGACCTGGTGCCCGGGGACATAGTGCTGCTGGAGGCCGGGGACTCGGTACCGGCAGACGGCAGGCTGCTGGAAGCGGTCCGGCTGCAGGCCGCGGAGGCCGCACTCACGGGGGAGTCGCAGCCGGTCAACAAGGACGCCGCTTCCCTGCAGGCCGCAGATTCACCGGTAGCCGACCGGCACGGCATGCTCTACATGGGCACCGACATCAGCCGCGGGCGGGCGACGATGGTAGTCACCGGCACCGGCATGGACACCCAGATGGGCCGCATCGCCCACCTGCTCGGCAGCACCCAGGATGAGAAGACCACCCTGCAGCGCAGCATCGACCAGCTGGCTGCGCTGCTGACCTGGATCGCGCTGGCTGTAGTGGCACTGGTCTTTATCCTCGGGCTCCTCCGCGGCGAAGACCTCAACTCACTGCTGCTGACGTCCGTTTCCCTCGCCGTGGCCACCATCCCGGAAGGCCTGACCGCCGTCGTCGCGTTCACCCTCGCCATGGGTGCCTCCCGGCTGGCGGCCCGCGGAGCCATCATCAAACAGCTCTCCGCCGTAGAGACGCTGGGCGGAACCACGCACATCTGCACCGACAAGACCGGCACGCTGACCCTGAATGAGATGACCGTGCGGCGGATGGTCTCCGCCTTTGGGCTCAGGTGCCGCGTCACCGGAACCGGGTATGGGCTGGAAGGCAAGATCCTCAGTCCCGACGGCGGGGAGGTTCCGGCAATGACCGAGGCGTACCTGGCCATGGTGCTGTGCAACGACGCGTCCGTTACGGACGGAGTGCTCAGCGGCGACCCGACCGAAGGCGCACTGGTGGTGCTGGCCGAAAAAGCGGGCATAGACCCGGTGGGCGCGCGTGCAGAACATCCGCGGCTCGCGGAGGTGCCGTTCGACTCGGAATACAAGTTCATGGCCACGTTCAACTCGGACCGGCGCGTTCCGGACAGGACCTGGTGCAACGTCAAGGGCGCGCCCGGGGTTGTCCTGGACCTCTGCACCCACTTTGCCGGCCCGGACGGCGTCGAGCCCCTGACCCCGGAACACCGGGAGCGCGTACTCAGCGAAGTGGAGCTGATCGCCGACGCCGGCCTGCGCACCCTCGCTGTAGCCGGGCGTCCCGTCGAGGATCTTCCACCCAGTGAACCGGAGCAGCTGCGCCGCGCAGTCACCTCACTGGTGCTGTACGCCGTCGTAGGCATCATGGATCCGCCGCGCCGCGAAGCAAAGGAGGCGATCGAAGAGGCGCGTGCCGCCGGGATCCAGGTGCACATGATCACCGGAGACCACCTTGTCACGGCGTCTGCCATCGCCAAGGACCTTGGGATCCCGGGCGAGGCAGTGGCCGGTTCGGCGCTGGACGAGCTCGATGGCCGGCAGCTGCAGGAGCTCGTCCCGAAGGTCGGCGTGCTGGCCCGGGTCTCGCCGGAGCACAAGCTGCGGGTCGTGGAGGCGCTGCAGGCTGACGGCTCGGTGGTGGCCATGACGGGCGACGGCGTCAATGACGCTCCGGCCCTGAAGCGGGCTGACATTGGGATCGCCATGGGCATCACCGGGACGGACGTGTCCAAGGGTGCAGCGCGGATGATCCTGACCGATGACAACTTCGCCACCATTGTCACTGCTGTCCGGGAGGGCCGCGGGATCTACGCGAACATCATCAAGTTCGTCCGGTTCCAGCTGACCACCGCGTGGGGTTTCGTGCTGATTTTCCTGGCCGCTGCCACGTTCGGCTTTGCCGGGGGAGCGCCGTTCACTGCAATCCAGATCCTGTGGGTGAACATCATCATGGACGGTCCGCCGGCCCTGGCACTGGGCGTGGACTCAACCGATCCGAAAGTGATGAGGCAGTCCCCGCGCAGGCCCCGCGAGCCGCTGCTGACCGGCCAGCGGCTCGCTGCGCTGGCGGTCTCCGGGCTGGTCATGGCCGCGGGAACCTGCTGGGTGCTGCTGGCGGCGCCGTCGCTCTTCCCGGAGGCTGCCGCAGCCAGCACCAATTTTGCGACGACCATGGCGTTCACCACGTTCGTTTTCTACCAGGTCTTCAACCTGCTCAACGTCCGCAGCGAAACCTCGTCGCTCTTCTCGCTCCAGACATTCACCAACCGGACCATCTGGTTCGCGCTGGGCGCGGTGGTGCTGCTGCAGGTCCTGGTGGTGCAGCTGGGGTTCT
This sequence comes from Arthrobacter gandavensis, assembly GCF_039528575.1. Lineage (NCBI taxonomy): Bacteria > Bacillati > Actinomycetota > Actinomycetes > Micrococcales > Micrococcaceae > Arthrobacter > Arthrobacter gandavensis. The sequence continues at coordinate 236,409 of NZ_BAAALV010000001.1, forward strand.
TCGAGGACCTCTTCGAAACGGTTCCGCTGAACGCCGACCAGTGGCTGCTCTGCGTGGGCGTGGCAGCCACCATCGTCGTAGTGTCGGAGCTCAGCAAGGGCGCAGGTGCCCTCCGCCGCAGGGCTGCTACCAGGCAGAGGGCCGGTAATCCTTGAGGAAGACCCCGTGGAGGTCCTCGCCGGCTTCACCCATCACGATCGGATCGTAGACGCGGGCGGCCCCGTCCACCAGGTCCAGCGGGGCATGGAATCCCTCTTCGGCCAGCCGGACCTTGGTGGGGTGCGGCCGCTCATCGGTGATCCAGCCGGTGTCCACCGCAGTCATGAGGATTCCGTCAGTTTCCAGCATTTCCCCGGCACTCGTGCGGGTCAGCATGTTGAGCGACGCCTTGGCCATGTTGGTGTGGGGGTGTCCCGGGCCCTTGTAGCGCCGCGAGAACTGTCCCTCCATGGCGGAGACGTTCACGATGTACTTGCGCCGGGCGGGGGAAGCCGCCATGGCCGGACGCAGCCGGTTGACCAGCAGGAACGGCGCCGTCACATTGCACAGCTGCACTTCGAGCATTTCCAGCGGCTCAACCTGGTCCACCACCTGGGTCCAGGAGTTGATCGGCGCAGTGTCCGGCACCAGGCCGCCGGCGTCGATCGCCGTCCCGTCGCCCAGTTTGGCCAGGGAGGACGACCCGGCGGTCAGGGCCAGGGAGGTGACGGCGTCACCTGCCAGCACCGGATGTTCAGCGACCGACCCGGCCAGCGCCGTGGGGTGGGCGTTGTACGTGTTGCCGAAGGTCACCAGTTCCGGCATCGGCTTATTCGACGGCAGCGCTTCGAGCTCAGCGTCCATCAGCGGCTGGTAGGCGTTGGAACTGCGCCGCACAGTCTGTGCCGCGTTGTTGATGAGGATGTCCAGCGGGCCGTCAGCGGCTACCGCGTCGGCGAGGGAGATAACCTGCGCCGGATCACGCAGGTCGATTCCCACGATCTTCAGCCGGTGCAGCCAGTCTGCGGAGTCTTCCATCGCAGCGAAGCGGCGGGCGGCATCTTTGGGGAAGCGGGTGGTGATAGTGGTGTGCGCGCCGTCGCGCAGCAGGCGCAGGGCAATGTACATGCCGATCTTGGCGCGGCCTCCGGTCAGCAGGGCACGCCGGCCGGTGAGGTCCGTCCTGGCATCTCGCTTGCCGTGGCTGAACGCAGCGCATTCGGGGCACAGCTGGTGGTAGAAAGCATCCACCAGGGTGAAGGGCTGCTTGCAGATGTAGCAGTTTCGGGGCTTAAGCAGGGTCCCTGCGGAAGGACCGTGCGCAGAGCTGCGCAGCTGCGCACCCCGGGTCTCGTCATCAATGCGGTCAGCTGCCCCCGTGGCGGTCCGGGCCACGACGGCGCGGTCCGCTTCGGCCACGGCCTCGCGCTTGGTCACCTTGCGGTGCTTCTTCACTGCCTTGAACATCTTCGCCGTGGCACGGCGGACGGCCACGTGGTCCGGATGGTCTTCGTCCAGGGCATGGATGGTGGAGAGGACCCGAAGGCAGGTGCTGAGGTCTTCGGGGCTGAGGTCTGTGCTGCTCATGGATCACGTTTCTGCGGTGGGTCCGCCGGGGGTATCACGGCGGAGGGCAAACTGGTGCACCTCGACCTTACCGCTAACCCGCCCCGCGCCCGTTATCGGGCGGTGCTGGTCACTCCACCCGTACCGTCTGTCCCTTGCTCAGCACCGTCAGCCCCGACGCCGTCACCGTGTAGCCGCGCGCCAGGTCAAGGTCTCGGTCCACCCCGACGGTTGCGCCCGGCGGAATCTGGACGAACTTGTCCACGATTGCACGCTTGACGACTGCGCCCTCGCCAATCCTCACACCGTCCATGATCACGCTGTCACTGACCGTGGAGCCGGCGTCAACGTAGACGTCGTGGCCAAGTACCGAACCGCTGACCGTCCCGCCGGAGATCACGGCCCCGTTGGCGACGATTGAGTCCACTGCCGTGCCGGGCGCGGCAGTTGAATCCCGAACGAATTTGGCCGGCGGGGAGGTGCTCTGCCGGGTGTAGATAGGCCACTGCAGGTTGTAGAGGTTGAAGGACGGCACCGGCGAAATGAGGTCCATGTGCGCGTCGTAGTAGGAGTCCAGGGTGCCTACGTCCCGCCAGTACCGCTGGTCACGCTCAGTAGCGCCGGGAATGATGTTCTCGGTGAAGTCGTAGACGTTCGCTTCACCTCGTTCCACGAACCAGGGAATGATGTCCCCGCCCATGTCGTGCTTGGTGATCAGGCGTTCGGCATCTATCCGCAAAGCCTCCACCAGGGCGTCGGTCGTAAAGACATAGTTGCCCATGGAGGCGAGGAAGCTGCCGGGATCATCAGGCAGTCCGGGCGTGCTCGACGGCTTTTCAACGAAGGCGGCGATCCGGCCCGGGTCTCCGGGATCGGTTTCGATGACGCCGAACTGGTCCGCCATGGCCAGCGGCTGCCGGACCGCGGCAACGCTGCACGGCGCCCCGGAGGCTATGTGCGCCTCCACCATCTGCGAGAAATCCATCCGGTAGACGTGGTCCGCGCCAATGACGACGACGATGTCCGGCCTTGCGTCGTCGATCAGGTTCATCGACTGGTACAGGGCGTTGGCGCTGCCCAGGAACCAGCTTTTGCCTACCCGCTGCTGCGCCGGCACGGAGGCGACGTAGTTCTGCAGCTGGGTGGACAGGCGCCACGTTTCGGAGATGTGGCGGTCCAGGCTGTGCGACTTGTACTGGGTCAGCACCACGATCTGCAGGTAGCCGGAGTTGACCAGGTTGGACAGGGCAAAGTCGATCAACCGGTACTTGCCGGCGAATGGCACCGCTGGTTTGGCCCGGTCAGCGGTCAGCGGCATCAGCCGCTTACCCTCGCCGCCGGCGAGGACGACGGACAGGACTTTCTTCGGTGCCATGTGTCTGCTCCTGACTGCTCCCGGTATACGGGAAATCTGTTAAGCCGTGCCTGACTGGGAAGCGTGCTGACCAACACACTAGATCACTGCGCGTGATGTGCACTACGTTGATCAAGTGCGAGTAGATATCGTTTCCAAGGAATTCCCCCCTGAGATCTACGGCGGAGCCGGAGTGCACGTCGCAGAACTGAGCCGTGTGCTGGCCAGCCGTGCTGACCTGCGCGTTCACTGCTTTGGTGCACCGCGGGAGGCTGATTACCACGGCGCCAGGGTGCAGGCTTACCCGGTTCCTGCCGAACTGGGAGGCGCCAATCCTGCCGTGCAGACCCTTGGCACGGACCTGGACATGCTCCAGGGGCTGGAAGGTACGGACCTGATCCACTCACACACCTGGTACGCCAACATGGCGGGTCATCTTGGGTCCCTGCTGTACGGCGTTCCCCACGTCCTCAGCGCCCACAGCCTCGAGCCGCTGCGGCCGTGGAAGTCCGAGCAGCTGGGCGGGGGATACGCGCTCTCCTCCTGGGTGGAGAAGACGGCCTACCACGCCGCCTCGGCCATCATCGCCGTGTCCGAGGGGATGCGGAAGGACATCCTGCGCGCCTACCCGGAGGTCACGCCCGGCAAGGTCCGGGTAGTCCACAACGGAATCGACACCGAGACCTGGCACCCGGACGAGGATCCGAACGGCCTGCGGGCGCTGGGCATCGATCCGGACGCACCGTCGGTGGTTTTCGTTGGACGCAATACCCGGCAAAAGGGCGTCCCGTACCTGCTCCGGGCCGCGGCGCTGCTGCCGCCGGAGGTCCAGCTGGTCCTCTGCCTCGGCGCAGCGGACACCCCGGAACTCGCTGCCGAGACCACCGCACTGATCGGCGAGCTAAGAAGCTCACGCAACGGCGTCGTCGTGATTGAACGTATGCTGCCGCGCACGGAGCTGATCAAGGTGCTCAGCTCCGCCACTGTCTTTGCCTGCCCGTCCATCTACGAGCCCCTGGGCATCGTGAACCTGGAAGCGATGGCCTGCGGCACCGCCGTGGTGGCCAGCGCAACCGGCGGCATTCCGGAAGTGGTGGACGACGGCGTTACCGGCCTTCTGGTGCCCATCGAGCAGGTGCAGGACGGCACAGGCACTCCGCTGGATCCGGAGAGATTCGTCCGCGACTTCGCCGCCGCCCTGACCGTACTCGTCACCGACCCGCACCGGGCACGGGAAATGGGAGCGGCAGGCAGGCACCGCGCCGCGGACCATTTCTCCTGGGACGCGATTGCCGAAGCGACGCTGCAGGTGTACCGCTCGGTCCTTCCCTAGCTCATCCAAACACGGCGAAGGGGCCCGGCACCGGGGTTAACCGGTGCCGGGCCCCTTCCGGGTAAGACGGGTTCGGCCGGGCGTTACCGCTTGCCCATGGCCGCCTGCTTCCGGCGCTGGATCAGGATTTTCTCATCCACCGGAGCGGCCCCTGAGGCCCGCAGCAGGCGCTGGTACTCCATTGATTCATCCTGGCGCTGCTTTTCGGCTCCAGTGGCGACGGCGGCGCGGAGGTGCTCCGGGCCGTAGCCGAAGGCATTGACCAAGTCCATGGCATGCGGCCGGATCTTGGCGAGCAGGCGGTTGACGTACTCACCAAGCGTGCGGGCGCGCTGCGAGGAAAGCCGGCCGTGCATCAGGTACCAGGCCAGGTTCTTTTCGATCAGGCCCAGGCCAAAGAGGTCGCGCAGCCACGTGACCACCTGGCGGGTGCCTTCGTCCTCGATGCGCTCCAGCCCGCGGGTGAAGGCCTCCCACTGCAGCAGCTCGGCGTGCGCCCGCGCGGCTTCGATGAGATCGTGCTGGTTCCGGTTGAATACTGCCGCTGCTTCGGCCTTCGGGAGCTTGCGTGCCTTCTGCAGCTCGCCGGCAACCTCGGCGACCATCGTGGCCACCCGGTCTGCCAGCAGGTCGTGCTGGGTGCGGGGATCACGCAGGGCAATAGCGGACTTCTTCTCGGATCCGGTGTCCGCTACGGTCTGCACGATCTGGCGCAGGCCCGTGCGGTGGAAGGTGCGCTCGGTGGCCTGTCCCACCACGTAGCGGGCCAGGACGCCGAAGTCCGCGCCCTGGAACTCCTTGGCGTAGTCGGCCAGGAGCCGCTTGGCCACCAGCTGGAGGAGCACCGTGTTGTCACCTTCGAAGGTGACATAGATGTCCAGGTCCGAGCGCAGCGCGGTGAGCCGGTTTTCGGCCAGGAATCCGGCACCGCCGGTGGCCTCACGGCATTCCTGCAGGGTGTCCAGCGCGTGCCAGGTGGAGAGCGACTTCAGGGCAGCGGCGAGCGTTTCAAGGTCCTGGCGGTTCTCGTCGGTGTCATCGGTTCCGGAGAACACGTCGTCGAACTTGGCCAGCAGCTCGTCGTGCGCGAAGGACGCCGCGTAGGTGGTTGCAAGCAGGGGGAGCAGGCGCCGCTGGTGCTGCTGGTAATCCATCAGCACCTCTTCGACCGTGTCCGAGGCGCCGTTGAACTGGCGGCGTTCAGTGGCGTACTTGATGGCAATGTTCAGGCCCAGCTTCGAGGCGGCAACCGCAGCACCGTCCAGCGATACCCGGCCCTGGACCAGGGTGCCGATCATCGTGAAGAACCGCCGGCCCGGGCTCTCGATGGAAGAGGTGTACGTGCCGTCTTCGGCAACGTCTCCGTAGCGGTTCAGAAGGTTGGTGCGCGGGATCCGGACGTTGGAGAAGTGCAGCCGGCCGTTGTCGATTCCGTTCAGCCCGCCCTTGACGCCGTCGTCCTCACCGCCGACGCCGGGAAGGAAACCGTTCTCGTCGCGCAGCGGAACGTAGAAGGCGTGCACGCCGTGGTCCACGCCCTTGGTAATCAGGTGTGCAAAGACAACGGCAGCCTTGCCGTTCACGGCCGCGTTGCCGATGTAGTCCTTCCACGCAGCACGGAACGGAGTGTTGATGATGAACTCCTGTGCCGCCTCGTCGTATTCGGCGGTGGTGGCAATACTGGAGACATCCGAACCGTGGCCGGTTTCGGTCATCGCGAAGCAGCCGGGGATTTCAAGGCTCATGATGCCCGGCAGCCACTTCTCATGGTGTTCGCGGTTGCCCAGGTGCAGGACTGCGGAGCCGAAGAGGCCCCACTGGACGCCGGCCTTGATCTGCAGGGAAGGATCGGCCACAACCAGTTCCTCGAACCCGGCGATGTTCCCGCCGTGGTTGTCCTGTCCGCCAACGTAGGCCGGGAAGGCGCGGTGGACGGCATCGGCGTCCACCAGGATCTTCAGCTGATCCATAACCCGCAGCCGGTGCTCCGTGTGGGTCAGGCCGGCCGGGGTGTGCAGCGCGTCGGTGCCGGCGAGCTTTCGGGCCTGGAGCCGAATATCCTGCCACTTGCCCAGCAGGGCACGGCCGAGTTCCTCGACGTTGACCGTCGCCGAGTCGTCTTCGCGGATGACGGTGCTGGGGGGAAGCTGGCGCTGCGGGGTAGAGACTGATTGCGTCATTGCGTGTCCTTACTGGTCGGCGTTCGGCGCTGCGGAGGAATCCCCGCGGCTGCCATGCGCAGTGGTGGGTTCAGAAGCATCGGTGGTGTTGCGGGCGGGGGTGTCCCAGCCGATTCCGTCGAACAGCCATGCAGTCAGCTGGTCCGTCATTTCGGCTTCCGTGGGACGGTCGGGCTCGGGCGTGGCAAGCCACCGCTCTCCGGCTGCCCGAACCATGCCGAGAGCGGCTATGGGCCAGAAACCGGCTGCGGCCTGGGTCATCGAGCCGGAATCATGCCCTTCCATGTACGCCTGCACGGCGTGGTCCATCATCTTGCTGATGTTGGCGAAGAAGTGTGAAAGCGCGACGGCGACGCCGGGTTCGCTGGTTCCCGGCGCTTCTCCGGCTGCGGAGCCGGTAACGAACGCGTACACGTTGGGGGAGGTCTGCGCCATCTGCAGGTACGCGGAGACCATGGCGCGCAGGCCCGAACGCGGTGAATCGGCACTGCGTCCGGCCGCGAGGATCTTGTCCTGCATCTGGTTGATGACCACTTCTCCCATGGCCTGCTGCAGCCCGGATTTGTCTCCGAAGTACCGGTAATACACGGACTTGGAGGTTCCGGAGGAGGCAGCGATCTCCTCCATGGAGGCCTGGGCGCCCAGGGTGTGCACGGCCCGGCGGGCAGCCCGGATCAGGGCCGTGCGGCGCTCGGTGCGGTGCGCTTCCCAGCGGACGGAGCGGCCGTCCTGGGAAGGTGTGTCTTGTTTCACTGCGGTGTTCACGATACCCAGCGTATCAGGTACGGTGGGTTACAGTAACTCTCGTCACACCACGACCCCCCAAGGAGACTGACGAATGGCTGCATCATCCACGTCCGCGCCGGCACCCGCCCCCGGCACCGGACCTGCCGTCCGCAACGCCGTCGTAATTGGCGGCAACCGCATTCCCTTCGCGCGCTCCGGCGGTGCCTACGCCCACAGCTCCAACCAGGACATGCTGACCGCCGCCCTGGACGGGCTGGTAGCCCGGTTTGGCCTCCAGGACGAGAGGATCGGCACCGTTGCTGCCGGCGCCGTCCTGAAGCACTCCCGCGATTTCAACCTCACCCGGGAAGCTGTTCTCGGTTCGGCACTGTCGCCGGAAACCCCCGCCTATGACGTCCAGCAGGCCTGCGCCACCGGACTCGAAACCGTGGTCTCGCTGGCCAACAAGATCAAGCTCGGACAGCTCGACTCGGCGATTGCCGGCGGCGTCGACTCCGCCTCCGACGCACCGATCGCAGTCAGCGAAGGACTTCGCCGGGCACTGCTGGACCTCTCCCGGGCCAAGACCACCAAGCAGAAGCTCGCAGCCATCGCGAAGATCCGCCCCCGGGACCTGGCGCCGAACGCGCCCACTACGGGCGAACCACGCACCGGCCTCTCGATGGGAGAGCACCAGGCGCTGACCACCGCGCAGTGGAAAATCACTCGGGAGAGCCAGGATGAGCTGGCCTACAACAGCCACCGCAACCTGGCTGCGGCCTACGACCGGGGATTCTTCGATGACCTGATCACTCCCTACCGCGGCCTGTCCCGGGACTCGAACCTCCGCGCGGACACTTCCCTGGAGAAGCTGGCAAAGCTCAAGCCTGTCTTCGGCCGGTCCCTGGGCGACGAAGCCACCATGACGGCCGGCAACTCCACGCCGCTCACCGACGGAGCATCCGTGGTCCTGCTCGGTTCCGAGGACTACGCCCGGGCAAACGACCTGCCCATGCTGGCGAACATCGTCGACGCCGAAGCCGGTGCCGTTGACTTCGTCCACGGGCGGGACGGCCTGCTGATGGCACCCGCTTTCGCCGTGCCGCGCCTGCTGGCCCGCAACGGACTGACCTTCGCCGACTTCGATTTCTTCGAGATCCATGAAGCGTTCGCCGGCACGGTCCTGAGCACCCTCGCGGCCTGGGAGGACGATGAGTTCTGCCGCACCCGCCTGGGACTTGATGCGCCGCTGGGCAGCATTGACCGGAGCAAGCTCAATGTCAACGGCTCCTCCCTGGCCGCGGGGCACCCCTTCGCCGCAACCGGCGGACGCATTGTTGCCTCCCTCGCCAAGATGCTCGCAGAGAAGGGCTCCGGACGCGGACTGATTTCGATCTGCGCTGCAGGCGGCCAGGGCCTCGTAGCGATCCTGGAGGCACGCTAGCCATGACGGATACCTACCTCACGCTCGTCAACTCGGGCATCACGAAGGAAATTGCCAAGAAGCTTGGCCTGCCCCGCCCTTCGGTGCTGCGCCGCTTTGATCCGGCCAAGCCGCTCATCCCGGGCCCGGTCCTGGTCCTGGGCAAGGGCGAAAGCGCGGACACGCTGGCTTCGCTGCTGCTTTCCTGGCAGCAGGACGTCCGGCGGCATGCGACGCCCAAGGAGAAGCTGGGCGCCATCCTGATGGTGCTCGACGAAGCCGCAAGTCCCGAAGACCTGGGCGCAGTCAGCCTCGACGCCGGTGCCAGCCTGCGTGACCTTGCTCCGGGCGGACGGGTCATTACCGTGTCCCGGCCAGCGTCCGAGGCACAGGATCCCGCGGCGGCAGCTGCCCGGCAGGGCGTGGACGGCACGCTTCGTTCCCTTGCCCACGAACTGCGCGGCGGCGCGACCGCCAACGGGATCGTGCTGGCCAACGGAACGGATGCCGCGGCACCGTCCGTTGCCGCGGCGCTGCATTTCCTGCTCTCCGGACGCAGCGCCTACGTCAGCGGCCAGTTCATCACCGTGGGCTCGGCTGCCGGTGAACTGCCGGAGGACTGGAATGCATCACTGGCGGGCAAGACAGCCGTCGTCACCGGCGCCGCACGCGGCATCGGAGCCTCGATTGCCCGTGTGCTGCACCGCGAGGGCGCCAACGTCATTGTGGTGGACGTCCCGGCCGCCGGCGAGCAGCTTGCCGCCGTCGCGAATGAAATCCACGGCACCGCGCTGCAGGTAGACATCACCCGGGAAGACGCCGCGGACAAGATCCTGGCCCACGCCGCCGAACGCTACGGCAAGCTGGACATCGTCATCCACAACGCCGGGATCACCCGGGACAAGCTGCTGGCCAACATGGATGCGGCACGCTGGGACTCCGTCATTGCGGTGAATGTTGCCTCGCAGCTGCGGATGAACACCCGTTTCCTGGAGTCCGGGACCTTCAGCCCCGACGGGCGGATCGTCTCCCTGGCTTCCACCAGCGGCATCGCCGGGAACCGCGGGCAGACCAACTATGCCGCGTCCAAGGCCGGCATTATCGGTATGGTCCGCGCAACCGCCCCGCTGCTCGCGCCGCGCGGCGGGTCCATCAACGCCGTCGCCCCGGGGTTCATCGAAACCGACATGACGGCCCGGATGCCGGCGCTGACCCGTCAGGTGGCCCGGCGGCTCTCCAGCCTGCAGCAGGGAGGAAAGCCGGTGGATGTCGCTGAGGCGATCGCTTTCCTGGCCTCCGACGCCGCCGCCGGTGTCAACGGACAGGTGCTGCGGGTCTGTGGACAGAATATGGTGGGGGCATGAGCGTCCAGGAACTCGAAGCCATCCCGGCGCTCGGCCGCCTGTACCTCACCGCTGCTTCCAATGCCGCCCGCAGCCGCCTGTCCTCGTCGTCGGCTCCGAAGGACCTTCCTGCGGCCCGGCACACCGTGCAGCACGCCCGGGTTGATTTGGAAAACCTCACCAATTTCCAGCGGCTCGTCCTGCACAGCGCCCAGGACACGCTGCCCTCGGGTTACGTGCACACCTTTGCGTTCCCCGTTGCCATGAGCGTCATGGCACGGGAGGACTTTCCGCTTCCGCTCCTGGGCCTGGTGCACCTCCGCAACGAGGTCACCCACCTGCGCCCAATCCACTACGCCGAGCCGCTCACAGTGACGGCCTGGGCGGAGAACCTGGCGGGTCACCGCGCGGGTACCCAGGTAGAGCTTGTCGCCGAGGTCCGCTCGTCCGGCGAGCTGGTGTGGACCGGTCGTTCGGTCTACCTGGCCAAGGGTGTCTTCCTGCCCCGGTTCGACCGGCCCGCCTCGGCCGGATCCAGGCCCGAGTTCGTGCCGCCGCTGCCCACCGCGCAGTGGCGCCTGGGCCCGGATGCGGGACGGAACTACGCCCGGGTCTCGGGCGACTTCAACCCGATCCACCTCAGTGCGCTTTCGGCCAAGGCGCTGGGCCTCAAGCGGTCGATCGCGCACGGCATGTACATGGCATCCCGGGTGGTGGGTGAAACAGGACCGGCCATGCAGGAGCCGTTCGAGTGGAACATCGAGTTCGAGTCACCGGTGTTCCTCCCCGCCACCGTCAGTGTCCGGATTTCCGAGTCGGGCAGCCCGGGGGAGCGCGGCGCAACCTCCTTCACCGGGTGGAACCAGCGCAGCCGGCGCCGGCATTTCCATGGCTGGGCACGTCCGCTCGGCGACGGGAACCAAGCCCCCCAGGACTAGGAGCGGCTGCTAAAGTTCCCGCCATGAGAACAACGTCACGCCTGTCCGAACGTGCCCGGGAACTGGACTCCGCCGATCCGCTCGGCGGCATGCGCACGAAATTCCTGGGCCATGACGATGCCGCCGTGCCTGCCTATCTGGACGGCAATTCGCTGGGCCGGCCGCTGGCCGCCACGCTGGAGACCCTGGGCGACTTTGTACGCAGCCAGTGGGGCGGCCGGCTGATCCGGGGTTGGGACGAGGGCTGGCTCGCACTGCCGCGGCACATCGGCGACCAGCTGGGCGAGCATGTGCTGGGCGCAGCACCTGGCCAGTGCGTCGTCGCCGATTCCACCACGGTCCTGCTCTACAAGCTTGCCCGTGCCGCAGTGACAGCAGTCTCCGACGGCGGGAAGCGGAACGAGATTGTCCTGGACCGGGACAATTTTCCCACCGACCGCTACGTCATGGAGGGCATCGCCGCGGAGTGCGGCCTCACCTTGCGCTGGGTTGATGCCGAGTACGACGGCGGTGTCCGCCCCGAAGCGGTAGCCGCCGCCGTCGGCCCGCAGACCGCGCTCGTGGTGCTGAGCCACGTTGCCTACCGTTCCGGTTTCGTGGCGGACGTCCCGGCAATCACGGAACTGGTCCACAGCGCCGGCGGGCGGGTCCTGTGGGATCTCTGCCACTCCGCAGGTTCCGTGCCCGCCGAACTTGACGCCTGGAAGGTGGATTACGCCGCCGGCTGCAGCTACAAGTACCTGAACGGCGGCCCGGGCGCTCCGGCGTGGGCCTACGTTGCCGCACGGCACCAGGCAAATTTCGAGCAGCCAATCCGGGGCTGGCTGGGGGCGGGGGATCCCTTCGGCATGGGCCGGGACTACGTTCCGGCTGCCGGCATCCAGCGGGTGGTTTCCGGAACGCCGCCCATCCTGGGGATGCTGGCCATGCAGGACATGATTACCCTTATCTCCGAGGCCGGCATGGACGCAGTTCGGGAGAAGTCGATGCAGCTGACGTCTTTCGCCGTCGAGGCATTCGATGAAGTCCTTGCCCCGCTGGGCGCCGTACTCGCGTCGCCCCGCGACCCGCTGCAGCGCGGCAGCCACATCACCATCGACCATCCTGGGTCCAGGGACGTCACCGCCCGGCTGTGGGAGCAGGGCGTGATTCCCGATTACCGCAATCCGAACGGCATTCGGCTGGGCCTCTCCCCGCTTTCCACGTCCTTTGCGGAAACCTGGGCCGGGATCGAGGCGGTCGCTGCCGGTCTGGGTGCTACTGTCCGGCCTTGACGCAGAGAACCGGGCAGGGCGCTTCGAGCAGCACGCGCTGGGCCGTGCTGCCCAGGATGAGCTTTCCCACCGGGGTGCGGTGGCGCAGGCCCACCACGATCAGCCTGCCGTCGTTCACCGCGGCCGCGGCGAGGATCTCATCCGCCGGATCATAGTCGCCCTCCGGGTGGATGAGCATAAAGTCCGAGCCCGCGGCTTCGAGCTCTGCGGCAATACTGTCCAGCTCGTCGGAGGCGTCTTCACCATGGCTGTGTCCATGGCCCAGTCCGCGGCCGGTTGTGCGGACGTTGACGATCACCAGCCTGTCCTTGAACAGGGCTGCCTCGCGGCGGGCATGGCTCAGGGCAGCGGCGCCCTCCGGCGCAGGGACGTAGCCGACAATCACGCTAGCCATGGAGTTCCTCCGGATCTGTGAAGCGGGTGCGCTTGGCCTTGACTCCGCGGTTCCAGAGCCAGGTGAAGAACCAGAGCACCACGCCAATAGCCAGCAGGATACCGGCGATTGAATATTCGATGGGGTCCTGGGCCCACGGACCAACCAGGAAAGCACAGCTCAGCGCGCCGATCCAGGGCATGATGCCGGGGGAGCGGAAGGTTTTCCTCTCGGCGCCGCCGTCCGGGACGCTTTCACCTTCCACCGGGTCCGGCGGGGACTTTCGCAGCACCAGGCAGGCGATGTTTACCACGGTGAAGACACACAGCAGCAACAGTGCCGTGGTGCCGCCCAGGGCTGAAACGGTATCAGCGCCCATGGCGTTGGTAACCAGGATGATCACGCCGATTGCAATAAGCGTGGTGAACACGATCGAGGCCCACGGCGTCCGGCGCCCGGGCAGGACAAGCGCAAGGGGACGCGGCAGGACCTCCTGCTTGGACATGCCGTAGAGAAGGCGGCTCGCCATCAGCATGTTGATCAGCGCGGTGTTCGCGACCGCGAAGATCGACAGGAACGGATAGAAGACGTCGATGGGGAAGTCAGGGGCACCCGCCTGCACCACCTCGAGCAGCGGGGTCTGGCTCTCAGACAGCTGGCCCACGGGGACAACCGCCACGGCTGCCACGGAGACCAGCAGGTAGATGAACACCGTGATGCCCAGGCCCGTGAGCATCACTTTGGGGAAAATGCGTGCCGGATCCCGCGTTTCCTCCGCCATGTTGACGCTGTCTTCGAATCCGACCATGGAGAAGAAGGCTAGGGAAGTGGCCGCCGTCAGGGCCAGGAAGATGGACTTGCCGCTTTCGGTTTCAAAGACCACTGTGCGGGAAAAGTCGACGTTGCCCTGTCCCATGGCCCAAAAGCCGATTCCAATGACAATCAGCAGGCCGGTCAGCTCAACGATTGTCAGGAAGACGTTGAACTTGATGCTTTCGCCTACCCCGCGCAGGTTGATCAGCGCCAGGAGGACCATAAACCCGACGGCGATGGCCGTGACGCCGAATTGGCCCCAGCCGAGTCCGAAACCGACCAGGAAGTTCTCCGCCAGGAACTTGGCCGCAGTGGAGGCCGAGGTGATGCCGGAGCACAGAACCGCGAAGGTAACCAGGAAGGTCACGAAGTGTACGCCGAAGGCTTTGTGCGTATAGAGCGCTGCACCGGCTGCCTGCGGGTATTTGGTGACGAGTTCTAGGTAGGACAGAGCGGTGATGGTGGCTACCGCGAAGGCGATGAGGATGGGCGCCCAGGCGGCTCCGCCAATCTCTCCGGCAATCCGCCCCGTCAGTGCATAGACGCCGGTGCCAAGGATGTCACCGACTATGAACAGCAGCAGGAGCTTGGTGCCCATCACGCGTTTGAGCTGCGGCCCGCTGCCGGACTGCGGCACGCCGCTGGTAGCCGTTTCCTCGCCTCCGCCGGGTGCACTCATGCCCGGTATTCTGCGCGTGTCCGCTGCCGCCCTGCAATGCGCCGGGCGCATTTCCCCTCCCTGCGGCCGGAATCGCCGTGGATCCCGGCGCGGAACCGTTGGAAACCTAGCCCGGTACGGCGTCGGGAATTACCCGAACCGAACGAATGCGGTGGTGTTCAACGTCCAGTACCCGGAGCCTGCCGCCGGGAGCCGCCACGGTATCCGACGGCGCCGCCATCCGGCCCAGGCGGTCGAGGATGTAGCCTGCCACGGTCTCGTACTGTCCTTCCGGCAGCTGGATCCCGGTGAGCCGGTTGAATTCCTGCAGGATCAGTCCGCCGTCGACAACCAGTTCACCCTCCATGGCCAGGAGCTGGTCCTCCGGGTCTTTCCCGGTGTCATATTCGTCGTAGATTTCCCCGACCAGTTCCTCCACCAGGTCCTCAAGGGTGACGATGCCGTCGGTACCGCCGTATTCGTCAGCGACGACGGCAATGTGGCTGTTCTCCCTGCGCATCCGGGACAGCGTGGGCAGCACCGTGGCCGTACCGGGGAGGAAGAGGATGGGCCGCAGGATCCCGCTGAGCCGGGTCTGCTCAGCGGTCCCGGGATCCTGGCCAAGCAGGTCCCTGACGTGGACGAACCCCAGGACATCGTCCGGGGAGTCCGCGATCACGGGGTAGCGCGAGTATGGCAGCCTGTGGACGGCTTCCCGCGCCTCGGCCACAGTCAAGCCTGCGTGCAGGAACTGGACCTGGGGCCGGGGCCGCATCACTTCCTGCAGCAGCCGCTGTCCGGCGCCAAAGACGTCAGCCAGGATGCTGCGGCTCTCATCTGCCAGTACCGGGCTGGCCTTTACCATCTCCAGGAGCTCCTGCTGGGAGATGGGCACATTCTTGAGGTTCGGGTCACCGCCCAGGGCACGCACCACGCCGTTGGTCGAGACGGAAAGCAGCTTGATGACCGGACGCATCACCGTGGCAAACACCGACAGGGGAGGCGCCAGCGCACGGACAAACCCCTCTGCGTTCTGCATGGCAAGGCGTTTGGGCACCAGCTCGGAGAACACGAGTGACAGATAAGCCACCACCAGGGTCATGGCAATGAAGGCCGTGGTCCGGGCAGCCGCGGCGTTCAGTCCCCAGCTTTCCAGCACGGGGGAGACAGCCGGCGCCAGGGCAGACGCGCCGTATGCCGCAGAGAAGAACCCGGAGAGGGTAACGCCGATCTGGATGGCGGAGAGGAACAGGTTGGGGTTGCGAGCCAGGGCGGCAATTTTCGCGCCCCTCCGTCCGGATCCTTCCAGACGGAGGATCTGTCCCTCGCGTAGCGACACCAAAGCCATTTCCGCCCCGGCAAACAACCCGCCCAGGAGCACAAAGAACAGGACCAGGATCACGTTTAGGAAGCCGCTGCCGTCCATAGAGCGAGGGTACCAAGCCGGTTCCCGTGCCACAGCGTCTGCCTGGCCCGCAGAGTGTGATGAGGTACACACCGGGGTGTTCCGGGCAAAACAAAACACCCCGGTCCAGGGACCGGGGTGTTCGTTGATGAGAGGATCATCAGTTGTGCGCGGAGGGGGACTTGAACCCCCACCCTCAATAAGAGGACTAGCACCTCAAGCTAGCGCGTCTGCCATTCCGCCACCCGCGCTTAGGTGTCTTCCGAAGAGCGTTTTTTATTCCGTTTCTTCGTTTGCAACGGGAAAAACTCTAACACGGTTTCTGCGAGAACAACGAATCGGGGATTCCGGTGCCCACTGTTACGGGACATGGACCGGAACAAACCTCCGCCGAAACAGCCACGGGTGGCTAGGCTGGGCCGTAAAGCTGCCCAGCAAGGAGAGAGCCCCATGAGCATCCGTGCCGAAGACGAAGTCGCCCGCATCTGCCGGGACCTGATCCGCATCGACACCTCCAACTACGGCGACGGGTCCGGACCGGGGGAGCGGGAGGCGGCGGAGTATGTTGCCGCCCTCATCGAAGAGGCAGGCCTCGAGGCTGATGTTTTCGAATCCGCCCCCGGCCGTGCCTCGGTGGTCACGCGAATGGCGGGCACGGACTCTTCCCTGCCTGCCCTGGTGGTCCACGGGCACCTGGACGTAGTACCCGCCCAGAAGCAGGACTGGAGTGTGGACCCGTTCAGCGGCGAGGAACTGGACGGGCTGATCTGGGGCCGCGGCGCCGTGGACATGAAGGACATGGACGCCATGATCCTGGCGGTCATGAGGGAGATGGCCCGCACCGGCACCCGTCCCCGCCGGGACATCATCTTTGCGTTCTTCGCCGATGAAGAAGCAGGCGGCACTTACGGAGCCGGGTGGGCCGTGGAGAACCGGCCTGAACTGTTCGAGGGTGCCCGCGAAGCCATCTCCGAGGTGGGCGGGTTCTCCGCCACCATCGGCGGACGCCGGACCTACCTCCTGCAGACAGCGGAAAAGGGCATCTCCTGGCTGCGCCTCAAGGCCCACGGCAGGGCCGGCCATGGCTCGCAGATCAACACGGACAACGCGGTTACCCGCTTGGCCGGCGCCGTCTCGCGCATCGGATCCTACGAATGGCCCATCGAACTCACGGACACGACCCGTGCGTTCCTGGACGGGGTTACGGAGCTCACCGGCGTCGAGTTCGACCCGGAGAACCCGGAGAAGCTTCTGGCCGAACTGGGAACGGTGGCACGCTTTGTCGGCGCTACCCTGCAGAACACCGCGAATCCAACCCTCCTGGAGGCCGGGTACAAGCACAACGTCATCCCCGGCACGGCCGAAGCCTTCATCGACGCCCGTACCCTGCCCGGCCAGGAAGAACAGCTGCTGGAAATAGTGAAGTCGCTGGCTGGAGAAGGCATCGATGTCAGCTACGAACACAAGGACGTGTCGCTTGAGGTTCCGTTCACCGGAAATCTCGTCGACTCGATGGTGGCTGCCCTCCAGGCTGAGGACCCCGGCGCACCGGTGCTCCCGTACACCCTCTCCGGCGGCACTGACAACAAGTCGCTGTCCCGCCTGGGGATCACAGGCTACGGCTTCGCACCACTGCGGCTGCCCGAAGACCTTGACTTCACGGGCATGTTCCACGGAGTGGACGAGCGCGTTCCGGTGGAGTCCCTGAAGTTCGGGACACGCGTCCTGGGCCGCCTGCTGCGCGGCTACTAAGGCCGGGCAAGGTCCCCGCCCCCCGCCAACGGTTATTGAAAGGAAGCTGTTTTGAGGTCCCCCGAAGAAGTCCTGACTCCTGAACTCCTGGAAACGCTGCGCGGCCGCGCAGCCGGCTACGACCAGGACAACGCGTTCTTTGCCCAGGACCTGGAAGACCTGCGCAGCGCAGGCTACCTGGCGCTGTTCACCCCCGTGGAGCAGGGCGGGTCCGGGCTGGACATCCCGGCGGTCGTGAACTGCCAGCGCAGGCTGGCCTCAGCGGCCCCGGCCACCGCCCTGGCAGTAAACATGCACCTGGTCTGGTGCGGCGTCGCCCATCTGCTCGCCCGCGGCGGGGATGACTCGCTCTCCTTCGTGCTCGAAGAAGCAGCTCAAGGTGAGCTGTTCGCGTTCGGCATTTCAGAACCCGGCAACTCAGCTGTCCTCTTTGATTCAAAGACCGATGCGGTGCCGCAGGACGGCGGAAGCTATGCGTTTACCGGGCGCAAGATCTTCACCAGCCTCTCCCCGGCATGGACCCGGCTGGGCGTCTTCGGCAAGGACAGTTCCAATCCGGAGCAGCCGGAGCTCGTTTTCGGCTTTGCGGACCGCAGTACAGCCGGCATCACCACGCTGGACGACTGGAACACCATGGGCATGCGCGCCTCGCAGTCCCAAACCACCCTGCTTGAGGAAGCCGTGGTTCCGGCCGCGCGGATAGTGCGGCACACTCCAGTCGGACCCCACTCGGATGCCTTCGTGTTTGGCATTTTCAGCCTTTTCGAGACACTGCTCTCCGCGGTCTACACGGGACTCGCGGAGCGCGCACTGGAGCTGGCGGCCGCGGCCGCCCGGAAGCGGAGTGTCCAGGGGGAGCCGGCGTCCCAGGACCCGCACACCCGCTGGCGGGTGGCCGACGCAGCGATCCGCCTGGACGGGGTGCGCCTGCAGCTCGACGCCGTCGCCCGGGACCTGGAATCGGGTTCCGACCACGGTGCCTTCTGGTTCCCGCGGCTTTCCGGCCTCAAGCTGCGCACCACCGACACCGCCCGCGGGATCGTGGAGACAGCCATGCAGGTGACCGGGGGAGCAGGCTACTTCAGGGGCAATGAGATTGAGCGGCTCTACCGCGATGTCCTGGCCGGAATGTTCCATCCCTCCAGCGAAGACTCGGCTCATGACTCAATGGCCAAAGCCGTGCTGGGTCCGGTCGGCGAACCGTAGCCCCGCGGCCCGCGCAGCTAAGCGGTACGCGTTACCCGCATGATCTTGCGCCGCAGCCAGTAACGGTGTGTGCCTCCGCGGTAGATGCGGGTCCGCTGCAGCTCCCACTTGCCATATTCGGCGTGGTCGGTGATGAGCCTGCGGGCATCGGGGAGGGACTCACGGGGTCCTACGGAGAGGACCAGGTACTCATAGTCCTTGGCGGGAGCGGTCTTGAACGAGACGTCCGGTCTCAGAATTTGTTCTCGCATTTCCATCCCATTTTGCCTCCTTTGCGGCTAACGTCTAGTCCATGACCGTAGATCCGCGCGTTGCACTCCAGTCCCTGGTCGCTGCCTTCGAAGAGCACCTCGCTGCTGCCGCCGCACGCCGCGGAGAAAAAGATCCCGCCGTAGAGGACGCGTACCTGGCCATCGCCGATGCGTTCGAAGTCTACGAGGAGGTTCTTTACGACGCCTACGGCGAAGTGACACCACTGGAAATCTACGACGACGAAGAGGAAATCGACGAGGACCTGCTCGACGAAGACGAGGAGCTCCTGCGCAGGCCGGACTTCGGAGTGGACAGCGATTCGTACGAATCCGGCGCGGATGACACGGAAGGCAGCCAGCCCCGCCCGCAGACGCGCAGCGACCGCTAGCAGGCTGTGCCGGCGGCCACGCCTGGCATAAGGGCAGCGCCGTGTGCCCTAGAGTCGTAGGGTGAACTGGTTCGAAGCGATTTTTCTGGGCTTTCTTCAAGGCCTGACAGAGTTCCTGCCCATTTCCTCCAGCGCCCACCTGCGCATTGCCGGAGAACTGCTTCCGGGAGCCCAGGATCCCGGCGCCGCCTTTACGGCCATTACCCAGCTGGGAACCGAGACCGCCGTCGCTGTCTACTTCTGGAAAGACATCGTCCGGATCGTGAAGGCCTGGTTCGGGTCCCTGGCAGGACGTGTTCCCCGTTCCGACCCCGATGCCCGGATGGGCTGGCTCATCATCGCGGGAACCTTGCCGATCGTCATACTGGGCCTGCTCTTCCAGGACCAGATCGAGTCCACCTTCCGCAGCCTCTGGATCGTGGCGACCATGCTCATTGTCTTTGGCGTCATCCTGGCCGTGGCAGACGCCGTCGGCAAACAGCAGCGGACACTGGACCAGCTCACCTACAAGCACGGCATCCTCTATGGATTCGCCCAGTCCCTGGCCCTGATCCCGGGCGTCTCCCGGTCCGGCGGAACCATCACAGCCGGCCTGCTCATGGGATATACCCGTGAAGCCGCGGCCCGGTATGCCTTCCTCCTCGCGATCCCGGCAGTGTTCGGCAGCGGCCTGTACCAGCTCGCCAAATCCTGGGGCGAGACCGGGCCCTATGGAGGAGCCGAAACTGCCCTGGCCACCGTTGTGGCCTTCGTCGTCGGATTCATCATTATCGGCTGGTTCCTCCGGTACGTCTCCACCCGCGGCTACACGCTCTTTGTCTGGTACCGCATTGGACTCGGCGTCGCCATTTACATCGCACTCGCCTTCGGCGTGCTGCAGCCCTGATCCGGTTGCCCAGCTGCCGGAAATGAACGAAGCCTGCCAAGTAAGTAGAGTGAATACGTGATCGCCTGGAAATCCCGCCCCCTTCCCGAACTGCCCGGACAATCCCCGGAACTGGTCCTCTTCGACACAGCACTGCGCCGTACCGTACCCGTTGTCCCGGGCCCCGAAGCGGGGCTCTACGTCTGCGGAATCACCCCCTACGACGCAACCCACATGGGTCATGCGGCAACGTACGTTGCCTTCGACCTGCTGAACCGCCAGTGGCGGGACGCGGGGCACACCGTGAACTACGTGCAGAATGTGACCGACATCGACGACCCGCTGCTGGAACGGGCGGACGCCACCGGGGTCGACTGGACCGTGCTGGCCAAGGAGCAGACGCAGCTCTTCCGGGAAGACATGGAAGCGCTGAACGTGCTGGCTCCGCGCAGCTATATCGGCGCCGTTGAATCGATCGAGTGGATCGTGCCGGTGGTCGAAGACCTCCTGGAGCGGGGAATCGCCTACCGCGTGCCCGGTACCGGCCAGGAGCCCGACGGCGATGTGTACTTCTCCGTCGACGCCGCCGCTGCCATGGGCCGGGAGGGCACTGATGCCTGGTGGCTGGGCCAGGTTTCCAACCTGACTCCCGAACAGATGATGCCTGTTTTCGCCGAGCGCGGCGGAGACCCGGAACGGGCCGGGAAGCGCAATCCGCTGGACGCCCTGCTGTGGCGGGTGGCCCGGACGGGCGAACCGCACTGGTCCGGCGGCTCCCTTGGTGACGGACGCCCCGGCTGGCACATTGAATGTTCAGTTATCGCCCGCCGGTTCCTGCCCGCACCGTTCACGGTGCAGGCCGGCGGATCCGACCTCGTCTTCCCGCATCACGAAATGAGCGC
The DNA here is from genome assembly GCF_039528575.1 of Arthrobacter gandavensis. Classification (NCBI taxonomy): domain Bacteria; kingdom Bacillati; phylum Actinomycetota; class Actinomycetes; order Micrococcales; family Micrococcaceae; genus Arthrobacter; species Arthrobacter gandavensis. The sequence goes on from NZ_BAAALV010000001.1 coordinate 257,139, forward strand.
CGGACATGCCTGGGCCTGCTCGGGCGAACCGCTGGCTGCGCACTACGCCCACGCGGGCATGGTGGGGCTGGACGGGGAAAAGATGAGCAAGTCCCTGGGCAACCTGGTCCTGGTGTCGAAACTGCGCGCCGAGGGCGTGGAACCGGCAGCAATCCGGATCACCCTGGCCGGGCACCACTACCGTTCGGACTGGTTCTGGACAGCCGAGGACCTGGCCCGCTCCGAGGAACGGCTTAGCCGTTACCGCCGGGCGCTGGCCCTGACGGACACCGAATCGGCCGAGGAACTGCTCAAGCAGTTCCGGCTCTGCCTGGCTGATGACCTGAATGCCCCGGCAGCACTGGCCGCTGCGGACGAATGGGCCGCGCGCCTGCTCAAGGCGGAGGGGGCCGCGCCTGCCGGATCCGGAGCCGATCTGGCCGCGGCGGCCTTCGACGCCCTGCTGGGCATCACCCTGCGCTAGTTCGGTGCAGGCCGGCTGGCCGGCCTGCACGCGGCTGCCGGGGTTAGTCCCGGCGGCGGCGCTTCAGGTAGCGCTCGAACTCCCTGGCAATCGATTCGCCGGTCGCTTCGGGCAGCTCGGCCGTGTCCTTCGCTTCTTCGAGCTGGCGGACGTAGGCGGCTATCTCCGGATCCTCGGTGGCGAGTTCATCCACTCCGCGCTCCCAGGCTTCGGCTTCCTCGGTGAGCACCGAAGTGTCCACGGGAACCTGCAGGAGCTCTTCGATGCGGTGCAGCAGTGCCAGCTGCGCTTTGGGCGACGGCGGCTGGCCTACGTAGTGCGGTACGGCAGCCCACAGTGAAAGCGTGGGAATGTCGGCCAGGGCAGCCACTTCGGCCAGGACCCCCACAATGCCGATGGGGCCTTCGTACTCTGAGGGTTCCACGTCGAGATGGGCGCGCAGGTCCTCTTCTTCGCAGGTTGCGGTGACGGGAATGGGCCGGGTGTGCGGTACGTCCGCCAGGAGGGCACCGGCCAGCACGAGGCAGTCCACGTCGAGTTCCTTGGCCAGGCCGATCAGCTCCGCGGTGTAGGCGCGCCACTTGTAGGAGGGTTCGACTCCGGTCACCAGGATGAGGTCGAGGTTGGATCCAGGCACTTCCGCGCGCGAAATCCGCGTGGTGGGCCACTTGATCCGCCGCTGGCCGGACGTGGTCCGCTCGATGGCAGGCCGCGTGAACTGGAAATCGTAGTACTCGTCGGCATCAATGCCGGCGATCTTCTCGCTGTCCCAGTAAAGCGACAGGAAGTTCAGGGCATCGGAGGCCGCTTCACCGGCGTCGTTCCAGCCCTCGAAGGCAGCAAGCATCACGGTCACCCGTTCGCCGGTTCCCCCGGCGAAGAAATCCTGAAGGCCGGCTGCCGGGCCGTTTTCGGTATTACTCACGATTTCACCTTATGCCCCCGGCTGCGCACTGTCAGTCCCGCGCGCCGCCGAAGCCCGGGCGCTGCGCGAGGATCCGGCGCCCCTCCACGTAGACTGGCGTTATGCCCCTGCCTGGAACTCCCGTCCTCCCTGACGGACCCGCACCTGCGCTGCAGGCCGTGTTCTGGGACCTGGACGGAACGATCGTGGACACTGAGCCGTACTGGATCCAGGCAGAAAAGTACCTGGTACGCGAACACGGCGGAACCTGGACAGACGAGGACGCCGTCGAGCTTGTGGGCCAGGCGCTTCCGTATTCCGCACGGCGCCTCCAGCAGGCCGGGGTCAGCCTCTCCGTGGATGAAGTCATCTCCGCTCTGACCGAAAAGGTGGCCGCGAACATTAGCCGGCAGGTCCCGTGGCGCCCCGGCGCACGCGAACTCCTGGAAGAGCTGGCAACCGCCGGAATTCCCTGCGCCATGGTCACGATGTCCACCGGGCCGCTGGCACGGCTCGTCGCCGGACAACTCCCGGAAGGCACCTTCCGGCTGCTCGTGACGGGGGAGATGGTCGAACGCGGAAAACCGCACCCTGACCCCTACCAACTGGCCTTCGAGCAGCTTGCCGCTGCGGTCCCCGGCCTGTCCAAAACCCGCTGTGCAGCGCTCGAAGACTCCTATCCGGGGTACACCTCCGCCCATGCCGCCGGGCTGTGTGCCGTAGCAGTCCCGCACATCACCGCACTCCCGGCAGACCCGCGGCGTATCCAGTGGGACACCCTGGCCGGCCGAACAGTACGGGACCTTGAAGGCCTGGTCTCGGCATGGGAAGGAGCTGCACGTTGACTCAGGAACCGACGCGCACGCAGCGCAGCGAGGGCATTCCCCTGGGAAAGATAGGCGGAGTCCCGGTAACCCTTGCCTGGTCCTGGTTCATCATTGCCGCGGTTATCGTTTTTCTTTTTGGCCCGCGCGTGGCCGGAACGGTCCCCGGGCTGGGCACCGCCGCAGCCTACGGCGTCGCGCTGGGGTATGCGCTGCTGCTGCTTTTCTCGGTCCTGGTGCATGAACTTGCCCACGCGCTGACAGCCAAGGCCTGGAACTGGCCCACACCGCGGATCGTCCTGACTTTGTGGGGCGGGCACACCCAGTTCGGTGACGTGCGTGCTACGCCCGGGAAGTCGCTGGTCGTGGCCCTGGCCGGACCGGCTGCCAATTTCCTGCTGGCTTTGGCCGGACTCGGCCTGCTGGTGTTCCTGGACCCTGGCACGGTCGCCGGGCTCCTGACCGAGATCTTTGTGTGGGCGAACTTCCTGGTCGCCGTCTTCAACGTCCTCCCGGGCCTTCCCCTGGACGGCGGAAGGATCGTGGAAACGATTGTCTGGAAGGCCACCGGGAGCCAGGACCGCGGGACACTCGCAGCCGGCTGGGCAGGGCGCATCATTGCCGCGGCACTGGCAGCCGCAATCATCCTGCCGCCGTTCCTGCAGGGCAGGACTCCCGACTTCGGCCTGCTGCTTATCACGGCCCTGGTATCAGGATTCCTGTGGATGGGGGCAGGCGCTTCCATCAGCAATGCACGGATGCGCATGCGGCTGCCGTCCGTCTCGGCTGCCTCGCTCATGGAACCAGCGCTCCAGCTCCCTGCCGGAACACCCGTCACCGGAGTCCGGCAGGCGGCGGAAGCAGCCGGGCCGGGCACGGCCCTGGTCCTCACCGCCCCCACCGGGCAGCCTGAGGCCGTAGTGGACCCCGGAGCGCTCTTCGCGGTACCGGAACACCTCGCCGCCCAGACGCCTGCCAGCGCCGTCGCCCGCGCCCTTGCTCCCGGCGCCTATATTCCCGACGCCGCCAGTGGACAGGAACTCATTGCGTACCTGTCCAAGCTTGAGGGCAGCGAGTACGCAGTCATCAACCGCGAAGGCGCTGTAGTGGGGCTCCTGCGCCAGGACACCGTCGTAGCCGCGATCACCGGCAGAACCCAGAACCGCCGTCCCTGACGGCTTAGCCAGACAATCCAGACAAGCCCGTTAGATACAAAAGGACAGCCACTCATGAACAACCCGGGTACCCCCGAATCCACCGCTGCGCACGGCGCGGACATGCGCCGCGGACCGCTGCGGCCCGGTGAACGCGTCCAGCTCACCGATGAAAAAGGACGCCGGAACACCATCACCCTCACCGAGGGCGGTGCGTTCCACACCCACCGCGGCTACCTTCCGCACGAGGCGGTAATCGGCGTCCCCGAAGGAACAATCGTCACCAACACCACCGGACACCAGTACCAGGTACTTCGCCCGCTGCTCTCCGACTTCGTCCTTTCCATGCCGCGCGGCGCCGCCGTCGTGTATCCGAAGGATGCCGGCCAGATTGTGACGATGGCCGATATCTACCCCGGTGCGCGCGTGGTGGAGGCCGGCGTTGGCTCAGGCGCACTGAGCATCTCGCTGCTCCGCGCCGTGGGCGACAACGGCTCACTGCATTCCTACGAGCGCCGCGAGGAATTCGCGGACATTGCCCGCGGCAACGTTGAAACATTCTTCGGCGGCCCCCACCCGGCGTGGGACATCACCCTGGGCGACTTCCAGGACGAGGTAGTCCGGAACCAGGAGCCTGGCAGCGTGGACCGGGTAGTTCTGGACATGCTGGCGCCTTGGGAATGCACCGACGCGGTAGCCACCGTGCTGGCACCGGGCGGCGTCTGGATTTCCTACGTCGCAACTGTCACCCAGCTCTCCCGCACCGCCGAGGCCATTCGGGCCGACGGCCGCTTCACCGAGCCGGAGGGATGGGAGTCCATGGTCCGCGGCTGGCACCTCGAAGGCCTTGCCGTCCGCCCGGACCACCGCATGGTGGCCCACACCGGCTTCCTGCTCTCCGCCCGCCGTCTGGCCGAAGGCGCTACCGGCCTGGTAGCCAAGCGCCGCGCCTCCAAGACGGACTTCAGCCAGGAGGACCTCAACGCCTGGACGCCGGCGGCCGTGGGAGAGCGCGAAGTCTCTGACAAGAAGCTGCGCCGGGCAGCCAAGGACGCCAGTTCCACCATCCAGCGCGGCGCGCTGGCCAAGGCCGAACGCTTCCAGGAGGAGCACGGCAGCGGCGACCCCCGAGCCTAGGCCTTCGGGACGGACCGGCCCCTTATCCGGGCCGCGGCGAAACACAAGACGCCGCGCCCGGTGTATTGCGTGCGTCACTGCGTTATCGTCAAACGAAGGGACCAAAGCGATGAAGGCGGTCGGAAAATGGTTGATGCGGAAAACACCAGCGGGGCCCCAATGGGCGGCGGAATGGACAGCGGATACGGTACTGACGGCACTGAATCGCGGCAGCTCAACGTTCTTCGGGACAAGCTGCGGAACCTGGACCGCCAGCTCGCAGCGCTGACCCACAACAATGCCCGTCTCGTGGCCATGCTGGAGACGGCCAGGGCGGAGATCGTCCGGCTGAAGGATGCCCTGGAGAAAGAGGGGGCCACGCCGTTCAGTTTCGGGACGGTGCTTGCCGTCAATCCGCGGACGGACGCCGCTCCGGGGGTGACCACCACGGCCACCGTGCAGGAAAGCGTGGACATCATCCAGTCCGGACGCAAACTGCGCGTAGCCGTGAGCCCCCTGCTGGACCTGGGCCAGCTAGTTCCGGGCCAGGAAGTGCTGCTCAACGAATCCCTGACGGTCGTGGCAGGACTCGGATTCGAGAAAGCAGGGGAGCTTTTCACGGTCCAGGAACTGCTGGAGGGCGACCGGGCCCTGGTAGTTGGACGGGCCGACGACGAGCGGGTGGTCCGGCTCAACGGGCCACTGGTCAAGGAGAAGGTACGCGTGGGGGACGCCCTCACTGTGGATACCCGAATCGGCTACGCACTGGAGAAGATCCCGCGCAGCGAAGTGGAGAACCTGGTCCTGGAAGAGGTTCCGGATATTTCCTATTCGGACATCGGCGGCCTCGGTCCGCAGATCGAGCAGATCCGCGACGCAGTGGAGCTGCCGTTTATGCATCCGGACCTGTACCGGGAGCACGGGCTCAAGGCACCAAAGGGAATCCTCCTTTACGGCCCTCCGGGCTGCGGCAAGACCCTGATCGCCAAGGCCGTGGCCCATTCGCTGGCTGCCCGCGTGATGGAGCAGACCGGCACGCCCGGGACACGCAGCTACTTCCTGAACATCAAGGGTCCGGAGCTGCTGGACAAGTATGTGGGGGAGACAGAACGGCACATCCGCCTCATCTTCTCCCGGGCCCGCGAGAAGGCGTCGGACGGAAGCCCCGTCGTCGTCTTCTTCGACGAGATGGACTCGCTGTTCCGCACCCGCGGCACCGGCGTCTCCTCCGACGTCGAAACCACGATTGTTCCGCAGCTGCTCAGCGAGATCGACGGGGTGGAGAAACTCGAGAACGTCATTGTCATCGGCGCCTCCAACCGGGAAGACATGATCGACCCGGCCATCCTCCGCCCGGGACGGCTGGACGTGAAGATCAAGATCATGCGGCCCGACGCCGAGGGTGCCGGGGAAATCTTCGCCAAGTACCTCACCCCGGACCTGCCGCTGCACCGCGACGACCTCGCTGAGCACGGCTACGACCCGGTAGCCACCGTCAAGGAAATGATTCGCCGGACGGTGGAAAAGATGTACGCCGAGGACAAGTCCAATGAGTACCTGGAAGTCACCTATGCCAACGGCGATACGGAGATGCTCTACTTCAAGGACTTCAATTCCGGGGCAGTTATCCAGAACGTCGTTGACCGGGCAAAGAAGTACGCGATCAAGGACTTCCTGATGCTGCACCAGCGGGGCCTGCGCATCGAGCACCTGATGCGCGCCGTCGTCGATGAGTTCCGTGAGCATGAAGACATGCCGAACACCACCAATCCGGACGACTGGGCGCGCATCTCCGGCAAGAAGGGCGAACGGATCACCTATATCCGCACGATCATCCAGGGCAAGGCGGGGCAGGAACCGGGCCGGACCATCGAGACTGCGGCCAACCCGGGGCAGTATCTGTGACGGTCCGCAGGGTAATGGGCACGGAGACTGAGTACGGCGTACTCGCTCCGGCCCTGCCGAACGCGAACGCCACCGTGCTTTCCAGCCAGGTAGTCAACGCCTACGCTGCCAGTGTCCGTGCCGGACTGGGCAACCTTTCCGGCACGCGCTGGGACTACACGGATGAAGCACCCCTGAACGACGCCCGCGGGTACACCGTGCCGCGTACGGCGGCGGACCCCACCCAGCTGACGGACGCGCCTCCGGTGCTGGACGCCGAGCAGATCGCCATGGAGGGCGGGGGACCCTCTGCCCTGTACGGGGAGCAGGAAGACAACTCAGTGCTGATGAACATGGTGCTGGGTAACGGTGCACGGCTGTACGTTGACCATGCCCACCCGGAGTATTCCTCGCCGGAAACCACCAATCCGCATGACGCGGTGCTGTGGGACAAGGCGGGTGACGCCGTGGTGCTTACGGCGATGCGGCATATCGCCAAGACGCCGGGTTTCGCGCCTGTCCACCTGTACAAGAACAACACCGACAACAAGGGTGTCTCCTACGGCGCTCACGAGAACTACCTTGTTCCGCGCAGTGTGCCGTTTACGCGGCTGGTAGCGGGACTGCTGCCGTTCTTTGCCTCCCGGCAGGTGATCTGCGGTTCCGGGCGCGTGGGAATCGGTACCAGCAACCAGCGGCAGGGTTACCAGCTGAGCCAGCGGGCCGACTTCTTCGAAACCGAAGTGGGTTTGGAAACCACTATCCGGCGGCCGATCATCAACACCCGGGACGAACCGCATGCCGTTGCGGAAAAGTACCGGCGCCTTCACGTGATTATCGGCGATGCAAACCTCAGCGAGGTTTCGGCGCTGCTGAAGATGGGAACGACGTCGGCCGTGCTCTCCATGATCGAGGACGCCGCAGCTCCGCAGATCGAGCTCCGGGATCCGGTGGCTGCCCTGCAGGCCATCAGCCACGATCCAACCCTCACCGTGCTGGTGGAGCTGAAGGACGGCAGGAGCGTCACCGGACTGGACCTCCAAGAGATGTACCTCGAAGCCGCGGCTGCCCATGCGCGCAGGGAAGGCGGGGCCGACGCCGCCACGGAGGACATCCTGAACCGGTGGACATCGGTCGTGGGGACCCTCAAGAGGGATCCTCTGTCCGCGTCCGCGCAGGTGGACTGGGTTGCGAAACTACGGCTGCTGCAGGCGTACCGGGACCGCGACGGGCTGGCCTGGAACGATGCCAGGCTGAACCTGATCGACCTGCAGTATTCGGACATGCGCCCGGAAAAGGGCCTCTATTACCGGCTGGCGGCCCGCGGGCAGATGGAGCGGATCCTGACCGACCAGCAGATAGCGGCCGCCGTGGCAGAGCCGCCGGAAGACACCCGGGCGTATTTCCGCGGGCGGTGCATCACCCGTTTCCCGGCGGAGGTGATCGGGGCCAGCTGGGACTCGATTATCTTCGAGCTCCCGTCCCGGCGCAGGCTGCAGCGCATCCCCACCCGGGAGCCGCTCCGGGGAACCAGGGAACTCACGGGAGAGCTGTTTGATGTTTCCGCAGATGCGGAGGATTTTGTGACCCGTCTCCTGACCGGTCCGGAACCTACCGTGGCACCATAGGACCTAGGACACATTCCGCAGCACGGCGTCAGCCGGAAAGGGCAGGCATCATGGCAACCCAGGACCGCAGGAATACCGGAGCACGTCCGCAGGAAGTGGAGGAGACCGAAGAGACTTCTCCCCCCGCAGCAGAGCCGGCAGACCAGGCTTCAGCCCAGACCGAAGGTGTTGACGACCTGCTGGATGAGATTGACGGCGTGCTCGAGAACAACGCCGAAGAGTTCGTCCGCGGGTTCATCCAGAAGGGCGGTCAGTAGCGGATGGTGCCAACGGATCCTGCACACACGGTGGCCGCAGAGGCGGGGTCATCCTTCAGCGAACACCTTAGCCGCCACCACCCGGAGCTGCTCCCTTCGGCCCGCAGGCTCGGAACAGCCCCAGCAGGATCGGCATCGGCAGCAGCACCCCAGGCCACCACCATCGTCTCCCTGACGTACGCCGGCGGCGTACTCATGGCGGGGGACCGGCGGGCAACCATGGGGAACATGATCGCCAGCCGGCATATCCGCAAGGTTTTCCCGGCGGACAGCTACTCCGTGCTGGGCATCGCGGGAACCGCCGGCCTGGCCCTGGACATGATCCGCCTCTTCCAGGTGGAGCTGGAGCATTACGAGAAGATCGAGGGCACTCCGATGAGCCTGGATGGCAAGTCCAACCGGCTCGCGGCTATGGTCCGCCAGAACCTCCCGCTGGCCCTGCAGGGCCTGGCGGTCATTCCCCTCTTCGCCGGCTTCGACACCGAACGGCACACCGGCCGCATGTTCTCCTACGACGTGACCGGCGGCCGGTACGAGGAATATGAGCACCACAGCGTGGGCTCCGGTTCCGTCTTCGCGCGGGGAGCCCTCAAGAAGCTCTGGCGCCCCGGACTGGACCAGGACGAAGCGGTGCGGATCGCCGTCGAGTCGCTCTATGACGCCGCCGACGACGACTCCGCCACGGGCGGGCCGGACCTGGTCCGGCAGCTGTGGCCCGTGGTCTACGTGGTCAACTCCGCAGGAATGCGCGAGATCCCGGAACGGGAACTCAGCCAGCTCGCCCAGGACCTGGTTGCCCGCCGTTCAGTTGCCGGACGGGAGGCCTAGGAGATGACACAGCAGTTCTACGTCTCACCCGAACAGCTGATGAAGGACCGGGCCGATTTCGCTCGCAAGGGAATCGCCCGCGGCCGTTCGGTAGTGGTGCTGACCTGCCGCGACGGGATCGCGTTTGTGGCCGAGAACCCCTCACCGTCGCTGCACAAGCTCGGTGAAATTTACGACCGCATCGGTTTCGCAGCCGTGGGCAAGTACAACGAGTTCGAGAGCCTGCGCCAGGCCGGCGTGCGCTACGCGGACGTCCGCGGCTACTCCTATGCGCGGGAGGACGTCTCGGCCCGGGGACTGGCCAGCGTCTACGCCCAGAGCCTGGGCTCCGTTTTCACCGCCGAGGGCAAGCCCTTCGAAGTGGAGCTGGCCGTCGCCGAGGTGGGCAGGGAACCATACGCAGACCACCTCTACCGGCTGACCTACGACGGCTCAATCGCCGACGAAAGCAACTACGTCGTCATGGGCGGCCAGGCGGAAATAGTCAACGACTCGCTGGCGCGCACCTGGTCCCCGGACACCACGTTCAACGAAGCGATCCAGGTGGCGGTGCGCGCCCTTGCCGCCACCCGCCGGCCGCCGGAAGTCGCTGCGGGCCAGGCAGGGCAGACCGTCGATGCGGCGGCACAGGACCCGGCGCAGGGAACGGAAGTGCTCGGTGCCGGTCTGCTGGAGGTCGCGGTCCTTGACCGTGATCCGCTTTCGACCCGGGGAACCGTCAGGGCGTTCCGCAGGATAGGAACCGTTGAGCTGGACCGCTTGCTTTCCAGCGCGGAGGGAGACTGATGGAACGCAGGATCTTCGGTGTCGAAACCGAATTCGGGATTGCCTACTCCGGACCGGATTCAAGGCCGCTTTCCCCGGAGGAGGTTGCCCGGTACCTGTTCCGGAAAGTGGTGAGCTGGGGGCGTTCCTCGAACGTCTTCCTCACCAACGGGTCCCGGCTCTACCTGGACGTTGGTTCGCATCCGGAGTACGCGACCGCAGAGTGCGACGACCTGGCGCAGCTGATAGCCCATGACCGTGCGGGGGAGCTGATCCTGGACGACCTGGTGGACGAGGCCGAGGAACGCCTCGCGGCGGAGGGGTTTAACGGCAGCGTCTACCTGTTCAAAAACAACACCGACTCCGCAGGCAACTCCTACGGCAGCCACGAGAATTATCTGATTCCGCGGCGGCTGGAGTTCTCCCGGCTGGCAGACATCCTGATCCCCTTCCTGGTCACCCGCCAGCTGCTGGTCGGCGCCGGCAAAGTGCTGCGGACCCAGTCAGGTTCCCTGTACGCGTTCTCCCAGCGGGCTGACCACATCTGGGAAGGCGTTTCATCTGCCACCACGCGTTCGCGGCCCATCATCAACACCCGGGACGAACCGCATGCCGACGCCGAGCACTACCGGCGCCTGCACGTGATCGCCGGGGATTCGAACATGTCCGAGACCACCTCAATGCTCAAGGTCGGTTCGGTGGACCTCATGCTGCGGATGATTGAGGCGGGGGTCATCATGCGCGACCTGCGCCTGGAGAATCCGATCCGCAGTATCCGCGAGATCTCCCATGATCTCACCGGCTCGGCACCGCTGAAGCTGGCCAACGGTTCCACGATGACGGCGCTGGAACTGCAGCACATCTACCTGGACCGGGTGCAGGACTTCGTGCAGGACAACGGCCCCCACAACCGCCACGTGCCGCGCGTGCTGGATTTGTGGGAAAGGACGCTCCACGCCGTGGAGTCCGGGGACACCTCGGGGATCGACACGGAAATCGACTGGGCCATCAAGAAGAAACTGGTGGACCGGTACGCGGAGCGGGGCGGACTGGACATGGGATCACCCCGCCTGGCCCAGATCGACCTCACGTACCACGACATTTCCCGCCGCCGGGGGCTCTTCTACCTCCTGCAGGCACGCGGCGAAACAGCCCGCGTCGTTGACGACAGCGCCGTCAAGGAAGCCGTTGACGTGCCGCCGCAGAGCACCCGCGCCAAGCTGCGCGGAGACTTCGTGCGCCGTGCCAAGGCTGCCAACCGCGACTTCACGGTGGACTGGGTCCACCTGAAGCTCAACGACCGGGCCCAGCAGACGGTCCTGTGCAAGGACCCGTTTGCTGCAGTGGACGAGAGGGTCGAAGCGCTGCTGTCCACGCTCTGAGCCGGCTTCACGGACGCAAGGCCTCCGGACCGGATCTAGGCTCCTTTCAGGTGGAGGCGTTAGGGTTGGTGTTGCTGCCCGGAGAGGGTGCGGGCACCTCCGTGCTCCCACGCTGCCGGCAGAAGACATTTGTCCGCCACTGAAAGAAGTACTGTGCGCAAAGTACTAGCCCTGCTCCTGCCCGCCCTCCTGCTGCTCACTGCATGCTCCGGAGACGGCAGCAGCGAACCGCTCTCCTCCGTCAAGGTCAGTTCCAACGGTGACGGTGCCGTCCCCACGGTGGAGTTTGATACCCCGCTCTCAGCCGAAGAACCGACGCTGGTGCGGGTGAACGACGGCGACGGCGAGGAACTGGTTGACGGCCAGACCGCTTCCGTGCGGCTGGTAGTCATGGATCCCGAAAGCGGCGAAGCGGGCCAGGAAACCTACACCGCGGAAACCGCCGAAGACATTGCCGTGGATGAGACCCTCAAGCAGGGCAATGAGCAGATGTACAGCGCCCTCGTCGGCGCTCCCGTCGGCTCGGACTTCGCCTACTACGTTCCCGGCAACGAAGAGGCAGGCACTGCCACGCAGTTCATCGTCTTCACGCTTACCGGCGCACGCGACATTCCGACGCGTGCCTGGGGCACCGACGTCGAACCGGTCGAAGGCCAGCCCACTGTGACCCTGGATGACGACGGCAAGCCCACGATCACCGTCCCGGAGGGAGAAGCGCCCACCGAGCTGATCGCCCAGGAGCTCAAGAAGGGCGACGGCAAGGTAGTGGAGGCTGACGACACGGTCACCGTGCAGTACCACGGCGTCAAGTGGTCCGACGGCTCCGTCTTCGACTCCAGCTGGGAACGGGGTGCGCCCACTTCCTTCGGCCTGAACCAGGTTATTTCCGCGTGGACCGACGGCCTGGCCGGCAAGACGGTAGGATCCCAGGTCCTGATCGTGGCTCCGCCTGCCACCGCCTACGGATCGGCTGAGGGCAACGAACTCCAGAACGAAACCCTGGTCTTCGTCGTAGACATCCTCGAGGCCAAGTAACCGGACAATCCGGATAGGATTGCTGGCAGTCCCAAAACGAAGGAGTTCCATGTCATTCGGAAAGCGTGAATACGACCGCCAGAAGCCGGAGATCGATTTCCCGGAGCACGATGCTCCGACGGATCTCGTCATCGAAGACATCATTGTCGGTGACGGCGCCGAGGCAAAGGCCGGAGATACCGTCTCCACCCATTACGTGGGCGTGGCTTTTTCCACCGGTGAAGAGTTTGATGCGTCCTGGAACCGCGGCGCCCCGCTCGACTTCACGGTCGGCATCGGCCAGGTTATCCAGGGCTGGGACCAGGGCCTGCTTGGCATGAAGGTCGGCGGACGCCGCCGGCTGGAAATCCCTTCCCACATGGCCTACGGCGACCGGGGAGCCGGCTCGGCAATTGCACCGGGTGAGTCCCTCATCTTCGTCGTGGACCTGCTCGGGGTCCGCTAGCTGCGGATCCGCTGC
>NZ_BAAALV010000001.1:269861-279365 GCF_039528575.1 Arthrobacter gandavensis
TTGGGGGACCAACGGCTGTAGATTAGCCGTGTGTCTCCGAAACCAGCCGAAAAACGCACCGAGCGCCTGCTCAACCTGGTCATAGCCCTGCTCTCGTCCCGCCGCGGCTTCACCAAGGCTGAACTGTTCGAGGAAATCGAGCTCTACTCCGAGGCAGCAACGCCTGAAGCCCGTGAGAAGCTCTTCGACCGGGATAAGGCGTTCCTGCGTGAGCAGGGCATACCGGTGGAGTCCTACAGCGAGGACCCGCTCTACGAACAGGACAACTCGCTGCAGCGCTACCGCATCCGCAGCGAGGAGTACCGGCTGCCCGAAGTGTCCTTTACTCCCGCCGAATCCGCTGTCCTGGCCCTGGCGGCCCAGATGTGGGAGCAGGCATCCCTGGGTTCAGCCGCAGCCCGTGCGCTGCGCAAGCTCCGGGCACGCGGTGTCCTTGCCGAAGACGCTGCGGCCAGCCCCGTTCATCCGGCTATCCGCACCTCGGACCCCAACTTCGCCAAGGTCTTCCGCGCCGTCACGGACAGGACCCCCGTCACCTTCGGCTACCGTGCTTCCTCCGGAGAGGAATCCACGCGCAGCGTCCAGCCCTGGGGAATGGGTTCACGCTATGGCCACTGGTACCTCGTTGGCTGGGACACTGACCGGAACGCTGAACGCTGGTTCCGACTCTCCCGAATGACCACTGAGGTTCGGACCGGCAGGGGCAGCTACCTTGTCCCGGCGGACTTTGACATCCACGCCTCGCTGGCCTCCCTGGACCACGTTTTTGCTTCCCGCTCCGCGGCCGTGGACGTCCGGGCAGGTGCCGGTGCGGAGCTCCGCCTCCGTGCCGGAGACCACAGGGACCCTTCTGCCGGGCTCGCGGATCCGCCGCCCGGATGGGACCGCCTCTGGTTCGCTGTCACGGACCTTGATGGCCTGGCCGCCGACGCCGCTGCCTTGGGTACCGCAGCCCGCGCAGTCCATCCGCCCGAGCTGAAGGATGCGGTCTTTGCAGCCCTGGCCCGGGCACACAAATTCCAGGACGAACCGGTTCCGGAATACGCCCCGGCCGCGGCCACCCGCGGAACGGCGCCCAAGGCTGCCGGGGCACAGGAGCGGCTGAGCAGGCTCCTGGACCTGGTTCCCTACATCCTGGCCAACCAGGGGGCCGGCATGGCGGAGACTGCCGGCCGTTTCGGAGTGAGCCAGGAGCAGCTGGCCTCGGACCTCAACCTGCTCTTCGTCAGCGGACCGCGGTACTACCCGAACGGCCTCATGGACGTGAACTTCGAAACCGGGGAAATCTACATCGACAACGCGGAGAACCTGTCCCAGCCGGTGCGGCTTTCCATGGACGAAGCCGCTGCCCTGGTTGTGGGGCTGGATACCCTCGCTGCGCTGCCCGGAGCCGCCCCAACCGATGCCGTAGCCTCGGCCCATGCCAAGCTCACCGAAGCGGCCGGAACGGCGGCAGCGGCGGGGAGCTCCCTTGCAGCAGAACTCCTTCCGGCCGGTACGCCGCCGGAGCTGCTGGCTGAACTCCAGAAGGCCGTCACCGGCAGGAGGCAGCTGGCCATCCGCTACGTCGTCCCGAGCCGCGACGAGGTCTCCGAAAGGCTGGTAGATCCGCGCCGCATCTTCTCGGACAACAACACGTGGTATCTGGATGCCTGGTGCCACCGGGCCCAGGCAGGACGGTTCTTCCGGGTGGACAGGATCCTCTCAGCCACGGACAGCGGGGAAGCCGCTGCTCACCGTCCCGAACCGGATCCGCAGTTCCCCTCCAGTCTTTTCACGCCGGCGGACTCGGACGAGTTTGTCACAATCCGCCTTCTGCCCGACGCCTCCTGGGTCGCCGACGCTTACCACGCCGAGAAGCGGGCACAGCTGCCCGACGGCGGTCAGGCCGTGGTGCTGCGAACGGCCAGTACCGGCTGGATTCCGGGATTCATCGCGCGCCTCGGCGGATCCGCCGCCGTCCTGGAGCCTGCCGGGCTGCGGGAGGAAACCTCTGCGTGGCTGGCGTCCGCGGCAGCAGACTACGCGTGAACACCACGTGAAGCCCTGCTCCGGCTCGCCGCCATTGGCTCAGGTTTCACTGAACCCTCCACTATGCTGGAACCATGCCTTGGTGGTCGTGGATTCTGATATGGGTTGCCCTCACAGCGGTGGCCCTGCTGCTCTATGTCCTGATCGGCTACCGGCTCTTCCGCAAGTTCATGGCAGTGCTGCGCGAAGTCCAGTCAGCCGGAGCCCGGCTGTCCTTTGCCCCGGGGCCCGTTTCGCCGGATACTCCCACGGAATTCCGGCCAGCGGTCTTCGAGGATCCGGCGGATGAACGCCGCCGGTACGACGAGGGCAAATCGGCCAGGAAAGAAGCACGGCGTGAACGCCGTGTCCAGCGCCGGATCCTGCGCGGACAACCGCGGGCCTGGCGCGACATTCCCGAGCTCTGACATAAAATGCACTTAAACGAAAGGACACCGGCATGCGCCTAGAAGGCTGGCACATTGTCATCATCATTGTTATAGCGATCCTGCTCTTTGGTGCGCCAAAGCTGCCGGGACTTGCGCGAAGCGTGGGGCAGTCCCTGCGGATCTTCAAGTCCGAGGTACGCCAAATGAAGGATGAGAACACTTCCTCCTCTGCTGACGGCGACCCGGTCGAAGGCCGCGTGGTCAACAACCCGGGACAGGCGACCGGCCAGCAGGGACCGGCCGCGGGACACACTCCGCCTTCGGGACCCAATACCGGCAGCGGCAATCCGCCCGCTAACCCGTAGCGGCTGTGGCGCTTACACGGGGGCGCAAATCCAACCCTGAAGGGCGGATGGCCCTCAAGGAACACCTGAAGGAATTCCGGAACCGGCTGTTCAAGGCTGCAATCGCAGTGGTCTTGGGCACCGTAGGCGGCTTCTTCCTCTACATGCCTGTCTTCAATGAGCTCACCCGTCCTGTCCGGGAGCTTTCCGAAGACCAGGGCCGCCTGGCCACCATCAACTTTGACGGGGTGGCAACCTCGTTTGACCAGATGATCCAGGTTTCGGTCTTCATTGGCCTGCTGATTTCCAGCCCGTTCTGGCTTTACCAGCTGTGGGCTTTCATCACGCCGGGCCTGAAAAGCAAGGAACGCCGCGCAGCACTTGGTTTCCTCGCCGCTGCGGTTCCGCTGTTCCTCGCCGGTGTCTACCTTGCCTGGCTTATCCTGCCCAACGCCGTCGGGGTCCTGACCGACTTCACGCCGGAGGGCGCTGCAAACGTCATCACGGCGTCGGTGTACCTGGCCTTCGTCCTGAGGCTCCTCCTCGCATTCGGCATAGCCTTCCTGATCCCCGTTGTCATGGTTGGGCTGAACCTGCTGGGCCTGCTGAGCGGGAAGACGATCGTGAAGTACTGGCGGATCACCGTCTTCATTATCTGCCTGTTTGCCGCCATGGCAGCGCCGGGCGGCGACGCACTGAGCATGTTCTACCTCGCAGCTCCTTTGCTGGTGCTCTTTGCCGTAGCGGTGGGCCTGTGCTTCATCAATGACAAACGCCGTGCCAGGCGCAGCGCTGCCCGTGAAGCGGCCGTCGAAGCCGAAGCGGACAGGGCATCAGTGATCCCGGACGCGTAGCTGGGCCGGGCACTCCCAAGCATGGCTGCGGTACCCGCTTCCAGTCCGGGGGCAGGTACCGCGCGGGCAGCAGGACGAACCCGCTCCATGAAACGTCTAGGCTGGAGATATGACTTCCCCGTCTGAACGGTATCTCGCCGCTAAAGAACGCACCGGCCACGCACGGACCCGCCTGGGAGTCTTCGAGCAGTCGCTGGGCTTCGACCTTGATCCCTTCCAGCTGGAGGCCTGCCGCTCCGTGGAAGCAGGCCGCGGCGTCCTGGTAGCCGCCCCGACGGGTGCCGGAAAGACCGTCGTAGGGGAATTCGCTGTTTACATGGCGCTCGAACGTGGCCTGAAGGCGTTCTACACCACTCCGATCAAGGCCCTGAGCAACCAGAAATACACGGAGCTCTCCGCGTCCTACGGCTCGGAAAATGTTGGCCTGCTCACCGGGGACACGAGCATCAACCCGGACGCCCCCGTGGTGGTCATGACCACCGAGGTGCTGCGCAACATGCTCTACGCGAACTCGGACACCCTGGATGACCTGGGATACGTGGTCATGGACGAAGTCCACTACCTCGCTGACCGATTCCGTGGAGCCGTCTGGGAAGAAGTCATCATCCACCTGCGCTCTGACGTGCAGCTCGTATCGCTGAGCGCCACAGTGTCCAACGCGGAGGAATTCGGCGCCTGGCTCGACACTGTCCGCGGGGACACCGACGTCGTCGTCACCGAACACCGTCCGGTTCCCCTGTGGCAGCACGTCATGGTGGGCCGGGACATCCTGGACCTTTTCGCCACTGACGTTTCCTTTGATGAGACCGCTGGCGCCGAGAACGGGCCGTCCGCCGCCGGAGGAAAGGTCAAGGTCAATCCGGAACTGCAGGAACTGGCGCGCAGCGAGTCCCGGCTGAACCAGCGCGGCCGCTGGGGCGGGCAGCGCTCCGGCCCGGGCGGCCGCAAACCGGCCAATACCCGCAGGGGGACGTCCGGTTCCAACGCACTGACGCGGACACCGCGGGCCTCCCGCCCGCAGGTGATCAGCCAGCTGGATAAACGGGGGCTGCTGCCGGCCATTACCTTCATCTTCTCCCGCAACGGATGCGACGGCGCGGTCCGCCAGTGCGTGGACGCCGGCCTCACCCTCACCAGCGAAGCCGAGCGCGCCGTCATCGCCAGGACCGTTGACGAAGCTGCCCGGGACATCCCCGAGGACGATCTGGAAGTACTGGGTTTCTGGACCTGGCGTGAAGGACTCGTCCGCGGCTTCGCCGCCCACCACGCAGGCATGCTGCCGACATTCAAGGAAGTGGTGGAGAAGCTCTTTGCCGCCGGATTGGTCCGGGCAGTCTTCGCGACCGAAACGCTGGCCCTGGGCGTCAACATGCCTGCCCGCTCAGTCGTCCTCGAGAAACTGGACAAGTTCAACGGGGAGGCGCACGTCGATGTCACGGCGGGGGAGTACACCCAGCTCACCGGGCGCGCCGGGCGCCGGGGAATCGACGTCGAAGGGCACGCCGTCGTGCTCTGGCAGCCAGGCACCGATCCGGCGGCTGTGGCCGGGCTCGCGTCCCGCCGGACGTATCCGCTGAACTCATCCTTCCGTCCCACCTACAACATGAGCATCAACCTGATCGCCCAGTTCGGGCGGGACCGCGCACGGGAGATCCTGGAATCGTCTTTTGCACAGTTCCAGGCAGACCGCTCGGTGGTCGGCCTTGCCCGCCAGGTCCGGTCGCGCGAGGAATCCCTTACCGGCTACGAGAAGGCGATGACCTGCCATCTGGGGGACTTTACCGAGTACGCTGCGCTGCGGCGCCAGCTCTCCGACCTCGAAAACAACGCCTCCCGGTCCAAAGCCCGCAGCCTGCGCAGCGCCGCTGCCGCTTCCCTGGAAACGCTGCGCCCCGGCGATGTGGTGGATATCCCCGGCGGACGGAACCCGGGCTATGCCGTGGTCCTTTCCCCGGACTCCGGTGCCCGCGACCCGCGCCCGACCATCCTGACCGAGGACAAGCAGCTGCGCCGCCTGCACGTCCAGGACCTGGATGGAGCGGTGAAGGTGGTATCCCAGATCCGCATCCCCAAGTCCTTCAACGCCCGAACACCCAAAGACCGGCGGGACCTGGCGTCGTCACTGCACAACGCGCTGCGGGAGCACCGCCCGCCGCGTCCGGCAGGAAGCCGCGGCGCGTCCCTCCATACCGGAGGCACCGAACGGCAGGAGCAGGCGATAGCCGAGCTGCGCCGGAAAATGCGGGCCCACCCATGCCACGGCTGCAGTGACCGCGAAGACCATGCCCGCTGGGCTGAGCGCTGGTGGAAGCTGCGCCGCGAAACGGACAACCTCGCCGCCCAGATCCGCGGCCGCACCAACACGATTGCCAAGACCTTCGACCGCGTCAGCTCGGTGCTGGAGCACTACGGATACGTCGCTCCGGACGGGGACGGTGCCCTGCGTGTGACCTCGGCCGGCAGCAAGCTCCGCCGAATCTACGGAGAGAAGGATCTGCTGGCAGCACTCGGGCTGGAGAACGGGGCATTCGACGACGTCGACGCCGTGGAACTCGCCTGCCTGGCCACCGCGCTGGTCTACCAGCCCAAGCGGGAAGAGCGCGGCCTGCGTCCGAAGATGCCCAGCGCCGTGCTGGACGGGGCCATGGACATCCTCATCCGCCAGTGGTCCGAGCTTACGGACCTCGAAGAGGCGGAAAAGCTCCCCGTGACAGGTGAACCGGAGATGGGCCTGGTCTGGCCCATGTACAAGTGGGTCCGGGGCAAGCACCTGCAGGTGGCACTGAACGGCACCGAGCTGGCCGCCGGCGACTTCGTCAGGTGGTCCAAGCAGGTCATCGACCTGATCGACCAGCTGGCCAAGGTACCGGACATTTCCACTGACCTGCGCCGCCGCTGCCGTGAGGCAATCGACCTGATCAAGCGCGGCGTCGTCGCCTACTCGGCCGTGAGCGAATAGCTCAGCCGGAACGGCAGAGTTTCCCCAGAACTTTCGTAACAAACCACAGAACAGGTGAGTCCTTGAACAGCACGGCCCCGGCTAATGCCCTGACCCTTTACCGCAACGGTTCCGTCTACAGCTCAGCAGATCCCTTCGCCACCGCCATGCTGGTCGACGGCGGTACCGTCGCCTGGGTGGGCTCAGAGCATGCAGCGACATCCATCCAGGATGACAAGATGCAGGTGGTTGACCTGCAGGGTGCACTGGTGGCTCCGGGGTTCGTGGATTCCCACGTCCACCTGACGGAGACCGGGCTGGCTGCCTCATCGGTGGACCTCTCAGGCGTGCGCAGCCTGGCTGAAATGCTCGACGCCGTGGCCGCGGAGTCGGCCCGCACCAGCGGCGTGATCATTGGGCACGGATGGGACGAGTCCGGCTGGCCCGACCACCGTGTGCCGACTGCCGCTGAACTGGACCGCGCATCAGGGAACCGAAGTGTCTACCTTGCACGCGCGGACGTGCACTGTGCAGTGGTTTCCGGAACCCTTGCCGCCGAGCTGGGCCTGGCAGCCCTGGACGGCTGGGAAGACGGGTTTGTCATCAGGGACGCCCACGAAGCTGCGCGTACCGTCTCCCGCAGCCTCTCCCTGCCGGAACGTGCCCGGTACCAGCGCGCTGCCCTGGATCTTGCGGCGTCCCAGGGAATCGTTGCCGTAGCCGAGATGGCAGCCCCGCATATTGCCCCCGCCGAGGACCTCCGTCAGCTTCTGGGACTTGAAGGCAGCCTGGGCGATGCTCCGGCACCGCAGGTTCTGCCGTACTG
Organism: Arthrobacter gandavensis; assembly: GCF_039528575.1. Taxonomy (NCBI): domain Bacteria; kingdom Bacillati; phylum Actinomycetota; class Actinomycetes; order Micrococcales; family Micrococcaceae; genus Arthrobacter; species Arthrobacter gandavensis. The sequence goes on from NZ_BAAALV010000001.1 coordinate 277,223, forward strand.
GGGCCAGCTGGCGCAGAGCGAGTCGGAGCTCGCCGAAATTGTGTCCTCCTTCGACGGCCGCCTGCTGGGGCTTGCCGGAGACCTGAATATTGACGGATCCATCGGTGCGCGGACAGCCGCGCTGCGGGCCCCCTACGCGGATGCCCCCGAGACGGCCGGCAGTCTCTACCTCAGTGCGGAGCAGGCTGCCCGGCATCTGGAACTCGCAACCCGCGCCGGCCTCCAGGCAGGTTTCCACGTCATTGGTGATGCAGGACTGGACACGGTCATACAGGCCTTGGCCCTCGCGGCCGAATCCCTAGGGGAACCCGCCCTGCGGGCCGCCCATCATCGCCTGGAACACCTTGAACTCAGTGACGATGCAGCAGTGGCAGACCTGGTGCGGTTCGGGGTCACGGCGAGCATGCAGCCGGCCTTCGACGCGCTTTGGGGCGCCGGGGACGGCATGTACTCCCAGCGGCTGGGGAAGCGCAGCGCCTCGATGAACCGATTCGCTTCCCTGTTCTCCGCGGGTGTCCCCGTTGTATTCGGCTCCGATGCCCCGGTAACGGCGCTGGATCCGTGGCGTGCAGTCCGTGCGGCGGTGATGCACAACAATCCAGCGCAACGGATTTCCGCACGCGCGGCCTTCATCGCTCACACCCGCGCCGGATGGCGTGCAGCCGGGACAGGCAACCCCATGCTTGGACAGCTCGCCCCGGGAACGCCTGCCTCCTTCGCCGTGTGGGAAGCGGATGAGCTGATGGTGCAGACCCCGGACGCGTCAGTGGCTTCCTGGAGCACTGATCCCCGCGCCGGTACTCCGTTGCTGCCCGCACTGGACACGGAGCAGCTTCCGCGCTGCCTGCAGACCGTTCATCTGGGAACCGAACTGTACCGGGCAGCGGATTTTAGCTAGGCACCCGAAAAACCGGTACCGCTGATCCTGCACAAAAAGGCTCCTGACCTGCACCGATACACACTAGGTCCTAGTCAGGAAACATGTTGACACTTCCCGTTCAGGACGTAGTCTAGACAGACCGCGGCACGGACCGGCTTAGGCCGGAAACCAGCTGCCCCGGCCCGGGCACGTATGTGTGGGGGGCGATGGTCCTTCCACCCGGATGCGGTGCAGGGCCATCTGCAGCAACACAGTTGCGCACTGAGGGACAGGTTCAACCGTCAGTAGAAAACAGGTCCGGAGCCTCCGGAACTGGCCCGAAGACGGCGGTGCCTGTCCCTTTGTGTGCCCGCGCCGCGAACCGGACATGCGCCCCCTCCCGGCCGGCGGCGGATACCGTCCCATATACTGGTACTTCTGCCTCCGTCCGCAGACCCCTTCCGAGCCGCGATCAGCGCGGCTCGTGTTCGTTGAAAGGCCTTTGAGTGCGCGTCCTCACCATCATCCCCACCTACAACGAGATCGAGTCGCTGCCAAAAACGCTGCAGCGGCTCCGCGCGGCTGTACCGGACTCGGATGTGCTGATTGCAGACGACAACAGCCCGGACGGCACCGGCGCCTATGCCGACGAACAGGCAGCACTGGATCCCGCCGTGCATGTCCTGCACCGCAAGGGCAAGGAAGGCCTGGGGGCGGCCTATATTGCAGGATTCAGGTGGGGCCTGGAGCAGGGGTATGACGTCCTGGTGGAGATGGACGCCGACGGTTCACACAAGCCCGAGCAGCTGCCGCTGCTGCTGGAGGCCTCGGCTGCAGGTGCTGACCTTGTTATCGGTTCCCGATGGGTTCCCGGCGGGTCGGTCGTGAACTGGCCGCTGCGGCGCAAACTGCTCTCCCGTGCCGGCAGCACCTACTCCCGGCTGATGCTCGGAATCCCGGTACGGGACATCACGGCCGGATACCGTGCCTTTAAGCGAAGCACGCTGGAGAAGCTGGATCTCTCGGCCGTTGAATCCGTAGGCTACGGCTTCCAGGTTGACATGACCTTCCGGGTCGCCCGGCTTGGCCTGAAAATAACCGAGGTTCCCATCACCTTCGTTGAGCGCGAGTTTGGCGCTTCCAAGATGAGCGGCAACATTGTCTTCGAAGCCATCGCCAACGTCACCAAGTGGGGCATGGCGGCGCGCTGGGAAAAACTGACCAAGCGAAGCTAAGTACGGCTAAGCGGCCTGAATCAGACCGCACAGACCAAACGGCGAAGGC
>NZ_BAAALV010000001.1:279409-300317 GCF_039528575.1 Arthrobacter gandavensis
TTCGCCGTTTGGTGATGCCTTGCGGCACGTGCCTAGGAAGCGGCGCGTTCTCCGCGGCGTTCGCGGAGCTTGTCCAGCCGATCCTGGAGAATCACTTCGAGCTCTTCGATGCTGCGGCGTTCAAGCAGCATGTCCCAGTGCGTACGCACCGGCTTCTCGTTGCTGGTGTCCGGCTTCTCGCCGTCAACCAGCAGGGCTTCCTTGCCGGTCTTGGATACCCAGACCGGGGGAACCTCTGCCTCGGCGGCGAAAGTTACGAACACGCGTTCGCCGTCCTCGCAGCGGTACTCGACACGCTGGCGGGGAGCCGGCTCGACGCCGGATTCCGTCTCCATGCTCTGCGCACCCAGTCGCATACCCCGCAGGCTACGATCGCTCATTTTTTCTCCCTCATCAGTTTCGAAAGGCCCAGCGGCCTATCAGTAATGCCCGCTGCCCGTTAGGGCAGCCGCTAAAGCTCATGCCGGCGGCACACCGGATTTCTCTTCCGGTTCAACGCCGCAGCGGCGGATCCTGTTCCCGTCAAACACCAGGACCCGGCAAACAGTCAATTATAGCCGGACCCGGGCACTGCGGCGACAGACAGCCTAGGAAGCGGTGTCTCCGGTACCTACCCGGAGGCTGGCAGGAGATTCGGCGGGGGAGTCCGGAGCAGCAGTTCCAGTGCCCGTACCGGAGGCCGTGCCGTTCCCGGCTGCCGCAGCCTGCCGGACGTCCGGCAGGAAGTCGCCAAGCGCCGATCCGACGCCCCGGAGAGCTTCACCAAGTTCACTCGGGATGATCCACAGCTTATTGGAGTCGCCTTCTGCGAGCTTGGGCAGGGTCTGCAGGTACTGGTAGGCCAGGAGCTTCTGGTCCGGGTTGCCCTTGTGGATTGCGTCGAAGACCTTCTGGATGGCCTGTGCTTCACCGTCGGCGCGGAGGATCGCCGCCTTGGCATCACCCTCAGCGGCGAGGATAGCGGCCTGCCGACGCCCTTCGGCGGTCAGGATCTGTGACTGCTTCGTACCCTCGGCGGTGAGGATGGTCGCCCGGCGCTCACGCTCGGCACGCATCTGCTTTTCCATCGAATCCTGGATGGACAGGGGCGGTTCGATCGCCTTGAGCTCAACTCGCGAAACACGAATGCCCCAGCGGCCGGTGGCTTCGTCGAGCACTCCGCGGAGCTGGCCGTTGATCCGGTCGCGGGAGGTCAGCGCTTCTTCGAGGTTCAGCCCGCCGACGACGTTGCGGAGCGTGGTGGTAGTCAGCTGTTCCACAGCGTGGATGTAGTTGGCGATCTCATACGTAGCGGCACGTGCATCGGTGACCTGGAAGTAGACCACGGTGTCAATGGAGACCACGAGGCTGTCCTCGGTGATCACCTGCTGCGGAGGGAAGGAAACAACCTGCTCGCGAAGGTCCAGCAGCGGAAGCAGCCGGTCCACGAATGGGATGAGGATGTTCAGGCCGGGATTCAGTGTGCGCAGGTACTTGCCCAGGCGTTCAACGACGCCGGCCCTGGCCTGCGGAATGATCCGGATGGATTTGACCAGGATGACCAGGACAAAAATGACCAGGACAGCCAGGATGACTAACAGGACGGTGGTTTCCATATTCCCCCTTGCATTGCGGCCGAACGGCGTTGTGCCCGGCCTGGTTCTTGCCCCTTGCTGCGGAGCGCTGGGCACCCTGCCGCTTGGCGGGGCTCCCTTGGTGGCGGTTACTGGCGGCCCTTCGCTGAGCCGTCTTCGTCAGGATGCCCGTCCGTGGACCGGGTCTGGGAGGTGCGCAGCGGCTCCACGACCGCGGTGGCGCCTTCGATCCGGGTCACTGCTACCTGCTCGCCGGCAGGCAGCAGGGATCCGTCTCCGCTGCGTGCAGTCCAGGTATCCCCGGCGAGCTTTACGGTGCCGGTTCGCGAACCCACGGGCTCCAGCGTTACTGCGGTGTCCCCGATAAGCCGTTCGATGTTGGAGCGCTGGTCTTTGCTCCCGGCCTTGAGGTGCTTCAAGGCTGCGGGCCGGACCAGCACGATCATCAGCAGCGCTACGACGCAAAAGACAACAACCTGCAGGAAGAGCGGAGCGGAGAGCACCGCGGCGAGCATGGCCGCCAGGGCGCCTGCGGACAGCATGGCAAAGAACAGGTCCAGCGTCAGCGTCTCAATGGCAGCGAAGCCTAGAAAAAGCACCAGCCAGAGTACCCAGCCGTATTCGACGAGCCAGTTGTACAGTTCCTGCATGATCTTTCCCTCCGGCTCCGTCCGACCGGTGCCGGTGCTGCAGGGCCGTCCAGCGCCGGGCGGAGTGGTTAGTTGCGGGCTTTGGGCTTATTCTGCCCGATAAACGCCGGTTTACCTAGGCGCACCCGGTTGCTGGCGCGCCTGCCCGTGGGCGCCTTAGGTACCCGCCGGACCCGCAGCCCGGAACTGCTGTACCGAAAAGGCGGCAGTGACCTGCAGCGGAAACTCGGCGTGGTCCAGGGCGCGGGCCAGGAATGCGGGGTCCACGTGGTGGGCTGAGGGGCCCATCAAGACGGCGTTTTCGACATCGGCCCGGTCCAGCTGGATTCGGTACTCAAGGTGTTCTGCGGTTTCGGCTTCGAAGTCCGGGCCCAGGGACCTGGCTACGCGGGTTTCCTTTTCCACCCCGATCTCGAGCATTCCGGCCAGGGCACGGATTTCCTGGAGGTGGCCGGGCAGGGGAGTGACAACCAGCAGGGTTCCTCCCGGAGAAAGCACCCGCCGGAACTCGCCGGGGTTACGCGGAGCGAACACGTTCAGCAGGACGTCGGCCGCGCCGTCAGCCAGGGGCAGCGGGCGCCACACATCCCAAACCAGCGCGAAACCCTGCGGCAGTGCGCGGGCCGCCCGGCGCAGGGCGAACTTGGAGATATCCAGCGCAACCGCAGCCGAAGCACCCGTCTGCTGCTGCACTTCACGCACGTAATACCCGGTGCCGGCACCGGCGTCGAGCAGCACGGGTCCGCCATCCGGCCCGTCTGTGCCGCTGCGGGACGCCGCAGCCAGCGAACCAAGCAAGCGGGCAAGGGGCGCGTAATGCCCGGCAGCCAGGAACTCACTGCGGGCCTGGACCATCTGCGCCGTATCGGCCTGGAACTTCGTGCCAGCGCCGGTGAGGAGATTGAAATATCCCTGCTTGGCGGCGTCGTACCGATGCCCCGACGGGCAGCTGAGCCGGCTGCGGGCCGCGTCCGGGAGCAGCTCACCGCCGCAGTTCGGGCAGGAAAGGAGGCGGCGTTTTCCGGAGGGCATACCCCAATCTTAGGCTGCACGGAGCTTGGCTTCGGCCTCTGGCCAGGCCGGAGGCACCCCGGGGTATTGCTAGGCTCAATTCCATGAAACCCAGTGACTTGGATCTCCTGAACTCTGTCTCCGAACCTGCCCTGAGCCCGGACGGAACCCGTGCCGTGGTCTCGGTGCAGCGCCCGGACTTTGCTGCCGATGCGTATGTGGGCCAGCTGTGGAACGTCGGCCTGGACGGATCAGCTCCCCGCAGGCTTACCCGGGGCTTCAGCGACACGTCCCCGCAGTTCTCACCGGACGGGAACGTGCTGGCCTTCCTGCGCTCAGCCCCCGGCGGGCGGCCGCAGCTCTTTGCCCTCCCGGCCGGCGGCGGCGAGCCCGTCCAGCTCACGGACCGGCACATGGGCGTCTCCTGGTTCAGGTTTTCCCCGGACTCCCGGCAGATCCTCTTCTCCTCACGGGAGCCTGAGCACGGCCGGTACGGAACGCTCGACGGCGTTTCGGCGGCAGCGGAGGACCCGCGCCTGGTTACCACGCTGAACTACCGCATGAACGGAGCCGGCTACACCCGGGACAAGTTCGTCCAGGCTTTCCTTGTGGCGATTCCCGACCTCTCCGGTGAGCCTTTCGTTGAGCCGGTGGGCCGGGCGGCCGAAGCAGCGGGGAAGGAAGACCACAAAACTGCCGGCCTGCCTGAGTCACGGCAGCTGACGCACTTCGACGCCGACGTCAGCAACCCGGTTTTCACCGCCGACGGCTCATCCATCCTCTTCACGGCCGCGCTGCACGCCGATGCCGATACCGATCTGGTGACCGATGCCTACGAGCTGCCCGTGGACGGCGCCGGTGAGCCGCGCAGGCTGAGCAACCTCGGCGATGCCCGGCTGAGCGTTTCGCACCCGGTGCAGAGCCCCGACGGCGGCTGGCTGTACTACCTCGGACAGGACGTCTCCGAGACAGGACTGGACTTTGTGGCGCGCAACACGGCCCTGTACGCCGCCCCCATGGCTGATCCCGCCGCCGCAGCGAGGCTGACGGACCCTGAAGGAATGGATCTTGCCGGCGGGCCGATTGTCCCGGCGGGCGACGGCGTGCTGGTCTTCAACCTGAGCCGCGGTGCCTGTGAACTGCTCGGCGTCGACCGGACGGGCGCGCTCAGCACCCTGGTGACCGGTGCGCGCGTCGTTACGGGGGCAGCGGAAGCCGCGGGGACCCTGGTGGTCACCTTCACTGACCAGCAGACCAGCGGCGATGTAGCCGTGGTGGATCCTTCCCGACCCGGGCACCTGCAGGTGCTCACGGACTTCTCGGCCGGTTTCCGGCAGGGGGCAGGCGTACTGCCGCTGGTGGAGGAGACACATGCCTCCGCGGACGGCTATCCAGTCCACGGCTGGGTTGTCCTGCCCGAAGGCGAAGGCCCGCACCCGGTGCTGCTGAACATTCACGGCGGCCCGTTCTCACAATACGGCTGGGGGCTTTTCGACGAAGCCCAGGCCTACGCCGCCGCCGGCTATGCGGTGCTTATGTGCAACCCGCGCGGCTCTTCGGGCTACGGGCAGGAACACGGCAGGGCCATCAAGGAGGCCATGGGAACGCTGGACCTGCAGGATGTCCTCGGATTCCTCGATGGAGTCCTGGCAGTGCATCCGGAGCTCGACGGCGAACGGCTGGGCGTCATGGGCGGTTCTTACGGCGGCTACCTGACGGCCTGGGCCATCTCACAGGACCACCGGTTCACCGCCTCAATCGTTGAGCGCGGCTTCCTGGACCCGCTGTCCTTCATCGGTTCCTCGGACATCGGCTGGTTCTTCTCGGCTGCGTACACGGGCAACGATCCGGAGAAGGTTGCAGCCCAGAGCCCGTTTGCCCAGGTCGGCCAGGTGCGCACGCCGGCCCTGGTCATCCATTCCGAGGAAGACCTGCGCTGCCCGGTAGAGCAGGCGCAGCGTTACTACACCGCACTGAAGCTGCAGGGGGTCCCCACCGAGCTGCTGCTTTTCCCGGGCGAGAACCATGAGCTGTCGCGGACCGGAACTCCGTGGCACCGGCGCCAGCGGTTTGAACACATCCTGCGGTGGTGGGCCAGGTGGCTGCCCACGCCGGCCAACCAGGCCGAAAACACGCAGGAAACCGGCAGCCAGCCGGAAACGGCGGGCGTCTAGGGCTGCAGGGTTCGCTGCGGGGCTGCAGGAAACCGGCCCCGCAGCGAAACGCGCCCAAACAGGGCCTAGAAGCCCAGGGTTCGTCTGGCGTCCTCGATGTCCGTGGCCGCCCAGCGCGGATATTCGCCGTTGGAACTCAGCGAACGGGTGAAAGCCTTGTCCACGTAGACAATCCCGTTGAGATGGTCTGTTTCGTGCTGGACGATCCGCGCGGGCCAGCCGGAAAAGGTGCGCTGCCGGGCCTGGCCGTGCTCGTCCTCGTAGTCCAGCCGGACTGAACGGTACCTTTCCACAACCCCCTGGTAGCCCTCGAAGGAGAGGCAGCCTTCATAGAACGACGCCGTCTGTGCGTCTTCCGGCTCGTAGCGCGGGTTGATGATGGTGAAGAACTCCAGCGGGGTGCGTTCCCGCGCTTCGGCAACATCCGGGTCGGGGGCATAGGCGTCTTCGAGCACGGCCAGCCGCAGCGGGATGCCTATCTGCGGGGCGGCCAGCCCAACCCCGGGGGCGTGGTGCATGACGCGCCGCATGAGCTCGATCAGGGCCTGGAGCTCATCGGCCTGAAGCTGGCCCTCATAGGGCAGCGCCGGGCGGCGGAGCACCGGATGTCCCAGCTGGACGATCGGAACAAGATCCATCTCCAGCATCGGGAGGACCAGGGAGCGGACGGCTGCGGGCGACTCCGCTGCACTGGGTTCATAGATCACGGATCCATCCTAGTGTCCCCGGCGCATGCGGCCGGGTCCAGTCACTGCCCGGAGCCTCGAAGTAACACAAACAGGTCCCCGGCATCGCTGCCGGGGACCTGTTTGTGTTTACGCGCAGGGGAGAGGCGTTAGCCTTCGCAGTCCACGCAGTACTTGTCGCCGTTCTTCTCCAGGGCAATCTGGGAGCGGTGACGGACAAGGAAGCAGGACATGCAGGTGAACTCATCGGCCTGCGCCGGAACAACCTTGATCAGCAGTTCTTCGCCGGAGAGGTCGGCGCCGGGAAGGTCGAACCCGTCAATAGCGTCGGATTCCTCGACGTCGATAACCGCCGTCATCGCTCCGCCGCGCTGCTGGGCCTTCAGCCCTTCCAAAGAGTCCGTGGGCTGGTCTTCTTCTTTGACGCGGGGTGCATCGTAATCGGTAGCCATGTGTAGTGCTTTTCTCCTGAATTTGTGGGGGGTTCGAGCGTAGATCATATAGGTGAAGCCGCATAACACACCAAACGGCATCTGAATAGGTCTTTTTGTGGCCTAGCCGCAGATTTCCTGCGGTTCGCTCCGGACAGGCTACCCCCATGCGCAGGCCGGGCCGGTCCCTGTCCGGTGAGCCGGCAGCCGCACGGAGTGTCGAAGGGAAGCTCAAATCCCCGCAATATCCGCTTCACTGCAGGTCAACGCCCGGTACAACGACGCACCCTGCACAATTGTTCCCAAGCCGCCGGTGCGCGTTATGTAAACCTGCACAGAGGACGCCGACAGACAGCGGGGGACATTATGTCAACTGAAAGAGTGCACGCCGGATGCGGCCAACATGAGCAAAAACACGTGAGGTACCTTTTCCCCCGGAGCCCGGCCCCGGCCGTCGCCGGCAGGCTGGGAACGGGCCGGAGCGAACCAGCGCTGACGGCTCCCGCCGTCCGCTGCGGCGTAACGGCGGCGGGTAATGCCGTTCGCGGAGGTTGGTACAAACCGCGCGCAGGGGACCCTCTTCCGGGACTTTCCTTTGCGCCGATAATCTACATTATGTCAACTAGTGTTTCGAAAGGGGTCCCCCGCCAGGCGGCAGGGGTATATTGCGGGCTGACAGCCCAGGCGCTGAAGGCCAGCAGGCCGGGGCGAAGAACACGGGCAGCCAATCGCACGGACAGGCAGTCAATGGAGAGGAAACACGCATGAGCCAGGAACGTACGCTGGACTGGAGCGCAGGCGTCTGGACAAACCCGCCTGCGCGCAGGCTCGGCTCAGGCCCGGACCTGCAGGTAACGGCCTCCGAGGGCAGCGACGCCTGGCGCGAAACCGCCTACGGCTTCACGTTTGCTACGGAAAACGCCCTGCTCTCGCCGTTCATGCCGGACACGGCCATGGAGGTCGAGTTCACCGCCCAGACCTTCGAGCAGTTCGACCAGGCCGGAATCTTCCTGCGGGCGGCGCCGGATCTGTGGGTCAAGGCCGGCGTTGAGTTCGCGGACGGCCAGCTGCAGGCAGGTGCAGTAGTCACCAGCCCCAAGTCGGACTGGTCCTCCTCCCCCCACCACGAGTGGCTGGGCAAACGGACCGTGGTGCGCGCCAGCTGGAAAGGTGATGCCCTCACCATCCGTGCGGGACTGGCAGGACACCCGCTGGAGCTGCTGCGAGTAACACCCTTCTCCCCCGCAAGCCCCGTCAGTGCCGGACCGTACGTGGCCTCGCCTGCCTCTGCCCGCTTCGAAGCCGTGTTCCACTCGTGGCGGATTACTGCTGCAGACGCCTCGCTTCACTGACTGGCAGCCATTCCTGTACCCCGGCAGCCTGCCCGGCCAGGGGCCCCTATACCACGGCCGAACCGGGAGTAGGCTCGAAGTATGACTACACGTACATATATCGTCACAGGGTCCGCCTCCGGCATTGGTGCAGCGACCGCACAGCTGCTTAAGGAACGTGGCAACACCGTTATAGGTGTTGACCTGCGCAACGCCGAGGTGGAAGCCGACCTCAGCACCCCCGAGGGACGCCAGATCGCGGCCGACCGCGCAGTTGAACTTGCCGGCGGCACTGTGGACGCCGTTATTGCGTGCGCCGGAATCTCCGCCCCGGTTCCGCTCACGGTCTCCGTGAACTTCTTCGGTGTCACCGGGTTCCTGGACCGACTCGCACCGGTGCTGGCCCGCAGCGAGGCTCCGCGCGCCGTCGTCGTCAGCTCCATGGCGTCACTGCAGCCGAACTCCCCCGAGCTGGTCGATGCCATGCTCGCCGGGGACGAGCCCCTGGCCCGCCAGATCGGTCAGAAGCTCGCCGACCAGGGTCCGCAGATCGGGTACCTGAACTACCCGTCCTCCAAGCGCGCACTCAGCCGCTGGGTCCGCCGCGCGTCGGTCAGCGATCTCTATGCAGGAAACGGCATTCCGCTGAACGCCGTGGCACCGGGCACCGTGCTGACCGCAATGACCAAGGAACTCCTGGCAACCCCCGAGGGCGTCAAGATGGTCGACGAAAATGTGCCGATGCCGCTGAACGGCCACTCCGAGCCGGTTGTTATCGCCCGGCTCCTGGCCTGGCTTGCCAGCGAGGAGAACTCCCATCTTGCCGGCCAGACCATTTACTGCGACGGCGGCGCTGACGCCACCCTGCGCGGCGACGACATCTGGCAGTCCTAGCCCCCGGCGAAATGCCGGTCCACCCCTCCATTGGGGCGGACCGGCATTTCAATGCGGCGCTTGGCCTAAGCCGTGGCCTGGAAGTCCGACCGGACGGGAACGGACTCGGCTCCGGTTACCGCGTCCAGGAAATTCAGGGTATCGGCCAGCACCATGCGGGCATCCTTGAGCTGGAGCTTGAACTGGAATTCATGTCCCAGCGCGGGCTTGTGGTCCTTGGGCCAGAACCTCCGGACAACAGGCACTCCCAGTTCTTCCAGCTTGTCCGCCAGGGGCCGTGACTGCTGGTCGGTGAGGTAGTCCGCGTTGCCTCCGGAAATGAAGGTTGGCGGAAAGTCCTCCCCCACGTGTTCGAGGATGGACATGTGTTCCGCGGCCGGCGTCGAAGCCCAGTCCTTGGACCCGGTATAGGCCCACAGAGCCGTGCGGAATCCCCATCCCAGCGGGCCCGTGAGCTTCGCCATGGTCTTGAGGTCATACACACCGCAGAACAAGAGAGTTCCCCGCAGGTGTTCCGGCGCGGCTGCCGGGGTCACTCCCGTGCGGGCAGCATACTGCGGGTCGGTGATGATCAAGGCCAGCTGGGCAGCCAGCTGCGCTCCGGCCGAGTCGCCGGCCAGAATGATCCGGTTGGGGTCGATGCCGTACTCCCCCGCGTGTTCCCGGAGATATCCCAGGGCCTGGTTCAGCTCCGTCACAGCCTGCGGGTAGCTCGCCTCGGGAGATATGGAGTATCCGGCACCTGCCACCGCATAGCCGTGACCAGCCAGGATTTCGAGATAAGGTGCCACGTTTTCCTTGCAGCCGGAGATCCAGGCTCCGCCGTGGACCCAGACAACCACAGGGTGCGGACCGTCCCCTGATTCAGTTGGAAGGAAGACGTCCATGGACTGCCGCGCCGACTTCCCCAGGTAGGGCAGTGACCGGTGAGCCAGCACTCCCCCGGATGGAACGTGCTTGCGGAGCTTGTGCAGCTGCACCTTTCCGCCGCTGGAGAAGACCCCGCGGATAAACAGGGCCGAAGGTCTTGGATCTTTATGGATAGCAGTTGCGGCCAGTGTTCCGGCTGCGGCTACGGCTGAAGCCATGAACCCTGCTGCCGCCAGGGGCAGAATCTTCATTTTTTCAGGGTAGGACGCCGCCCTGAATGCGCCCGGACAGGATTCCGCTCCGCCCCGGGCGGCGGCGGCCGGCGCAGTGCGCGACTTCACCCGCGGTTGTGCCCGGCATGACACCCCGTGCAGGCACCGGAGCCATGGGGTGTTCTTCTCGCCACCCCTGCTCGTAGCCAAGATCATGGGTCCCCGGTTGGATTCACGCCGCCGGGAAAACGCACACTAAGAACTACTGCAGGGATCGCCGGAGATCCTGCCGGAAGGGGTACATCGCCATGCGCAAAATCAACGCCGGCCGCAACTGGCTTATGCACCAGGTGCCCGACGGGCTGCTGGGCAAAACCGCCCGGCTGGCTAAACCGGTACAGGGAGCCCTGATGGTACTGCTGGCTGCGGCCGCAGTGCTGGCGCAGCTGCTGTAGCGGGCGTCCCTGCGGCTCCGCACGGCCGCGCTGCCTCACCGGGTTTTTATGCGGTGCCGGTTCTGGCCGAGGGCCGGACCCGGTACGGTAGTCAGATTCCAGCCGCGCATTCAAAGGAGCACGCTATGGAATCCCTGCCAGGCATCGACCCCGGCGTTCCTCCCTCCGGCACCGGGTGTGTGGAGTGCCAGGAACAGGAGGGCTGGTGGTTTCACCTGAGGCGGTGTGCCGAGTGCGGCCACATTGGCTGCTGCGACAACTCGCCCGGCCAGCACGCAACCGCACATGAACAGGCCACCGGGCACCCGGTAATCCGCAGCTACGAACCCGGCGAAGAATGGTTCTACAGCTACCCCGAAGAAGCGGTGTTCGAAGGTCCGCTCTTGGCGCCGCCCCAGTCACATCCGGTGTCACAACCCGTACCGGGCCCCGCCGGGCGCGTTCCCGCTGACTGGATGGACCTGCTGCACTAGCCACGCGAAGGGCGGCTTGGAGCGCCGGCGCTACGCGTGATTGCCTTCCGCAGCACGCCAAGGCGAAGCGAGAGCCACGCCAGTGCGCCTACGGGAATAGGCAGCCAGAAGTTCAGGATCCGCCAGGACAGCACCGCCAGCGCCGCTGCTGCGCTGGGCACTCCGAAGCCTGCCAGGGTGGGCACCAGCACGCCTTCCACGAGACCTACCCCGCCCGGCGTTAGAGGAGCCAGTGCCACGAGGTTCGCCAGGGAGTAGGCAATGAGCAGCTCACCTGGCCCCAGAACGTGCCCAAAGGCGGCAAGGAAGGTCCACAGGCAGGCGGCGTCGAAGCCCCAGTAGCAGACCGAAAGAACCAGGGCCAGGACCAGGCGCCGCGGATCCCTGCGGAACATTGCGGTTTCTGCCGCCATCGTGCGCACGAACCTGTCCGCAGACGCAGGTTTGATGACCCGGACCAGCGCGGCCGTCCTGCGGGCCACCCGGACGGCCGCATCCAAGTGCCGGTCCAGCACCGAGAGAACCGCCAGGCTCAGGGTCAGGAGCACCAGCACTATGATCCCCGCCGTGACGAAGTACCGGTTGGTCCGCACCTCACCAAGCGCGGTGAGCACTCCAACCCCGAATAGGACCCCGAGTACCAGGTTGGCTCCGACAACCTGGACCATCGCTGCGCTCAGCGCATTCTGGGGCCGCACGCCCGACCGGGTCAGGAGCTCGTACCGCAGTGCGGCGGAGGTCGTCCCGCCCCCGGGTACGACGTGGTTGACGGCTAGGTCGCTCAAGTCGATGCGCAGCAGGGTGAAATAGCGGGGTTTGACTGAGCCCGGCAGCACCACCGAAGTCAGCGCGCTGTAGCAGCACAGCGAAAGCGCTTCCAGCGCCGCGGCTGCCAGCAGGACAACTGCCGGAAGGCGCTGCAGGGCGCCAAAAAGGTTTTCCGAGCCCAGGATCTGCGGAAGCACCACATACTCGAACACCAGAAGCATAACGACGGCAACGCAGATCCACCGCACCGCCCGGGAATGCCGCAGGCGGTGCCACGCTTCCCGCAGCTTCGTCACCTTCCAAGCACAGCAGAGGCACACGGCCCGCCGATAGCCGACGGAGATCTTCCGGACGGATAATGCTCCGTCTGTTTTGCGGCGCGACATCATAGTGACATGATGTTGGTATGTTACTGACTAAGCGTCAGTAACTTACATACCCAAACAATCAAGGGGTTTCACATGTTCCTAGCGCTGCGCGAACTGCGTTTCGCTCGGGCCCGGTTCGGACTCATGGGCGGCGTCATAGCCCTCATTGCCGTTCTGATGGTCCTTCTCTCCGGCCTGTCTTCCGGGCTCGTAAATGACGGAGTGTCCGGCCTTAAAGCCATGCCGGCAACGGCGATTGCCTTCAACGAGGGCACCAAAACCGACAATGCCTTCTCCCGCAGCATCGTCGATCCTTCCCAGGCCGAAGCCTGGCGCACCCAGGAGGGTGTAGAGGAAGTCACCATGCTGGGTTCCACGATCGTTAACGGCGCCACCGAGGACGGCACGCAGGTTGACCTGTCCCTCTTCGGTATCGACACGGATTCCTTCCTCGCCCCCGCTGTTGGCGAAGGACGCGAAGTCCAGGCCGCCAATGAGATCGTTGTCTCTTCCACCGCAGAAGACGCAGGCATCGAACTGGGTTCGGTCATCACCCTGGACCGCCTCGACGTCGAACTGACCGTTGTTGGTTTCACCGACAGCCAGGCCACCTTCGGCCACGTCGACATGGCCTACCTGCCGCTGGAAACCTGGCAGTACATCGCCAGCGGACAGTCCCAGCCCGGCGCACCGGCCGAGGCCGACATTGCCGCCGTGGACTTCGACACCGCCAGCGCCCTCGCCATCAAGGCTGAAGACAGTGCAGACCTGGACTTCGCTGCCGGTGACGCCGCCGCAGGCACCGTCACCTCCACCCTGGAAGACTCCTTCGACGCTTCCCCCGGCTACACAGCCGAGACGATGACGCTGGAAATGATCCAGATCTTCCTCTACGCCATCTGCGCCCTGGTTGTCGGAGCGTTCTTCACGGTCTGGACGATCCAGCGCAAGCATGAGCTGGCAGTACTTCGCGCCGTTGGTGCCTCCACCGGCTACCTGCTGCGTGACGGCATCTTCCAGGCGGTAGTCATCCTGGTCCTGTCCACCGCCGTCGGCGTAGCAGCGGGCCTTGGCATGGGCGCGTGGCTCTCCGGAAGCGCAATGCCGTTCGCTCTCGAGGCAGGCCCCATTTCCACCGCCACCGCAGTGACGATCATCATGGGCGTCCTCGGTGCCGCAATCGCCATCGTCCGCATTTCCCGGGTTGATCCCCTGGCTGCCCTAGGAGGACAGCGATGAGCACACAGACCAGTACCTCCGGCGCAAAGGTCAGCACCCGCGGCCTGCGCATTGAGAACGCCAACATGGCCCTGGGCGACGGCGAAAGCACCGTTCAGGCCCTGGACAACGTGTCCCTGACAGTAGAGCCGGGCGAACTCGTCGCCGTCGTCGGCCCCTCAGGCGCCGGCAAGTCCTCGCTGCTGGCAGTCGCCGGAGCGCTCGCCACACCGGACAGCGGACTCGTAAGCGTCAACGGCACCGACATCTCCACCCTCAGCAAGGCTGCCAAGGCCCGGTTCCGGCTGGAGAACATCGGTTTTGTGTTCCAGTCCGGCAACCTCATCCCGGCCCTGACGGCTTCTGAACAGCTTGAGCTGATCCACCGGATGGCCAAGATGAAGGGGAAGTTCAACCCCAAGCAGCTGCTCGACGCCGTCGGCATGGGCCACAAGCTGGACAGCCGACCCGACCAGCTCTCCGGCGGTGAACGCCAGCGCGTCGGCATTGCCCGCGCACTGGTGTCGAAGCCGACGCTCCTGCTGGTGGACGAGCCCACGGCCGCCCTGGACCGCAAGCGCAGCCAGGATGTTGTGGAGCTTCTCGCCCGGGAGACCCATGAGTTCGGGGTTGCTACTGTTATGGTTACCCACGACCACGACGTCCTCCACCACTGCGACCGCGTCGTAGAGATGGTTGACGGACGGCTCGCAAGCTAGACACTGCACGAACAGGAGGGCTCTTTGCCCCGCATTACCGCGCCGACGGTGGCTGAACACCGTGCCGCACAGCAAAGGGCCCTCCTGGATGCCGCAAGGACTCTCCTGGCCCGTACCGGAGAAGCACCCAGCATGGCTGAGGTAGCAGCCCTGGCCGGGCTCGCAAGGCCCAGCGCCTACCAGTACTACAAGTCCCGAACCGACCTGCTTAATGCACTGGTCATGGATGTCTTTCCACGCTGGGCACAGCGCGTGGAAGACGCCATGAGCGCCGAAAAGAAGCCCGCAGACCGGATCCTTGCGTACGTCCTCACGAATATCGCACTGGTTGCCGAGGGCGAACATGCCGTTGGCAGCGCCCTGGCATCCGTGGCCCCCAGCGAGGAACTCGACGCGCAGAGCGCCCGCATGCACCAGGCAATCCTGGATCCGCTGGTAGGAGCCCTGAAGGACCTCGGGGCTCAAGACCCGAACAGCACTGCCGAGCTCATCAATGCCATCGTGCACACCGGAACCCGCCTCCTGGAGTCCGGCAAGGACCTGCACGAGGTCGGACAGCTTGTCCGCGAGCTGCTTGGACCCTACATCCGCGAACACGGCGGCGGCCCTGTAGGAGCGAGCCAGTGAACCGGCCAACCCGGCTCTGGCCCGTCCAGCTGGCCGCCGACGTCGTACTTATCATCGTTTTTGCGGCACTGGGCCGGGACACACACGCGCACGGCGTGGATCCCGCCGGCGTCCTCATCACTGCATCCCCCTTCGTCGCCGCAGCCCTGGCAGGGTGGGCGCTGCTGCGCCTGTGGCGGCATCCGGGATCCTTCTGGCCCCACGGCGTTCTCCTGTGGCTGATCACTGCCGGAGGCGGACTGGCCTTGCGTGCCCTGGCCGGCGGCGGTACTGCGGTCAGCTTCCAGCTGGTCACCTTTGGCGTGCTCGGCGCGTTCCTGCTCCTGCCTCGCCTTGCCTCTTCCCTTGTCATGCGCAGGCGCACCCGGCCCGATTCCACTAGGCTCATAAACAGGGCCTGACACCGGCGCCCAGCAGGAGAAGGAAAGGCAAGCCATGATCACCGCTTTCGTACTCATCCAGACCGACTCGGCCCGGATTCCGGAGTGCGCGGAGGAAATCTCCGAGATTGAAGGCATCAGCGAGGTCTACTCGGTCACCGGAGAGTGGGACCTCATCGCGATTGCCCGCGTCCGCCGCCATGAAGACCTGGCCGACGCGATTGCCAACCGCCTTTCCAAGGTCCCCGGCGTGATCGGGACCACCACCCAGATAGCCTTCAGGGCTTACTCAAAACACGACCTCGACGCCGCGTTCTCGCTGGGCTTCGACGGGTAGTTAGGCCCGAAAAACACCGGATTTGCACGGTTTTCGAGCCACGGCGGCAACGTTTGGGTAACGAAATTTCCCTGTAATCCGGGTCATTCACGCACGAATACAAGCGGAGGAGGCGGACCAGACGGCCTGCCTCCCCCGCTTTTTTATGAGCTCCACTATTACGCCCAGGCACCTGGGCCGTTATTACCGTATTTACTGCGTGACCTGCACCCAGCGGTCCAGCGCCTTGCGTGCCTGTCCGCTGTCCACGGACTCCTCGGCGCGCCGCAGCCCCCGCTGAAGCCGTTCGGTCAGTGTTCCGTCAGCGGACGGGTCCAGCGCCACCAGAGCCGCGGCTGCGTTCAGCAGTACCGCGTCCCGGACCGGGCCGCGCTCCCCTGCCAGCACACTGAGCACAACGGCGGCATTCGCGGCCGCGTCTCCGCCCCTCAGATCCTCCAGCGTGGCCCGGGCTATCCCGAGATGCAGGGGATCCACCGTAGAGCGCTCTACGGCCCCGTTCCGGACCTCCCAGACGGTGGAGGTGCCGGTGGTCGTCATTTCATCCAGTCCGTCACCTCCCCTGAACACCAGGGCGCGGACACCGCGGGCTGCCAGGACACCCGCGATGAGCGGTGCCAGCCGCTCGTCAGCCACGCCAATGGCAGAAGCCGACGGATGCGAGGGATTGGTCAGCGGGCCCATGAAGTTGAACGCAGTCGCCACACCCATATCCCGCCTGGCAACGGCTGCGTGCCGCATGGAGGGATGGAAGACCTGCGCAAAACAGAACGTGATGCCTGCCTCCACGGCCGCCTGGGCAACACGGTCCACCGGCAGGTCCAGCCGTACGCCAAGGGCTTCAATGACATCGGCGGAGCCCGACGAGGAGGACGCCGCACGGTTGCCGTGCTTGACCACCTTGGCACCGGCACCGGCACACACCAGGGCAGCCATGGAAGAGATGTTTACCGTGTTATGCCTGTCACCGCCGGTTCCGACGATGTCCAGGGTTTCGCCGGGAATGTCGATGGGCCGGGCGTTGGCCAGCATGGCTTCCACCAGGCCGGTGAGTTCTTCGACACTTTCCCCCTTGGCACGCAGGGCGACCAGGAAGCCGGCGATCTGCGCGTCGGAAGCGTCTCCGGCCATGATCGTGTTCATCGCCCACCAGGTCTGTTCGGAACTCAGGTCCTGCCCCGCAATAAGCGCGGTAATAAGCGACGGCCAGGTGTGCTCGGAACTCGAAAACGTACTCACACGCTCTAGGTTATCTACGAATCGTAGAAAATGCTGATTTGTTTCCGGACGGGAAGTTCCGCGCCGTTGCTGGGAAGTGGGCGGTTTGGGAACGAACCGGACGCGCCGTTCGTCTGGTTCTGTTGGTGAACTGGGCAGTTTTACGGCCATAATGTCTATGTGACAACAGCGACCCATGCCCCCAGTACCCCGGCTCACCCCACGCTGAACCGCCCCAATATGGTCTCCGTAGGGACCGTGGTGTGGCTCTCCAGCGAACTCATGTTCTTTGCTGCGCTCTTCGCGATGTACTTCACGCTCCGCTCCACCTCGGGCGAGATGTGGGAGATCGAGACAGCCAAGCTGAACGTGCCCTTCGCCTTCGTGAACACGGTGATCCTTGTTTCCAGCTCCTTCTCCTGCCAGTTCGGCGTCTTCGCCGCTGAGCGGCTCCAGCCGCGCCGCACCGGCGGGCTCTTCCAGATTGCCCGTTGGGGAATGGTCGAGTGGTTCTACCTGACCTTCTTCCTCGGCGCCATCTTCGTAGCCGTCCAGGCTTTCGAGTACGCAGAACTCGTCTCCCACGGGATCTCGCTCTCCTCCAACGCCTACGGCTCGTCGTTCTACATCACCACCGGTTTCCACGGCCTGCACGTGGCCGGCGGCCTGATCGCATTCCTGTTCATCATCGGACGCGCCTACGCCGCCAAGCGGTTCGGACACTTCGAGGCGACCTCTGCGATCGTGACGTCCTACTACTGGCACTTCGTCGACGTGGTCTGGATTGCCCTCTTCGTCATCATCTACTTCCTCAAGTAGTCCGTCAGGGCAGCACCACAGCAATATTCAAAGTGGCACGAGTAACCAAAAGACCACACAAGTTAGGAACCACTAAGTGAAGGCACTATCGCAAAGGCGACGTCATCCCCTTGCAGCAGTAGTACTGCTGTTGCTGGGCCTCATCGTTACCGGCGGCATCTACGCAGCTGCTTCCGGAGCGAACGAAGCCCAGGCCGCCACCACCTACACTGCCGATGATGTGCAGCAGGGCGAGAAGCTCTTCATTGCGAACTGCGCCACCTGCCACGGCATGGAGGCCAGCGGAACCGAGAACGGCCCCTCCCTCGTAGGCGTCGGTGCCGCATCCGTCGACTTCCAGGTTGGCACCGGCCGTATGCCGATGGCCATGCAGGGCCCGCAGGCCCAGCAGAAGCCGCAGCAGTTCAACGAAGAACAGACCGCCCAGATGGCGGCCTACGTCGCTTCCCTCGGTGCCGGTCCTTCCGTGCCGGAAGAGCAGTACCTGGAAACCACCGGCGACGCCGCTGCAGGCGGCGAGCTGTTCCGCGTCAACTGCGCCATGTGCCACAACGCAGCCGGCGCAGGCGGCGCCCTGACCCGCGGCAAGTTCGCTCCGGCTCTGGAAGGTGTCAGCGAGCAGCACATCTACGAGGCCATGGTCACAGGCCCGCAGAACATGCCCGTCTTCTCCGATGCGAACCTCTCCCCCGAGGAGAAGCAGGACATCATCACCTTCCTCAAGAACATCGAAGCCAACGGTTCCCCCGGCGGAGCCGAGCTCGGTTCACTCGGTCCGGTCTCTGAAGGCCTGTTCATCTGGACAGCCGGCCTTGGCCTGATCATCGCTTTCACAATCTGGTTGACCTCCCGGTCTTCCTAGTCATCGCCGCGCTCACCCCCCGGGGTGACATCACAGTTACACATAGGTCTACTAATGCAGTTTCAAGAGAAGGATGAGGGGGATCATGGGCGACCATAGTCACGGCAGTCCGAACACCTCGGGCACCGTTGCTACGGCTGGCCAGGGCGAAGAAGGGGAATTCCAGAATCCTGGGCTTCCCCCGCACCGCCCTCGCCTGGCCGACACGGATCCCCGGGCTGAGAAGCGGTCCGAGAAGCAGGTGGCGATTCTCTTCGCCATCTCCGCTCTCGGTACGCTCCTGTTTTTCTACGGGTATTTCTTTATCCGTCTGGATGAGAGCATCGGGACGCTGCGCGTCCAGAACCTGTTCCTGGGCCTCGGCACCGCCTTCGCGATGCTCGGCATCGGCGTCGGTATTGTCCACTGGGCCAAGACGCTCATGCCGGACCACGAGGTCATCGAGGAACGCCACGAGATCCGTCCGGAAGAGGACCGCGTTGTCGCCGAGAAGATGATCGGCGACATCATCGAGGAAACCGGCATCAAGCGCCGTCCCCTGATCCGCAACACCCTGCTGGGTGCAATGGCTCTGGCGCCGCTTCCCGCGATCGTCCTGTTCCGCGACCTGGGCCCGCTGCCCGGTGACGTCCTGCGCCACACCATGTGGGACAACGGCGTCCGCCTTACCCGCGACCCGAGCGGTACCCCGATCAAGGCCTCGGACGTCACCCTGGGCTCTGCCTTCCACGTGATCCCCGAGGGCCTGAACGACGCCGAGCACAAGCTCGAGGAAAAGGCCAAGGCAGTTGTCCTGCTGATGCGCCTGGATCCCTCCGAGCTCAACCCCTCCCCCGGACGCGAAGACTGGTCCGTGGACGGCATCGTTGCCTACTCCAAGATCTGCACCCACGTTGGCTGCCCGGTGGCACTGTACGAACAGCACACGCACCACCTGCTGTGCCCGTGCCACCAGTCCACCTTCGACCTGACCCAGGAATGCGCTGTCATCTTCGGTCCGGCCGTCCGTCCACTGCCGCAGCTGCCGATCGCCGTTGACGACGAGGGCTACCTCATTGCCACCAGCGACTTCACTGAACCCGTTGGACCGAGCTACTGGGAGCGTGGCTGATCATGAGTGCTACCTCTGTATCCGGCACCTACGAGCCGAAGACCAAGCTCGGGCGCATCACCAACTTCGTCGATACCCGCGTCAGCGGCTCGATGATGGTCAAGGAGTTCGGCCGCAAGGTCTTTCCTGACCACTGGTCCTTCATGTTTGGTGAAGTGGCGCTCTACAGCTTTGTCATTCTGCTCCTCTCCGGAACGTTCCTGACGTTCTTCTTCGATCCGTCCATGGCGGAAACGCACTACGAAGGCAGCTACGTTCCGCTCAAAGGCGTGGAAATGTCCGTTGCCTACGCTTCGTCGCTGGATATCTCCTTCGACGTCCGCGGCGGCCTCTTCATGCGTCAGGTCCACCACTGGTCGGCCCTGCTGTTTGTTGCCTCCGTCTCGGTGCACATGCTGCGCGTCTTCTTCACCGGAGCGTTCCGCAAGCCCCGTGAACTGAACTGGGTTGTGGGCGGCGTGCTGCTCATCCTGGCCCTGGCTGCCGGCTTCACCGGCTACTCGCTCCCCGATGACCTGCTTTCCGGCAACGGCCTGCGCATCATCGACGGCGTTATCAAGGCTGTCCCGGTTGTTGGTACCTACATCAGCTTCTTCCTGTTCGGCGGCGAGTTCCCCGGTACGGCAGTGATTGGACGCCTGTACGTCCTGCACATCCTGCTGGTTCCTGCCCTGATCCTGCTGATGATCGCCATCCACCTGTTCATGGTCGTCATCCACAAGCACACCCAGTGGCGCGGCCCGGGACGTACCAACAACAACGTTGTTGGCTACCCCGTTGGACCGGTCTACGCAGCCAAGGCCGGTGGATTCTTCTTCATCGTCTTCGGCATCGTGGCCTTCATCTCGGCAGTGTTCACGATCAACCCGATCTGGAACTACGGCCCGTACGACCCCTCCCCCGTGTCCGCAGGTACCCAGCCTGACTGGTATATCGGCTGGGTTGACGGTGCACTGCGCCTGATGCCGGGCTGGCTGTTCGGCTTCCCGTTCGAATGGAACATTCCGTTCCCCTGGGGCGTCAACACGCTGTCCCTCAACGTCCTGCTGCCGGCCCTGGTGCCCGCAGGAATCGTCTTCGGCCTGCTCTTCACCTGGCCGTGGATCGAAGCCTGGGTCACCAAGGACAAGCGCGTCCACAACCTGCTGGACCGCCCGCGCAACGCTCCGACCCGCACCGCCATCGGTGTTGCCGGCGTCATCTTCTACTGCGTCATGTGGGCTGCTGCCAGCTCCGACCTCATCGCCACGCACTTCATGGTGTCGCTGAACGACGTGACCTACTGGCTCCGCTTCCTGTTCTTCTTCGGACCGGTTATTGGATTCATGGTGACCCGCCGCATCGCCCTGGCCCTGCAGCGCAAGGACCGCGAGATTGTTCTCCACGGCGTCGAAAGCGGACGTATCGTCCGTCTCCCGCACGGTGAGTACATCGAGGTCCACGAACCGCTGGATGAGTTCAAGCGCTACAAGCTCGTTGCGTTCGACTCCCCCGAGGTCACGCCGGCCCAGCCGGATGCCAAGGGTAAGATCAGCCGCAGTGAGAAGCGCCGCGGAGCGCTCTCCCGGTTCTTCTTCGAAGACCGTGTTGCTCCGGTGACTCCGGCCGAACTTGAGGCCGCACACCACCACGAACCGCATGCCGAAGTTGAGGCCAGCGAAGTGGATGAGGCTCCCGCCTCGATCGAGAAGCACTAGCTCGAACACTAAAGAAGCCCCCG
>NZ_BAAALV010000001.1:300354-329619 GCF_039528575.1 Arthrobacter gandavensis
GGGGCTTCTTTGCTTTGTATGCCCTTGTTGCCGCTCTTCTCCCGGCAACAAGGGGCGCGGCAAACCATGCCTACAGTTCGAAGGGCACCTTCGAGGGCAGCGGGTACCTGCGCACGGGATGATCCAGGTCCGCGAACGGTGCAGACCCGATGCTCAGCTTGGTAAAGTCCAGCCGGGACTCCCTCAGGACTACCTGGATGCCCTTGACCGCCAGTTTCACGTCAGGGACGAGGCACAGGATGTTGAGCTTGTACGGACTGAACCCTGTCTCTTCTACAGATCCAAGTCCCCGCCAAGAGAAATAGGTGCCGATTGCGGTGGCTGCCTTGTGCTCAAGGTACCTGTCCCGCTCAGTGCCGTCCTTGGACTTGAGCGCATACTGGGCTATGACCCAGTGCTGCTCCTCCTCAGGGATTTCTGCGTACCCCTCCCCCGCGGCGGAGTCACCGAATTCCTGGATCAGCTTCTCCGCCTGGGCGCTGTCAACGCCTTCCTTCACGGAGACCGCGCCCTCGTGGCCTACCCTGCCCTTCGTAATCATGAGCGAGCGGTCCTCGGGCTCATAGACAGCTTCCTTGAAGAGCATCCCGCGCGGCGGGTCCTGCTTGTACATCCTCAGGATCTCCATTCGGCGATCCCTCCATTCTTGGTTCAGGTCGCCTGGTGGCGTCCGGGGTGGTAGGTGCGCGGCGTCCGGATTCCGGGGCGCTGAAGCGGCACCCAGAGCTTGTAGCGGTCAGCGCGGTAATAGGAAACCGAGTAGTCCACCATCGACCGGGAGACGTAGGCATGGCGCTGGATCTTCAACAGCGGTGCGCCCAGGTCCACGTTGAGCAGCCTCGCCGTCGATGCCGTGGCGGCCGTGGCCTCGATCGTGTCCTCGCCCCACTCAATCACCATGCCGTACCGCTCGCTCAGGACCCGGTACAGCGACGTCGGCGGTTCTTCGTCCAGCATGCCCGGCACATGCCAGGCCGGAATAAAGTTCTCATCCACGCTCATGGGTTCCCCGTCGGCCAGCAGCTGCCGCCGGAAACGGACCACCGGCTGTCCGGGGTCAATCTGCAGCTCCCGGGCGACTAGATGGGAGGCAGGCACCTGTTCGAACGTCAGCACACGGGCATCGGGCACCATTCCGCGGCGGTGCATTTCCTCGCTGTAGGAGGTCAGCTTGATCTGCAGGTCCATTTTGGGCCTCGCCACGAAGGTGCCGACACCAACAACCCGTTCCAGGACCTCATCCGCGACGAGGGCGTCGATGGCCTGCCGCACGGTCATCCGAGCAACCTTGAAATGCTCGGAGAGCTCACGTTCCGAGGGCACAGCGGTTCCGGGAGGAGCGTGCTGTTCTACGAACCGCCTCAGGATTTCTTCGAGCTGCTTGTGCTTCGCCACCCCGGATGCGGGATCAATACCTTCCGGGAAGGCTTTCAGGGCACGCTTGATCACGGCGCGGGAGCCTGCCGGACAGGCAGCGGTTCGGACATGGCGGACGGGACCTTCCTCGGGTGGAGTGCTTATCCAAGGATACCGGGAAGCACGCTCCTGCCCCGACGTCCAGGCCTGCCGTAATGGCACGCGCACCAGGAGGGCAGACACAAAACCGGAGGGCCCGCAGTTACCTGCGGACCCTCCGGTCAACTGATCTTTAGTTGTGGCTGCTAAGCCTAGTGCGCGTGGTTACCGCGGCTGTATTCGTAAACCCAGCCAATCAGTCCGACGACGGCCAGTCCTGCACTGATGAACAGGACCCACCAGCCCACTGCGAGGCCGAGGAATCCACCGGCGCAGGCGGTCGCCAGGACCAGCGGCCACCAGCTCCAGGGGCTGAAGAAGCCCTGTTCGCCGGATCCTTCGTGGATTTCAGCATCAAGCCGGTCTTCCGGACGCATGCCCACGCGGCGTGCCGTGAACATCAGGTAGTACCCGATCATCAGGGACATGCCGGCGGTCAGGAACAGCGCCAGGAAGCCAACCGGTTCCATCCAGTCCACGAGGTAGCCGTAGACAACGCCAACTACTGCGAAGAACGGAGCCATCAGGAGGAAGAGCTTTGCCTCGATTTTCACTTGACGCTCTCCTTGCGGTCAGCCGAACCGTAGACCTGGCCGGGTGCGGACTCGTTGGTGACGGTCTGCTGCAGTTCCGGGTGGTGCAGGTCCAGGGCCGGACGCTCCGAACGGATTCGGGGCAGCGACGTGAAGTTGTGGCGCGGCGGCGGGCAGGAAGTAGCCCACTCGAGCGAGGCACCGAAGCCCCACGGGTCATCAACTTCAACCTTCTTGCCGTGGCGCCAGGTGATGTAGACGTTCCAGAAGAACGGGATCAGGGAGGCACCCAGGACGAAGGAGGCGATCGTGGAGAACTGGTTCATCGCGGTGAAGTTGTCTTCCACGAGGTAGTCAGCGTAGCGGCGAGGCATGCCGATGACGCCCAGCCAGTGCTGGATCATGAACGTGCCGTGGAAGCCCAGGAACAGGAGCCAGAAGTGGATCTTGCCGAGGCGTTCGTTGAGCATCTTGCCGGTCCACTTCGGCCACCAGAAGTAGAAGCCTGCGAACATCGCGAAGACGACGGTACCGAAGACCACGTAGTGGAAGTGGGCAACCACGAAGTACGTGTCAGACACGTGGAAGTCCAGCGGCGGGGCGGAAAGGATGATCCCGGTCAGGCCACCGAAGAGGAAGGTGATCAGGAAGCCGATGCTCCAGAGCATCGGAGTCTCGAACGTGATCGATCCGCGCCACATGGTGCCGATCCAGTTGAAGAACTTCACGCCGGTCGGTACTGCGATGAGCATGGTCATGAAGGCGAAGAACGGCAGCATGACGGCGCCGGTCACATACATGTGGTGTGCCCACACGGTCACGGACAGTGCAGCAATGGCGATCGTTGCGTAGACCAGGCCCTTGTAGCCGAAGATCGGCTTGCGGCTGAAGACCGGGAAGATCTCCGAGACGATGCCGAAGAACGGCAGGGCGATGATGTAGACCTCGGGGTGGCCGAAGAACCAGAACAGGTGCTGCCAGAGGACCGCACCGCCGTTCTCCGGATCGAAGATGTGCGCGCCGAAGCGGCGGTCAGCGCCCAGGGCGAAGAGTGCGGCAGCCAGCGGGGGGAACGCCATCAGGATCAGGATGCCGGTCACAAGGGTGTTCCAGGTGAAGATCGGCATGCGCCACATGGTCATGCCCGGGGCACGCATGCAGATGATCGTGGTGATGAAGTTGACCGCACCGAGGATGGTGCCGAAGCCGGAGAGCGCAAGGCCGAAGACCCAGAGGTCACCGCCCACGCCTGGCGAGAATGTCGTATTCGACAATGGTGCATAAGCGAACCAGCCAAAGGACGCGGCGCCCTGCGGGGTGATGAACCCGGATACGGCGATGGTGCTGCCGAAGAGGAAGAACCAGAAGGCCAGGGCGTTCAAACGCGGGAACGCGACGTCCGGGGCACCGATCTGCAGCGGCATCATCACGTTGGCGAAGCCTGCGAAGAGCGGGGTGGCGAACATCAGCAGCATGACGGTGCCGTGCATGGTGAACAGCTGGTTGTACTGTTCCTTGGTCTGCAGGATCTGCATACCGGGTTCGAACAGCTCGGCACGGATGACCAGGGCCATCACGCCGCCGAGGCAGAAGAAAATAAATGACGCGATCAGGTACATGTACCCGATGGTCTTGTGGTCAGTGGAGGTGATCCAGTTGACGACGATGCGTCCCTTGGAGACCGGCACAACGCGCGGTGCGACCCGCGTGCCTGATTCCTCCGAAGTGTATTCCAGGGTAGTCATAGCTTTCCTCCTACCTCCTTACTTCGTCGGATTCAGGTTGGTGTTGCGGTCGTATTCTGCGCCCAGCTGGCCATCGTCCAGCGTGGCCAGGTAGGCCTCGTACTCGGCCTCGGAGACGACCTTCACGTTGAAGAGCATTTCAGAGTGGTACTCGCCGCAGAGCTCGGCACACTTGCCTTCGAAGGTGCCCTCCTGCTGCGGAGTGAGGGTGATGTAGTTGGTGCGGCCCGGGATCATGTCCCGCTTCTGCAGGAACGCCGGAACCCAGAAGGAGTGGATGACGTCACGGGAGTTCAGCTGGAGTTCAACAGACTTGTTGACCGGCAGGTACAGCGTGGGGAATTCGTCCTGGGACTTTTCCTCGCCGTCCAGGTTGACCTGGACACCGCTGTAGTACTTGTCTTCCTTGACGTAGTTGAAGTCCCACGCCCACTGCTTGCCGCGGACGTCCACAATGACGTCAGGATCATCAACGCGGGCATCGAGGGCCCGGATGTCGCGGTCGGTGAAGAAGAAGAGCACCAGGACCATGAACAGCGGGATCGCCGTGTAGAAGATTTCCAGCGGCAGGTTGTAGCTGAGCTGGCGGGGGTAGCCGGTCTCGTTCTTCCGGCGCCTGTAGGCGATGATGCACCACAGGATCAGTCCCCACGTGAGGATACCAACGGCCAGCGCGGCAATCCATGAATTGACCCAGAGGTCCATGATGCGGCCGGTGTGGTTGGTGGTGTCCCGTTCCGTGGGCAGCCAGCCCTTTTGGACATCTGATGAACAACCCGATAAAAACAACGCGCCGGCCGACGTTACGGCTGAGATCTTTAAGATCCTGGCGCGTCGGCTGCTGGTTCGGTCCTGCGAACTCACAGACGGCCCTTCCTCTTGTTACGTGCAAGTGCGGCACAGCGGACAGAAAAATCCCCCAGCTGCGCACGATCAGTTTTACTACTACGTGTAGAGCTTACCCCGGACGCGGTGCTGTCCAGTGACAGACCGCACCGCGTGCCGGGCAGAATACCCTCTATTACGGCCCAAAAGCCGCGGTTTCCGGCCTAGTGGAAGGAGTCTCCACAGGCGCATGAACCACCGGCGTTGGGATTGTCGATGGTGAAACCCTGCTTGGAAATCGTATCTTCGAAGTCGATCGAGGCTCCGGCCAGGTACGGCACGCTCATCTTGTCGACGATGACCTCGACGCCGTCGAAGTCGCGCACAGCATCCCCGTCGAGCACACGCTCGTCGAAGTAGAGCTGGTAGATCAGTCCCGAGCAGCCCCCGGGCTGAACTGCTACCCGCAGCCGCAGGTCGGTGCGGCCCTCCTGCTCAAGGAGGGAGCGGACCTTGCCGGCTGCAACCTCGGAAAGCATCACGTCGTGCGTGGGCAGTTCTTCGGCGGCTTCTGTTCCAACCAGGCCAGCGTTCTCACTCGTGGAAGTGCTCATTGCTTCTCTCTTTCCGTCCGGGCGGCCGGCCCGCCGGCAGTTCAAGGCTGACGGGCCGGTGCCAGTTCACTCAATGGTACGTCGGCGCACCCCTAGAGCAGTAACGGCCTAGGGGGTTTCCTGCATTCCCAGACGGGCCAAAAGCAGGGCCTCGGCGAGAATGGCCTTTTCGAAGTCACCCAGGTGCAGGGACTCGTTCGCGGAGTGCGCGCGGGAGTCCGGGTCTTCCACGCCCGTGATCAGGATCGATGCCTGCGGGAAGACCTCAACCAGGTCCGCAATGAACGGGATGGAACCGCCTACTCCCATCTCTACAGGGGTAGTCCCCCACGCTGTTTGCAGCGCCCACAGGGCGGTCTGGGCAGCCGGAGCGGAGGTGTCCGTGGCGAAGGCGTTGCCGCGTTCCCCCGGGGTGAAGGTCACCTCGGCGCCGAAGGGAGCGTTGGCCGCCAAATGCCGTGCCATAGCATCCATGGCAGCCTCCGGGTCCTGCCCCGGGGCCAGGCGCATGGAGAACTTCGCCCGTGCTGAGGGCTGGATGGTGTTGGAAGACATGGCCACCGAAGGTACGTCGATGCCAATGATCGACAGTGCCGGCTTGGTCCAGAGCCGGGAGGCGATGGACCCCTCCCCCGCCAGCTGCACCGAGTCCAGGACCGAGGAATCCTGCCGGAAGTCCTCCTCCGGGTAGTCCACGGCGGCGTCGTCGAATCCTTCCAGGCCCTTGATCACGAGGTTGCCGCGTTCGTCGTGGAAGGTGGCGATCAGCCTGGCCAGCAGGGTCGGCGCGTCAAGGACCGGCCCCCCGAACATGCCCGAGTGCACCGCGTGGCCGAGAACCCGCACCTCGAAGGTTCCGTCAACCAGGCCGCGCAGGCTGGTGGTCAGCGCCGGCGTTCCAACCTTCCAGTTGCCGGAGTCTGCGACCACAATCACATCGGCACGGAGCAGCTCCCGGTGGGTTTCGAGGAATTTCCGGAAGGTAGGGGAACCGGCTTCCTCCTCGCCCTCGATGAAGAACGTGATGCCCACGCCCGGCTCGTCCCCAACCACATCGTTCAGGGCACGGAGCGCCGAAGCGTGCACCATGATTCCGGCCTTGTCGTCCGCGGCACCGCGGCCGTAGAGCCGTCCGCCGCGTTCAGTCGCGGTGAACGGCTCGGTCTCCCAAAGCGCCGGATCGCCCGGCGGCTGGACGTCGTGGTGGGCGTAGAGGAGAACCGTCGGCTTGCCCGGTGCAGCAGGGCGGCGGGCAACGACGGCGGGGCCGCCGGGCTTGCCGTTGTTGTCCACCCGAAGGATCTGCACGTCATCCAGGCCGGCGCCGCGGAGCAGCTCCGCCACGGCGTCCGCTGAGCGGTCCAGGTTCTTGGGGTCGAAGGAATCCCAGGCAATTCCGGGAATGGCTACCAGCCTGGTCAGGTCCTCAAGCGTGCGGGGAAATGCCGCCGCCACGCTGGCGCGCAGCGCTGCTTCGTCCGGGACCGTGCTGGAGGTGTGGGTAGAGGAAGTCATAGGCCACACCCTACAACCGTGCCCCGGCCGCTTCGAGGCGCAGGACCTGCGGGGACGCTCCAAACCGCCAGGGTTTGACTGTGCCGTAACCGCCGCGCAGGCCACGTGCGGTTCAGGTATCCTTGATGAGTGTTCGGACGAAAGAAAGAAGCGCCCACCGCGCAGGAAACTGTGGATCAGGCAGCTGCAGCCCAGGCCGAGTCGCCCAAGTCCGGCGGCTCCACCGGCAAGGGCGCTCCCACCCCGCGGCGTAAGGACCAGGTAGCTGCGCGCAAGCGCCCGCTGGTCCCCAACGACCGCAAGGCTGCCCGGGAGGCCAGCCGTGCCGCCATGCGCGAGGAACGCCTGAAGACCCGTGCCGCCCTGGATACCGGCGACGAGCGCTACCTTCCCCTGCGCGACAAGGGCCCCAACCGCCGCTTCGTGCGCGACGTAGTGGATGCACGCTGGAACGTCGGTGAATTTGTGATGATCGCTGCTGCCGTCTTTGTGGTAGCCAGCTTCATCCAGAACCTCACGGTGCAGAGCTTCATCCTTATGGCCTTCTGGGCACTGATTGTGCTGGTGATCGTGGACAGCATCCGCATCCGCTTCCTCCTGCGCCGCCGCCTCACCGAAAAGTTCGGGTCCCCCAACCAGGGCGACGTCTGGTACGGAATCTCCCGTGCCCTGCAGCTGCGCCGTTTCCGTCTGCCCAAGCCGCAGGTACGCCGCGGCGAGAAGGTCTCCTAGCCGGGCCCAAACCTGCAAGGCCTGTACATACATGGAAGAAGGGACCGGTTGAACCGGTCCCTTCTTCCATGTCCTGCTATGTCCTGCGGCGAACCGGGACTCAGCCGCGGCGCTGCAGCTTGCGCAGCCGCCGGTTGATCCGCCCTGCCCAGAACGGTCCTTCGTAGAGGAACGCGGTGTAGCCCTGCACCAGGTTCGCCCCGGCATCGAGGCGCTCCTTGACGTCGTCTCCGGTTTCCACGCCGCCAACCGAGATAATCACCGGTTCCGGACCGAGGGCGGCGCGCAGCCGGCGCAGGACTTCGAGGGAACGCTGTTTCAGCGGCGCGCCGCTGAGCCCGCCTACTCCGGCAGCAATAACGGTTTCGGGATCTGTAACCAGGCCTTCGCGCCCGATGGTGGTGTTGGTGGCCACGACGCCGTCGAGCTTCAGGTCCAGCGCCAGGCGGGCGACGTCGTCGATGTCCTCATCAGTAAGGTCCGGCGCGATCTTCACCAGCAGCGGCACATGGCGTCCTGCGGTCTCATCGGCAGTCCGGCCCACCGCGGTCAGCAGCGGACGCAGGGAGTCGATGCTCTGCAGCTGGCGCAGGCCCGGAGTGTTCGGTGAGCTCACATTGACCACCAGGTAATCGGCGCCGGCTGCAAGCAGCCGGGTGCTGGCCAGGTAGTCATCAACGGCGTCCTGGAGCCCAACCTTCTTCGTCTTGCCGATGTTGACGCCAACGATCGGGCGGTCGCGCCCCCAGCGGCGGTACAGGCCGTCCACGGCTTTCCGCACCCGCGGCGCGACGGCGGCGGCGCCGTCGTTGTTAAAGCCCATGCGGTTGATGACGGCCCGGTCCTCCACCAGCCGGAACAGCCGGGGTTTGGCATTGCCTGGCTGGGCCTGGGCCGTGACGGTTCCAAGTTCAATGTGCCCGAAGCCGAGGTTCGCCAGTGCCACGACGGCGGCGCCCTCCTTATCGAAGCCTGCTGCCAGGCCGAAGGGCGAGGGGAACCGCAGGCCCAGTGCGTCAACCGCCTGGCCCCGGGCGGGACGGGTGAGGGCACGCAGCACCGGTGCCGCAGGCGTGAAGGCTGCGGCGCGGATTGCTTCGTAGCCGATCTTGTGGGCTTTTTCGGGGTCCATTCCGGAGAACACAATCCGGAAGAACGTGGGGTAGACGCGCATGTTTTAATGCTTCCACTCGCGGTGGCCTGCACCAAATCGCCGTCCGGGAGTCCCGACTCTTTCGTGTATTTTCGATGTATGGGGCAGAACTGGCAACCTGACAGACTGGGCGACGGCTACCGGGCACTGACGCTGGAGCTCGGCGAGGATGACGAAGGACCGGTTGCAGCGACCCTGGTCTCCTATACCCCCGAACCTCCCCCGCCGCCGACATTCACCGGGCGGCTGCGGGAACGGATTGCCCGGCTGCGAGGCCCCGTGGAACCGGCACCCGTACATGCAGTGGTCTACGTCCACGGCTGGGCCGACTACTTCTTCCAGACTGAACTGGCTGACTTCTGGGCCGAGCGCGGGGTTGCTTTCTATGCTGTTGACCTGCGCAAGTACGGCCGCAGTCTCCGGCCGGGACAGTCAGAGGGATTCATCACCGATCTCTCCGACTATGACGCGGACATCGAAGCAGCCCTGGCCGCGGTTGAAGAGGACATCCGCGAAAGCCGCGGGGCGCAGGCCCCGGTACGGCTGACGCTCATGGCACATTCAACCGGCGGACTTGTTGCCTCGCTCTGGGCGCACCGGAACCCCGGACGCATTTCCGCACTGATCCTGAACAGCCCGTGGCTTGAACTGCGCGGAAGTTCCCTGGCGCGTAACGCCGCTGCAGGACTGCTGGAGCCGCTGGCACGCACCCGTCCCAAGGCACGGCTGAAGATCCCCGAGCTTGACTTTTACTGGCGGTCGCTGAGCGCTGAAGCGGACGGCGAGTGGGAACTTGACCCGGTCTGGAAGCCCCCGGGCAGCTGGCCTGTCCGTGCCGGCTGGATCACGGCAGTGCTGGCAGGCCACGCCCAGGTGGCACGCGGACTGGACATCAACTGCCCTGTCCTGGTGATGGCATCTGCCCGGTCCACTATTGGTGCCACCTGGAACGAGTCAATGAAATCCACGGACAGCGTGCTGGACGTCAACCTCATGGTCCAGCGGGCACTGCTCCTGGGCCCCGAAGTGACCGTCCTGCGCTTTGACGGGGCCCTGCATGACGTGCTGCTCTCGGCGAAGCCGGTCCGCCGCGTGGTTTACGACCGGCTGGGCACGTGGGCCGGAACCTACCTGCACGGGCAAGCCCCCGGCTAGGCGCCGGCGGCCGCCTGGTCCACCGCGCCCCCGTAGCGGCGGTCCCGCCGCGCATAGATTTCCACGGCTTCCCACAGCGTCCGGCGGTCGACGTCGGGCCAGAGCGTATCCATGAAGACCATCTCTGCATATGCGGACTGCCACAGCATAAAATTGGAGAGCCGCTGCTCCCCCGACGTGCGCAGGAAAAGGTCGACGTCGGGAAGGTCCGGCTCGTCGAGATAGCGCTGGATTGTCTTCTCGGAAATGCTCCCGGGACGCAGCTTGCCGTTCTTCACGTCTTCGGCGATCGCGCTGACGGCATCGGTGATCTCAGCCCGTCCACCGTAGTTCACGCACATGTTCAGGGTGCAGGCGGTGTTATTCCTGGTCTGTTCCTCGGCGACCTCAAGTTCCTTGATCACCGACCCCCAGAGCCGGGGACGGCGCCCTGACCAGCGGATGCGCACTCCCCACTCGTCCAGCTGGTCCCGCTGCCGGCGCAGGACATCCCTGCTGAAGCCCATGAGGAAACGGACCTCTTCCGGGGAGCGTTTCCAGTTTTCAGTGGAGAAGGCGTACACGGAGACATGTTTGATGCCTATTTCGACGGCGCCGGCCATGACATCCAGCAGAGCTGCTTCACCTGCGCGGTGCCCTTCGGTGCGTGGCAGGCCGCGCTGGTTGGCCCACCGGCCGTTCCCGTCCATGACGATGGCAACGTGCGCAGGAACCAGGTCGCGGGGAACCGGGGGCGGAACCGCGCCGGACGGATGCGGCCACGGAGCAGCCGGAGAGTTGCGGGGAGGAACCAAAGCTATACACGCTCCACATGTTGAAGGGACTTCACGACTCGTTCCAGGTGCCACTGCAGGTAGCTGGCCACCAGGCCGGCCGATTCCCGGCGGGGCTGCGGGCCGGAGGCATCCGCGTATTCCCAGTCGCCGCTGAGCAGCGCCGCCAGCAGCAGCATGGTTTCCGCTGACGGCGATGCTGATCCCGGAGGCCGGCAGGCCGGACATACGGCTCCGCCCAGCGGGGCCGAGAACGCGCTGTGCGGCCCGGGCGCTCCGCAGCGGGCACAGTCCGTGAAGGACGGGGCCCAGCCCGCGGTGGACAGGGCCCGCAGAAGGTAGGAATCGAGAATAAGTTCCGGCGGATGGACTCCGCGGCTCAGGGCCGCCATGGCACCAATGACCAGGTGGTAGTGCGCATTCGCGGACTCGCCGTCGACGTCGGTCAGGCGTTCGGCTGTCTCGGCAACAGCCGCGGCTGCCGTGTAGCGGGCGTAGTCGGCGGCGATTCCCGCACCATAGGCGCCCTTGGTCTGGACCTGGGTCACGATGTCCAGGCTGCGGCCATGAGAAAGCTGCAGGTCCACGACCATAAAGGGTTCCAGCCGGGCACCAAACTTGCTGGACGTGCGGCGCACCCCCTTGGCGACGGCGCGGACCTGGCCGTGGTTGCGCGTCAGGAGGATGACGATCCGGTCCGCTTCGCCCAGCTTGTGGGTGCGCAGCACCACGCCCTCGTCACGGTAGGTCCGTGAAGCGAATGATTTATTGGCCACGCACCTATTTTCCCACGCTGGACGGGTTTTCCCTGCAGGACGGTGTTCCTGCACGCCAGCGCGTCCGGTGCGCAGCTGCGTACCGGGCGCACTGGATGTCGGCCGGGGGCCGGACGCGGTGCTACTCGCCTGAAGCGTCGCGGATCGCCCGGTTCACGGCGGAGATAACGGCCTTCAGGGCAGAGAGGGTGGTGTTGGAGTCGATGCCTACGCCCCACAGCACACGTTCCCCGACGGCGAGCTCAACATAGGCGGCTGCCATTGCCTTGCCGCTGGCGGACAGGGCGTGCTCGGAGTAGTCGAGCAGGCGGACGTCCACACCGTCCTGGCTCAGGATCTGGAGCAGGGCGTCGATGGGACCTGTACCGGAGGCGACGCGGCGCTGCTGTACGCCGCCGGCGCGCAGGCTGGCGGTAAGCAGGAAGGACCCGTTCTCCGACGTATCCGCTGTGACGGAGGTGAGGGCGTAGTGGCCCCACGGCTCGGCACCGGTGTCCGGTGTGGTGGGCAGGTACTCGTCCTGGAAAACGCGCCAGAGCTCGGCACCGGTGACTTCGCCGCCCACGGTGTCCGTGCGCCGCTGGATGACTCCGGAGAATTCGATCTGCGCACGGCGCGGCAGGTCCAGGTTGTGCTCGTTCTTGAGCAGGTAGGCCACGCCTCCCTTGCCGGACTGCGAGTTCACCCGGATCACGGCTTCGTAGCTGCGGCCAATGTCCTTCGGGTCGATCGGCAGGTACGGGACGCCCCATTCAAGCTCATCGACTGACTTGCCGGCAGCTGCCGCTTCCTTCTCCATGGACTCGAAGCCCTTCTTGATGGCGTCCTGGTGGGAGCCGGAGAAAGCAGTGAAGACAAGGTCGCCGCCGTACGGGGAGCGTTCAGGCACGGGCAGCTGGTTGCAGTACTCAACGGTCCGCCGGATTTCGTCCATGTTGGAGAAATCGATCTGCGGATCAATGCCCTGACTGAACATGTTCATGCCCAGCGTGATCAGGTCCACGTTGCCGGTGCGCTCTCCGTTGCCGAAAAGGCAGCCTTCGATCCGATCTGCCCCGGCGAGGTAGCCAAGTTCTGCTGCCGCAACTCCGGTCCCGCGGTCATTGTGCGGGTGCAGGGAGAGGATGATTGCCTCACGGTTGGCGAGGTTGCGGTGCATCCACTCAATCGAGTCTGCGTAGACGTTCGGCGTTGCCATTTCCACGGTGGCCGGCAAGTTCAGGATCATCTGCCGGTCGGTGGAGGCTTCAAGGACTTCCGCCACCGCATTCGAGATGCGCAGGGCGAAGTCCAGTTCCGTGCCGGTGTAGGACTCGGGCGAGTATTCGTACGTGACGTCGATGCCGCGCAGCTGTTCCTCATACTTCTTGCACAGCCGCGCTCCGGTCAGCGCGATGTCCACGATCCCGTCCTGGTCGGTGTTGAACACGACCTTGCGCTGCAGCACCGAGGTGGAGTTGTACAGGTGGACAATCGCGCGGTCTGCGCCTTCGAGGGCTTCATACGTGCGTTCGATGAGATGTTCACGGGACTGGGTGAGCACCTGGATGGTGACGTCGTCCGGGATCCGGTCGCCTTCGATCAGCTGCCGGACAAAATCGAAGTCCAGCTGCGAGGCGGAGGGGAATCCGACTTCGATTTCCTTGTAGCCCATGTTCACCAGCAGGTCGAACATTTTGTGCTTGCGCTCGGGCGTCATGGGGTCGATCAGCGCCTGGTTGCCGTCACGGAGATCAACGGCGCACCAGCGCGGAGCTTTGGTAATGACTTTGTCCGGCCACGTGCGGTCTGGGAGATCCACGCTGATCTGGTCCTGGAACGGAACATATTTGTGGATCGGCATGCCGGAGGGCTGCTGTGCGTTTCGCATAATGTCTGGGGTGGCCTTTTCTTGTAGAACTTTAGAAATGGTGGCCGGGCAACACAAACTCCGCAGCGAGGGTTCGGCCTAAACAGTGGGTTGCGTGGCCTCGCCGCGGCAGCTAAGAAGGAGGATCTCTGCGCGCACGTGCCCAGACTAGCACGCACGTTCA
Source organism: Arthrobacter gandavensis (assembly GCF_039528575.1). Classification (NCBI taxonomy): domain Bacteria; kingdom Bacillati; phylum Actinomycetota; class Actinomycetes; order Micrococcales; family Micrococcaceae; genus Arthrobacter; species Arthrobacter gandavensis. The sequence continues at coordinate 313,724 of NZ_BAAALV010000001.1, forward strand.
GGGGCTATTGAAAACTCAGTAACCGAAGGCCGACTGGCACGTAACCTGCGCGGCAGTCTGCCCCGTGAGCCCGCCGAGGTTACCCGTGTCTTCCATCAGGTTCCCCTTGGTGAAGTCCGCCCCGACCTGAACGACGACGCCGCGCACTGCCGAACTCACGGCCACCTGGGAGGAGGGAATGTTCAGGGCCTTGGCAACTTCCAGCGCCATGTCGTCGTAGCCGGGCGTGAAGAAGACCTGGGTGCCGGGCGTTGTTGAGGCGGACAGGCCGCCGGCAAGTGCCTGGCTGAAGCCCTCACTGAGCAGGTACTGGGCAAGTTCGGCGTCACGTCCGCTTTCGGTTCCGTTGATACCGTCCAGGATGGTCACCGGAATAGTCGCCGGATCGATCACCGGAGCGACGGGCTCGGGGCTAACGGTGCCGGGGGCAGCGCTGCCGGGAGTCTGTGCTGCAGGTTCCTCTTCCGCAGCGGCACCGATGGGCTGGTCTGCGACCAGGGCGTCAAACAGCGGCTGCGCCGCATCCTCGTCCAGGACGAGCCGATTGGGATCAAGTTCGTAAGGCACCACCGGAACGGTCACAAAAGCAACGTTTCCCAGGTCCACGTCCTTGAGGCGGCCCGCCATGGCAATCAGGGTGGGGATGTCGGTAAGGCCCTCGTCCACGGTCAGGTTCTTCGTCACGGTGTCGGCAATGGAGTAGAGACGGGGAAGGTTGTTCAGCGTGCCTTCACCCTGGACTTTCCTCACCATGGAGGCAAGGAAACTCTGCTGTGCCTTGATGCGGCCTTCATCGCCGCCGTTGCCGAAGCCGTGGCGGGTGCGCAGGAATGCAAGTGCCTGGTCACCCTGGACGCTGGAAACACCTGCGGGAATGTTCAGTCCGGAAAGCGGATCGTCAACCGGCTGGTTCACGCAGACTTCCACGCCGCCAAGGGTGTTGGACAGTTCCTTCACGGCGTTGAAGTCGGCCATCATGAAGTGGTCAATGCTGAGGCCGGTCAGTTCGTTGATTGCCGCCACGGTACAACCGGGGCCGCCGTTGCCCAGCGCGCCGTTCAGCTGGGCCAGACCCATCGCCTGGAACTGGAGCCCGGATTCAGGGTCCGTGCAGGCAGGCAGCGGGACCAGCAGGTCGCGCGGGAAGCTCACCACGGTCACATGGGAACGGTCTGCTGCCATGTTCACGAGCATCATGACGTCCGAGTTGTTGGAGTCCTGGCCTTCGCGGTTGTCGGTGCCCAGCACCAGGATCTGCAGTGAATCGGTGTTGGTGTCCGCCGGGACTTCGGGCTGGTCCTGCCCAATGTTCAGCGGTTTGGTGTCGAAGTTGCTTTGCAGCCGCAAAAGCTGCACGCCTGCGAAGACCAGCCCGGAGACCAGGGTCAGGGAGAGCAGCACCGCAATGGCGGCAAGCACAGGGTGTCCCCCGCGTGCGGTTCCGTTACCCAGGTGACGGCTGCCCGGTACGGCTGCCGTACGGCGTCGGCTGGTAGCGGCAGATCCGGAGGGACCATGACCTGTAGCGGCACGGCGTGATGGCATAGCCGTTCCCTCCCTGGATCTGATACTGATGGCTTGCGAAAATGGATGAACAAAGTGTACGGGCCCGTGCTGTGAAGAAGCTTAGGACCCGCCTAGGCCGCTAGAATCCCAGCTTCACCAGCTGCTTGGGGTCCCGCTGCCAGTCCTTGGCAATCTTCACGTGCAGGTCCAGGTAAACCCGGGTACCCAGCAGCGCTTCGATGCCGCGGCGTGCATTCGTTCCCACTTCACGCAGGCGTGAACCGCCCCGCCCAATGATAATCGCTTTCTGCGACGGACGTTCAACATAAAGATTAACCCGGACATCCAGCAGCGGGTTCTCTTCACTGCGGCCCTCACGAGGGACGATCTCCTCAACCACCACAGCAAGGGAATGGGGCAGCTCGTCCCGCACTCCCTCCAGCGCGGCTTCGCGGACAAGCTCCGCGACCATCACGGCTTCTGGTTCGTCGGTCAGCTCACCGTCGGGGTACAGCGGAGGGGACGCCGGCATGTGGGAGGCAAGGACATCCGCAACGGTGTCCACCTGGAACCCGTCGGCGGCGGAAACGGGAACCACGTCCGCCCATCCTTCCTCCCCAAGCACTTCGTTGCCCAGCGCCGTCACTGACATCAGCTGCTTGGCCAGGGCTGCACGGTCAACCAGGTCAGTCTTGGTCACCAGGGCAATGACCGGCTTGCGCTTCAGCGCTGCCAGCTGGTTTGCGATGTAGCGGTCGCCCGGACCCACGGCTTCGTTGGCCGGAAGGCAGAACCCGATCGCGTCCACCTCGGCAAGGGTGTCCGCTACGAGGTCATTGAGCCGCTGTCCCAGCAGGGTGCGCGGACGGTGCAGGCCAGGGGTATCCACCAGGATGAGCTGGGAAGTCTCCCGGTGCACGATTCCGCGGATGGTATGCCGGGTGGTCTGGGGCTTCGCCGAAGTGATCGCCACCTTCTGGCCCACCAGGGCATTGGTCAGGGTGGACTTGCCGGCGTTGGGCCGGCCCACCAGGGACACGAATCCGGCGCGGAACGTGGGTTCAGTCATTTCGGGGTACCAATTCTGTTGTTTTGGGGCGGTCCGGGTGGGCCGCCGCCGTCGTATTGTCTTCGCCGTTTTCCGGCTGCCGCCAGGCAAGTACGTGGGAGACTCTGTTACGCCGTCCCTCAAGCCGCTCCGCGTGGAGCACGATCGATTCGACAACTACTTCGCTGCCTACGATCGGCACGCGCCCAAGGGCCTTGGCCAGGAGACCGCCCACCGTATCCACCTCGTCGTCTTCGAGGCTGAGGTCGAAGAGTTCGCCGAGGTCGTCGATCCCGGCTTTGGAACTGAGCCGGTAGCGTCCGTCGCCCAGGTCTTCGATGTCCGGGCGCTCGGAGTCGTACTCGTCTACGATTTCTCCGACGATTTCCTCGATCAGGTCTTCGAGGGTGACCAGTCCGGCCGTTCCGCCGTATTCATCGATAACCACTGCCACGTGGGTCGATTCGCGCTGCAGTTCCTGCAGCAGTTCCCCCACGGCCTTGGACTCCGGCACATAACGGACCGGCCGGCAGAAATCGTCAACAGGCTGGCTGCCGGCTTCCGGCGTCCGGCCGTGCATCTGGGCAGCTACGTCCTTGAGGTAAAGGATGCCGATGATCTGGTCGGCACTGTCCTCGATAACGGGCACCCGGGAGTAGCCCGACCGCAGGAACAGGGACATCGCCTGACGGAGGGTGGACCCGGAATCGATGCAGACCATGTCCGTGCGCGGAACCATCACGGAACGCACCTTGGTGTCGCCAAGTTCGAAGACCGAATGGATCAGTTCCGCCTCGGTGTTCTCGATCATGTCCGCCTCGGAGGCGCGGTCCAGCAGTTCGCGGAACTCTTCCTCGGTGAAGAAAGCCGCATCCGGACCCTGGGTTCCCGGTGCTACCGCAGAGCCGATCTTCACGAGCCAGCCCGGGATGGGCCCAAGGACGGTGCGCAGCGCACTCACCAGTCCCGCAGTGAGGACTACGACGCCGGTGACGTGGCGGCGGCCGATCTGGCGCGGAGAGACTCCAACCAGCACAAAACCGACGCCGGCCATGGTGACCGTAGCCAGCAGCCCTGCCAGCCAGAGGTTTTCAACCACCAGCTGGAAGGCCATGGCAACAGAGACCGCAGTGGCCATTTCGAACCAGACCCGCCAGAACCGCAGCGCATGCATGTGCGCCACCGGGTGCTGCAGGATCCGCCGGAGCGGCTTGCCGGCGCGGCCGCTGAGCAGCGCTTCGGCTTCATGTCGCGGGAGGTAGCCGTAGGCTGCCTCGGCGGCGGTAAGGAGCCCGGCCAGCACCACGAAGGCGATGGCCATGACCACTAGGACGCCTACGCTCAACTGCGTGTCTCCTTCGGGGCTTCCTTGCCCGTGTAGTCCGAAAGCAGCCGGCGCTGGAGGCCGAACATTTCAGCTTCTTCCTCGGGCTCGGCGTGATCGTAGCCAAGGAGGTGCAGGATGCCGTGGGTGGTCAGCAGCAGCAGCTCATCCTCCAGGCCGTGGCCCGCCGTTTCGGCCTGCCGGGCAGCAACCTGCGGGCAAAGCACAATGTCCCCCAGGACGCCTGCCGGAGCCGGCCGCCCCGGAGAGCCCGGACGGAGTTCGTCCATGGGGAAGGAAAGCACGTCGGTGGGTCCAGGAAGGTCCATCCATTCGATATGGAGCTTCTCGATGGCGTCCTCGTCCACGAGGATGATGGAGAGTTCAGCTTCCGGGTGGACGTACATGGCGTCCAGGACGAAGCGGCCCAGGCGGGCCAGCGCTTCCTCATCTGCGGGCATGGCTGACTCGTTGTTGACTTCGATGCTCATCGTTTCTTCTCCTGCCCGGCAGTGTTGGAACCGGTGCGTGAACGGCGTTCTTCGTCCCATTCGCTGTAGGCGGTCACGATGTCGCTGACCAAACGGTGCCGTACGACGTCGGTGGCAGTGAGTTCGGAGAAATGAACGTCCTCGATACCGTCCAGGATCTCGTGGACGATCCGCAGGCCGGAGGTGGTGGAGCCGGGAAGGTCTACCTGTGTGACGTCACCGGTGACTACCATCTTGGATCCGAAGCCAAGGCGCGTCAGGAACATCTTCATCTGCTCGGGCGTCGTGTTCTGGGCTTCGTCCAGGATGATGAAGGCATCGTTGAGGGTACGGCCGCGCATGTACGCCAACGGCGCCACTTCAATGGTTCCGGCGGCCATGAGCCGGGGAATCGATTCCGGGTCCATCATGTCGTGCAGCGCATCGTAGAGCGGACGCAGGTAAGGATCGATCTTGTCGTTGAGCGTGCCGGGCAGGAATCCCAGCCGCTCCCCCGCCTCAACCGCCGGCCGGGTCAGGATAATGCGGTTGACTTCCTTTTGCTGCAGCGCTTGGACCGCCTTGGCCATGGCCAGGTAGGTCTTCCCGGTGCCGGCCGGGCCAATCCCGAAGACAACCGTGTTGCGGTCGATCGCGTCAACGTAGTTCTTCTGGTTGAGGGTCTTTGGGCGAATGGTGCGCCCGCGCGTGGAGAGGATGTTCTGCGTGAGGACCTCTGCCGGCCGTTCCGCGCTCTGGTCACGGAGCATGGTGATCAGCTGTTCCAGGATCTGGGGTGTCACCCGCGTCTGGTGCCGGGCAAGCACACGCACCTCGTTGACGAGGCGGACGGTCCGGTCCACGGAGGGTGCAGGACCAGAGACTGAGAGTTCGTTTCCGCGGACATGGAGGTTCACCTCCGGAAAGGCGTTCTCGATGACTTTCAGGGCTTCATCGTTGGCGCCCAAAGACTGGACCATATGCTCGGTTGAGTCGAACACAATCGTCTGCTGGTCCTCACGGATAGTGCCGATTCCTGCTGAAGATTCGGTCATATATGCGGCCCCTCGGCCTCTCATCGCCCCTTATCGGAAAACTGGATGGTAAGTCTGCTGAAAATCATGGTGCTCACAGCCTCCTTAATTCTACTGGATAGGCGCCCGGCCGCGCCTACCCGATTCCGGGCACCGCGAATGGAGGGCACGGGGGCGGATCCGTTACGGGAGGTGTGAGCTGTATTACGCAGTTTGTCTCGGCTTGGCATCGTCTGGGTCTCAATCAGGTTTCAGTCCCGCCGCAGAAGCGCGAACCCCCGATTGGGGCCGGTTCCGCTGTGCCAAGCTTGATGGGATGCTCCGGCCGGGACCGCTGTCCCGACGGACCCCACAGCATTTGACCGGCCTGCGTGCCGGCACAGGAAACGGAAGGCAGGGACAGTCATGATTGAGCAGCGCACTCGCCGCTCCGGCCGTATCCGCCTATTCCTGGCCGCCGCGGCAGCGCCGCTGCTGCTGGGCTCGTGCGGCGTGGTTGCCGAACTGCCCACCACCAGCATGCCCACCTCCTTCAGCGCTGCGACTTCGCCCGAAGGGCACCCCATGGCAGTTTCCGCACCCGCGGAAGCCACGGTGTCCAAGGTGGTCATGCCGGTTTACTGGCTGGGACTCAACGGATCCGATGTTCAGCTGTACCGGGAGTTCCTGCCGTCGAAGAACACCGGCGACCCCATCGGGGAAGCCGTTATGACCATGACTACGGCGACACCCTCGGATGACGACTACTTCACGCCGTGGGCTCCGGCTTCCAAGGTCACTGCCTCGATCTCGAGCAAGAACGTCATCACGGTGGACATCTCTTCGGATGCCTTCAAGCCTTCCCTGGATGCCGGCATGGCACACCGTGCTGTCCAGCAGCTCGTGTACACCGCAACCGCTGCGGCAGCGAACGCCGGCCTGACCACCGCAGGCTACAACGCCAGCGTTGCAGTGCTGGTGGACGGGAAGGCCGGATACCTGGCCTTCGGCCACGAGGATCTGGAACGGGACCTGGAGCGGGACAGGACCATGCCGGCTCCCATCTGGATTATCAGCCCCCAGGAGGGCGACGGCACGGAAACTTCCGTGGCAGTGACCGGCTCTGCAGTAAAGCGCGATGAGCCGCTGTTCTGGAGCGTGGAGCGAGTGGTCAACGGGCGTCCGGATACCTCGGCCCTGAAGTCCGGCGAGCTACGGCTGGAGGCCGTGGCCGGTGAGACTGCGATGTTCGACATCCAGATCGACCTGGAACCCGGCGAATACAACCTTCGGGTGTTCCACGGTGAGGGTGAGAACGAAGATTCAAAGCGCTTCACCGTCTATTAGGCACTGCGGCCTATTAGGCACTGCGGCCTAGTAGCCACTGCGGCCCGCGGCTGGCCCCAGTCCGGCCATTGTGGCCGCCCCGGCCCTGTTCAGTTCCAGCGGCCGAGAAGATGATTCAGCAGCACCAGGGCTGCGGGGCCCGCACTTGAGGAACGCAGCACATGGGGCCCCAGGCGCACGGCAACCGCACCGGCTTCACGCAGGGCCTTCAGTTCGGCAGGACTGATTCCACCTTCGGGACCAACTACGACGGCGATGGACCCGATTCCGGTCTCCGTGCCCGTTCCGACGGACCTTGCCAGCGCGAGTTCAACGGCAGCAGCCAGCGAAACACTGGCTTCTTCGTGCAGCACCAGGACCAGGTCGGTTCCTGCCAGGCGGGAAGCCAGCGCCTTGCTTTCGGCCACATCCAGTACCTGCGGAATCCGGGACCGGCGGGACTGTTTCGCGGCTGAAGCCACAACTGCCCGCCACTTGGCCTGGCCTTTCACTGCCTTGTCTGCCCGCCAGCGAACAATGCTGCGCTCAGACTGCCAGGGAAGCACTGCGTCCACGCCAAGCTCGGTTGCAGCCTCAATGGCCTGCTCGTCCCGGTCTCCCTTGGCCAGCGCCTGCACGAGCGTGAACTCGCAGTCCTGGCCGGGTTCAGCCTCAACCTCGTGGACGTCGACTTCCAGCAACGAAGGCTCGGCGGACCGGACCGTTCCGCGCAGGCGTTTTCCGGCGCCGTCGACAATGTCGACGCGCTCCCCCGGTGCCAGCCGCTTGACGGCCACGGCATGGCGCGCTTCCGGGCCGGTGAGCGCGAAGACGCTCCCCGGGGCCGCTGCAGCAACGAGTTCAGGATCGCCGAAGAAGATGGGACTGGTCACTGTACGTTCCGGTGGCTAGTGGTTACCGAGGCGGTCGCGGAGCTTCGCGAAGACACCGCTGTTGCTGTTGCCGCTGACCCGGCCCTCGGCGAATTCCTCCCCGCGCAGTTCTGCGAGCCGGCGCAGCAGTTCTTCCTGCGCAGCATCGAGCTTCTGCGGTGTCTCCACCTGGACGTGCACCATCAGGTCACCCCGGCCATAACCGCGCAGGTGGGTCACGCCAAGGCCCTTGAGCGTGGTGACTTCACCGGACTGGGTTCCGGCCTTGATCTGGATTTCCCGCTCCCCGTCAAAGGTATCCATGTTGATGACTGTGCCCAGCGCGGCCGCCGTCATCGGAACCGTCAGCGTTGCGTGCAGGTCATCGCCGTCGCGCAGGAACACCGGATCGGCGTTGACCCGGATCTCGACGTACAGGTCGCCCTGCGGTCCGCCTGCGGTTCCGGCTTCGCCCTGTCCGCTGAGCTGGATCCGGGTGCCGGTTGCGACGCCGGCGGGAACCTTGATGGTCAGGGTGCGGCGGCTGCGGACGCGGCCTTCGCCGGCACATTCGTGGCACGGATCCGGGATGACCGTTCCAAACCCCTGGCAGGATCCGCAGGGTGCGGTCGTCATGACCTGGCCAAGGATTGAACGTACGGCGCGCTGGACCTGGCCGCTGCCGTGGCAGATGTCGCAGGTGCGCGGTGAGGTTCCCGGCTGGCAGCAGGAGCCCTCACAGGTGGGGCAGAGGACCGCGGTCTCGACGTCGATCTTCTTGTTGGTGCCGAAGACGGCATCCTTCAGGTCGATCCGGACGTTGATCAGTGCGTCCTGGCCGCGCCGGGTACGCGATGCCGGGCCGCGTCCGCCGCCAGGGGCACCGCCGCCGAAGAAGGTGTCGAAGATGTCCTGGAAGCCGAAGCCCTGGCCGCCGAAGCCGCCGCCAAAACCGTTGTCCGTGCCGTTTTCCTGGCCGGTGGTGTCGTACACGCGGCGCTTCTGCGGGTCGGAGAGGACCTCATAGGCATGGGTAACGGCCTTGAACTCGTCTGCCGCTCCGGGGGCAGTATTCACGTCCGGATGGAGCTTGCGGGCCAGCTTGCGGTAGGCCTTCTTGATTTCCTCGCCGGTGGCATCCCGGCTAACGCCGAGTACCTGGTAGTGATCACTCACTCGTGCACATCGCTTCCTGTGTTGCGTCCCCCGCCTCGGGGGTGGTTAGTCTTCCGCAGGGCGCCGTTCGGGCGCCTGCCGGTCTTGTGGGTCAGTTGTTCAGGACCCGGGAAAGGTAGCGGGCAACGGCTCGGACCGCTGCCATGGTGTTGGGATAGTCCATCCGGGTGGGACCGAGGATTCCCACCATAGCGGAAGCATCCGGCCCATACCCAGTGGCTACGACGGATGCTTCGGAGAGGGAACCGTAGGGATTCTCGGATCCGATCCGCACCGAAACACCCCTTGCGTCCTGTTCCATCTCGGAGAGCAGCCGCAGCATGACTACCTGCTCTTCGAGGGCTTCCAGGATGGGGCCGATGGTCAGCGGGAAGTCTCCGGTGGCGCGGGCCAGGTTCGCTGTGCCGGCCATGACCATCCGGTCTTCGCGGTTGATCCCGGCCAGTTGTTCCAGTGCCCGCCCCAGCGCCGCCGCGGTTCCGCGCAGGTGCGCCGGAACTGTGGCCAGGGTGTCCGCGAGGTGGGAGGTGATCCGGGTCAGCGTGGTACCGGCCAGTGCCTGCAGGAAATGCTGGCGGAGTTCGTGCAGGTCCTGTTCGGTCACTGGTGCAGGGGCGGTGATGACGCGCTGCTCCACCCGGCCAGTGGTGGAGATCAGGACTACCAGGACCTGGGCCGGCGCCAGCAGGACAAACTCGATGTGGCGCACCTTCGCATTGCCCAGATGGGGGTACTGGACGACGGCGACCTGGTTGGTCAGCTGGGAAAGCAGCCGTACCGTGCGGTCCAGGATGTCGTCGATGTCCTCCGCGCCTTCCAGAAGCGTCTGGATGGCGCGGCGTTCGGCAGCCGAAAGCGGCTTCAGGTCCGAAAGCTGGTCCACGAACAGGCGGTAGCCCTTATCGGTGGGGATGCGTCCGGCGGAAGTGTGCGGGGCAACGATCAGGCCCTCTTCTTCGAGGACAGCCATGTCATTGCGGATGGTCGCGGAGGAAACCCCCAGGTGGTGGCGTTCAACCAGTGCCTTTGAGCCGACGGGCTCGCGGGAGTGGACGTAATCTTCGACAATGGCCCGGAGCACCTCGAGCCTGCGTGGTTCGCTCAATGGTTTCCTCCTTCGCTGACTGGCCTTTGGCTGGCGGCTGTCATCAGGCCAGACTTAGCACTCGGTGTCCCTAAGTGCTAAGTCTAATACCATCCGCTCCCGTTGCTAGCATTGATTCCTCCGTGCCTGCGGCCAGCGCAGGCGCTTCGCCGCGTCGTCAGGAACGAGGTTTTATGCCCAGCTACGAATGGGGCCCGCAGGACATCACCGCCCCGGCCCGGAAGGCCCTGCGGCAGGTGGGCGCCGAAAAAGGCCTGGTCCTGGAAGAGGTCCAGACCGGCTGGGTAGGTGCAGTGCTCCGCACGGAGAAGTCCGGCGGAATGCACCTGGTGGTACTGGAGGATTACCGCGGGCGGACACGTTCCTTTGAACTGGGCTTCGGCTTCCTCCTGGAAGGCGAACCCGTCGAAGTTATCCCCGCCGTCAAGACGGCTGCCCCCGTGGCCCGCCGGACGGCGTCGGGCTCTGTCGCCGTCGAGGGCGTCCGTGCCCGTACCGCCCGCGCCAGCCGCATCTGGGTTGAAGGCAAGCACGACGCGGAACTGGTGGAAAAGGTTTGGGGAGACGACCTTCGGATCGAAGGCATCGTCGTCGAACCCCTCCATGGCGTAGATGACCTGGCCGGTGCCGTGCGCGGCTTTTCCCCCGGCCCCGGCAGGCGCCTCGGCATCCTCGTAGACCATTTGGTGTCCGGTTCCAAGGAATCGCGCATCGCCGCTGAAGCGATGCGGGTGCCCGGAGCCGCCGGGAACGTGCTGATTGTCGGCCACCCGTACGTTGATGTCTGGCAGGCGATCAAGCCCCACGTAATCGGCTTGGAGGCATGGCCGGCGGTCCCGCGGCATGAGGACTGGAAAACCGGAATCCTCAAGGGGCTCGGCTGGCCGCACCGCGACCATACCGACGTCGCCATGGGCTGGAAGAAGCTGTTGGGTTCGGTTCGCACCTACGCAGATTTGGAGCCGTCCCTGCTGGGCCGGGTGGAGGAAGTCATCGACTTCCTGACCGTTCAGTAGCGGTGCGCCGGAGAGCCGGCAGGCTCCCCCGCGGCACGGCACGCTGGGACACCCGGTGCCTGCTCCTGCCGCTGAAGCCAGTACCCTTGTCTAACAACAGGTACCCGCGGGGGGCGATCCCTGCGCCATCTGAGAGTTAAAGGAATAGCAACCGTGTCCAACCCACGCCCGAACCACCCGCAACCGGATAACAACGGTTCGCCGGCGCGCCCGGACTACCAGGGTGCCCCGGCCAACGCACTCCCCCTGACCGCGTCGGAAGACCGCCAGTGGGCCACCCTCTCCCACTTTGGCGGGATCCTGGGTTTTGTTCCTTCGCTCATCATCTATCTGGTGTTCCGTGACCGTGGTCCGTTCACGGCCCAGGAGTCCAAGGAAGCCCTGAACTTCACGCTGCCTCCCACCATCCTCGCGCTGGTGGCCTGGCTGCTCTCCTTCATCCCGGTGGTGGGCGGGTACTTCGCCATCCTCAACGCGCTGATCTGGATTGCCGTCGCCGTGTTCTCAGTCATAGCGGGCATCGAATGCAACCGCGGCCGGCCCTACCGCTACCGCTTCAACCTGCGCCGCTTCCGCTGACGCACCAGCATTGACGGCGTAGGCCGCGCACCACAAGACCCGCCGTTCTCCCAGGGAACGGCGGGTCTTGTGCTTGTTGCGGCGGGCCTACGGCAGCAGCCGGCGCACAACGGCGTCGGCCAGCAGCCTTCCCTTAAGCGTGAGCAGCACGGTTCCTGCAATGGCAGCCTTCGGCTCCACGAGACCGTCTGCTATCAGGCCGGCAATCTCGTGCCGGCCCTCCGGGCGCAGCAGCTCCCGCGGCAGGCCCTCGGCCAGCCGGGTGCGGAGCATGACGTCTTCCAGGTAACGGGTATCCGCATCCAGGCTTTCGCGCCCGACGGCGGGAGACTCCCCCGCCGCGATCCGCTGGGCGTAGGCGGTGGGATGCTTGGCGTTCCACCAGCGAACCCCGCCAACGTGTGAGTGCGCCCCGGGTCCAATGCCCCACCAGTCGTCGCTGCGCCAGTAGGCAAGGTTGTGGCGGCAGGCGTCCTGCGGCGTGCGCGCCCAGTTGCTGACCTCGTACCAGTTCAGGCCGGCCGCGGCGAAGAGCTCCTCCGCCAGCAGGTATTTGTCCGCGTGGTCGTCGTCGTCGATTGGGGGCACTTCGCCGCGGCGCATGCGCGCGGCCAGCTTGGTGCCTTCTTCGACGATCAGGGCGTAGGCGGAAATGTGATCCGGCTCGTAGCTCAGCGCTTCCTCGACCGAATACTTCCAATCGGCCAGGGACTCCCCCGGCGTGCCGTAGATCAGGTCAACGCTGACCTTCAGTCCGGCTTCGCGTGCCCACTGGACAGCCTGCGGCACGCGGGACGGCGTATGGGTGCGGTCCAGGACTGCCAGGACGTGGGGCACGGCGGACTGCATCCCGAAGGACACCCGCGTAAACCCGGCATCGGCCAGCAGCTGCAGGGACGCAGGTGTCACCGAATCGGGATTGGCTTCGGTGGTAACTTCCGCCCCGGGAGCCAGCCCCCACTGCTCGACGGCGGTGCCGAGGATGGCGGCCAGGTCTTCAGCGGGAAGCAGGGTTGGGGTGCCGCCGCCGAAAAACACAGTCTCGATCCGGCGTTCCGGGATTCCCGACGCCGCCAGCGCCTTGGCAGCGAAGCGGACCTCCTGCTGTGCGGTCGCTGCATAGGCGTCCTGGGAGGCACCGCCGCCGAGTTCAGTGGCGGTGTAGGTGTTGAAGTCGCAGTAGCCGCAGCGAACGGCACAGAACGGAATATGGACGTAGAGTCCGAATTTCCGTTCTGCAGCCGCGGCTGCTGCGTTGGGCGGAAGAAGTCCGTCCTTTGGCGCGGGATCCCCAAGGGGCAGTGCGCTGGGTGTCACTTCTTGGATTTGTCCTTGGACTCGTCGGATGACAGGGCGGCCACGAAGGCTTCCTGCGGAACTTCCACGCGGCCAACCATCTTCATGCGCTTCTTGCCTTCCTTCTGCTTCTCCAGCAGCTTGCGCTTACGGCTGATGTCGCCGCCGTAGCACTTGGCAAGCACGTCCTTGCGGATCGCGCGGATGGATTCGCGGGCAATGATGCGCGAGCCGATGGCAGCCTGGATCGGGACCTCAAACTGCTGCCTCGGGATGAGTTCACGCAGTTTGCCGGTCATCATGACGCCGTAGGAGTACGCCTTGTCCTTGTGGGTGATGGAGCTGAAGGCATCAACCTGCTCGCCCTGGAGGAGGATGTCCACCTTGACCAGATCGGCGACCTGCTCGCCGTCGGCCTTCCAGTCCAGGGAGGCGTAGCCGCGGGTCTTGGACTTGAGGACGTCGAAGAAATCGAAAACGATTTCGGCCAGCGGCAGGCGGTACCGGATTTCCACCCGGTCTTCGGAGAGATAGTCCATGCCGCCCAGGACGCCGCGGCGGGACTGGCACAGCTCCATGATCGCGCCGACGAATTCGCTCGGCGCCAGGATGGTGGCCGCAACCATCGGTTCGCGGACCTCTTTGATCTTGCCCTCGGGGTACTCGCTGGGGTTGGTGACCGTGACTACCTTGTTGTCCTCGAGCGTCACCTCGTACTCCACGTTCGGGGCAGTGGAGATCAGGTCCAGGTTGTACTCGCGCTCGAGCCGCTCCCGGGTAATTTCAAGGTGCAGCAGGCCCAGGAAGCCAACGCGGAAACCGAAGCCCAGCGCCGCGGACGTCTCGGGTTCGTACACCAGCGCGGCGTCATTGAGCATCAGCTTTTCCAGCGCGTCACGCAGCACCGGATAATCCGCGCCGTCGATGGGGTACAGGCCGGAGAAAACCATGGGCTTGGGATCGGCATAGCCGGGAAGCGATTCAGCTGCCGGCTTGTTCAGGTTGGTGACGGTGTCGCCCACCTTGGAGAGCCGCACGTCCTTCACACCGGTGATCAGGTAGCCCACCTCGCCGACGCCCAGTCCCTTGGACGGGGTGGGTTCGGGAGAGCTGACCCCAATTTCCAGCAGTTCATGGCTGGCCCGGGTGGACATCATCTGGATGCGTTCACGCGGTGACAGCGAGCCGTCGATCACGCGGACGTAGGTTACGACGCCGCGGTAGGTGTCGTACACGGAGTCGAAGATCATGGCCCGTGCCGGGGCATCGGGGTCTCCGACGGGTGCGGGAATGTCACGGACAATCTTGTCCAGCAGGGCCTCAACGCCCACGCCGGTCTTGCCGGATACCTTCAGCACGTCTTCCGGATCGCCGCCGATCAGCTTAGCGAGCTCCTCCGCGTACTTCTCCGGCTGCGCTGCGGGCAGGTCGATCTTGTTCAGGACCGGAATGATGGTCAGGTCGTTTTCCATCGCCAGGTAAAGGTTCGCGAGCGTCTGGGCCTCAATGCCCTGCGCTGCGTCCACCAAAAGGATGGCACCTTCACAGGCGGCCAGGGAACGGGAGACTTCGTACGTGAAGTCCACGTGACCCGGGGTATCGATCATGTTCAGTGCGTAGGACTCGCCGTCCACTTCCCACGGCATGCGCACGGCCTGCGACTTGATGGTGATGCCGCGTTCACGCTCGATGTCCATGCGGTCCAGGTACTGGGCCTTCATGTTCCGGTGCTCAACCACACCGGTCGACTGAAGCATGCGGTCGGCCAGGGTGGACTTGCCATGGTCGATGTGGGCGATGATGCAGAAATTCCGAATGATCGCCGGATCCGTCGCGGCAGGCACCGGTGAGAAGCGGGCCAGAGGTGACACTGTGGCGGTTCCTTTACTGTTTGCATGGCTTCGGCACTGTCCGGATGCACGATTGCACTCCGAGGCGCCGCTCGCACGCAGGGATTGTGCGAAGTGGGACTGGTTTCTAAGTTAACAGTCTCCCACGTTTACCCCGCCGGACCCGAACTGTGCGCAGCGCCCATCTGCGCGCCGCCGCCCAGCGGCCCCGCAGTGCCGCACCTAGGATGTCCGCATGGCTTTTACTTCCCGCAACCTGCTCAGCCTCGCCCGAACTGCCCTGCGTGTGGCCCGCCAGCTGGCCCCGGGTCCCGCGAACGTTCCGCGGACATCCCGCTCCGGACCAAACCGCAGCACGGCGCCGGGGCCGCAGGCATCTTCTCCGCGCCCGGCCCGGCCCGCCAGCTACGCAGGTGACTACACCGGACCAGTCAGGCCCGAATACGCGCCCAAGCCGGACGGCGCTCCGGACCCGGGTGAAGTCGTCTGGGCCTGGGTGCCGTATGAAGAGGATCCTTCCCAGGGCAAGGACCGTCCAGTGCTGCTGATCGGGCAGAACGGCTCCAACCTGCTGGGTTTGATGCTCACGACCCGGGACCGGAACAACTCCCGCGGGTCCGACCCGGACTACCTCGACATTGGAACCGGGGCCTGGGACAGCAAGGGCCGGCCCAGCGAGGTGAAGCTGGACCGGATCATCACCCTGGATCCCGCCGCCGTCCGGAGGCAGGGGGCCGTGGTGGACCGTGACGTCTTTGAGCGCGTTGCGAAGCGGCTCTCCGATCTCCGGCGCTGACCGGCTGCCGGCACCTTCCACCCTTACTGACGGAGCATCTGCGGATGGTTCCGTGCCGGGTTCCACACTGTCCGCTAAGTTCTGCTAACATTTATTGCTGTGTGTCCGCGCAGGTCGACGGGCACTTCAGGCCGGGCGCCATTACGGTATCCCCACGCCGCTCAGTCAATGTCTGGTCTGAAATTCCCTCACCGACCAAGTCCGCAATACAAAGAGAGTTTATAAGTGGCCAATATTAAGTCCCAGAAGAAGCGCATCCTCACCAACGAGAAGGCGCGTCAGCGCAACAACTCGGTGAAGTCCGAGCTGAAGACGCTTATCCGCAACGTGGATAACGCTGTCACCGCTGCTGACAAGGAAGCGGCTCAGGCAGCCCTGCAGGCTGCTACCCGCAAGCTGGACAAGGCTGTCAGCAAGGGCGTTATCCACAAGAACAACGCTGCTAACCGCAAGTCGGCCATCTCCAAGAAGGTCAACGCGCTCTAAGCGGGAGCAAAACCCCTAGTTTTACGCAAAAAC
>NZ_BAAALV010000001.1:329662-388139 GCF_039528575.1 Arthrobacter gandavensis
GCCGTTTTTGCGTTAGGCGAGCCGGATTTCCGGCGGCGGGCAGCAGCCACAAACAGCGGGTGATCCCTAGCGGCCGGACGCAGCCAGCGCGATAACCGTAACGGCGCGCTCCACCGCGTACACCGGATCACGCCCGGCACCCTTGACCTGCGCGTCCGCTTCGGCGAGGACCTGTACGGCCTTCACCAGCGATTCCGAGGAGAATCGCTGCGCGTCCCGCCGTGCCTGGTCCACCTGCCAGGGAGCCATCCCCAGGTCTTTGGCCAACGATGCGGATGAGCCGCGCAGGTCGGCTACCCGGGCCACTCCCCGCACCTTCATCGCCAGCGCTGCCACCATCGGAACGGGGTCCACGCCAGTGGCCAGGGCATGCCGCAGCATGGACAGTGCCGCTCCCGCCCGGCCGGCCAGTGCGGCGTCGGCTACCTTGAAGGCCGTGGCTTCGACCCGCCCGCCGTAGTATTTCTCGACAGTTTCCTCGGTGACTTCCCCGGAAGTGTCGTTCATCAGCTGCTGGCAGGCCGACGCGAGTTCAGCCAGGCTGGAACCCACCGCACTGACCAGCGCACGCACTGCGCCGCCGTCGATCCGGCGCTTCGCGGCCTTGAACTCCTGGGAAACAAAATCGGCTTTGTCGGCGTCCTTCTTGAACGGCTGGCAGTCCACCACCGGTGCCTTGGCAGCCTTGACGGCATCCAGCAGCTTCTTCCCCCGGTTTCCGCCGGAGTGGTGCAGAACCAGAACCGTGTCCGGTGCCGGATCCGGGAGATAGGCCAGAGTGTCGTTCAGGAACTCTTCGCTCATGTGCGCCAGGTTCGAAGCCTCAATCAGCTTGGCCTCGCCGAACAGCGAAGGACTGGCAATCAGTGTCAGCTCACCGGCGGCATAGGCGGCGGCGTCGATCCGGATGACTTCCGTGTCCGGAGCCTGGCTGCGCTGCTGCAGGCGGATGTTCTCCATCGCCCGTCCGGCGAGGTACTCCTCCGGCCCCGTCAACAGCACCACGGGAGCCGGTACGGCCTGCCGCCAGGAGACAGTACCTGCCGCCGGTTTAGCGGAAGATTTCTTGGGCACGGCCGGATTCACGGATGCACTGCTCCTGGAGAGGTAAGGGGATCAATCACCCCCAACATTGCCACGGTGGACCCCGCCCGCCAACTTCCGCCGTCGTCGTTTTTGCCACACCCTGTGTGCTGCCTGCACCCCTCACAGTGGGCTGACCACACAGACACAAAGCAACGACGGCGGCGGCAGTCAAGTTTGTCTGCACCGGCGGGTGCCGCTAATGTTGCGGAGGCATACGCCTAGAGGAGAGTGATTTCGTGGCCGCAGTTGAGGGTACCCCCTCCCGCCGCAAGGCCTCCCGCCGGCAGCCGCCTTCTGTAGTTGCGCGTGCCGCCGTGAGTGCAGCGCTGGAACACGGCTATGAGCATGTGACCGTTGAGATGATCTGTTCCCTGGCTGATATTTCCCGGAGCACGTTCTTCAACCATTTCCCTTCCCGCGACGCAGCAATCATCGGCAAGCCCCTAACCGTGCCCGGACCCGAGGTGACGCACCCGATTCTCTCCGGGTACCCGGATGACCTGGTCCGGGGGCTGCTGGAGATGCAGGTTCCAGGCCTTGTCCACCGGACGGCCGATGCCGATGTCCTGCGGGACCGGACCCGGTTGATCACCGAACAGCCGGCAGCCATGCGCCAATATTCCAGCGGACTCATCTCGGTCCAGTACAGCCTCACTGATGCCGTTGAAGGCTGGCTGCGCGCCAATCCGCAGCATGCCCGGCTTCCCGGCAAGCCCCGGACGGAAGCGATCCTTGCGGTCACGGCAGGTTACGCCGCACTGTACGCTGCCTCGAACTGGTGGAGCATTCCGCTGCGCGACCTTCCTGAACCTATGTCCGCCTGCCTTGCCGCTGCCGATGCGCTGCGGGAAGTGGTTGGAGTGGACGACCCCTCGCGGCTGGAAAGCGTCCCCTGGGTACCGCTTCCCGAGGCCGTGGAACATTCTGCCCCCGTACCTGGGCTGCGGGAGAGAAAGCGCCGCGACACTGAAAACCGCGTTGAACTCGCCGCGGTCCGAGGTGCCTTGGAGCGCGGCTTCGCGGCGGTCACGGTGGACGAGATCTGCGAAGAGGCGATGATTTCCCGGAGCACGTTCTTTAATTACTTCCCTTCCCGGGATGCGGCCATCGTGGGAAGGCCGATGAAAGTGCTGCCGCAGGAGGCAGCGAACGAGGTCCTTTCCAGGCACGGCAGGGACACCGCAGCAGGCGCTTTCGCGCTCATTTTTGCTTCGCTGGGACCCACCAACGCCGAGGTTGCCCGGCTGCGGGCAGAGCTGTCCCGCAAACAGACCGCCGCCCGTGACGCCGGAACCACAACGCTGGTTGATGCCGGCACGCAGATTATGGCAACCATCCGGAACTGGCTTGCCGCCAACCCGCAGTACTCGAGCACCACCACCGGCGACCCGGCCTATGAAGCGTCCCTCGCAGCCAATGCGGCGTACGCCGCGATTTCCGTCGTGGAAGACGGATGGCTGGGCGCAGCCGCCGATGTCCAGGCCAGCACAAAGGTTTTCACTGCAGCCATGGCCAACCTGCGAACCATCCTGTCCCGGCAGGCCGCCTGATCGCTGCCGGCTAACTAAGCCGTGAGCCACACCGCCCGCATTGGCAGACCGGAACATCAGAATCCGGCGCCCAGCCCGCTGACCAGCAGTTTGCCGTCCTCAAGATGCAGGAAAAAGCTGCCCAGCTGATCCGTGCGGGCTATCCGGGCGCCGGCCAGCTCAAGGTTCTTCAGCGTTTCCGGTGCGGGATGGCCATAGGTGTTCTCCTTCCCGACGGAGATGAGCGCCAGCGGAGGCCTCAGTTCGGCAGGCAGCACCGCGCCGGAGTTGCGTGCCCCGTGGTGTGCCACCTTGAGCACGTGCACCGGTTCAGTTCGCAGTTCCGGGCTGGTCCGAAGCATCTGCCGGGCAGCGTCTTCTTCGAGGTCACCGGTGAAGAGCAGGTTTATTCCAGCCGCCCTGACCAAAAGGACGGCGCTGGCATCGTTTTCGGCGAGCCCGGTTGGGGCTCCGTTCCCGGTTGCTCCTCCCGAGCCGCCCGAAGGCGGCCAGAGCACATTCCAGCGGACCCCGCCGTGCTCGCCGTGCCCACCTTTGGCCAGGCGTTCGGGGCGGACTCCGAACTCATCGGCCACTTCCGCGATTTCCGCCGGCAACCCGGGTTCCGATGACGAGAAGGCCAGCGATTTCACTTCCCTGCCATCGTCGGCAGCTGCTGCCCCGGCGTAGTGGTCGGCGTGGGCATGCGTAATAACCAGCATCTCGATGGTCCGGATACCCAGTCTGTCCAAACAGGTGTCCAGTGCCGGAGGGTCCGGGCCGGCGTCGATCACTATGGCCGATTGCGGCCCCGTTCTAACTGCCAGCGCATCTCCCTGTCCCACATCACACGCTGCGGCAATCCACTCCCGGCTCGCGGCATCGGACTGGAAGAAACGGAGAGCGGAGGCTGCCAGGACCGCGGCGAGGATTCCCGCCAGCACCGCTCCGAACCGGATGGCGCCCCGGGTCCTTGGTGTGCTTCGGGACATTCGGGAGCCGTGGCCGGCTCCCGAGGACCTGCCGCCTGGACGCTGTTTCCGCCTGCCATGCGCGGTTTCGCCGGCCGGGTCCTGCCGCGCGCGTCCCAGCCGGATAACTCCGAACGTGAGCAGCGCCGCTGCTCCGGCCATGGCGGCAGCACCGGCGGGACCGGGAAGCCAGGGCAGCAATGCGCCGGGAGCTCCGGCAAAAAAACGTGCAACACCCGCGACCCACCCGGCGCCAGCGCCCGCGGAGAGCAGCAGCGGAAAGTCCAGTGGCGGGGCCAGATGCCCGAGCAGGACAGCCGCCATTCCCGCGATGGTCACGAACGGAACGACCGGGGCAGCAGCTATGTTGGCCGGCAGGGAGTATGCGGGCAGGTTCGGCTGCAGCAGGATGAGGACCGGAGAGCAGGCAACCTGCGCCGCGAGGGGAACGGAGGTGAGGACCGCCAGCGGCTGCGGAAGAAAACGGCCCAGGCCTACAGTCAGCCGCGGCCCCAGAAAGATCAGCCCCGCCGTCGCGCACACCGAAAGAATGAACGCGTAGCTGCCGCTGAGCCAGGGGTCAGCAACGAGCAGTATCGTGGCGCACAGGCAAAGCAGTGCGGCGGGCACCTTTCCCCGTCCGGTCAGCACGGCCGCTGTTCCGATCGACCCCATGACCGCTGCCCGCAGCACACTGGCGTCGGGCCGCACCACCAGGACAAAGCCGGCCAGGACCATCACGGCGACGGCGGCTGCAGCAGCCCGCGGCACCCGAAGAAAGCGCGAAACGAGAAACACGAAGGCCAGCAGGTAACTGCAGTTCGCTCCTGACACCGCTGTAAGGTGTGTGAGCCCGGTGTCCTGCATTGCCTTGGTGAGGTCCTCCGGGGCAGCCGATCTGTCCCCCAGCACCATGCCGGGCAGCAGGCCCGCCGCGTCCCCATCACCCAGGGTCATGGCACGGGCAGCAAAGCCTGTTCGGAGATCGGTGGCAAAGGCCAAAAGCCCGCCGGCGGAGCCGACAGCAGGTGTCCGGGAAACACGAAGCACTGCGGCGTTGCGGTCGCCGGGTTTGGAGGCGCTGAGAGTTCCCGCAGTGCTGAAGCTGTCCCCCAAGTGGATACCGGCGTACGCCTCGCCGCCGATAACCAGGACCGGCAGCTTGGCAGGTGATCGTTCACCGGCCAGGGTGAAGCTGCGCAGTTCTGCTTCCAGGAGATACCGCGGCTTGCCGCTGAACCGGTCCGCGGCGGCAGGGCGGGCGTCACTGCTGGCTACCAGTTCTCCTGTGATGGCGGCTCCGGTGGCGACGGCCGCACCTGCAGGACCGGCAGACCGGGACACAACAGCTGACCCAGCAGAACTGGCCACCAGCACCAGGACGGCAAGTGGGGCCAGTGCAGCCGCCGCCGGATGCCCGAAGCGTGAGGTCCTCCTCCGCCGCGACATCAGCAGAAGCAGCAGGAGCAGTGCAGCCCCGGCCGCAGCGGCCAGCAGAGTGGCAGGACCCGGTAGGCGGACTGCCGCTGCAGCGGCAGTCCAGGCGCAGACGGTGACCGGGACGAGCCGCAATTCAGTGTGTGGCCTGAGGGCGGTACCGGCAGCGGTTCCGGGAGAACGGTCTCCGTCCGTCCGGCGCCAATCAGTGACCTTCCGATTCCGGGTCCCTTCCGCTCCGGAGCTGCCGTCCGCTCTGCTGTTTCCCCCAGCGGCTGCCCCGGCCGTGGCAGCCGCTGTGTAACGTTCCCACCGGCTCTTACGTCCCATTGGCAACAGGTATGCCGCGGAAGAGGCCAGGGCAGGACGGGTGGAGACACCAGCGCACCGGACTCACACGGCTATCAGGGGCAGCAGTGCGGCCAGCATGGCCTCCCCGATTCCGGGCACGGCGTCCAGGTCCTCCGGCCGCTGGAACGGACCGTGTTCGGTGCGCCAGGCAATGATCCTGCCTGCCAGCACGGGACCCACCCGCGGCAGGGTCTGGAGTTCGGACTCATCGGCAGTATTCAGGTTCACCGCTGGGCCGCCGCTGCCGCCTCCCTGGCCCGCGGTCCCATCAGGCGCTGTCGAACCAACAGCGCCTGATGGTGCAGTAACCGCTCCGGCAGGCGGATCCCCTTCAGCCGGGATGACAACCATGGAGCCGTCCGTCATGGCCGCGGCCAGATTCACCCGGGTGAGGTCGGCTTCACCCGAGGCCCCGCCAGCTGCTGCCACGGCGTCGGCAACGCGTGCTCCCTCCGGGATACGCACGAGTCCCGGCGCCGCTACGGCGCCGGCAACATGAACCACCAGGACACCGCCGGCTGGTTCCGGCTCTAACGACGCTCCATCGCCGGGTTGCTGAAGCCCGTCCGCTGCCGGCTCCTCCTCACTGGTGCTTTCCCCCGCAGCCGGACTGGAGCCTAGTTCCACCGCAAGCACGGCCTCGCGGCCGCGCAGAAGCGGCACCGCAGCCGCAGCCGCAAGCATAAGACAGGCCGCAAGGATTCCGGCGCCCAGCGGGAAGCGCCAACGCCGTCGCTGTCCGCTCCGACCCTCCCGGCGTGGCCCGCCCTCGAAGCTGTCGCTGGCAGGTTCAGCACCCTCACCGTCGGGGCCATCCGGATCCGGGCCCACCTGCCCGGGAAGCACCCAGGCTTCGCCGTCCTTGAAAAGGGAGGATTCACCGCCATAGCCGGATGGCTCAGAACCGGGCCACCGGGCCCCGTCCATCCCGCCTCCAGTAACGGCCCGCCGCCGTGCAACGAGCCGGGAAGGCAGGGTGGCTGTTGGTTCTGTATCCCAGCGGTGATTGGCCATGACGGGGAGCTTACGGTCCCGGAAGAACCGTTGGTTTCCGCCGCAGGCTGTTGTGGGCCGCCTGTTATCCGACCCCTACTGTGCAGGAAGACTGAGTCGGAACTGGGGCTGGACGCCGGCGCAGGGCACGTCGAAGCTGCCGCAGGGTTAGTCGATATCCCGGTCGAGGTCCCCGGGACGGGCGGCTGGCCGGCCCACCGTGCCCGGCACGTCACCGGCCTCGCCTGCGCCCCCGGCGGGTCCCGGGCCCCGCTTCTTCTCGGCACCGCCGGCCGGGGAACCACCCGCCGCGGCGACACTCCCGGTATCGGCAGCACCTGGCGCCCGCCCAGTCGACGTACTGGGTGCAATAGCAACCGCCAGCACGCCCAGGCCCGCATGCGCGGCAAGCACTGCAGGCAGGGGGCAGAGCAGCACCTGGGCTTCCGGCACTTCACGGATCACGGCAGAAGCCAGACGTTCCGCCTCTGCTTCGTTGCCAAAATGATGGACAGCCACGCGCACCGGGCCGGTTCGGCGGGCAAGTTCCTCCCGGGAGAGTTCTTCCAGCCGGGCCAGGGCCTTGGGTGCGGTCCGGACGCGCTCCAGCGGAACGACCAGTCCGTCCCGGATCGCCAGAATCGGTTTGACGGCAAAGAGAGTGCCAAACCAGCCTGCTGCAGCGCCGATGCGGCCGCCGCGGCGAAGCTGCTCAAGGCTGGGTACATAGAAAAGGATGTGTGCGGCTTCAGCGCTGGCGCGCGCCGCGGCGACGACGCCGGCCGCTTCGGCTCCGGCAGCTGCTGCCCGGGCTGCATCCTGCACGGCATAGCCAAGCCCCATGGCGACCGATGCTGTGTCCACCACGGTCACCGGAAGTGGGGCGGTGCGGGCGGCAAGCCGGGCGGAATCCGCCGTTCCGGAGAGCTTGGAGGAAAGATGGACCGAGACTACGGCTTCGAAACCCTCGGCCGCCAGCTTCGCGTAGAGGGCTTCAAACTGGCCAGGCGCCGGGCGGGAGGTACGTACGTCCTGTCCCTGGGCGAGGGCCAGCGCCAGGGCACCGATCATCCTGTCGGTGCCCTCGCCGTAGATCTGGTCACCGATCATGACCGGCATCGAGACAACCCGCACGAGCGAAGCCAGCTGCGGGCTCTCCGCCCACTGCTCAGGCAGCGAACAGGATGAGTCGGTAACGACGGCGACGCGCGGACGGAGAACAGGTTCACCCCCGGATTCCCGGGAGCGGAACCACCGTCCGCGCAGCGCCGCCCAGTCCATCATGTTAGGCAGGCACGATGTTCACGAGCTTGGGTGCCTTCACGATGATGGTGCGGATGCCGGCGCCGTCGAGCGTCTTCTGCACCTGCTCCGAAGCCAGCGCCAGCTCACGCAGCGCGTCCTCGGTGATGTCCGCCGGAACCTCCAGGCGGTCGCGGACCTTGCCCTTGACCTGGACGATCGCGGTGACGGTGTCCTGCACCAGCAGGGACTCATCGACCGACGGCCAGCCCGCGTTGGCGACCGATGCCGGGTGGCCCAGCGCGTTCCAGAGATCTTCGGCCGTGTACGGGGCGAAGAGGCTCAGGATGACGGCAACGGTCTCGGCAGCTTCGCGGACCGCCGGGTCGGATGCACCGGCGCCGGAGTCGATGGTCTTGCGGGTCGCGTTGACCAGTTCCATCAGCTTGGCGACCACCACGTTGAACTTGCCCGCATCCAGCAGTTCAGTGGCGTCGGCAATGGTCCGGTGGGTCACGGAGCGCAGCTTCTTGTCCCCGGCCGCGGCGTCCACACCCGGTTCGGAGACCACATCCTGGCCCAGGCGCCAGGCACGGGCCAGGAACTTGGCGGAGCCCGACGGCGAGACGTCCGCCCAGTCGACGTCGTCTTCCGGCGGGGAGGCAAAGATCATGGTCAGGCGCACGGCGTCGACGCCGTACTTGTCCAGCTGCTCGCCCAGGTCAACACCGTTGCCCAGCGACTTGGACATGGCCTTGCCGCCGTTGAGCACCTGGCCCTGGTTCAGCAGTGCGGTGAAAGGCTCATCGGCCTCGATCAGGCCCATGTCCTTCACCACCTTGGTGAAGAAGCGGGAGTAGAGCAGGTGCAGGATGGCGTGTTCGACGCCGCCCACGTACTGGCCCACGGGCATCCAGTTCCGGACAGCTTCGGGGTCGAACGGACCCTCGGTGAAGTGCGGGGAAACGAAGCGCATGAAGTACCAGGAGGAATCCACGAAGGTGTCCATGGTGTCGGTGTCGCGCTTGGCCGGACCGTCGCAGGACGGGCAGGAAACGTTGACCCAGTCTTCCACGGAGGCCAGCGGGGAGGTGCCCTTGGGAGCCAGCGCCTCACCCTTCAGCCCGGTGGGCAGGGTGACCGGCAGCTGGTCATCGGGAACCGGTACTTCGCCGCACTTTTCGCAGTGGATGATGGGGATCGGGGTGCCCCAGAACCGCTGGCGGGAGAGCAGCCAGTCGCGCAGGCGGAAGTTCACGAACTTCTCGCCGGTGCCCTTTTCTTCCAGGATGCGGATCGCCGCGGGAATGGCTTCGGACTTCGGCAGGCCGTCCAGCTCACCGGAGTTCACCAGGGTGCCCTCGCCGGTGGTGGCGGTGCCGGAAACGGCAGGATCTTCTTCGCCGGTATCCAGGACCGCACGGACGGGCAGGTCGAAGGTGCGGGCGAAGTCGAGGTCGCGCTGGTCGTGCGCGGGTACCGCCATGATGGCGCCGGTACCGTAGTCGGCCAGCACATAGTCGGCTGCCCAGACCGGCAGCTTCTCACCGTTGAGCGGGTTGATCGCGTAGCGGCCGGTGAAGACACCGGTCTTGGTGCGGTCGGTGGCCTGGCGTTCGATGTCGGAGAGCGCCTTGACGTCCTCACGGTACTGCAGCAGCGCGTCGCGGTGCTCGTCGTCCACCAGGTCCAGGGCCAGCGGTGCATCCGCTGCCACTACGAAGAACGTTGCTCCGTACAGGGTGTCCGGGCGGGTGGTGAAGACGGTGACCTGCTCTTCGGGCTTGTTCCCGGCAGCCTCAATGGCGAACCGGACGTGGGCACCCTCAGAACGGCCGATCCAGTTCTTCTGCATGGCCAGCACGCGCTCAGGCCAGTGGCCCTTGAGCTGCTCCATGTCGTCCAGCAGGCGGTCGGCGTAGTCGGTGATCTTGAAATACCACTGGTTCAGGGCCTTCTTGGTGACCTGGGTGCCGCAGCGTTCGCAGGCGCCGTTGACGACCTGCTCGTTGGCCAGCACGGTCTGGTCCTTCGGGCACCAGTTGACCGGGGAGTTCTTGCGGTAGGCCAGGCCCCGGTCGTAGAAACGGGTGAACAGCCACTGGGTCCAGCGGTAGTACTCCGGATCCGAAGTGTGCAGGCGGCGGGACCAGTCAACGCTGATCGCGTAGCGCTTGAAGGAGCCGGCCTGGGTGTCGATGTTGCGGTACGTCCACTCGCTGGGATGCGCGTTGTGCTTGATCGCGGCGTTTTCCGCGGGCAGGCCAAAGGAGTCCCAGCCGATCGGGTGCAGCACGTCGAAGCCGAGCTGGCGCCAGTAGCGGGCAACCACGTCGCCCATCGCGAACGCTTCAGCGTGGCCCATGTGCAGGTCGCCGGACGGGTAAGGGAACATGTCCAGGACGTAGCGGCGCTCCTTCGAACCGTCGTCGGCCGGGGTGAAAACGCCAAGGTCGTCCCAGACAGCCGGCCACTTCTTCTCCATGGCCGCGAAACTGTATACGGCCTCTTCCGACTGGTCAGTCTGTGACTGCGTGCTCACTATGCTTCGCCTCTGTCCTCAAGAAAATCCCGGTGATCCGCGGACTCCGGCGTGCCGCCGGTTCCGCCTGCGCTGTTGACTCTTCCCCAGACACACAAAAGCCCCTCGTCAGATGCAAGGGGCTGCCGCGTTTGATACAAACGCGGCTATCTAAGGAGGAGCAATGCGGTCATTTCTCCACTTTACAACAGGCAGCGCCCGACGGCGGTGCCCGCCACAGGGCTGTAACGGACCGGACATCCGCAGTTCCCCTCCGGCGCTTCAGCCATGCGGCGGAAGGCGCCGGCTACGGCGTATCTTTTGGGCTTGCCTGTGCGTCTACCCGGTAAGGGCATGGCACAGTGCCATGCTTTTTATCAGGCACCGCCATGGGCGGGAGAGCGAGGGGATGCGCAATGACAACGGGAACGGACTTCGAAGCCGGCACACCCGGCGAAACGCAGGCTTTGGCAGAAAACAGGGTGATCCTGCGGCAGGCCCGCCGCGATTTCCTGGTGGCGATGGAACCGGTCCGGGCTTCGGTGTACGCCTACTGCCGCAGCCTGACCCCCACCGTGTGGGACGCCGAGGACCTGTTGCAGGAGACCTTGACGAAGGCCCTGGCGGAAGCATCGCAGCGGTATGAACCGATCCGAAATATCCAGGCATGGCTTGTCCGAATCGCCACGAACACGTGGATCGATTCCCTGCGCCGCAGCGGCCGGGTGACCCTTGAGCGGGCAGAATCCACCCTTGATCTTCCTGATGACCAGGCGGAGGATCCGTTGGCAGCCCTTGCAGTCGAGTCCGCACTGCGTCAGCTGCTGCACCTGCTGCCTCCCCGGGAACGGGCGTGTGTGGTCCTCAAGGATGTGTTCTCCTATTCCCTCGCCGAGATTGCCGAGATGCTGGAGACGACTCCCGGCGCCGTCAAGTCCGCCCTGCACCGCGGCCGGGCCACGCTGCGGGCGGCGCGTACGGACTCTGCAGGACCTTCCCCCGAAACCGTGGCACCCGGTCCCCGGGCCGCCGCCGGGCATCCCGGACACCAGGCGCTGCTGCGCCGGCTGGCCGCGGCTTTCAACGCCTACGACATTGACGCCATGGTGTCCCTGTTCCTGGCAAGCGGACGGTCCGAGGTGGTTGGCAACGCCACTGAAACCGGGCATGAGGAAATCCGTGCCGGTTCCCTGACGGACACGTTCGGTCCGGACGCCGCAGAGATTCACCGGTCAACAGTCCACTACTTCGATGGGGAGGACATCATCCTGATGTGGGAGCGGCAGAAGAATGCCCCCGGGGCACCGGAGGTGGTCTCGGACGTCCTGCGGCTCCGGCCCGCCTTCGGCGCCCCGCTGGTCGCGGAACTAAAGTGGTACTTCTTTTGCCCCGAGGTTGTGGCGGAAGTGGCCGGCGGGCTGGGCCTGCCCTTCAAGACCAATGGTGTGAGCTACTTCTAGCACTTTCCACGGATCCGCTGCTGGCCGCGCAATCCACTGCGGCCGGCAGCGGATCCGTCATCGTTGCCGGGCGCCGGCGGTCTCCCGCGCTTTCCGGAACTCGAGGAAGGCTTCCCTGCTGGTTCGCGTGGGGGTGAAGCCGAACTCCTGTTTCAGGGCCGTGTTGTCCAGGACCGGACGGTAGCGCAGGAAGCGCAGCTGCTCCGGACCGTGCACCGTGAGTTTCAGCTTTTGCCCCGCCCAGAGACCGGCTGCCAGGAGCGGAGCGGGAACCGTCAGTGTCCGTTTCCCCAGAAGCCCCGCGATCTCGCGGACGGTGAGGGCGCCGTCGCCGGCCACGTTGAAGATCCCGCTGCGTCCGGTGATCACGGCCTGTGCCATGGCATCAGCGACGTCCTGGTCCCAGATAAAGACGAACGGCGACTCGCTGCCGGCCACCCGCAGCAGCCGAGGCGCATCGAACAGCGCCGTGATCTGGTTCCGGACCCGCTCCCCCAGGATCGTTCCGATCCGGAAGATGGTCTGCCGCAGTTCCGGGTGCTCAGTGCGCAGCCGGGCCAGTTCCTCCTCGACCAGGCGTTTGTGCCGGGAATAGGCAAACTCGTCATTGCCGCGCAGCGGGTGGGACTCGTTCAGCCACGGGGCGTTGTCTGCGTGGTAGCCGTAGGCGGCGCCGGAGGATGAGATGACCACGTGCTTCACGCCTGATTCAAGGCAGGCGGCCAGTACGTTCTGCGTGCCGGTAACATCGACGCGGTACTCCTGCTCCCGGGTGGTGTCCCTGCCGGGATTCACGATCGCCGCCAAGTGGACCACGGTGTCGATCCGGTGCTCCTGCAGCTCCTTGGCAACGTCCGGGGAGCAGACGTCCGCCAGCGCGTACACCACGCCGTCAACCTTCCGCTCAGCCGAGGGCTCCCGGAGGTCCAGGCTCAGGACGTGGCTCACTGCAGGGTCTGCCGCCAGCCGGGACACGACGGCGCTGCCCAGGAAGCCGTTGCCTCCGGTCACGCATACCCGGTTCACAGTGCGGCCTCCTGTGCCCTGGCGGCTTTCCGGGCATCACGCCGGCGCCACCAGGCGGCCAGCGCCAGCCCCGCCAGGATGTCCCAGATCCCCCACCAGGCAGCGACCATGGCCATCCCGCCCAGCCCGGAGAAGAAGGTCAGGGTGAGTCCCAGTCCCAGTCCGGTGTTGCGGGCACCAACCTCAAACGTCACCGCCCGCCGGCTGGCTTCATTCAGCCGAACGGCCGCGGCTGCCCAGTATCCAACGGCCAGCGCAACGGCGTCGTGCAGGGCTACCACCAGGAAGATGGTGCCGAGGTGCTCGCGCAGGGGGCCAAGGTTGCTGGCGGTTCCGGCAACGATGAACGCCAGCAGCGCCACCAGTCCGATCCGCTGCACCCAGGGCCGCAGCCGGTCCGTGAGCTCGGGAAAGCGGCGGGCGAGCGGCATGCCCAGCGCAAACGGGACTCCTATGATCAGCAGGACCTGGACCAGCATTCCGCCCCGGTCCAGGGAAAAGTCGCGCATCAGGGAGTTCGTGGACGGGCTCAGCGCGGCCCAGAAGGCCACGTTGAGCGGCATCACGATGATCGCCACCAGGTTGGACACGGCGGTCATGGACGCGGACAGCGCCACATCGCCGTGCGCCCGGTGGGTCAGCACGTTCGAAATACCGCCCGGCGGGCAGCAGGCCACCAGGATCATGCCCAGGGCAATCGAGGCCGGAACCTGCAGTGCCAGTGCAATTCCCACGGTCACCGCAGGCAGGAGCAGGTACTGCGCCGCGAGGCCCAGCAGGATGGCCTTGGGGCTCCGGGCGACTGTGCGGAAGTCGGCGGGACGGACCTCCAGGGCAATGCCCAGGATAATCACGGCCAGGACCACGTTCAGGATCACCAGGGAGCCGGGAGAGAAGTTAAGTACGACGTCGTCGATGGACATCAGCGGTTCACCTCCGCCGGCGCGGGAACGGAAGCGCCCGCCGGTGCTGCCAGCCTGGCGAGGTGCGCCTCAAGCTGCGCCCGGTAGGCATCCTTGTTCACGTAGTAGCTCATCCGGTCCAGTCCCAGATAGCGGTAGCCGCCCGTGACATCCGGGGACGGTCCGCGGACAGCGGCGTCGAACGCGGCGGCCACCTCCGCCCTTTCCTGCTTCGCGGCGAGGTAGGCGGCCACCAGCTCGGCCTGGCGGTATCTGCCTTCCCAGCCCAGCCCGGAGGCTTCAACCATCCCCACCACCATCAGGTTCTCCGCCTGGCGGCTGAAAATGTTCAGGTACAGCTGGGGTGAGGCTCCGGTCCAGCCCAGCAGGTCCGGGGCCAGGAACGGATAGCTGAGCACATAGCCGGTGGCGCAGAGCAGCAGGTCGTACTCCCCCGACGTCCCGTCCCGAAAATGAACGGTGGAACCCTCCAGCCGGTCGATGTCCGGCTTGACGGACAGGTCGCCGTGGCCCAGGTGATGCAGGACCAGGGAGTTGACCACGGGATGGGATTCGTAGATCCGGTAGTCAGGCTTCGGGAAGCCGAAACGGGCAGGGTCTCCCGTGAACATGCGCAGCAGGCGCTTGTCCAGGAACTGCTTGAGCGGCCGCGGCAGGGGTTTGCCCTGGTTCAGGGTGTCCGTGGGCCGGCCAAAAACGTATTTCGGCACAAAGTAGTAGCCGCGGCGGACGCTGATATCCACGGCAGCGGCATGGTGCACGGCGTCCACGGCTATGTCGCAGCCGCTGTTTCCGGCACCCACAACCAGCACCCGTTTGCCGGCCAGCTCCACGGCTTCCTTGTACTGCGCCGAATGGCGGATTTCCCCGGAGAATTCTCCCCGGAAAGCCGGCAGGTACGGGGTGTGCAAGGTGCCGGACGCGACGACGACGGCGCTGAACCGACCGCTTCCCGCACCCTCCGGCCCCTCCCACGCCACTTCCCAGCCGCCGTCGTCCGTTTGGCGAGCGGCGGTGACGCGGGTGCCAAACCGAATGCGGCCGGTGAGTCCGAAATGTCCGGCGTAGGCACGGAAGTACTCCAGCAGGTGCCGGTGGCCCGGATAGTCCGGCGTTCCCTCCGGCATCGGAAACTCTGCGAACTCCGTGGTGGTCCGGGAGGAGATCAGGTGGGCGGACTCGTACACCGTGCTGGCGGGGTTCGAAATGTTCCATAGCCCGCCGACGTCGTTGTGTGCCTCGAATCCAACGACGTCCAGTCCGCGTTTAGACACAGCCCGCATGGCAGCCAGCCCGCTGGGACCGGCACCTATCACTGCTACCGGGCGCGGACGCCTCACCGTCCGGACCCCGTTTGTATCTGCTGTAGCTGCCACTGCGTCCCGCTTCTATGTGATGTGCATCACCATTGATGCTGCCAGCACGCTACCGGGCTGCGTTCCTGCAGGTCAAACGCAACACACCCGGGAATCGGTACGCAAAAAGCCGCTCCCGGATCCGTTGATCCGGGAGCGGCTTGTTTCCGGCTGGGAGGCTTGGCGCCTGGGCTAGAGGACGTCCTTATCAACCCAGTCGAAGGTACGGGTTACGGCCTTGCTCCACAGCCGCATCTGCCGCTCACGCTCTGCCTGGTCCATATTCGGAGTCCAGCGCTTTCCTTCATTCCAGTTCGCAGCCACCTCGTCCGTGGAGTTCCAGAACCCGACTGCCAGGCCGGCGGCGTAGGCGGCACCGAGTGCCGTGGTCTCCACGACTTCGGGACGCACTACGTCCACTCCGAGGATGTCCGCCTGGAACTGCATGAGGGCGTCGTTGGCAACCATGCCGCCGTCAACCCGCAGTTCCGTGAGCGGTACACCGGAGTCGGCGTTCACGGCATCAAGGACTTCCCGGGTCTGGAAGGCTGTTGATTCGAGGGCGGCGCGCGCAATGTGGTTCTTGTTCACAAACCGGGTCAGGCCCACGATCACGCCGCGGGCGTCTGAACGCCAGTGGGGTGCGAAGAGGCCGGAGAAGGCCGGAACAATGTAGACGCCGCCGTTGTCTTCGACGGCGCTGGCCAGCTTCTCGATTTCCGGGGCACTGTTGATGATGCCGAGGTTGTCGCGGAGCCACTGCACCAGTGAACCGGTGACTGCAATGGAGCCCTCCAGTGCGTAGACCGGGGCGGCGTCGCCGATCTTGTAGGCAACGGTGGTGAGCAGTCCATTTTCGGACATGACCTTTTCCTCACCCGTGTTGAAGATGAGGAAGTTACCCGTGCCGTACGTGTTCTTGGCATCGCCGACGCCAAACGCGGCCTGGCCGAAGGTCGCTGCCTGCTGGTCGCCCAGGATGCCGGCCACGGGAGTTTCGCGCAGCAGCTGCGAGCCGTGCACCGTTCCGTAGACCTCGGAGGAGGAGCGGATTTCAGGCAGCATTGATGCCGGAACCCCGAAGGTATCCAGGATCGACTGGTCCCAGGAAAGCGTGTCCAGATCCATGAACATGGTCCTGGAAGCATTGGAGACGTCAGTGATGTGCACACCGCCGTCCGTGCCGCCGGTCAGGTTCCAGGTAACCCAGGAATCCGTGTTGCCGAACATGAGGTCGCCGTTTTCGGCCTTCTCGCGGGCGCCCTCAACGTTGTCCAGGATCCACTTGATCTTGGTTCCGGAGAAGTAGGTGGCCAGCGGCAGCCCAACAGTGTCCTTGAACCTGTCCAGGCCGCCTTCCTTTGCCAGTTCGTCAACGATCGGCTGGGTTCGGGTGTCCTGCCAGACGATTGCGTTGTAGACGGGCTTGCCCGTGTTCCGGTCCCACACCACTGCCGTTTCGCGCTGGTTGGTGATGCCGACGGCGGCGATGTCATGCCGGGTCAGGTTCGCCTTGGACAGGGCGGTGCCCACCACCTCGCGGACGTTGGTCCAGATCTCCATGGGGTCATGCTCGACCCAGCCGGCGCGGGGGAAGATCTGTTCATGTTCCTTCTGGCCGGTTGAAACAATCTTGCCGTCGTGGTCGAAGACAATGGCCCGGCTGCTGGTGGTGCCCTGGTCGATTGCGATCACGTACTGCGGCTTGCTGTCGGTCACGTGGGTCTCTCCTTTGAGGTCGTAAGTCTTGCGGACGAAGTAACGGTTAGAGGTCCGGCAGCGGGATGAAGCCGCCGGCCCAGCCACCCAGTGCGCCGCCGATCAGCGGCCCAACCACGGGAACCCAGGAGTAGGACCAGTCGCTGTTGCCCTTGTTGCGGATAGGCAGCAGGGCGTGCACGATGCGGGGACCAAGGTCACGGGCCGGGTTGATGGCGTACCCGGTGGGTCCGCCGAGTGAGGCGCCGATACCGACAACCAGCAGGCCAACGGCCAGCGGGCCGAGCCCGGAGGGGGTTCCGGCAAAAGCGACAATCACGAACACGAGCATGAACGTGCCGACGACCTCCGTGACCACGTTCCAGCCGTAGGAGCGGATCGCGGGCCCGGTGGAGAACACGCCCAGGATGTTCGCCGGATCCTGCTCTTCATCGAACTGCTTCTTATAGGCCAGCCACGCCACAAAGGCGCCGATGATGGCACCGAGCATCTGTCCGCCGAAGTAGGTGAGGGTGGATCCGATGGTAACTGCCACGCCGGGCACGAATTCCTCCGCGCCGCCGGTGATGATGCCTACCGTCACGGCGGGGTTGATGTGCGCCCCGGACATCACAGAGAGGTAGACGCCGGCGAACACGCCGAGCCCCCACCCCCAGTTGACCATCAGGAAGCCGCCGCCATTGCCTTTGGTTTTACCCAGGGCAACGTTGGCGACTACACCACAGCCCAGGACTATCAGCGCTGCTGTACCCAGCATCTCGCTGACAAAAACCTCTCCAAGAGTCACCATCGACTACTCCGATCCTTTTAGTAGTGCCATTTTGTTGGGGGTAAAACAGGGATGCAGGTCCCGCCACGGGCTCCGGCGTGGAACGGGGGCATTTTCACCTGCCGCAGCCTGTCGGCGCACTGTAAGGCCCTATGCAATCAATCTTTTTCCAGAAACGCCATGGCTTTAGGGAAACTGCTTGTCAGCAGGCGTTTACAGGCTCTTCACGGTACACGCGGCACGGCAGGAGCGCACGCCGCGCGCACCTCGGTAGAGTTGCAGCATGGATCCGGCACCAAAACTGACTTTGAACAACGGCGTACTCATGGACCAGGCGGGCTACGGTACCTACAAGGTTCCCGCGCAGGATGCGGCGCCGCTGGTCAGCACGGCACTGTCCCTTGGCTACCGGCACGTAGACACCGCCGCCCTGTACGGAAACGAAGAGGGAGTGGGCCAGGCGGTCCGGAATTTCACGGACGCCGGACACATAGTCCGCGAAGACCTCTTCGTTACCTCCAAGGTGTGGAACACGGACCATGGTTACGACGCCACCCTCCGGGCCTTCGATACATCCCTGCAGAAACTCGGTTTCGACTATCTGGACCTGTACCTGATCCACTGGCCGTGCCCGGAGCGCGGCCTGTACCTCGACACTTACAGGGCACTGGAAAAGCTGTATTCCGAGGGACGGATCCGCGCGATCGGCGTCTCGAACTTCAACCGTGAACACCTGGAAGAACTGATGGACGGAACCTCCGTCGTTCCTGCCGTCAACCAGGTGGAGCTTCATCCCTGGCTCGCCCAGCGGGAGCTGCGGGCTTTCCATGAGGCCAACGGCATCCGCACTGTCGCCTGGAGCCCGCTGGGGCGCGGGGCCATTCTCGAAGATCCCGGGGTGCGGGAAATCGCCGGTGATTTAGGGCGCTCTCCGGCCCAGGCAGTGCTGCGCTGGCATGTTCAGGCCGGGCACACCGTGATTCCCAAGGCCAGCAGCGAGGAGCGGATTGCGGAGAACCTGGACATCTTCTCCTTTGCGCTTGAACCTGAACACGTGGCCGTGCTGGACGCCCTTGACTGCGGGCGCCGGACCGGGTCCAACCCCAGCGAGGTGAACTGATGCTGCTGCGCCGCCGCGCGGCCGCGAAGACAGGCGCTCCGGCCCCCTTCCAGCGCAAGGCCAGTGTCCGGACCGTTCAAGTACAGGGAAGTGCCCAGCGCTTCTGGGATTTTCCCGCCGCTGACCCGGACACCGCAGGCCCTGCTGTCTTTATGGTCCACGGCTTCCGCGGCGACCATCACGGGCTGCTGCGGCTGGTTGAGGCGCTGCCAGACAACCGGGTCATCCTGCCGGACCTGCCCGGGTTCGGCCAAGGCGCTGTCCTGCCCGGGACCCACGACGCCGCTGCTTACGCAGATTTTGTGCGGACCAGCTTCGAGGTGATGGGCCTGGGACCGGACACGGTTCTGCTGGGACATTCGTTCGGCTCGATCATTGCCGCGCGCACGGCGGCCGCGCATCCGGAGCTGCTTAGCGAAGTCATCCTCGTCAACCCGATCAGCGAACCTGCGCTTGAGGGTCCCAAGGGGTTCACCAGCAAGCTGGCGGAGCTGTACTACCTCGCCGCGGCCAGGCTGCCCGAGAAACCGGGACGGGCGCTGCTGGCCAACCCGCTGATCGTGCGCGGCATGAGCATGCTCATGGCCAAGACCCGGGACCCCGCCCTGCGGCGCTGGATCCATGGGCAGCATGATGCTTACTTCAGCGCCTTTGCCTCACGCGCGGTCGTCCTGGAGGCGTTCCGCTCCTCGATCTCCGAAACCGTTCGCGATTACGCTCCGCAGCTGCAGATGCCCGTGCTGCTCATCGCTGCCGACCGGGACGATCTGGGTTCCGTTCCCGCCCAGCGCCGGCTTGCGGCGCTGGTTCCCGATTCTGAACTTGAGATCCTTGAAGGGGTGGGCCATCTGGTCCACTATGAGGCACCGGATTCCGCCGCAGCCCTCATCACTGACTTTTTGGGCCGGAGGCACCGCAGCGCATGAGAATTGTCTTTGACGCGCGCTTCACCCGCACCGACCAGCACGACGGCATCAGCCGCTACGGGGCCAGTCTCATCGAGGCGGTGTCCCGCCACGCGGACGTGCACATGCTGATCAGCGATGAACGCCAGCTGGCGCTGCTGCCGCAGGTGCCGTGGACCAGGATCAACTCCCCGCTGTCCCCGGCCGAGCTTTTTGTATCCCGGCACGTCAACAAGCTGGGCGCCGACGTGGTGGTGTGCCCCATGCAGACCATGGGCAGCTGGGGGCGGCGCTATCCGCTGATCCTGACCCTGCACGACCTGATCTACTACCAGAACCCCACTCCGCCGGGTTTCCTGCCGCTGCCGGTCCGGCTGTTGTGGCGGGTTTACCATCTGGCGTACTGGCCGCAGCGCCTGCTGCTGAACCGTGCCGACGTCGTTGCCACCATCTCGGACACCACACGCCGGCTGATGGAACGGCACCGGCTGACGCGGCGGCCGGTGCGGATGGTTTCAAACGCCCCGCAGCCCGGCACGGAACCGCGCGATCCGGCGCAGCATCCGGAGAAGTCGCTGCTCTATATGGGTTCCTTCATGCCGTACAAGAATGTCGAGACGATTGTCCGGGGCATGGATGCGCTGCCGGGGTACACCCTGCACCTGCTCAGCAGGATTTCGCCGGTCCGCCGCAGCGAGCTGGAAGCACTGTGCAGCGACCCGTCCCGGGTGGTGTTCCACAACGGCGTCACGGATGAGGAATACGACTCGCTGCTAAGGCGTGCCACAGCGCTGGTGTCGCTCTCCAAGGCAGAGGGCTACGGCCTGCCGATCATCGAATCGATGGCGGCAGGCACCCCGGTGATCGCTGCTGACACACCGATCTTCCGGGAAGTGTCCGGCGGGGCTGCCGTGCTGGTGGATGCTGAAAGCTCCGAAGGCTTTGCCCGTGCGGTGCGCAGCCTCTCGGATCCGGATCGCTGGCGCGAGGCATCAAGCGCAGGACTGGCCCGGGCCGCAGCGTATGACTGGGATACTTCCGCCCATCAGCTCCTTGACGCCGCGGCGGAAGCATCCCGGGCGTTTGCGGCCCGGACCCGCAGGAAGGCCTAGCCCAGCCGGACAATCATCTTTCCGGTATTCGCGCCCTTCATCAGGTCGATGAAGGCCTGCGGGGCGTTTTCAAGTCCGTCAACGAACGTCTCGTCATAGCTGACGCTGCCGTCCCGCAGCCACCCGGCCATCAGTGATGCGAATTCACCGGCGTACTGGTTGTAGCTGTTGGCAATGAAGCCCTTCAGGGTCAGTTCCTTGCCTATGGCCTGGAACAGGTTTCGGGGGGCGCACTGCGGTTCGGTGGAATTGTAGGCAGAGATGGCTCCGCACAGTGCCACACGCCCGTACTTGTTCAGCACGGAGATTGCCGCCTCCAGATGGTCCCCTCCGACGTTGTCGAAGTAGACATCGATTCCCCCGGCGCCGGCGGCTTCCTTGAGCTGGGTCTTCACCGGGCCGTCGTGGTAGTTGAAGGCGGCGTCAAAGCCGAGTTCGCGCAGCCGGCGGACCTTCTCCTCAGAACCTGCGCTGCCAATGACCTTGCCCGCGCCCAGTGCCTTGGCGATCTGCCCGGCCATGGAGCCTACGGCCCCGGCAGCACCGGAGACGAACACCGAGTCGCCTTCGCGGAAGTCCGCCACCTTGGTTAGGCCGGCCCACGCCGTTAGTCCGGTCAGGTCCATGGCACCCAGATAGGCGCTGGCAGGGGCTATGGACGTGTCGATCACGCGGGCCCGCTTGGCATCCAGGACGGCGTAGTCCCGCCAGCCGAGGTTGTGGAGGACGGTGTCCCCCGGCTTGTGCGTCCCCGCACGCGACTCGATCACTTCGCCCACGGCGCCGCCCTCAAGAGGGGCATCGAGCTGGAACGGCGGAACATAGGACTTTGCGTCGTTCATGCGCCCGCGCATGTAGGGATCCACCGACATGAGGGTGTTCCGCACCAGGACCTGTCCGTCCTGCAGCGCGGGAACATCAACTTCGGCGAGCCGGAAATTCTTTCCTGTTGGCCATCCTTCGGGACGGGTTGCCAGCTGGATTTCACGGGTTGCCGCAGGGTACGTCATGGGTCTCCTTTCGGGCGCCGCCGATGGCAGGCGCAGATGAAACATCAGCAACCTGTCTATCATGCCTGCCTGGACGGGCGCGGCGGCCTACCTGGGCCGGACGTCCCAAAGGTGGTGGGCGGCGTCGTGCATAAAATACCGGGCCAGGGAGTCAACGGTGAACGTGCTCCCGTCCGAGCGGAGGCCGCGCCGGGTGCGGTCCCGGGGCTCGACGGCGGCAAAGGCCTCCGCAGTGGCTTCGGCTTCGTCAGCCAGGTCGGCGGCAACCCGTGCCGGGTCCTGCTCGCCGTACCGTTCCGCCACGGCTGTGGCGTCCTGGTCCCAGTCGGCGAACTCCGCTCCGTCGGTGTCCACCATGAGCAGCAGGCGCATCCGGTAGACATTGCACAGGTCACGGACGTGCGCTGCATATTCCAGCGGCGACCAGGTGCTCTCGTCCGGCCGCACCGCCGCATCCGGGCGATCCAGGACGTCCTGCCATGCCTCGGCGTTGGCCATCAACAGCTGCGGGATGTCCTCGTAAGCGGTTTCCGAGGCGGTAAACCCGCATTCGGGGCATGTCCGGTCCAGGACCCAGGTCCAGTTCTTAGTGTCAGGGGTTATGGCCATTGCCACACTGTAGAGGATTCGGATTGCCGGGCGCACCACTTCTAGAATTGCAGCACCGGAATCGAATTTCTGCCAGGAGATGATCATCATGCCCATGGGGGTTCCTCCCCGGGACCACGAACGGCAAAGAGCGGCACTGGAGGCCCGGAGCCAGGCACGCGGCGGCACCGCCGTGGACCTTTACCGCCACGAAGGCTTCATTGTCCTCAACGCAGACCTCCCCGGGATCGACCCGGGATCACTTTCCGTGGAGCTGGACGGCGATTCCCTGCTGATCCGGGCGCACCGCAGCCTGCGCGGCATGGACAGCGGAACGCTCTGGAACGTGCGTGAGCGGGAGGACGGCCTGATCCTCCGCCGAATTCCGGTGGGCGGGAGCGTAGACCCTTCACGGGCCGCACCGCACTACGCCAACGGCGTCCTCAGCCTGCAGCTCCCCGTCAAGCCGGGCAGCCGCCGCACGGTCCCCGTGCAGTACTCCCGGCGCGGTAAAGCCGCCTAGCCGGTGCTAGAGGCCGTCGGGGGCGTCAACGCGTATGTACACCGGATCGCCGGTCCGCCGGGCGGAAAGGGCTGCCTTGGCAGCCCGCATGGCCGGCGTGATCACGTTTGCCTCGCTGTAGGGGAAGAAGCAGAGGGTCCGCCAGCGCTGGGCGGCGGCTTCGGCGCCGTGAACCGTCGATTCTTCCACGGGAGCCGGGCCCACAATGCGGGCGCTTTCGGGCAGGCCAAGACGGGACACAAATCCCTCCAGGCCTTCACGGGAGCCGGTCAGCTCCGCGTAGCGCACAGCCGGCGGCAGTCCCAGCTCCCGGCGGAGGGCAAGTTCGCGCTCGGCAGCACCTGCCGGATCCCAGCGCAGCAGATGGCCTACGGTGGCGGTGTCATCGGCAGTAACCACTACCACTCCCCCCTCTGACGCCGGGCGGACCAGGGCTGAGGCGGTGAGCCAGCGGCGCAGGGTTTCTTCCTGTGCCCGCAGCGACTGCCGCGAGAGCATGGCGGTTCCGTCCAGCAGCAGGGCGGCGGCATAGCCCGACGGCGCCACCGGTTCCGCCCCGGGGGTGGCAACAACCAGGGCAGGTGCGTCAGGAACCTCCGAACGGATATGGTCTCCAGCCGAGGACACCACGGTCACGGACGGGAAAGCCCGTCCGAGCTCCTCGGCCGTCCGTCCCGCACCGGCGGTAGATGCCCGCAGCCGGAAGCTGCCGCAGTGGGGGCAGTGCCATCTCGGCTCCGGCCGGGCACACCAGCGGCAGGCGGGCGGGGAATTCCGGCCCGCCTGGGCCAGCGGCCCCTGGCATTGCCGGCACCGGGCCGGTTCCCGGCAGTCCTGGCAGGACAGCGCCGGGGAGAAACCCGTCCGGGCTACCTGCACCAGCACGGGGCCGCGCTTCAGGCCATCCTGGGCCGCTTTCCACGCCGCATGCGGAATTCGTGCGCGGGCGGCCAGCGGGTCCCGCTCCAGGTTGAAGGTGTCCGCGGTGCTCATCACCCGTGCCGTGGAGGCCCGCACCAGCGCACGCTCGGCGTCCAGTGGTGCCGCCCATCCGGACTCGATCAGGCGCTGGGCTTCGGTGCTGCGGGTATGCGAGGCAACGAGCATCCCGGCACCGGCGGCCTCGGCCCGAAGCAGCAGGACATCGCGCGCATGCTGATACGGTGCACGCTGCTCGGCATGGAGGTCGTCGGCGTCGTCCCAGATGCAGACAAGGCCAAGATTCGCCACGGGCGCGTAGGCGGCGGAGCGGGTGCCCACCGCCACGGACGCGTCGCCGTAGAGCAGCCGCAGGAAACTGCGGTATCTGGGGGTGGGACCGTCCTCGCCCGTGAGCCGAACGGCGGTATCCGCCGGCACCCTGTCCTGCAGCGCGTCCATGACGCGTGCCAGGTCCTTCTGGTCCGGCACCACCACGACGGCGCCCCGCCCGGATAGCACGGTGGCCTCCACGGCTGCGGCTATTTCCCGCGGCCAGGCGTCAGGACCATAGCCGCGGAGCGAACTCAGCACGGCACGCGGGCTGTGGCCGGCAGCAAGATGGCTCAGGAAACGGGGGCCGTGCGCGTACCGCCGGAAAGGGTTCCCGGCAGGTTGGCCCTGCTTCGGCGGAGCGTCGGATGGCCCGTTTTTTTCCTCCGCTTTTTCCGCCGTCCCGGCGGTGGGTTCGTCCTGGGTCCCGGCTCCGGGCACCCGGTCAGCGAACTCCTTCTCTACCCGGGCCACCCGCGGCGGAACTGCAACCCTGAGCACGTCGTGGACGGATCCGGCGCAGCGTGCGGCAACGGACTGGGCCAGGCCCAGTATTTCCGGACTCAGCACGGGTACCGCTGATACCACCTTGCCCAGGTTCACCAGCCGGGCCGTGGTATCCGTGGATGCCAGCCGCTCAATCAGGAACCCGGCAAGCTCCTGGCCGCCGAAACGGACCTTCACGCGGACGCCGGGCACCGCGGCGTCACTGAGGTCGGCAGGCACCAGGTAGTCGAAGGGACGGTCAAGGTGCGGCAGGGGTGAGTCCAGCAATACCCGGGCGATTGGCAGTTCAGGTGCCGGCTGGGACTTCCCCACGGGTGTTGCGGGCGTGCTGAAGCCGTGCAGCAGGGAGAGCTGCACACCTTCCTCCGCTGAAGCGCGCCCTCCCCCGGGCGCACGCTGCGGCGGATGCTCTCCCATGGGGCTAGGCGTTAAACCAGCGCCGCAGTTCCTCGACCTTGTCGAGGCGCTCCCAGGTGAAGCCTTCATCCTCGCGGCCGAAGTGCCCGTGGGCGGCTGTCTTCTGGTAGATGGGCCGCTTGAGGTCCAGGGCGTTGATGATGCCCAGCGGACGCAGGTCGAAAACCTCGTTGATGGCCTGCGAGATACGCATCGGGTCTACGGTTTCCGTGCCGAAGGTCTCAACGTAGATACCCACGGGGCGGGCCATGCCGATTGCATAGGCGATCTGGATTTCGGCCCGGCGCGCCAGCCCTGCGGCAACCACGTTCTTGGCAACCCAGCGCATTGCGTAGGCAGCTGAACGGTCAACCTTGCTCGGGTCCTTGCCGGAGAAGGCACCGCCGCCGTGCCGGGAGAACCCGCCGTAGGTGTCCACGATGATCTTGCGCCCGGTGAGGCCTGCATCGCCTACGGGGCCGCCAATGACGAAGGGGCCGCCGGGGTTGATGATGTGGCGCACTCCGGAGGTGTCCAGCTCGGTTCCGGAGAGGACGGGATTGACCACGTACTCAACCATGTCCCGGTGCAGCTGGCCCTGGTCGAGGTCCGCAGCATGCTGGGTGGAAACAACAACTGAGTCCACGGACACCGGGCGGTCGCCCTCGTAGCCGATGGTGACCTGGGTCTTGCCGTCAGGACGCAGGTAAGGCAGGGTGCCGTCCTTGCGGACCTGCGTCAGGCGCTCGGAGAGGCGGTGGGCCAGCCAGATCGGTGTGGGCATCAGGACGCTGGTTTCATCGCTGGCAAAGCCGAACATGATGCCTTGGTCGCCGGCGCCCTGGGCGTCGAAGGGGTCTACGGCGTCGCCGGAACGGTTCTCCACAGAGTTGAAGACGCGGGAGGCGATCTCCGGGGACTGCTGGCCGATGGAGACGGAGACGCCGCAGCGTGCACCGTCGAAACCGTTGGCCGAGGAGTCGTAGCCGATCTCCAGGATGGTGTCGCGGACCAGCTGCGGGATCTCCACATAGCCTTCTGTGGTGACCTCACCCGCAACGTGGACCAGCCCCGTGGTGACGAGGGTCTCCACGGCAACGCGGGATTCGGGGTCGGCTTTGAGCAGGCCGTCGAGGATCGCATCGCTGATCTGGTCACAGATCTTGTCCGGGTGGCCTTCGGTCACCGACTCGGAGGTGAACAGCCGCAGGGCACTGGATTCGGCGGGGGCAGTCGTATTGCTGGA
The DNA here is from genome assembly GCF_039528575.1 of Arthrobacter gandavensis. Classification (NCBI taxonomy): domain Bacteria; kingdom Bacillati; phylum Actinomycetota; class Actinomycetes; order Micrococcales; family Micrococcaceae; genus Arthrobacter; species Arthrobacter gandavensis. The sequence goes on from NZ_BAAALV010000001.1 coordinate 355,703, forward strand.
AGTCACGGGTTTACTCTACTTCGTTCCGGGGACAGTCCCCGTCTGGGTCATGCCGTGCCATGCACGGTCATCGGGAGTCGCATTGCTGCACGGGAAGAAATACCCGATCCTGCCGGCCTCAGGGCAGGCGCGCAGGGTCGGCGGGTTGCTCAGCGGCCGGGAGGGAAAACGAACGGGCTGGAAACGCTATCCCGGAGGAACGGCGCCGGTGGAGCTGGACGCCGGAGCACCGGCAAGTTCAGCGGCGATCCGTTCCACCAGGTGCCGGGCAATGTCGGTTTTGCTTCCCGTCAGTGCCGGCGGCTCGATCCGGGGGTCCTCATGCGGTGAGAGAATCCTCACTTCAGTGCTGTCCTGGCCAAACACAAGCGAACGGCCCACCTGGTTCAGGACCAGGAGGTCGCAGCCCTTGCGTTCGAGTTTGCGGCGTCCGTACTCCAGCACCGATCCACTGCCGTCGCCGGTCTCCGCGGCGAAACCCACAATCAGGGAGGGTCCGGTGCCGGAAGCGGAGCGGTTCTGCACGGTTTCGGCCAGGATGTCCGGATTGCGCACCAGCGTGATCACGGGGTCCGCTCCGTCGTCGCGCTTCTTGATTTTGGTGTCCGCGTTTTCTCCGGGCCGGAAGTCTGCCACTGCTGCGGACATGACCAGCACATCCGTGGACTGCACCGCATCGTGGACGGCGTCGCGCAGTTCCAGGGCGGTTTCCACCTGTACCAGTTCCACCCCCTCAGGGACGGGAACCTCCAAGTGGGCTGCGACGAACCTCACCTGGGCTCCTTCGGCTACGGCTGCAGCCGCAACAGCCGCACCCTGCTTGCCGGAGGACCGGTTGCCCAGGAAGCGGACGGGATCCAGGGGTTCCCGGGTGCCTCCTGCGGTAACGGTTACCCGGCGGCCGGCCAGCAGGCCGGCAGCCGGCGCGGAGCCGGCTTCTCCAGCCGCAGCCAGCGCCGCAGCGTAGATGTCCTCCGGCTCCGGGAGCCGTCCCGGGCCGGAATCCTTGCCGGTCAGGCGGCCAATGGCCGGCTCCATGACAACTGCGCCGCGGGAGCGCAGCGTGGCCACGTTGGCCTGCGTGGCCGGGTGGTTCCACATTTCGGTGTGCATTGCCGGAGCAAAGAACACCGGTCCGCTGGCCATCAGCAGCGTGTTGGTGAGCAGGTCGGAGGCCAGGCCTGCCGCGGCCCTGGCCAGCAGGTCCGCAGTGGCCGGTGCCACCACGATCAGGTCGGCTTCATGGCCGAGCCGGACGTGGTTGACGGTGTCCACGGCGTCGAACACCGTGGTGCTGACCGGGTGCCCGGAGAGTGCTTCCCAGGTGGCTATGCCCACAAAGCGGGTGGATGCCTCGGTGGGCACCACCTGGACGCTGTGGCCGGCTTCGGTGAACAGGCGCAGCAGTGACGCTGCCTTGTAGGCAGCGATACCGCCGCCCACCCCCAGGACAATGCGCACGCCTGTCCAACCTCCTAGCCGTAGGTTTTGTGCCTTACTCGGCGGTTTCGTTGGCGCGGACTACCAGCATGCCCTCGTTGATCTCGCGCAGGGCGATGGAAAGCGGCTTTTCGTTGAGCTTGGTTTCCACCAGCGGGCCCACGTACTCGAACAGGCCTTCGTGCAGCTGGGAGTAGTAGGCGTTGATCTGCCGGGCGCGCTTGGCGCCGTAGATGACCAGGGCGTACTTGGAATCAGCGGCCGTCAGCAGGTCGTCGATCGGCGGGTTGATGATGCCTTCAGGCTGGGTAGACAAAAGATCTCCAAAGTTTTCGTGCGGATCAAGAACAGCAGCTCAGCGTTGGCGAGGGCTGATCCCCATGAGTGAAACGAGCTCTGCTGCAGCCCGCTGAACGTCATCATTGATGACAGTGTGATCGAACTCGGGCTCGGCAGCAAGTTCCAGTTTAGCGGTTTCCAGCCGCCGCTGCTGCTCCTCGGGTGTTTCAGTGCCGCGGCCCACCAGGCGGCGGACCATTTCATCCCATGAAGGCGGTGCCAAGAAGACGAAATTCGCCTCCGGCATGGACTCCTTGACCTGCCGCGCGCCCTGCAGGTCAATCTCCAGCAATACCGAGCGGCCGTCAGCCATGGCAGCTTCCACGGTGCGGCGCAGCGTGCCGTAGCGGTTGTGTCCGTGGACCACGGCCCACTCGAGCATCTGCCCCTCGGAGACGAGGTCGTCGAACTCGTCCGACGTCACGAAGAAGTAGTGCACGCCGTTTTCCTCGCCCGGGCGAGGGGCGCGGGTGGTAGCGGACACGGAAAGCCAGACCTCGGGATAGTTATCCCGGATGTAGGTGGACACAGTGCCTTTGCCAACGGCGGTGGGACCTGCCAGAACTGTCAGCCGCGGTTGCGACACGTAGACCTCACTTGTTTAGGGAACAGGTCCGACGGCGCCGCAGCCGCGGTAGGCGGCGGCCGGCTTAGTCGGACTCCAGTAATTCAATCAGCGCCTTGCGCTGGTGGACACCAAGACCCCTCACCCGGCGGGTTGGGGCGATACCCACGGTAGCCATTATTCCAGCTGCGCGGCGTTCCCCCACACCAGGCAGTGCCCGCAGCAGGTCTACGACCTTCAGGCGGCCCACTGCTTCCTCGGAAGCACGGGAGACGATGACCTCTTCGACCGAGAGTTCACCGGATTTGATCTTGGACTTGATCTCGGCCCGCACGGTGCGGGCGGCGGTGGCCTTTTCCCGCGCCCTGGTGCGCTCGGCTTCAGTCAGTGGTTTGAGGTTCAATTGGCTCTCCCGGGCGAAGACTGACCGCCCGTCAAACTGGTTGTGACCGGCGGCTTTGCGGTTTCTTGGGCTAGGGTCCGAACCTATCCGCACTGTGCGGGCAATGCAATGGAAACCGGTACGTTAGACGTACCGGTTTCCACTATGGCTGAGGGAGTCCGTCCAGCGTCCGGACGGCAGCTTCCCGCAGTGCCGCGCGATCCGGGCCTGCCTTGAGGATGTCCCTGCTGGACGTGGCGAGCACGTTCGCGTAGGCGGCGCCGAAAGTTTTCCGCAGGTCTTCCCCTGTTGCTCCCTGGGCACCGAGCCCGGGTGCAAGGATGGGCGCGTTTGCGGCAGCCAGGTCAATGCCCAGGTCAGCCAGTGCAGAACCGACGGTTGCCCCGATAACCAGGCCCGTGGACCCGAGGGGCCGGGCGGCAGCGTTTTCCGCCGTCGCGGCATCGATGATCCGTGCAGCCACGGACCGGTCCGCCCCAACGTGCTGCACTGAGGCACCCTCTGGGTTGGAGGTCAGTCCCAGGACAAAAACTCCCCTGCCCGTGGCGTCAGCCAGGTCCAGGGCCGGACGCAGCGACTCGTAGCCAAGATACGGGCTCAGGGTGACCGAGTCAGCCGCCAGCGGCGAGTCGTCCCGCAGCCACGCGTCTGCGTAGGCGGCCATGGTGGAGCCGATGTCTCCGCGCTTGGCATCAGCGATCGAAAGGACGCCGGCCTCAGCGCAGGAAGCCAGCAGCCGTTCCAGGACGGCGATGCCTGCCGACCCGTGGCGCTCATACAGTGCAACCTGCGGCTTCAGGGCAGCAGCCTGCTCCCCCACCGCCTCCAGGACGGTGAGCGAGAAGCGTTCCAGCCCGGCGGCGTCGTCGTTCAGTCCCCAGGCGGCCAGCAGGCCGGGATGGGGGTCGATGCCGACGCAGAGCGGTCCGCGCGTGTCCATCGCTGCCCGCAGGCGCGCACCAAAGGGTGCGCGCCCGCCGGCAGCGTTAGTGCCGTGCTCAGGCAACGGTGGAAGCCTGGAGCTTGGCTGCGTACTCCTGGAGCGAGCAGACGTCCCATTCGTAGGAGCGCATCGCTTCGATGGCCTGGACCGCCGCAGTGAATTCGGACACGGTGGTGATCACCGGGCAGCCGATCGACGTCGCGGCAGCGCGGATCTCGTAGCCGTCGCCGCGGGCCTGGCCGCCGGAGGGGGTGTTGATCACCATGTTGATGTCGCCGGCGGTGATCAGGTCCACCACGGTGCCTTCCCCGTTGGGTCCCGCACCTTCGCCGACCTTGCGGACGGTGGTGGCCTGGATGCCGTTGCGGCGCAGGACGTCTGCCGTGCCGCCGGTGGAAAGGATCTCGAAGCCGAGGTCGCTCATGAGCTTCACCGGCATGATGATCGAGCGCTTGTCGCGGTTGGCGACGGAGACGAAGATCTTTCCAGCCGTGGGCAGCGCCGAGTTCGCCGCTGCCTGGGACTTGGCGAACGCCGTGTCGAAGTACTTGTCAATGCCCATGACTTCACCGGTGGAACGCATCTCCGGGCCGAGCAGTGAATCCACCACGGTGCCCTCGGGGGTGCGGAAGCGGCTGAAGGGCAGCACTGCTTCCTTCACGGCCACCGGGGCGTCCAGCGGAAGCGCCGAACCGTCTCCGGTTGCCTTGAGCTTTCCGGCGGCACGCAGTTCGGCAATGGTGGTGCCCATGCCGATCAGGGCGGCGGCCTTTGCAAGCTGGACGCCGGTGGCCTTGGAGACGAACGGAACGGTACGGGAAGCGCGCGGGTTGGCTTCAATGACGTACAGCACGTCGGAGGCCAGCGCGAACTGGATGTTGATCAGGCCGCGCACGCCGACGCCGGACGCGATGGCGCCGGTGGCCTCAACCACGCGGCCGATGACGTCCGCACCCAGCGTGATGGGAGGCAGCACGCAGGCGGAGTCGCCGGAGTGGATGCCGGCTTCCTCGATGTGCTCCATGATGCCGCCCACGTACAGGTCGGTGCCGTCGAAGAGCGCATCCACGTCGATCTCGATGGCGTCTTCCAGGAAGCGGTCCACCAGGACGGGATGGTCCGGGGTGATTTCCGTGGCGTTGGCGATGTAGCGGGAGAGGTTGGCCTCGTCGTAGACGATTTCCATGCCGCGGCCGCCCAGTACGTAGGACGGGCGCACCAGGACCGGGTAGCCGATCTCGTCAGCGATCTTCTTGGCATCCTCGAAGGACACGGCGGTGCCGTTCTTCGGGGCGATCAGCCCGCCTTCGTCCAGTACGCGCTGGAAGGCGCCGCGGTGCTCTGCCAGGTCGATTGCCTCCGGCGAGGTGCCCAGGATCGGAATACCGGCGTCGGCCAATTCCTGTGCGAGCTTCAGCGGGGTCTGTCCGCCGAGCTGGACGAACACGCCCAGCACGCCGCCGGTGCGCTGTTCGGCGTGGATGACTTCCAGCACGTCTTCGAGCGTGAGCGGCTCGAAGTACAGGCGGTCGGAGATGTCGTAGTCCGTGGATACGGTCTCCGGGTTGCAGTTGATCATGACCGTCTCGTGGCCGGCTTCACGCAGCGCCATGGTGGCGTGGACGCAGGAGTAGTCGAACTCGATGCCCTGGCCGATGCGGTTCGGACCGGAACCGAGGATGATCACCGACGGCTTGGCGTGCTGCGCCACCTCGTCTTCCTCGTCGTAGGAGGAGTAGTGGTACGGGGTGTACGCCGCGAATTCGGCGGCGCAGGTGTCCACCGTCTTGTAGACCGGGCGGATGCCCAGGACGTGCCGCACTCCGCGGACCACGGCCTCGGACTGGTTGGTGAGCCTGCCGATCTGCTCGTCGGAGAAGCCGTGGCGCTTCGCCAGGCGCAGGACGTCCTCCGTGACCTGGGCTGCGCCGCGGATTTCCTCGGCGACCTCGTTGATCAGCTCAAGCTGGTCCAGGTACCAGGGGTCGATGCCGGTGGCTTCGTAAAGCTGCTCGGCAGTGGCGCCGCCCAGCAGTGCCTGCTGGACCTGGGCCAGGCGGCCCGTGGTGGGGCGCTTGGCTGCCTCGATGAGTGCCGGAACCTCGGCGGGGTCCACGGGGTCGAAGCTGAGCTGGGAGCCCTTCTGCTCCAGGGAGCGCAGCGCCTTCTGCAGCGCCTCGGTGAAGTTGCGGCCGATCGCCATGGCCTCGCCGACGGACTTCATGGTGGTGGTCAGCGTGGGGTCCGCGGCCGGGAACTTCTCGAACGCGAAGCGGGGAACCTTCACTACTACGTAGTCCAGGGTCGGCTCGAAGGACGCCGGCGTCTTCTTGGTGATGTCGTTCGGGATCTCGTCCAGGGTGTAGCCCAGGGAGAGCTTGGTGGCGATCTTCGCGATGGCGAACCCGGTGGCCTTGGAAGCCAGTGCCGAGGAGCGGGAGACACGCGGGTTCATTTCGATGACGACGACGCGGCCGGTGTCCGGTTCGATGGCGAACTGGATGTTGCAGCCGCCGGTGTCCACGCCAACTTCACGGATGACGGCGATCGCGATGTCGCGCAGCTTCTGGTACTCGCGGTCGGTGAGGGTCATGGCCGGTGCCACGGTGATGGAGTCACCGGTGTGGACGCCTACGGGATCGAAGTTCTCGATGGAACAGACAACCACCACGTTGTCGTGCTTGTCCCGCATCATTTCAAGTTCGTATTCCTTCCACCCCAGGATGCTCTCTTCGAGCAGCACCTCGGAGGTGGGGCTGTACTGGATGCCGGCGCCGGCGATGCGGCGCAGGTCCTCGGCGTTGTAGGCCAGGCCGGAGCCCAGTCCGCCCATGGTGAAGGACGGGCGGACCACCATCGGGTAACCGAGTTCCTCGGCGGCGGCGAAAGCCTCATCCATGCTGTGCACGATGATCGACTTCGCGGACTCGGCGCCGCAGCGCTCGACGACGCCCTTGAACTTCTCGCGGTCTTCGCCGAGTTCAATGGCTTCGATGTTGGCGCCGATCAGCTCGACGTTGTACTTCTCCAGCACGCCGTTCTTGTCCAGGGCGATCGCCGTGTTCAGGGCGGTCTGGCCGCCCAGGGTGGGCAGCACGGCGTCGGGGCGTTCCTTGGCGATGATCTTCTCGACCACCTCGGGAGTGATCGGCTCGACGTACGTGGCGTCGGCGAACTCCGGGTCGGTCATGATGGTGGCCGGGTTGGAGTTGACCAGGATGACCCGCAGGCCTTCCTCCTTCAGCACGCGCAGTGCCTGCGTGCCGGAGTAGTCGAATTCGGCGGCCTGGCCAATGACGATCGGGCCGGAGCCGATCACCAGGACGGACTTGAGATCGGTTCTGCGGGGCATTAGCGGGATTCCTTGTTCTTGCTGGAGGCCATCAGGTCGACGAAGCGGTCGAACAGGTAGGCGGAGTCGTGCGGGCCGGCGGCGGCTTCGGGGTGGTACTGGACGGAGAACGCGGGGATGTCCAGGCAGGCGAGGCCTTCCACCACGTTGTCATTGAGGCTGATGTGGCTCACTTCCACCTGGCCGAACCGGGCCTCGGGCGCGGTGACGGGACCGTCCAGCGGAGCGTCGACGGCGAAGCCGTGGTTCTGCGAGGTGATTTCCACCTTGCCGGTGCGCCGGTCCAGGACGGGCTGGTTGATGCCGCGGTGGCCGTAGGGCAGCTTGTAGGTGCCGAAGCCCAGGGCACGTCCGAGGATCTGGTTGCCGAAGCAAATGCCGAAGAACGGGGTGCCGGTGTCCAGCACGTCGCGCAGCAGCTTCACCTGGTTATCGGCCGTGGCGGGGTCGCCGGGACCGTTGGACATAAAGACGCCGTCGGGGTTCAGTGCCTGTACGTCTTCGAGGGTGGCGGAAGCGGGCAGCACGTGCACCCGCACGCCGCGTTCAGCGAAACGCACCGGGGTCATGGACTTGATGCCCAGGTCCAGGGCGGCCACGGTGAAGCGGGGCTCACCTTCCCAGCCGTGGGCGGAAGGCTCGACGACGTAGCTTGCCTCGATGCTCACTTCCTCGGCGAGGCGGGAGCCGGCCATTGACTCCTGGGCCCGCACTTCAGCGAGCAGGTCAGCGTCGCTGCGCAGGGCTGCCTCGCCGGAGAAGATCCCGGCCTTCATGGCGCCGCGCTCCCGCAGATGGCGGGTGATGGCGCGGGTGTCGACGCCGGAGATGCCAACCACACCCTGGGCGGCGAGGTCCTCGTCGAGGGTCCGCTCGGAGCGCCAGTTGGAGGGCTTTCGGGCTGCGTCGCGGACAATGTAGCCCGCTACCCAGATCCGCCGGGACTCGGCGTCGTCGCTGTTCACACCGGTGTTACCGATGTGCGGGGCCGTCTGGACGACCAGCTGCCGGGCGTAGGAGGGGTCCGTGATGGTCTCCTGGTAGCCGGTCATGCCGGTGGCGAAGACTGCCTCGCCCAGGGCGGTGCCCGTGGCCCCGTAGCTGCGGCCGCGGAAGCTGCGGCCGTCCTCCAGCATGAGGACAGCTGTTCTCGGGGCGGGGGTTTGGTTCACTGTCACAGTTGTTCCTCGCTAGATGTTGCTGATTCCGGGCCCAGCGCCTTGATCGCCGAAACCAGGGGGTTCTTGTGGTCGGCCGCACGGGTACGGAACCCGGTGTCGACCCGCTTTGGTCCGAGCTGCCAGGTCACCATGACCAGGCCCTCCTTCTCCACGAATTTTCCGGCCATCCCGCGCTCCAGGCGTACATCGCGCAGGTCTTCCCGGGGAATCCAGACGTCCGGTGCGCCCGTCCGTGCGAACAGCAGGCCTTCATCGAAGACTGCGGCAGTCGCCACTGATTTGACGCCCATGCCGTAGACAGCCACCCGGTCCAGCCAGTCGCCCGCGGTGGTGGTGGCGACGTATTGTCCGTCAGCCTCGAACCGGGGCAGCTCCAGGTCTGCCGGCAGCGGCCGGGGCCGGGGAATGTCCGACTGGCGCCGGCGGCGTCCCCGCCAGCCGACGGCAAACAGCGTCAGCACAATCGCTGCGGCTGCAAGAACTCCGATGAGGAAGATCAGCCAATCCATGGAGTCTCCTCTGCTGCTGCGGCCCGGGGGCCGTTTAGTGCGCCGTCCAGGACGGTGGGGTGGCCGGCGAAGAAAGCGGCACGGACCATTCCGGGCAGTTCCAGCCCCGCATAAGGACTGTTCTTGCCCATGGTTGCCATCTTATGGGGGTCCACGGTGCGCCGCGCAGCCGGGTCAACCAATATGACGTTGGCCGGTTCACCGGTTTGGAGCGGTCTTCCCTGTGTTGCTACGCGTCCGATCCGGGCCGGCGTGGTGGAAGTCACCCGGGCGAAGCCCTCCCAGTCCATCAGGCCGGTTTCGATCATGGTGGCCTGGACCACGGACAGTGCCGTTTCAAGTCCGGTCATGCCCATGGCGGCCTGCGCCCACTCGCATTCCTTGTGCTCGCTGGGGTGGGGTGCGTGGTCGGTGCCGACGATGTCGATCGTGCCGTCCGCCAGACCGCGGCGCAGTGCCTCGACGTCGGATTCAGTGCGCAGCGGCGGGTTCACCTTGTACACGGGGTCGTAGCTGCGCACGGCTTCATCGGTGAGCAGCAGGTGGTGCGGAGTGACCTCAGCCGTCACGTTGATGCCGCGTTCCTTGGCCCAGCGGATGATCTCCACGGATCCGGCGGTGGAGACATGGCACACGTGCAGCCTTGAGCCGGTGTGCTGGGCCAGCAGCACGTCGCGGGCAATGATGGATTCCTCCGCCACGGCGGGCCAGCCAGGCAGTCCCAGGACGGCGCTGACTTCGCCCTCGTGCATCTGCGCGCCGTCGGTCATGCGCGGTTCCTGTGCGTGCTGGGCGACCACGCCGTCGAACGCCTTGACGTATTCAAGCGCGCGGCGCATCAGCACCGGGTCATGGACGCACATACCGTCATCGGAGAAGACCCGGACGCGGGCACGGGAGTCGGCCATGGCACCGAGCTCAGCCAGGCGCTCCCCCTTCAGGCCCACGGTGACGGCGCCTACCGGGCGGACGTCCACCCAGCCGGATTTCAGCCCCAGGCTGTAGACCTGCTCCACCACGCCGGCGGTGTCCGCCACGGGGTTGGAGTTGGCCATGGCATGCACGGCGGTGAAACCGCCCAGGGCCGCGGCCCGGGTTCCGGTCTCTACGGTCTCTGCGTCTTCCCGGCCGGGTTCACGCAGGTGGGTATGCAGGTCAACCATGCCGGGCAGGGCAACCAGGCCGTCGGCATCAATTCTCAACGCGCCGTCGGGCGCTTCCAGGTCCTGGCCAACGGCGGCGATGATGCCGTCACGGATCAGGAGGTCGGAGCGGTCCTTGCCCAGCAGCATTGCGCCGCGGAGCAGGTAGGTTCCGGTGGATGAAAGCACCGGGGTGGCCGCAGGGGCGGGTTTGGCGGGTGTAGCGGGGTTTGCTGTAGTCACTGAGCAGATACTTCCTGTGGTGTGCGCGGGGAGCTGCCTTCACCGGAGAGCAGCAGGTAGAGGGCGGCCATGCGGACCGAGACGCCGTTGCTGACCTGGGCCAGGACGGTGGAGCGCGGCGAGTCGGCGGCCCGGGAGGAGATTTCGAGGCCGCGGTTCATCGGCCCGGGGTGGAGCAGGATCGTGTTGTCCATGCCAAGGGCGTCCAGGTGGTCCAGACGGACGTCGTCGAACCCGTAGCGCCGGGAGTACTCCCGCACCGTGGGGAAAAACGCGGAGTGCATGCGTTCGGCCTGCACGCGAAGCATCATGACGGCATCCGGCTTGGTTTCCAGCGTCTCGTCCAGGGAGTAGCTGACCTTGCAGGGCCAGGATTCGACGCCGAAGGGCAGCAGAGTGGGCGGCGCCACCAGCGTGACGTCCGCGCCGAGGGTCTTCAGCAGCCAGAGGTCGGAGCGGGCCACGCGGGAGTGCAGGATGTCTCCCACGATCGCCACGTGCATGCCCGCCAGGTCCGTCCCCGAGGAAGGAACCCCGTGCAGCTGTGCCCAGTGCCGGCGCATGGTGAATGCGTCCAGCAGGGCCTGCGTGGGATGTTCATGGGTACCGTCGCCTGCGTTGAGGACGGCGGCGTCAATCCAGCCGGAGTTGGCCAGCCTGGCCGGTGCTCCGGAGGCTCCGTGGCGGATGACCACGGCGTCGGCACCGATGGCGGCCAGGGTCTGGGCGGTGTCCTTCAGTGACTCGCCCTTGGAAACCGATGATCCCTTGGCGGAGAAGTTGATGACGTCGGCAGAGAGTCGCTTGGCTGCGGCCTCGAAGGAGATGCGGGTCCGGGTTGAGTCCTCGAAGAAGAGGTTGACCACCGTGCGGCCGCGCAGGGCGGGAAGCTTTTTGACTTCCCGCTCCCCTACTGCGGCCATGGCCTCCGCAGTGTCCAGGATGGAGATGGCGTCCTGGTAGGAGAGGTCCAGGGTGGAGAGCAGGTGTTTCATGCAGCGCCTTCGATCACGACTTCGTCCAGGGCCGGTGAGTCAGTCTCCGCCAGCCTCACCCGGACCTTTTCCACGGCTGCTGTCGGCAGGTTCTTGCCAACGTGGTCCGCGCGGATAGGCAGTTCGCGGTGTCCGCGGTCCACCAGGACGGCCAGCCGCACGGCGCGGGGACGGCCAAGGTCGATCAGGGCGTCCAGCGCGGCGCGGATGGTGCGGCCGGAATACAGCACGTCATCCACCAGGACTACGACTTTGCCGTCTATGCCGCCGGCGGGAAGCTGCGTGGGGTGCGGGGGACGCGTGGGGTGGTGCGCCAGGTCGTCACGGAACATGGTGACGTCCAGCTGCCCGGTGATGGCCTCTGCGTTTACAGTGGGGTCCGCTGCCGCGATCTTGGCGGCGAGCCGGCGGGCCAGTGGATAGCCCCGGCGGGGAATGCCCATCAGCACCAGGTCGGTGCCGCCCTTGTTTGCTTCAAGGATCTCGTAGGCGATGCGTGTCAGCACGCGGTCAATGTCAGCTGAAGTCAGAACGGTACGGGCAGGCAGGTGTGCCTGCGGGGGACCACTGGGATCCATATTCTGCTTCCTCCTTCCCCGCCTCACAGGACGGACTTAAAGGTTGAATGCTCCTCAAAACTATCACAGCAGCCCACACGTATATTCTTGGGTCCATGACAGGCATGCGCCCATGACACTGATGCCCGGCAACGGGCCTGCCAATCCGCCCCGGCAGCCGGCCGAACCGCTGCCTGGGCTCAGCGTTCCAGCCGCCGGACGCGGCGGTTCGGGAGTCCTGAACATAGTGCTGATCGTGGCAGCGTCAGTGGTGCTGGTAGTGGTTGGCCTGTTTCTCTTTGCGGCCCTGGGCAGCGAGGCCTTTGTCCTGTGCGGGATCCTGGCACTGATTCCCCTGGGCATCTGCCTGCTGGGCCTGCACTGGATCGACCGGTGGGAACCCGAGCCCCGGGGCGCACTGGTCTTCGCTTTCCTGTGGGGAGCCGGTGTTTCCGTGGCCATCACCCTGCTGCTGGGCGGTGCGGTAAATGAGGTCCTGGTAATGCTGCTGCCCCTCACCCCGGCCGATGTGCTGACCACTGTCATCCAGGCACCCCTGGTCGAGGAAACCGCCAAGGGACTGGGGGTCCTGATGCTGGTCTTCGCGCGCCGCAGCCACTTTGACGGACCGCTGGACGGGATTGTCTACGCGGGCGTAGTCGGCGCCGGCTTCGCGTTCACGGAGAACATCCTCTACTTCAGCGCTGCACTGTTCGAGGCCGGCGGAGTGGGCCTGCAGCTTGGCTTCGTCTTTGTGCTGCGCGGGCTCTTCTCGCCCTTCGCGCACGTGCTGTTCACCGCCGCGATTGGCCTGGCCCTTGGCATCGCCGTGCGCAGGCCCGGTGCCGGGCGGATCACGGGCGGATTCGCCGCAGGGCTGGCGGCGGCAGTGGCCGGCCACATGTTCTGGAACGGCGGCATGGCCCTGGTGGCCGACGACTTTTTCGCCTTCTACTTCCTGCTGCAGGTGCCGCTCTTCGCCCTTGCGGTGGGCGGCGTGACGTGGCTCCGGCGGCAGGAACAGCGCCTCACGGGCCAGCGGCTCGGAGAGTACGCAGCCGCCGGCTGGTTTACCCCTGCGGAGGTGAACCTGCTCTCCACGCCGGGCGGGCGCCGCCAGGCCCTGCATTGGGCAGGAGCGTTCGGTGCGAAGGCCTGCATGCGCGCGTTCATCCGGGAGGCCACGAACCTTGCCCTGATCCGGCAGCAGCTCGTCAACGGCCGGGATCCGGAGAAGAACACGGCACGCGAGCACCGGCTGCTCGCAGAGCTGACCCGAACCCGCACCCAGCTGCTCGGCGTCGCTGCCGCAGGGCGCCGCTGGTAGGTATCCCCTCCGAGGGCCGGCTGCCCGAGCACGCAAAAGCCCGGCGGGGAATCCCGCCGGGCTTTACGCGTAGCTGTTCCCGCCTGCCTAGGCCAGCAGGGAATCCTTAAGCTCATGCAGACGGCCCAGCAGTCCGTTGATGAACGCAGGCGACTCATCCGTGGAGAGCGACTTGGCCAGTTCAACAGCTTCGCTGATGGCGACCTTGTCCGGTACGTCGTCGTTGTAGAGCAGTTCCCAGCTGCCAAGGCGCAGGATGATGCGGTCAACCGCAGGCATCCGCTCCAATGGCCAGCCCTGGGAATAGGTGCTGAGGAACTCGTCGATCTGCTCCTGCTTGGCAATCACGCCTTCCACCAGGTCCATGGTGTAGGGGTTGATTACCTGGTCCGTCTTTTCCCGGCGGGAACGCAGGGACTCGAGCGGAGACATGGATCGCTGTTCCGCTTCGAAGAGCACCTCAAGTGCCCGTGTTCTTGCTTTACTGCGTGCACTCACTCGTTAACGCGTCCCAGGTAGTCTCCGGTGCGGGTATCAACCTTCACCTTGGTGCCGGTTTCCAGGAACAGCGGAACCTGGATTTCGTAGCCGGTTTCCACGGTGGCGGGTTTGGTGCCGCCGGTGGAGCGGTCGCCCTGCAGGCCGGGCTCGGTGTAGGTGATCTCCAGGACCACGGAAGCCGGAAGTTCAATGTACAGGGGGGCACCTTCGTGCATGGCGATGGTGACCATCATGGACTCAAGCATGAAGTTGGCGTAGTCACCGACGATCGAACCCGGGACCGTGAGCTGGTCGTAGTCCGAGGTATCCATGAAGACGTAGTCTTCGCCGTCCTTGTACAGGTACTGGTAATCGCGGCGGTCAACCGTGGCGGTTTCGATCTTGATGCCGGCGTTGAACGTCTTGTCGACAACCTTGCCTGAGCGGACGTTGCGCATCTTGGTACGGACAAACGCACCACCCTTGCCCGGCTTTACGTGCTGGAACTCAATGATGCTCCAGAGGTTGCCTTCAAGCTTCAGCACGGTGCCGTTCTTGATGTCGTTGGTCGTTGCCACAGTTTCTCTTTCGTCGTTTCGCTTCTGCTTCGAGTCTTATCCGTCGACCATTCTACCTGTTCGGCGATTACCTACAGGCTGAGGCGAATCCCGGTCTCAGGTTCGGAGGCGATCTCCTGGTAGGCGGCGAAGAGCAGGGACGTATCCGGGACCTCCAGGATGGAGGGCTTGGCCAGCCCGTCCAGGAGCACGAAGCGCAGCAGGTCCCCGCGCGACTTCTTGTCCCGGCGCATACCGTCCAGCAGTGCGCTCCAGCGGTCCCGGCGGTAGGTCACCGGAAGGCCAAGTGAGGTCAGGATCTCCTTGTGCCGGTCTGCGATGGCGTCATCCAGCCGTCCCACCATGCGGCCCAGTTCGGCAGCGAAGACCATGCCCACGGAGACAGCGGCCCCGTGGCGCCACTGGTAACGTTCGGCCAGTTCAATGGAGTGGCCCAGGGTGTGGCCGTAGTTCAGGAACTCCCGGCGTCCCGCTTCCCGCAGATCGGCTGAGACTACCTCCGCCTTGACCCGGACCGCGCGTTCGACAAGTTCACGCACGACGTCGGAGCCGCCGTCGGCTACTGCCTCCGGATTTGCCTCAATCAGGTCCAGGATGGCCGGATCGGCGATGAAGCCGCACTTGACTACCTCGGCCATGCCGCTGAGCAGTTCGTTCTTCGGCAGCGAGCCCAGGGCGTCCAGGTCTGCCAGCACTCCGGCGGGCGGATGGAAAGCGCCCACCAGGTTCTTGCCCTCAGCGGTGTTGATGCCGGTCTTGCCGCCCACTGCGGCGTCCACCATGCCCAGCAGGCTGGTGGGGATGTGCACCACCTTGATGCCGCGCAGCCAGGTGGCTGCCACAAAGCCGGCGACGTCGGTGACCGCGCCCCCGCCTACGGCCACGATGGCGTCCGAGCGGGTGAAGTCGTTCTGCCCCAGCACCTGCCAGCAGAAGGAGGCCACCTGGATGTGCTTGCCCTCTTCGGCGTCGGGAATCTCCGCGGTGAGCGCCGTAAGGCCGGCTTCGGCGAGCTCGTCGCGGACGGTGTCACCGGTGGTGCGCAGTGCGCGGGGGTGAATCACCAGCACGCGCCGGACCCGCTCCCCCAGCATCGCCGGAAGGCGGCCCAGCAGACCGTTGCCGATGACGACGTCGTAGTTCTCTGCGGGCTTCTCACCGGTCACTTCGATGACGGTGGCTTCAGCGGGCATTTAGTTCTCTCCTTCGTCCAGGGCTGCGGTGATGCGTTCCACCACCTCGGCTACTGCCAGTCCCCTGGTATCTATGACTATGTCTGCCAGCGATTCGTAAATTGGCCTGCGGACCTCTGCCAGCGCGCTCCAGCGCTGCGCCGGATCACCGGCCAGGAGCGGACGGTGGGCCGTGCGGGATATGCGCGGCAGCACCGTGGCCAGGTCGGTATCCAGAAATACAACCGTAGCGTGCTCCAGCAGCTGCTGGGTTCCGGTGTCCAGCACTGCCCCGCCGCCGAGGGAGATCACTGAGCGCACGGGCGAGTCAAGCGCACCGGCTACGGCCCGCGCCTCGGCTTCGCGGAAGAACCGTTCGCTGTGGCGCGCGAAGATCTCCGGGATGGGCCCATGCTCCTCGACCACCAGCTGGTCGGTGTCCACATAGGGCAGCCCATGGCGGGCAGCCAGCGACCGGCCGACGACGGACTTGCCGGCGGCCATCAGCCCAATCAGGACCAGGTGCTGCTCAGGCACCTGTACCGGTACCGGTCGAGGAGAGCGAATCCGGAATGCTCTCCAGGTACGTTCGCAGGTTCCGTGCCGTCTCCGCCACGGAATCTCCGCCGAACTTCTCGGTCATGGCTTCGGCAAGGACCAGGGCCACCATGGCTTCGGCTACGACGCCGGCGGCAGGTACGGCACACACGTCCGAACGCTGGTGGTGGGCACGGGCAGGTTCACCCGTGGAAACATCCACGGTCTTCAGGGCACGCGGAACGGTGGCGATGGGCTTCATGGCAGCACGGACGCGCAGCACTTCACCGATGCTCATGCCGCCTTCGATGCCGCCGGCACGGTTGCCGGAGCGGATGACCCGGCCGGATTCGTCCTGGAGGATCTCGTCATGGGCTGCGGAACCGCGGCGGGAAGCGGTGAGGAAACCGTCGCCGACTTCAACACCCTTGATGGCCTGGATACCCATCAGGGCTCCGGCCAGGCGGGCGTCAAGGCGGCGGTCCCAGTGAACGTAGCTGCCCAGTCCCGGCGGCAAACCGTAGGCAAGGACTTCCACGACTCCGCCCAGGGTTTCGCCTTCCTTGTGGGCGGCGTCCACCTCGGCGACCATGGCTTCGGTGACGGCCGGGTCAAAGCAGCGCATCGGGTTTTCATCCAGCGCGGGAACGTCGGAGGGCAGCGGCAGGGCTGAGCCCTCAGGCGACGCGACGCCGGCGATGCCCACGGTATGGCTGACCAGTTCAACGCCAAGCTGCTTCAGGAAAGCCGAGGCCACTGCGCCGAGTGCAACGCGGGCTGCGGTTTCCCGGGCGCTGGCGCGCTCCAGGACCGGACGGGCTTCACTGAAGCCGTACTTCTGCATGCCGGTGAAATCTGCGTGGCCGGGGCGCGGCCGGGTCAGCGGGGCGTTGCGTGCCTGACCGTCTAGGATCTCCGCTGGAACGGGATCCGAGGCCATGATCTGTTCCCACTTGGGCCACTCGGTGTTGCCCACCTCAATAGCCACGGGGCCGCCCTGGGTCAGTCCGTGGCGGACTCCGCCCAGGATGCGGACCTCGTCCTGTTCGAACTTCATCCGGGCGCCGCGGCCATAGCCGAGGCGGCGGCGTGCCAGTGCTTCCTGGATGGACGGGGTGCTTACTTCGACGCCAGCAGGGACGCCCTCAATAATTCCAACCAGTGCAGGCCCATGGGACTCACCGGCGGTCAACCAACGCAACATGGCTTCAATACTGCCACGTTCGGAAGGGGCCTTCAGCGCCGGGGCAGTCCCACTGCGTCACACATCACGTTTATGACGGCGGGCTCGTCGCGGAACGCGCTGCCGGTGAACAGGCGCACCTGTTCCACCGCCTGGTAGAGGAGCATTTCGAGTCCGGGCACGATTGTTCCCCCGGCGCTTTCCCAGGCCGCCGCCATCTGGCTGGGCCAGGGGTCGTAGGCAGCATCAAGGAGGACTGCTCCGCTGCGGTCAGCAGCCAGGGTGCGGAACTGATCCGCCAGGGCGTCGGCGCCGCGCGGCGGCAGGGTGCAGATTACGACGTCGGCGGCAGCACAGGCTGCGGCGGCTTCCTCCCAGGGGCGCAGGTTTACCTGCACGCCAAGCCGGCTGCCCACCTGCGCAACGTCTGCCTGCCGCCCGGACGCACCCGCGCCGCGGAAGCTCCGGGCATGGACGTCCACGCTGGTGCAACCCATCCGGGCCAGGGCAGCGACAGCCGCGCAGGCCGTCCCCCCGGCGCCGAGGATGACCCCGCGCGGAGCTTCCCCGGCGCCGGCATGCCGCAGCGCGTTGACGAGGCCAAGGACGTCAGTGTTCCATCCGGTGAGCACAGTCCCGGCGGGTCCGTGGTCAAAGGTGACGGTATTGAGCACACCGAGTGCCTCAGCGAGTGGGTCCAGCCGGTCGACGGCTGCGGCCATCACTGCTTTCAGCGGCATGGTGACGGAGAGCCCGTTCCAATTGGGTTCGGCCCGGACGGCAGCGGCGAATTCCGCCGCTGCCTCCTCCGTAACGTCTATCGCGTCGTAGCTGCAGTCGAAACCCAGATAGTCATAGGCGGCACGGTGAAGCTGGGGCGAACGGGAATGCCCGATCGGGTGTCCCAGTACCGCCGCCCGTTTGCGGACGGACAATTACTCGCACCTTCCAGCTTCCTGGGTGCTGCACCACTGCTGGTATTCGGCAACGTAGCGTCCGTGCTCAGCCAGGGTGGAGGAGAACTTGGTCTCCCCCGAGTCCAGGTTGACCGTGACCCAGTAGAAGTAGGGAACGTCAGCTGGGTTCGCTGCGGCGTCGATCGCCTCTACGCTCGGGGAACCGATCGGCCCCACGGGCAGGCCCGGGTTGGCGTAGGTGTTCCAGCGGTTGGAGGTATCCGCTTTCTCTTCCGGCGTGAGGTTGTAGCTCTTCCGTCCGAGGCCGTACGTGACCGTTGCATCCGACTGGATCAGGCCGTTGGTCTCAGTGTTGTCAGCGCGCAGCCGGTTCTCGATCGCGCCGGCAACCGTCGCGTAATCGGCTTCCCCGGCTTCGGCCTGGATAATGCTCGCCTTGGTGAGGACCCGGTACTGCTCAGCCGGATCGCTCACGCCTGCTTCTTCCAGCGCCGTAAAGGCATTTTGGACCATCTCGGTGATGATCTCCTCGGCCGTCATATCGACCGGGAAGCGGTATTCCCCGGGGAACAGGTACCCTTCCAGGCTCACGGCCTGCTGCGGCAGGCCGAATGCCTGGGGGTTTTGCGCCAGGGCAGTGAACTCCTCCAGCGGGATGCCGGTGGAAGCAACCAGCTCGTCGAAGGTCTCGCTCTGCCGCTGGTCGCGGGGAATGGCAGCGTAGTGGACGGCAGTTCCGCCGTCGCCCAGCAGTGCGCCAAGCGCACCGGACGAACTCATCTGCAGGCGCATTTCGAAGGTGCCCGGCTGGATTTCCCGGCCCTGGGATTCCTGCTGGAAAACTTCAACGAATTTCTTGGAGCTGGCAACGATGTCCTGGCTGGCGAGGTTGTTGCCAATCACCAGCGGACCGTCACCCGGCTGCACCACGAAGGAGACCGTGCCCTCCCCCGGCCCGGGATAGTCCTCGACCTCGTTCATGCCGAGGAGATCGCGCAGGAAAACCGTCAGTCCGAAGACAACACCGGCAAAAACGGCAAGCACGGCAATCATGACCACGGTGCGGCGGCGCCGGCGGCGCTGCTTTTCCCGGGACGGGCGGCGGCTGCGCCTGCTCGGCGCAGCTTCCTCTTCGGCGAAGAAGTTCTGGACGGCGGGGGCAGCCTCCTGGTGCTGCCCGCCGGCGTAGGCATCCGCATGCGCCTCGGCCTGCCGGGAGTACCGGACGTCCTGATAGGTGTCATCTTCGTACCGGACGTCGTCGGCAGGCGGGTCCGGATACCGGGTGTCCACATACTCCTCGCCGGCATAGCCGTCAGCGGCCGGTTCGTGGTCCGGACGCTCTCCCGTTCCGTAGGGGTCGGGGTACCTGTGGCTCACGACGGCTTGTCGCTTTCGGGGCGGCGTTCCTCGAAAATAGTTGGCTCCTCGTTCGGGGCCGGAACAGCAGAATGCGTGCTCCGGCGCAGTGTGACCGGCACCCCCACATCGCGTCCCAGGGAACGCTGCATGTCGATGGCCTGCTGCAATATACCCACAGCGGCCACTTGGTCTACTACTCTACGGTGATTTCGTGTCTCCAAGCCAGCTTCACGCAGTGAGCGGTGGGCACTGACAGTGCTCAGGCGCTCGTCAATGAGCCGGACCGGAACAGTGAGTCCTGCCTTGTCCAGGGCCTGCACCAAGGCCTGGGCGTAGTCCCTGGCCATCGCCGTGGAGGCGGTTTCCGTGCCCTTCATGCTCTGCGGCAGGCCGACGAAGAACTCGACGGTCCCCCGCTCAGCGGCTTCGCGGACCAGGACCTGGATGTCGCTGTTCTTCTTGGCATCGCGTTTCAGCGTGCGGACGGGAGTGGCCAGCAGGCCGTCGGGGTCGCATGCTGCGACCCCGACGCGTGCCAGTCCAACGTCGACGCCGATTTTGGTTCCGCGCGGATAGCCGGACACTGTGGCGCTAGCCCCGGTTCGCCACCGCTGCGCGGATGGCATCGAGCGCCTCGGAGATCTTGGCGGCATCGGCGCCGCCGCCCTGGGCGACGTCGTCCTTGCCTCCGCCGCCGCCCCCGAGGACGCCGGCAGCAGTCTTGACCAGCGCACCGGCCTTGACTCCGGCTTCCCGGGCCGCCTCGTTCGTGGCGACAATGACCACCGGACGTCCGTTGGCCGCACCGGCAACGGCAACCACGGCCGCTTCGCTGCCCAGCCTGGACCGCAGGTCCAGTGCCAGGGTCCGCAGGTCGTCGGCACCGGAGACGGTGCCGGCGTCGTGGGCCAGCAGCCGGACGCCGTCAATGTCCACGGCGGATCCCAGCAGTGCTGCCGCGGAGGCTGCGAGCTGCTCGCGGCGCAGGCGCTCGAGTTCCTTTTCGACCTGCTTCAGTTTGGCCAGGGTCGCTGCGACGCGCTCCGGGACCTGGACGGAGGGAACCTTGAGCAGTTCGGAGAGTTCGTTCACCAGGGCGCGCTCGGCGGCCAGGTGGCGGAAGGCGTCCATGCCGACGAACGCTTCCACGCGGCGGTTGCCTGAACCCACGGACTGTTCGCCCAGCAGGGTCAGGCTGCCGATCCGGGATGTGGAGTCAACGTGCGTGCCGCCGCAGAGCTCACGGGACCATTCGCCGTCGATCTCCACTACGCGCACCTGGTCGCCGTAGGCTTCCCCGAACAGTGCCGTGGCGCCGAGGGCCTTGGCGTCAGCCAGGGACATGATCTTCGTTTCGACCTTGTGGTTGCTGCGGATGGCCAGGTTGGAGACCTCTTCGATCTCGGACTTGGCAGCCGCGGAGAGGCCTTCGCCCCAGGAGAAGTCGAACCGCAGGTAGCCGGCCTTGTTGAAGGAACCGCGCTGGAGCGCTTCCGGGCCGAGGATCTGGTGCAGGGCGGCGTGCACAATGTGCGTGCCGGAGTGTGCCTGCTCGGCGGCGTGGCGCTGCTCGGCGTCGACCGCTGCCTGGGCCAGGGCACCGGCGGAGATTTCGCCTTCGCGGACCACGGCCTTGTGGACGGTGAGTCCCTTGACCGGGCGCTGGACGTCGGAGACCTCGACCACGAAGCCGTCGCCGGTGATGAGTCCGACGTCGGCAGCCTGGCCGCCGGCCTCCGCATAGAACGGGGTTTCGTCCAGGACCAGCTCGATTTCGGTTCCCTGGCCTGCGTAGGAGACGGATTTGCCGTTGGAGACGATGCCGCGGACCGAAGATTCGGTCCGCAGTTCGTCGTAGCCGGTGAACACGGTGTTGCCGGCCTTGAGGAGTTCGTTGAACACGGACATGTCCGAGTGGCCGTGCTTCTTGCCGCGGGCGTCAGCCTGGGCGCGCTTGCGCTGTTCCTGCATCAGGGACCGGAAGCCGGCCTCGTCCACCTTCAGGCCCGCTTCCTCGGCCATCTCCAGGGTGAGGTCGATCGGGAAGCCGTAGGTGTCATGCAGGGCAAAGGCGTCGGCGCCGGAAAGCGGACGCCCGGCAGCCTTGGATTCCTGCACGGCAACTTCAAGGCGTTCGGTGCCGGAGGCGATGGTGCGCAGGAACGCCTTTTCCTCGGCGTACGCGATCCGGGAGATGCGCGCGAAGTCGGTCTCGACTTCCGGGTAGGTGCCCTTCATGGCGTCGCGGGAGACGGGCAGCAGCTCGGGCAGCACAGCGGTTTCCACGCCGAGCAGGCGCATGGCGCGCACGGCGCGGCGGATCAGGCGGCGCAGCACGTAGCCGCGGCCTTCGTTGGAGGGGGTGACGCCGTCGGAGATCAGCATGAGGGCTGAGCGGATGTGGTCGGCCACAACGCGCATCTTCACGTCGTCGGCGTGATGCGGGTCAGAGGGATCTTCCGCGGAGGTGTAGGCCTTGCCGGAGAGTTCGGCGGCCTTGTCCAGGACGGGGCGGACCTGGTCCGTCTCGTACATGTTTTCGACGCCCTGCAGGATCATGGCGAGGCGTTCCAGGCCAAGGCCGGTGTCGATGTTCTTCTGCGGCAGTTCGCCGGCGACGTCGAAATCGGTCTTGGAGCGCACCTCGGAGAGCTGGTACTGCATAAAGACCAGGTTCCAGATCTCGATGTAGCGGGTCTCGTCAACGGCCGGGCCGCCTTCGAGGCCGTATGCCGGGCCGCGGTCGTAGTAGATCTCGGAGCAGGGACCGCCGGGGCCGGCCTGGCCGGTGTTCCAGTAGTTGTCTGCCTTGCCGGTTCCGATGATGCGGTCGTTGGGAACGCCGATCTTGTCCCGCCAGATTGCGCGGGCCTCGTCGTCGCGCTCGTCGCCGTCTTCGTAGACAGTGACCCAGAGGCGCTCGGGATCCAGGCCGTAGCCGCCCTCTTCAACCGGGCTGGTCAGCAGCTCCCAGGCGAAGGTGATGGCGTCTTCCTTGAAGTAGTCCCCGAAGGAGAAGTTGCCGGCCATCTGGAAGAACGTACCGTGGCGGGCAGTCTTGCCGACCTCTTCGATGTCCGCGGTGCGGATGCACTTCTGGACGCTGGTGGCCCGGCTGTAGGGAGGGGTTTCGCGCGCGGTGAGGTATGGGATGAAGGGCACCATGCCCGCGACGGTGAACAGCAGCGAGGGGTCGTTGGTGACGAGCGACGCGGAGGGAACGACCGTGTGGCCCTTCCTGCTGAAGAAATCCAGCCAGCGGCGTGCGATCTCGTGGGACTTCATGGTGTTTCTTACCCTTCTGGTAAATCAATGCCGCGCAGGGCAGCTGCGCGGCGGGAGAAAGTCAGCGCCGGGCTGAGGACATGGTCTGGGACACCGTGTCCGTGGTGTCCAGGCCCAGGGCGGAACGGAGCTCGCCCTCGCGGGTGGTCATGGCGTCACGGAAGGCATCGGTGAAATCGTGCAGGGCGTCGGCGGCGGTGCCGACGGCCCGGTTGAGCCCGGCCGGGCCGAGGCTTTCCTTGGCGTCGGAGATGCGCCGAACCGCAATAACGCCGATGGTGATGCCGATCGACATCCAAAAGACACGCTTAATCATGTGCTGCTCCTGTGGTGGACTGGATGGCGGAAGGCCCTAGCGGCTGCGGCGTCCGCGCCCGGCGGGCCGGCGGGAGGCCAGGGCAGTACGGACTCCATAGGTGAACGCGGATACCTTGATCAGCGGGGAACCCACGGTGGCGGCGACCAGGGACGTGAGCGCGGAGACGTTGGCAGAGGCGTCGGAGACGTTCGAGGAAATGCCGTCAACCTTCTGCAGCTGCAAATTGGTGGTGGAGACCGTTGTGGTGACCTCGTCAATCAGCGGAGTGGTCTCGTCGCTGAGGGTCTTGATCGATCCGCGAAGCTCGTCGAACACCTTCCCAAGCTTGAGGATGGGGACGGCCAGCAGCGCAACCAGCACGGCAAAAACCCCGGCTGCGATCAGACCGGCAATATCTCCACCTGACATGGTTCTCCTTGGGTTGTTTTCGAAGAGTTTCCGCTATGTACCTTACCCATTGACGGGACCGGACACTTACTTGGCGGCGGCGCGTTCTGTACCCGGCAGGTTCGCGGACACCGCCGGGAAACGAAACAGCCCGCGGCACGGGGCCGCGGGCTGTTCCATTTCGCCATACCTCCCGCAAAAGCGGGAAGAGAGTCGAATTAGCGTGCGTAGTATTCCACCACGAGCTGCTCTTCGCAGGTCACGGGGATTTCCGAGCGCTTCGGGCGGCGAACCAGGCGAGCCTGCAGCTTGTCCAGGGAGACATCCAGGTAACCCGGAACAGCGGGCAGGACGTCGCGGTGGGCGCCGGCAGCGGCAACCTGGAACGGCGTCATGGTCTCGCTGCGCTGGTGCACATGGATGAGCTGGCCTTCGGACACGCGGAACGACGGGCGGTCCACGCGGGCGCCGTCAACCATGATGTGGCGGTGCACAACCAGCTGGCGGGCCTGGGCGATCGTCCGGGCGAAGCCGGCACGCAGCACGAGGGCGTCAAGACGCATCTCGAGAAGCTCGATCAGGTTTTCACCGGTCAGACCGGCGGTGCGGCGGGCTTCCTCGAAGACACGGGTCATCTGTGCTTCGCGGATGCCGTACTGTGCGCGCAGGCGCTGCTTTTCGCGCAGGCGGACTGCGTAGTCGCTGTCCTGCTTGCGGCGTGCGCGGCCGTGCTCACCCGGGGGGTAAGGCCGGCGCTCGAAGTACTTTGCTGCCTTGGGGGTCAAAGCAATGCCGAGGGCGCGCGAAGCGCGGGCCTGACGGCGTGCACGTGTGTTGTTAGCCACGTTCACCTTTCACTGTTTTGGCGGTCTTGCCGCACGCACCGGGAAAACCCGCTGTGCGCGGCTAATACGTAGTCACTGGCCTCCATTAGGGAGAGCTCCGGCCAACCGCTGCCTTCTGCTGCAACGCAGTTACCGGACACAGTTCCACCCCGTCCGGAAGTGAATCCGGCTGGTACGTGGGATTGTCCGGCAGTGCGCTTGCCAGTCAACCATCAATCCTAGCATGCGCGGGCCTGCGGGGTGCGGGCGTGCGGCGCCGCGGACCCTACTTTCCGCGGATGATGCCGCGCAGGCGTTCCAGCCGTGCCGCAATATCCCGTTCCGCCCCGTTGGCGGTGGGTTTGTAGTAGTCCTTGCCCACCAGGTCGTCCGGGGCGTACTGCTGCTTGGCGATGCCGTGCGGCTCGTCATGGGAATAGATGTAGCCCTTGCCGTGCCCCAGCTGCTTGGCACCGGGGTAGTGGGCGTCGCGCAGGTGCGCCGGAACGCCTGTCCCGTATCCGGCACGTACATCCGCTGTGGCAGCACCGATCGCCTTGTAGGACGCGTTGGACTTTGGCGCGGTGGCAATGTGCACCACCGCTTCGGCCAGGATCAGCCGGCCTTCGGGCATACCGATCATCTGCACGGCCTGGGCTGCGGCCACCGCCGTCTGCAGCGCCGTCGGGTCCGCCATGCCAACGTCTTCCGCGGCGGAGATCATCAGCCGGCGGGAGATAAAGCGTGGGTCCTCCCCCGCCTCAAGCATTTTGGCCAGATAGTGCAGGGCAGCGTCCACGTCGGATCCGCGCAGGGACTTGATGAAGGCGCTGGTGACGTCATAGTGCTGGTCGCCGGCCCGGTCGTAGCGCAGTGCGGCGACGTCGAGGGCCTGTTCGGCGTGTGCCAGCTCCACGGTGGGGACAGCGACGTCGGGGTCGCGTTCGGAGTACGCGACGCCGGCAGCGGCCTCCAGTGCGGTCAGCCCTCGGCGGGCGTCCCCGGCAGCCAGGCGCACCAGGTGCTCCAGGGCTTCGCCGCTAAGTTCCACCCGCCCGGCCAGGCCCCGCTCGTCCTCGACTGCACGCACCAGCAGCCCGGAGATATCCGCTTCGGTCAGGGGCTTGAGGGTCAGGAGCAGGGACCGGGAAAGCAGCGGGGAAACCACCGAGAAGGACGGGTTTTCGGTGGTGGCTGCGATCAGGACAACCCACCGGTTCTCCACGCCGGGCAGAAGGGCGTCCTGCTGGGCCTTATTAAAACGGTGGATTTCATCCAGGAACAGGACGGTGGTGATGCCGTGCAGGTCCCGTGCCGTCAGCGCCTCATCCATGACCCGGCGGACGTCCTTGACGCCGGAGGTGATTGCCGAGAGTTCCACGAATTTACGGCCGGGACCACGGGCAACGACGTGCGCCAGGGTGGTCTTGCCGGTGCCCGGTGGGCCCCAGAGCATCACCGAGGAAGGGCCGGCCGGCCCTCCCTGAGGTGCTTCGGCGAGGGTGCGCAGCGGTGACCCGGGTGCCAGGAGGTGCTGCTGGCCGACAACCTCGTCCAGGCTGCGGGGGCGCATGCGTACAGCAAGGGGGCTGCGCGGGCGCTGCCGTGAGTCGCCGTCCGCTGTGGCGTCGTCGTCGTCGTGGTCCTGCAGGTTCTGATCCTCGCCGCTGTTGAACAAGTCATTCACGCTTCAAGGCTACCCGTGCCATCGAGATGACACTTACGGCTCCTTTCAGCGCTGAAAAGAGCCGTAAGTGTCATCTCGATGGGCATGATGCACTAGATGGACTGTTAGAGGGAAACCGATCCGTCGATGCAGGTGACGGACTCGCCGCCAATCCAGATCCGTCCTTCGCGGGTGAAGACGCGGACCAGTCCGGAGCGGTGGACGGCGGTGCCCTGCGTGACGGTATAGCGTTCCTCCGCGATGCCCTCGCCGATCAGCCACTGGGCGAGTCCGGCGTTGAGGCTGCCGGTGACCGGATCCTCGGAGACGCCGAGGCCGGGCGCGAAAGCACGGACTTCGAAGTCCGTCTCCGCTGCTTCAGGCTGGGGTCCGATCACGCCGACGCGCAGGTCGCCGATCGCGGCGTGGTCGGGGCGCAGCGAGAGCACCGTCTCGGCGTCGGGCAGCAGGAGTCCCAGCCAACCGGGACCGTTATCCACCCACTGATGGCCGCGGATCTGGTCCGCAGTGAGTCCCAGCGCGGCCGTTACCCGGGCCAGGGTGCCCTCCTCCACCGGCCCGGTGCGGATCAGCCGGGGCGCTGCAAAGGCGGCCAGACCGGCGTTGACGCGAAGAGGAACCAGTCCGATTCCGCATTCCTGCACGACCAGTCCGGCCTTCATCGGGGTGTTCCCGGCCTCGGTCCATGCGTGGCAGGTTCCCAGCGTCGGGTGCCCCGCAAAGGGGATCTCCCCGCCCGGCGTGAAGATCCGCACCCGGTAGTCCGCTTCCTCCTGCGTCGCCGGGAGGATAAAGGTGGTTTCGGAGAGGTTCGTCCAGCGGGCGAACTGCAGCATCGCGTCGTCGTCGAGGTCTTCCCCGTCCAGCACCACGGCCAGCGGGTTGCCCTGGTAAGGCTTGCTGCCGAAGACGTCTACCTGTTTGAACCAGCGTTGTCTCATGCGGACACTGTAATAGCTGGCCCCGCGTGCGCGGAAAGGCGTGCCGGTGGTGCCGTTAGGCTCTACACATGAGAAAGCGGCAGAACCTCTTCCGCCGCACCAAAGCACAGGGCACTACAGACGGGAACAAGAGTGAAGCGAAGTATTGATCAGGACTTCCCGGAGGTGGTTCCTGACCACTACAACACCACGTGGGTTGCGGGAGGCCTCAGCTACGCCGGTGAGTATCTTGGCCCGGATGATCACAGTCCATTCCCGGTCTACGTTTCAATGCACCATCACGGTGACCGGTCGAAGCAGGGCAACGAGGGTGGTGTGGACCCGGCGGATGTTCCGCACCTCGATACCCACCCCGCACGGTTCAGCGAGTCCTGCACGGAGGAGGACAAAGCCAGGATCAGCCGCTACATCTATCTGTCGATGACGCGCATGCCGCATGACGGTGGCTGGGACTACAGTGTTCGAATTGATTTCAAAATGAACCGCGACTGGAACGATGTGGTGGGTCTGGTGAACCAGTACCTTCCCGAAGGGTACGTGCTCGACAATTACTGGGTCGGCCTGTAGGCGGCACTGGGACAAATCCGGGCGCCCACCGGTTAAGTACGCCCGTTACGAACTGTTGCCCGGCATTGCCGATATGTGACGGACGTTTGCCCCGGGACATCATGGCTCCTAGATTGGTAGCCAGAATCAAGAGTTCCAGCCACAGGCCCTGGCCGGCTGGACGGCAACCCTCTCGCCGTAGCGGGGTGCTCCAGGTGACGATTCGGCCGTTCCGGTGGATCTCCCGGTCCGGCAAGTACAGCGTCTTCCGCGGTATTGCGCCGCGGGCTGCGCGTCAGGCAGAGGAATCTCCATGACACTTGAAACCGATCTCCAGCCCAACGCACTGCGCCAGGCCTTTGGGCGCTTCCCCTCCGGAATCGCAGCGCTCTGCGCCGAAGTCGACGGCGCACCGCAGGGAATCGTGGCCTCTTCCTTCACCGTGGGCGTTTCGATGGATCCGCCCCTGGTCATGTTCGCGGTGCAGAATACTTCCCGCACCTGGCCGCTGCTTCGGACTGCGGTCCGGATCGGCGTGTCCATCCTGGGCACGGGGCACGACGGCGTCTGCCGCCAGATCGCTTCCCGCGACGGCGACCGCTTCGCCGGGCTGAGCCTGCACGAAGCCGACACCGGCGCCCTGTTCCTGGATGAGGCCGCCCTCTGGCTTGAAACGTCGGTTGAGAACGAGGTTCCGGCCGGGGACCACGCCGTCGTCCTGCTCCGCGTGCACGGCTACTCAACCCACGACGGCGCACATGAGCCGCTCGTCTTCCACGGCTCGGCGTTCCGGAATCTCGCGGTTCCGGCATTCGCCTGAGTCGCCCGCGGTCCGGGCGCCTCACTAAGCTCAAACAGTGACTTCCGAAACTCCCGTATCCACCAGCCGACCGTTCGTCCAGGTCGATGTGTTCAGCCCCGACCCCTTAGGCGGCAACCCGCTCGCCGTCGTTCTCGATGCATCCGGCCTCACCACCGCCCGGATGCAGCAGTTCGCGAACTGGACCAACCTGGCAGAGACCACTTTCCTGCTGCCCCCGTCTGATCCGCTGGCGGACTATCGGGTGCGAATATTCACTCCCACCGAGGAGCTGCCGTTCGCCGGGCATCCCACCCTTGGCTCTGCCCATGCCTGGCTTGAAGCCGGAGGGAAACCCCGGCAGGAGGGCACACTTGTCCAGGAATCAGCAGCCGGCCTGGTACGGATCAAGACGGACGACGCCGGCCTGCTGGCTTTTGCGGCTCCGCCGCTGACACGGTTCGGACCTGTTGCGGAAGAGGCGCTGGACCGCGTGGCCGCCGGCCTGGGGCTGCCCCGCGAGGCACTGCGGGATGCCGCCTGGCTGGTCAACGGTCCGGAGTGGATCGGTGTGCTGCTCGACTCGGCAGAGCAGGTACTGGCCGTACGGCCCGACTACCCCGCCATGGCCGGTTTGGCCGTCGGTGTCATCGGCCCGCATCCCGACGGCGCCGCCACCACGTTTGAAGTACGCACCTTCATCGCCGATGAGCTTCCCTGCGAGGACCCGGTGACGGGCAGTTTCAATGCCGGGGTGGCCCAGTGGCTGATGGGCAGCGGCCGGGCACCGTCGTCGTACGTCGCCGCCCAGGGGACGGTCCTTGGCCGAACCGGACGCGTCCATGTTGAAGCTGACGGGGAAGACATCTGGGTTGGCGGGCAGTGCACTACCCTCATCGCCGGGACTCTCAGGATCTGACGCAGCGGATCGGTCCGGTTTGGGAAAACTCTCCGTTCCTGCACATCTCGGCGGTGGTACGGATTCAACCGCCGCCTCAGCGGCGCACGCCCTGCGTCAGGACGGGCACCGCTGAGCACTCAGCTAGGCATCGAGTCCCAGCCGGAACAGCACGGCCAGGCTGCCCGAATTCAGCCTGGCCAGGCCCGGATTTGAAGCTGTCTGGAGTCCGGTCCAGATTTGGTTTGCCCCGTCGTTCCTCGAGTACATCCCGGCGAACCCTCTCTCCCGGTAGAAGTCGAGGTAGCTCGAGACAGCGCTTTTGATGTGCCCGTCAGCCTCCGGAAGCCATACCTGGGATCCGTCAGCCGGAGAGCACGGGGCTGCCTTCACCGGGGTTGCCGGCACCAGGCACAGGTCAGGGCGGGCCTGGCTGTGGATGGCACCCCGGGCGTCCATAAACCAGCGCTGCGCGTCAGTATCCGCGCAGGGGTTCTTGCTGATGGGGACGGTTACGCCGAGGTCCTCCCCCAACACCAGGCAGTGGCCGTTGTTGACCTGCAGTCGGCTGCCCTCCGGCAGGAACCTCTCCTGGTTTTCCATAAAGCCGTTCGCTGCCAGGAGGGACTTGAGCTGTGCATTCGCAGCCGGATCCCCGGCTTCAAGGGCTGCACCGTTCACCTGGATAAACGCATCCGTTGACGCAGCCGCGAAATCCAGGCCGGCGAGGGTCGCCAGGCTGCCTGCGCTCAGCAGAGCCATGCCGGGACTCCCAGCCGCAGCCAGGCCGGTCCAGATCTGGTTCGCTCCGGTCCCCTTCCCGTACATTCCTGCTATTCCCTGGTGGCGGTAGAAGTCCAGGTAACTGGAGACAGCGCTCTTGAGGTGTCCGTCAGCCTCCTGGATCCAGACCTGGGTTCCGGCGGTCCGCGCACAAGGCGCGGTGCTCACCGGTGTTCCGGGCACCAGGCACAGATCCGGGCGCAGTTCGCTGTGAATGGCTCCGCGTGCGTCCTGGAACCAGCGCTGTGACGCTGTATCGGCGCACAGGGTTTTGTCCCGGGGCACGGTGACGCCAAGGTCCTCACCCAGCACCAGGCAATGGCCGCCGTCGACCAGCAGCCGCCCGCCCGCCGGCAGCACCTGGGTGGGGCTCTCAGTGAAGCCGGCCGAGGTCAGCAGGGCGAACAGTTCTGCCGTCGCGGCCGCATCTGCGGCATCAAGCCGTTCCTGGTTGAGCTGGATGAATGCGTCCACCGAGGCGGCAGACTCAGTCTGGGCCAGGACGGATTCGGCAATTGCGCGGGCGGCCGGGGTGAGTGGCCCCAGGTTGTCCTTCCAGCTGGCCAGGAGGACGGCGCCGTCGGTATCCAGCACCGGGGCGGGCCGGCCTGCCACGGCCTGCAGCTTGGCCTCAAGTTCCGGCAGTTCAACGGCGCGGAGGGCTTCGTACCCGGCCTCCTGGCCAATAACGACGGCGGGACGCAGCGGTTCCTGGTCCGCAGCGATCGAAATCGAGTTGCCCAGCTTGGTGGTTATCCCGTTGGTCCGGCAGTAGATCGACGCCCCTGAGGGCTGGTCCGTGTGGGCCAGGTTGACGTTGAACTGCTTCACGCCGTCACCCGCCTGCAGGGCCGTCTTATCCACCCGGCCGTCGGCGAAGGTGACCTCCAGCCAGCAGCGGCGGGTCGAATCGGTGGCCGCGGTGTCCGCCTGGGGAAGGCTGAACACGTTGCCATAGTTGCTGCGGAAAGCCGGATAGAGAACTGTCTGCTCAGGTTTGGCGGGGTTGTACCCGCCCAGCAGGGTGTAGACCGGCACTCCTACCTGCTCGGGCCGGGGTGAGGAGAACGCCGGTGTCTTCACCTTCGCGTCGACGTATTTTCCGGCGGCGGCGTCCCAGTCCCGGTACCCGCTGGGATAGGCGAGGTCCGGCACCACGGTGCGCAGGGAACGCTGCGTGATGTCGGTGCTGTAGCCGGTGACGTGGGTGTAGCGGGAAAGGGTGCTGGAGTTGCTTCCGCCGGACATGGTGTCACGGTGGTAGTTGTAGAGGCCCTGGTAGTTCTGCGTGAACTTGCCGGCGCTCAGGTCGAATCCTTCGGCAGTGAAGGCCGTGTTCGAGGACAGGTTTGAACGCATCCGGTCCCGGTAGGCAATGTAGCCCCAGCCGCTTTCACTGTGGTGGCTGGCGTTGATCACCCGGTCGTCGCCCTGCTTGGAAGTGTCGACTCCCGGGTAGTGTCCCAGGCCGTAGGAGTGGCCGAGTTCGTGGCTGAGCTCGTTGCCCACGGAGTCATACAGGGTTGCCATGCCATTGCCGCCGCTGAGCCCGTGCTTGTGCACCCCGTTGGCGTAGTTCCCGGCCGAGTGGTGAATGATCCGCTGGTTGAAGGTGCCGGGCTGCCGCTGGTCCATGGGTCCGCTGGTGGTGCCGAAATTCGCCAGGTTGATGCCCGTGCTGACTTGCGCCTTGCCGACGTTCTCGCGCAGGTCCCCGGAATAAACATCTCCGTTGACGGCGCTTTTTTCCGCATAGATCACTCCGGAGGCAACAATGACTTTTTCAAGCCGGACCGGTTCATAGACGGCCATGGTGAGTTTGGAGACCGGAATTGTCTGGAAGTAGTCGGAACCCGACTTCTCCGGCTCGTTGAACATGTAATGGCCGCTGGACTGGGGGTAATCGGTCAGCATGCCAAGCTGAATTGAACTGATGATCAATTCCGCCGGAGCTGCGAATTCGATGCTGTCCCTCCCCAGCACGCCGCTGCCTTTATCCGTACCGAAGGTCAGTTCCAGTCCGGGCTTCATCCAGTTCCAGGGCAGCTCCGCAGTCCAGGCCGTCGAGGAATAGGCGACATCCGGCCTGTTCTGCGTAATGTTCATGTCCGAGCGGGGAATCTGTGCCGGCGGTGCCAGCTCCATAGTCCCCTGCAGCACCCCGTCCACGGTGGCGGTGACGCTGGCCTGCGCCGCCCCGGACAGCGGTGAGAAGAGAACCAGTGCAGCCCGGTCCGTGACCAGGGACGGCATTTTCGCCACGGTGTTCCCTGCCGGATTGACCGTGTGGCTCTGGGCGAATTGAACCTGGCCCTGGAGAGTGCCGGTGAGGTCATTCCGAAGTTCACGCACGGCTCCGGACGCCGTTGTGTCGTAGAAGCCGGCTATGTCCAGCGGAAGCTGGGGCGCCGCGGAACCGGCGGTTGCCGCGTCCTCCCCGGCGGTGCGCGGTACGTCCGTGGCGAATCCGGTGATGCCCAGGACCAGGGCAGCGCTCAGCGACGCCGTAGTCAGTCGGATCCCCAGGTGCTGCGTTTTTTGAGACTTCATTCGTATTCCTAGCTCGCCCGCGGTCATTCGACGATGTGACAGATAGCCGGTGCGGACAGAAAATAATCGCCTTAAGGACACTACGAATGAAGACCCAGCCGCCGGAATAGCGAACGCCTAAAAGAGGCTGCGCATTAGCAAAATAGCCTAAAAACGCCAAGCATGCTTTCCTTTTACCGTTTACCGGAAAGCA
>NZ_BAAALV010000001.1:388152-523862 GCF_039528575.1 Arthrobacter gandavensis
TCGCTATGCGGGCTGGATATGCCTAGGAAGCGGGCGTCTCAGCCGGCTTTTCCTGCTTCTTCTCCGGCTTGAAGTCAACGCCGGCTTCCTTGCGCTGCTGGGCGCTGATCGGAGCCGGAGCGGAGGTCAGCGGATCGTAACCGCCGCCGGACTTCGGGAACGCGATGACGTCGCGGATCGAGTCGGCGCCGGCCAGCAGGGCCACCACGCGGTCCCAGCCGAAGGCGATGCCGCCGTGCGGCGGAGCGCCGTACTTGAAACCTTCAAGCAGGAAGCCGAACTGCTCCTGGGCCGTCTCCTCGGAGATACCCATAACCTTGAAGACGCGCTCCTGGACGTCGCGGCGGTGGATACGGATTGAACCGCCGCCAATCTCGTTGCCGTTGCAGACAATGTCGTAGGCGTAAGCCAGGGCCGAGCCCGGATCCTTGTCGAAGGTGTCCAGGAACTCCGGCTTCGGGGAAGTGAACGCGTGGTGCACCGCGGTCCATTCGCCTTCACCTGCAGCCACGTCACCGGCTGCCACGGCTGCGGCGGCGGGCTCGAACATCGGGGCGTCAACAACCCAGACGAAAGCCCAGTCCTTCGGGTCGATCAGGCCGGTGCGGTGGCCGATTTCAACGCGGGCAGCGCCGAGCAGGGCGCGGGCCTCGTTGGCCTGGCCGGCGGCGAAGAAGATGCAGTCGCCGGGCTTGGCGCCGACCTTCCCGGCCAGGTTTTCGCGCTCGAAGTCGGTGAGGTTCTTGGCGACCGGGCCGGTGAGGGCGCCGTCTTCCTGGACCAGCACGTAGGCCAGGCCCTTGGCACCGCGCTGCTTGGCCCATTCCTGCCAGGCGTCCAGGGTGCGGCGGGCCTGCGAGGCACCGCCGGGCATGACGACGGCGCCGACGTACGGTGCCTGGAAGACGCGGAAGGTGGTGTCCTTGAAGAACTCGGTGAGCTCGGTCAACTCCAGGCCGAAGCGCAGGTCCGGCTTGTCCGAACCGTAGCGGGCCATCGCGTCTGCGTAGGTCATGCGGGCGATCGGAGTCTGGATCTCGACGCCGATCAGCTTCCAGAGTGCCTTGACGATCTGCTCGCCGAGGGCAATGATGTCGTCCTCTTCAACGAAGCTCGCTTCGATGTCCAGCTGGGTGAACTCCGGCTGGCGGTCGGCACGGAAGTCTTCGTCGCGGTAGCAGCGGGCAATCTGGTAGTACTTCTCGAAGCCGCCTACCTGCAGCAGCTGCTTGAACAGCTGCGGGGACTGCGGCAGCGCGTACCAGGAGCCGGGTGCCAGGCGGGCCGGGACCACGAAGTCGCGGGCGCCTTCGGGGGTGGAGCGCGTCAGGGTCGGGGTTTCGATTTCAACGAAACCCTCGTCGTGGAGCAGTTCGCGGGCTACGCGGTTGGCCTCGGAGCGCAGGCGCATGGCGGCGGCGGGTGCCGGACGGCGCAGATCCAGGTAGCGGTGCTTCAGGCGGGCTTCCTCGCCGACCTCCACGTGCTCGTCGATCTGGAACGGCAGCGGATCGGAAGTGTTGAGGATGACGACGTCGTCGGCAATGACCTCCACCTCGCCCGTGGCCAGGGCAGGGTTCTCGTTGCCCTCGGGGCGGCGCTCCACCTTGCCGGTGATCTGCAGGACGTACTCGTTGCGCAGGCCGTGGAAGACGTCCTCTTCGCGGACAACAACCTGGGCAACGCCGGAGGCATCACGCAGGTCGAGGAAAGCAACGCCTCCGTGGTCCCGGCGGCGGGCAACCCAGCCGGCCAGGGTGACAGTCTGTCCAATATGCTCGGCCCTCAGGGAACCAAGGGCATGTGTGCGCAGCACAGCAGTCCTTTCAACTTCGATTGGTTGCGGAAACCACCTGTTTCCGCCCATTGTGAGTAGAGATCTTCTTTGAGTTTACCGGTGTTCCCCGCGCTTCCCGGCCAAGGGCTGACCGATTGGAGGCCCGTTTGTCCGGCAACGCTGCCACTGCCCGCCCGCTGGGCGGCTTCGACGCGACGACTGCCGGCATCGGTTCCATTGTCGGCGCGGGCGTGTTTATTGTCTTCCCCGCTGCGGTGAGTGCCGACGGCGGCCCGCTTGCCATCCCGCTGCTGATTGCCGCCGTCGTTGCCTATGCCTGCGGCGTCGCGATTTTCCAGATCAGTGCGGCGTTGAACGAGGGACAGGCCAATTACGACGACGGCGGCACCCGGGCCGCGCGGGTGATCCTCGGTCCCACAGCGGCGTTCGTTACCGGCTGGGTCTTCCTGTGCTCGCGGCTGGCGGCCGCCGGGGTGGCGGCACTGATGCTGGGCACCTATCTGGCCCCGGACTACGCGGTGGCGGTGGCCGTCGCGGCCGTCGCCCTGACCGCGGTGCTCAACCTGTTTGGGGCGACCCGCAGCGACTGGGTGTCCCGCTTCATCGTGGCCTTCGTTATTGCGGTGCTTGCCTTTGTGGCCGTGGTGGCATTCAACTCCGATCTGCCCGGCGGCAACCCCAAGCTGGCAACCCTGCCCGAGCCGGGGTTTGCCGGACTACTGGAATCCTCTGCGCTGCTCTACTTTGCCTTCATCGGCTACGGGTACCTGGCCTCACTCGGACCGCACGTACGCTCCCCTGCACGCAACATTCCATTGGCGCTGCCGGCGGCCATCGCCGTCGTGCTGGGCCTGTATCTGGTGCTGGGCCAGTCGCTGCTGAACTTCTTCGGGCCGGCGTCGCTCGCTGCAGAGCCTGCTCCCCTGCTGGTCCCGGCGGCCGAGCTCAGCGGAGGGGTGGGCACCGGCGTGGTGCTGATCGCTGCGGCCGCTGCCGGGCTGGGGGCACTTTCAGCCCTGAATGCCGGCTGCGCGCGGATCGGCGCGGCGATGGCAGCCGAGGGTGAGCTGCCGCCGCTGTTCGGCCGGAAACGCTCCCTGCTGCGCGGCCGGCCCGAGATCGCGTGGGTTGGCGTGGCGGCCGGCGCCGTCGTCGTCATCGCCCTGGTCCTTGCATTCCCTTTGTCCACCCTGCTGGGCGTCGCTGCGTTCACCGGGCTGCTGTACGCCGGCGGCACCGCCGTCATTGCCTTTACGCTGCATAAACGGCGCTGGTACACACCGCGGGTGCTGAATGTGGTCGGAATCGCCGGATCGCTCCTGCTGGCGCTGTCTCTTCCGCTGCTGGATATTTCGCTGGGGCTGATGGCGGTTGTTGCCGGTGCCGTGGTGAGACTGACCTTCCGCCGCGGACGCTGACTCCCCTGGGTCACAGGTAACTTGTATCGTGGGAGCCAGCAACACGGCTATGACATGGGGGTTTACATGCAGAAGTCCAACAAGGTTCCGGGCCGGAAACTGCTGGTCACGCAGCTCCTGCTGCTGGCACTGGCTCTGGTCCTGAATCTTTCCCTTCCGGAAAAGAGCGCCCTGGTGTGGACCGCGTCAGCCCTTCTGGCGGCCGCGGTTCTTCTGACTCTCATCTCGTTCCGGCTAGCCCGGAAGCACCACGAGGTTTAGTCGATTCCCTCCACCAGGAGCCATGCCTCGATCTCCGCGAGCAGCTCAGCCTTGCGTTCCGGGGACGCGAACGACGCCGTAATGGAGTTCTCCGCGAGCCTGGCCAGCTGGGCGGGATTGAGATCGAACGTTTCGCGCAGGACGGCAAAATTGTCATCAACGTAGCCGCCGAAGTATGCCGGGTCGTCGGAGTTCACCGAAACGTTCAGCCCCTGTTCCAGCAGCAGCGGCAGCGGGTGGCTCTCCAGCGAATCGACCGCCTGCAGGCGGACGTTGGACAGCGGGCAGATGGTCAGTGGAACCTGCTCGCGTTCAAGCCGTGCTATCAGTTCCGGGTCATCCATGCAGCGGATACCGTGGTCAATCCGGTCTACCAGCAGCAGGTCCAGTGCTTGTTCGATGTAGTGGGACGGCCCTTCCTCCCCCGCGTGCGCCACGAGCTTCAGGCCGGCGGCACGGGCCTGCTCGTAGAGCGGTACAAAGTCCTCCGGCGGGTTGCCCAGCTCCGCTGAGTCCAGGCCTATGCCGATGATGGGCGCGTCCATGGCCACCAGGTCGGCCAGGACCCGTGACGCTTCCTCCTGCGGTCGGTCACGCAGGAATGCCGCGATCAGCGCCGTAGAGATACCGAACTCCGCCTCAGAGGTCTCCAGCACGGACGCCACTCCCCCAATGCAGGTTTCAAGTGCGACACCGCGGGCCAGGTGGGCCTGGGGATCCACCATCATTTCAACGTGACGCACCCCGGCGGCAGCTGCGCGGGCAAGGTAGGCGCGGGTCATGGCGGCGAAGTCGGCTTCGGTGCGCAGCACGTCCATGTTGGCGTAGTAGAGGTCCAGGAAGGACTGCAGGTCCGTGAACTCGTAGCGGGCACGGAGCTCGTCCAGGTTCGCGTAGGGCAGCTCGATGCCGTTGCGGGCAGCCAGTTCAAAGATCAGCTCCGGCTCCAGGGTTCCTTCAATGTGCAGGTGGAGTTCGGCGCAGGGCAGCTTGCTCAAGACGGTCCTCTCAAAGGTTTCGGGTGGCGGCGGTGAGCCGCGGCCTTGCTTCCAGCCTAGGATGCCCGAAGAGCTTCGAGCGTTCCGGAACGGCTCTGCTGCCGCGTGAGATTGGCTACTGCAGGGTGTGTTCCGGCCCGGACAGCCAAGCGATGATGTCCGCTGCCGGACGCCGGGGCGCGCTCCGCCAGCCGGTGCCCGCCCACAGGTGGAGGGTATCGGCGTCGCCCGCTTTGCCGGCGGCCTGGCGCAGCTCCCGGGTGAGGTGATGGACGGCGGGATAGGCGGCGGGTGCGTGGGAGCCGTGCCGGACGGCGAATCCGTTGCGCAGCGCCCGCGCCGGGCGGCCGGTGAAGGCTTTGGTAAGCACGGTCTCGGAGAAAGCACCGGCGGTCAGTGCCGCCCGGTGCGTTGGCGAAGTCCCTGCTTCGTCGGCGAGGAGCAACAGGGTGCCGACCGCTGCGGCTTCAGCGCCGGCTGCCAGCAGGGCCTCGAATGCTGCCGGGCCGTCGACGCCGCCGGCAGCGATGACCGGCAGGCTTGCTGCTGCCCGGACGGCCCTGACCAGGTCTGCGGTGGACACCTCATCGATCCGGCGGGCGGGGTCGAACGTGGCGCTGTGCCCGCCGGCCCGCGGTCCCTGAACCACCAGGCCGTCGACGCCGGCGGCCTGTGCCTGGCGTGCTTCCGCGGGTGTGGTTACCGAAGCGAGGACTTTGCTTCCAGCAGCCTGCAGCGCGGCGATATCCGACGCCGCCGGGAGGGCGAAGGTCAGCGACACGACGTCGACCGGATACTGAATCAGCAGCGCCAGCTTTTGCGCCCAGGAATCGTCATCGTCCACGGGATGCTCGCTGAGGATCAGCCCATAGCGGTCCGCCTCAGGCTGCAGCGCGCGGGCGTAGGTTCGGAAGGCTGCTTCATCGACGGTTTCAGGGGCGGGAACAAAAAGGTTCACACCGAAGGGCAGCCCGGCGGCGCGCAGCACGCTGATTTCCTGCGCCAGGGCTTCCGGCGTTTTGTAGCCGCCTGCCAGGAACGGGAATCCGCCGGCTGCGGCAACTGCGGCGGCCAGCGCCGTCGTCGTTGGTCCGCCGGCCATGGGCGCTGCGGCTATCGGCAGGCGGGAGGGAAGCAGAGAGTTTGTCATCGCGGCGCCTTTCTGTCTTTCTGTCCGGTCATTTGCCGGGCGCGTGACCGGGGGTAAACAGGTCTTCAATCCGGCACTCGAAAACGGCGGCCAGCCGGAAGGCCAGCGGCAGCGACGGATCGTAGCGGCCTTTTTCGATCGAGATGACGGTCTGCCGCGACACCCCCAGTTCGTCGGCGAGGCGCTGCTGCGACCAGCCGAGTTCTGAGCGGCGGCGGGTCAGGGTGTTCTCCATCAGGCAGCGGTTTTCTTCAGCCACAGGTAGCGCGCGCCGAAGTCAAGCATGGCGAACGCGACCACGCCTCCCAGGACCAGCCCGGCAGTGCCCTCGGTTCCCAGGAACGTGAGGGCGGCGCAGCCCAGTCCCCCCACCAGGAGAATGTCCGTAAACGCTCCGCTGGCCGCTTTTTCGTACCAGGCGGATTCGACGGAGTCCTCGGGTTTTTCGAGGGCCCCGGCCAGGGTAGAGCGGTCAACGAGCACTGCCCAGGCGAGCACAGCTGCAACGGGCAGGGTGAAGACTGCCATAACAGCGAAGGACAGCAGCGGACGGTCTCCATTCCGCAGCACCATAAAGAGCCAGCCCAGCGCGGCAGACAGGAGCACTCCGGCTGCCAGCGAGGCGCACAGCAGCTGTGCGGTACTGCCGCCAAACTTCGCTCTGCCCCATTTACTCCGGGCATTTTGTACAGTCATCAGTCAGTCTTCCTCCAGCTAGCAACCCGCCTGTCAAGGAAACTGTACTGTCAAGCAAGTTGTACGTAAAGCTTGTTTGACCCTGCGTGTCGGCTGTCTGCGACACGTGCCGATGGGCTAAACAGGCTTGACCCTGCTTCCGTGGATACCGCCTTGACCACAGGGAACCGGCGACGTTCAGGGCTGCACCCCAGGGTCCGACGCCAGGACCTTGACGAGCTTGTCCAGTGATTCCGGACTGGAAGCGAGTTCGACTGTGCCCGCGTCGGTAATCAGGGTGATGACTTCGTATCCGGAGTCCCAGAGGAATTTTCGCTCTTTGCGGCTTACCTTGCGGCGATCAGGGAGCACTTCCTGCACCATGAAATCAGTTGCTCGCCCTGAAGGCTCCAAATTGTTGTACACAGCAGGCTGGAAGCGGATAAACCCGGACTCGGGAGCCGCAATTCCCTGGTTCCAGATCCCGCTGAGTGAACCCGGACGGGAATTCGGGTAGCGGATATACGCCTTGGACTGCCCGTGCTCATCGAGCCGCTTTTTGGTCTTGCGGACAGTTCGTACCTGGAACAATGCGCCAAGCCAGTAAACCAGGGAGTAGAGCAAGGCGCTGAACAGGGCATTAGCCAAGTCCGCAGAGTCCCTCACGAGGCTCACTGCAGTTATGAATGCCAGAAAGACCACATAGCCCAGTGCAAGTGCCTGGTACGGATGCAGCCGTATCCAATTCTTTATTCCCACATCCCGTTGGGGACCATTCATGCGCGAAGTCTTACACAGGCCTCCGGCTACAGGAACGGGTGGTAACGCCAGTTTCAAGAGGGCAGCCGCCGTCTGCCACCGAGTCCTTCAGTCGGTTGCGAGTTTCCTGACCGGGACGTCTGCTGACGTCGTGACGAAACCTGGATGCGGCCGCGGCGAGATCCGAGGCTCGGCCCAATTAGTGAGTGAAAGCAGTTGGGCCGCCACCTCTGACGGATGGAGCTGGTCGGTATTGCTCGGCCAGAGTGCCTCCATGGCGAACCTGCTCGATAAGGAGGGCGACTACCTGGATCTGGCCCACCCCGCGCCCCGCGGCCGCTGATGAAAAGGACATGGGAGCGCATTCGCCCAACTGTTCTACGCGCGGCCTCGCAAATGCAAGGGCTGTCCGACACGGGGTCCTTATGGCACTGATTCAGCTTAGTCAGTGCTCGCTGCCGGGCGAGGCCGCACACTCGTGTCCCCGGTGAGCTATGTCCCGAGGCCCGTCTACACCACGGTCATGGCAAGCTGGCAGTCCAGGTTGAACTTCCAAAAACGCGGAGGCCGTCAAAGTGCAGGGCAATGAACCGAAGGTGAGCCGGGACGGCGATTTGATGTGCACGGTAACCGGCTCCTTCTTTCGGGCCGTCGATCCCGAGTACCGTAGCGCAGCCCTGGAAGGTTCCAGATCCGCGGGCCGGTATTCACCGCCGAATACACCAACCCTGTACCTCAGCTCCTCGCGGGAGGGGGTCGCTGTTGCCATGATCGCCCATACGGATCATCGGGCTCCCCGGCTCGAAGTGCTGGAGTTCGGGGTTCAGGCCGAGCGCATCGTGGATCTGCGTGATCATCAAGCCTTGAAAAGAATGGGCGTGGATCCAGCGGACGCCGCAGCGGACTGGCAGGAACTTGTTGCCGCCGGCGGTTCGCCCGCCTCGTGGAAGGTCCGCGAGGTGCTGGAGGGCTTTGGTGCCCAGGGATTGATCGACCCTTCACGCAAGCAGCCGCATCTGTGGCATCTGACGCTTTTCAGCTGGAACAAAGCTGACGCTCCGACCGTCACGCAAGCCCTGCATCGAAACGTTGCGGGTCGGTGAACCTTTGCACGTTGCGGAAAACATGCACTGGCATCTCCGGCGGCGGCAAGACGATGCACCGGCGGTAAGACTCCTTTTTCTCCACGTAGTAGATGGGCCCGCGGTGTGTGTGGCTTCGAGATGGCAGCTACGTTCGTCAACGTGTTGAAGGCATCGATGGTGTCCCCGAGTCCGGACGGGCATGACCTTCTAACAGGCGTTGTTCATATTGGGGCCCCTCACTTCATTCCCGTTTACAGGCACCCTCGTGTGATTCATAGTCGAGGCATGGATTGGGTTGGAATTCTTCCCGAAGACGCGCCCGACCCCCGTGCTGAATGGGTCGAGGACCTCAAGCGCATGCCTATCCCGGTATTGGGGCTCGCGCCCCAGCCGTCGTTGGAGGACACGGACTCCGTGAGCGTGAACTCCGTGCTGGATGACCGGGGGTACTGCGAGATGACAGCGAGCATCACCTACACACTCTGGCGAAATCCGGATGACCGCTCAGACCCGGTTAACGTCGTGGACCTCGATGAGGAGACCGGCAGGGCGATGGAGGAAGTTCCGCCATGGCCGCGGCCCCCTTGGCTGATCGAACAAATGGAGCGATTGCGCTATCCGCAATTGTGGGAGGCGGTTCGAACCACGTGGCAGCGTGAGCCGCACTCTTCGCTTCAATACCTCCTGGCGGACCACGTGAACCACATCCTGATGAACCAGTACCGTCAGGAGCTCTGGCCCGGCAGTAATCCCTTCGAGCAGCAAGCGCCCCTGGTAACCGGCCGGATGGTCAACGGCCAGGCCAGAACCGTCGTGAACGGCGTCAGCGTACCGGGCGCAGAGGTCGATACCGACCCGTTCGTGTACGGGATCGGAGCCCGCCTCGCTGGTGGCGGCGTCGTGACCGCGGTACTGCCACGCGCGGAACTCAAACGGATCCAGGTCCGGTTTACGACCCGAAGCTGAAAAGGATGGATGTTGCTCCGTCCACATGACCGACCGCGGGTTATCAGCCTGAGCGGGCGACAAGTTCGGCTACGCCCGGGCCGGCAAGCTCGGCACAGTAGGGGCTGCGGCCCGTCATCGCCATGATGAGCGCAAGGTTACTACCGCGCACGACGTCGCCCTCCCCAATGCTGATGCCCGTGTCCACCGCCTCCAGTCGCAGGCCGCGAACCCGTTTCTTGGCGATGACCACTTGATCGGTACCCGCGTAGTAACGCAGCAACGCGACGAGGGCCGCGGCCGGGTAATCGCGCACCAGGCCAAGCGGCCGACGGATGTCCTCGCCGTGAACGATCATCTCGCCTAGCAGCGCGAGCCTCGGAAGCGGCGGAGATGTGCGGCTGCCGATGGTCGAGCGGAATCGGTTCAGGGTCTCTGAGGAGGAGGTACCCAGCTGCTCGCGTAGGCGGTCGTCCACCTGTTTGTCGAAGTCGAACCGGGCACGCACGACGCCCGCGAACCAACGGGGCCCCGAGACCGCTCCGCTGACAGTCAGATGCGCGAGCACCTCACGTACTGTCAAGCCAGCGCAGAGCGAAGGAGTTGACCACTGCGCCTCGTCTATGTGCTGAAGCTGGTCCGCGAGAGCTTCCCGTTCGACGTCGATGCTCTGCCAGACCACGTTCCGCTCCACACCGTCATCCCTCCCATTGCAACGTCCGGATAAGGATTCCTCAGCGCGCGCGATTGGGCAAGGAGAAGGGTTGACTGCAGCCTGTCCTAGCTGGAGAGGAACGTCGTGATGTGGACCGCTGCCTCAGCGTTGGGGCTCCTTCCGGCCAGCCGGATGAGGTCGTCTCGTGCAAAACACGACACATAGTTGCTGGCCGGACAAGCGCTCAAAGGCTAGATTGTCTCCACCCCCGAAATGCATTGATTTTTGCTTTGTTCGTCACAATTCTCGTTGTGCTCAAGGTGTTGAGTAAGTCAGTTCGCCAAACAGACGCAGACGGGCAATGACCTGATCCTGATCGCCGGGAACGGCAGGTGTCCCGCTCGAGGTATCCCCACCGCGACACTCCGCTTTTCGCCAGCTAAAGCGGGACGCGTCTAATACTTGGACAGCAAGAAGTCAGACCGCAGGTAGATCCTAAGACCCCCAACACCTTCAGCACGGCCGGTGCATGTCTTGCGCAACGTCCACACGTTCAGCGGCTCGCAACGCTCCGATGCCAGCCCCAGATCGGCAACTAAAGACCTTGCAGTCTGCGGGGATTCGATGTCAACGTCCATTTCCCACCAGCAGCCTCCAGAGCCACAGAATTGTGAAATTTCTCCTGCCGTGCTGGGCGCTGGAATGGTCCCGAACTCCGAGACGGGAGGAACGGCACCTTCGTTTACAGCGCTGAAGGCAACAGATCCCACCCAGGCAGCGAGAAAGAGAACGATAGCGAGCTTCACGGCGCGCCTTCGTCGTTGACGAGTTCTAAGCCGGGCCCCGTGATCCATCATCAGCGAGTTCCTTGGTTCTGCAAGCTTGCAGGGTTATTCGAAAGGCCGTGATCTCTCCAGTGACAACCCAGCTCATCAAAAGCAGAATGGCCGCTCAACGGGATTCGTCGGTGACATCGTCCTGCTGAGCAGCACGACACAGCTGCTCTTCGCGCATTTCGGGGCTCAAGTCATTCCATGCGTGTGCCTGGGCTGTGAC
Organism: Arthrobacter gandavensis; assembly: GCF_039528575.1. Taxonomy (NCBI): domain Bacteria; kingdom Bacillati; phylum Actinomycetota; class Actinomycetes; order Micrococcales; family Micrococcaceae; genus Arthrobacter; species Arthrobacter gandavensis. Next base: position 398,953 of record NZ_BAAALV010000001.1, read on the forward strand.
CTCTGATTCCGGCAGGCCCATGGCTCTCATCTGCTCGGGTGAAACCATCACGCTGTTCTCCGGCCCGATCAGGTTGCTCCGGTCCAGGGCCGCGCCGGGACCGTTGGGATAATCAGCGGAACACGCGATGAACGGTTCGTAGACCGCTGTCGCAGGATCATCCGTCAGCCCCGAAGACCCCATCGACGCTATGGTTGCCATTGCAACTGGGCCGGTCTCACCAGCGGATTCATCAGGCGCAGATATGGGCGTGGTTCCTATTCCAAGGACAAAGCCACCCAAGATCGCTAGTACGACGATCATTCTTACTGACGGTTTTCTGTTAATGGTGGTCCCCCTGACCCGCTGCCACACCCATCGATGCAACGGCCCCAGCCTAGCGGACGGTGCAGGATTCACTCCGAAGGTAAGCACTGGAGGGGTCCTGTTAGGTGATCCCTGACCGCGGCATGACCCCAGTTAGCTTTCACTCTTCATCACCGACTCCGCTTGGCTGGCGATGGCCTTGAAGACAGAACGAAGATCACAAGCACTCTGCACCCAGTCGACGGCCGTCGAACGGACTACTGGGAGTGCAGACGACCTTGATGAGTGTCTAGCCTGAGTCAGTCTTTTCGCAGGTCAGAGAAAGGTCCTCACCCCAAGCATTCGTCGTCCAAGACGTGCGGATTTCTGCGCCCCCGTCAGAGGTGTTGCGGATCCGAAACCGTCTCATCCCCTTAAGCGCCTGCTGTATGACCGGTGGAAAGGACACCATCGGAACGTCAACAAGCATCTGTCCATCTAACAAAGGTCCCCGAGATTCAATATGAAATCCTCCCTCGTCAGCGATTCGGCTGCGCCCAGAAAGCATGGCAAACGCAGCCATGACGACGAGAGGTACCGTTACGATGACCACGGTTACCCACTGGTTCCAACCAACAAAGTCACCGACAGCAAAAAGGATGAGGGCGGTAGTGGCCAAGAGGATATACGGCATCTTTTTGCCTGGGGATTCATTTCCTTCTCCTAGCCTCCCTGAAAATTCCTGTACAGCTCGGCGGACAAGTACCGGGCTTAGGGCCGAGCCGGATCTGATCAGATACTAACCATCGCCAAAGCTGCTCCTGAGGACATGTCCCTTCTGGTGAAGCAGTTCTCCTCCCCCACTGAGAATGTTCTCCGGAAGGCTGAGAACCCAGACGCGTCGTGGAACTTGAACGTGGATACCTGGACCGCGGCTGCTAGTGAACTCCAGACCCGCTGCGAAGCGTACGCACCCCCTAGCTAGGCGGACGGCACGACTGGAGCCAGCAAACAAGCGTTACGGGAAATGAAGAAGCGGTCCATTACTCCCGTGGTGCATAGTCACAGTTGGCCTTGGTTCAGTTCCGCCAATACGCTTCTTCTATGGACCCGATGAGTAACCTGGGCTGTTCTGCCCGCCGAGGACCGTCCGCGCGCCGCTGACAGGCATCGCGGATTCTCCTAATTCTTTCTGAGCGGCTGCCTGTCGTCTGACTTCCCCGTCAACGACCGGTCTTCCGGTCTGCCCAGAAACGGTTATCGTGTTCCACAATCTCTCTTCGCGTTCGCGTGCCCTAACGGGCGCAGTTTGCGTCCTCATCGGTTCGATCAGCATCCAGATATCTTCCGTGCTGGCTAGCGGCGTATTTGCCGTTGCCGGCACCCTCGGTACCAGCGGGCTGCGGCTGTGGCTGGCTGCCCTCCTTCTCCTTGCCATTGCCCGTCCCCGGATGCACAGGCTGGACTCGCGTGCCTGGTCCGGAATCCTGCTATACGGGGCAGCTATGGCTGCCATGAACGTACTGCTTTACAGCGCCCTTGAACGCATTCCGCTTGGTTTGGCAGTCACTCTGGAATTCCTCGGCCCGCTGGCCGTGGCCAGCCTCGGAGCGAAGGGGCCTATCGACAGGTTCCTGCCCCTCCTGACACTGGCCGGGGTCGCCGCCACCGCGGGTGTCCAGTCCGAGGTCGACGAAGCCGGTGTCCTATTCGGCCTGGGAGCGGCGGTCGCGTTTGGAACCTACACGCTAATGGCCGGCCGGGTTGGTCAGGACAGCGCCGGTGTACAGGGTCTGGCGTTGTCAGTTGGGGTTGCTGCCCTCTTGCTCTCGCCGTTTTCGCTGCCTGCTGTGCCAAAGCTGGAATCAGCAGATTGGGCGGCTGTGCTGATATCTGCCCTGCTGGGGGTCGCGCTGGCTTACACATTGGACTTCCTGGCGACAAAGCTCACGTCTCCGCGTGTAGTTGGGACGTTGTTTGCCGTTGATCCAGCGGCAGCCGCCGTAGTCGGCGCTCTGGCGCTGAATCAGAAACTGTCAGTTTCGGCGGCAGCCGGTATCGGCTTGGTCATCGCGTCGGGTGCGGCCATCATCTGGCGAAGCGGCCGGACTGCCACGGCACCGCCGGGAGATGTCCAGCCTTAGTAGAGTGGGGTGCTGGCTGAGAATCCCAGTCAGCACCCCACTGTTTATACCCGGTCGAGCGCATTGGGTCCGAAGCTGTGAACCGCAGCGCAGAACGCTTGGTTATGTACGGGATCGTTGCTGCCTTTCATGTTCCGTGTGTCGCTCCTTCAATGGGACACCCGGCTAAGGGGCTACACACGCACTGTCCCGTAAAAGGATCGGCTTGTGAGACATGCCGGCATCCTCCAATAGCGCCGCCGTGGTGAGACATGACGTCTGCCGTCCCGCTGAAGGGAGACCCTTATGGTCAGCTTCCGGCCCAGCGCCACACGAGAGAGTCACACCGGCGTGTTCGCTCGGGATGGGTAGGTTCTCCTGTAATTGATGATGAGAAGCGTCGTCACGATGCCGCAGATGATTCCGGTTGTCAGGCTCCCCCATTCCGACCGCTCAGGCAGCGAAAGGAAGAAGAAAGCGAGACCGCTTGTAGCGTTGATGAGGAGAAGGGCAATGGCTGCTAACCACGTATTCTTTGGCATACGGCCACCCTAGTACGGCAGCAGGCCGAGTCCCGCTCAAGGATTGGCTTACGGGACTGAACTATCTGAGTCATCTCAACTGACGCGTGCCAAGAAGAAGAGCACTACGGAATGGTTTGATCGTCTGGTTACACTTTGGTGGCTGCCGGACATTAACAGGGCATGAGCCTACAAACCCTCCGGAAGGAACAGCGGGACATGGACAGGGAGAAACGTTTCCTGGCTGCCCACGCTGCCTGTCACGACCGCATTTACCGCTATTTCCGCCGTCGGACAGATAATGCCGCGACCGCTGAAGACCTGTGCGCCGAAGTCTTCCGGATCACCTGGGAAAAGACGGGGACGGACGAATCACTTTCCGTCATGGTGCTCTTCGGGATCGCGAAAAACGTCCTCCGCAACCACGACCGGTCAGCATCCCGGTCCGCGAGTCTTCTGGGCGCCCTTCAGCTCGAACGGGACCACGAGCGGAACGAAGAAGACTCCCGTCTCCATGAGGCACTCGCCCGGCTCGGCCCGGATGAACGAGAAGTCCTCCTACTGACCTATTGGGACGGCTTTACCTCCAGCGAAGTCTCGGACCTGCTCGACACCAGTGCCACCGCCGTCAGGATGCGCCTGCACCGGGCCCGTAAGGCACTCGGCCGCCTGCTCGAAACGGAATCACTTTCAGAAGGAGCGAAACAATGAGCAATACCAATCTGCCGGGAGACCTTGAAAGCATGCTCTCCTCCGTTGATCCCGCACGTTCCGTCAGCGAAAACGACCTTGCTCGCAGCCGCGCGAGGTCGCTAGCCGTCATGGATTCTCCGCACACGGTACGGAGCGCCTCGGTTTCCCGCCTGCATGCTCTTCCTCCGCTTCCTGAATATGGCCGGGGTGCCCCGCCGCGTCTTCGGCGTCGTGTCCTGCTGGCCTCTGTGGCTGCGGCTTTGCTGGTGGGCGGGGTTGTGGTGGCCGACGTGGTGCGCCCAGGAGGTCCCGGCGCTACCGCTGAAGCCGCCGAGATCTTGAGCAACGCTGCGGAAGCAACCATCCGGACCTCCGACCCCGTGGTAGGTCCCGGCCAATACCTGAAGATCGACACAACTGAGCTGACATGGGGTGGTATGCAAATGCCTGACGGCAGCGACCTTTCCTGGCAGGCAACCGCCAGCGACCAGCTCTACATACCGGCAGATAAGAACGGGGAATGGGTCTGGAACCGCGGAGAGCGGATACCGCTGGAGTCCTCGTCCGACGCAGCCAAGGCGGCAGCCGCTGAAATCGCCAAGTTGTCGCAGATTGGGAAGGACGGCCAGCCGAACCCGACGGTCGGAATTCAGCGTGGCCTGGGCGGAGCCTTCTATGGGCAAGCACCGATAGTCATCATCGGCACAACCCTGAACGAAGCCGGAACCCTGCCCCGGGATCCCAGCGCTCTGCTGGACCTCATCTATGAGCGGACCAAGGGCGCCAACAAATCCCCGGAAATAGCAGCCTTCGTCACCATCGCTGACGGTCTGCGCACCGGGGCTGTCCCTGCCGATCTGCGAGCCGCGATGTACAAAGCTGCTGCCATGATTCCCGGCGTCACTGTGGGAGACCTACAGGCAACGGTAGACGGCAGAACGGGAATCGCCATCGGTATCCCCTCTTTGGAAGGAACATCGCGGGCCGATATCATCATTGATCCCGTTTCGGGGCTGGTGATCGGGGAACAGGACGTGCTGCTGGACGACTCTCTAGGCTCTCCCGCCGGGACCGTCTCGAGCTGGACCTCGGTCAGGACTTCCGTGGTGGACTCGGCGCCCTAACCGCACCAGTCTGAGCGCACGGTCCTACGTGCCGCTCATGGACCCGGGGTGACTGCATCCCGGGTCCATTGTTCGATCAGAATCAGAATCCGAGGAGTGATAGATGTAGGCAATCAATGCCTCCTCCGTGGAGGGGGACCTTCGGCCCCTCAACCGATGTCGCGGTGGGGGATCCTTCACCGCGACAAGTTTCCTACTTTTTTCGCTGCATTGTGCTTCGCAGGAGAGGTAGCGTCCCTAGTAGACAGATCGTGCTTGTTGCGATGATGAGCGCCCGGTAATCGATTGTGGTGATGAGTGCCGCCGCGATCATGTTCGCAGCAACCTGAGGCACATTGATGAGCATGCTGGTGGCAGCTGAGGTTCTCCCTTGCAGGCTTGCCGGGCTCTCGGTTTGGCGCAGGGTGACGAACGCGACGACGGTCCAGGTGACGCTCAGCCCGGTGAGGACCGAGCCCGCCATGACCACGGGCACTGAGGGTACAGCGGATGCGAGCACGGCGATGCCCAGAGTGAATACGCCGAAGATGATGACGGCACGGGTGCCGAGTTTGCGGATGAGGAGACTGGCAGTGAGACCGCCAACGATAGCCATCGCGCCTTGTACGCTGACCAGTACGCTAAGGAACTCGGGCGGCAGGCCGAGGCCTCGTTCGATGGCCGCAAAGATAGTGACGTTGAAGATCCCGGTAGCGCCCACGGCAATGCTGAGCGTTAGCATTGCGGGTGCCAGTACTTGGTGGTGAGTGAGGAAACGCAAGCCGGCCGTTGTGCTGTGCCAAAAACTCTCGCTGCTCCTGTCCAACTCTGTTTCGGAGACTTTGATCGTGATGAGCACCAAGGCTGCCAGGGTAAAACAGATACTTGTTGCCAGCACCACTGCGCCCATTCCCCAGAGACCAAGCAAACCAGCTCCGATCAGGGGTGAGATGATGCGCAGCCCCTGATCAACGCTGCTCAATATCCCGTTTGCTGGAGCGAGAAGACGGTCTGCCAGCATGTCACGCAGGAAGCCGGATTGCGCCGCAGAAGTCACGTAGTTGGACGTCGCGTATACGAAGACGATGAGGTATATCAGCCACAGATGGTCAGCAGATTGAGCACCCAACAGGACCAGGACCACAGCGGCAGCGCCGAGATTATTGATGACCAGCAGGGGCTTTCGCCTGAACCGGTCTGCGAGTCGGCCGGTGAGAGGGGCTAAGAGAGCTGGAAGGCCGAGAGCTACAAACACCAGCCCCGCCGCCGTGTCGCTTCCGGTGAGTTGCTTCACCCAGATCGCGGCCGTCAGGAAGAGCGCTGAGTCCCCGAAGTTGCTGAATACCCACGCAAGGGTGAGGCGGCGGAACGCTGGAACTGAAAGAGCATCGCGGTTTGTGCCGGTGCCACCAGTCGGTGACACCGTGTCACCGTCCAGGGTCGTCGGAACAGCCGCGGGTCCCGGTTGCTTTGCAGATGACTTGTCCGCAGCCATGCTCACATGTCCTCGGCGTTATCTCGATGCGCGGGGCGGTCCGGATCGATATTCAACACCGAGAAGAGCTGCACCGGCACCGCGTCATCGGGCCTCAGTTCCGGATGTTGCCGCCGATCGTCGAAGCGTCGGGCTAGCTCCCAGAGATCCGCCCGAAACTGCCGGATCTCTTCATGTGTGGCATAAAAAGCAGCACTGGTGACACTAGACACGTCGACATCGTCCACCGGCAGCTGCGAAGCGCGCTGGAGCCATGACTGGATACGGTCCAGTTGCCGGTGCACGAAGATGCTGGCCATGGCAGAGACAGCATGCACAGATCCCGGGGCATCGCGATCAATAACCGACGACCGTCGGTGCGAGACGACTTTCCACGGCTTTTCACGTCCCGGCTGATCGACCTGTTCAATGTAGCCGTGCTTCGCAAGCATCCGCAGATGGTACGAGCAACTGGCCACGGACTCACCGATCGCCGCCGCGCACTCGGTTGCCGTTGCCTTTTCCGCAGAGTCAAGAAAATCCAACAGCTCCAGTCGCACAGGATGGGCAAGAGCGCGAATGCGAACAGGATCGCTGATTACCTGCTCTTGCGCTGGGCCACGGTAGGTGACCCCCTTAGATGCATCGCCGGATGAGGGCTGCGCCGATCGTGTCATACCTAAAGAGTCCTTGATAAAGAAACATTAATCAAGGACTCTTCTTTTCTGGACGGTGCTGAATTGACTACAGCCGGGAGTGGGTCTTCCCAGGCATCGCTTCCCAGGCATCGCAGGGCAACGGACGGCCGACCCAATTGGCCGCGCCCCGTTTTGCAATCCCCCATTGGAACGGGCGGCATGGGCAGTGCGCGGGAGACGTTCCCTTGGTGGCCCTCGCTGCGACGCAGCGCGCTGTCCCGCAAGCCGATCCTTGAGCGGGACAGGTTAGCCTTCTCGGGCCAAAGCCCTACGGCTGTCGGTATCCCATTGCCAGAGCATTTTGCATGAGGGCACCGAACATCTCGGTCATACAGACAGCGATCCTCGCATACTGCGTAATGAGGTCAGCACCTCTGCCGAGTGCGGCTCGAACCGGGACCAGTGCCGACGTGGTGGGGTCAGCGGCGACAGCACGCAAAAACTCCAGACGCGCCGTACCGGAAGTGTAGCCGAGTTCAAATAACGTCCAATGGAATAGGTGCATCAGGGCAGAATCACGGTCGAAGCCGTTATGCGTGGGCATGGATGCTTCTTCTTCCGCCGTGAGGTCGAAGTCGCGGTGAAGCGCCAGACCGAAATCTGTGAAGAGCAGCCTGCCCTCCCGGATGAGGATATTTCCCGGGTGCACGTCAAAGTGCTGGAAGCCCTGGCTATTCATCCATGCCGTGGCTTTCAGAAGCTGGTCGACAACTTCAGGAAAGACGGTCCCGCCAGTGCCCTCGGCCAAGCTCCTGCGCAGCCAGGCGCCCAGAGTCTCCGGCACGTACTCAAGGAACAACACCAGGCTTCTGGACGCATTCTTCATCGCGGCCAGCTTGCTCTGGACCTGAGGCCAATATGGTCCCCACTGGCGAGGAGCAGAATCGCCGTCAAACTCGCTTAGGTCTGCCGCGCACTTCGAATCAATGACTCGCCAGCCGAGCAGGAGCGGAAAGAAATCCACCAGTCCCGCTTGAACCCACTCGGACGTCGCCTGATGTGCTGCCAACTCCCGCCCAACCGCATGGGTAGGGCTTCCTATCCCGTAGTGGGAAACGAAAGAAATCTGGAGGCGACTCGTAGTGGCGGTTGGATCCGTTTCTTCGATGCTTGTCAGTGGGAGCTGTTTCACGAAGACAGTGGATTCACCAATGCGCGCTGTTTTAGTTGTACCCCCAATGCCGATGCCCAGTTCATCAGCATCATTGACAAGCGTCCGAACGCCCGCGTCATCCAGTCCATCGAGAATAGAGGAGATGGTTTGGGCTTCGTCTATACGGACCGTCATCACTACACCCTAAGGCCCAGTGCTAGCCGCGTCCGGTCCCCTACCGCGACGCTCTGGCGCCATCCCCCTAGCAAGGAATGTGCGTCGCAGCGGCCAACGGATTATTTGAAAGCGCCTTGCGGCGACTGCTTTGTCTCATAAGCCGATCCCTGAACGGGACACACCTACTCGGTGGAGTTTTCGGTCGAACGTCCCTCGCGGCGTGCCTTTCGCTTCCCCAGCCACTCGGCGCGGTACGCATCCACCTCTGCTGCCTTCTTATTGCCGAGGTAGACACCAACTATTGGGCCCAACCCAGCGCCCAGGCCGAGTAAAGCGTATTGCCAGCCCTGAGTTAAACCCACAACGATTCCGATAACGATCGAGAAGCCGAGGAAATAAAGGAGTGACTTGCCGCTAACGGTTTTATTCTGTGCCATCCTGTGTCCTCCTCGAGGACGCTAACATCCATTACTGGTCCTGACCGAGCCCGGGATAGTCACGTGACCGATAGGCATCCGTGAACGGGACTCTCCGTCACAGAGCTATCACTCACAGATCGGGATGTTTGGGGCCCTTTCCACGTTCGCGCCAATAGTCGTCTCGCTGCCGTAGAACGAACCATGCGACATAGACCACCGCTGCTATTGCGGCAATGCACTGACTGATAGCGATGACCCATTCCCAACGCGATCGGAACTCTGCCGGCAGCCATCCTGGAATGAGAAAAAGCGCCAGGGCTGTCACCCCGCCTATCACTGCGATCAAGGGGGACGGACGACGCCGCACAGAAGTCATGGCTCACCCTATCCCCCCCGGTTTTGAAGGGACCATTTGAAACGATGTTCCTCGCTCTAATTCTCGAAGCGGTACGGTTTCCGGCAAGAGGCCCCAGATTGAACGTCCCTCGCCGCGCTGCCCATGCCAGGCGTTGCAGTGAGGGATCCTTCAATGCGACGCTCGGGCCCCGCTTCAGCCCTCCTGGACTACCCGGTCACCGGCGGATCGGTTCTTTCCACTACGAGTAAAAGGGCAGAATCTCGTTCGTCTCGAGGGGAACAACGTCGAGACTATGTTCGGCCAGTAGTTGCTCCATTAGATCCTGATCACCGCCGATGCCGGCCCAATGGGGATCGACATCTTTGGTGATGCACCAGGTCTGGTCCGAGGGCCATATAAAGGACGGAAGGGGCATGGGGTGATTCGTTTCCGCATGCCAGGCGTTTTCAACGATCCCTGAGACAAAACCTGCCAGCGAGACCTTGCACAGGTAGTACTCACGGTTCGGGAGCACCACGCGGGGCGTACGCAGCACGGCTTCCGGAAACGCATCCTCACCCCATCCGTCCCACAGAAGCACATACCCATCGACGATCGGACTGGCGTGCTGGAGTAACGTCTTGACCGCGAGACGAAGTTGGTCAGTATCTGACGGGACGTTGTACATGCCGGCAACTTCGTTTTCAGTCTGGCCTTCATAGGCCGGATCTGGGATGAACCGCAGTCGTGCCTAGGTGCCGAACCCTGGAGGGCCCAGCGTGACCACGCTCCACCAATTGACGTCGCTAGTCGCGATCCAATCCGCGGGCGTCTGGTCACTGCAGGGAAGGAACGTCACCACTTCATCATGTCACTGACACCGGTTGGCATCGCGGTGAAGGATCCTCCACTGGGACATCCGTGTCCATTAGACCCGGTAGCGGCCGAGAGGTCAGTCGCCGGCGCTCCAGGGCAGCAAATCTCGATCTGCCCTCACCGACACAGTGTCGACGCGGGAGTCATTCATCAGTTGCCGAAAGATGGATGGCTCGGCGGCCACAATCAAAGAGTCCGGGTACAGCCTGCCACCCCATGCAAAACGCTGGTCGGCATCCCACGCGAACTCCGGGACCCTTCGTCCGGCCGTCACATCGTCAGGACTGAGGTGTGCCTCGAAGTATTCCTCCCCGAATACTCGCCTTGGCGAATTGGTCCGTGGTGCTTCCGCGTAGCCCATCCACCGGAGGCATTGCAGCTTGACAGTGCCAATCGCATCCCGAAGGGCGGTCGCAGTTTCCTCATCCAGCTCGCCCATGCAGGAGACGAGTCCGCGAATGGACGGTTCGTCCTCGGCTATCTCCGCGGTCGCTTCAAACCAATCCAGCGAAGCAGAATGATCTTCTAGGGAGACGTATCGGGACCATCGCACAATGTTTTCGCTCTCATCGAGAGAGGGGTCTCGAAAAGGAAGGAATAGGCGCAGCATCGGTAGGCCACGATGCGTTGACGGGATGAAAGCGCACGCGCGAGTGGCCGAGCCTGACTCTTCCAGACCTGTGCTCCCCTTGTTCATCCTGAAATCTTAGCTCTGTGGGCATCAGGAATTCTCTTCAGAGATTTTTCGAAGACGTAGGGCGGCTCTCTTTGCACGGGAACCTCAAGAGGGACTATTCGCGCGCAATGCCGAGTTGAATGCGACGATCGCAGCCAACGCATGGAGAGACGTTCCATTTAGGGATCCTTCACCGCGACGCTCGGCATGGGCAGCACGCCGAGGCGACTTCCGTTCAGTGATCCGCAAGCGGAATGCTGAACGGGAGAGTGAGTCACCCTAACCCGAGGCAGTCTGCAATTAGGCGCGGGCCACGAGGGTGGACTGCGTTGAAAAATCCGCTCACGTACTGTTGACGGATGCGAGCCAAACACGGAATGTTCAGCTGGAAAATGACACGCTTCCTCTTCTCCACCGGCAGTTTCGTTGCTATGGCTGGAATTCTCCGAATCGCGACGGCGGCCTCGTGGGGGTACATCTGGTTTGTACTGCTCGGACTTGCTCTCGTAGCACTGTCCACCCGTGGTCCATGGGATAGCGAAGCAAGCGGCCGCAATCGATCAGTTTTGGGTTTCCGAGTTCGTCCGTAGCAGGTCCGTAGCGACATGCAAACTACAAACCACGGGGTTAACATCAATAGCCCACAGGGGATCGTTTATCGGGACGCCTCGAACAGAATAAGCTCAGACCGGCCGTCGTCCGCGGTTACTCCTCGGATCTCCCGGAGTCGGGCGACGGGCCGGAACGCGTGCGTCTCGTGCATCCGGATGGACGCCGTGTTGTGTTCGTTCGTGAAGTAGTAAGCGGCTGAGGCCCATGCCCAGATCAATTCCAATCTCACCCGGGTGAGTTCAGAACCAATTCCTCGCCGACGGAACTCCGGAGCGACTTCCACTCCACCGAGATAGTGGCCTGCTGGCGCGTTGTCTTCGGGACCCGGGTAGTGATGGGTCTTGGCCACCCCGACAACTGCGCCCTGCATGACAGCCACCAACACGACTCGTTGGTCTCTGGGGACGATCATTGCGCTGGTCCAGCGTGGTCGACCGCCGGCATCACAAACCGCAGCCACATGTTCCAGGTCATCCAGGGTGGCTTCACGAATCTGCATGGACTAAAGCGTACTCGGCGAGCCGCAGCGCCCCATGACTCATGCCCGTAAGCCGGTCCCTAACCGCAGCGGCACTCCCTCGAAGAATCCGACTGCGCCACCCCGATCGCTCCCAGGACTCCCGAGTCGCATATACCCCGCCCGCATTGATTCGCGGTGAGGGTAGCCCAAACGCTACAGCTTTTTGACCGGCAACTACCCCGGCTGGACTCCAACGAAAAGACGCCTGGCCGGCACACCACCATCAGCCCCGGCCGCCCGGCGGGCGGACAAGAAGCCGAACCAGCGATGCGCCGGCCAGGCCGGCACGGGTTCAAACCGGGTCAGTTCCCTCCGGGCTGAAGCTCAACCTCAATGGGCGCAAAGTCCGCACCCTTGGTGTCTACGCCTTCTTCCTCCAGCTCCGCCAATGCCTTCTCCACGTACTCGTTGGTCCAGGCCGTGGCCGGCGGCTCCTCACTGATGATCGTTGCACCAGTTTCGTTCTTGGTGCCCAGCGCGATCTCAACCGTCTGTTCCCACGCAGCCTCATCGATCAGGCCAACGCCGTTCGTGGACGGCCAGATCAGCTTGGACGTTTCATTGGTCATCCACAGCTGGTGGCTCGTGCCCAGCGTGGACCCGGCCCCGGTCACGATCTCCGCCGCTTCCTCAGGGTTGTCCTTCGCATACGCCCAGCCTTTGATGGCGGCCTTGATGAAGGCAACCGTGGTTTCCTGGTACTCCTCGTCATCCTCGAGCCGCTGTGTGTCCGCCCAAATGGCGTCCTGAAGCATCGCGGTGCCCTCTTCGTTCCAGTCGATGACGGTGAGGTCCTCCGGCTGGTAGAGCTCGCCCGTGTTCGGGTTCTCCGTCTCCAGGACCTGCGCGTATTCGTTGTAGGTCATGGCCTGCGCGGCGTCGATGTCCCCGGCGAGGAAGCCGTTCATGTCGAAGGCCTGCTGGATCAGTTCAATGTCATCGATCTCCACGCCGGCCTGCTGCATACCGGCAAACAGCTCCCACTCATTGCCGTAGCCCCAGGAGCCAACCTTCTTGCCGGCGAGGTCTTCGGGACCGTCAATGCCCGAGTCCGCCATGGCGACCTGCAGGGTGGCGCTTCGTTCGAAGATCTGCGCCACGTTGGTGATGGCAGCGCCCTGCTCGATCGAGCCGAGGACCTTGGGAACCCAGGAGATGGCGTAGTCAGCGTCGCCGGAGGCCAGGACATCCTGCGGCACAATATCGGCACCGCCTTCCAGGATTTCGACGTCGAGGCCCTCCTCCTCGAAGAAGCCCTGGTCCAGTGCCGCGTAGTAGCCGGCGAACTGGGCCTGCGCGAACCACTGCAGCTGCAGCTTCACCGGGGTAAGTTCATCGGCGGCGGCCGGGCCGTCCCCGGATTCCCCGCCGCAGCCTGCCAGCGCCAGGGCGGTGACGGCCAGTCCGGAGGCCAGGATTGTGAGCGGTTTCCTTCGTGTGTTCATGTGCTTCCCCTCATACGGGCGATTAGTGCGGACGGAGTGGTGCGGGTGGAACATCTATGGAGCGGCGCCGGACTCAGGACCCGCCGGAATGCCGGGAAAAGTACTTCTCCAGCGCGGCGGTGACCGCGTAGAACAGCAGCCCCAGCAGCACGGCACCAAGCACGTAGGCCCAGGCCAGCGTGTAGTTGCTGCTCGAAGCCGCGGACGTCACCGACTTGCCGAGGCCGCCTACCGGCCCGCCGAAGTACTCGGCAATCAGCGCCGAGACGACGGCCAGTGAGGACGCAATCCGCAGGCCGGTGAACATGTACGGCACTGCGCTGGGCAGGGTGACGCTGCGGGTGATCTGCCACTTGCCAGCGGCGTACGAGCGCATCAGGTCCCGGTGCACCGGCTTCACCTGCCGGAATCCGCGCAGCGAGTTGACGTAGACGGGAATGAAGACGGCGATTCCCGCCACGATCTGCCGGGTGGCCTGCTGATCGGCACCGAACATTGTGTAGAGCACCGGAGCCAGCGCCACGATCGGAATGACGGAGAGCGCCACCACCAGCGGTGCCGCCAGCCGGTCCAGGGCAGGGACGGCTGCGGCCGCCACAGCGGCAGCAACTCCCAGCAGCGCTCCAGTCACCAGCCCGACGGCGGCGTTCACCCCGGTGACGACGGCGGCACCCAGCACGTTCGCCAGGTTGCCGGCGAAGGCTTCGGCGATTGCCAGCGGCCCCGGGACGATGAACGGCTCAATCTGCAGCACCCAAACCGCGCCCTGCCACAGCAGGAGTGCCGCTGCCCCCAGCAGCAGCGGCGCAGCGAGGTGGCTGCCAAGCCCGGACAGACGGCCGGGATCGATGCCGGCTGTTCCACGAGTTTCCGCCGGCGCACCCGCTGCCGGTGCGGCCGGCGGGTCCTGGACGATCCCGCTCATCGGGTTTCCGCTCCCCGGACCGCAGCAGGTTCGGCCCCGTGCAGCGCCTCACGCACTGTCCGGATCGCCTCGTAAAAAGAAGCCTCCTCGCGAAGTCCCGCACCGCGGGCGCCGGCTGAGCCCAGCGTGATGTCCACGATCTCCCGGATTTCACCCGGCCGTGGAGACATCACCACCACCCGGTCAGAGAGGAACACGGCCTCCGGAATTGAATGGGTGACAAAAACGACGGCGCAGCCCGTCTCCGCGCAGATGCGGACCAGTTCGTTCTGCATCTTTTCCCGCGTCATCTCATCCAGGGCTCCGAAAGGCTCATCCATCAGCAGCAGCTTGGGTGACTCAGCCAGCGACCGTGCGATGGCCACCCTCTGCTGCATACCGCCGGAGAGCTGGTCCGGGTAGTGCTCGCCGAAGTCGGAGAGGCCTACCATCTCCAGCAGTTCATCCGAGCGCGCCCGGCGGGCTGCCGGGGCGGCGCCGTGGGTCTGCAGAGGCAGCTCAATGTTGCCGCGCACGGTCCGCCAGGGCAGCAGCCCTGCCTGCTGGAAAGCGATGCCGTAATCCTGGTCCAGCCGGGCCTGCCGCGCACTCTTGCCGAACACGCTCAGCGTTCCGGAACTGGGTGCATCCAGATCCGCGATCAGCCTCATCAGGGTGCTTTTGCCACAGCCGGAGGGACCGATCAGGGAGACAAACTCACCGGCAGCTACGCTCAGGCTGACGTCCCGCAGTGCCTGCACCGGGCTGCGTCCGGCGCCAAAGATGCGGCCAACAGAGACCGCGTGAACCGCGGGGACCGGAACCGCTCCCCCGTCCGCCGTCGCCGTCCCGCCCATTGAATCCGTAGTGCTGTTCATGCTGCCTGCTCTCCTCTGCGGTAGCGGCGCAGCAGTGCGCCGATCAAAGCAACGAATCCCACCGCGGCCAGGCCCAGCACCACGGCGCCGAAGATTGGCGCCCAGGGCTTGCCCGGGTCACCTCCCGCGGCGGCGGCGAATTCGACGATCATGCGGCCAATACCGCCGCGGAGCCCGATTGAAACCTCCGCCACCACTGCCCCGATCACCGCGTTGGCGGCCGCGAGCCGCAGTGCAGGGAGCAGGTACGGCACGCTCGCCGGGAGCCTGAGCCGCAGGAAGGTCTGCCACCAGCCAAGGGCATAGGTGCGCATGAGGTCCTCGTGTGCCTTCTCCGGGGCGTTGAAGCCGCGCAGCGCACCAATGGCCACCGGAAAGAACGCCAGGTAAGCGGAGATGACGGCCACGGACATCCAGTTCTCCCACGTGAACGGGCCAAACTCGAGCTGTGACCCCCACCGGCGGACCAGCGGAGCGATCGCGATCAGCGGCACGGTCTGGCTCAGGATGATCCAGGGCAGCATCGCCGAGTTGGCGCTGCGGAAGCGCTGCATCAGCATGGCAAGCCCGAGCCCCACCACAACGCCCAGCAGCCAGCCGGCACCGGCGATGCCGAGGGTAAAACCGGCCGCCTGCAGCACGGCCACCCACATGGGTCCGGCGCCCGAGGCCGAGGATTCAGGTGCCAGGAGCCGCTCAAGCATGGTCCAGGAATGGGGCATGGCCAGGTCCGTGGTCCGGGGCAGCAGCGGCATGCCGCCGACGCTAACCCCGGACGCCGGGCCAACAGCTTTGTACCCCTCCCAGAGAAGGACCGGCAGCAGCACCCCGCCAATCCCCCACGCGATCGCGGAGGGGCGCCACCGCCGTCGTACTTCCGTTTTCATGCCTTCGCAGCCACCTGGTCCCGCAGGGCAGGGATCACCGTCTCCCCGTAGACGCGCAGGGTTTCCTCCTTGTTGTCGTGCTGGAGGTAACCGGCAAACTGCGTGACGCCGAGGGCTTTGAGCTTTTCGAGCTTTTCCATGTGCTCTTCGGCGGTGCCCAGGATGCAGAACCGGTCCACGATTTCATCCGGCACAAAGTCGGCATGGGTGTTCCCGGCACGGCCGTGCTCGTTGTAGTCGTAGCCCTGGCGCCCTGCAATGTAGTCGGTCAGCGCCTGCGGCACGGAGGAATCGGACCCGTATTTGGACACGATATCCGCCACGTGGTTGCCCACCATGCCGCCGAACCAGCGGCACTGGTTGCGCATGTGTTCCCGGTTGGTGCCGATGTACATCGGCGCTGCGACGCAGAATTCGATGCTGTCCGGGTCCCGGCCGGCGTCGGCCGCGGCCTGCCGGACAGTACGAATCATCCACTCGGCAATGTCCACGTCCGCCAGCTGGAGGATGAACCCATCCCCCACCTCCCCGGTGAGCTTCAGTGCCAGCGGACCGTAGGCCGCCACCCAGACCTCCAGTTCCGAGCCCTTGCTCCACGGGAACTGCAGGGTGGCGCCGTTGTATTCAACCGGCCGGGAGTTGGCCAGTTCCCGGATCACATGGATTGCCTGGCGAAGCGTCTTCAGCGTGGTGGGAGCCCCGTTGGTGACCCGCACCGCGGAGTCTCCCCTGCCGATCCCGCAGACGGTCCGGTTGCCGTACATCTGGTTCAGCGTGGCGTAGGTCGACGCCGTCACGGTCCAGTCCCGGGTGGCGGGGTTGGTGACCATCGGCCCCACCTTGATGGACCGGGTTTCGGCCAGGATCTGGCTGTAGATCACGTATGGCTCCTGCCAGAGCAGGTGTGAATCGAAGGTCCACACGTAGTCAAACCCGTGTTCCTCCGCTTTCTTGGCAAGCGCCACCGTCCGCTGGGCGGGAGGATTGCACTGCAGTACCGCACCGAATTCCATGTTTCCCCCTAGACCAGGTACTGGCTGGTTGCGCGGCGGACATACTGCCCGTGGCCCTTGCTGCCCAGGTACTCGTTGTTGTTGACGACCACACGGCCGCGGGACATCACCGTGTCCACGTGCCCTTCGATCTCGTAGCCCTCCCACGCCGAGTAGTCCATGTTCATGTGGTGGGTCTTCTCCAGCCCGATCGAGGTGTGCCCGTTCGGGTCGTAAATAACGACGTCGGCGTCTGCTCCCGGGGCGATCACGCCCTTGGTGCCATACATGCCAAACATGCGCGCCGGCGTCGTGCTGGTGATCTCCACCCAGCGCTCCAGGCTGATTTTTCCGTCCACGACGCCCTGGTACATCAGGTCCATGCGGTGTTCCACCGAGCCGATGCCGTTGGGAATCTTCGAGAAATCACCCACCCCCATGTCCTTCTGTCCCTTCATGCAGAACGGGCAGTGGTCCGTGGCGACCATCTGGATGTCGTTGGTGCGCAGCGACTGCCACATGTGGTCCTGGTGGTGTTCGTGCCTGGACCGCAGCGGTGTGGAGCAGACCCATTTGGCGCCCTCGAATCCTTCGGCACCGAGCTGGTCCTCGAGCGAGAGGTAGAGGTACTGCGGGCAGGTTTCGCCGAAGACGTTCTGTCCGTTGTCCCGTGCCGCCGCGAGCTGTTCCACGGCCGGCTTGGCTGACACATGGACGACGTAGAGCGGCGCCCCGGTGAGGTTGGCGAGCATGATGGCCCGGTGGGTGGCTTCCTCTTCCATCTGCCAGGCGCGTGCGACGCCGTGGTAGTAGGGGTCGGTTTTGCCCTGGGCGAGCAGTTCGGTGACCATCGCGTCGATCGCCGGACCGTTTTCGGCGTGCATCATGGTCATCAGACCGGTCTCGGCTCCGACCCGCATGGCCTTGTAGATCTGCGCGTCGTCGCTGTAGAAGACCCCGGGGTAGGCCATAAAGAGCTTGTAGCTGGAGACCCCTTCGTCCGGGAGGGTTTCCATCGCCTTCAGCGAGTCGTCATTGACGTCGCCGATGATCTGGTGGAATCCGTAGTCGATGGCACATTCCCCCGCGGCCTTCTCATGCCAGGCGGCAAGCCCGTCCATGACCCGTTCGCCGTAGCGCTGGATGGCGAAGTCCACAATGGTGGTGGTTCCGCCCCAGGCTGCTGCACGGGTTCCGGTTTCGAAGGTGTCGGAGGCTTCGGTGCCGCCGAAGGGCATCTGCATATGGGTGTGCGCGTCGATTCCGCCGGGAATCACGTACTTGCCGGTGGCGTCCAGGACAGTGTCCACCGAACCTGCAAGGTCGTGTCCCAGCAGGGTGGATCCGGGTGCCAGGACCGCGGCGATTTTCTCTCCGTCCACCAGGACATCCGCTGCGCTGCGGCCGGTGGCGGTGACGACGGTGCCACCGGAGATCAGTGTTGTTGCCATAAAGCGTTTCCTTGCCTTCCTCTGTGCTGTCCGGGCTTACGGTGCGGTGATGGGGTCGTAGGCATCCGGACGGCGGTCCCGGTAGAACTGCCAGTTGTTCCTTGCGGTGCGTACCAGCTCCATATCGAGGTCGCGGATCATCAGTTCCTCCCCGTCCCGGGCGCCCACCTCACCGACGTAGTTGCCCTGCGGGTCGGCGATGTAGGAGGTGCCGTAGAAGTCCACTGCCTCCTCGCCGAATTCATTGGTTTCTTCCCCCACACGGTTGGGAACCACCACGAAGTAGCCGTTGGCGGCAGCGGCAGTCGGCTGCTCGAGTTCCCACAGCCGGTTGGAAAGGCCGGGCTTGGAAGCGTTGGGGTTGAAGACCAGCTGGGCGCCGTTCAGTCCCAGGACCCGCCAGCCCTCTGGGAAATGCCGGTCGTAGCAGATGGTGACGCCGACTTTTCCAACCGCGGTATCGAAAACGGGCCAGCCAAGGTTTCCCGGACGGAAATAGAACTTTTCCCAGAACTTCTCCACATGCGGAATATGGTTCTTCCGGTATTTACCCAGGTACGTTCCGTCCGCGTCGATTACTGCAGCCGTGTTGTAGTAGACGCCGGGCTGCTCTTCCTCGTAGACGGGAAGGATAATCACCATGTTGTGCTCGGCTGCCAGTTTGGAGAACCGCTCCGTCAGCGGTCCCGGCACGGCCTGGGCATATTCGTAGTACTTGCTGTCCTGGACAATTCCGAAATACGGCCCGTGGAAGAGTTCCTGGAAACAGATAACCTGCGCGCCTTCCGCTGCTGCCCGGCGGACAAAGTCCTCATGCTTGGCAACCATGGACTCCTCATCGCCGGTCCAGGTGGTCTGCGTCAGTGCGGTTCGAACGATCGTCAAAACATCCTCCACAATCCGGCGGCTTAGCCGCCCGTTTCGCAAAAAGGCCGCATGGGCTTTTCATCATCTTTTGGGCTAAACATTTCTCCTGCGTTTCGGAGGCATTAAAGCTGCGGTGCAGCCCGGTTCTCCGTGCCCGCCATCCTTGGCTACGCGGGCGAGTTCTGCAAGAGTGTAGAAATCGCCGCCGGTACGCTTTCATCCCGGCAGGCGGCAACCGATCACCGGCCCGATTGGCCGGGGAACAGCAGGCCTTGATTTGGGCCCAGCCGCACCTCTTCCGCGGGCACGGCAGCCCAGCGGAACCACCGCCCGGATCACTTCCACCTGCGAGGTTTTATGATTCCCCCGTCTGATGTCCCACCCGGTTTCCTGCGCCCTGCCGCGTTGGCCGCACTCACCGTACTGGCGCTTACCGGCTGCGCCGGCCCGTCCCCGGATGCGGCGCAGGCCCAGCGTCCTCAGACAGAGGCGTCAGGGACCCTCGAACCCGGGTTCCCCCTGGAACTGGATAACTGCGGAACACCGGTCTCCCTGGATGCTCCCCCGGAGCGCGTGGTGACCATCAAGTCCACCTCTACCGAGCTGCTCCTGGCCCTGGGCCTCGGGGGGAAGATCGTGGGCACCGCATTCGCCGACGGCCCGGTACCCGAGGCCTGGGCAGGATCACCGGTTCCCCCGGTCCTGGCCGAAAAGGTGCCCTCCCAAGAGGCTGTCCTGGGCCTCGCGCCGGACCTGGTTTTCGCCGGCTGGGAATCGAACTTCTCCGCCGACGGCGCCGGAGAACGCGCCCAGCTCGGGGAACTGGGCGTAGCGAGCTACGTATCACCCGCTGCCTGCATGGAGGACGGACACCGGCCCAGCCCGCTGACGTTCGACGACGTCTTCGCCTCTATCGAGGAAGCCGGAGACCTGTTCGGGGCACCCGGAGCGGCATCGGAACTGGTTGAGGCACAGCGGGCCGAGCTCGCGGCGCTCACTCCGAATGGCAAGGGCTACAGCGCACTCTGGTACAGCTCCGGATCCGACACCCCTTTCGTGGGTGCCGGCAGCGGAGCACCTGCGCTGCTGATGGAATCCGCGGGCCTGGAGAACATCGCTGCCGGCATCGATGCGGGCTGGAGCCCGTATTCCTGGGAAGCCGTAGCCCAGGCGGACCCGGACGTCATTGTGCTGGTCGACTCGGCCTGGGGCAGTGTGGAGAAAAAGAAGTCCGTGCTGGAGTCCCACCCCGTGATCTCCCAGCTCAGGGCAGTTCAGGAAGGCCGCTACCTGGTGGTTCCATTTGCTGCCTCTGAAGCCGGGGTACGCAACGTGGAAACCGTACGTTCCCTCACCGAGCAGCTGGCTGCCCTTGGCTGACACCATCGCCCGTCCCGGCGCACCCGCCGTTGAACGGCCCGCCCGGCAGCCGCGCTCCCGCCGCGCCTGGTTTGTCGGTGCTGTCCTTGGCCTGGGGCTGCTGGCCGCCGGGCTCTGGGCTCTGACCGTGGGACCTGCCGGTCTGGGGGTAAGGGAGGCGTGGCTGGCGCTGACGGCGCCGGGCAGCGGGTCGCTGACACCCCTGCAGGAGGCGATCGTGCGGGACCTGAGGCTCCCCCGGGTCCTGACGGCCGCGGCGGTTGGCGCAGGCCTGGCTCTCAGCGGGGCGGTGATCCAGGCGCTCACCCGTAATCCGCTGGCAGACCCGTACCTGCTGGGGCTGAGCTCCGGTGCCAGCTTGGGGGCAGTCACCGTGCTGCTGCTGGGCTCCGCCGTCGTGCTTCCCGTTGCGGCGTTCGCCGGAGCCATGCTGGCGATGGGAACCACACTGGCACTCGCTGGGGCGCTGGGCTCCATCACGCCCACGCGTACCGTCCTTGCCGGACTGGCGGTGTCCTCCCTGGCTGCAGCAGCGGCGTCGTTCGTGGTGTTCTGGACCGCCCAGGGAGATTCCTACCGTGAGGTGCTCGGCTGGCTGATGGGGTCCCTGGCCGGGGCTACGTGGTCAAGCACCGCGATCGCCCTTCCCGTACTCGCCGTCGCCGGTATTCCCCTGATGTTCTGCGGGCGGCTCCTGGACGCGTTCTCCTTCGGTGACACCGCCGCCTCCGCGCTTGGCGTGCCGGTGCCCGCTGTCCGCTGGACGCTGCTGGGGGCGACCGCCCTCCTGACCGGGGCCATGGTCTCCGTGAGCGGATCCATCGGGTTCGTAGGCCTGGTCCTGCCACATGCGGTGCGGATGCTGGCGGGGGCTTCCCACCGCTCACTCCTGCCGCTGTCCGCCCTGGCCGGAGCCCTGTTCCTCGTCCTGACGGACACTGCGGCACGGACAGTATTCGATCCCCGGGAGATTCCGGTGGGAATCGTGACGGCCCTGATTGGGGCTCCCTTCTTCATCCTGCTGCTGCTCCGCCGCAGGAGCGGAGCATGAGCGCCCGCGTCCCGGGTGCCGCTGTGGACGCCCGCCCCAGTCTGTCAGCGGAGCGGGTTCGGATAGTCCGCAGCGGGCGGGTGCTGGTGGACGGCGTGGACTGCACCCTTGAGCCCGGCACCTTTACGGGCTTGCTTGGTCCCAACGGTGCAGGGAAATCGACACTGCTTCATCTGCTGGCCGGCGTCCTGGACCCGGACGACGGAACGGTAAGGCTGCGGGACCGGCCGCTTTCCAGGACCCGCGCCCGGGAGCGGGCGCGGAGCATCGCGCTAGTGGAACAGTCCCTGCCGGCCGAGACGTCCCAATCAGTCCGCGAGGTCACGGCCCTGGGACGCACGCCGCACCGCAGC
The DNA here is from genome assembly GCF_039528575.1 of Arthrobacter gandavensis. Classification (NCBI taxonomy): domain Bacteria; kingdom Bacillati; phylum Actinomycetota; class Actinomycetes; order Micrococcales; family Micrococcaceae; genus Arthrobacter; species Arthrobacter gandavensis. The sequence goes on from NZ_BAAALV010000001.1 coordinate 420,768, forward strand.
CTGCTGGCCGGAGAAAGCCGTCATGACCTGGACGTGGTGGAGCGGTCCCTGGCAGCCGCAGGGGTGCTTAGCCACGCGGAGCGAACCTACTCAACTCTGTCCGGCGGCGAACAACAGCGGGTGCAGCTGGCACGGGCGCTGGCGCAGGAACCGGCTGTGCTGCTCCTGGATGAGCCCACCAACCATCTGGATGCCTCGGCCCAGCTTGAAACTTTGGAACTGCTGGAGAACCTGGCCGCCGGCGGGACGGCCGTGGCCGCGGCGCTGCACGACATCAACCATGCGGCGGCAGCGTGTTCACACCTGATCGTGCTCAGCGGCGGCACGGTAGTTGCCGCCGGCCCGGTGGGGTCCGTGCTGACGCCGGAACTGATCCGCCGCGTGTACGGTGTCAGGGCCGAGCTGCTGCAGCATCCGCTGACGGGCCGCCCGCTCATTGCGCTGGGCCGGTAGGGTCCCCAGCGTCGGCATCCCCTGGAATCAGCGGCTGCCCATGCTGCGTGCACGGCGGCGCGCTTCGGCCGCGGCAGCCGCATAACCGGCGGCGTAACCGTCCTCGTAACCTGCCGCGTGGCCGTCGTCGTACCCTGCGTTGTAACCCGTCTTGGTGCCCGACCGGCGCCCGTCCTCGAATGCTTCCGCGCTGCCGCGCCGGAACATGTCCTCCGCCGCGGGACGGAGCAGTGCCTTCGCCCCCGGGTCCTTGTCCATGCCCCCCACCGTGACCAGTGTGTCCAGGCCGCGGACCAGTGCCACCGGGATCCCGGCGGTCTTGCCCTTGACCAGGTCGGCCGCCGCAGCGATCTCATCGGCCACCGCGGCAACGGTGGCGGCCATGGGCCGGCCGGAGGCGTCCGGCGTACCGCGCAGGTCCAGCAGGACGGTGAGCCCTGCCGCGCCGATCGCTGCGTCGGTCTGTCCCTGCCGCCAAGGGCGTCCCAGCGTGTCGGTGATGACGACGCCGATGTCCACCCCAAAGTCCTGCTTCAGCCGGCGGCAGATCGCACGCGCTGAGGCATCCGGGTCCTCCGGGAGCAGAAGCACCGTCCCGTCCTCGGTGTTGGAGGAGTCCACTCCGGCCGCGGCCGCAACGATGCCGAGGCGGTTTTCAACAATCCTGGTGGTGCCGCCGGGATGTTCGCGGCTGGCAACAACGCGCACCGTCTCCTGCTCAACCGCCGCGTCACGGGCAGAGGCAGGCATGGTGCGGCCCTCCGCCTTGGAGACCACTTTGGAGGTCACTGCCAGGATGTCTCCGCTGCGCAGGTACTTTCCGCAGGCCCGTCCAATGAGGTCAGCCAGGTCGTCCCCGGAACGGACTTCACCGATTCCCTGTAGGGGCGTGATGACCAGCCGGCTGGTTGGCGCGGTGGTTCCGGCGGAGGATTCGGGCACGAGGTGGTCCAGTGTCATCGGTGCAGCTCCGGCAGCACCGAGGTGCCAAATACGTCGATCCACTCGCGCTGGTTGCGCCCCACATTGTGGAGATACACGCGGTCGAATCCGAGGTCGAGGAATTTCTGGATGTAGGCGCGGTGCACGTCCGGGTCCTCGGAGATCAGCAGCCTGCCCTCGAAATCCTCGGGCCGGACCAGCCGTGCCATCTGCTCCAGTTCGAAGGGCGAGCGGATATCCGCCTTGGGGAACTTCATCCCGCCGTTGGGCCATTCAGTCATGGCGTTGGCCAGGGCTTCCTCGTAGGTCGGCGCCCAGCTCATATGCAGCTGCAGGACCTTGGGCATCGTGTCCGGGTCCTTGCCTGCCTCGCGGGCACCGGCGTCGAACCGGGCGAACAGTCCTTCGATTTTCTCCAGCGGCGCGCCCACGGTGATGAGCCCGTCGGCGTGCCTGCCGGCGCGCTTGGCGGTTACGGGGCCGGCCGTGGCAACGAGGATTTCCGGAGCAACCTCCGGCATGGTCCACAGCCGGGTGGATTCCATCTTGTAGAACGTGCCGCTGTGGCGGACATCCTTGCCGGCCAGGGACGCGGCAAAGAGCTTGGAAATGATCTCGATGGCCTCGAACATGCGGTTGATCCGCTCCGGGGCTTCCGGCCAGTACTGGGCCGTGACGTGCTCGTTCAATGCCTCGCCGGAGCCCAGACCCAGCCAGTGCCGGCCCGGGTACATGGCAGCCAGCGTCGCGGAGGCCTGCGCCACCATGGCAGGGTGCCAGCGGAAGGTCGGGGCGGTCACGCCCGGACCGATGTCACCCTTGGTCCGTTCCCCCAGCGCCGAGAGCACGTTCCAGACGAAGGCCGACTGGCCCTGCGCCGGAACCCACGGCTGGAAGTGGTCCGCCGCCATGACGCCGGAGAAGCCACGTTCCTCCGCATACGCAGACAGCGCGACCGCTTCACTGGGGTGGAACTGCTCAAGCATGGCCGCATAGCCAATCCGCAACGGGGTTTTCATGCAGCCACTATAGGCCAGCAGCATGCCCCAAACGGGGAACGGCGTGTTTCAGCCGTGCAACATTCAGCCGCGTGCGCTGACCTGCGGAAGAAGGTCCTCCGCGGGCGGGGTCCACACGGCGGGATCAGCCTGCACCTGATCTCCGGAACGGATGTCCTTCACCTCATGGGTGCCGTCTTCGGCGGTGAACCAGACAAACGGGATGCCGCGGCGGTCGGCATACTTGATCTGCTTGCCGAACTTCTCTGCCTTGGCAGCCACCTCGACGGCGATGCCGCGCCCGCGCAGGGCGGCGGCGACGTCCTGCGCGGCGGACCAGGAGTCATCGTCGGCAAGGGTAACCAGGACGGCGGTGGGAACCGAGCGGCTGGCTTCGGCGAACTCCTGGCTGAGGATCCGCATCACCAGGCGGGTCACGCCAATGGAGAGACCGACGCCGGGGAAGGACCGGTTGCCCTTGGTCGCCAGGGAGTCGTAGCGGCCGCCGGAGCAGATGGAACCGAGCTGTTCGTGGCCCACCAGCACGGTTTCGTAGACCGTGCCGGTGTAGTAATCCAAGCCGCGGGCGATCGAAAGGTCCGCAATGACCTTGCCCGGTGCCCGGCGGGCTGCTTCGGCGATGACCTGCCGGAGTTCGTCCAGGCCGGTGTCCAGCAGTTCGTTGGTGACACCCAGGGCGCGGACCTGGTCCACGAAGGACTCGTCCTCGGTCCGGATCGAAGCGAGCTTCAGCGCCAGCGACGCCTGCTCCGGCGTGGCACCGAGCTCTTCCTGGAGCAGTTCGGCAACCCGGTCAGCGCCGACCTTTTCAAGCTTGTCGATGCTGCGCAGCACCCCGGCCGTGTCTTCAAGCCCAATGCCGCGGTAGAAGCCCTCCGCCAGCTTGCGGTTGTTGACCCGGATCCGGAAGTCCGGGATGGGCAGCGCGCCGAGGGCCTCGGCAATAACCAGCGCCAGCTCGACGTCGTACCGGAACGGCAGGTCGCCGTCGCCCACCACGTCGATGTCCGCCTGCGTGAACTCGCGGGCGCGGCCTTCCTGCGGGCGTTCCCCGCGCCAGACCTTCTGGATTTGGTAGCGGCGGAAGGGGAAGGCAAGGTGCCCGGCATTTTCCACCACGTAGCGGGCGAACGGGACGGTGAGGTCGAAGTGCAGGGCCAGCTGGTTGGGATCCTGCTTGGCCGGCCCTTCGCCCTCCTCGGCCTGCAGCCGGCTCAGTGCGTAGACTTCCTTGTCGATTTCGCCCTTGCGGAGCAGCTGGCCCACAGTCTCCACGGCGCGGGTCTCAATATTCGCGAAGCCGTGCAGTTCAAAGGTGCGGCGCAGCACGTCCAGCACATGGAGTTCAACGAGGCGTTCCTGCGGCAGCCATTCGGGGAAACCGGACAGTGAGGCCTTGCGTGCCATGCGGGCAGACTCCTTTGGGATCAGGCGGCCTGCTGCACGGCGCAGTGCAGCGCGCGGCGGGCCTAATACTGGGATTGCACACACGTTAAGTGCCTAAACTGTGTGCGACACCCATTTTAGCTGTTTCCGGGCTCCGGGCCGCCATCGGAGGGGGTCCCGGGCCCGATCCGCATTCCCTACCCCGAGGAGGACGGCAGTGAGAACCGGCAGTCAAAGCAACCGGGCCGCCCGCCAGCGGCTGGCCCGCAAGGAAGCCAAAGAGGCGTTCACCCGGGCCCTGCACAAACGCCGGCTGCGCGACAACGCCTTCGCCGGGGCTGCCGGAGCGCTGGTCCTGGCGCTGGCGGTGGCACTGCAGGTCTTCTGGTTCTCCTCCAACCCCACGGCCGATGACCTGGCTGCGCTGAAGCTGGAAGCCCAGGCCGGGCAGAGCGCCTCCGCCATCCCTGATCCGTCCCTGGCCGCCGGGAAAACGTTCACCGGAACACTGGTGCTCAACGGTGCGGAAATTGGGGTGGAACTGGACGGCAGCGCTGCCCCGCAGGCTGCAGCGGTGTTCAAGTCCCTGGCCGATTCCTCCTTCTTTGACGGCAAGGACTGCCACCGGCTGACCACCGGCGAGTCGATGGGCGTTCTCCAGTGCGGATCCCGGGATGGAACCGGGGCCGGGGATCCGGCCTACCAGTGGGGTCCGGTGGAGAACACCCCGGCGGACGGCTCCTACCCCGCGGGCACCATCGCCGTAGCCCGCGGCGCCACGGCCGATTCCCACGGCACGCAGTTCTTCATCGCCTACAAGGACTCCGTAATAACGCAGGAGACCGGCGGGTACACGATAATGGGTAAGGTAACGTCAGGGCTTGAAGTTCTGGAGGCAATTGCCGCCGACGGCGTGGCAGACGGCACCCGGGACGGCAGGCCTTCAACCCCGGTGACGATAGATTCGTTTACCCTGAAGTAATGGCTCTGCGGGATTCGCTCAGCGGCCATCCATCGAGTGAAAGACTTTTAGCGGTGACAGACAGTCAGAAATCCGACGAAACCACCGGGAACGTTCCGGAAACGCAGCGGCCCTCAGCTCCCAGTCCGGCAGCTTTCGCTGCCCGGCACCCGGTCCCTGCTCCAGCTGGCGCCCGTCCCGGAGCGGCAGCCCCGGCACCCGTAGTCGCCGCCCCGGCAGCCCACACCACACCGCTGGAGGAAGCCGCACGGTTTGCCCGCGTTGAGGAGGACGGCCACGTCTTCCTGATCGTCGAAGGCGAAGAGTTCCCCGTTGGCCAGTACCCGGATGCCACCCGCGAGGAGGCGCTGGGCTACTTTGTACGCAAATACGACGACGCCGTCAGTCAGGTCATCCTGCTGGAACAGCGTCTGGCGGCAAAGGCACCGGCCTCGGACATGCACAAGACCCTCAAGCACCTCGCTGCCCAGGTTGCCGAACGGAAGATGGTGGGCGACGTCGTGGCGCTGGACGCCCGGATCGCGGACCTGCAGGCCGGCATCAAGGCGGCCGAAGCCGCTGAACGAGCCGAGGCCGAAGCCGTCCGTGCCCGTGAGCTTGCCGCCCGCGAAGCGATCGTTGCCGAAGCGGAAGAGATCGCTGCCAAGGACCCGGCCAGCATCCAGTGGAAGACCAGCAGCAACCGGATGAATGAGCTGTTCGAAGCGTGGAAGGCCGCGCAGAAGAACGGACCCCGGCTGGGGCGCAGCAACGAGGACGCACTGTGGAAGCGCTTCCGTTCGGCCCGCACCGTCTTTGACCGGCACCGCCGTGCATACTTCTCCCAGCTGGACAACGAGAACGCCGAGGCCAAGCGCGCAAAGGAAGAGCTCATTGCCCGGGCAGAAGCCCTCTCCAGCTCTACTGACTGGGGCAACACCGCTGCTGAATACCGCCGCCTGATGGATGAGTGGAAGGCTTCCAAGCGTGCCAGCCGGAAGGACGACGACGCCCTGTGGGCACGTTTCCGTGCCGCCCAGGACAAGTTCTTCGCAGCCCGGCAGGCCGCCAATGAGGTTATCGACGAGGAGTTCGCCGCCAACCTGGTGGTCAAGGAAGCCCTGCTGAAGGAAGCGCAGGAAATCCTTCCCGTCACTGACCTGAACGCGGCCCGCAAGGCCCTGCAGTCCATCCGTGACCGCTGGGAGGAAGCCGGCAAGGTTCCCCGCGCAGACATGGGCCGTATGGAAGCCGGCATCCGCAAGGTCGAAGAAGCCGTCAAGGCCGCTGAAGACGAGCACTGGCAGCGCAGCAACCCCGAGACGAAGGCCCGCACCAACAGCGCGCTGACGCAGCTCGAAGCCGCCATCGCCACCCTGCGCGAGGAACTCGCCGCAGCCGAGAAGGACGGCAACGCCAAGAAGATCGCCAACGCCCGCGAAGCCCTTGAGGCCCGCGAGCAGTGGCTGGAAACCCTGCGCCGTTCAGCCCAGGACTTCTCCTAGCCACGCCCCGCAAGACCGGACAGGCCCGGATCCCGCTTTTCCACAGGCGGCGTCCGGGCCTTTCGTTTTAACTCGCGGGCAGGAAGTCTGGGGGAATGCCTCTACCCTGCCCGGACCCCGGTGAAATCCCCCAGGTCACGTCCACGGGCGGTGCGGTTTTTCACGCCGGTGAGGTGTTCTCGCTTCCCGAACTGCAGGGAATGTGCCGCGACGGCCTGGTGAAGCCGGTGTACGGCTCCACGTTCCTGCGGTGGGATGTCCGGGTGTCGTCGCTGGCCAGGGCGCTGGCGGCGCAGCACAGCCTGCCGGAACAGGTACGCGGGCGCTATGCCTTCGGCTGGATGAGTGCAGCCTGGATATTCGGCTGCGCCGAACCGCCGGCAAGGCTCTCGCTGCTCGCCGACTCCCGGCGCAGGAGCACCGCGCTGCCGCCCTTCAGCGGAGCGGTGCTGCATGAGGTGGCGCTTGGCCCCGCCGACCGGATGCTGCTGGGCACCGTGGCGGTGACGCAGCCGCTGCGGACCGCCTACGACGTCGCACTGCACTTCCCGCCCCAGGAGTCAGTGCCTGTCCTGCTGGCGATGGCCAGGGTCCCGGAGCTGAACTGCCCGCCGTCGTACCTGAAGACCCTGCTGCGCAGCGGCTACCGGATCCCCGGAACCCGGCGCGCCCTGGCGGCCGTGGAAGAGGTGTCAGCGGCATTGGACGGCTAATCGGCCCCTCTCCCGGTGTCAGCCGGGAGCTAGACCCGGCGCTGGTCCCCCGTGGTCCGGTAGACGTCGTACACGCCGTCGATCCGGCGGACAGCACTGAGGATGTGGCTGAGGTACTTGGGGTCGCCCATCTCGAACACGAACTTGGACATCGCCACGCGGTCGCTGGAGGTGTTCACGCTGGCGGAGAGGATGTTTACGTGGTTCTCCGACAGGACCCGGGTGACGTCCGAGAGCAGGGACTTGCGGTCCAGCGCCTCTACCTGGATTTCCACCAGGAACACGGAGGACTGGGTGGGTGCCCAGTCAACGGCGACGATGCGGTCCGGCTGGTCGCGCAGCTCCTGGACGTTGCGGCAGTCAGTGCGGTGCACCGAAACGCCTGACCCGCGGGTCACGAAACCAATGATCGGGTCCGGCGGCACGGGAGTACAGCAGCGGGCCAGCTTCACCCAGACGTCCCCTACACCGCGCACGGTGACGCCGGAGTCGGAGAACTTGGGCCGCTTGGCGTTGGCCGAGGAAACGGGCGTCTCGGCGAGGTCCTCCTCGGCGCCCTGGTGTCCGCCCATCAGCGAGACCAGGTGCTCAATCACGTTCTGCGCGGAGGTATGGCCGTCACCGACGGCGGCATACAGTGCGGAGATGTCCTGGTGGTGGAGTTCCTGGGCTACGGCGATCAGCGCGTCGTGGGTCATCAGGCGCTGCAGCGGCAGGTTCTGCTTCCGCATGCCGCGGGTGAGCAGGTCCTTGCCCTTTTCAATCGCCTCTTCACGGCGTTCCTTGGTGAACCACTGGCGGATCTTGTTCCGCGCACGGGGACTCTTGACGAAGCCCTGCCAGTCCTGGCTTGGTCCGGCACCCTCGGCCTTGGAGGTGAAGATCTCCACCCAGTCGCCGTGCTGGAGTTCGCTGTTGAGCGGAACCAGTTTGCCGTTGACGCGCGCACCGATGGTCCGGTGGCCCACTTCCGTATGGACGGCGTAGGCAAAGTCCACCGGAGTTGAACCGGCCGGGAGCGCCATGACCTCGCCCTTGGGCGTGAACACGAACACTTCGCGGGCGTTGATCTCGAACCGCAGCGAATCCAGGAACTCATCCGGGTCCGAGGTCTCCTGCTGCCAGTCCACCAGGGACCGCAGCCAGCCCATATCTGAATTGTCCGGAGCAGCCGAGCCGTTCTTGGCGCTGTCCTTGTACTTCCAGTGCGCGGCCACGCCGTACTCGGCGCGTCGGTGCATGTCGTGGGTGCGGATCTGGATTTCCACCGGTTTGCCGCCGGGACCGATCACCGTGGTGTGCAGTGACTGGTACATGTTGAACTTCGGCATGGCGATGTAGTCCTTGAACCGCCCGGGCAGGGGGTTCCAGCGTGCGTGCAGTGCACCGAGGGTGGCATAGCAGTCACGGACCGAATCAACGAGGACGCGCACGCCCATGAGGTCATGGATGTCGTCGAAGTCTTTGCCCCGCACGATCATCTTCTGGTAGATCGAGTAGTAGTGCTTGGGGCGGCCGGTGATGGTGGCCTTGATCTTGACGCTGTGCAGGTCTTCGGCGATCTGGCTGCGGACGGTGGAAAGGTACTTTTCCCGCTCCGGGGTCCGGTCCCCCACCATGCGGACAATCTCGTCATAGACCTTCGGGTGCAGAGCCGCGAAGGACAGGTCCTCGAGTTCCCACTTGATGGTGTTCATGCCCAGCCGGTGAGCCAGCGGGGCGAAGATTTCCAGCGTTTCCCGGGCCTTCCGTGCAGAGGATTCAGGAGAAACGAAGCGCCAGGTGCGGGCATTGTGCAGACGGTCCGCCAGCTTGATGACCAGCACGCGGATGTCCTTGGCCATGGCCACGACCATCTTGCGCACGGTTTCCGACTGCGCCGCGTCGCCGAAGGTCACCTTGTCCAGCTTGGTGACGCCGTCCACCAGCATTGCCACTTCGGGGCCAAATTCGCTGCGGAGCTCGTCCAGGGAGTAGGCGGTGTCTTCCACCGTGTCATGCAGCAGGGCGGCCGCAAGGGTGGTCCCGGTCATTCCGAGCTCGGCAAGGATGGTTGCGACTGCCACCGGATGCGTGATGTACGGATCACCGCTCTTGCGCTTCTGGCCTTCATGGCAGCGTTCGGCAACCAGGTAGGCGCGCTGGATCAGCTCCAGGTCTTCGCGCGGGTTATTGGCACGGACCGTGCGCAGCAGGGGCTCGAGCATTGGCGAATACGACGTTCCGCGGCCGGCCAGGCGGGCCAGCCGGGCACGTGTGCCGTGCCGGCGTACCGGAGCGGGTTTGGCCGCGGGCTTGGGCGCAGGAGTGATTGCCTGCCCGGGGCCAGGCTTCACCTGGACTGCGGCAGGTGTCTTACTGCCCGAACCCTTGTCCGGGGAGTTCACCGTTTCCGGGACAGAGTTCTCTTCCCGGTCTTTTCCTGCACTTTCGGCAGGCGTCGCGCTCTCGGCCAACTGCTGCCCTTTCTTTCCAGATATCTGCCCAGTCTATGCCCCCGCACTGCCCCTCTTACACCACCGGTTCCGTTCTTCCCCCTGGGGGAGTAACGGAACCGGTGGCGGGAAAGCCGTCTGGGTGTTACGTCGCGGCAGCGGCGGCCGGGGCCGCCGGTGCCTCGTGCTCACGCCGTTCGGTGACGCGCTTGGTGTGCTTGACGATTTCCGGCTCACGCCGGCGCAGCCAGGCGTAAAGCGGGGCAGCGACGAACAGGGTGCCAAGGGTGCCAAGGATGATGCCGATGAACAGGGCCAGCGACAGGTCCTTCAGGGTGCCGGCACCCAGCAGGTAGGCGCCGATGAACAGCACCGAAGCGACGGGCAGCACGGCCACCACGGAGGTGTTGATCGAGCGGACCAGCGTCTGGTTGACGGCGAGGTTCACCTGTTCGGCGAAAGTTCGCTTGGTCTGTTTCTCCAGGTTCGCTGTGTTTTCCCGGATCTTGTCGAAGACCACCACCGTGTCATAGAGCGAATAGCTCAGGACGGTCAGGAAACCGATGATCGCCGACGGCGTCACCTCGAAACCGCTGAGAGAGTACAGGCCGGCCGTGACGATCATGACGGCAAGCAGGCCGCTCACCGCTGCGAGGGACATCTTCCAGGTCCGGAAGTACAGCGCCATGAGGACGGCAGCCAGGGCAACGAACACCACAAGGCCGATCAGGGCCTGCCGGCTGACGTCATTGCCCCACGTCGGACCAATGAAGGTGGAAGTCACCTGGTCCTCGTTGACTCCATATCCCTCAGCCAGGGCAGTCTTCACATCCAGGGTCTGATCGTCGCTGAGCTCTTCGGTCTGGATCCGCATGGTGCCCGGGGAAATGTTGGTCACGCGCGGGTCGGAACCGGAGACAACTTCGCTGACGGCTTCTTCTCCAACGGAAACCTGCGTGTCCTCCACCCCGGAAACGGTGAATTCGGAGCCGCCGCGGAAATCGATGCCGAGGTTGAATCCGCCCTTGGCTACCGGGATGAGGATGGAAAGCAGGATTGCAGCTGCTGCGATGAGGAACCAGAGCCGGTAGCGGCCCACAAAGTTGTAGGACCGCTGGCCGGTGTAAAGCTCATTGCCAAACCTGGCGAACGCGGGAAGCTTACCCATCAGTTGCCCTCCTTCTCCGCGTCGCGGCCGGAGCCTGCCATTGAATCCTGTTTATCCGCGGCCTCGTCCGGCTTGGCGGGTTTATCCTTGCCGCTGCGTTCAGCGGCTGCCCGGCGCTCGGCGATCGTCATGCGCCGCTCGGCTTCGCGGGCCGCGCCCTTGTTCTTCGCTTTCGAAGCCCCTGCGGGCTTGCCGGCCTGCGCCGGCGACTGGGCGGCGTCGTCGTCAGCGGTAACCGCTGCCGGTTCGCGCAGGCGTCCGGCGCCGCGGTAAACGGGAACGGCACCCAGGCGGGTGGCATCCAGGCCGGACCATTTGTGGCCCTTGCCGAAGAACTTGGTCTTGGCCAGCAGGACCATCACCGGGTGGGTGAACATAAAGACGACGATGAGGTCGGCGATAGCGGTCAGGCCCAGGGTGAAGGCGAAGCCGCGGACGTTGCCAACAGCAACGAAGTAAAGCACGACGGCGGCGAGCAGGTTTACTGCCTTCGACGCCAGGACCGTGCGCTTGGCACGCTTCCAGCCGTTGTCGACGGCGGAGACCAGTCCCCTGCCGTCGCGCAGCTCATCGCGTATTCGTTCGAAGTAGACAATGAAGGAGTCCGCGGTGAGGCCGATGGCCACGATCAGGCCCGCAACACCTGCCAGTGAGAGCCGGTAGTTGTGCGACCAGCCGAGGATCGCGATGGCCAGATAGGTCAGCACACCGGCGACGATCAGCGACGTGATGGTCACGAAGCCAAGTGCCCGGTACTGGAAGAGCGAGTACACCGCCACCAGGATCAAGCCGATCACGCCGGCGATCAGGCCCATGCGGAGCTGGTCTGCACCCAGGGTGGCGGAGACCTGCTGCTCGCTCTGGATGTCGAAGCTGATCGGCAGGGCGCCGTACTTCAGCTGCTCAGAAAGCGCCTTGGCGGTTTCCTGCGTGAACTGCCCGGTGATTTGTGCGTTGCCGTCAGTGATCAGCACGTTCATGGACGGAGCGGAAATGACCTGTCCGTCCAGCACAATCGCGAACTGGTTCTGCGGGGATCCGTCACCGAAGCCGAGCAGCCGCTCTGAGACGGCACGGAACTTCTCGGTTCCCTCGCCGTTGAAGTCCAGGTTCACGGCCCATTCGTTCAGGGACTGGCCCTGGCCGCCCTGGGCCATGCCGAAGCTGGCATCTTCCAGCATTGAACCGGGGACTTCCACTGGACCCAGGATGTACTTGCCGGCAGTTCCCGGCTCGCAGGCCACCATCGGCTCATCTGCCGGTGCCGGTTCAATGGATGCCTCAAGCGCCGCAGGATCCAGGCAGTTCGTGGATTCGAATTCCTTGTACAGCTCCGGAGTAACCCAGTTCATGTCCGAACCGTTTTCAGGTTCCGCGGTGGGCTGCGGCAGCGCCTCGTCCGGCGTCGGCGTCTCCGCGGCGGGTGCCTGTCCCGGCCCACCCATGATGACGGAGCGGAACTCCATGGCTGCGGAGGCCTGGATCAGTGCCCGGGTCTCCGCGGTAGGCGTGCCCGGAAGCGACACAACGACGTTCCGGCCGGACTGCGTGGTGATCTCCGCTTCGGAGACACCGCTGCCGTCCACGCGCTGGCGGATGATCTCCACAGCCTGGTCCAGCTGTTCCTGGCTGATCTGGGAGTCACCGCCCTGCACCTTTGGGGCAAGGATCATCTGGGTGCCGCCCTCGAGGTCAAGGGCAAGCTTGGGAGTCCAGCTGGCGTTGCTCCACATGGAGCCGCCGCCGAGCAAAAGGGCCAGGGCAGCAAAAAGGACGCCCAGCCAAATGAGCGTCTTTTTTGCTGCCGGGCCGGAGCCGGTTCGAGGCATAGGGGTTTTCCTTTAGGGCGTGATCGCCGGAGACAGATGGATCCGGCGGACCTGCATCAACTGTGCTGCCTGCAGGTCCTCGGAGAGTCTAGTTGTCTTTCTTGTTCTCGCGGTCGAGGCGCTTAAGCGTTTCGTCCGGAGTCTCATCCTGCGGTGCCTCGGCAGCCGCGTCCCGGCGGTCCTGCTCAATTTCGCCGGTGAGGGAAGAAGCGTCATCCGGGACAACGGCGTCCTCGGTTTCGGTTTCCTCGGGCTGGGCGGTGACAACCTTGGTCAGGGCCTGCAGGTGGATGGTGGCGGTGTTGCCCGGAGAGAGTTCCAGGACAGCCTTGTTCTCTTCCTGGTCCACGGAAACAATGGTGCCGAAGAGACCGAACTGGGTCATGACCTCAGTTCCCGGAACCATCTGGGTGCGCTGCTCCTGGACGGTCTTCTGGGTCTTCTTCTGCTTGCGGAACATCATAAAGATGAACAGGCCAAGCAGGATCGGCAGCAGGAGGCTGGAGAACGTAAAACCGCCCTGAGCGCCTGTATCGGTGGTCGTCTGGGCCAAGACATTCAAGAACACGAAGGGTTCCGTTTCTGTTGCGGTGTGTATCGGTATGCCGGAATCAGCGCACCGGCGTAGCGGACGTCAAAACAGTCTAAGGGGAAAACGCGCCGCCGGGCGCTTAAGTTTCCCCCGCTTTTCATTGTGCAATCATCTGCCCGCGATTGCATCCCGGGGCCGGGCCCGCTTCAGTCCTGTTCAGGCTCCCCCGGCACGGGTGCCGCTTCACCGGTGAACAGTGCCTCCGGGATAAGCTGTGCGGCGGCGTCGGGCATGCGCAGTCCCAGGTGCTCCCAGGCTGCCCGGGTGGCAATGCGGCCGCGGGGCGTACGGCCCAGCAGCCCCTCACGGACCAGATAGGGTTCGGCAACAGTCTCCACGGTCTCCGGCTCTTCGCCGACGGCGATGGCCAGGGTGGACAGGCCCACCGGCCCGCCGCCGAACTTGGTCACCAGGGCGTGCAGCACGGCCCGGTCCAACCGGTCCAGGCCACGCTCGTCCACTTCGTACATATCCAGCGCGGCTCCTGCGGAGCGGGCATCGATCTGGTCGATTCCGTGGACGAGCGCCCAGTCCCGGACCCGCCGCAGCAGGCGGTTGGCGATACGCGGGGTCCCGCGGGAGCGGCCGGCAACCTCGGCGAATCCGGCGGAATTGACCTTCATATCCATCAGCATCGCGGAGCGGCGCAGCACCAGTTCGAGCTCAGCGGTGGAGTAGAACTCAAGGTGCCCGGTGAAACCGAACCGGTCGCGAAGCGGACCCGGCAGCAGGCCGGCGCGGGTAGTCGCCCCCACCAGGGTGAAGGGCGGAAGGTCCAGCGGAATGGCCGTGGCGCCGGCGCCCTTGCCCACCACAATGTCCACCCGGAAGTCCTCCATGGCCATGTAGAGCATTTCCTCGGCGGGCCGGGACATCCGGTGAATTTCGTCCAGGAAGAGCACTTCGCCCTCCGTGAGGGAGGAGAGGATGGCTGCCAGGTCTCCGGCGTGCTGGATCGCCGGGCCGGAGCTGATGCGCAGCGGGGCGTTCATTTCGGCGGCGATGATCATGGACAGCGTGGTCTTGCCCAAGCCGGGAGGGCCGGAGAGCAGCACGTGGTCTGCGCTGCGGCCGCGCAGGCGGGAAGCTTCAAGGACGAGGGACAGCTGTTCGCGGACCCGCTTCTGGCCAACGAAATCATCGAGGTTCTTCGGCCGCAGGGCCGCTTCAATGGCCTTGTCGTCCGGATCGGGAGCCGCGGCCGTGAGTGCTTCGGAGGCTGCCACGCTAGCCTGCCCGCTGCGGGGACCGGGCGCGGGCGCCGTCCTGGCCCAGGCGGCGCAGGGTCAGCCGGAGGATTTCAGCCACGTTGCCCGCAGCCGCCGCTTCGGGGTGTTCGGCGGCCGTCGCTTCAACCGCAGCCGCGGCGTCCTTTTCGGACCAGCCCAGGCCGGTCATTGCGGACAGGACCTGGTCATTCCAGGCGGGCACGCCGGCCGGCGCTTCCTCGGTACCGAGCGGAACCAGTTTGTCCGCCAGTTCCAGGACAATCCGCCGGGCGCCCTTGGGGCCGATTCCGGGAACCTTGCTAAAGGCCTTGTCATCACCCGTGGACGCGGCAATCCGCACTGCTTCGGGCGTGTGGACGGCCAGGACCGCCAGCGCTATCCGGGGACCAACGCCGCTGACGCCCAGCAGCGTCTCAAAAACTTCACGCTCCCCCGGCTCGGCGAAGCCGAACAGGGTCATCGAATCCTCACGGACAATGAGGGCTGTGTGCAGCAGCGCTTCGGAGCCGGTCCGCAGGGACATGAGGGTCTGCGGAGTTGCCTGGACGGCCATGCCGATGCCGTTGACGTCAATGACGGCGGAGGCGGTGCCGACGTAGGTTACGACGCCGCGTAGGGAGGCGATCATAGGGAAACTCCGTGCTTTGATCCGGGAACGAAATAGAACATATCTACGAACAGCCTACTGTCCCGGCCCGGGATTGCCGGAACTTTAGCGGTGTGCGCGTTTCGCCTTGGCTTCCGCTTCGGCCCACAGCCGCTGTGCCGGAGTGAGGCCGGAGGACGCCGGTCCACCGCCGGAGGACGCCGATCCCTGAGTCGCTGCCTGTCCGGGTCCCACCGCTCCGCGTCGCCAGGCGTGGGCGATGGCCAGTGCGAGGGCATCGGCGGCGTCGGCCGGGCGCGGCATTTCGGTGAGCCGCAGGATCTTGGTGACCATCCGGCCCACTGCTTCTTTGTTGGCTGATCCTGAACCGGTAACGGCGGCCTTGACCTCCGTGGGGGTGTGCAGCGCAACCGGAATCCCCCGGCGGGCGGCGGCGGCAATAACGACGCCGGAAGCCTGGGCCGTGCCCATGACTGTGCTGACGTTGAGCTGGCTGAAGACCCGCTCCACGGCAAGGACATCCGGAGTATGCGTATCAAGCCAGAGCTCAATCGCCTCTGAAATGGCCAGCAGCCGGGCGTCGAGGGCAGTGCCGGCTTCCGTGCCGGCAACCCCCACGGCCACCATGGTGGCGCGGCGGTTGCCCTCGACGTCGACTACGCCCAGTCCGCAGCGGGTCAGTCCCGGGTCAACACCCAGAACCCGGAGAGGCACGCGGTGCTCAGTCTTCTTCGAGCTGCGCGAAAACGTCCGCGGAGATATCGGCGTTGGAGTAGACGTTCTGGACGTCGTCCAGTTCTTCCAGGGCGTCCACGAGCTTCATGAACTTCCGGGCGGCGTCGGCTTCCAGATCCACCAGCATGGAGGAAATGAACTCGACTTCGTCGGTCTCGTACTCGATGCCGGCCTCTTCCAGGGCTGCCACCACGGCACGCAGGTCCGAGGGGTCGCAGTGGATCTCGAAGTTGTCGCCGGACTCCTTGACCTCGTCAGCACCGGCGTCGAGCACGACCATCAGCAGGTCGTCTTCGGTCAGGTCCTTCTTGGGCAGGGAGACAACGCCCTTGCGGTTGAACATGTAGGAAACGGACCCGGGGTCCGCCACGGAGCCCCCGTTGCGGGTGATGGCGAGGCGGACTTCGGATGCGGCACGGTTCTTGTTGTCCGTGAGGCACTCGATCAGCACGGCGGATCCCTGGGGTCCGCGGGCCTCGTACATGATTTCGGTGTAGTCAACCACTTCGCCGGTCAGGCCGGCGCCGCGCTTGATGGCGCGGTTGATGTTGTCGATGGGTACAGAAGTCTTTTTTGCCTTCTGTACAGCGAGTTCAAGGCCGGGGTTGCCAGCCATGTCCGCACCGCCGGCACGCGCTGCTACTTCAATGTTCTTGATCAGCTTGGCAAAGGACTTGGCACGCTTGGCATCAATAACGGCCTTTTTGTGCTTGGTAGTTGCCCATTTCGAGTGGCCCGACATGCTTACGCGTCTCCTCTGATCATCTGGATAAATAGTTCGTGGATGCGGCGCTCCCCCGTTACTTCAGGATGGAACGAGGTGGCCAGCAGTTTTCCCGAACGCACTGCGACAATTCTAGCGACTGAATCTTCTGCACCATTTCCAGCACCCGATCCGCCGTCTCCGGCCGGGACCTGCGCAAGAACCTGCACGGAGGAGCCTACCTTCTCCACCCACGGTGCCCGGATAAAAACTGCGTGCACATTTTCGGCTTCCTTCGCCGGGTCCTGGCTCGGCAGGGATTGAACCCCGGCAAACGGAAGACTGATTTCAAAGGACTCACGCTGCCGGCCGAATGCGTTGCGGCGCACCACTATGTCCAGCCCGCCCAGGGTCTGCTGCGGAACACCCGCGGCATCCAGTGCCGGGTCGGTGATTCGTTCCGCCAGCAGGATCATGCCGGCGCAGGAGCCGTAGACCGGGAAGCCTGCAGCGATTTTTGCCCGCAGCGGTTCGGCGATTCCGTAGAGGCGCATCAGCTTGTCGATCGTGGTGGATTCCCCGCCTGGCAGCACCAGCCCGTCCAGGGCATCGAGTTCAGATGCGCGGCGGACCAGCGTTGTGCGTGCACCCGCCGCTTCCAGCGCGTGTACGTGTTCGCGGACCCCGCCCTGAAGTGCCAGCACTCCCACCAGGGGTGCCGCGGCGTCCCGCGGCGTGATTTCGGTCATTGGATCATTCTAGGTTGCTTGCAGCTTCCCGGCCCGGTCCGTGACGGTGGGATATATTCGGTATCCATGAGTTCTTTCTCCATTTTGGTCGGCAAACTGGTCCGCGGCGCCTCCCGGCTGCGCGGCGGAGGCTCCGCCCTTCCCGGCCTCGTGGTGGAGAAAATCGACCCGAATTTCATCCGCCGCACACTCTCCACCCTGCCCCTCGGCGTCGCCGTCGTCTCCGGTACCAACGGCAAGACCACCACCACCAAGATGGTTGTAGAGCTGCTGGAGGGCCAGGGCCTGAAGGTTTTCACCAACCGGACCGGGAGCAACTTCACCCGCGGCGTGGCCGCTGCTCTGCTTGGCGAAGTGAACCTGCGCGGCCGCCTGGACGCGGACATCGCCGTCCTGGAGCTGGACGAAGCCCACGCCGTGCACTTCGTGAAGCTCATCCAGCCGCGCTATGCCCTGCTGCTGAACGTGCTGCGCGACCAGCTGGACCGCTTCGGCGAAATCGACAAGACCACCCGGCTGCTGGAACAGATCGCGAAGGCGACCACTGAAACCGTGGTCCTCAACCGCGAGGATCCGCGGGTGGCGTCCATCGCTGACTCCCTGGCCGGCCCGAAGGTCGCCTACTTCGGCCTTGATGCCTCGCTGCGCAGCACCTTCCCGAACGACGACGAGATGCGCGGCTCGCGCTCCGAAGCGATCGCAGCCGCCCAGCCCGCCGACGTCGTGCTTACCCGGGTTGCCGAAACCGAGGCCGACTTCCTGGTTGACGGCACCCCCACCACCACCGGGCTGAAGCTTCGCGGTGTCTACAACATCTTCAACGCGGCAGCCGCGCTGACTTTCGCCCGGCAGATCCTGGGCGCCAAGGCGGACCGGACCGCGCTGTTCGAGTCGCTGTCCAACGTTGAGCCGGCCTTTGGCCGCGGCGAGTCCCTCACCGTGAACGGCGCACCCCTGGAACTGGTGCTGGTGAAGAACCCCTCCGGCTTCCGCCTGGGCCTGAAGTCCTTCGCTGCTCACGGCTACGCGACCATGATCGCGATCAACGACAACTACGCTGACGGCCGGGACATGTCCTGGCTCTGGGATGTGGACTTCGAAACGCTTTCCGGAGGCGTGGACATGGTTACCGGGGTCCGCGCCTACGACATGGCGCTGCGCCTGCGGTACGACGATGTTCCCGTGCGCGAGGTCATTCCGGACATCCCCGATGCTTTGGCGAAGTTCATCGCCGGTGCCGGCACACAGCCCATGCGCATCTTCTGCACCTATACCGCCATGCTGGCCGTGCGGCGCGAACTCTCCAAGATCACGAAGGTTGAGGTGGTCTCATGAGCCGCGACATCCACATTGTTCAGCTCTATCCGCGGGACATGAACATCTACGGTGACTGGGGCAACGTCCTGGTCCTGAAGCAGCGCCTGAAGTGGCAGGGATACAACCCGGTAGTCACCGAGTACAACCCGGGCGACGAGTTCCCTGCCGATGCCGACCTGATTGTTGGCGGCGGCGGCCAGGACAGCGGCCAGGTGGTGATCCAGCAGGACCTGCAGGCCCTGGCGCCTTCTCTGCGGGCCATGGCGGACGACGGCCTGCCAATGCTGGTGATCTGCGGCCTCTACCAGCTCTTTGGCCGGTTTTTCAAAACGCACGACGGCGTCCTTATCCCGGGCATCGGCGTGCTGGACATCGAAACCCACGGCGGCGCGGACCGGCTGATCGGCAACGTGCTGTCCGTGAGCGAAGAATTCGGCGAGATCCACGGCTACGAGAACCACAGCGGCCAGACCTTCCTGGGTCCGGATGCGAAGCCGCTGGCACGGGTCCGCAAGGGCGAGGGCAACAATTCCAAGGACGACACCGAGGGCGCCCGGTACAAGAACGTGATAGCCAGCTACCTGCACGGTTCGCTGCTTCCCAAAAACCCTGCGATTGCGGACTTCCTGATCGAGCAGGCCGTCACCCGGCGCTATGGTTCCTACGAGCCGGTACCTGTTGCGGATGCGGACCTTGCCGAGCTTGCCCGCCTTTCCGAGCTTGCCCGTTCCCACGCTGCGAACCGTCCCCGGTAGATTCCGGGCCTGCTGCGCGCCTGGGCGACGCCGGAAGCGCGGGCAGGGCTCGAGCCCGACGGGAACCTTCGGGGAGCCCCCGTCCTTTAGCGCCCTGCGCCGTCAACCCTCGGTGAGTTCCGGTCCTTTAGCGCCTTGCGCCGTCAACTCTCGTTCAGCTGATGTCCTTATGAGGCGCTCAAAGCGACGTTACCTCCCCGAGCGTTCTGGGATACCCCCTCGAAAGTGCAGCATCTCCCCGAAGGTTTCCGTGCCTGGCGACCCATCCGACCTCCCCCCAGGTCTGAGATTCCCAGCCGACGTTACCGGTGTGACGGATGTGGCCCCATCATCCCCATCCGCAACGACCCGTGGGAACCGTGGACACGTCCCGATGAAGGTGACGCTACAAGACCGCCGGACGGGCCGGGTTAGGCGGCTTTAATACTCGAAGCGAGCTCTGCGAGCGAAGAGTTTCGTTGCCGCCGTTCCGGTCCGCCCGGCGGGGCCCAGACAGACCGGCACCCGGCGGCTAACGAACCACCCGGTACCGCAGATGCACGCCGCTGCCGTACGCCGCGTCCTCAATAAGTTCCAGGTTCACCCGCTGGTTCAGCCCGCCGAACAGGGTGATCCCCGCTCCGAGCAGAATGGGCACCACGTGCAGCTGGATCTCGTCCACCACCCCGAGCTGCAGGCACTGCCGTGAGATCCGTCCGCCGAGCAGGCTGACTGCCTTCTCCCCCGCGTCAGCCTTCGCCATTTCCAGGGCACTGCCAATCTCATCCACGACGAACGTGTAGGTCACCCCGTCCTTCACCACGGGCTCCGCCACGGAGTGCGTCATCAGGTAGACCGGCACTCCCGGCAGGCCGCCGTAAGGCTCCTCGCCGTCCTCGACGGTCCGGGCCCGGTTAGCCCCACCGACGACGGCGCCAATCTCACCGACGACCCGGTTCACCAGCACGGTGTCCTCGTCGGTCGCGTCAACGTCGAACATCCAGTCCACTCCGCCGTCCGGATCGGCCATGTACCCGTCCAGCGTTACTGTCGCATGAATCAGAACCTTTGCCATGACGAACTCCCTGCAGCATGCCGGACCACCGGCGGACTTAGGCTTTGCTCGCCGTTTTACCGTCCGGCCAGCCGCCGCGTCCACCCCCTTCGCACAAGACCTGACGGGCGCGGGCAATGAGGCGAAGCGCTACGAACCCGGCGAAGGCCAAGCGGGCCCAAGACTCAACGCACGGCAACGTCCTCCGACACCAGCCACTCATGCGCCCCGTCCTGCCCCGCCCCCATGGACTCCACCACGGGGATCGTCCGCTGCCGCACCTCCGCCTGCTGCGCCTGCGACGCACACGCCCCCTGCGGCAGGTCCGCGGCAACAGAGCACCACCGGTAGGGATCGCGCACAATGACCGACGGCGCCCAGGCGAGATCGCTCACCCGCCACTTCGCGCCGTCGTTCTCCTGGACAAACTGGGCCCGGACTATCAAGCCTTCGTTGTTGACCGCGTACCAGGGTGAGAGCTCCGTGACCGCGTTGCCCAGGCCGTAGACAATCCAGGTGCCGTTGTAGTTCTCGATCGGCAGTACGGAGTGCGTGTGGTGCCCGTAGATCAGGTCGAACTGGCCGCTGTCCGCCAGGGCGTGGGCGGTTTCGATCTGTTGGGAGTTGGGCATCGAGGCATACTCGTCGCCGGCGTGGACAGCGCCGATCACAATGTCCGCACCCTGTCCGCGGGCAGCCTGCGCCCTGGCAATCATGTCCGCGGCGTCGAGCATGTCCACCTGCCACGGATAGTCGGCCTCGAGGCCGTTCAGGCCGTACGTCGCCTCGATGATGCCGATCCGGGCACCCGATGTATCCATAATGAGCGGAATTTCGGACTCCGCCTCGGTCGTGTAGGAACCCGTATGCTCCAGCCCCAGTGAATCCAGCACGGCGAGGGTGCGGTTCAGGCCCTCGGTGCCGGCGTCGACGGTGTGGTTGCTCGCCGTGGTGCACCCCTGGTAGCCGACGGCCGCGGCAGCGGTGAGTATCTGCGGCGGCACGTTGAACATCGGGTAGCCGGCGTACGGACCCCCGGCTTCGGCTACCGGGGTTTCCATGTGGCAGACGGCAAGGTCCGATCCGGAGATGTAGGGCCGCATTCCCTCCAGCAGCGGTTCGAAGTCCAGCGGCTGGTTTCCGGTGGTCCCGGCGTCTGCGCGGGCCTGGTCCCAGAGCTGGGGATGCACCAGCAGATCCCCCGCCAGCATCACTGAGGTGCAGCGAAGCCCGGGGCATTCGGGCCCGGCACCCGGGGTCATGGAGGGTTCGGGGGTTGGTTCCGCGGATGGAGAGGACGACGGCGGTGCGTCGGGTGCCTGCCCTTCCTCCTGTACGGCCGTGCAGGCGCCAAGTGCCACTACTGATGCCAGCCCCAGCACTGCCAGCAGCTTCCCGGTATGGGAAGCAAGTGGGCGGTGTCCGTTCATCATTCCCCCGAATGTGTTGTCCTTGTGCCCTGCACGGCCCAATGCGGCCGAGGATGAGCATACGCGGCCCGTCGGCTGGTTGAGCAGGCCACGCTGTGAAAGTGTTTATTTCCATGAGCAATGCCCTACTTTCACCAAGCACCCTGCCGTATGGCCTGCCGGATTTCGCGGCCATCACCACCGCCGATCTTCTCCCGGCTTTCACGTCCGGGATGGAGGAACAGCAGGAGGAGATCCGTGCCATCACTTCCACCCCGGAGCCTGCGGATTTCGAGAATACGATTGCTGCCCTGGAGCGTTCCGGCCAGGTTCTGGCCCGGACGGTGTCCGTGTTCTCCAACGCTGTGATGTCCCATGCGACGGAGGACGTCCAGGCCCTTGAGCAGGAAGTAAGTCCCCTGCTGTCGGCGCACCAGGACAGCATTTACCAGGACCCCGCGCTGTTCGAGCGTGTGAACGCCGTGCCCGGGAAGGGCTTGGACGATGAATCTGCCCGGCTCCTGGCGGAATACCGGCGGCGGTTCGTGCGTGCAGGGGCGGCCCTCGACGACGCCGGGAAGGCACGGATGCGGGAGCTGAACAGCCGGTTGTCCGAGCTGGGCACCACCTACTCCCAAAGGCTGCTCGCGGACACGAACGATTCAGCACTGGAGCTGGACGATGAAGCGGAACTCCAAGGCCTGGCGCCGGAGGACATCGCTGCGGCTGCCGCTGCCGCGAAGGCAGCCGGTTCCAGTGCGAACTACCTTCTGACTCTGATCCTTCCCACTCCGCAGCCGGCCCTGGCGAAGCTGAAGAACAGGGACGTCCGGAGACGGCTCTTTGAGGCCTCCGTTCACCGCGGGTTCCGGGACAACGAGAACTCCACGCTGTCCATTGCAGCGGAAATCGCGGCCCTGCGCGCTGAACGGGCGGCCCTTCTCGGGTACGAAAACCACGCTGCCTATGCTGTAGAGGACCAGACGGCGCCCACCACCGCAGCCGTGGAGGAAATGCTCGGCAGGCTTGTTCCGCCCGCTGTCCGGAACGCAGCTGCCGAGGCCGAGAAGCTGCAGGCCGCTGCGGCGCGTGACGGGATTGAGGACTTCCAGCCCTGGGACTGGGCGTACTACTCCGAGCAGGTTCGGCGTGAGGATTACGCCGTGGACCTGGAGGCGCTGCGCCCCTGGTTCGAGCTTGAAAGCGTTCTGCACGACGGCGTCTTCTACGCCGCCAACCGGCTCTACGGCATCACCTTCACCGAGCGGCCGGACCTCACCGGCTACCACCCCGACGTCCGGGTCTGGGAGGTCAAGGACGAGGACGGCACGGGTCTGGGCCTGTTCCTGGGCGACTACTTCACCCGGGACACCAAGAGCGGCGGCGCCTGGATGAACGAACTGGTGTCCCAGTCCCGGCTGCTGGGCCACCAGCCGGTAGTGGTCAACAACCTGAACATCTCCAAGCCGGCAAACGGTGAACCCGCCCTGCTGACCTTTGACGAGGTGGTTACGGCTTTCCACGAATTCGGCCATGCCCTCCACGGCCTGTTTTCCGACGTCGGGTTCCCCCTGTTTGCCGGAACGGCGGTTCCGCGCGACTTCGTGGAGTACCCGTCCCAGGTGAACGAAATGTGGATGCTCACGGATGAGGTTGCCGCCAACTTCGCCCGGCACTACCAGACCGGAGAACCGCTTCCCGCAGGCCTGCTGCAGAAGGTCCGGGATGCATCCTTGTGGGGTGAAGGTTTCCGGACCACCGAATACCTTGGTGCCACGCTGCTGGACTGGGCCTGGCACGTGCTTCCCCCCGGACAGGACCCTGTTTCGGATCCGGAGGCCTTTGAACACAAGGCACTCCTGGACGCGGGGATCGATCCGGCACTGGTTCCGCCGCGGTACCGCACCGGCTACTTCAAGCACATCTTCCCCGGAGGCTACTCCGCCGGCTACTACTCCTACATCTGGAGCGAGGTGCTCGACGCGGACACGGTGCAGTGGTTCACCGAGAACGGCGGCCTGGCCCGCGCCAACGGTGATGCGTTCCGAAGCAAGCTGCTTTCGAAGGGCTACTCCCAGGATCCGCTGCAGTCCTTCCGCAACCTGCGCGGGCGGGATGCGGACCTCGCTCCCCTGCTGGAACGCCGGGGCCTGTCCTGAAAACGATGCCCACCATTGCCTCCTGCCAGCGCCTGCAGCACACCTGGTTCTCGGCCCTCGCGTCAGCGACCGGCGGCCGTTCCTTCGGCACCCATGAGTCCCGGTGGGTCTGGCTCCCGGCGCGCCGCCAGCTGATGCTCATGTTCCCGGAGGAAATATCGCCGGCGGGAATCCGGCCCGGGCTGGCCGAAGGGTCCCGGCTGGGAGCCTCCTCGGTCACCGCCTGGCTGGGCGGTTCAGTGGACAACGCACCGCTGGAGACGTTCGGTTTCCGCCGGGGGCCACAGACCTGCTGGATGACCGCACCCGTGCGTGCTCCCCAGGCCTGGTCCGCAGAGGGCGCCTCGGTTGAGGTGCAGCCGCGGGAGGTTTCCGGGGCCGACGCCGAGGAACTGAGGGTGGGGCACTCGCAGCCCCGGCAGGCCTGGCACATTGCTGCCCGGGATTCCGCGCGCATGACCGGACGGGCCTACGCCTTCTATCCCACCGGCGTCGCCGGCCTGTCCAAGGTGGCCGGGATCTTCTCCCTGGCCGTGGGCACGTCCAGCCGGCGCCGCGGCTTCGGCACCGCGCTGCTCAGTGCAGGAGCTGCGGCGGCGGAGGCTGCCGGTGCCGAACACCTGGTAGTGAACGCAACGGCTGCGGGCCAGGACCTCTGCTCAGCGCGGGGATTCTCACTGGTGGGCCGCGGTCGGACGTATTCAATGGCACTGGGCTAGGAAACCAAAAGCGCACCGGCACCGAGGAAAACCCGGTGCCGGTGCGCTTTTGCTCTAACGCTCTAACGCTTTGGCGCTTACCAGCCGCGCTCGGCGAGGCGGTGCGGCTGCGGGATCTCGTCCACGTTGATGCCAACCATGGCTTCGCCGAGGCCGCGGGAGGCCTTGGCGATCTCATCCGGATCATCGTGGAAGGTGGTGGCCTTGACGATCGCGGCTGCACGCTGGGCGGGATTGCCTGACTTGAAGATGCCGGAACCAACAAACACGCCGTCGGCGCCGAGCTGCATCATCATCGCGGCATCGGCCGGGGTGGCAATACCGCCGGCGGTGAAGAGGACCACGGGGAGCTTGCCGGCCGAGGCCACTTCCTTGACCAGTTCGTACGGTGCCTGCAGTTCCTTCGCGGCGACGTAGAGCTCGTCCTCGGGAAGCGAGGAAAGCCGGGCAATCTCAGTGCGGATCTGGCGCATGTGCATGGTGGCGTTGGAAACATCACCCGTTCCCGCCTCCCCCTTTGAACGGATCATGGCGGCGCCCTCATTGATCCGGCGGAGCGCTTCGCCCAGGTTAGTGGCACCGCAGACGAAGGGAACGGTGAACTTCCACTTGTCGATGTGGTTGGCGTAGTCGGCCGGGGTCAGGACCTCGGACTCGTCAATGTAGTCGACGCCGAGGGACTGCAGGACCTGGGCCTCGACGAAGTGTCCGATGCGGGCCTTGGCCATGACGGGAATGGAGACGGCGTCGATGATGCTGTCGATCATGTCCGGATCACTCATCCGGGAGACACCGCCCTGCGCGCGGATGTCTGCCGGAACCCGTTCCAGGGCCATAACGGCAACGGCGCCGGCGTCTTCGGCAATCCGTGCCTGTTCGGCGGTGACGACGTCCATGATGACGCCGCCCTTGAGCATCTCAGCCATGCCGCGCTTCACACGGCTGCCGCCGGTTGAAGCGGAGGGCTGGGACGGTGTTTCTGTAGGCATGACAAGGCTCTCTGGTAGTACGGCAGGAAAGCCAATAGTAAGCCCGCGTACAGCTTTCAGAGCGCCTTCGCTACGTATCTTTACCCAGGTCTTTATCCAGGCCCGGTTCCAGGTCCTCACCCGCGACACCGGCTGCGGACTGCCGGCGAACCGTGCCCATGCGCTGGGCGATGGTGACGCAGCTGGCCAGGCACAGTGCCACCAGGACAACCAGCAGTACTACTTCCGGGATCCCGAGGCCAACCAGGCCGGTGGCGGTCAGCAGGAAGACCAGGCGCTCAGCCCGCTCGGCCAGCCCCACGTTGGCGTCGAACCCGAGTGACTCGGCCTTGGCCCGGATGTAGGAGACCAGCATGCCCAGGACCAGGCAGATGATGGCGGCAACGCCTATCGCGTCGTTGCCGCCTCCGGTGAAGAACCAGATGCTTACTCCGGCAAACAGCGCGCCGTCGGCAAACCGGTCCAGCGTGGAGTCCAGGAAGGCGCCCCACTTGCCTTTGCGCTCCTGCTGGCGGGCCATGATTCCGTCAATGACGTCGGAGAACACAAAGAGCACGATGAAGATCGTGCCCCAGAAGAGCTGGCCCAGCGGATAGAACACCAGGCCCCCGACCATAACGCCGAGGGTTCCGATGATGGTGACTGCATCCGGTGAGACCCGGTGCCGGATCAGCCAGGAGGCAATGGGGGTAAACAGTGCGGTAAAGAAACCGCGGGCATATTTGTTCAGCACGTTCTAAGCCTCGTCGGTTCCGGCGGCAGCGGACGGGCCGCCGGAAGAAGTTTCGTCAGCAGAGGCAGGCCAGGCATCGGCAACCATTTGCCGTACTTCGCCCAGGGTCTGCGTGATGGCCTTGGTATGGGCGATGATCGGCAGGAAGTTCCCGTCACCGCTCCAGCGCGGCACAATGTGCTGGTGCAGGTGCGCGGCAATGCCGGCGCCGCCAGCAGTTCCCTGGTTCATTCCCAGGTTGAAACCGGCAGGCGCTGAGACCTTCCGCAGCACGCGCATGGCGGTCTGCGTCAGGGCTGCGATTTCCGCCGTCTCCTCCGCGTCGACGTCGGTGTAGTCCGGTACGTGCCGGTACGGGCACACCAGCAGGTGTCCGGCGTTGTACGGGAACAGGTTCAGGATCACGAAGGCGTGCCTGCCGCGGTGGACAATCAGCGCTTCCTCGTCCGTGTGGGAGGGCGCGGTGCAGAACGGGCAGTTGTCCTTGGAGGAGACCTGGTCCTGCCCGCCCTTGATGTAGGCAAGGCGGTGGGGAGTCCAGAGTCGCTGGAAGGCGTCCGGCACTCCGGCGAGTTCGAAGTTGTCCGTCACATCGCCGTCGTGCGGATACTGTTCCCGGCTTTCCATCTGGACTCCCCCCGTACCGCTACTTGTCCCGGTTCCGGACGGCTTCGACGATCCGCTTCACGGCTTCCTCCACCGGCACGCCGTTGTCCTGGCTGCCGTCGCGGAAGCGGAAGGAGACTGCGCCGGCTTCGGCGTCCTCACCGCCGGCGATCAGGACGAAGGGGACCTTCTCCTTGGACGCGGTGCGGATCTTCTTCGGGAAGCGGTCGGTTCCGGCGTCGACCTCGGCGCGGATGCCGGCGGCCTTGAGCTTGTCCACGACGTCGTACATGTAATCGTTGAACGCTTCGGCAACGGGGATGCCTACTACCTGGACCGGAGCCAGCCAGGCCGGGAACGCGCCGGCGTAGTGCTCGGTAAGTACGGCCATAAAGCGTTCCACGGAGCCGAACAGTGCGCGGTGGATCATGACCGGACGCTGGCGGGTGCCGTCCGCAGCCTGGTATTCAAGTTCAAAGCGTTCGGGCAGGTTGAAGTCCAGCTGGATCGTGGACATCTGCCAGGTGCGGCCAATGGCGTCACGGGCCTGCACGGAGATCTTGGGACCGTAGAACGCGGCACCCCCGGGATCCGGAACCAGGTCCAGGCCGGAGGCTTCGGCAACCTCGGCCAGGGTGCGCGTGGCTTCTTCCCAGACCTCATCGGAACCGACGTACTTTTCCGGGTCCTTGGTGGAGAGTTCAAGGTAGAAGTCGTCCAGCCCGTAGTCCTTGAGCAGGTCCAGGACGAAGTTCAGGGTGTTGGTCAGCTCGTCCTTCATCTGCTCGCGGGTGCAGTAGATGTGGGCGTCGTCCTGGGTCATGCCGCGCACTCGCGTCAGGCCGTGGATCACGCCGGACTTCTCGTAGCGGTACACCGAACCGAATTCGAACAGCCGCAGCGGCAGTTCCCGGTAGGACCGTCCGCGGGAGCGGAAGATCAGGTTGTGCATGGGGCAGTTCATCGGCTTCAGGTAGTAGTCCTGGCCGGGCTTGGTGACCTCGCCGGTCTCCGGATCGGTGACTTCGTCAACGTGCATGGGAGGGAACATGCCGTCGCGGTACCAGTCAAGGTGGCCGGAGACCTCGTACAGGTGGCCCTTGGTGATGTGCGGGGTGTAAACGAACTCGTAGCCGGCCTCGGTGTGGCGCTGGCGGGAGTAGTCCTCCATGGCCTTGCGGATGATGCCGCCCTTGGGATGGAACACCGGCAGGCCGGAGCCTAGCTCGTCCGGGAAGGAGAACAGGTCCAGTTCGGTGCCCAGCTTGCGGTGGTCGCGGCGCTCGGCCTCGGCCAGGCGCTCCTGGTAGGCCTTCAGGTCGTCCTTGGTGGGCCAGGCGGTGCCGTAGATGCGCTGCAGCTGCTGGTTGGCCTGGTTGCCCAGCCAGTAGGCGGCAGCGGAGCGGGTCAGCGCGAAGGCGTTGGAAATCAGCTTGGTGTTCGGCAGGTGCGGGCCGCGGCACAGGTCGCACCAGACGACGTCGCCGGACTTGCGGTCAACGTTGTCGTAGATGGTGATTTCCCCGGCGCCCACTTCGATGTTCGCGCCTTCGCCGGCTTCCTCGGCGCCGTCCTTCTTGCCGAGGAGCTCAAGTTTGTACGGCTCGTTGGCCATGGCTTCGCGGGCTTCGTCTTCGGTGACCACGCGGCGCACGAATTTCTGGTTCGAGTTGACGATCTTCTGCATCATCTTCTCGAGGGTCTTCAGGTCTTCCGGGGTGAAGGGCTCTGCCACGTCGAAGTCGAAGTAGAAGCCGTCCTTGATGTACGGGCCGATGCCCAGCTTGGCGTCGGGGCGCAGCTGCTGGACAGCCTGGGCCATCACGTGGGCCGTGGAGTGGCGCAGCACGTTCAGCCCGTCTTCGGAGTCGATGGTCACGGCTTCGATGCTCTGGCCCGGAGCCAGCGCGGTGTCGAGGTCCTTCAGGACTCCGTCGACGCGCATCACAACGACTTCGCGCCGCTCAAAGAAGAGCTGAGCACCGGTGGTGCCAGTATCCACCGTGGTCTCTTCGCCGTCGACGATGAGGGTGAACTGTTCCGGCACTGACACGTTTGTCTCCTAGATTCGTTTGTACTGGCGCTTGAGCACGGGTTGGCCCGTGCAGCTAACGGCGCGCCCTTACGATGTTATCCGCTGTTCCTAAGCCCGACCAACCGGCCGCGCGGCTGGCCCGCCCTCTTTCCGGGGCCGTGTCCCGCGCCTTTTCCCGCCGCCCGCGGCAGGGGAAGGGAACCGGTATCTGCCAGGTCCCAGGCCTGGAGCGCCTGCAGGCTCATGCCCCGTGGTCCGGTGCGCCGGGTCAGTCCCCGGATCAGCATCAGCTCAGTGCCGAAGAGCAGCGGACCGGTTTTCTCCTGCGCCTCGGTGAAGAAAGTGCAGTCCACACAGCCGGTCCCGTCGTCCAGGCTGATGAAGACCACCCGGCGGCCTCCGCGCATCGGCGGGGTCTGGGTGGCCACCCGGATGCCCGCAACCAGGACCTCGGACCCGTTGCGCAGCCCAAGCAGGGATTCGGCCTTGGTCACGCCCAGGGCAGCGAGCAGCGGTTCGTAGCTGTCCACCAGGTGTGCGCTGACGTCGACGGCGAGCAGGTCCAGTTCGGTGCGGACCCGCTCCGGCAGTGTGGGCTCAGGCAGCTGCGGAACGAGGTTGGCCAGCTCGGTATCGCCCAGCGGAAGCGCCAGCTGGCCGGGAATCGGATCGTATTTGCGGGTTCCGGGTTTACCGGACGTTTCGGCCAGGTGCTGCAGCAGGTCCGCCCGGCTGCCGAGCGAACCGCTCTGGCGGGAAAGGGAATCGAAGGCACCAAGCTGGGCCAGCCGCTGGACCGACGGCCGGGAGAGCCTGGCGCGGGCGCGCAGGTCGGCCAGGGAGTCGAACGGCTGCCCGGCGGCGATGCGGCGGACTTCCGCGGCGGAAAGACCGTAAATCCCGGCGAAGCTGAGCCGGATCCCGAACCTCCCCGGACTGGCCTTGCGGCCCGGAGCCGCCGTTACGGGCGGAACCCATTCCACCCGGTACTGCTCGCCGCTGCGGTTGATGTCCAGCGGCAGGATGGGGATGCCCATGCGGCGGGCTTCTGCCACCAGCAGCCTGCGGGGGTACATGCCGGGATCATGTTCGAAGATTCCGGCGAGGAACGCTTCGGGATGGTGTGCCTTTAGCCAGGCTGACTGGTAGGTGGGTACGGCGAAGGCGGCGCCGTGGGCCTTGCAGAAACCGAAGCTGCCGAAGGCTTTCAGTGTTCCCCAGACG
This sequence comes from Arthrobacter gandavensis, assembly GCF_039528575.1. NCBI lineage: Bacteria > Bacillati > Actinomycetota > Actinomycetes > Micrococcales > Micrococcaceae > Arthrobacter > Arthrobacter gandavensis. The sequence continues at coordinate 450,773 of NZ_BAAALV010000001.1, forward strand.
TTGTCGATGGTCTGCGCGTCGTAGCCGCGCTTTTCCGCTGCCTGCCGGAAGAAGTCCTCTACTCCCTGTTCGGCAGCAGGGTTGCCCAGCAGCCGGCGCAGCTCATCGGCCTTTGCCAGCCCGCAGCCGGTGAACACGTCGAAGGTCCGCAGCACCTGTTCGTGGAAGACCGTCACCCCGTGGGTCTCGGCCAGCACCGGGCGCAGCGATTCGTGCGGGTACACCGCCGGGGCCCAGCCGTGGCGGTGTTCCAGGAAGGGCCGAACCATGTCCGATTTCATCGGCCCGGGCCGGAAGAGGGAAATATCGATGATCAGGTCGTTGAAGTCCCGCGGTGCCATCTTGCCCACCAGCTCGCGCTGCCCCGGTGACTCGATCTGGAAGCAGCCCAGCGTGTGGGTGCTGCGGATCAGCTCAAAGGTGGGTTCGTCATCCAGCGGGACGGCATCCAGGTCGATCCGCCCGTCTTCGGCTATCCACTCCGGGCGCGCTTCGGATTCCTGGACGTGTCCGCCTGCCCGGGCGACGTCGTCTCCGCCGGAATGGACCCGGACCACCTCATTCAGGGCGAACGCCATGGCGGACTGCATCCGCACGCCCAGCACGTCCAGCTTGAGCATGCCCATGGGATCCATGTCGTGCTTGTCGAACTGGGACATTGGCAGGCCCAGGCCACTGGGCTGCACGGGCGTGCGGTCCAGCAGCGAGGTGTCCCCCAGGATCACCCCGCACGGATGCATCGAAATATGCCGGGGCAGCCGGTCCAGCCGTTCGGTGAGGTCCACCAGCAGGTCCAGCTGACGGTTCTGCTGCACGGCTTCGGCAACGCCGCGCAGTTCGGGTTTCTCGGCGAGCGCCTCACGGAAATGGCTCGCCGAGAAGCGCCACAGCGCCTTGGCCACGGCGCCGACCTCCTCATCGGGCAATCCCAGGGCCAGGCCGGCGTCGCGCACCGCCCCCCGTGCCCGGTAACCGTTCTGCATGCTCATCAGCGTGACCCGCTCAGCACCGAAGCGTTCAAAGATGCGGTGGTACACGTTGTGCCGTTCAGCGCTTTCAACGTCAATGTCGATGTCCGGCAGCGTGGAGCGGTCACGGGAGAGGAAGCGTTCAAAGATGAGGTCGTGCGCCAGCGGGTTCACGTGGCTGATGCCCAGCAGATAGTTCACCAGTGAGGAGGCACCCGATCCGCGTGCCGCCGCGCGCACTCCCATGTCCCGGATCATGGTGGAAACTTCTGCGACGGTGAGGAAGTAGGCAGCGAAGCCCAGCCGCTCGATAATCCCCAGCTCATGTTCCAGCCGGTTGCGCATGGCGGCTTCCGCTGCACCGCCCAGGTGCCCGAAGCGCCTGCCAATCCCGGCTTCGCAGCGTCCGCGCAGTTCCAGCACCGGTTCCGTGTCGATCCCTATGACCCCGGCTTCCGGGACCACGGGCTGCTTCCACCCCATGTCTGCGGCCGGGTCGATCCGGCAGGCATCGGCGAGCGCCTCGGTTCCGGCCAGCAGCTTTGCTGCCCCGGACCTCCCGTAGCCTGCTTCCCCGCTGATCTCTGCTGCAAGCGCGGCCATCTGCTTTCCCGGCTTCAGCCAGCCCTGCCCGTTGGGCTGCAGGTCCTGCAGCTGCGCCATGGACGTCAGGGCCCGGGCGGCGTCGAGCACGTCCGCGGTGGCGGCGCCGTCTTCATCCACGTAGCGCACCGCGTTGGTCAGTACGGCGGGAATGTTCATTTCGTCTGCCAGCCGGTACATCCGCACGGCATGGGCCAGGCTCAGGTTGGTGCCCGGGGCGCTGAGGTGCGTGACCACCTCCACGGCGAGCGCCGCACGCGGCATAACTCCCAGCCAGCGCCGGAACAGGGTACGGGCGACGGCGTAGCTGCGGCTGCGCATGGCGCGTCCGACGTCGGTGTGCGGGCCTACCAGCACACTCAGTACCGGCTCCCCGTCCCTGCCCGGCACCCGGGCGGCAAGCTGCTCCAGGGTGACGCCGGGCGGACGCCCTGCACGTCCCCGGGAGGGCGAGGTTCCCGCATGGGCATCTGAGATGAGCCGGCAGAGCGCGTGATAGCCCGCTCCCCCGTTATGCCCATGGGCAAGGATGACCGCGCGTCCGGTCACTTCCGCGTCTCTGCCTTCCCCGTCCAGGATTGCCAGGTCCACGCCGATAATCGGGTCTATGCCGGCGTCCATGCAGGCACGCAGGTGCTTGACCGTGCCGTACAGGCCGTCGCGGTCGGTGCAGGCGAGCGCATCGGCGCCGTCCGCTGCGGCGGCCTGGGCCAGCTCTTCGGGCCAGGAGGTGCCGTAGTGGGCGGAAAATGCCGTGGCGGCGTGGAGATGGGTAAAACTCATGGCACGGTACTCATGACACGGCACTAAGCGCTTTCCCGGAGGGCATCATGAATCCGGATCAGCCGCCAGGTGTTTGAGGCAGCCTGCCGGGAAATGTCCAGCGTGCGCAGCGGCGATCGCGGGCTCAGGCGGGCCTGGACCCGCCAGATCTCCGAATCCACCAGCCCGGGGCCGTGTCCGCGTTCTGCCCGGGGTTCTTCGTCCCACCAGCTGCGCCGTTCGTACCAGCGCACGGGATTAGCTGCGACCTTGTACGTCCTTCCCTGCCAGACAAGGCGCAGCGGTATGCCTGCGGGTGAGCACACCACCTCTACCGCTTCACTGAAAAGTCCCATGGCTGCCCCTCGCTGTGCCTGAAATTGGTATCCGGCCGGTGCCCGGAACCGATGCGTGCATCCTTTTCATACATCCTTTTCATACATCGGTTCAGGCAAAACCTGATTCGAACATATATTCGAATCTCCAGTGTACGACTGCTCTCTGACAATCGGCACGGTGCCCCCTAGGAAGCCGGTGGGAGTTTGGTTTACTCAGCCGCCGCCTCCACCCGGGACTGCGTCGAGAGCGGAACCTCGCGGATGAACAGGCACAGCACGCCCCCTGCTGCCACCAGCGGGATGCTGAGCAGGAAGATTGGCGGCAGTGCCGTGCCAAAGGCCGCACCGATTTCCTGCTGCACCGGGCCGGGCAGGGCCTGCAGGACCGCCGGCGTGAGCGAATTGATGCCCTCCGCCGGCAGCGTCCCCGCGGTGCCGGCGGGGGCTTCGGCAAGCTGGTCGGTCAGGCGCTGGATGAAGATGGATCCGAAGGCAGCAATTCCGAAGGAAGCGCCGATCTGGCGGAAATAGTTCGCGGCGGAGATGGCGGTGCCCATGTTCTTGGGCGGCACGCTGTTCTGCACGATCAGCACCAGGTTCTGCAGCAGCGCGCCGATGCCCAGGCCCAGCACCGCCATCCCGATTGCCGTGAACCAGTACGGGGTCTCCTGGGAGATCCGGGAGAGCAGTACCAGTCCGGTAATGACCATGGCGCAGCCGGCAACGGGATAGACCTTGTACCGTCCGGTGCGGGCGATCAGCTGCCCTGTCCCAATGGAAGTCAGCAGCAGGCCGGCCATCATCGGCAGCATCATCAGACCCGATTCGGTGGCGCTGGCCCCGTTGACCATCTGCAGGAACGTGGGCAGGTAGGAAATGGTGGAGAACATCGCTATTCCGACGGCGATGCCCGCCAGCACCGGGATCAGGAAATTCCGCAGCCGGAACAGGCCCAGCGGCAGGATGGGTTCACTCGCGCGGCGTTCCGCCCAGACAAACGCCGCTCCGGCCAGGAGGGCAGCCGCGGACAGGCCGAGGATCTGCGGGCTTCCCCAGTCATAGGTGGTTCCTCCCCAGCTGGTCACCAGGATCAGGGCCGTTGAGGCAACGGCAAGCAGCCCGGCACCGGCATAGTCCAGCCGCGGCCGGGACGTGGCCACCTTGGGCAGGTGCAGGGAGGTAATGACGACGGCGAGCGCGGCAGCTCCGATGGGCACGTTGATGTAGAACACCCAGCGCCAGGACCACGAGTCAGTGATCCAGCCGCCCAGCAGCGGCCCGCCGACGGACGCCAGGCCGAAGGAAGCTCCGATCAGCCCCATGTAGCGTCCGCGTTCGCGCGGTGAGACCAGGTCACCGATGATCGCCTGCGCTCCAATCATCAGGCCGCCGCCGCCGATGCCCTGGATTGCCCGGAAGGCAATCAGCTGGCCCATACTCTGCGACAGGCCGGAGAGGACGGATCCGAGGAGGAAAACTGCAATGGCGAAGATGAAGATGTTCTTGCGGCCAAAGAGGTCTCCAAGCTTGCCGTAAATGGGCAGGCCGATGGTCGCGGCCAGGATGTAGGCGGTCACTACCCAGGACAGATGTTCCAGCCCGTTCAGGTCTCCCACGATGGTGGGCAGGGCCGTGGCGACGATGGTCTGGTCCAGCGCCGCCAGCAGGACGGAGAGGACCAGCCCGGTGAATACCAGCACCCGCCCGCGCCGCGCGCCGTCGTCCTGCGCGCTCGCTGCAGCGTCCGGGACTGCCGGGATTGCCGCATGTGCACCAGGGACCATCAGCGCTGCGCCTCGCCTTCCAGCTGAACGTTGGCTGTCTTCGCCAGCGGTATCTCTCGAATAAAGAGCGTCAGCACGAAGGCGGCGCCCAGCGCTGGGATTCCGAGCAGGAAGATCGGGGGAAGCGCGGTGCCAAACGCGTCGGCAATGAAGTCTCGTGCCGGAGCCGGCAGCGCCTTGAGCTGGGACGGGCTAATGGAGTTCACCCCCTGGCTGGTCACCCCGCGCACGGCTTCAGGGGCGTTGGCCACCTGGTCGTTGAGCCGGGAGATAAACACCGAGCCGTAGACGGCGATTCCAAGCGTTCCGCCTATTTGCCGGAAGTAGTTCGCCGAGGAGACCCCTGTGCCCATGTTTTGGGGCGGAACACTGTTCTGCACGATCAGCACGACGTTCTGCATCAGCGCCCCGATTCCCAGGCCGAGTACGAACATGCCCAGCGCCGTGAACAAGTACGGAGTTTCTGCGGAGATGCGCGAGAGCAGCAGCAGCCCCAGGATCATCACCAGCGACCCCAGGATCGGATAGATCTTGTACCTGCCGGTGCGGGAAATGAGCTGTCCGGTTCCGATGGAGCTGAGCAGCAGCCCTGCGGTCATGGGCAGCATCATCAGCCCCGAGTCGGTGGCGCTGGCACCGTTGACCATCTGCAGGAAAGTCGGCAGGTAGGAAATGCTGCCGAACATCGCCAGCCCGACGGCGAGCCCCACCAGTGAGCAGACAACAAAGTTGCGGATCCTGAACAGCCGCAGCGGAAGGATTGGTTCCGGTGCCCGCAGCTCCACGGGAATGAACACCGCGATGGCCACCAGGGCTGCCGCACCAAGCCCAAGGATGGTCGGGGACGTCCAGGCATACGTGGTTCCGCCCCAGCTGGTGATGCCCACCAGTGCTGCGCTCGCAAACGCAAGCAGGATGGCGCCGGGATAGTCCAGTTTGATTCCGGCAGCGCTGCGCTTGGGCAGGTGCAGGGAGGTGATGATCAGTGCCAGGGCAATCGCCCCGAGCGGCAGGTTGATGTAGAACACCCAGCGCCAGGACCAGTATTCAGTCAGGTAGCCGCCCAGCAGGGGTCCGCTGACGGAAGCAACTCCGAAGGCTGCGCCGATCAGCCCCATGTACTTGCCGCGGTCGCGTGCCGAAACGATGTCCCCGATGATCGCCTGCGCGCCGATGATCAGCCCGCCGCCGCCAACGCCCTGCAGCGCCCGGTAGGCAATCAGCTCGCCCATACTGTGGGCCTGGCCCGATAGCGCTGATCCCAGCAGGAAGACCGCAATCGCAAAGATGAAGATGTTCTTGCGTCCCAGCAGGTCACCGAGCTTGCCGTAAATAGGCAGCCCGATGGTGGACGTCAGCAGGTAGGCGGTAATAACCCAGGACAGGTGCTCGAGTCCGCGCAGGTCGCCCACGATCGTGGGCAGTGCAGTGGAGACGATTGTCTGGTCCAACGCTGAGATCAGCACTGCCATGATCAGTCCGCTGAAGACCAGCGCCAGCTGGCGGCGGCTATGCGGTGCCGGGGCTCCCGGCCCGTGCCCGGGCGGCGGTTCAGGCGGTGCCGGGGATGCGGGCGCGGGTACCGTCTGGGAGGTCGACGCCGGTGACCCCAGGTCTGTGGCGGTCCGGGCCACCGGATGGATGGCTTCGGCTCCGTGGGCAGTGAATCGAGCGGCCAATGACGCCTCCTAGGGAAGTCATCCATGGATGGTCTGGAACCAAAACCCACTACCCATTCGACGCCCGCCGTCCGGCCAAGTCAACGGTCCGCAGCGGCCGATGGGAGCGGCCGCACCGGGAAGGGCAGGCGCCGCGGCGGCGGGTGTGAAGTTCCGTTGCCGGGATCTGCGCCCCGCCATGTGGGCATTGTTCCGCGGGTGGGCCGGGCGCAGACTTGCACTAAACCGCGGACCGGCCAGAGCGCCGGCGCACAGGATCCCTGAGTCCTTCCGGAGCACACCATGAACTGGACGATGAGCGTCATCTTTCGCGCCATACCCCTCCTGATGGGAGCGCTCTGCCTGTCCTACGGGCTGTACATCCTTGCCGGGCCCGGCGATGCCGGTCATTTTGTTGCCGGACACGTCAACGTGGGACTGACCGCCATCTGTTATGCGCTGTTCACTACGGCGGCCACCATCATCCGGCAGCTCATCGGCCGCTACGGGCGCGGCTGGAGTATCGCCCTGCCGCTCACCGGCTACGTGGCTGCTGCCGCAGCCGTCGTCTGGGGCATCATCCTGGCCAATCGGGGCAACACCCCGCAGAACCTCACCGCAGGCTTCGTGGTCATCGGCGTCGGCCTGGTCGCAGCGTGCGTAAGCACGGTGGCGGCCGCGTCCACGAAATTCACGCTGATCCAGTCGGCACAGCTTCTCGAGCCTTTGGGCGGCCCTCCGGAAGGTGCGCATTCCCGGGCTGCCGGCGCCGTGCTGATCGCAGTACCGGCTGCGGCCGCGGTCACCGGTTTCTCCCTCGCAACCGGCCTGCTGCTGCGCGGAGACGCTCCCGGGTTCGTAGCCGGTCACGTCCTGCTCGGCCTCTCAGCGATCTGCACGTCGCTCATCGCCCTGGTGGCCAGCATTGTGCGCCAGGTACGCAACGTCTTCAGCGACGGTGAGCGTTTCGCCTGGGCCTGGCTCGTCGCTGCCGCGGGCACAGCCAACCTCTTGCTCGGGATCTTCGTACTGTTCAGCTCGGACGAGTCCTACCGGCTGGCCCCGGGATGCGTGCTGCTCGGCCTGGGGCTGATCTGCTTCAGCATCCTGTCAAAAGTGCTGCTGCTCGCGCTCGTCTGGCGCCGCACGTTTGCCCTGGCCAACCGCATCCCGCTCATGCCCATCGGAACGGCTCTCACCTGCTTGTTCTTCGCCGCTTTCCTCTTTGAAGCCGCAGGCACAGATCCGGCGTTCTTTGTCGGAGCGCACGTACTGGTTGGACTCGGAGCTGTCTGCTTTACGCTCTTCTCAATCGTGTCCATCCTCGAAGAGGGAACGTCGTAGCGCCGGCACGGGAAAACTGCTCCTCAGCCGGCAAACTCCATGCCGGGGGCCGGGCGCGGCCTGCTGAGCCAGTAGCTGGAACCGTCCGGGCTGCGCTGCACGATTCCTTCATCCACCATCGCCCGCCGGAACATCGCCGGGTCCTGGGTGAAGGAAGCCAGCCGGACGGTGACCTCGGCTTCCGTCAACCGGGCAGGACTGGCGGCGGGATCCCCGGCACCGGCGTCCAGTACCCCGTGCCGGGAAAAGACCTCACCGGCCAGATAGTGCAGGACTTCAAGGCGGTCGGCCCGTTTGGATGGAAGGCTGCCGGAGCTCCCGGGACCCAGGTGCCGCAGCGGGGACTCATCCCGGGGTGCCCGGTCTGCGGCGAGCAGGCGGGAAAAGACCTCCGGAACCGGGTGCAGACCGTCCTCCCCTTCCCGGACCAGGCCGGCCTTGAGGAGCGCGGCCAGGGATTTGCTTCCGGCACGGTCCAGTTCCCGGGCGGAGAGCGGTTCGCCCTGCCCGGCAGCGGCAATAACCCGGCCATACACCTGCAGCCTGCGGGAATCTGCGAGCGCGGCGGCCACCGCTTTCCAGTTGGGGCTGCCTGCGGTGCCGGGGGTGTTCAACGATCGTGCCTTTCATGCCTGGTTTATTCTGCGGCCTTGGCCCTGTCCGGGCTCCGGTCCGTGACGTAGCCTACTGCAACAGGAATCCGGACCCGAGGGGAGCTGCCGCATGGAGTCTTGCTACCCCGTGCGCTCTTTCGCGGCTGCGTCCGTTGCGGCCGCGGGCAGCGCGGTTGCGGAACTTGCGTCCCGGCTCTCCGGAGTTCCGGTGCAGGCTCAAGTAGATTCGGATCTTGCCCGCGCCTGGTTCGGCCCGTCATTCCGCCCGGCCGGGTGGGAGGTTCCCCCGCCCTGGGACCCGCTCTCGCGTGACTACCGGTGTGCGGACGGCTGGGTCCGGCTGCACACCAACGCCCCGCACCACCGGCGCGCGGCGCTCGCTGTCCTGGGACTTCCGGGAGATGCCGGCCCGGAGACAGCGTCCGTGGCGGTGAGGGCCTGGAAAGGCGGGGAACTGGAAGAAGCGGTGGTGGCAGCCGGCGGCTGCGCTGCCCGGCTGCGGACGGCGGAACAGTGGCTGGCGCACCCGCAGGGACAGGCTGTCAGCGCCGAGCCCCTCATTGGCTGGACCCGGCGCGCGGCGCGGCGTCCCGCCGAAACCTCCGGAACTCCGCTCCGGCCGCTGCACGGAGTCCGGGTCCTGGACCTCACCCGTGTCATCGCGGGGCCGGTGGCCACCCGCTTCCTGGCCGGCTTCGGAGCACGGGTTCTGCGCATTGATCCGCCCGGCTGGCAGGAGCCGTCGCTGGAGGCGGAGATGACAGTGGGAAAGCGCTGCACCCGGCTGGACCTGGGCACCCCTGACGGGGCGGCGAAGGTCCGTGAGCTGATTTCCACGGCCGACCTGGTGGTGCACGGTTACCGCCCCGGCGCCCTCACCGGGCTGGGACTGGACGAACACCGCCTCCAGCAGCTGCGCCCCGGCGTCGTAACCGTGGCACTGGATGCCTGGGGCTGGACCGGGCCGTGGCGCGGACGCCGCGGCTTCGATTCCCTGGTGCAGACGGCCTCGGGCATTGCCGACGCCGGCATGGCCTGGTCCGCCGCGGATGCGCCGCTGCCGCTGCCTGTCCAGGCACTGGACCAGGCCACCGGATACCTGGCCGCTGCGGCAGCCGTGCGGGCGTGGACCCGCCGGCTGGACGGTGAGGTATATGCCGCAAGGCTTTCCCTGGCCCGGACGGCTGTGGAACTCCAACGGGCCGCCGATGCCCGCGGGCCGGTGCCTCCGCTCTGGGAGTCACCGCCCGATCCGGCGCCGCCCTCCCTGCCCCGGGCTGCGGAACAGACCTGGTGGGGCCCGGGCGAGCGGCTGGCACCTCCGCTGGCGTTTCGCTCTGAAGGACCGGTTCCCGAAATGCGGTGGGACGTGCCTGCCGCGCCCCTGGGATCAGCTCCCGCAGCGTGGTAGCCGGGGGGCGCCGGGAACAGCCCCGGCTAGCTGCGGCTGAACGCGTCCAGGCGTGCCTGCGCTTCATCCTCGTGCCGGGTGCGCAGCTCGTAGTCAATGAACGCGTCGATCATCGCGCGGTAGGTCTTTTCCACCACCGTGGAGTCCTGTTCCTGCGCCTGCGCGGCTTCCCGCACGTGGTTGATGACTTCCTCTACCCGGTCCCGCGCGCGGACCTGGGCGTCGTCGTCCTTCAGTCCCCCGGCCAGGCGCACCAGGCGTTCGCGGCGCCAGATCAGCGCCACAATTTCTTCGTCTATCTCGTCAATGGCCGTGCGTACGGCCACAAGCTGTTCGGTAGTCGGGTCTGTTTCCACTGTTTCTCCCATGGCTTCCAGTTTACCGGGACGGCGTTTCGGACTTTTCCGGCTCGGCCGGCCGGCCCAGTTTCGAGGGCCACCAGATCCGCGGGCCAATGTCATAGGACAGCGCCGGGACCAGCAGCGAGCGCACCACAAGGGTGTCCAGCAGCACGCCGAAGGCGACGATGAAAGCCAGCTGGGCCAGGAACAGCACGGGGATCACGCCCAGTGCCGCGAAGGTAGCGGCGAGCACGATTCCGGCGGAGGTAATGACCCCGCCGGTGATCATCAGTCCCCGGACGATCCCGTCCCGGGTGCCCAGGACAAGGCTCTCCTCCCGCACACGGGTCATCAGGAAGATGTTGTAGTCCACGCCAAGGGCAACCAGGAAGATGAACCCGTACAGCGGCACTGCCGGATCAGCACCCGGGAAGTCCAGCACGTAGTTGAACAGCAGCGCGGAGATGCCCAGTGTCGCTCCGAAGGACAGCATCACGGTAAGGATGAGCAGGAAAGGTGCCAGCACCGCCCGCAGCAGGAGCATCAACAGGAAGAAGATCACCACCAGCACTACCGGGATGATCAGGTTGCGGTCGTGCTCCGCGGCGTCGTTCGTGTCCACTGTCGTGGCGGTCGTTCCGCCCACCAGGACCTCCGGCTTATCCGCCAGTTTCTCCCGCAGTTCGCGGACCGTGTCCTCGGCTGCGGTCGAGTCGGCGTTCTCCGTCAGGGTCGCCTGCAGCAGCACCTGCCCGTCCACGGTCTTGGGGGACGCGTTCTCGGAACCGGGGATCGGGGGAACCTGCACTCCGGCGTCGGTGACGGGCAGGGAACCTGCCGGGGTGCCCTGCGCCACCACGGTGACGTCGGAGATGCCGCTGGTGCCAAGCACCGTGTCCGCAACGGACTGCAGTTCCGATTCAGGGGCCACGATCAGCACCGGGCTGCCGGATCCTGAGGGGAAATGCTCGCCCAGGGCCGCCTGCCCTTCCTTGGCTTCGGTCTGTCCCAGCACAAAGTCGCTCTGCGGCACCCCTGAGGCGCGGAAGTCCACCACTGCCACCGCGGCGGCGGCCAGTACGACGGCGCAGATCAGCCAGGTGCGCCGGGAATGGTTGCGCACGGTGCGGGCAACGCCTGGCCAGAAACCGTGCGCCTGGTGGTCCCGGTCCGGGTGCGGGGAGCCGAACGCCGGGCGCCGCGGCCAGAACGCGGCCCGGCCACAGACAAAGAGCAGGGACGGCAGCAGCGTCATGGCCGCCAGATAGGAACAGACAATCCCCAGGGAGGCCACCGGTGCGAGGGCCTTGTTTGAGTTCAGGTCACTGAGCAGCAGGCACAGCAGCCCCGCCACCACGGTGCCGGCGGAGGCGGTCACGGGTTCCAGCGTGCCCCGCAGCGCAGCCCGGGTTGCTCCCCAGCGGTCCGCGTGGTCCCGCAGGGCTTCGCGGTACCGGGAGACGTAGAGCAGGGAGTAGTCCGTGGCTGCGCCGATGCCGAGGATGAACAGGATTCCCTGTACCTGCCCGTTCAGCGTTACTGCACCGGCTTTGGCCAGCCAGTACACGGCAAGGATCGCGGCGGAGAGCGCCAGGATGGAGGTGAGCAGCACCAGGATGGGCAGCAGCGGCGAACGGTAGACAATCACCAGGATCACCAGCACGGCGATCACGGCAACGATCAGCAGGGCCCCGTCAATGCCGCCGAACGCCTGGGAAATATCCGCCAGCTGTCCGGCCGGTCCGGTCACATACGCGCTGAGCCCGTCCGGCAGTCCGTCCTTCGCCACGGTGCTGAGGTTCTCCACGTTGTCTGCCGCGGCGTCGTCATCCGTCACCGGCACAAAGATTTCCGCAGCCTTTCCGTCTTCCGAGAACTGGGCCGGGGACACGCCGCCGCTGACCCCCGGGGCGTCCGCGAAGGCCTTCTCCCGGTCCTGGATGAAGGTGCGGTCGGCATCGGTCAGCCCGGAATCGTTGACGTAAAGCACGACGGCGGGGATCGCCTCGCTGTCGGTAAACTCCGGCTGAAGCTCGCTGACCTTAGTGGACTCGGAGCTGGAGGGAAGGTAGGAAGCCTGGTCATTCTGCTGGACTTCGCTGATCTTGCCGAAGTACGGTCCGCCCACCCCGCCCAGGCCGAACCAGATGACGATCAGCAGTACGGGAATCACGATCCGCAGCCAGGCAGGTGGGCCTGCGCTGCGCCCGCCGTCCCGGGGCGGGCCTTCGCGGGGCGGGCCTTCGCGGCCTGAAGGAACAGCCGCCGCACCTTCCGCGGAGGAGGGCCGGGCGGGCTGGGAATGCCCGGAATTCGGGGGGATCGCTGTGCTCATGGGCCTCGTCGCATTCTCGCGATAGCGCGGGGAAGAGTTTGCCGGTCTTCACTCCGTCCCTGGACGTGCACTGCCGTTTTCAATAAGAGGCTCCCTGCACAGGCCGAGTCAACGGCCGCTGCCAAAGACCGGTCCGGTCCGGCGCGAAAATCCAGGCAGGTCATGTTCTGGGTTTGCCGGGGTTTCGGTGGGAAGATTCCTACATGCTGCCCCAGTTGAGCGTCGTCACCCTAGGCGTGCGCGATGTTGAAGTGTCCTATGCCTTTTACGGCCGCCTGGGCTGGAACCCCGTGCAGTATGTTCCCGGCGAGGTGGTGTTCTTCCAGGTGGGACACGGAATCCTGCTCTCCTTCTTCCGCAGCGACCACCTGGCCGCGGAGTCAGGAGCCACCGGGTCGGCCAGCCTGGCGCCGTTCACCCTGGCGCACAACGTCGACTCCCCGAAGGACGTGGATGCGATCCTGCATGAGGCCGCTGCGGCCGGCGGGTCCATAGCTGCTCCGGGCATGCAGATGAGCTGGGGCGGCTACTCGGGGTATTTCACGGATCCGGACGGTTTCCGCTGGGAGATCTGCCACAACCCCGGGCTGCGGGTTGCCGAAGACGGCACCGTGAGCCTCTCGGCCCTGGACCCCGGAGACCCCGGCGCGGCACTTCCCACCAGTTCGGTTTCCTGACCGCGCCTGTTCGCCGCAGTCCTAGAACAGCACGGCCTCGGTTTCGTTCCCGGGTTCAGCTTCGGCGTCCAGCAGCCAGGGACCGTCATGGCGTACGTTTCCCACCGCCGGGTTGGCCGGTTCGATGATCCAGCCGGCGGCGGCAGCGTAGGCGTTGCCCAGTGCGCATCCCAGCGCTTCGAGCGCCTTGGTGGCGCTAAGCGTCCCCGGCGCGAGCCACGCGTCCAGGTCCTCCCCGGCCAGGGGCAGGGGCATCCTGTCGTGGAGTTCGCCGAGCCTGCGCAGGAGCGGGTCTGCGCTTTCCGGCTCCGGTGAGGCCAGCGTGATGACGGATGCTGACAGCAGCCAGCGGTTCGGGTCCCCGGCGGACAGGGCCGGGTCCGCCCACCATTCGTACAATCCGGCGAACCAGTGCAGCCTGCCGTCAGCCCGGCGGACAAAATAGGGTTTGCGGGTGCCGCCGGGACCAGCCTGCCACTCGTAGTATCCCTCCATGGGCACAGCGCACCGGCGGGAAAGGACCGCGTCACGGAAGGTGGGCTTCTCCAACAGGGTTTCGCTGCGGGCGTTGAAGGCACGCACGCCCACGGAGCTGTCCTTGGCCCAGCCCGGGACCAGTCCCCAGCGGGCTACGTGAACCTGCCGGACGGCGGCGCCGTCGAGCACGCGTTCAAGCACCACCGGCACGTCCGAGGTCGGCGCAACGTTCCAGGACCGGCGCAGCTCAAGGTTGGCATCGGCCTCGGCCTCTGCTTCCGCCACCAGGTCACCGATGGCCCGGGCCATCACGTATCGTCCGCACATGCCTCCAGTCTGCCCCGCACGGTCCCGGCCGTCCCAACCCGGGAATCAAAGCGGCCACAGCGGCGTTGACGAGGCAGCAGAACACCCGCACAACCCACCAAGGAGCTCCAATGTCCGTCACTGCCGAAGCGTTCACTCCCGAGGCCGGAACCATCACCATGTTCTCCACCAGCTGGTGCGGATACTGCCGGCGGCTGAAGTCCCAGCTGGATGCGGCGGGAATCGGCTACACCGAGGTGAATATCGAGAACACCGAAGGCACGGCGGAACTGGTGGAAGCCCTCAACGGAGGCAACCAGACCGTTCCGACCGTGGTCTTCCCCGACGGCTCGGCAGCCACCAATCCCTCGGCCGCTGAGGTGAAGTCCCGCCTGGGCCTCTGACCTGACCTTTCACCTATTCGATGCCGGGAGCCGCGAAAGTGACTCCCGGCATCGGCGTCCCTAGGATGGAACAGTAGCCCCGGAACGCCGGGGTGCCCCTGAGACATCTCCCGAGAGGCAGCCCTCCCCCATGGTTCACAAGGTCCAAGCTGTAGTAGTCAAGGAAAAGAACGCGCCGGTCTCCCTGGAGACCATCCTGGTTCCGGATCCCGGGCCCGGAGAAGCACTGGTGGACATCCTCACCTGCGGCGTCTGCCACACGGACCTGCACTACAAGCAGGGCGGCATCAGCGATGACTATCCGTTCCTGCTCGGCCACGAAGCCACCGGCGTGGTTTCAGCCGTCGGCCCCGACGTCACCGAAGTGGCCCCGGGCGACCGCGTCATCCTGAACTGGCGCGCCGTGTGCGGGGAATGCCGTGCCTGCCGCAAGGGCCAGCCGCAGTACTGCTTCAACACCCACAACGCCACCCAGAAGATGACGCTGGAAGACGGCACGGAACTCTCCCCGGCACTGGGCATCGGCGCATTCGCCGAAAAGACGCTGGTTGCCGCCGGGCAGTGCACCAAGGTGGACGACGACGTCGATCCCGCCGCCGTCGGCCTGCTCGGCTGCGGCGTCATGGCCGGCATTGGTGCCGCCATCAACACCGGTGAGGTAAAGCGCGGCGAATCCGTGGCCGTCATCGGCTGCGGCGGCGTGGGCATTGCTGCCATTGCCGGCGCCAAGCTGGCCGGCGCCACCACCATCATCGCCGTGGACATCGACCAGGCCAAGGTTGACCTCGCCCTGGCCAACGGTGCCACGCACGGCATCAACTCCCGCGAAGAAGATCCGGTGGAAGCCATCCGCGCGCTCACCGGCGGCAACGGCGCCGACGTCGTGATTGAAGCCGTGGGACGCCCGGAAACCTACAAGCAGGCCTTCTACGCCCGCGACCTCGCCGGCCGCGTAGTGCTGGTGGGTGTCCCCACGCCGGAGATGCAGATCGAGCTGCCGCTGGCAGACGTGTTTGGCCGCGGCGGATCGCTGAAGTCCTCCTGGTACGGCGACTGCCTGCCCAGCCGCGACTTCCCCATGCTCGTGGAGCAGTACAAGCTCGGCCGGCTGGACCTGGATGCGTTCGTCTCCGAACGGATCGGCCTGGGGGACATCGAGGAAGCCTTTAACAAGATGCATGACGGCAAGGTCCTGCGCTCGGTGGTGGAGCTCTAATGGCGGCCCGCATCGACAAGGTGGTCACCTCCGGCACCTTCAGCCTGGACGGCGGCACCTGGGACGTGGACAACAACGTCTGGATCATCGGCGATGACCTGCAGGTGATCATCATCGACCCCGCCCACGACGTGGACGCCATTGCGGAGGCCGTGGGAGACAGGGAAGTCATGGGCATCCTGCTCACGCACGGCCACGACGACCACATCCGTGCCGTGGCCGAGGCCCAGGACCGCTTCAGCGCCCCGGTGTTCCTGCACGAGGCGGACCGGATGCTCTGGGATGCAGTGTTCCCGGACGAAGCACCCGATGACGTCATTGAAGACGGTGACACCTTCGAAATCGCCGGCGTCACCCTCGAGGCGCTGCACACCCCGGGCCACTCCCCCGGGTCCGTCTGCTTCCTGCTCGAAGACGAGGAAGGCAGCGCACCCGTGCTGTTCTCCGGCGACACGCTGTTCAGCGGCGGCCCCGGAGCTACCGGCCGTTCCTACAGCGACTTCGGCACCATCATCGACTCCATCCGGGAGCGCCTGCTGGGCCTGCAGGCGGAGACGACGGTGAACACCGGGCACGGCGATTCCACCACGATCGGCGCCGAGGCACCGCATTTGGACGAATGGATCGCCCGCGGCCACTAGGCCCGGTTCCAGGATCCCCCCCCCCCCCCCCCCCGAGAGGCCAGTTACGGCTCGAAAGAAGCTTCAAAGCAGCCGTAACTGCCCTTTCGGCGTTCTGGAGTGCGTCAGGAAGCAGCCGCAGCCTGGAGCTGCCAGCCCTGGCCTCCCGGGGCTGCAGTCCAGTTCACGGGTTCCCCTGCCGGGGTCAGGACATCGTTCAGCCACCAGGTCTCAGCCGGCGCCCAGCCCGCCAGCATGGTCTTCACGCCTGCGGCGTCGAGCACGCTCCCTGCAGTGCGCAGGTAGCCTGCGACGCTAAGGTGGACGCCGTCGTAGTCCCTGGCCACCGCCTGCCAGTCGGGGATCGCCCAGAGCCAGGTATCGGCCTCCGCGTCCCCTGAGCTCACTGCCCAGCTGCGTCCGCGCGAGCGGGTTACTTCCAGCGGATAAGCGGAGACCAGGTTCTGCCAGCTGCGCGCTTCCCGGATCTCGTAAATGCGGGCGCCTTCCGCGGCTTTCAGCGGATAGGTCCGCGCCGCGGTCCAGGGCAGCGGATCTTCGACCAGCCGCAGCCCAGCCGGTCCATTCCCGGGAATCGCCGGGGTGGTGGCGGGGACGTCGGAGAGAGCGGGCACGGACCACCAGCGGCCGGTCCAGTTGGCAACCAGGGGCGTGTTGCCTTCCTCGGCAGCAATTGATTCACGCCATCGCTGCAGTCCGGCGGCACTGCCGGTTAGGGATGGCGGGTCCGTACCGGGAACAGTAGTACTGGCGATCCACTGGACGTAGTGCTGGGTCAGCGCACCGGGGGCCAACCACCACTGGGGCCGCGCCCGGACGACGGCGATGGCCACGGGAAGCAGGAGGTTCCTCGATTCGGGTTCAGCCAGCACACGGGCGATGTCCGACGGCGGCTGCCAGTACGAGGCACCTTTCACCACGCGGTCCAGGCTTTGGAGTACCTGCGCAACCGTGATCCCGGGTCGTTGCGGCAGCGCCCCAAGCGCCTGCAGAACTCTCCTGGACTCCGGCGTGATGCCACCTGGCTGCGGGGCGCTGCTCCCGCAGGAGAACCCCTGCTGTTCCGGGAGGATGGACCGGGCCAGGTCCAGGCAGAGTTCCCGTCCGCGGGGTCCAGCCAGCAACAGCTGTGCGGCGGGAAGTTCTTCCATGAATCAAAATTACCAGCGCTGCCGGGCCCCCGTATCGCAGGGCGTCAGGATTGCCTCACTGCTTCCCCAGACGGGTCGCCGAACGCAGTACGGCCCGGTCCCGGACGGCCATCAGGACCCTGCGGACAGAAGTCCAGTCAACGGCGTCGAGCGGAAGGGCCGTCAGGGCGCCGGGCCGCCGGAGGCCGTATTGGAAACGGGCACGCACTACCAGCAGGGTCTGGTTTGGCCGCAGCGGCTTCAGCAGCCACAGCCACGTTGACCGTCCGTCTCCGTCAGCCCAGAGCATCCAGTCCCGGGGCTGGACCTCCTTGATCCGCAGGCGGTGTCCGGTTCCGGTGCTCAGCAGGTCCCCGATATCCAGGTCACGCAGCTGCGGAACTGCACGGTCTGCCTCGCGCTGGTCGGGCAGGCCCACCCGGTCAACGACGTACCAGCCGGCCCGTCCGTGCCCGATGCGGTTCAGGAACGGCCAGATGTCCGCCGCGGATGCCGGTATCAGGATGCTGCGGGTGTACTGCAGCACCGGGCCGGTGAGGACTGCGTCCCCCGGCATCCGGTGGCCGGCACCCGATTCGGCGGCATGCCGGCGGAGCGGCCGGACAAGGCGGAGGTAGACCCCCGCAGCCGAACCCGCGGCTGCTGCAGCCGCCAGCACCCGCCGGTACGGCCTGCCTGCTGGGCCAAATGCACCGCGCCACCCTGCCACGAAAGGCCGCTAGTCCTGTTCCAGAATGGAGAGGATGTTCCCTGACGGGTCGCGGAACCAGGCCATGGCCGCACCGCCCCGGCGGAAGATGCCGTCGCCGACGGCGGCGTCGAGGGGTTCGAAGACCACGCCCCTGCCGCTGAGTTCGCGCACGGCTGCATCCACGTCCTGCACCGGGAAATTCAGCACTGTGTAGGCGGCCGGGGCATGACCGGCCTTCTCATAGACCAGCACGTGGTTCTGCGGAGCCAGTTCGAGCCGCAGCCGCCCGTGGATCTGTGTCAGGGGGAGCTGAAGCGTGGTGCCGTAGAACCGGCGGGCGGAATCGACATCAGCTACGGCGAATCCGCTGAACGCCTTGCCGTACTCGAACATGGGCACTCCTTCACCGTTGCCGTGCCCTCGATGATAGTCCCGTGATACCGGTGTCCGGCACCGGCTGCGCGGTTATAGCCCGTCAGGTTTGGTCACCACCGTGTGGGTCGCGTGGTCGTACAGGAAGGTCACGGGCCCTCCCGCATGTCCCATCCGGTAGTTGGCGCCGTCGAAGTGCGCTCCCTCGCCGTAGTTCTCGTCCCAGCCGCGGTTCAGTGCAGCCTTGAACTCATAGTCCCCGGCCGGCAGGTCTACGCTGAGCTTCCAGAGTTCGTCGCTGCGGTCGAACCCCAGCTGCACGGCCTCTGACGCCGGATCCCAGTCGGTACCGCCCAGCACCGAGCCGAACGTCCCCGGCACTGCAACGGCGTTTGGCTGGGGGAAGGACGGTCCGGCGTAGTGCTCTTCGGCATGCGCGCCGTGGATCCGGGCTGCGGGTTCGGCCGCGGCGTCGGAGACAACCAGCGCTTCCTCGAGCACGGCTTCACTGTGCGCCTCGGCGCTGGTCACTGCCGTGACCGAGTGTTCGCTGCCGCTGAGCGCAGCGTGCAGGTGCTCCACATCGGGGAAATCGGAGAGCGCGGAACGCCCCTCGGAGGTGATGCTCCAGCCGGCCCGGCCTTCCTTCAGGATCCATCCGGCCTTGACCAGTTTGGTGCTGGCGGTAACCAGTGCCCGTTCACCGCGGGCGACGCCGCTGGCCAGCAGCTGCGCTTCGCTGCCTTCCAGCGGCACCTGTTCCAGGGCCTGGCGCAGCACCTCGGCGCGGGATGTCTTCTTCTGTGCTGACGGGTCCTGCCGGGCCAGGACTTCGAGAATGGCCTTGAGCCGCAGGGCAGTGTTTTCGACGCTCTTCTTGGGCAACGTGCGGGTCCTTTGCTTGTTGTGGCTGAGGCGGGGATGCGCGCCTGCTTCCGCTGCCCGAGCCTAACGGGACCGGGCTCCGGTTGGAAAGACAGTTGCCCCGGGTGCGGCGATCCGCTCCAGGCGACCGGGATCTGACGTGCGAAGCTCGGCGTAGCCTCCGTAGGCTGCGAGCAGGGATGCTTCGGCCCCCGCTACGCTCAGTCCGGGACGGAGGTCCTCGGCGGCACCGGCCGTCGCCGGGTCCCAGTCCAGGCCCAGCGCTTCATACACGGCCGTGAGGACTTCGCGCAGCGGTGCCGAATCCTGGATGACCACCACTGAGGAAAAGAGCCACGCCCCGGACACCACGCGCTGCGCAGTGCCCACCAGTTTGATCCCGGGACCGGTTCCTCCATGGACGCTGTACTCCCCCGGGCAGTACTCGCCGGGGATTTCCCCGACCCCGGCCGGAACCCCGGCGTCCTGCAGGGCACCGGCGAGCAGCTGCGCGAAGCCTGCGAAGCGCGCCAGTGAGTGCGCGACGGCGTCGGATTCGGGCTCTATGTGGTCAAGGATCAGGCAGCCCTGGTGGTAGGCGGCCGCCCGGCCGCCGGCCTTGCGGACCAGGGGTTCGAAACCCAGGTCCCGGCAGGCAGCTGCGGCGTCGGGAAATCCGGGAAGGCGGGCGTCACGCTGCCCGAAAGCCACGGTGGGACGCGGCTGGTAGATCCGCAGGGTCGGGCCCAGCTCACCGCGGCGGGCGGCTGCCAGCAGGTCAAGGGCGTGCTGCAGGTCACCGGCGGCGCCAAAGGACTTTTCCTGGCGGTAGACGTCCAGCAGGCGCGGCTCCACAGGGTCAGTTCCGTCCCAGCGGACGGACCGTGAGGATCTGTTCACTGCGCCCAAAAGGCCCGGATTCGTCGTGCAGTACCGAGGACGTCAGGCCGATCCCGTCCGTGCCGAAACTGACCCGGGTATCCAGGCCCAGCCATTGCCCGGCGGGCTGGCGGTAGAGATGGATCTGCAGGTCAACGTTGGGGAACATCCAGCTCTCCCCTCCCGGCGGTACCCGCGCTGCAATGCCGTTGGCGGCATCGACGAGGCCGAGCAGCCGCACCGTGGAAGGCGTCTGCACGCCGTCGAGCATTTCGAACGGCGAGCGCACCCACACCTGGCCGCGTCCGGGCCGCAGGCCGGGAACCGCCCGGAACTCCAGGCTGTTGATGAAATCGCCGGGCCAGGCCGTCATTCCGTCGAAGCCCTGGGCCTGCCCGGGACCGGGCATCGGCTCATCTTCCACGGCGGCCACCTCAGTGGTGTCTCCCAGGGCAAGGCGCCAGGCTGTGGCACGCACGGCCGTACGGCCGCCGGCTGTCAGCTCGGCCTCGAGCAGTTCGATGGTGCGTCCGGCGCGGATGACCTTGGTGGTGACGTCAAAGACTCCCTGCGGGATGACACCGAGGATTTCGAAGCTGACACGCGCCAGCCGCATCCCGGGACGGGGATCCGCCTCTTCCAGGCAATGCACCAGCAGCCCGGCGACCGGCGCCATGTGCTGTTCGTCCTCGTTCCAGGCTCCCTGTGTGTGATGGGTTGATGCGAAAGTCCCCTCACCCAGTGAGCGGTAGTACGATTCGGCCACTTATCCTCCCGGCGCGTCCTGGATTATGCGTACTCAGGCTATCCTGCCTGCGCCTCCGGCACGGCTCTGGCCCCTTCCCCGTGTCTGCGCGGCGGTGTTGAATGGCCCGTGGAGCAAACTCATGCAGGACCGGGACCCCTTCAGCCGGTCCCGGCAAACAAAGGAACCGAGGAACCATGAAGTACACGCATCTGGGCCGTTCCGGCCTGCAGGTCTCCCGCCTCTGCCTGGGCACCATGAACTTCGGACCCAAGACGCCGGAGGACCAAGCGCACGGCATCATGGATTCCGCGCGTGAGTCCGGCATCAACTTCTTTGACACGGCGAACGTGTACGGCTGGGAGAACAAGGGCCTGACCGAGGAAATCATCGGCCGCTGGTTCGCTAAGGGCAGCGGCCGGCGGGAGTCAACCGTCATCGCCACGAAGCTCTACGGTTCCATGGGACCGGGCCCCAACCAGACCTTCCTTTCGGCATTGAACATCCGGCAGGCGCTGGACGCCAGCCTGAAGCGGCTGCAGACGGACTACGTGGACCTGTACCAGTTCCACCACATTGACCGGAACACCCCGTGGGACGAGATTTGGCAGGCCATGGAAACCGCCGTGGCACAGGGCAAGATCATCTACAACGGGTCGAGCAACTTTGCCGGCTGGAATATCGCCCAGGCCCAGGAGAGCGCCCGGCGGCGCAATTTCGCCGGCCTGATCTCGGAGCAGAGCATCTATAACCTGGTCAACCGGTCCGTGGAGCTGGAAGTGATTCCCGCTGCGCAGGCGTACGGGCTGGGACTCATCCCCTGGTCCCCGCTGCAGGGCGGGCTGCTGGGCGGCATCCTGAAATCCCAGGAAGAGGGCGGCAGGCGCGCCGAAGGGCGGGTCCAGGACCTCCTGGCCAAGCACCGTGACCAGATCCAGGCGTACGAGGACCTCGCGGCGGAACTGGAGATTGAGCCGGGGATCCTGGCCCTGGCCTGGCTGCTGCACCAGCCTGCCGTCAGCGCCCCGATCGTCGGCCCGCGGGTCATGGGCCAGCTCGACGACGCCCTTGCCGCCCTAGAGGTGGAACTGGACGAAGCCACGCTCCGGAAACTGGACGAGATCTTCCCCGGCCATAAGCCGGCGCCGGAAGACTACGCCTGGTAACGTGCCTGCCCGGGCCTAGTCCGTTGCCGGTTCTGCGGGTTGGATCAGCTGCGGGCCGTTGTTCCGCACCGAGTTGACCTGGCTGGATACTACCCGCGGGCTGAGGACCGGTTCGGGGATCGCGTCCAGCAGGGTCGCGATTGCCTCCGCGTCCGTCAGGTGCGGGTCCAGCCATTCGGAGTAGAGATCCGGCGGCACCACCAGCGGAGTCCGGTCGTGAATGTGCCCGAGTTCGTCTGCCGCTTCGGTGGTAATGATGGTGACGCTCAGCAGCCACTTGTGTTCGTCGTCTTCGGGCAGGTTCGGATCAGGCCAGAACTCGTACAGGCCGGCAAACGCAATCGGGTCGGGAACGGTGGGGTGAAGGTAGGTCGGTATCTTTCCGCCTTCGGTCTTCTCCCACTCGTAATAGCCGTCCGCAGGCACCAGCGCCCGCCTCTTCACCGCAGCCTTGCGGAACGCCGGTTTCTCCAGGATGGTCTCCCGGCGTGCATTGATCATCCTGGCGCCAATCTTCGGATCCTTCGCCCACACCGGAACCAGGCCCCATTTGGCCGTGGCCAGCCGCCGCACGGTGCCGTCCGGTCCGCGGCGTTCCGTGATGATGCGCACATCGTCTGTGGGGGCAACGTTCCAGGACGGCTCTACGTCTTCCCCCACAACCTGATCCGCCGCGAAAGCGGAAACCAGGTCCGACGTGGCCCGGGCCATCACATATCGTCCGCACATGGACAGCATTGTGCCGCACTTCGGCGGGGGAACCCAGAGCAGCCTCCTGCCGCCGCACCCGGGGAAAGGATTCGAACATATGTTCTACTTAAAACATGGACCCTCAGGCTGAGGCGCGGCTGGCGGCCAGGTATGCCAGGCGCGCGGAACCCATCGGGCTAACCCCCGAAGAACTTGATTTTGACCACTTTCCGCCCACCACTTCCATGCCCGCCATTCCCATCTGGGCATGGATCCGTTTTCCCGGCTGCGCCGAACATGTTGCCGGAGAAACCTGCACCTGGTCTGCGAAAGCAGTGCAGGTGCTGTGGCAAGACGCCGGCACCAGGCGCTCCACCTGGGTCTGGGCCTCGGCTGTTTCCAGGCGTTCCTCCGGCCGGTCCCGGACACCCCTCGGCGACAGGACACCGGTGCCGGAGAGTAAAAATGGAAGAAGCTAGTTCCGGTTCCCAGCAGTAGAAAGGTTCATGGCACGTGAACGCTCCGTGCACCTGCATCCGCTGCGCCGATCCCGCAACCGGCCGGATCGGCGTCGCCGTCTATGACCCGTTTTGCCGCCAGCGGATGCACCGCATCAGCGGCTCCACCCTGCGGGAACCAAGCTACGGCTCCCAGCGCTAGCCGCAGGCGCCCGCCCCGGCGCCCCGGACGCCGGAGCGCGCCCTCCACACCACCTCTCAGCCGTGGCTCATCGAGGCGATCTGCAGGAGGTTTCCACAGGTGTCGGAGAACACTGCGGTAGTCACCGGCCCCATGTGCGCCGGGGGTTGGGTGAATTCGACGCCGAGAGCCAGCATCCGCTCGTACTCCTTTGCAACGTCCTCCACGGCAAAGGAATTGTAGGGAATCCCGTCGCCCGCCAGCGCTTCCTTGAACGGAGCCACGGCGGGATGCGCGCTGGGTTCCAGGAGCAGTTCGACGCCGCCTTCCTCACCCGCATTCCCTACCGTCAGCCAGCGGGCACCGCCGGCAGGCTGGTCCTGCCTTTTCTCGAATCCGAGGACCCTCGTATAAAAATCCAGGGCCTTCTCCTGGTCATCAACAAAGATGCTTGCCGTCACAATCCTCATGGGTCTTGTCCTTCCGCTTCGTTCCGTCCGGGTGGCTGCAGCGGCAGCACGGGTGCCAGAGCCCGAACCCATCCGGCCACCCCCAGGGTCAGCGGCTCCAGGCAAACATGGTGGCGGCGGTAGCGCCCGTCCGCTTCCACCCTGATCAGCCCGGCCGCTTCGAGCACCGCCAGATGTTTTGAAACTCCCTGCCGCGAAATGCGTACTGCGTGATGTGTGATCAGCCGGACACAGAGCTCGTACAGTGTCTGGCCCGGCGCGGACGCGAGCTCTTCCAGCAGGATCCGGCGGACCGGATCGGCCAGGGCCCGGAAGACAGCGTCCATGCGGACACCATAGGCAACCAACGGGTTGCATGGAAGGGTGTGGGGAAAAACTGCGGGGCGCCTCAGCTAGGGCTGGACACGGTTCCGGCGGTTGCGGTGTTCAAGCAGCAGCCGGGCTCCGTTGAGGATAAGGGTCTCCACCGGAACTTCCTGCTCCGCGGCCAGCTCTTCCAGCTCCCGGCCAAGCTTCGGCGGGATGTTCACCTCAACGTTCATGCGGTTAACGGTATCGCCGCCGCACGCTCCGTCCGAACCGAGCAGTCCCGCCGCCGTCATCCGCTGTGCAGGGGCAACCGGTCCTGGAGGCCGCCAGCGCTCCCTTTTTACCGGCGCCGGGGACCACCCTTGGATGAAGCCCTGAGAATCAACGGAGCTGCCGCGTCGTTGTAATCCAGCACAACTGACGCGGCGGCAAGCGGATCACAGGCTGCCAGGTAGATCTCCTGCCCGCGGACATACCGGGCATTGGCAGCAGCACGGGGGTCGGGATCGGAACCATCCCGACGCTGGAGGCGCCGGCAGGATGTTTCGAAAGACACATCCAGGAAAACTGTCGCGTCCCAGATACCGGACAGTTCCGGCCTGTGCAGGAAGAGCCCATCCACCAGGACCACCGCCGGTTCAGGCGCCGTGAGTTCAGGGCCACATACCGGCCGGTCGGAGGCGAGATCGTGGCTGGCCGCATGGTACCGCCCCGAACGGCCCGGACGGAGCGGATCCACCACAAGTTGCCGAAAGGCGGCGTAGTCATAGGAGTCCTCAAAGAATCCGCGCGGCGAGGACCTGCCCTGCCGGTAACGCTCCCGGCTGGGCCGGTGGAACCCGTCAATCGAAATCCGCACCACAGGCCCGGGGAGGCGCGCGCCCAGGGCATCGGCGAAAGTGGTTTTCCCGGCCCCGTCCACTCCGTCTACGCCAATGAACACACGCCGTCCGGGCGCAGGTAAAGGCAGCATCGCAGCCACCGACCCAAGCACCGCCTGTGCCTCGGGCGACATGAACGTTTCCACAGCACCGCACTCTATCTTCCGGGCACCCGTACGGTGCTAGGGTTGGTAATCGAAAGTATGTTCTAAGAACCAGCGGAGGGGTCCGGCATATGCCTGTATTCAATGTCTCCGGCAGTTCCCGCTCCGCGGCGGTGTCCGACGCCGATGCCGCCTCCGGTTTCCCCAGCCCGTCACGCGATTATTTCGACGGGCGGATCGACCTCAACCGGCACCTCATTAGGGACGTCACTTCCACCTACGTTGTTCGGGTCTCCGGGGACTCCATGTCCGGCACCGGAATCAGCGACGGAGACGAACTGATTGTGGACCGCTCCCTCACTCCACGTGACGGGTCAGTGGTTGTCGCTGTCCTCGACGGAGAGTTAACCGTGCGCCGGCTCCGGCTCACCGGCCGCGGAATCGTCCTGTCCGCTGAGAACCCCGGCTATGCGGACGTGAACGTTCCGGACCCGGCGGCGCTGACCATCTGGGGCGTCGTGACCCGCTGCCTCCACCATGTCTGAAGGTCCGGTGCCCCCGCCTGGTACCACCGCCGGGGCCCGCTCCCCCGCAGGAGGACTGCACCGGATCGCGCTGGTGGACGTCAACAGTTTCTATGTCTCCTGCGAGCGCGCTTTCGACCCGCGGCTGGAAGGCGTGCCCGTCGTCGTGCTTTCCAACAATGACGGTTGTGTGGTGGCGCGCTCTGATGAGGCGAAAGCCCTCGGCATCAAGACCGGGGAACCCTGGTTCAAGCTGGCTGAAGCCGCGCCGCACCTCGGCCTGATCCAGCGTTCAAGCAACTACGAACTCTATGGCGACCTGAGTTCCCGGGTCATGGAGCTGCTGGGCCGGTACGCCCTGTGGCAGGAGGTCTACTCCATTGACGAGTCATTCCTGGGCCTGACCGGCACGGCACAGGAACTGGATACGCAGGGCACACGGATCCGCGCCGCAGTGGCCCGCCATACCGGGCTGCCGGTATGCGTGGGGATCGGCACCACCAAGACGCTGGCCAAGTTCGCCAACCGGATCGCCAAGCAGAACGGGCACCTGGGCGGGGTCTGCAACCTGGACACCATGGACCCCGGTGCCGTGGCGACGATTATGTCCCGGGTACCGGTCACCGGGCTCTGGGGCGTAGGAGCCAAACTGGGCAAGCGGCTCGAGGCCTTGGGTATCCGGACCGTCGCCGACCTCAAGGCAGCCGATCCTGCAGTAATTCGCAGCCGCTTCTCCGTGACCCTGCAGCGGACTGTCCTGGAACTCAACGGCACACCGTGCCTGCCGCTGGAAGAAGAACGTGCTGACCGGCAGCAGCTGATCTTCTCCCGCAGTTTCTCGGTGCCGGTAACGACGGCGGCCGAGATGAGGCAGGTGATGAGCATCTACGCCCAGCAGGCGGCTTCCCGCCTGCAGCGGGAACACCAGCAGGCACGCGTGCTCACCGCGTATGCCGGGACTTCGCACTTCAGCCACAAAGCGGCGTCGTTCCCTTCCATCACGGTCAAGCTCCAGAGCCCCACGTCCGATCCGGTGGTGCTGACCCGCGCTGCGGTGGGGGCGCTCGAAGACCAGATTGTGGAAGGCATCCCCTACACCAAGGCGGGGGTCATGCTCAGCGGCCTCTCCGACGCGGGGGCCCAGCCGGTCTTTGACGCCTTCGTCCCGGACCAGGAACACCGCAACCTCGGGGAGCTGCTGGGCAAAGTTGCTGACAAATACGGATCGGCCAGCATTGGGCTGGGCGTGGCCGGGATGCCCAGCGCCCGCCCTGAATGGACCATGTCCCGCAAGTTCTCCTCGCCGCGTTACACCACCGTTTGGGACGAGCTTCCGGTGGTGAAAGCGCGCTGAGTCCAAGAGCCGCCGGTTTGTCCACATGGGCAGTTCTCCCCATGGACACTCCCTGACCGCTGCCCTAGGTTTTCGCTTATGGGGGCAAACCAGTGGGACGTCCAAGTGCAGGGAGTACTTTCCCTGCTGCACGACGCCGAAAACCTGATCCTGGAATGCGAACCGGCTAAAGACTCTGCGCAGGAGGCACTCAACGCCCTGGAAACGGCGCTGGCGGACTGCCCTGAACTCGCCGACGCCGTAGACCGGCTGCGCTTCGAGGTAATCGCCAATGACATGACGGACATCATGGTTCGCTGCAACAACGCCGTTGAGGGCACCCGGGAGAGTGTGCAGGCCTACGTAGACGGCGACCGGGACATGGCAGACACGGCAGGCAAGGCCGCCTCACTGTCCTACCCGGGAGCATCCGGCTTCAGCGGCGGGACCCGGCGCTGGATGGTGCAGTAGATGGGATACATCAACGTTGACCTCTCGGCTCTCGAGAAGCTGCCCCCGCCGGGAACCCTGCGGGTCCAAGCCTCGCTGCTGGCTGCGGCCGGAATGGGCTTCGCTGAATCCGTCGAGGATACGGCCGGGAAATGGCAGGCCCTCGAGGGACTCTACGAAACTCCCCACAAGCACCTAGTCCTCAATGCCCTCGCGGCACCGGCACGCCAGGCCAGCGGGCTGGCCGAGAGCACGGACTCCGTCGCCGCGGCCATCCGGAGCTTCGCGGATGCAGTGGACACCATACGGGCCGCAACGAATTCGCTGCGCAGCGACATAGCGGCTGCGGACCGTCAGCTGGGCGCCATCTTGGAGGAGCCGGTGCCGGGGATCGGCGATGATTTCTCGAATTCCCTGATCCGCTACCAGTGGGATTTCGAGGACCGTGCAAGCAAGCTGGCCTCCGATTACCAAGAGGCACGGGACGTATGCCTGAAGGCCCTGTCCGCGGTGGGAAGAGCCAGCACGGACGTGAATTCCTACTATGGCTCGGGCCGGCTCGACCTGCTCAGCCACGAAGCCGAGCGCCTGCACCGGCTGGCGCTGTCCCCGGACGCGGCGCCGGAGGACGTCCAGGCGTACTACAACCAGCTGGCCGGCATGGACGCCGGCCGGTACCGGGAGTTCGCCGCGGATTATCCGGAAGCGGCGGTTCTTCCGCCCCGGGTGGGTCTGGCCGCAGAGCACCAGGCCGCCTTCTGGCAGGCCCTGAGTCCTGAGCAGCAGGCTGCGCTCGCAGAATCGCTGCCCGCCGTCGCAGGCAATACCGAGGGAGTGCCCTACACCGTGCGGGCTGCAGCCAACGCTGCCGTCCTGGCACTGGTGATGAAACCCGCCTGGCGGGCGACCGAAGAGCAGCGGCGGTCATATGCGGCGATCGAAGAGTCCCTTGAGAAGACAGGCTCCAAGGCTGCGGACCGCAGCCTGATTTCCTTCGACCCGGCCGAGCCTCCCCTGGCCGCCGTCGCCATCGGAAATATGGATACGGCCACCAGCATCACCGCCAACATCTCCGGCATGGGCAGCTCCACCCAGGACATGGGGGGCGCCGTACGGGAAGCTGAAAACCTCTACAACGAACAGCGGCGGCTGGGAGCCGATCCCGCGGTCCTAGCCTGGATTGGCTATGACGCTCCGGACATGCCCCCGTCCACCGAAGTGCTGTTCTCCGACAAGGCGCGGACCGGCGGCGCGAAACTGGCCACCGTCATTGACGGCTTCTACTACACCCGGAGCGCGGAGAACCCTCCGTTCATCAGCGTGACCGCCCATTCCTACGGCACCACCACCGCTGCCTACGCTCTCAGCCAGACCGAAAACACCATCGATTCGCTGGTTTTCTATGGTTCGGCCGGTATTGACCCTGAGGCAGCAGAAAGCGCCGCTGACCTGAAGGTGCGCAGCGGCGAGGTCTACGCCACCCTGGGCCGCGCAGACAAGGTGGCTCCGGCCGGGCAACTCGGGTCCAACTTCGGCGACCCGCGGGTCACCCCCACATCAGAGACCTGGGGCGCAAAGGTCTTCAGTTCGGAGCCGGCCGTTGTTGACGGTAGGGAACTCCTCGGTAACGGAGGCCACGGCGGGGAAGGATCCACGGTCGGAGCAGGTATCACGGAGACCGAGAAAGGCCGGGGATACCTGGATCCGGACACGGCGAGCCTTCGCCACATTGCGGCGGCTTCTTCCGGCAGCGGGGAGCGCATCGGCCTGATCCCGGAAGCAGAAACCGATGCAGCCCTTGGCCGGCTCGCCGACCGGGGCAGCGCCGTCTATTACGCTCCGGGACGGGCCGTGGACTCCGTGCAGGACGGAGCAGCGGCGTTCGCCGACGCCGCCCAGGCGTCAGTGAACAGGGCCGCAGACACTGTCCAGGGGGGTCTGATGTTCGCCGCGGACACGCTGCAGGAACAGCACCTGAGGGACGTCGGTCCCTTCCGGAACCCGCTGAACCCGCTGGTCGACGGTTTGCAGGGAATAGCCCTCGAGAAAACGGATGCGCTGCAGGAACAGTTCAATAACGCAATGGACGGGGCCCAGAGTACCGTTGACACAATTATCGATGCCCACCAGAAAGCAGCAGATGAATACTTCAAGAGGAAGTGGCGCGCGTTTGAGTTCGTGGCGGAGAAGCTCGTTGCGCTTCAGGGCTCTGACTAGTGCCGGGCTGCTTGCTGTCCTAACCCTGACTTCGTGCGCCCAAGGAGCTTCTGTGCCGGATAACTCTGCCGCTTCGCCCACCCAAAATACCGGGAACCCTTCCTCAGCGTCCGGCCGTCCCGCTCCGGAGGTTTTCGCCGGGTTTATGGCCATGGCCAGCGGGGCCGTGGATGCCACGAAGACCGGCGGCTGGATTCATGAAGACGGATCCCCCTGGGATCCTGAGGCGCCTGACCTGGTTTTCTATCCGCATCGCTGCCCGGAATCCAAGGGAGGGCCGAACGCCCGCGACCTTCAGCTTGCGCTTGAGGGACCGGCACCTGCCGATCCCCGTGCAGCACGGGACCAGATGCGCGACTATCTTGAGGCCAGCGGATTCACCCTCACGTCAATGATTGATCCTTCGGAAGGTGCTGAAGCCGATATGCCGTACAGTGTGGGAGCCAAAGGGCAGGAAGGCGAGCTCATCGTGTACTCGGCCAGCCCGGTGCTGGCATTCCTGACCCTCGAGAGCGAGTGTTCAGACCATCCCTCGCTCGAGCATGAGGTCAGCGCCGCGACGCGTTAGCAGCAGGTCTTCGTTCCGCACTGAAGGCCGTGGAGTGCGCCGGCGCCCGGGGTTCCTCACTCATCGCGGTCCGGCTGCGTGAGGCGCAGTTCCTCCACATCAAGCCGGGTTTCGAGCAGGCGGAGCACACGGTCATCAATGGTGCGTTCGTCGCGCAGCGCCAGGATCACCGTGCGTTTGCGGTCCAGGAGCGCCAGCCGCAGCTCGGTCTCCTGCTGCCAGCGCTCCAGCGCCGGTGCCGGCTCGCCCGCTGACTGGACTTCACCGTCGGCCCGCAGCACCTCCAGGTGATGCCGGTACTCATGGACCAGCCGTTCCACCACCCGGCCGTCCGTTCCAAGCCGCGCTGCGAGTTCCGGCAGGGAAGACAGTCCGTCCTCGGCGGAGCGTATCTCCGCCAGGCGGCGCTCGTCCTCCAACCGGTTGTCCTCCGGCAGCTTCGCCCAGCGGACGATTACCGGAAGCAGCGGCCCCTGGACGGTCAGCGTCACCAGTATCACCCCCGCCGTGACGAAGATGATCTGCCCCCGGTCCGGGAAGGGCGTGCCGGCCGCTGTCAGGGCCGGGACCCCCAGCGCTGCTGCCAGGGACACCGCACCGCGGAAGCCTGCCATGCCGCTGAGGATGCGGGAGCGGTTGCTGACCCGGCGCAGCTTCTGTGACGGCCGCCGGTCGATCAGCCGGATCAGGTAGGTCGTGGAGAACAGGAAGGCGATGCGCACCAGCACCAGGACCACGGACACTGCGGCCACCGCCACCAGCCCGACGGTGATCTGCGGTCCGTCGAGCAACCGCACTGCAACATGCAGTTCAATCCCGATCAGCACGAACAGGGCGGCATTGAGCATATACGTGGAGAAGGACCAGAAAGCCTGCGACTGGCGGCGGGCCAGTGCCGCCGTCACGCGCGGACCGGCCTGGCTCATGATCAGGCCCACGACGACGACGGCCAGCACGCCGGATCCGCCCGTCTCCTCCGCAAGCAGGAACGCGGCGAAAGGGGTAATGAAGGTGGCGACATTGCTCAGCATGGGATCCTGGATCCGCCGGCGCACCCAGATCCCGGCCCGGGCGACCAGCAGGCCGGAGACTATGCCGCCGCCATAGGACAGTGCCAGGATCCCCGAGATTGAAAGTGGCGTATAGCCCCCGTCACCTGCCACGATGCCCACGGCGACGGCGTAGATCACCAGTGCGGTGCCGTCGTTGATCAGGCTTTCAGCTCGCAGGACGGTGACGTTGCGGTGCGGCAGGCTGCGGGCCAGGACTGCCACCGCAGTAGCATCCGTGGGAGCCAGGGCGGCGCCCAGGACCCAGGCCGGCCCCCAGGGCATGCCCAGGGCGTGGGCAGTGAACGCAACGGCTGCAGCGGTGACCAGGACGAGCCCGGTACCGGTCAGGACAATGCCGCGCAGGTTGCTCCGGATTTCCCGCAGGGAGGTATTGAGGCTCTCCCAATACAGCAGGGCCGGCAGGAAGAGCAGCAGCACCACTTCCGACGGCAGCTCCACCTGCCGGAACGCCGGTACGAAACCCAGTGCCACTCCCCCGGCCAGCAGCAGCAGCGGGGCACCAATATGAAGCCGTTCCGCACCCAGCGAGCAGGCCAGGATGGCGACCCCCAGTGCCACTACGAGTTCCAGACCAAGCACGGGCCAACCTTCCCTCGGGCAGCTTCCCGGCCGGGCAGCCTACTTAAGTGTGCCGAGCACGGGCAGCTCCGTCGAGGGTGCGGCCTGCCTGTCCGGGCTCACCCCGCGCGGGCCGCGCCCGGTGAGCGCAGCATCGACCAAACCGGCGGGCCGCCGTCGGGCATCTCGGAGACCGCCCAGACATCGAACCCCAACCGGCGGTAAAAGGCCACGTTGGATTCCGCGGAGGTCTCGAGGGCAATGGTCCGGTCGGGGCTGGCTGCCAGCACGGATTTCATGAGCCGGGTGCCCAGTCCGCTTCCCTGCGCCTGCGGTGCGACGCCGATGGTGGCCAGCGTCCATGATCCTGCCGGCGGCTGCGGAAGGGGATGCGCCAGGTTGCGGACCGATTCGCCGTGCAGGGACGCAAGTTTTTCCTGCAGGTCAGGGGTCAGCGGTGCGGGGTCCAGTGCTGCCAGATTCGGCGGGAGCAGGACGGCGACGGCGGTGCGGTCCTCATTGGCCCACACCTCCCCGTGCGGCAGGGCCAGATGCTCCAGATAGAGCCGCTGGATGGCAGCTGTGCGGGCTTCCCGGCGCTCGCTGTCCACGGTCCAGCGGGTCCAGGCGTAGTCGGCGAAGGCTTCCGCCAGAACCGAGGCCAGGGCCGTTATCTCTGCCGCTGACGCGTGCTCCAGGCGTGTTGTTCCCATCGTTCTTCCTTTTCGTGTCTGTATGTTTCCTGCCTGCTCCAGGGCAAGGCCGGGGATCCTACTGTGCGCGGTTCCAGGCCCGGCGCCACCATGGACGGCGCTGCTCCGGATCCGGTTCAGGTCCGGTGTCCCCGGCCCGCCGTTCCTGCCAGCGCTGCACTTCCAGTTCGGCGTCCCGCAGTTTCGTGATGACGGGCGGGCCTCCCAAAAGCTGCCGGCGGGCTTCGATGATCCTCCGGTTGAAGTCTTCCACGGTTTCCCGTACCTGGGCGGCGGAAGGTTTGGCGTCCAGCACGCTGTCCAGTTCCGCGTCCTCTACCCGCAGCAGCAGGGCGGGCGGTCCGAGGCCGCTGATGTTCTCGCGCTGAATCAGCCCCTTGACCCACCAGTCGGGATCGTCGGCTTCGCCAAGGTTCGGGATGGGCTTGCCGGCGTACTTCAGGTTCTCGAATTCCCCGCGCATCATGGCATCGCGAATCAGGTAGTCGGCTTTGTCCGCCGGATCCACCTGTTCCTTTCGCCGCCGCAGCGCCGCTTCCCCGGGCGTCTCATCCTCTTCGGCAGGAACGCCTGCCGCCCGGATCCTTGCTGCCTGTTCCATCCGGCGCCGGTAGGCGTCAGCCCCGCGGTTACCCATTACTGCGTGTCCTCCCGGCCCATTGGCTAGCGGTCGATCGTTTTCTCCAGTTCTTCAGGGTAGCGGGCGCCTTGGACGGGTATCCGGGCAGCTGCGTCGTCAAGGACTTTCAGGTCCTCTTCGCTGAGGACCACACTGGCGGAGCCCAGATTCTCCTCCAGCCGCTCCAACTGCCGTGTTCCCGGAATCGGCACGATCCACGGCTCCCGGGCGAGCAGCCAGGCCAGGGCAATCTGTGCCGGCGTCGCGTCCTTGGCCCGGCCCGTGGTTTCCAGCAGGTCCACAACCGCCTGGTTCGCTTCACGGGCCTGCCGGGTAAAGCGGGGCAGCTTGCCGCGCATGTCCCCGGAAGCGAAGTGGGTGGAGGGAGAGATCTTCCCGGTAAGGAAACCCCGCCCCAGCGGGCTGAAGGGAACAAACCCGATGCCCAGGGCTGCGCAGGCGGGCAGCACGTGTTCTTCCGGTTCGCGCCACCAGAGGGAGTACTCGCTCTGCACGGCGGTGACGGGCTGGACCGCATGGGCGGCACGGATGGTTCCCGCGGACGCTTCGGACAGGCCGAAGTGCTTCACCTTGCCTTCGGTGATGAGGTCCCTCACCGTGCCGGCAACATCCTCGACGGGCACCTGGGGATCAACCCGGTGCTGGTACAGGAGATCAATGTGTTCGGCCCCCAGCCGCCGGAGCGAACCGTCCACCGCTTCCCGGATGTGCTCCGGCCTGCTGTCCAGGCCAATCTGGCGGCCGTCCCGGTTGATTTTGAAGCCGAACTTGGTGGCCACGACAACCCGGTCCCGGAACGGGGCCACGGCTTCACCCACCAGTTCTTCGTTGGTGTAGGGTCCGTAGACCTCCGCGGTGTCGAAGAGCCGGACCCCGCGGTCGAAGGCCGTGCGGATCAGGTTGATGGCCTCTTCGCGGCTGCCGGACGGTCCGTACCCCTGGCTGAACCCCATGCATCCCAGGCCCAGCTCGGATACTTTCAGGCCTGCCGGACCCAGTTCGCGCGTCTTCATCAGTGTCCTCCCGCCGTGCGGACGCGCCAGCGCACGACGCCGGTCGGCTGGCTGCGGTCCGTCCCATCTGGTTTGCCTACCACCCTGCGCCCGCCCGGCTTCGCCGTCAACAGCGCGTTGGGGGCGCAGTGCCGGACTCAGTCCACCTGGACCACGGTGCCGCCGGTCAACCGGACCAGCTCCGCCAGGGCTGTCCGGAAGACCGTATACGGCGTTCCGGCGGCAACCCACACCTCGGGGTAGCCGCCCAGGTCCCGGTCGATGACGGTTTCCACGGGGGCCGGATGGCCAACCGGAGCAACCCCGCCGATTTCCTGGCCAGTCGCCTCCCGCACCTGGTCCGGCGTCGCCCGCTTGATC
Organism: Arthrobacter gandavensis; assembly: GCF_039528575.1. NCBI lineage: Bacteria > Bacillati > Actinomycetota > Actinomycetes > Micrococcales > Micrococcaceae > Arthrobacter > Arthrobacter gandavensis. The sequence continues at coordinate 485,062 of NZ_BAAALV010000001.1, forward strand.
CGCTGTTTGCCCAGGCGCCGGGCCAGCGCTGCGGTGTCCACCCGGTGGGCGCCTGACGTGATGACCAGGAGGGGCTCACCGTCGGCCATAAAGACGAGGCTGTTCCCGATCGCGCCAACCTCGCAGCCCAAGGTCTGCGCGGCCTCTGCTGCGGTCCGCGCAGAGCCGTTCGTCACCACTGGCTGCGCTGCCGACCCGCGCTCTGCCAGCGCCTGCTCAACCAGGGCCGCCGCCGCAGCCCACTGAGGATTCTCCATGCCCGCGACACTAGCAAAAGCCAACGCGGCGCCGTCGTACTGTGTCTTCCGTGGACGGTGTCAGCTCCGGGTGATGGTTGCCGGATCAGGACCGGCGCGGACACCGGTGTCCAGGGAGCTGATGTCGGAAAGTTCGGCGGCGCTGAGGGAAAAATCGAAAAGGTCGATGTTCTCCGCGATCCGCTTGGGTGTCACCGACTTGGGAATCACGCAGATGCCCAGCTGAATCTCCCAGCGGAGGATCACCTGGGCCGGGGTCTTATGGTGTGCCGCCGCAATGCGGACGATTACCGGATCGTGCAGCGGATCCTTCGGTGCAGCGCCGGGGCCATGCGGCCAGTACCGGGTCACGCCGCCGATCGGCGACCATGCTTCGGTCAGGATCCCGTTCTCCAGATTGAAGGAGCGCAGCGCCGGTTCACTGAAATACGGATGGACCTCGATCTGGTTTACCGCCGGTACGACGTCGGTGCGTGCCAGCAGGTCACTCAGCTCCTGCGTGCCGAAGTTGCTAACCCCGATGGCCCTTACCCGGCCCTGCTCGTAGAGGGTCTGAAGCGCCTGATAGGAGGCTATGGTCGCTTCGAAGTCCGAAGGCAGAGGCTGGTGGAGCAGGTACAGGTCCAGCACGTCCAGCCCCAGCCGGGCCATGCTGGCGTCGAAGGCACGCAGCGCCGCGTCGTAGCCGTAGTCGTCAACCCACAGCTTGGTGGTGATGAAGAGTTCTGCCCGGTCAACCCCGGACTGGGCCAGGGCGGCGCCAACTTCGGTTTCATTGCGGTAGGCCGCCGCCGTGTCGATCAGCCGGTAGCCGTTGGCCAGTGCCGTCTCCACCGCAACCGTGGTCTCTGCCGGGGCGCTGCGGTACACACCGAAGCCCACCGCATCCAGGACAACGCCGTTATTCAGGGTCAGCTTGGGCATGATGGCGTTCATCGAAAAGCTCCTAGCGTGCAACAGCGTCTAGCTTCCAGAATCCCGCATCCCGCCCTCCCTGCACAGCCTTCAGCGCCGGCGCGGGGACCGGGGGGCTGATGCCGGCTGGCTGTGTGCCGCCCGGTGGCGGCGGACGGCCGCCCGGTTGCCGCAGCGGACGGAACAAAACCGCTGGCGTCCGTTGCGGGTAACATCCACCACCACGTTTCGGCACGGATCGCCCGGGGCAGCACCTGCCTCACAGCGCCTCAGCCTGGTCATGCCGCGCGTGGTCAGGTGCAGGGCCGTCCCCACGCTGAAGACCGCCAGCAGCACCTCAGCCAGCGACTGTCCGCCGTCGCGGTAGTGCAGGTGCCAGCCTTCCCCATCATGATCGGTCAGCCGCGGGTAGGCCGCGGCGTCCTTCATCAGCACGTTCAGCAGCTCTGCGCGCAGGCCCGGAGTCCCGGCGTCCACAACTTCCAGCCAGCGATGGATGACTCCGTGCACCTCGTGGTGGTCTTCCGGCCCTTCCGGGAACGTCATTGTCATGCCGTGCCCGCGGGTTCGGGCGATGATTCCGGCCCGTGTATCCGGCCAGTCGTTAGCCAGCGACGCCGCCAGCAGGACGGCGTACTCGCCGTAAGGGTTGAGATGCATAAGAGCATTACAGCATGCTCAAAGGCATGAACATCGATCTGGACCGGCGGACAGCGCCGAAAACCGCCGCAGCCGCCTGTGAGCACGGGTGGGTGACCTCCTCCAGGCATGCCACCTCCGAGGGCTTAGTCGTCTATGCGCGGTGCGTACGATGCCGCAGCCACCGGGTAGAACTGGCCTCCGCCGAAACGGCGATGCCGCCCCGGGCTTTGAGCCGCCCAGTGCGGGTGCCGTAGTCCAGGGGGCGGAGACCGGCGTCGTATCTCCCCGCTGCGCCAAGCTTGCCAAAGCGGGCGCCCGCCGTTGTTCCGCGCCACCGGCCGGTGAAGACTGGAAGGAACCTACCGAACGGAGCGGATCATGGCAGCGGACGTATTGGTCGTCATTGGAACCGGAGGCATGGGACTGGCTGTGCTTCGGCGGTGCGGGCCGGGACGCAGGATCCTGCTGGCCGATTTCAACGAAGCCCTGCTCCAGGATGCCGTGGACGCCGCGCTCGCTGAAGGGTACGACGTCGAATCCTGCGGTGTGGACGTCTCCTCACGGAATTCGGTGGCCGCGCTCGCGGCCACGGCCCGCGAACTCGGGAGGGTCACGGCAGTGGTGCATACGGCCGGGCTCTCCCCTGCCCAGGCGCCGGCGGAAGCGATCTGGAAGGTGGACCTGTACGGAGTCGCCCTGGTCCTGGAGGAATTCGAGAAGGTCATCGCCAACGGCGGGGCAGGCGTGGTGATCTCCTCCATGTCCGCTTACATGGCCGGAGGACACATCCCCGAAGATGTGCTGGCTGAGCTTGCGGCCAAACCCGCCGACGACCTGCTGGGGCTGCCGTTCGTCGCCGGGGTGGATAATCCCGGATTCGCCTACTCGGCCGCGAAGCGTGCCAACCAGGTGCGCGTCCAGGCCGCGAGCGTGCGCTGGGGCGCCAGGGGCGCCCGGGTCAACAGCATCAGTCCCGGGGTGATCTCGACGCCGATGGGCCAGCAGGAACTGGCGGGCGAGTCGGGAGCGCAGATGCGGGCGATGATCGAGGGCTCGGGAACCGGGCGGGTAGGAACTCCCGGGGACATTGCCAATGCCGCGGCGTTCCTGCTCAGCTCGGACGCGTCCTTTGTTACCGGCGTGGATCTGCTGGTCGACGGCGGCGTAGTGGCGGGGCTCGATTCCGGGCGGTGGGCGGCGTCGGCCGGTTAGTCCCCGCGCGGTGGCCAGGTAGTTCCGGACGCCAGCGGCACAGCTTCCCAGCTCTCGTTACGGATGGTGCCTCGTGAGGTCACAGCAGTGACCAGGCCTAACGGTGAGCGGGAAGCTGTGCGCCGGGAAGCTCAGTAGTTAGGGGCCGGGGGAAGGCCGGCGAACTGTTCCAGGGTCTGCCCGGAGCCGTGGAGCTTGGCCGCAAGCTCCGTGCCGACGAAGCGCAGGTGCCAGGGCTCGTAGGCAAAGCCGGTGACCGTCTCGGCCCCGGCGGGGTAACGGACCACAAAGCCGTACTTGTGGGCGTTGGCTGCAGCCCAGGCCCCGGCCGGCGTCGCTTCGAAACAGGCCTCGAGGGCGCAGGTGCCATCCGCGTTGCCAATGTCCACGGCCAGCCCGGTCTGGTGTTCGCTGTGTCCGGCCCGGGCCGAGATGCCGTCCGCTGTTGGGGCCCCGTAGCTGGCAGAGTACGACTCATGGATGTGCGCCTGGTCCACAGCCGTGCGGTAGCCGCTGACGGCCGTTATCCCAACACCGGCAGCAGCCGCGTCAGCGCTTAGCTGGCCGTAGGCTCCGGCGGCTTCGGGGCGCAAAAGCACGCCCCCGGCGTCGTGCAGTTCCGCCGGCACATAGGCGGGATCTGCCAGCGGCCGGTTCTTGTTGACGACGACGGTAAGGCTGGCGGGCGAGTCAAAGTCCAGCTGCGCTGTTTGTGCGGCAGCCTGCTGCGCCTGTGACTCGAACCAGGAGAGATACCCCAGCAGGCAAAGGCACACACAGCCGATGAGGGCGATGTGTGTCTTGACGAGCTGGCGCGGCATTTGTTCCTCCCCTGCAACTTTCCCACAATCCGGCAGCGCGGAGGAGTACCGACGCGAACATTCACGGTCCCTGGAAATGACGCGTGCACACGCCGCACACCAGGCGGACACGCTCAAAACGCGTTGCTCGCGGGCAGCCCATCGTGCCGGCGGTTGCCCTACCCCGGCGCAGGTTCGGGCTGCCTAGAGCGGTTCGCCCAGGACGTGGTAGGGCACTTTCGTTCCGAGGATGCGTTCCGCTGCCCGGTGCCCCGAGCAGAGGGCAGCGTTCACGGTGGCAGGATCATCCTCCCAGGTTGCTTCCCCGGCCAGATGCAGCACTGCGTCAACGGGCGTTGCGATGCGGCTGTGGTCCTCCCCCGTACAACCCCGCGTCATGTACGCATACGCCCCGCGGGCGAACTCGTCACCCTGCCAGTCCGTGATCCTGGCGTGCACCGGTGCGGGAATCCCGGAACCGTAGATCTCCCGCAGTGATGCCATGACCGATTCCACCACGCGTTCATCGGACCAGCCCCGAATCTCCTGTGCGCACTCCCCTGCCGCGAAGGTCAGCAGCGTCGGCTCGCCGGAGATGCCCGTGAGGTCGTACCAGGAATGCCACCACCGGGCGGCTTTGCCCTGGCGGCGGACGGCGTACACATCCTCATCCCAGAACCTTTCCGGGAAGCGCAGGAAGATCTTCTCGAAGGCGTTCATCCGGAATTTGGAGACCGCGGCGGCAACTCCCTCCGGCAGCGGCGGGTCGAACGTGAGGAGCTGAGACTGAAGGACACCGATCGGAACCGTCACCACCGCGTGCCGGGCACTGAAGCTGCCGCGGCCCGTCTCCACGACGACGCCGGACTCAACCCCTGCGGCTCCGGCCCGGGCTACGCGGGCCGCCGCGTGTTCAAGGCGCACGTCGAGCCCTGCCGCGAGGTTCGCTGCCAGCTGGTCGTACCCGCCGGGGAAGACCACTTCGTCGCCGATGATGACTTCGTCCTCCAGGCCGTGGGCGTCGAGCAGGCGCGAGTCGGCGCCGTACTGTTCCTCGGAGCGGTGATCGAGGTATTCGACGACGCGCGCCGCACGTTCCGGGTCCCAGCCTTCCGCGTCGGCCACCTGGGCGACGGCGGTGCGGGCCGCGTCCGCGTAACTGGCGCCCGGCGGCAGTGCCTCGATAACGGCGCTGAGCTGGACTTCCACCCGGGCGGCGTCGGCGATGAACTGTTCGGCGTCGCTGCCGGAGAGCCGGGCGCCGTCGGGCCCGTAGTAGGCGATGGGCCGGCCGCCGGCCTGGTAACTGCCAACCGTGAACTCGGCGTCGGCCATGCCGAAGGCGCGTGTGAGAGCGTGCAGCGGTCCGCCGTCGATCCCGTGGATCCAGGAGGCTCCCAGGTCCGTAACCCGGCCGTCGAGGCGTTCGGTGTGCAGCCGGCCGCCAATACGGTCCCGTGCCTCAAGCACCACCACCCGCTGACCGTTGGCTGCCAGCGCCCGCGCGGCACTGAGGCCCGACACTCCTGCCCCCACAACAACTGTGTCGAATTCCGCCGTAGGGATATTCACGTTCAACTCGCTTTTCTGATCATGGAATCCTTCTTTCCCTCACATTAGTGCGGCACCCGGCAAGCCTGTTTATTCAGCGTCGTCTGTGTCCGCGCGCTCGGTTAGGGTTTGTCCATGACAGGCATCCTGCCCGCTGAAAACACCTTCGACCATCTGCGCCCTAGCGACGGTGAACACGTCGGGTACATCCACATGACCAGCTCCGGCCAGTTCATCCCGTTCGACCTGCTGCGCCGCCAGCGGGCGGAAGCCATGGAGCTGGAGGCTGCAGAGCAGCTGCTCGATGAGCTGGGACTGCGCATGTTTACCGAGGACTGGTGGCTCGAGGTCGAAGGACAGCGGATGAAGGTCCTCATCCAGGAAGTTCGCCGTGACCGTGTACGCGTGGCACCTGCGGTTGAGGGGGCCATCGCCAAGTCGGCAGACAGTGACCGCCGGGATCGAGCTGATGCTTCCAACGGACCGCCTGCATCAGCGTCCATGACTGTCCCGCCGTGTCTTATCCCTCTTCGGTGAGTTCCATGTAGCGGCCGCCCAGCTGGTAGGCGAGGTCCTTCATTTCCTTCTCGTCTGGAGCCGCGGTTCCGGGCAGAGGCAGCACATGCCAGTTGGCGCCTTCGGCAATGCCCGTTGGCGCATTCTGGCCGTTCGGCAGCATCTCGGAGACGGTGATCCGGTCTTCCTCATTCTCGTAGCGGACAACTTGGAGCGCCTCAGAGCACATCGCGTACTGGGGCTGGTATCCGTCAAAGACGATAGTCACCGGCTCCGCTGTCGTGTCCGGATCGCAGCCGTGAAGTCCGTTGACGGCGGCCAGCAGCTCATCCGCTGAGCTGAAACTGGACAGCTGCATCTCCTGCGCCGGCTCATCGGCTGCTTCGCTTGCACAGCCGGAGAGCAGTACCGCCGCTGCCAGCAGGCTCCCCGCCAGCCAGGGCCTCCGAAAAACTGGACCTCTGTTCATATTCAACGTCTCCCCCCCCATGAGAATTCGATGCCCTTCTTTCCCGAATGTGCATCGCCAACCAGTCGTTGGTTCTCACCTTAGCTGCAGGTCAACGGACGTTTTGTGGGCCTGGCCGCCGGCAGCACCTTTTCCAGCACACCTGACTCCCACCCCGTCCCGGACATGTAAAAGCGGGGCCGCCTCCGCCGAATTCGTGCGACGCTGGATCCATGGACTTACTGGTATCGCCTGCGCTGACGATCCCCGCAGCCGAACTTGAGTGGCGGTTCTCCCGTTCGTCCGGCCCGGGTGGCCAGCACGTCAACACCACGGACAGCCGTGTAGCCCTGACCTGGAACCTTGCCGAATCGGCGGCGCTGTCCGAAGACCAGCGGGCGAGACTCATGCACCGTCTGAAAAACCGGCTGATTGCCGGAGCACTGGTTGTCACGGCTTCCGAACAGCGTTCCCAGCTGCGCAACCGGGAGATAGCCCTGGCCAAGCTCGCCGAGATGGTGGCTGACGGGCTCGCACCCGGCCCTGCAACACGCCGCCGGACCAAACCCACCCGGGGTTCTACCTTCCGCCGCCTGGATGCGAAGAAGCAGCGCTCAGCCACCAAGCAGCAGCGGCGGAAGCCGATGAGGGATTAGGGCGTTCCCAGCCTCCAGCCCCTTTTCCGCAGCCGGTTAAACAGCGACGCCGCAGCGGGCTGTGAAGCCTGCTGCGGCGTTGCTGTAGAAGAACCTGCCCGGGGTGCTAGAAGTCCCAGTCCTCGTCTTCGGTGTTCACGGCTTTGCCGATCACGTAGCTGGAGCCCGAGCCGGAGAAGAAGTCGTGGTTCTCATCCGCGTTCGGGGACAGCGCCGACAGGATTGCCGGGTTCACGTCCGTCAGGGTGGACGGGAACATGGCCTCGTAGCCCAGGTTCATCAGGGCCTTGTTGGCGTTGTAGTGCAGGAACTTCTTGACATCCTCAGCCAGCCCGACGCCGTCGTACAGGTCGTGCGTGTACTGGACCTCGTTCTCATACAGTTCGTAGAGGAGCTCGTAGGTGTAGTCCTTCAGCTCCTGGCGGCGCTCTTCGGAAACAGTCTCCAGGCCGCGCTGGAACTTGTAGCCGATGTAGTAGCCGTGCACAGCCTCATCACGGATGATCAGGCGGATCAGGTCGGCCGTGTTTGTGAGCTTGGCCCGGGAAGACCAGTACATCGGCAGGTAGAAACCGGAGTAGAAGAGGAAGGACTCCAGCAGGGTGGAGGCCACCTTGCGCTTCAGGGGATCATCGCCGCGGTAGTAATCCGTGACGATGTGGGCCTTCTTCTGCAGGTTCTCGTTCTCCGTGGACCAGCGGAACGCCTCGTCAATCTCCTTGGTGGAAGCCAGGGTGGAGAAGATCGAAGAGTAGCTCTTGGCGTGCACGGACTCCATGAACGCAATGTTCGTGTAGACAGCTTCCTCGTGCGGGGTGAGCGCATCGGGGATCAGGGAGACGGCACCAACTGTTGCCTGCACGGTGTCCAGCAGGGTCAGGCCCGTGAACACGCGCATGGTCAGCTGCTGCTCTTCGGGAGTCAGCGTATTCCACGACTGGACGTCGTTGGACAGCGGTACCTTCTCAGGCAGCCAGAAGTTGTTCACCAGGCGGTTCCAGACTTCTACGTCCTTGTCGTCCTGGATGCGGTTCCAGTTGATCGCCTGCACGTGGTCGATCAGCTTAAGCTTCTCGGTCATTGTTTTCCTTGTCTTGAAGAAGTTGAAGATGGACGGCGGCTACAGCATGCAGCTGACGCAGCCCTCAACTTCGGTGCCTTCCAGGGCGAGCTGGCGCAGGCGGATGTAGTAGATGGTCTTGATTCCCTTGCGCCATGCGTAGATCTGCGCCTTGTTGATGTCACGCGTGGTGGCGGTGTCCTTGAAGAACAGCGTCAGGGACAGGCCCTGGTCCACGTGCTGCGTGGCAGCGGCGTAGGTGTCGATGATCTTCTCGTAGCCGATTTCGTACGCATCCTGGTAGTACTCCAGGTTGTCGTTGGTCAGGTACGGAGCCGGGTAGTAGACGCGCCCCAGCTTGCCTTCCTTGCGGATCTCAATCTTGGAGGCCACCGGGTGAATGGAGGAGGTGGAGTTGTTGATGTAGGAGATCGAGCCGGTCGGCGGCACGGCTTGCAGGTTCTGGTTGTAGATACCGTGCTCCATGACGGAGGCACGCAGCGCAGCCCAGTCGGCCTGGGTGGGGATATGCACGTTCTCGAACAGTTCCCGCACACGCTCGGTCTGCGGAACCCATTCCCCGTTCACGTACTTCTCGAAGAACTCGCCCGAGGCGTACTTGGACTTCTCGAAGCCGGCGAACGTACGGCCGGTTTCAATGGCCAGCAGGTTCGAGGCACGCACGGCGTGGTAAACGACCGTGTAGAAGTAGATGTTCGTGAAGTCGATGCCTTCAACGGATCCGTAGTGGACCCGCTCACGGGCCAGGTATCCGTGCAGGTTCATCTGGCCCAGGCCAATGGCGTGCGACTGGTCGTTGCCCTTGGCGATGGACGGAACCGACCCGATGTGGCTCATGTCCGACACAGCGGTCAGGGCGCGGATAGCGGTTTCGATGGTGCGGCCGAAGTCCGGGGAATCCATGGTCTTTGCGATGTTCAGCGAACCCAGGTTGCAGGAGATGTCCTTGCCGGTCTGGTCGTAGGAAAGGTCATCGTTGTACGTGGTGGGCTGGGAAACCTGGAGAATCTCCGAGCACAGGTTGGACATGATGATCTTGCCGTCGATCGGGTTTTCCCGGTTCACCGTGTCTTCGAACATGATGTACGGGTAGCCGGATTCGAACTGGATCTCGGCGAGGGTCTGGAAGAACTCGCGTGCCTTGATCTTGGTCTTCTTGATCCGGGAATCGTCGACCATTTCGTAGTACTTCTCGGTGACCGAGACGTCGGAGAACGGCATGCCGTAGACCTTTTCGACGTCGTACGGGGAGAACAGGTACATGTCCTCGTCCCGCTTGGCCAGCTCGAACGTGATGTCCGGGATGACGACGCCGAGGGAAAGGGTCTTGATGCGGATCTTTTCGTCCGCGTTCTCGCGCTTGGTGTCCAGGAACCGGTTGATGTCCGGGTGGTGGGCGTGCAGGTACACGGCACCTGCACCCTGGCGGGCGCCGAGCTGGTTGGCGTAGGAGAAGGAATCTTCAAGAAGCTTCATCACGGGGATGACGCCGGAGGACTGGTTCTCGATCTGCTTGATCGGGGCTCCGACCTCGCGGATGTTGGTCAGCGCGAAGGCAACGCCGCCGCCGCGCTTGGAGAGCTGCAGTGCGGAGTTGATGGAACGGCCGATCGACTCCATGTTGTCTTCGATGCGCAGCAGGAAGCAGGAAACCAGCTCACCGCGCTGCTTCTTTCCGGCGTTCAGGAACGTCGGGGTGGCGGGCTGGAAACGGCCCTCGATGATTTCGTCCACCATCTGCTCTGCCAGCTGCTCGTTGCCGCGGGCCAGGTGCAGGGCAACCATGCACACACGGTCCTCGTAGCGCTCCAGGTAACGCTTGCCGTCGAAGGTCTTCAGCGTGTAGGAGGTGTAGAACTTGAAAGCACCGAGGAAGGTCTCGAAGCGGAACTTCTTCTTGTAGGCCCGGTTGTAGAGCTCACGGATGAAGTTCATCGTGTACTGGTCGAGCGTCTCGCGCTCGTAGTAGTCGTTCTTGACCAGGTAGTCCAGCTTCTCTTCCAGGTCGTGGAAGAACACGGTGTTGTTGTTGACGTGCTGAAGGAAGTACTGGCGTGCAGCCGCACGGTCGGCGTCGAACTGGATTTCACCGTTCTTGCCGTAGAGGTTCAGCATGGCGTTGAGCTCGTGATAGCCCAGGCCCTTATAGGCTTCCGGCAGCTCCTTGGAGTCCGTCATGCCGGCTTCTGCGACTGATGTGTCCAAAACTCTTCCAATCCTTGGTTTACCTTGGCAGCGTCCTCCGACGTGCCCATGAGTTCAAATCGATACAAAACGGGGACCTGGCACTTGGCGGAAATGATGTCCGCGGCCAGGCAGTAATTCTCGCCGAAGTTCGTGTTGCCCGCGCCGATGACGCCCCGGATAAGTGCCCGGTTAGCCTCGACGTTCAGAAATTTGATGACCTGCTTTGGAACCGCGCCCTTGGCTGCGGCTCCCGGCTGTGCTGCCGTTCCGCCGTAGGTGGGAAGCAGCAGGACGTACGGCCGGCGTGCCAGCAGAGTTGGGGCCGATGTCAGCAGCGGAATCCGTGCGGACGGCCGGTCGAGTTTGGCCGCAAACCGTCCGGTGTAGCCCGACGCCGAGGTGAAGAACACCAGGTCCGCGTCGGTGACAGGATTCGGTTCGGGGGATCCCGCGCCACCGGCCGAATGGCCCGGGACGTGCAGTGCGCCGGAGCCTGCGGCGGCTCCGGCTCCCGGAATCACGGTTCCCAATGTCATTGCATCCTGCTTCTTTGACAACGGTCTGGCTGTTTATTGCCCTGCTGTGTGCTGCGGTCCGGCTGGCGCCCCGTGCCTTCCTGGCAGGGCCCGGCGGCCGGCGTGCCAGGCCAGGTTAGGCGACGGAGGTGACGCTGGCCTGAGCCAGTTCCTCGATCTTGTCCGGGCGGAAGCCGGACCAGGAGTCCTGCTCGGTGATGACGACGGGAGCCTGCATGTAGCCCAGTGCCCGTACGCGCTCAAGGGCCTCCGGGTCCTGGGACATGTCCACGCTCTGGTACGCGATGCCCTTCTTGTCGAGGGCGCGGTAGGTGGCGTTGCACTGTACGCACGAAGGCTTGGTGTAAACCGTAACGGTCATGGTGGTCTCCCCTAGGTAATGCTGAAGTCTGTCCATTGATACTACATCCAGCCACTACATCTAGTGCGACAGCCGATGCCCTACCCCTAGATGATGTATTACAAGTATGTCATTCGACACGTCCGCCGTCCACAGTTTCTGCACAGGCAAGCCCGTTGATTTACGTGGGTTTCCGCAGGGATTCCTGTACTTCTCCACAGCCTGTGGAGATTGGGTGCACAGGCTGTGGGGCCAGATGAATGATCGCGTGTCGCCGCTGCTGGGCGTGTCGCGCGTAGTAGCTGCTACCACTAGATATTGTGGTCGACGTCGATCCGACGCACCACAGAGGGGAAAACGACGGCCGTGGTCAACCCGATCCACCTCAAGACGCTGCTTGAAGTCATGCGCTGCGGGTCATTCGCTGCCGCCGCGGTGCACCTCGGCTACACCGCCTCAGCGGTTTCGCAGCAGATGTCGGCACTCGAACGGGAAACCGGAACCACTCTCTTCGAGCGGTCGGCACGCGCGGCAGTGCCTACGGAAGCCGCCGTCGTTATGTCCCGCCACGCCTCGAAGGTGCTCACGGACATGGACGCGCTGCTGGCAGCCGCCGCCCGTGCCGAAGCCGGCACCGGACACGAACTGCGCCTGGGCATCTTTCCCAGCCTGGCCACGTTCGCCCTCCCGCGGCTGGTTGGTTCCCCGGACTGGAAGGACCTGGGGATCGACCTGAAGATCTTCGTGGCCGAACCCGGGCAGACCATCCAGGGGCTCCGCGGCGGCGGAGAACTGGATGTGGCCCTGGTGTTCCAGGTAGGACAGGGCGGCCTGGCATGGCCGGCAACGGTGAGCCGGCAGTGGCTCGGGGATGACAACTTCCGTGTAGTGCTGCCCGAGGCGTGGGGAATCCGCCCGGGTGCCAAGGTCACCGCTGAACAGCTCTCGGACATGCCGTGGATCATGCACCACCCCGGCACCCCGGACGCGCTCGTCATCGAAAGGCTGTTCGCCAGCTGCAGCCTCCACCCGAGGGTCTCCGCCTACTGCGACGATTTCAACGCGAGCCTTGAGATGGCTGCGGCAGGCATCGGGGCTGCGCTGGTTCCCGAACTTGCCATGCTGAACCACAGCCGCGGCCTCGTTGTCCTTGACGTCCCGGAGATCCGGCTGGCCCGCAGCATCTTTGCCCTGGTCATCAACGACAGGCAGGGTCCGCGCACCCGGGTCTTCCTGGACCGGCTGGCCGATGTGCTTGAGGGCATCAGCATCTCTCCCTCCCCCGGCCCGCCGCTCACGTCACGAAACTAGGGCCATCGGTGCCCCGATAGTGGGCCAGGCCGCATAAATCGACGCTCCCGCGGGCCAGCAGGCATACTTGCGGCATGGCTCTCCGAGGCAAGTCCCTGCCCAAACCGTCGTTGGCGACTGTGTCCAACCGGCTGACCGGGATGCTGCGCTACACCCGGTTCCAGCTGGCGGTGAAGGCCGCAGTAGCCGTGGGAATCGCCTGGAGCATTGCCCCGCTGGTACCCGGCGTTGCCTCGCAGTATCCCTACTACGCGCCGCTGGGGGCACTGGTCAGCATGTACCCCACAGTGGCCGGATCAGCCCGCGCCGGCGTCCAGACCCTGATCGGCCTGGTCATTGGAATCGGGCTGGCCCTGATTGCACTGCTCTTTGGCGGGCCCACCGTCTGGACCATCGCACTGATCGTTGGTCTGGGCGTGCTGCTGGCCGGTATCCCCCGGCTGGGCGCCGGACGGGACTACCTGCCCATGGCCGCGCTCTTTGTCCTGGTGCTGGGCGGGGACGATGCCGACGGCTACTCCTACGGCTATGCGGTGCAAATGTGCGTCGGTGTGCTGGTCGGCCTGACCGTGAACGCCGTCCTGTATCCCCCGCTGCACCTCAACGGCGCCGTGGACGGCCTGGCGTCGCTGCGCCTGACCCTGGCCCGCCAGCTGCGGGAAATGGGGATGGCGGTAGGCGAGTCGTGGCCGCCGGAACACGAGGACTGGTCCAACCGGCGCACGGAACTGATCACGTTCAGCCGCGAAGTCCGCGAAGCTGTGCAGCTGGCGGACTCCAGCCGGTATGGCAACCTGCGCCGCAGACGCCATCAGCACGACGTCAATGCCGATTTCCGAGCCCTTCGAGCCATGGAACGCGTCACGCTCTACGTGGAGGACATGACGGAGGTGCTGGCCACTGCAATCTGGACCTCGCCGGAGGAGACTCCGGTTCCGGGAACGGTGGCCGATGCCCTGGAACGTGCCATGCTCGCCTCCGCCGAAGCGGTGGAAACATGGGATGCGGACACCGAGGAATACACCGAGGCCGTCAACGCGGTCCAGGAGCTTGTCACCACCATGAACGGCAAGGCTTCACCGGACTCTCCCATGGACGCCACCGCGTCACTGGCGATGAGCCTCCGGCGGATCATGCGCACGATCCGCACGGAGGAAGACCAGCCCTAACCGGCGTCGGGCAGCAGTCCTTTCTCCATCAGCTGCCGCGACATGCCCGCGCCGTCCGGAGCGTAGATCCACGGAATATCCCGCGGCGGGGCCCCGGGGCCGGATGACCGTCCGCCGGCCAAAACGGCCTCGCTCGGGGAGAGTTCCCGAATAGCCACGGCCCGGACGTTCCCGGGATGGGTACGGCTGAACTCCGCGTAGATCGATTCATCGTGCTGGCCGTTGTCGCCAATGAGGAGCCAGCTGATCTCAGGGAATTCCTTGGCCAGGCGCTCAAGCTGGGTGCGCTTGTGCTCCGGCCCGCTGCGGAACCAGCGGTCACGGGTAGGACCCCAGTCGGTGAGCAGCAGCGGACCGGCCGGGTACAGGTTGCGGGTGATGAAGCGCGTCAGGGTCGAAGCCACATTCCAGGCACCAGTGGAGAGATAGAAGACCGGGCCGCCCCCGTTCTCCCTCATGAGCCGGTCCATCAGCACTGCCATGCCCGGCGTGGGAGTCCGGGCGTGCTCATCGAGCACAAACGTGTTCCACGCCGCCAGCAGGGGGCGCGGCAGGGCCGTAACCATGATCGTGTCGTCAATATCGGAAATGACGCCGGTTTTGGCCGCCGGATCCACTATGTACACCGGGGACGAGACGGGCGCGGCGTCGGGCTCTGCCTCCGGACGGAGCGTGACGCTCTGCCAGCCCGGAGCAAGGGACGCCGGGAGCACGACGTCGATGACTCCCCCGCGGTCGGCGGTCACCAGGTGTTTTTCCTCGCCCACCTCGATACAGACCACGGCGTCGTTGACCGGCGGACTGATGAAATTGCGCCAGCCGCGCACGCCGTCCCGCAGTGCCTGTGCCGAGCCGGTGCGAGCCGACAGCTTGCCGGGCTTGGCCAGGACCACCCGCCCCAGCACCCGTACCCAGGAAGTCGACCCGTAACCCGTAAAGGAAAGGACGGTCTGAACTCCCCCGCGTTTGCGGGCGGCGTTCATCCGGGTGGAGTGGATCCGGTCCTCGAGCCTTGCACCAATGTGCATTGCCTGGTCCTTGGTCCGTTTCACGGCGGGCAGTCCGGGGACAGATGTTGAAGGCATGCCCCCAGTCTCGCAGACGCACAGGGCACTTTATATCCGCCTTCAGCTGCGGATAGCGCAAAGGACGGCCCCCGGTTGGGGAGCCGTCCTTATGTCTGTTGCGTGGTTACCGGTACCGGTTGACTACCGGTACTGGGACCGCACCGGGCAGTCGAAGGGATCGCGCGCAGAGAGGCCAACGCGGTTCAGGTACTTGACCACGATTCCGTAGGACTCGACCAGGGTCGCCTCCGTGTACGGGATCTTGTGCTTGGCGCAGTGCTCCTTGACGATTTCGGAGGCACGGGCCAGGTGCGGGCGGGGCATGCTCGGAAAGAGGTGGTGCTCCACCTGGTAGTTCAGTCCGCCCATGAACGTGTTCATGCCGCGGCCGGTGACGTTGCGCGAGGTAAGGACCTGGCGGCTGAGGAAGTCGACCTTGGAGTCACGCGGGATCAGCGGCATGCCCTTGTGGTTCGGTGCGAAGGACGCACCCATGTACACACCGAAGACGCCTAGCTGGACACCGAGGAAGGCAAACGCCATGCCAACCGGAAGGAAGAAGAACACCGCAGCCACGTAGAGACCCAGCCGCAGGAAGACCATCGTGATCTCCGTGTAGCGTCCCTTGACCTTGTTCTTCGAGAACAAGTGCTTGATGGAGGTGGCGTGCAGGTTGATGCCTTCAAGCAGCAGCAGCGGGAAGAACAGCCAGCCCTGGCGGCGCGTCAGCCACGCCATGATGCCCTTGCGGGTCTCGGCCTGCTCCACCTGGAAAGAGATCGTGTCCATCTCGATGTCCGGATCTTTGCCCACGGTGTTCGGGTTGGCATGGTGCCGGCTGTGCTTGTTCATCCACCACTGGTAGCTGATGCCTACGACGGCGTTGGCGAGGAATCGTCCGGCGCGGTCGTTCGCGGGTCCGGACTCGAATACCTGGCGGTGGGAAGCTTCATGGGAAATAAAGGCAAGCTGCGTGAACAGGATGCCCAGTGCTGCTGCAATCAGCAGCTGGAACCAGCTCTCCCCAATCAGGAAGAAGCCGGTGCCGGCAGCGATGAGGCCGGCACAGAGGAACACGAAGGTGGTGATGTAAAAGGCGCGGCGGCGCTTGAGCAGCCCTTCGTCGCGGATGATCTTCAGCAGGGCTGAATAGCTGCTGGTGACAGCGTTCTCGCGGTTCCTGGTGGTACGTGGTTGTGCAGCAATGCTCATAAGCGCCTTCTGGAGGTCTCTTCGACTTCCCAGCCGCGAAGTAGAGCAATTGCTCTGTAGATGTGGCAAGCGTAACCCAAATTACTGGTAACACGCTGTGACGGGTTCGTAACATCGGGTTCTTTCTCCCACCGGGCGTAACCGCACGGCACCGTTGACCCCAAGCGCGAAAAGCAGGAACCATGGCACCTACGCACCGCCTCGACTGCCCAAAACACGGGAGCTGCAATGATCAGAGTCCTGTCCATCGACGGCGGAGGCATCCGCGGAATCCTGCCGGCAACGTGGCTGATGACGCTTGAAGAACAGACCGGGAAACCGGCATCCGAACTCTTCGATGTGGTGGTGGGTACTTCAACCGGCGGCATCCTTGCCCTCGGGCTCACCAGCCCCGGACGCGACGGAATGCCGCACAGCGCCGCTGAACTGCGCAGCCTCTACGTCAACCACGGAGCGGAGATCTTTTCCGGAAACGGACCGGAGCCAGCCGGCGCTCCTGCCCCGGGCACGCAGGCCCGCTACTCGTCCGAGCCCCTGCGCCGGTACCTGAATGGGTTCTTTGGGGACCGGCCGCTTTCCGCAGCGCTGAAACCTGTAGCGGTGGTGACGGTGGACATCCGCAACGTCGCCGGCCTGCTCTTCAGCGGCGGAGGCCTTGGACAGGACCCGCTCGGAGACGCGCCGATGCAGCTCGCGGCACTGGCGACGTCGTCCGCCCCCACATACTTCGAACCGGTGCCTTATCGCGGACCGGACGGCGTGGACCGCGTGCTGGTGGACGGCGGACTGGCAGCGAACGACCCCGCCTTCGTCGGGTTCACCATCGCCATGGTGCAGCAGCGCACGTCCCGGAAGGGAGAGGACATCCTGCTGGTGTCCATGGGCACCGGACTGCAGAACGGCGGTGAGTCCCTGGAATCGAATTCCGTTTCCCAGCTGGCACACCCGCAGCAGCTGACCGCCCTGGAACCTATTATCGAGTCGCTGTACGGAGCCCCCGGCCGCCTCACCCGGAAGCTGCTGGGCCTCGCACTGGGCGAGCGGTACGTGCGCCTGCAGACGCCGCTGCTTCCCGGCGTCGACCATGCACTCGATGACGCCAGCCCGGAGAACATCGACGGCCTGCTCCGAACCGCCGAGGCCCTGGTGGCAACCGGCCAGCTTCGGGATCTGGCAGGCCAGCTCAGCACCTGAACCGTTTGACATTGACGCTGCGTCAACCTCTAGCGTTGCAGTATGAGTTCCACGAACAGTCCGGAACCGGCACGGGAATTCACCGTCCAGGACGTGGCGCGCCGGGCCGGCATCACCAGCCGGACGCTGCGCCACTACGACGCGATTGGCCTCCTGCCGCCCGCACGCACCGGCAGCAACGGCTACCGGTACTACGGCCGGGATTCCCTGGTACGGCTGCAGCGCATCCTGCTGCTGCGGGAACTGGGGCTGGGCCTGCCGGAGATCGCCCGTGTCCTGGAGCGCCGGGAAGAGCCCGCCGCGGCACTGCGGAACCACCTGTCGTGGCTGGAGAAGGAGCAGGACCGCCTGCTGCGGCAGGCCGCCTCGGTACGGAAGACCATCACGGCATTGGAGAAAGGACAGCAGATCATGCCCGAAGAAACATTCGACGGATTCAACCATGCCCAGTACAGGGACGAAGTTGAAAGCAGATGGGGGAAGGAGGCGTACGCGCGCTCCGATGAATGGTGGAGGAAGATGGAGGACGGCGAGCGCACCGCCTGGCAGGAAGAGACACAGGGGCTGGGGCGGGCGTGGTCAGAGGCCGCCGCCCAGGAGGCTGACCCCACCGGTCCTGTGGCGCGCGGGCTCGCAGAACGGCATATCGCGTGGCTGAAGGGCGTTCCGGGGGCTCCCACCGGCGAGGGCCAGCTGGACGGCTATGTCCGCTCCCTGGCGGAGATGTATGTTGCCGACCCGCGCTTTTCCGCCAACTATGGCGGAGCCGACGGCGCAGCATTCGTCCGGGCGGCCCTCCTGGCCTATATCGGTGACGAGCCTCAGCCCTAAACGCACCGCCCGCCGCTAGTATCCAGGCATGGAAGATACCGGCTCCTCCCCCGAACTTCTGCGTGCCCGGACCAGCGGCGCAGTGCTGGACCTGACCGGCGGCACCGCCGCCGAACCGTGGCGGAACCCGGACGCCTACTGGGCGTCGCTGACCAAGGCGGCCGCCGGGATCCCCGCGCCGGCCGCGGTGCTGGAATTCGATGCCCTGCGCTGGAACACCCACGACCTGGTGCGCCGCGCCGGCGGAGTGCCGCTGCGGATTGCCAGCAAGTCCCTGCGGGTGCGCGGTGTGCTGCAGTCGCTGCACCAGGTGCCGGGCATCGCGGGAATCCTTGCTTTCACCCTCGCGGAAGCGCTGTGGCTCGCCCGGGATTTTGACGACGTCGTCCTCGGCTACCCGACCGCGGACCGGCACTCGCTCCGCCGCCTTGCCGGGGATGAACGGCTGGCATCCCGGGTCACGCTGATGGTCGACGGCGAGGAGCAGCTGGACCTGATCGATGCAGTGCTGCCGCCGGCCAGCCGCTGCACGCTGCGGATTTGCCTGGACGCCGATGCCTCCTGGCGCTCACCGGTCCTGGGGTTCATCGGCACCCGCCGCTCTCCCCTGCACACCCCTGAGCAGGTCGCAGGGTTTGGCCGCAGGATCGCTTCCCGGCCCGGCTTTCAGCTGGTGGGCCTGATGATGTATGAAGCGCAGGTGGCCGGCGTAGGAAACGCTGTTCCCGGCGCCGCGGTCCGCAACCAGCTCATGCGCCTGGTCCAGGGCAGGTCCATGGCCGAGCTCACCGCCAGGCGCCGCCGGATTGTGCAGGCACTGGGCGAGGTTGCTGACCTTGAGTTCGTCAATGGCGGAGGCACCGGGTCAGTCGAATCCACCGCAGCGGATTCATCGGTCACTGAGATCACTGCCGGGTCGGGGATCTTCGCCGGGCACCTGTTTGGAAACTACCGTTCTTTCTCTCCCGCCCCGGCCGCCGCCGTCGCGCTCGATGTGGTCCGCCGGCCAGGCCCCGGGTTCGCCACCGTGCTCGGCGGAGGCTGGATCGCGTCAGGCCCTCCCGGCCATAGCCGGGAACCGCAGATCGCCTGGCCCCGGGGCGTGCGGCTGTTGCCGAGGGAAGGAGCAGGCGAGGTCCAGACGCCGCTGGCCGGCCCGGCAGCCGCCGGCCTGCGGCCTGGAGACCGGATTTGGCTGCGGCATGCGAAGTCCGGAGAACTATCCGAACGGGTCAATGAGTTCCATGTGCTCAGGGACGGGCAGGTGGCGGCTGTCCTGCCGACGTACCGCGGCGAGGGCAAGGCATTCCTGTGAACCGGGTTTCTCCCGGCCTTAGCGGCGTGCCCCGGCCCGCGCGGGTACGCAGCTGGCAGAACTGGGCCCGGACGGTGCGGGTGCGTCCGCAGCAGATCAAGGTTCCGACGTCGGTCCCCGCCCTGCAGCGTGCTGTCGCCGCCGCGGCCGCGGCAGGGCTGCGGGTCAAAGCAGTGGGCGCCGGCCACTCCTTTACAGGGATCGCCGAAGCTCCTGATGTGCTGCTGGACCTTTCCCGGCTGCAGGGACTGGCGAGGGCCGATCCGGTGACCGGACAGGTCACCCTGCTGGCCGGAACCCGCCTGCACGCGGTGCCGCGGCTGCTCGCCCCCTACGGTTTGGCGATGCCGAACCTGGGCGACATTGACCGGCAGTCGATTGCCGGGGCCATCTCCACGGGTACCCACGGCACCGGGGCCGCATTCGCCGGACTGTCCGCCCAGGTGTGCGGGCTGGTGCTCATTCAGCCCGACGGCGGCCGCCTGACCCTGGCGGAAGGGCACCCGCTCCTCCCGGCGGCGGCACTCGGACTCGGGGCGCTGGGCGTGATCGCGGAAGTCACGCTGCAGTGCGTACCGGCGTTCCTGCTGCGGGCCGAGGAGCGTTCAGAATCCCTTGAGACTGTCCTGGGGTGCCTGGCGAACCGGGTGAAGGAAGCGGACCATTTCGAGTTCTACTGGTTCCCGCACACTGACCGCGCCGCCACCAAGACCAATACCCGGCTTCCTGGAGGTTCCCCGCGGGTCCCGTTGCCTCCGCTGCGCCGGTGGGTTGATGACTCCCTGCTCTCCAATAGTGTGTTTCGGGCCACCTGTGCCGCCGGCGCGGCCCTGCCTGCAGTGGTACCTGCGGTGAACCGGATGGCGGCCGCTGCACTTGGCGGCCGGGACTACACGGACCTCTCCCCGCAGGTGTTCACGCAGGAGAGGACCGTTCGGTTCAGGGAATCGGAGTACGCGGTTCCCGCCGAGCTGCTGCCCTCGGCGTTTGCCGGACTGCGGAAACTGGTTGCGGACAACCCCCGCCGGCGGGTGTCATTTCCGGTGGAAGTCCGGTGGGCGGCCGCCGATGACCGCTGGCTTTCCACTGCGTACGGGCAGGACACCGCCTACATTGCCGTGCACCGCTATTACCGCGAAGACCCCGGCGGGTACTTTGCAGCTTTCGAAGCGCTGATGCTGGCTCACGGCGGCCGGCCGCACTGGGGCAAGGAACACGGCCTCAGTGCGCCCGGGCTGGCGGAACGCTATCCGCTCTTTGACCGGTTCCTTCAGCTGCGCGACCGGCTGGACCCTGACCGGGTCTTCGCGAACGCGTATTTGGACCGGGTGCTCGGGCCCTGACGCGGTTAGTGAACCCCGGCTGCGTCGGCAGGGGCTGCGTTCTTCGGGCGGCGCACCAGGAAGGACACCGCCAGGGCACCCACTGACACCACTGCGCCCCAGAAGAAGGCGGTGTGTACACCGGCGGCCGCAGCACCAATGGCGTCCGCGCCTTCGCTGAGCGCCTTGGCGGTTCCGGTGGTCATGAGGGTGATGAACACGGCTGTTCCTGCCCCGCCTGCCAGCTGCTGCAGGGTGTTGAGGATGGCGCTTCCGTGGGAGTAGAGGGAACGGTCCAGTGATCCCAGCGAGGACGTGAACAGCGGAGTGAAGATAAACCCAAGCCCGGCGTTCAGCAGGCAGTGCAGGGCGATCACCATGGCAACGGGCGTGTCCTGGTCCAGCATGGTCAGTCCCCAGAGGGCGGATGTCAGCACCAGGGCTCCCGGAATCACCAGGGGCCGGGGGCCAATCCGGTCGTAGAGCCTGCCCACTATCGGGGACAGGATGGCCATGACGACGCCGCCGGGCAGCAGGAGCAGCCCGGTGGCCAGTGCGGACAGGCCCAGGACGTTCTGCAGGTAGAGGGGAAGCACGATCAGGGCGCCGAAGAGTGCCATCATGCTGATCAGCACCATCACGATCGCGACGACGAATGGCCGGCTGGCGAACGTGCGCAGGTCCATGAGGGCACGGTCGGTGCGCTGCAGGAACAGCTGCCGGGCCACGAAGGCACCCAGCGAGAGGGCTCCAAGGGCCAGCGGAATCCATATCGGCAGAGGCGCCTCGCCCGCAGCTGCTTCCCCGATGCTGCTGAGGCCGAAGATCAGGCCGCCGAAGGCAACCGTGGACAGCAGGATGGAGAGCACGTCGAACGGCGTACGCCTGGTCTCCGTCAGGTTCTGGACCTTCAGCGCTCCAAGTCCCAGCGCCAGGAGGGCGATGGGCAGGACCAGCCAGAACATCCAGCGCCAGTCCAGCACGCTGAGGATGAGGCCGGACACTGTGGGTCCGATGGCCGGGGCCACGGCAATGACGATCGAGATGGTGCCCATGATGGTGCCGCGGCGGTGGACCGGAACGGTGTTCAGCACGGTTGTCATCAGCAGCGGAATCATGATGGCCGTGCCGCTGGCCTGGATGATCCTGCCGCTCAGGAGTACCCCGAAGCCCGGGGCGAGGGCGGCAAGAAGGGTGCCTGCGCTGAAAAGGGACATGGCGGCCAGGAAGAGGGCGCGCATGGTGAACCGCTGGAGCAGGTAGCCCGTAGCCGGAATCACCACTGCCATGGTCAGCATAAAGCCGGTGGTGAGCCACTGGGCCGTGGCAGCGGTGATTTGCAGGTCCGCCATCAGACGCGGCAGTGCCACACTCATGATGGTCTCATTGAGGATCACCACGAAGGATGAGACCAGCAGCAGCCCAATCACTGTCTTGGTTCGTGCATCCAGGCGGTCCGTGCCGGGGCTGCTCTCGTCTGCCGGACGCAGGGCCGGGCGGGTTTCGGTGCTCAAGGGTGGAGATATCCTCTTCAGGGTTTCATGGTGCTGGCTGACACATAGCCGGACAGATCCGGCCGGCGCGGCAGTAATGCCGGCCGTGTCCGGCCCGTTCTGGCCCGGGCCCCTCAGGAGTAACGCACGTATCAGCGCTTTCATTCCTGTTCCGGGAAGCCGATTTGCCGTGCCGGCAGGTTCAACGCCCGTCGTGGCGCAGCACGCCGCGGCACGACCTCCGCCGTAGGATGCTCACAAGCCGATCCAAAGGAGTGTCCGTGTCCACTGCCCCTGCCCGTGACCAGGTCCAGGCACTGCCGCGCAGCTGGTGGTGGGGATTCATTCCCTTTGCCGCCATGTCGGCGGTCCATGTGGCCGCCCGTGCCGTCGAAGCAGACTGGCTGGCCGCTCCAACCAAGCTGACGCTTATGCCGCTGCTGGCTGCTGCCGCACTGTGGGGCCTGCGCGGACGGTGGCAGAACGGCCCGGCAATCCTGCTCCTGGCCGCCCTGTTCTTCTCCTGGATTGGCGACGGCGCGGCCACCTTCCTTCCCATGCTTCCCGAACTCCCGGTGATGCTGGGCGCGTTCGGCCTTGCCCACCTCTGCTATATCCGGCTGCTCTGGAAATACGCGTCGGTGCAGGGTTTCCCCCGGTGGGCGCTGGCCTTCCCGCTGTGGTGGGCTGCAATGCTGGTGGTGCTCTGGCCGGCGCTGGGATCGCTGGCTCCCGCCGTCGCCCTTTACGGTGTGGTACTTGGCGGAACGGCTGCGGCTGCAGCCCGCTGCAGCCCGCTCATCGCCGCCGGCGGCGTGCTCTTCCTGGCTTCGGACACAATTCTTGCCTTCCGCATCTTCATGCCCGAGTCGATGCCGGACATCACCAGCGCCCTCGTGATGCTGACCTACTGCGCCGGACAGGGCATGATCGTCGCAGGTTTCCTCCGCACGTTCCGCGGCGCAGCGAACCGGGCCTAGGAGTCCAGCAAGGCGCGCAGGTCCCCGGCGCCGGTTACATGAGCGCCCAGGGCACGGCAGGTATCGGCCAGCTCCCGGTCGCTGGTGGCAACGCTCACCGTGTGCCCTTCCGCTTCCAGACGGCGCACGGCCGCCGCAACGGCGTCGTCCCCGGAGCCCTCCGCACGAATGATTTCCACGCCGTCTGTTTCCCGGGCCGTCCGTGCCCGGCCCTCGAGCACCACAGTGATGTCCGGATACCAAAGGTCCTCTCCGAGCCCCAGCGCAGCGGCCGGGAACCCCGAACGCGCATGTCCAGCCAGGGATTCGAGAATCCTCTCGGCTGCCGCGGCGCGGTCCTTCCACCAGCCGTCGGGGACGGTGCCCATGACGTTGGCGGCGTCGACAACAAGCGCCGGCCGAATTCCAAGGAGCGGCCGCAGCCGCTGCCATGACTGCGCGAAGGCAGGGTGCAGCGGAAGGCTGACGACGTCTTCCGGAGCCACCCAGGCCAGTTCGACGCTCTCCTGGTCGCTGATCACGGGATCAAACGGCGTTACCACGTCTGCCATGAGAGTGGCGTAGGACCAGATGTCCAGATCAAGGACGCTCATGAACCGGGGGCGCAGGGAAGCGGCAGGAACACCGGCTTCCTCGGCAGACTCACGCAGGGCAGCATCACGTGCGGACTCGCCCTGGTGCCTTGCCCCTCCGGGGAGCGCCCAGGTGCCCCCGTGATGGCTCCAGGAGACCCTGTGCTGGAGCAGGACGCCGCGGCTTGGGTCGCGGGCGAGCAGTCCTGCGGCACCAAACCTGCCCCAGTACCGCTGGCCGTCCGGAGCAACAACCCAGGCATCGCCGGGGTCGCGTGGTCCATGCGGGCGGCGCGGCTCTCCGGGAGCCGGGGGTTCGACCTTCATCTCACCCAGCCTGCCATATTGTTGCCCGGGACCAGTTCACCGCGGCGGCTCCGGTCCCCCGTCCGGCCTGTGCCGCTAGACTGCGCTTACGTGGACTGCACCGTGTCCTTCGGTGGCAGCGCCGGGAGCAACCCGATGAGCCTGGAGGAAGAATGACAGCCAAGATCGTGGTTTTCGGAGCCTCCGGCTACACCGGGCGGCTGGTGGTCAGCTCACTTCTTGCCCGGGGAGTGAGCCCGGTGCTCGCCGGCCGCAGCCCCGGATCGCTGCAGGCCCTCGCGGAGCCGCACGGCCTCACGTACCGCACCGCTGACGTCACCAACCCGGCGACCGTCCGGGCACTCGTCGGGCCCGGGGATGTGCTTGTCTCCACAGTTGGACCCTTTAACACGTTTGGCTACGCGGCTGCCGCGGCTGCAGCTGACGCCGGAGCCCACTATGTGGATTCCACCGGTGAAGTCGATTTTGTCCAGCGCGTGCAGGAGGAATTCTCCGCCAAGGCTGCCGGCAACGGTGCCACCATGGTTCCCGCCTTCGGTTACGACTACGTGCCCGGAATCCTGGCCGGCGCGCTGGCCGCGCAGGCGGCCGGCACACCCGGCGGTTACCTGCGGATCGGTTACTTCGCCCTCGGATCCCTGCGGCGTGGAATCAGCGGCGGAACACGGGCAACGCTCGCGCAAGCGCTGAGCCGTCCAACAACGCTCTACCGCTCCGGCTCGCTGCGAACCCGGCGGATGGGCAGCACAACATACGAATTTCGGGTTCAGGACCGTGGCCGGAGGGCCTTCCTGGCAATGGGCACGGAAGTGCTGTTCCTGCCCGAAAGCTACCCGGGCCTTTCAGCCGTGGAAGTCTACAACGGGTGGTTCCCCGTGCTAAGCCGGGCAGCAGGACCGCTCACCCTGGCAGCGGGTGCCCTGGAACGGCTGCCCGGCGGCCGGAGGGCCCTGGCAAAAGCCGCGTCGCTGGGCGGGGCGCCGGGCGGCGGACCGGACGAACGTGAACGATCCAGGTCCGGAAGCTACGCGGTGGCAAACCTCGCGGACAGCCGGGGGTACACCGTCGTCGAAGTCCATGTTCAGGGCCCCAACGTGTACACGCTGACCGGAGAGCTGCTCGCCGAGGCTGCCGTGGCGCTTCGGGACGGACACGCCGCAGCGACCGGAGTACAGGGACCGGTGGGCGCGTTTGGCCTTGAGGGGCTGACTGCGCTCAGTGCGCGTGCCGGTCTGCGGGTCATGTGAAGCAGCCGTACCCGCCTTAACGCAAACCACCCCGGTCCGAAGACCGGGGTGGTTTGGATTGGTGGAGCTGAGGGGACTCGAACCCCTGACCCCCTGCATGCCATGCAGGTGCGCTACCAGCTGCGCCACAGCCCCAATTCAGTTGATTTTCCACCGAACGCCTAACATTCGGCCCTGGATGCCGGCTGCCCGGCGGTCCATCGGTGGAGCTGAGGGGACTCGAACCCCTGACCCCCTGCATGCCATGCAGGTGCGCTACCAGCTGCGCCACAGCCCCGAATTGCCCACAACCAGTATGGGCACTTTGATCGGATGTTCTTTCAGTCCGGATTTCTTCCCTCCGGGCCGAAGCAACTCCTCTACTTTAGTACAGATGCGCCACAGTGCAAAATCAAACTACACCGGTGGAATTCAGCCGGTGCGGAGCAGTTCCGGCGGTCCTGCCCCGCACCGCTGCAGGCTATTCCTGCCCGGAAGCCGATTCAGTATCAGGCAGCTGAAGGTCCACGGACGGGCAGTCCTTCCAGAGTCGCTCGAGCGCGTAGAAAACGCGGTCTTCCTCGTGCTGGACGTGCACCACCACGGTGGCGTAGTCGAGCAGCACCCAGCGGCCTTCGCTCCGGCCCTCGCGGCGGACGGGCTTCAGCCCTTCCTTGGCGAGTTCCTCTTCGATGCCGTCTACGATCGCGTTGACCTGGCGTTCGTTGGAGGCCGAAGCAATGAGGAAGATGTCCGTGATGGCCAGCCGCTCGCTCACATCAATGGCTACGATGTCTTCGGCCAGCTTGTCCGACGCCGCTTTGGCTGCGGTCCGGGCAATACTCATGGATGATTCGGTGGCGCTCACATGTCTCCTAGTTTGGTATCAGCTGCCAAGGCCGCCGACGATCATTAGTACTCCGAGGGTGAGGGCAATAAGGCCCACGCCCACGATTCCCAGGGATACAAAACGTATTCTCCGGGTGCGGCCAAGGCCTGCAGTCATTACATCAAGGGGATCCAGCCCAAAGGCGCTGCGGGCACCCACGGGCTTAGCCCCCTGGTCAGCTTCCAGCGGCGCGTTCACCAGTGCATCGGCACGGGCCAGGATCTTGGAATGGCGCACTTCGGCGCGGGCGGCCGGGGAAGATTCCTCCGGCCTTGCCGGCCTGCGTGCGGTGCCCGGCCTGCCTGTTCCCGGGGACACCCGGGCTGCGGCAGGGTTCGACGACGTCACTACGGGCACGTGCGAGGTGGCCGGCGGCCTCATCACCGGACGGTCAAGCCCAGGCACCTCCACGAATTCGAGAGGCGTCACCATGGCCAGGTTGTGCGCAGTGGTGGGGTCCGAGGGCGAGGAGCGGCGCTGCTCGTTTTCCTGGGCCAGCCGCTGGATGTTCTGCGTCCTGCGGTTGAGCACGGCCGCACGTTCTGCCAGTGCCCGCTGCTGTGCCAGCAGTTCGAGGTCCACGGCGTGCGGGTCGGATTGCTGGAGAGCTTCCATTGCCGCAACCTGGTTGCGCGCCTGGTGTTTCAGGGCTTCCCGGGCCGCCAGCGCCTGCTCCACCGTCATGTTGGCAACGTCTGCATTCGGTTCCGGCCTGGCCGGCTTCGCAGCCTCGGACTGCATGCCGCCTGCCGCCGGACCTTCCTGAACCGCGGGGGCCCGCTGCGGCGCCGGAGTGAGCGGCTTGACGACCGGAGCCTCCGGGGCTGGCACCTTCACAGCCTCACCTGCGGATGCAGCCTGACCGGTGGATGCGTCCGATTCAGGCGCGCCGGCCGGTGCGGCGGCCGCAGCGGCACGCCTGCGTTCCCGGCGGGTACCGGGCTGAGACGGGGTTTCTGTGCCGGCGGCCTGGCCAGGCCTGCGGGCCTGCCGGGACGCGGCGTCGTCCATCCGGCCCTCTGCCGCGGGCTGCGGCGCGGCCGGTGCGGCGGCTCCGGCATCATCCAGGGCCGCCTGCTGGGCTGCAGCCTGCTGGGCAAGACGGAGCTGCCGGCGGGTCGGCGGGTTCGCGTGGGCCGGTTCGTGCCGGGGCTGGCTGTCTGTCAGCGCCTTGTAGGCGCGCAGTGCCTCGCGGTCCCTGGCCCGCTGCTGGGACTCCCGCTCCTGCGCTCCGGCAGCAGTCCCTGAGCCGGCCGCACGGCGGCTGCGTCGGGGTGCGTCTGCGGACTCTGGACCGTTCGTCATTTCCTACCCATCAGGTGTTGATCGCTCAGGCTACTGGCTCAGTGGTGGCGGGCCTCGTCTGCTGCTGAGCGGGGGTGTACAGGTTGTGCTTGGCGATGTACTGGACTACGCCGTCCGGCACCAGGTACCAGACCGGCTCCGATGCGGCCACGCGTGCCCGGCAGTCCGTGGAAGAGATGGCCATCGCGGGGACCTCCAGAAGGCTGACGTCATCGCGGCCCATGTTCTGCAGTTCGTGCCCGGGCCTCGTGACGCCCACAAAATGGGCCAGCGACCAGAGTTCCTGAACATCCTTCCACGAAAGGATCTGCGCCATCGCGTCGGCGCCGGTGATGAAGAACAGCTCGGCATCCGGGCGCGCATGGCGCAGGTCCCTCAGCGTATCAATCGTGTAGGTGGGCCCGGGACGGTCGATGTCCACGCGGCTGACCTTGAAGCGCGGATTCGACGCGGTGGCAATAACCGTCATCAGATACCGGTGTTCGGCGGGTGTGACTTCCTGCGCCGATTTGTGCCACGGTTCGCCGGTGGGCACGAAGACAACCTCATCGAGGTCGAAGACGGAGGCCACTTCGCTTGCGGCCACGAGGTGGCCGTGGTGGATGGGATCGAACGTCCCGCCCATCACGCCCAGCCGGTAGGGACGCGGGCTCACAGCCGCCTCCTGCTCTGCGCTTTCCATGGTCCCAGCCGGTTCCAGCTGCTCGCGAAGCCTATTCGGGAATGCCCTGGCCGTGGTCGTGCTTGTTCGGGAACTGGCGCTGGGGGTCAACGTGTTCCGGCACAGCCTCGTGGCGGTGGCCAAGGCTGGTGAAGGCCATGGTCGCAAACATCAGCACCATAAAAATTCCGAAGATAACTCCGCCGTAAACGAACGGTGACGTTTCGGCATGTTCTTCGGCAACTTCGGCCGCCATCAGCGCAGCACTGGAAAGCTGGATCAGCATGAATCTCCCTAAATCAACCGCCGGGCATCCCGACGGAGCATCGTTTCTAGATCAATGGTACGCGTACGCGGCACTAACTCCGCAGTCCGCGCCCGTACAGCTGCGCCTAGGCGCGCACCTGGCCGTCTCCCTGGATGATCCATTTGGTGGTGGTCAGTTCCTTCAGGCCCATGGGTCCGCGTGCATGCATCTTCTGTGTGGAGATGCCCACCTCCGCGCCCAGCCCGAGTTCGCCGCCGTCGGTGAAACGGGTGGAGGCGTTGACGATCACGGCCGCCGAATCGATCTCCGCGATGAAACGCTCGGCATTCGCCAGGTCATTGGTGATGATGGCCTCGGTGTGGCCGGTGGAGAACGTCCGAATGTGCTCCAGCGCCTCGTCCATCGTGTCCACCATCGCCACTGCGAGGTCCAGGTCCATGTACTCCCGGCCCCAGTCGGCTTCCGTCGCTTCCATGGCTGTAATGCCTTCCGGCAGTATTCCGCGGATCCGATCGTCCGTGTGCAGGCGCACCCCGGCAGCGGCCAGTGCTGAGAGCACCTGCGGGGCGGCAGCGGAATTGGCATGCACCAGTAGGGTCTCCACTGTGTTGCACACACTGGGGCGCTGGGTCTTGGCGTTCAGGAGGATATCCACCGCCATCTCCTCCCGGGCCGACTCGTCCAGGTAGATGTGGACGTTGCCTTCTCCGGTTTCGATGACGGGCACCGCCGCGTTGGTGACCACATTCTGGATCAGGTCGCGTCCCCCGCGCGGAATCAGCACATCCACCTTGCCGCGCGCCTTCATCAGGAAGTTTGCTCCCGGCCGGCCGTACTGGTCGATCGTCTGGACGGCGTCGGAGGGCAGCCCTACGGTGTCCAGGGAATCACGGATCAGGTTCACCAGCACGGTGTTCGTAGCTGCTGCAGCGCTGCCGCCGCGCAGGATCACGGCGTTGCCGCTCTTCAGTGCAAGACCGGCAATGTCCAGGGTCACGTTGGGCCTGGCTTCATAGATGGCGCCGACGACGCCGAGGGGCACATGCACCTGGCGCATCCGCAGACCGTTGGGAAGCGTCTGACCGCGGGCTACCGATCCAACCGGATCGGGCAGGCCGGCAAGGTCGCGCAGCGCTGCTGCCAGTGCGTCGATCCGCTTCGGCGTGAGGGTCAGCCGGTCCAGCAGCGCCTCGGAAGTGCCATTGGCGCGCCCGCGTTCCACATCCTTCGCGTTGGCGGCCAGGACGGCGTCGCGGCGGGCCACCACATCCTGCGCAATCTGCTCCAGCGCCAGGTCCTTCCACGCCCGGTTGGCGCGGGCCATCCGCCGGGAAGCGGCTCGGGCCCGGTCTGCGATGCTGTGGACTCCGGCTTCGACTTCCTCCGGCGAGGGCGCGGTTTCAGCGTTGCGGTTCACGGAAGAGGTGTCTTGGACGGTCATGCTCCCAGTGTAGCGGCGGCGCCGTTGTCCTGGAGGGTACGTGACGCGGCCTTAACAGCCGAAGAACCGTGCGGCTGGAGGATCACCAGGTCATTGACGTGCACCACTGAACGCTCGTAGCCGCGGCCCAGCTCCTTGGCCAGCTCCCGGGTGGAGCGGCCCAGCATGCGGGGCAGCTCATCGGAGGCGTAGTTGGTTAGCCCATGGGCGAGCACACGCCCGGACGTATCGGCCAGCGCCACCGGATCGCCCGGTTCGAAGTGGCCTTCAACGGCCACGATTCCGGCCGGGAGCAGGGAACGGCGCCGCTCCCCTACGGCGCGCGCAGCGCCGTCGTCCAGCACGAGCGTGCCCTGGATGCGGGCCAGATGCGCCAGCCAAAGAAGGCGGATGGGCTGCCGCACACCCCGCGTGGTGAACCAGGTGCCAACGTCTTCGCCTGCAAGCGCTGCTGCGGCGTTGTCGGTGGACGTAACCAGGGCCGGAATGCCGGACTGCGCTGCGATGGTGGCAGCCTCGACCTTGGTAACCATGCCTCCGGTACCCACGCCTGCCTTGCCAACCTTGCCGATCCGGACGTCTTCCAGGTCCTTCATCCCGGTGACCTCGGGTATGCGGCGGGCGCCGGCGGACGGCGGCCCGTCATAGAGGGCGTCAACGTCGGAGAGCAGGATCAGCGCATCCGCCTTGACCAGGTGCGCCACCAGCGCGGCCAGGCGGTCGTTATCGCCAAAGCGGATCTCGTGGCTGGCCACGGTGTCGTTTTCGTTCACGATGGGCACGACGCCGAAGTTCAGCAGGCGTTCGAGCGCCCGGTGCGCGTTGGCGTGGTGCGTTCTGCGCATCAGGTCTTCGATGGTGAGCAGGACCTGGCCGACCGTAATGCCGTGCCGCCCGAAGGCTTCCGTGTAGCGGGCCATCAGCAGGCCCTGCCCAACGCTGGCCGCGGCCTGCTGGGTGGACAGCTGTGAAGGCCGTTTGGACAGCCCCAGCGGTGCCAGTCCGGCGGAGATGGCGCCGGAGGAGACCAGGATGATTTCGGTTCCCTGCCGACGCCGCGCTGCGAGGACGTTCGCCAGTGACGTGAGGGCCTCATCGGAGATCCCGCCGGCAACTGACGTCAGGGAGGATGACCCAACCTTGACGACGACGCGCCGTGCCCGGGCGAGTCCTGACCTGGACTTAAGCGGACGCTTGGGTGCGGTGGTGGTCTGTGCTTCAGCGTTTTCTTTCCTCATGACCGAACCAGCCTATGCCCAAGCCCGCCCGGGCAGCGCGTCTGTGAAGCGATTAGTCGTCATCGCCTGCTGTGGGGCGGGTGTGCTTGTAGTTCACCGACTCGGTCCAGATTCCGGCCTTGCGCTCAGCTTCGAGCTCGGCACGGGCAGCCGCACGGGCGTCCTTGCGCTGCTGGTGGTCTTCGCGCTTTTCGTTACGGGTGGGTCGGGAGAACTCTTCGATGCGGATGTCCGAGCCGCGCGGGGACGCAGCCAGGAGCTCGGCGCCGCCGATCATGGTCGGCTCCCAGTCGAAGACGACGCCGTCGCCCTCACCGATGACCACGGCATCGCCGGGCTTGGCGCCTGCCTTGAAGAGCTGGTCTTCGATGCCAAGCTTCGCCAGGCGGTCCGCGAGGTAGCCAACGGCCTCGTCGTTGGTGAAGTCGGTCTGCTGGACCCAGCGCACGGGCTTTTCGCCCAGGACGCGGAACAGCGGCTCCAGGTTCCGTTCTTCCCGGCGGATGGTGAACCCGCCCTTGGCATTGACGGAGCGCGGGCGGACAACCGGAGGTGCAACACGCGGCGGCGCCGTCTCAACGGCCTTGCGCGCCTCGGCGACGATGGCAGCCATCGCGAAGCCAAGTTCACGCAGCCCCTCGTGGCTTGCTGCGGAAACTTCGAACACGCGGTAGCCGCGCTTTTCGAGTTCCGGGCGGACGAATTCGGCCATGTCGCGGCCGTCGGGAACGTCCACCTTGTTCAGCGCCACCAGGCGCGGACGCTGGTTCAGGGGAACGACGTCGCCGTCGGCACCGGCGTAGCTCATGTCAACTTCATACTTCTCGAGTTCGGCCTCAATGACGTCGAGGTCGCCGAGCGGATCGCGGTCGGTTTCAAGGGCTGCGCAGTCCAGCACATGGACCAGTGCGGCGCAGCGCTCAACGTGGCGCAGGAAGTGGTGTCCCAGCCCCTTGCCTTCCGAGGCGCCTTCGATCAGGCCCGGAACGTCGGCAACGGTGAAGCGGACATCGCCGGCCTGGACAACCCCGAGGTTCGGAATGAGCGTGGTGAAGGGGTAGTCGGCGATCTTTGGCCGGGCGGCGGACATCGCGGCGATCAGCGAAGACTTGCCTGCGGACGGGAAGCCCACGAGGGCAATGTCAGCGATCGACTTGAGCTCCAGGACGATGTCCCGCTCGTCCCCCGGGGTACCCAGAAGGGCGAAACCCGGAGCTTTGCGCTTCTGCGAGGAGAGCGATGAGTTGCCCAGCCCCCCTTGTCCGCCCGCTGCGGCAACGTACTCGGCACCCATGCCGACCAGGTCTGCGAGGACCTTGCCGTCCTTGGACTTGACGACGGTTCCTTCCGGAACGGAAAGCACCAAGGTCTCCCCGGTCTTGCCGGCGCGCCAGTCACCCATGCCCGGTCCGCCGTTGCCGGCGTGGCGGTGCGGTGCGTGGTGGTAGTCCAGCAGCGTGGTGGTCTGGCCGTCGACACGGAGGATGACGTCTCCGCCGTCGCCTCCGTTGCCGCCGTCGGGACCACCCAGGGGCTTGAACTTCTCACGCTTTACGGACACGCAACCATGGCCGCCGGCACCGCCTGAAACATGCAGTACAACACGGTCTACAAAGCTGGCCATGGTTCTCCTTGTTGAAAATTTTTGGATCAAGCCAAGTCTACTCGGCTTAAAAGAGCGGTGGGGCGGGCCATCTGGCCCGCCCCACCGGAAAAGCTGTGTGCCGAAATTACTCGGCGGCTGCGACGATGTTCACGACGCGGCGGCCACGACGGCTGCCGAACTCAACAGCGCCTGCCTCGAGGGCGAACAGCGTGTCGTCTCCACCGCGGCCAACGCCTGCGCCGGGGTGGAAGTGGGTGCCGCGCTGGCGAACGATGATTTCGCCGGCCTTGACAACCTGGCCGCCGAAGCGCTTCACGCCCAGGAACTGAGCGTTGGAGTCGCGGCCGTTGCGAGTAGAGCTCGCACCTTTCTTATGTGCCATTTTCTAATCCTGCCTTTGCTATGACTGACTTTGATGCCTAGGTGCGGGCACAATTCCCGCGGTCCGGGACCAAGCGGTCCCTGACGTTAGGAATCAGGAGTTGATGGAGGTGACCTTGACCTTGGTCAGCGAGGAGCGGTAGCCCTGACGCTTCTTGTAACCGGTCTTGTTCTTGAACTTCTGGATGACAATCTTCGGACCCCGGAAGTTTTCGATAACTTCTGCCGTAACCGTAACCTTGGCCAGGTCCTTGGCGGCAGAGGTGACCTTGTCGCCATCAACCAAAAGCAGGGCAGGCAGCTCAAAGGTGCTACCGGCTCCACCGGGGACGCGGTCCAGGGTTACGAGGTCTCCGACGGAAACCTTTTCTTGGCGGCCGCCAGCGCGGACAATCGCGTACACCACTTGGGAACTCACTTCTCTCGACGTTTAATACTTGGATGCGCACTTCCCCGGACCAACTATGTGTCCGGCTTGCGCCATGCAGTCACGCCCTGTACCGAATAACGGCTTAGAAGGCGTTCGCACCGAAGTTCAAGGCTACGCTAAGGGACCCATATGCCGCAAATGCACGGCAGGTCCAGCGTGCCATCCTCCGGCCGTACTGGGGACGTCACTGCGCTTACTACCATTCTATAGCACTCCCGGACCGGGCCTGACCGGCCCCTCCCCCGGCCGGCCACGCGGAGGCTGGGGCACCCGTTAAGCAGCACAGCTCCCGGCCGGTGCGGCCGGGAGCTGTGCTGCGTTGCCTTTGTGCTGCTAGAGGTCGGACGCGGGAACGCCGACGCCGAGAATCACCGGAGCGGAGGTCTCTGCGCGCGGGGCGGGCGCAGCGGCCACAGCCGTGGTGCTGCTGCCCTGGGCGCCGGAGGCGTCTTCCGGTCCTGCCTTGATGATCTGTGCGTCAGCCGAGCCCTGAGGGCTGCGGGCAGCCCGGCGGCGGCGTGGCCGGCGGGCCGGTTCAGCAACCCCGGACACGTTCCCCTGGCGGCTCTCGCTGCCGTTGCCCGCTGCCGGCACGCTGGTGCCTTCGTCCTTCTCCTCAGGTGTTCGGACCTGCGGTTCGGACGATTTCGGAGACACCTCGTTGAACGCCTCGGTGAGGCTCTCCAATGTCAGCTGCACGTCCTGGCGGACCGGGCGGCGGCGTTCGCGGCGCGGAACCACGACTGTCTCCCCCTGGATGCGCAGGACGGCGCCGGCCTCAGCCGGTACGTCATCCTTTGGCTCCCGGATAAGGGGCTTTTCCTCTGCACCGGCACTGCTGCCGGTCCCGGCGGAGGATTCCGAAACGTCGCTTTCCGCCTGATCGGAGGATGCGCCGGCATCGTGGGCGGCTGCGGTAGCTGCCGCAATCGTCGCCAGTGCTGCCCGGGCGGCTTCGGCCTTGGCGGCGCGCTCGGCGTCGTCCGCCTGCGGCTCGTCAACCTTGGGCTGTTCCACCGGAGCAGCGGGAGGCTGCTGGTTCTGGTTCTGGTTCTGGCTGCCGCCGCGGCTGCGGCGCTTCCGTTCCCCGCGGGAAGCCTTCTCCTGCTTCAGGTGCTGGGAGTGGTTGTCCTCCGAGACAGCGTGGCTGGTGCTGCGGCGGTGCTCCACGGGGATGTCATGGGTGATCACGCCACGGCCGGCGCAGTGCTCACACTCTTCGCCGAAGACTTCCAACAGGCCCGTTCCCATGCGCTTGCGCGTCATCTGTACCAGGCCCAGCGAGGTGACCTCGGCAACCTGGTGCTTGGTCCGGTCACGGCCCAGGCACTCGACCAGACGGCGCAGCACAAGGTCACGGTTGGCTTCGAGCACCATGTCGATGAAGTCAATGACGATGATGCCGCCAATGTCCCGCAGGCGCAGCTGGCGGACCACTTCTTCGGCCGCTTCGAGGTTGTTCTTCGTGACGGTCTCTTCGAGGTTGCCGCCGCTGCCGGTGAATTTGCCGGTGTTGACGTCCACCACTGTCATGGCCTCGGTGCGGTCGATGACCAGCGAGCCGCCGGATGGCAGGAAGACCTTGCGGTCCAGGGCCTTGGCGATCTGCTCGTCGATGCGGCTGGCCGCGAAGATGTCCTCGCCCTTGGTCCACTTCTCCAGCCGGCCCACCAGGTCCGGAGCCACGTAGGTGACGTAGGCCTCAATGGTGTCCCAGGCCTCCTCGCCGGAAACGATCAGCTTGGAGAAGTCTTCGTTGAAGACGTCGCGGACAACCTTGATAGTGAGGTCGGGCTCGCCGTAGAGCAGTTCGGGCGGGAGGGTCTTCGTGGACTTCGCCTTGGCCTCGATGTTCTCCCACTGCGCGCGGAGGCGGTTGATGTCATTCATCAGCTCTTCCTCCGAGGCACCTTCAGCGGCCGTGCGCACAATGACGCCGGCGTTCTGCGGGAGGTGGTCCTTGAGGATCTTCTTGAGCCGGTTGCGCTCCACGTCCGGAAGCTTGCGTGAGATGCCGGTCATGGAGCCGCCGGGCACGTACACCAGGTAGCGGCCGGGAAGCGAGATCTGGCTGGTCAGGCGGGCACCCTTGTGGCCAACCGGGTCCTTGGTGACCTGGACCAGGACCGAGTCCCCCGATTTCAGTGCAAGTTCGATACGGCGCGGCTGACCGTCCAGGCCGGCGGCATCCCAGTTGACTTCGCCGGCGTACAGCACGGCGTTGCGGCCGCGGCCAATGTCAACGAACGCTGCTTCCATGCTGGGCAGCACGTTCTGGACCTTGCCGACGTAGACGTTGCCGATCAGGGAATCCTGCTGCGTGTTGGAGACGAAGTGCTCAGCCAGGACGCCGTCCTCGAGGACGCCGATCTGGATCCTGTCATCGCGCTGGCGGACGATCATCTGCCGGTCCACGGACTCGCGGCGGGCCAGGAACTCTG
This sequence comes from Arthrobacter gandavensis, assembly GCF_039528575.1. Taxonomy (NCBI): domain Bacteria; kingdom Bacillati; phylum Actinomycetota; class Actinomycetes; order Micrococcales; family Micrococcaceae; genus Arthrobacter; species Arthrobacter gandavensis. The sequence continues at coordinate 520,882 of NZ_BAAALV010000001.1, forward strand.
CCTCGGTGATGACGTGGCGGCGCCGGCCGGACTCGCGGGATTCACGACGGCGCTGCTTCTTGGCCTCCAGGCGGGTGGAGCCCTTCACAGAAGTCACACGGTCGTTCACCGGGGCCTCTGCATGCGCCCGGGGGGCGCGGACACGGGTGACGGTGTTGGGCGGATCATCGTCTGATCCGCCGGTCAGTTCAAGGTCTGCGTCTCCGCGGCGGCGCCGGCGGCGGCGGCGCGAGGTCACGCCCTCTGTGTTCTCATCCCCGGAGTCACCGGACTCGGCGCTCTCTCCTTCGGTGGCCGCTTCCCCTTCGCTGCGGGTGCGTCCGCGGCTCCGGCGGCGGCTGCGGCGCGAACGGTTTGAATCCCGCCCTTCGTCCTCGGACTCTTCGTCTTCATCACTTTCGGCGGCGGCCGCCGCAGCGGCAAGTGCCTGGACCGCAGTCAGGTCCGGGGCGTGGAAGAGCACGGAGGTGGGAGATTCAGGAATGGCGAACGGGTCAAGGACGGAGGCCTGGACGGGCTTGGTGCCCTCCGTGGTCTCCGCCGGGGAGTCCTGCCCTGACTCGTTTGCTTCGGCCTTGGCCTCAGTGGAATCAGGCGCTTCTGCAGCAACGGCAGATCCGGCCTTGGCGGTTGCGCGGCGGCGGGTCCGTGTCTTCGCGGGTGCAGGTTCTGCTGCTTCAACGCCTTCAGCTGCTTCAACGGGGGCTGTTTCGGCCGCGGCTTCCTCCGGGACAACGGCTTCGGTGCCTGCAGCGGCATCCGCGGCCTCGGGAGCAGTCTTCTTCGCGGACACGCGGCGCCGCCGGACGGTCTTGGCGGGCGCCTCAGCCGCGGGTGCTTCGGCGGGCGTTTCCGCAGCGGACGGAACAGCTTCCGTGGATTCGGCCCCTGCGGCCGGGATTTCTTCGGCCTTCGGCTCTGCAGCGGCTTTGCGGCGGGGAGCACGCGTGCGCTTCGGCTTTGCCGCCGGCTCCGAAGCGGCTGCTTCGCCGGATTCCTGCTCTGCCGTGGTCTGGATCAGAGCCGGCTCCTGGGCGTCGTCTGCGGGTGCTTCCGCGGCTGCAACCTTCCGGCGGGCACGCGGGGCCCGCTTCGCCGGAGTTTTGGCCGGCGCTTCAGTCTCCGAGGCCCCTGCGGCAGCCGGCGTTGGCTCAGCAGCCACCTGGACCTCCGCGGCTGGATCGACTGCTTCTTCTGTTGTGCGGTCAGTATTCATATACAGCTATGCTCCGGCCCCCGCGGCACTGGCCACATTCCAATGCCCGGAGGGCAATGTATCGGCTGTGCGGGGGCATCGGAGCCTGCGCCAGCCGGAAGTCGTCTAAATGTCTCCCAAGGTCGCACCATCGTGAGGGCGCGGCATCACTTGCAAGACCAGCGGCGCTTTTCCTGCTACCTGCTCGGAACGGCTAGGCGTTTGGGCTGTGGTAGGGCTGTTCGGCGGATTCCCCTGCCCCATCCGGATTGATGGGCATTCCTTCTTGGGAAGCATCGCCAACAGCACCGGAAGCCTGTCGCTGGACCGGTGACGGAATGTGGATCCGACACCAGCCACAGCCATTATCTCACACGCAGGTCAAATAGGCTCTAGCAACCACATAGAATCGGACCACCGATACCCGGCAAAAGGAGCAGCGCGTGCCTTCCAGTTCCACCAGCACCACCAGCGGAGCCACTCTGGGCGGGAGGGACGGCGAAGCAGGACTTACCCGTTCGGTTCGGCAGAAGCCCTTCGCGTGGCTGGTTCTCATCACGTCGACAGTCGGCTGGCTGGGCTCGGCAATTCTGGTCATCGAGCGCCTGCGGGTCTATGCCGACTCCACCTACATTACTAGCTGCGACATCAGTCCGTGGGTTTCCTGCGGAACCGTCTTCCAGACCTGGCAGGCTGCCCTCTTCGGCTTCCCGAACCCGCTGATCGGAATCGTGGCCTTTGCCGTCATGATTACCGTCGCCATGTCCATGCTCGCCGGCGCCAGGTTCAGCCGCTGGTACTGGGCCGCCGTGCAGGCCGGCGTCACGCTGGGCATGGTGTTCGTGGTCTGGCTCTGGAGCCAGGCGCTGTTCGACATCTACGTGCTGTGCATCTACTGCATTGTCGTGTGGACGGCCATGATCCCGCTTTTCGTCTTCACCACGGTACGCAACCTGGCGCACGGCGTGATTCCGGCACCGGCGGGCCTTGTCAGGTTCGTCTCGGAGTGGGCGTGGGCCATCACGGCGCTGCTTTGGGTCGCGACCGCCGCCTCGATCTTCTTCCGCTTCATGAATTCCTTCCTGGGCAGCTAGCCGGGCCCTCAGCCCAGGCGGCCCCTCACCCCAGCGGCAGGGCCCAGCCGAGTACGGCGGGTTCGCGCTGCCCCTCCCATGTGCCCACCAGCGAAGGCGGCGGCGCGGCCCGTCCGCCCAGGTCAAGCACCCTGACCAGGGACAGTTCCCAGCCGTCCCGGTGCATCAGGGTGGCTGTCCATCCTGCCGGTTCCCGTTCGGGTGCTTCCACGAGCTCTTCGCCGTCGGGCATACCGCTGGTTTCAAGCTCCATTGACTGGGGCAGTTCACGGCGCACGCCGTCTTCCTCGACATAGAGCGGGGCCTGGCCCACGCCGTCGAGCACCGCCGCAGCGAAGGCACTGACGTAAACCGGATCTCCGCACCCGTCATAAACCCAGCGGCGGCCCAGGACCGAGTGTTCCATGGTGCCTACCAGGTATCCGTCCCCGCCTTCCAGCGGGTCAGCGCGGTAGGTCAGCGGAACCTGCACGGTGAGGTCCCCGCTGCGCACGATATGCGTCTCCATGCCTACCTGGCCCGCGGGATCGTCGAACCGGTACGCGGCCAGCGGCTCCGCCCGGCCCCCGGCGCCGCCCGCGCCGGTAAACCAGGGCACCGTGGGAAGCCAGGTGGAGATCAGTTCCATTTTTGTCGGTCTCAGGTCTGCCTTGTGGATGAGTGCCATGGGCCCCAGCCTAGCCAGCCCGCCC
>NZ_BAAALV010000001.1:523890-535903 GCF_039528575.1 Arthrobacter gandavensis
CTGCGGATCCGGTGGGCTACTTGCCGAACCAGATGCCGATCTCGCGTTCGGCGGACTCAGCGGAATCCGATCCGTGGACCAGGTTCTGCTGGACCTTGGTGCCCCAGTCGCGGCCGAAGTCGCCGCGGATTGTCCCGGGTGCTGCGGTGGTGGGTTCGGTAGCGCCCGCGAGTGAGCGGAAGCCTTCAATAACGCGCTGGCCTTCAAAGACGGCTGCAACAACCGGTCCGCTGAGCATGAACTCCACGAGCGGCTCATAGAACGGCTTGCCTACGTGTTCTGCGTAGTGCTCCTCGAGCAGTTCCCGGGTGGCGTTCATCTTCTTGAGTTCAGCAAGGACGTAGCCCTTGGCTTCGATGCGGCCCAGGATGGTGCCGGTCAGGTTCCGCTTGACGCCGTCGGGCTTGATCAGGACGAGAGTGCGCTCGGTGCTCACGCTTGGTTTCTCCTTGGAGGTTGGGGGTGATGCGGTTCAGCTGTTCATAAGCCTAACTGCTGGCTTCGCCGGTTTCCGTCGATTGGGTGGCTTCCCACTGCGCCTGTTCCGCGTCCCGCTGCCGGTTTTCCCGGTCAAGACGGGCTCCGGCACGCAGCGCATACCACCATGTCCCCGCGAAGAGAGCGCCCACCAGGAACATCATGGGTTCCAGGAAACCCGTGGCGATGATGCACAGCTGCAGGATCCAGCCGATCCAGGGACCTGCCGGCTTGGACAGGAACGCGCAGGCGACGATCAGCGCGACCGCGAGGAGAATTCCGCCGGCCAGGATCACCAGAGGTTCAACCCGGTCCCGCTGCAGGCCGAAGATGGCCAGGGTTCCGAAGAGCACCACAAACGCTTCCAGGCTCAGGACCGTGGATGCAAACATCACCCGGATGGAGCGGCGCTTCTTGGGCATGCCCGGGCGCCATTCGCGCTGGGCCTTGGTCATACGTGCCATGTGCTTACTTTCCGAGAAGGGTGCGCGCTTCCGCGACCACCGTGATGGAACCGATGACGAGCACTCCCCCGGCGAGGTCGTTGTTTTCCTCTGCCTTGGCCACAGCCCATTCGATCGCATTGTCCAGGCCCTGTTCCACCTGGATGTCCTCGTCGGCGAACCCGGCATCCACGGCGTCCTGAACCAGTTCATCCGCCGGGATGGCCCGCGGCGAGCTGGACTGGGTGAGGCAGATGCCGGTGACGATGTCCCCGAGCACCTCACGCAGTTCGGCGAGGATGCCGACGGCGTCCTTTTCCGCCAGGATCCCCACCACCAGTACCAGCGAGGACAGGTTAAAGGATTCAAGCACTGCCTGGGCGCTGGCCTTGGCGCCGGCAGGGTTGTGCGCGGCGTCCACGATGATCGTCGGCGCGGTGCGGACTACTTCCAGGCGTCCGGGAGACGTGACGGTCTGGAACCCGGTGCGCAGCAGTTCGACGTCGAGTTCCTTGCTGCCGCCGCCAATGAAGGCTTCCAGCGCGGCGACGGCAACTGCGGCGTTCTGCGCCTGGTGTTCGCCGTGCAGGGGAACCAGCAGGTCCTCGTAGCGTCCAGCGAGTCCGTCCACGGTCACCATTTGTCCGCCGACTGCCATGGTCCGGGATGCGACGCCGAACTCGATGCCCTCGAAGCGGAACGGCACGCCGGCCTCGTTCGCCTTTTCCAGGAGCACCTGGGCAGCTTCCACCGGCTGCGCCGCACTGACCAGGAACCCGTTTTCCTTGATGATGCCGGCCTTCTCCAGGGCGATGTCTGCAACGTCGTCGCCGAGGAGCTCCGTGTGGTCCAGGGAAATCGGGGTCACCACGGAGACTGCGCCGTCACCCACGTTGGTGGCATCGGTGATGCCGCCGAGCCCTACTTCGATCACGGCCACGTCCACAGGTTCGTCCGCGAAGACCGCGAACGCCAGGATCGTGACGCACTCGAAGTACGTCAGGCGGGGCTCACCGGCGGCGTCCAGTTCGGCGTCGACCATTGCAAGATAAGGACGGATTTCGTCCCAGATCCGCACGAAGGTCTCATCCGCCACCGGTTCGCCGTCAATGCTGATGCGTTCGGTGACCTTGCTCAGGTGCGGGCTGGTGTAGCGGCCCGTGCGCAGCCCGTAGGCGCGCAGGCCGCCCTCGATCAGCCGCGCCGTCGAGGTTTTGCCGTTGGTTCCGGTGATGTGGATGATCGGGAACGCCTTGTTGGGCTCGCCCAGGATCTCCATGGCCCGGAACAGCGGAGCCATGCGCGGCTCCATCTTGTTTTCCGGGGCGCGGCTGAGCAGCTCAGCGTAGACGCTTTCCACGGAGAAACCGTCAATGGAGCCCGACGGGGTGTCTTCAGTGCTCATCAGATCTTCTCCACGGTGACGATGTACTTGTCGGTGTCCTTGTCGTTGTCCTTGACCGCCAGGTCGCCGACAACAACCAGCTCCCCCGTAAGCGTCTCGGCCTTGATGAGGCTGACGTTGGCTTCCAGCGCGGCCGCGTCGTCCTCCGTTGTGGAGATGGTGGTGCGGATCCGGTCGCTGATGTGCAGGTCTGCGTCGCGGCGCGCCTGCTGGATGGCGCGGATGGCGTCACGTGCGGTGCCTTCGGCCGCCAGCTCCGGGGTAACCTCCGTGTCCAGGACCAGGAAGCCCCCTCCGGGCAGCACTGCCACTGCCTTGGAGGATTCGCCCTCTCCGGACTCCACCACGGTTTCCAGTGTGTACTCGTGCTCCTGGAGTTCCAGGCCGCCGGCAGTCACCGTGCCGTCTTCCGCTACGGACCAGTCCCCTGACTTCGAGGCCTTGATGGCCGTCTGGACGTTCTTGCCCAGGCGCGGACCCGCTGCGCGGGCGTTGACGACGAGCTTCTGCGTGATGCCGAACTCCGCGGGATCCGCGGCACCTGCATCAACAAGACGGACGGACTTGAGGTTCAGTTCATCGGCGATGATTGCCGCGAAGTGGCCTTCGAGCGCCTCTGCGTCCGGAGCCACCACGGTCATGCCCGCGAGCGGCAGCCGCACGCGGAGGTTGGCGGCCTTGCGAAGCGAGGAACCAACGGAGGCGATCTTCCGGGTCAGGTCCATACGGGCCACCAGGTCCGGATCCCGCGGGAAGGCGCCGGCTTCGGGCCAGTCCGTCAGGTGTACGGAGCGCCCACCGGTCAGGCCGCGCCAGATCTCCTCGGAGACCAGGGGAAGCAGAGGTGCTGCCACCCTGCAGAGCGCTTCGAGGCAGGTGTAGAGCACATCGAAGGCCTGGGTGTCTTCGTCGAAGAACCGGGTGCGGCTGCGGCGGACGTACCAGTTGGTGAGCGTGTCCATGTAGGCACGCAGCATTTCGCAGGCGACGGACACGTCATAGGTGTCCAGCGCCGTCGTCATGTTCCGGATGAGGTCGCCGGTGGCGGCCAGCATGTAGGTGTCCAGCGGCTCGGTCGACTCGTGGCGCAGTGTTGCCTCGTAGCCGGCGCCGTTGTTCGCGGCGTTGGTGTAGAGCGTGAAGAAGTGCCATACGTTCCACAGCGGCAGGATCACCTGCCGGACGCCGTCGCGGATGCCCTGTTCCGTGACAACCAGGTTGCCGCCGCGCAGGATCGGGGAAGCCATCAGGAACCAGCGCATGGCGTCGGAACCGTCGCGGTCCAGGACCTCGGAAACGTCCGGGTAGTTCCGCAGGGACTTGGACATCTTCTGCCCGTCCGAGCCAAGCACGATGCCGTGGCTGATCACATTGCGGAATGCCGGGCGGTCAAAGAGAGCCGTGGCCAGGATGTGCAGTGTGTAGAACCAGCCGCGGGTCTGGCCGATGTACTCCACAATGAAGTCGCCCGGGTTGTGGTGTTCGAACCAGTCGGCGTTCTCATGCGGGTAGTGCACCTGGGCGTACGGCATCGAACCGGAGTCGAACCAGACGTCCAGCACATCCTCGACCCGGCGCATGGTGGACTTGCCGGTGGGATCGTCCGGGTTGGGGCGCGTCAGTTCATCGATGAACGGACGGTGCAGGTCCGGCTGGCCTTCCTTGTTCAGCGGCAGGCGGCCGAAGTCGGCTTCCATCTCCGCGAGGGAACCGTAGACGTCGGTGCGCGGGTAGTTGGGGTCGTCCGAAACCCACACCGGGATGGGACTGCCCCAGTACCGGTTGCGGCTGATCGACCAGTCGCGGGCATTTTCGAGCCACTTGCCGAACTGCCCGTCCTTGACGTTCTCCGGGATCCAGTTGATCTCCTGGTTCAGCTCGATCATGCGGTCCTTGATCTTGGTGACCTCCACGAACCAGGAGGACACCGCCTTGTAGATCAGCGGGTTCCGGCAGCGCCAGCAGTGCGGGTAGGAGTGCTCGTAGCTGGCCTGGCGCAGCAGGCGGCCTTCGGACTTGAGCTCGCGGGTGATCGGCTTGTTCGCCTCGAAGACCTGCAGGCCGGCGATTTCGGACAGCGGTCCCTCGCCGAACATGGGCAGGAACTTGCCGCCTTCATCGACGGAGAGGATGACGGGGATGCCGTTGGCTTCGCAGACCTTCTGGTCATCTTCACCGTAGGCCGGAGCCTGGTGGACAATGCCGGTGCCGTCGGTCGTGGTGACGTAGTCGGCCACAACGAACTTCCAGGCGTTGGACGTGCCCCACTTTTCGGCGTCGGCGTAGTAGTCCCAGAGCGGCGTGTAGCGCAGGCCTTCGAGTTCCTTGCCCGTGTGCACGGAGGTGACGGCGGCACGGGCCGCATCGGCGTCGTCGTACCCAAGATCCTTGGCGTAGGAAGCGACCAGGTCCTCGGCCAGGAGGAAGCGGCCTTCACCGGCCGTCCCCTGATCGAGCATGGTGCCGTTGGGGCCGGCGGGCACGACGGCGTAACGAACGTCCGGCCCGACGGCGAGGGCCAGGTTGGTGGGCAGCGTCCACGGCGTGGTGGTCCAAGCGACGGCGTTGACACCCTCGAGCTCGGCGGAGAGGACGTTGTCCCCGGCGATGATGGGGAAGGTCACCGTGACGGTCTGGTCCTGGCGCATCTTGTAGACGTCGTCGTCCATGCGCAGCTCGTGGTTGGACAGCGGAGTCTCGTCCTTCCAGCAGTACGGGAGCACCCGGAAACCGCTGTAGGTCAGGCCCTTTTCATGCAGGGTCTTGAAGGCCCAGATGACCGACTCCATGTACTCAACGTTGAGCGTCTTGTAGTCGTTCTCGAAGTCCACCCAGCGTGCCTGGCGGGTGACGTAGTCCTGCCACTCGCCGGCGTACTTCATGACCGAGGCACGGCAGGCATCGTTGAACTTGTCGATGCCCATCTTCTCGATCTGGACCTTGTCGCTCATGCCGAGCTGCTTCATGGCTTCCAGTTCAGCGGGCAGCCCGTGGGTGTCCCAGCCGAAGCGGCGCTCAACGCGGTGTCCGCGCTGGGTCTGGTAGCGGGCCACCAGGTCCTTCACGTAACCGGTGAGCAGGTGTCCATAGTGCGGCAGGCCGTTGGCGAAGGGAGGGCCGTCGTAGAAGACAAACTCGTTGGAACCATCTTCGCCGGCGGGCCGGGCGTCGATGGAGGCCTGGAAGGTGCCGTCCTCATCCCAGTACTTCAGGACCCGTTCTTCGATCTCGGGGAACCTGGGTGAGGAGGCTGCTGCTTCGGCGGAATCGCCCGTGGAGGCCTTGGGGTAGATCTGTGGCATGTTCGTCATCCTGGTAGCGGCAAATGAATCTGGCTGTGAAACAGGATGCGAGGGCGAACTTCTCTTCCCGGCGCGAACGCCGGGGATAAGCCGCGGTACCACCTCGCTTGCCGCCGTCGTACGCCCGATCCTGCTGGGTGCGCGCCGGCTGCCGCTCGTTGACTGCTGTGACGGGCTTACCCGTCCGGTTCTACTGGGCGCATTCAGCTCTGCTTCAGTTATGCGCCGTTCTTCCGGAAGCTCACCGGTGATGGCCGGGTCAAAGCTGCTTGGGCCAGTTTAGGCCACGGCCGGGGCTGATGTCGAAGCCCCGGCCGGCCAGTGCCTAGCGGCGGATTACTTTGTGCTGCGCGGCCTGCGCCACCGGGCGGATGACCACCTGGTCAAGGTTGACGTGGTGCGGGGCATTCAGTGCATAGGCCATGACGTCTGCAACGTCCTCTGCCGTGAGGGGCTTTTCGACGCCGGCGTAGATCTTCTCTGCCGCTGCTGCGTCCCCGAGCCGGTTCAGGGAGAACTCCTCGGTCTTCACCATGCCGGGCAGGATTTCGATGACCCGCACGTTGTGTTCGGCTTCCTCAAGCCGCAGCGCCTGGGTCATTGCTTCCTCGCCGGCCTTGGCTGCGCAGTAGCCGGCTCCTCCTTCATAAGCTGCGAGCGCGGCGGTGGAGGTCAGCATGAGGATGGAGCCGTGCCCGTTTTCCCGCAGTGCCGGCAGGAAGGCCTGCGTTACGTTGAGCGCGCCAAGCACGTTGACGTTGTACATGTTTACCCAGTCCTCGGGCTTGCCTGCCGCTACCGTGTCCATACCGAAAGCGCCGCCGGCGTTGTTCACGATGGCGTCCACTCCCCCGCCCGCCAGTACCTCGCGGGCCATGGCATCGACGGAGCTGCGGTCTGTGACATCGCAGGCGATGATCCGGGCGCCGGTTTCCTCTGCCAGTTCCCGCAGGCGTTCCTCGCGGCGGGCGACGGCGATGACGTCCCAGCCTGTCTTCCGCAGGGCACGGACTGCTGCCGCACCGATTCCCGAGCTTGCTCCGGTTACAACCACGCGCTTGTTCGTCATGGGAGCAACCCTAGCGAACTGCGTCCCGGTTGGACTGGCTGGGTGTCCTGCTGTGTCGCGGGGAGGTGTCCCGCTGCGTCGCGGCGGCAGGGTGTCCCCCTGTGCCGCGGCGGGTCAGGGGAAGAATTCCCGCCTACGACTGCCCGCCCTTCCCACGTTCTGCGGCACGAGTGAATGGTGGGGTCCCACAAGCTGCCACCTGTCGCAATTTGTGGGAACGACGGGCAGGCTCGCGGGACTGGCCGGATACTTCATCGACAGCGTACGAAGGCCCCCGCCTCCCGGGCTGCCCACCCTGCGTGCTTTCCAGCAGGCAGAAGGGGCCGCGTGTCTGACCTGGCTCCGTGAGCGGCTGGAAACCACGGGCTAGTTCACCGTGACGCTCTCCTTCGGCGGCCCTCCCTCCCAGGTCGCCTGTGTCCTCCACAGGCGTTACAGGATCGCCGATTGTCCCCTGAACGGGCCGATATTCGGGTCGTCAGCGGACAACATGGTCAAACTGTGCGGGTGGATCCTATGGAAGCCTTCTGCAGAGCTCAGCACGGACTGCTTAGCCGCAGTGCATGGGAGGCGAACGGGTTCACCCGGTCACAACTTAGGGCAGCTGAGCGTCGTGGCGTGTTGCTGCATAGGGTCCCGGGCTACTACGGACTGCCTGACTGTCCCAACGAACTGACGTTGGCTGCGTCCCTGGGATCGTCGCTCACATGCGTCTCAGCAGCGGCAATACTGGGATGGTGGCTCCTGGAGAGTCCAGAGCATGTTCACGTCCGAGCGGACAGGTCAATCCGGCATCCCGGCATTTGCCTGCACAGGGGCAGGAGGACAAAGGGACGGCTTGTTGCGGCCCCGCTCGAGATTGTCCGGGACGCCTTCCGATGTCTGCCACCATTGCAGGCCCTAGTCATCGCGGAATCCGCAGTGGCGCGCAACGCCGTCTCAGTCAGGACGCTCCAGCAGGCTCTGGGACGGAAACTGGATTGGCAAGCCCAAGGACTGCTGGCTGGTATGAGCCGTCCCAAGGCATCGCCGCTGGAGGTCTGTGCCCGTTACCATCTGTTGGCCGCCGGGCTGGTGGTCCAGGAGGAAGTCCTGGTGCCGGGCGTCGGCCGGGTGGACTTTGTGGTTGCCGGGCGGCTCATCGTTGAGATCGACGGCTTCGAGTTCCACAGCAACCGGACGCACTACCGCCAGGACCGGAACCGATGGAACGCCGCAACCGCAAAGGGATACCACACCCTGCGCATCACGGCTGAGCTTGTACTCGGCAACCCTGAACTGTTCGTGCAGCTGGTGCGGGAGTCCCTGGCGGACACCGACCGCTGACGGTCAGGTCTTCGTAGACCATGAGTGCTGCGCTGCACATAGGGCAGCCGACGGCGCACGTGCGACTTTTGGGGATGCCGGAGCGCACCTAGAGAGCCCTTTGGCTGCCCGTTTCAATCTCCCCCGTACCGGCCTTCCCACGTACTGTGACGGGAGTTGTGCCCTGTGACCTCACGAGTATCACCTGTCACGTTTTGCGGGAACCCTGGCTCATCTCGAGCCGTTTCAGGTTTCGTCCCGCCTTTCCGACGCTGTTCTGGGCTGCTTCAGGTGCCGGCGGCTTCCCTGCAGCCTCGGCCACCCCACTCATCCCCATCCCGGCGATCCCGGTCCCCCGACTCCCTCGTGGGCCGAGGTCACTCCGGCGGGACCTCCGCAACCAGGAAACGCGGCCCGGTCCGGGCCGGAGGTGTCGGTCCGGGAGGAGGGCTATGTAAAGCTAGTTCCATGCCGCGCACCGACAGAATCCCCGCCTGGGTCCGCCGCACGGGCATTGAAGTGGCCGGCTGGACCCTGATTGCGCTCGGAGCTCTCGCCCTGGTGCTTCCTGGCCCGGGCCTGCTCATGCTGGTCGCCGGGCTGGCAATCCTGTCCCTTCGCTACCACTGGGCCAGCCGCTGGCTGCATCCCGTGAAAGTCCAGGCCTTCCGCGCGGCCGAACAGGGGGTGCAGTCCTGGGGCCGGATTGCCGTTGCCCTGACCAGTGCCCTGACGCTCATCGCTGCCGGTATCACCTGGGGACTGTGGCGCAGGGTGCCCTCGTGGTGGCCGCTGGAGGACACGTGGTGGCTTCCGGGAGGCTGGACCGCGGGAACAGCACTTATTCTCTCCGGCTGCATCGCCATCGCCCTGGTGGTGTACAGCTACGTGAAGTTCCGGCCCAGCAAGTAGTCCCGCAGCACCACCGCCTCGTTCTCCTGCTCGTTTCGCGCTCCGTACAGCAGCACCGTGTCCGGCCGGGAAGCGCAGGCGGCCGCGAAGTCAGCTACGGCGTCGTTATCCTCCAGCTCCTGCGTGTAGCGCTCCACGAAGCCCTGCCACCGCTCCGGCTGGTGCCCGAACCACTGGCGCAGCCCGGTACTGGGCGCGGCGTCCTTGAACCACTCGTCAAGCTCCGCCCGGGCCTTGGAAACCCCGCGGGGCCAGAGCCTGTCCACCAGCACCCGGAAGCCGCCGTCGGGCGCTGCATAGATGCGCCTCACGCGCACCTGGGACGGATCCACGCTGCCGCTATCAGCCATGTACGGATGCTAGGCGGTTGCGCCCGCGGCGCAAAGGCCCCGGCAGTACCGCAGCCCAGGCAGCTTCGACACAGATGACGGGGGCACCGGCGCCCGTGGGAGAATGGCACCATGGCTGACAATATCCCGGGCACAGACACGCCCGCTGCGACCGTTTCCGTTCCTGACAAACCCGCCCTGGAAGGGCTGGAAGAGACCCTGAGCCGCCGCTGGCGCGAAGAAGGCACGTACGCCTTCAATCCCGACACGGTCCGGGACGAGGTCTACTCGATTGACACTCCCCCGCCGACTGCCTCGGGCTCACTGCATGTGGGACACATGTTCTCCTACACGCAGACCGACGTCCTGGCCCGCTACCAGCGGATGAAGGGCAAGAACGTCTTCTACCCCATGGGCTGGGATGACAACGGCCTGCCCACCGAGCGCCGGGTGCAGAACTACTACGGTGTGCGCTGCGATCCCACCAAGCCGTACGACCCGGATTACCGGCCGCCGGCCACCGCTCCGAAGAACCAGCGCGACTTCGACGTCATCTCCCGCCGTAACTTCATCGAGCTGTGCGAAGAACTGGCTGTGGAGGACGAGAAGGTCTTCGAGAACCTCTTCAGCACCCTCGGCCTGTCTGTCGACTGGACCCGTACCTACCGCACCATCGACGACCACTCGCGTGCCGTCAGCCAGCGCGCCTTCCTGGAGAACCTGAAGGCCGGCGATGCCTACATGGCAGAAGCCCCCACCCTGTGGGACGTAACCTTCCGTACGGCCGTGGCCCAGGCCGAGCTCGAGGACCGGGAGCAGCCCGGCGCCTACCACCGGATCAGCTTCCATGCCCCGGACGGCGAAAAGATCTACATCGAAACCACCCGCCCCGAGCTGCTTCCGGCCTGTGTGGCACTGGTGGCACACCCCGACGACGAGCGCTACCAGCGCCTGTTCGGCACCACGGTGAAGTCCCCGCTTTTCGACGTCGAGGTCGAGGTCAAGGCACACCCGCTGGCCAAGCCGGACAAGGGCTCGGGCATCGCGATGATCTGTACCTTCGGTGACCTCACGGACGTCACCTGGTGGCGTGAGCTGAACCTGCCCACCCGCGCCGTCATTGGCCGCGACGGCCGCATCCTCACGGACACCCCCGACTGGATCACGACACCGGCCGCGCAGGAAAACTACGCCGCCGTTGCCGGCAAGACCGTCTTCAGCGCCAAGGAAGCCGTCGTCGGGATGCTCCGCGAAAGCGGCGACCTGGACGGTGAGCCGAAGAAGATCACCCACCCGGTGAACTTCTTCGAAAAGGGCGACAAGCCGCTTGAGGTCGTCACCAGCCGCCAGTGGTACATCCGCAACGGCGGCCGCGACGCGGACCGCCGTGAGGCCCTGATCGCCCGCGGCAAGGAAATCGACTTCCACCCGGCGTTCATGCGCTCCCGCTATGAGAACTGGATCGAAGGCCTGAACGGCGACTGGCTGGTCTCCCGCCAGCGCTTCTTCGGTGTGCCGGTTCCGGTCTGGTATCCGCTGGATAACTCCGGCAACCCGGACTACGACAACCCGATCCTGCCCTCCTTCGAATCCCTGCCGGCAGATCCGGCCGCCGATCCGGCCCCGGGCTACGAGGAGTCCCAGCGCAACCAGCCCGGCGGCTTCATTGGCGACGCCGACGTGCTGGACACGTGGGCCACCTCGTCGCTGACCCCGCAGATCGTGGGCGGCTGGGGTGTGGACGAGGACCTGTTCTCCAAGGTCTTCCCGTTCGACCTGCGCCCGCAGGGCCATGACATCATCCGTACCTGGCTGTTCTCCTCCGTGGTTCGCGCCGACGCACTGCAGCACGCCGCGCCGTGGAAGCACGCCGCCATCTCGGGCTGGATCCTGGATCCGGACCGCAAGAAGATGTCCAAGTCCAAGGGCAACGTGGTGGTCCCCACCGATGTACTCAACGAGTACGGGTCCGACGCCGTCCGTTACTGGGCTGCCTCGGCCCGCCTTGGTGCGGACACCGCTTACGAGATTGCGCAGATGAAGATCGGCCGCCGCCTGGCGATCAAGCTGCTCAACGCCTCCAAGTTCGTCCTGAACCTGGGTGCCACCGAAGCGAACGTCGTCGAAGCTGACACCTCGGTGATCACCAACCCCCTGGACCAGTCCCTGCTGGTGCAGCTGGTGGACGTGGTCAACAACGCCACCAAGGCGTTCGAGAGCTACGACTACGCCCGGGCACTGCAGATCACCGAGTCCTTCTTCTGGTCCTTCACGGACGACTACGTGGAGCTGATCAAGGACCGCGCCTATGGTGCCGCAGGCGACGCGGAGCAGGCATCCGTGCTGGCCACCCTGGCCACCACCCTGGACTCGCTGCTTCGCCTGTTCGCCCCGTTCCTGCCCTTCGCCACCGAAGAGGTCTGGAGCTGGTGGCGCACCGGGTCCGTCCACCGTGCCTCCTGGCCCACCGTCGACGGCCTGGCCGCAGGGATCCCGGCTGCCGATGCGGCGATCCTCGGAACCGTTGCCCAAGCCCTGGGCGGCATCCGCAAGGCCAAGTCCGAGGCCAAGGTCAAGCAGCGCACCGAGGTGCTCAACGCAGCGGTCACTGCCCCGGCAGCCCAGGTGGAGCGCCTGCGTGCAGGCCTTCCGGACCTGCTGGCAGCGGGCAACGTCCGCAACCTTGAGCTGGTGGCCGGCGACGGCGAGCTGACCGTCAGCGGCGTCGAGCTGGCTCCTGCGGAGTAATCAGCACGAAGCACAAAAGTGCC
>NZ_BAAALV010000001.1:535946-567040 GCF_039528575.1 Arthrobacter gandavensis
GGCACTTTTGTGTCCTGCAACGATTTAGTCGAACTGCGGGTTCTCGGTGCGGCTGCGCTTGATCTCGAAGAAGTGCGGGTTCGAGGCCAGCGCAAGTGCGCCGTCGAACATCTTCCCGGCTTCCTCGCCCCGCGGGATCCGGGTCAGCACCGGGCCGAAGAAGGCGGTGCCGTTGAAAGCGACCACGGGAGTACCGACGTCGTCACCCACCTTGTCGATGGCTTCCTGGTGCGAGGCACGCAGTTGGGTGTCGAACGTGTCGGCAGCAGCGGCGTCGGCGAGTTCTGCCGGCAGTCCAACCTCCGCGAGGGACTCCGCGATTACTGCGTCGTAGTCCTTCATGCCCTGCACGTGGATGCGGGTACCCATGGCGTCGTAGAGCTTCTTGATGTTCCCGGGGCCGTGCAGCTCGGCTGCGGCGATGATCACGCGGACCGGGCCCCAGGCCTTGTCGATGCGGGCGCGGTAGTCCTCGGGAAGGTCGCGGCCTTCGTTGAGCACGGCGAGGGACATGACGTGCCATTCTGTGCGGACGTCGCGTACCTGCTCGACTTCACCCATCCAGCGCGAGGTGACCCAGGCGAACGGGCAGGTGGGATCGAACCAGAAATCGGCAACAGCAGTATTTTCGGGCACAGGCTTACTCCTCGTTAAGAATTCGTGCGGACGGAATCATGTCCCACTTGCGCCAGCGCGCAATCAGGCTGACTTATTCCGCCGCTTCGCGATGACGTCGTGGGAAATGAGCGTCGGTTCGGCCTTTTCGGTGACAGCCTCCCGGGTGATCACCACGCGGGCGACGTCCTCGCGGCTGGGAAGGTCGAACATCACCGGCAGCAGAACTTCCTCCAGGATGGCGCGCAGGCCGCGTGCTCCCGTGCCGCGGCCCAGGGCCTGGTCGGCAATGGCGTCCAGGGCCTCCGGTTCGAAGACCAACTCAACGCCGTCGAGCTGGAACATCTTCTGGAACTGCTTGACCAGCGCGTTCTTTGGCTCGGTAAGGATCTGGATCAGGGCCTTGCGGTCAAGGTTGGAGACCGTGGTGATGACCGGGAGGCGGCCGATGAACTCGGGGATGAGGCCGAACTTCAACAGGTCCTCGGGCATAACGTCCGCGTAGGAGTCCGTGTCCTTGCTGGTCTCGTTCAGCGGAGCACCGAAACCGATACCCTTGCGGCCGGAGCGTGACCCAATGATCTCCTCGAGACCGGCGAAGGCGCCCGCCACGATGAACAGGACGTTGGTGGTGTCGATCTGGATGAATTCCTGGTGCGGGTGCTTCCGCCCGCCCTGCGGCGGAACGGAGGCAACGGTGCCTTCGAGAATCTTCAGCAGTGCCTGCTGGACCCCCTCCCCCGAAACGTCCCGGGTGATCGAGGGGTTTTCGCTCTTGCGCGAGATCTTGTCGATCTCGTCAATGTAGATGATGCCCTGTTCGGCCTTCTTGACGTCGTAGTCGGCAGCCTGGATGAGCTTGAGGAGGATGTTCTCCACGTCCTCGCCCACATAGCCGGCCTCGGTCAGGGCAGTGGCGTCAGCCACGGCGAACGGTACGTTCAGCCGGCGGGCAAGGGTCTGCGCAAGGTAGGTCTTGCCGCAGCCGGTGGGCCCAATCAACAGGATGTTGGACTTGCCAATCTCGACGTCTTCGGTGCCGACCGCATCGCTGAGGTTGGTCGTTGAACGGGTGGCGTGGCCGGACTGGATGCGCTTGTAGTGGTTGTAGACGGCGACGGCGAGGGAACGCTTCGCCGGTTCCTGTCCAATGACGTATTCCTGCAGCGAGTCGAAGATCTCCCGCGGCTTTGGCAGGACGAAGGAGTCGCCCTCGGTGGTCTCCGAAAGCTCTTCTTCAATGATCTCGTTGCAGAGTTCAATGCACTCGTCGCAGATGTAGACGCCGGGACCGGCGATCAGCTTGCGCACCTGCTTCTGGCTCTTTCCGCAGAAAGAGCACTTAAGCAGATCTGTGCTCTCACCAATGCGAGCCATAATTCAGTCCCCTTTAGATGGTCCTCGTCAGGCGGGCGCCGTGCCGAAGAAAAAACGTGCCGGAAGGAAAACCATGCCAGTCAACCATGTTCCACTCTAGGACACTTGGATGCGGTAATCAGCAATGACGGGCCCGTGGTGCGGCTTTTTACCTGCCCGCGGCACCCGGCCGTCCGGAGAAGCGCAGCCGTCCCCGTCCATGGCTGGGCGGGGACGGCTGGGATGATGCTGCTAGCTCTTGTTGATGGCCGGCGTCTTGATCTTGCGGGAGTCAAGAACCTGGTCAATCAGTCCATATTCAAGGGCGGAAGCAGCCGTGAGGATCTTGTCGCGCTCGATGTCCCGGTTGACTTCCTCGGACGTCTTGTTCGAGTGAAGGGCCAGGGTGTCCTCAAGCCACGTACGCATACGCATGACTTCAGCGGCCTGGATTTCGAGGTCGGAGGCCTGTCCGCGCTCTCCGCCGCCGAGTGCGGGCTGGTGGATCAGCACGCGGGCGTTCGGCAGGGCCAGCCGCTTGCCGGGAGTACCGGCAGCCAGCAGGACAGCAGCAGCACTTGCGGCCTGGCCCAGGCATACAGTCTGGATCTCGGGACGGATGTACTGCATGGTGTCGTAGATGGCCGTCATGGCCGTGAACGAACCGCCGGGAGAGTTGATGTACAGGGTGATGTCACGGTCCGGATCGGTGGACTCAAGGACCAGCAGCTGGGCCATGATGTCATCCGCGGACGCGTCGTCGACCTGCACGCCGAGGAAGATGATGCGGTCCTCGAAGAGCTTGGTGTACGGGTCCTGGCGCTTGAAGCCGTAGGGCGTGCGCTCTTCGAACTGCGGCAGTACGTAGCGGCTGGACGGCATCTGGGGTGCCGTGCTGCCCGGGGTTCCGAAATTGTGGTTCATTGCTTTACTCCTGAAGTCTGTGGTGCGCTGGCCGGTCGGCTGGGCTATTCCTGCTCGCCGTCCTGCTCCTGGTTGGTTCCGCCGCCGCCGGTGACGCCGCCGGCGTGAGCGGAGATCTTGTCGAAGAAGCCGTAGGCCAGGCCTTCTTCTGCGGTGAACCACTTGTCGCGGTCATTGTCCTTCAGGATCTGCTCAACAGTTTGTCCGGTCTGCTCGGCGGTGAGCTCGGCCATGACCTGCTTCATGTGCAGGATCAGTTCGGCCTGGATCCGGATGTCCGACGCGGTGCCGCCGATGCCGCCGGAAGGCTGGTGCATCAGGATGCGGGCGTGGGGGGTGGCATAGCGCTTGCCCTTGGTACCGGAGGACAGCAGGAACTGGCCCATGGAGGCGGCCAGGCCCGTGGCAACGGTGACAACGTCGTTCGGGATGAACTGCATGGTGTCGTAGATCGCCATGCCGGCTGTCACGGATCCGCCGGGAGAGTTGATGTAAAGGAAGATGTCCTTCTCCGGGTCCTCAGCGGAGAGGAGGAGGAGCTGGGAGCAGATTGCATTGGCGTTATCGTCCCGGACTTCCGAGCCGAGCCAGATGATCCGTTCCTTCAGCAGCCGGTTGTAGATGTAGTCATCCCGGCTGGCCGGGTCCACAGTAGCCATAGTGGGTGTGCTGGGTGCATTTGCCATACTGAGTGACCTCTCGCTCTGGCGGAGAGGGTCTGGTTGGGTGCCTTTGATGCACCGCCCCAGCTCCCGCCGTTTATCTCTTCTTGGACACTAACCGTTCCCGCCAGTCTTTTGCTCCCGTTACGCGCGCTGTTCGCTGACGGCGCACGTTGCCCGGGCGCGGAGTCCAGCGCGCTGAATGCGCTGCCGACCGGCGCCTTAACGGGTGAAGCACCGCAGCATGCTGCGGTGCTTCACCCGGCTGCTGCCCGGGACCCATCCCTGGCAGCTAAGGACTAAGCCTTGTCTTCGCTTGCCTCTTCGGCGGTTTCAGCTGCTGCTTCTTCGCCTTCGGGGCGCACGAATGCGGTGAGGTCAACCTCAGCGCCGGTAGTGTCGGTGACCTTCGCCAGTTCCAGCACCTTGGCAAGGGCCTTGCGGCGGCGGACTTCGCCAACCATCATCGGAACCTGGCCACCCTGGTCGATCAGCTGGGCGAACTGGTTCGGGTCCATGCCGTACTGGCCGGCCATGGAAACGATGTAGTCGATGAGCTCGTTCTGGTTGACGCCGACTTCTTCCTTGTCAGCGACAGCGTCGAGGATGATCTCGTTCTTGAACGCCTGCTCGGTGTTCTCACGGATTTCCGCGCGGTGCTCTTCGGTGTCGTGGTCCTCACCGGCTGCGTGTGCCGAGTCGGAGTTGAAGTGCTGCTCGAGCTGCTCTTCGATGACGGACTCCGGAACCGGAACCTCGATCATTTCGAGGAGCTTCTCAAGGACCTTGTCGCGGGCTTCTACGCCCTGCTCCATGACCTTTGCTTCAGCAGCGCGCTTAGCCAGGTCTTCACGCAGTTCAGCGATGGTGTCGAATTCGCTGGCCAGCTGGGCGAAGTCGTCGTTGGCTTCGGGGAGCTCGCGCTCCTTGACGGCCTTGACGGTGACGGTGACCTCGGCGTCGGCACCTGCGTGCTCACCGCCGGCCAGCTTCGTGGTGAAGGTGGCGGACTCGTCGGTGGACAGGCCGGTAACGGCTTCGTCCATTCCTTCGAGCATGGTTCCGGCGCCTACCTGGTAGGACAGGTCCGAGGCGGAGTCGACCTCTTCGCCGTCAACCTTGGCAACCAGGTCCATGGTGAGGAAGTCGTTCTCGGCTGCGGGACGGTCAACGCTCTTCAGGGTGCCGAAGCGGCCGCGCAGCTCGTCGAGGGCCTTCTCGATGTCCGTGTCGCCGGCTTCGGCGGGCTCAACGGTGACCTCGATGCCGGCGTAATCCGGGAGCTCGATTTCGGGGCGGATGTCCAGCTCAACGTTGAAGACCAGCTGGCCTTCGTCGGAGGTCGGGTCCGGAACTTCGCTGATTTCAACCTCGGGACGGCTCAGCGGACGGATTCCCGTTTCCTGGACCGCAGCCTGGTAAAAACCGTTCAGGCCATCATTGATGGCGGTTTCGAGGACGTAGCCGCGGCCAACGCGCTGATCGATGAGCTTGTTGGGGACCTTGCCCTTGCGGAAGCCCGGGACCTGCACCTGGGTGGCGATGGTCTTGTAGGCCTCGTCGATGCTCGGCTTCAATTCCTCAAGCGGAACTTCTACGTTGAGCTTTACCCGCGTGGGTGTGAGGTTTTCTACAGCGCTCTTCACAGCGTTAGTTCTCCTGAGGGTTCTGGGGTTGGTCTGCACCGTCGTTTATACAGAGTCGGGGTGACAGGATTTGAACCTGCGACTTCCTGCTCCCAAAGCAGGCGCTCTTCCAAGCTGAGCTACACCCCGTCAGTGCACCTGACAGCCTACCGGCATTGACTTCCACATGCACAATTCCGAGGCGCCGAGACCCTGCCGGGTTCCTGCAAACGGAAGGGAAGCCGCCGATTGTTCATCCGCCGAATTACCGTGCTAAGGTAAATCCTGCCTTACGGCGCCGGGGATGTAGCTCAATGGTAGAGCCTCAGTCTTCCAAACTGATTACGCGGGTTCGATTCCCGTCATCCCCTCCACGGAAATATTTCGAAAAAGGCCCCGGCCCACCACGCGAAACCAACGGTTTCGACAGGTGGACCGGGGCCTTTTTCGTGCCGTATGTGTGTGCCGGCTAGTCGGCCTGGCAGGACGGGCACCAGTAGAGTTTCCGGGCTGCCATCTCCGTCAAGGCGATTTCCGTGCCGCAGATGCGGCAGGGCAGGCCCTGGCGCTTGTACACATAGTGGGCGTCCGAGACCGGCACCGGTTCGGTTTGGCCGCTCCGATGCTCCGCAAGCGTCGTCACAATGCGGCCCTGGACGACGCCGTCGAACATGACGGCCACGACGTCGTTCCACAGTTCACGTGCCTGTTCCGGCCGCAGCCGGCTGCCGGCCTGCCAGGGTGAGATCCGCTGCCGGAAGAGCACCTCCGCCCGGTAGACGTTCCCTACACCCGCCAGCACTTCCTGGTTCATCAGCAGTGCCGCCACGGGAGACCCGCGCTTGCCCAGCCGGCGGGCGAAGTCCTCCGCGCCGTCCTGGTCCTGCCGGAGCGGATCCGGACCCAGGCGTTCCAGTACCAGCCGCCGCTCTGCGTCCGTGATGACTTCGCAGGCCGTTGGTCCCCGCAGGTCCGCCCAGCCGTGCGCTGACACCAGCCGGACGCGGACAGCACCTTTGGGCGGCGGCGGACCGGTGTAGGTTCCGCCGCCGTCGTCGGGAGCCTCCTGCTCCCCCACCCGGCGCGGCGCGCCGATGCTGGAGGCGCCGCGGAACGAATCGTCACCGCCAAAATCGAATGCTCCGTACAGGCCCAGGTGGATCCGCAGGAACAGTTCGTTATCGAACTCCAGGAAGAGCTGCTTCCCGTGTGCCTGCGCCCCCGTCAGGACGTGGCCGTCCAGCTGCGCGGCACCGGCGGCGAACCGGCCCTGGGGACTGGAGACGGCCAGCGCCTGCCCGGCGAACACGGACGTGAACTGCCGGGCAAGGCGATGGATTGAATGCCCTTCAGGCATTAGCGGGCCGCGATGGAGCCGCTGGCCTCATATTCTGCGATCTGCGCAATCCGGCGCACGTGCCGCTCGGCACCGCTGAACGGCTCGGAGAGGAACGCGTCGATGATTTCCGTTGCCTCCTCGAGGGAATGCTGCCGTCCGCCGACTGCGACGACGTTGGCGTCGTTGTGCTGGCGTGCCAGCCGGGCGGTGTCCAGATTCCAGGCCAGGGCAGCGCGGATGCCGCGGACCTTGTTGGCCGCGATCTGCTCGCCGTTGCCGGAGCCTCCCAGGACGATGCCCAGTGCGTCGGTTCCGGCCTGCTGGTCAGCGGCCACCGCCTTGGCTGCGTCGATGCAGAACCCGGGGTAGTCATCCTCGGCGTCGTACTCCTTGGGCCCGTGATCCACGACCTCGTAGCCGTTGGCGGCGAGGTGTTCCTGCAGGTGGGCGCTGAGTTCAAGTCCGGCGTGGTCGGTGGCGATGTGGACGCGCATGATTTCCATTCATTGGTATGGGGTGGTTCAACTGCCAAGCAACAGCTTAACTTTTTTGGTGCTTCAGCCCCCAAACGTGTAACGCTAAGCGCAAGTCTGCCGATAGCAGGGACTGCAAGTGGTTTCGCTGGGAACGGGTCTCGTCCGTCGGCAGGTCCGGCATTGGAGGGTTCCCGGCGGAACCACGCCACTGCCCCGCGCCGTTTTAGAGCTATGCAAGGATTCACCATTGAAAACCGGAAAACTCGCCCTTCTGGCAACGCTGACGGCGGCCCTGGTCTTTGGCGGCCTTGCGCCTGCAGGCGCAGTGAGTACGGACCCGGCCGTTTCCCCGCAGCAGGCCCCCGGCGCAGGCCAAGAGGCGGAATCCCCCGCTGCCCCAGCAGAGTCCGCCGCTGAGGCCCAGCTCGGCGGCACAGCGGGCACGCTTCCCGAGACACCTGCCGCTCAAACGGAGGAGCCCGAGGACACGCATTCCCCTTCGGAAGAGCTGGCTCCCGAAGACAGCGGCTACGTACCGGTTGGCAAGGGCCATATTGTTCCCGGCCCGGACACACCGCTCATCACCGAACCCGATGGCAGCGTCAGGTCCGCGGTAGATACCGGGCACGAAGAGGTCCCGGCTGCCTTTGCCATGGGGGGCGCAGCCAGTATGGCACCGGCTGCCGCGCGGGCGGGAGACATCAAGGTCACCCTGGTAAGGGCATCGGTCGAGGGCAACCGCAGCTTGGTCAACATGGATTCGGCGAGGCAGTCCATTGCCAATTCCAGTGCGTACTGGAAGGCCATGTCCAACAACCGCCTGTCGATGTCCGTCTACGGAACGCTGGACCACTACAGCGCCGCACGAAGCACCGACGACTACGCGACGATGATGAACACTATCGCCAGGGAAATCCAGTGGAGGGACAGCCCCTACACCGCGCTCGTAGTCTTCGTGCCGACTCCGGACCTTCGTTCGGGAGGCTACGGCGGCATCCTCGGCGGCGGGTGGACCGTTGGAGGCACCGCCGGCAGGATCCTGATGCCCGCGCCCTCCTCCTTTACCAACAACGTGGTGACCCACGAGTTCGGCCACCTGCTGGGCCTGCTGCACGCGAACAGCCTCCAGTGCACCAACGGGCGCACCGACGTCGGTTCATCTGTCGCAGACAGGTGGAACGACGGCGCGTGCACCAGCCGGGAGTACGGTGACACAGCCGACCTGATGGGTTACGCCCAATACGCCATGCCGGTCATCAACTCCCTTTTCTGGGATCGGGGCGCCTTCGGCCGCGGCGATGAGGTCTACGACGCTGGGCGGCCCAGCGGGCTGTCAACGTTCACCCTTAGGCCCTGGGCCGGCACGTCCGCACACCGGGCATTGAAGTTCACCGACTCTTCGGGGGAAACCTACTACCTCGAACTGCGGCTTCCGGTCGCGAACGATGTAGTCACCGCCGTTGGAGGCAACAGGGGCGTCAAAATAGTCAAGGCAGACCTGGCGAACACGTGGGCGCTCAATTCCGTGGTGATCGGCCCCAGCACCCGCCCCTTTGCCGGCTATACCAACCCCAACAGTGCCTGGCAGGCAGGGCAGACGTTCACGACGCACACCGGCACAGTGGTTAAGGTCAACTGGATCAGCGGTGACGCTGCATCAGTAACCATCGGCACCGAGCCGTCCATTCCGTCAACGGCGGACCTGGTTGCCATTGATCCTGCCGGGGACCTGATTCTGTATCCGGCGGATTCAAGGGGTGGTTTCTCAGCAGGAAAGCGAATTGGCACCGGCTGGACCGGTGCTGTTTCGGCGCATGCAGCGGACTGGAACGGGGACGGGATCATCGATCTTGTTTCCCAGACTTCCGGCGGGCTCCTTCAGGTCTATTACGGGTACCGGGCAGGGGGGTTCAGCGGTCCGGTGACCGTCGGACAGGGATGGTCCCAGATGCGGATCTCCGTTGGCCGCTGGTCAGCAGGAGATACGCTCCCGGGCGTCGTGGCAGTAGACCCGCGCGGCCGGACGTGGTCGTACCGGAACACGTCCGGCGGTTACCTGTCTTCGGGATCAGTGATCGCATCAGACTCCGTCCCCAGGCTGTTCTCCATCGCCGACCTGAACAAGGACGGCGTTCCCGAGCTGGTGTCCATCATGGGTGACGGCACCCTGGTATCCAGGGCAAGGACCGCTTCCGGCACCCTGGGCCCGTCCGTCCAGGTGGGCGTAGGCTGGCAATCCGCCACGTCGCTGCGGTCCTCAGTCGACTTCAGCGGCAGCGGAAGCCTCGGACTCATGGCGACGTTCACGGACGGCAAGCTCGCGTACTACAACTCGAACAGCGTGGGCGGCTGGACCGGATCCTGGCCCGTTGGATCGGGGTGGTACTCCTACCGGCCGCTCGACACCCAGGGGACCGGCGGAGCGAGCGCGCCCATTACCTCCGAGGCGGACGTCATCACCCTCTCCGGAGGCAACCTTCACCGTTACGCGGCCCGCCTGAACGGCGTCCTCGTCGGGCCGGCGAAGATCGGGGAAGGTTTCTACAATGTCCAGTCCTTCCACTCCACGGACTGGAACAGGGACGGCTTGCCCGATCTCCTGGTCCAGTGGAACGAAGGCACGCTTAGCGTGTACTACGGTCTGCCCACCGGCGGCTTCTCCGCCCCCCGCACCGTGGGAACGGGCTGGCAGGACATGACCATCTCCCTGGACAGGTCGGTGGGCGGTTTCCCCGGCGTGCTGGCCATGGGCTCCGACGGCAGCCTTCGCCGCTACACCAACACTGACGGAGCGTCGCCGCTGCGCGGCGGCGCGGTTGTGGGCACCGGCTGGACGGGCCTGCGGCTTCAGGTGGTCGACTGGGACGGAGACGGCATAACCGATGTGCTCGCCGTAGCCAAGAGCGGAGACATGCTCTTCTACAAGCGCTCTGCCAGCGGTGCGTTCGTCGCCGGAGGCAAGACGGTCGGAACCGGATGGGACGGTATGGATACCGTATCCGTAGGGGTCGACGTGATCGGCGACGGCAGGTGGAGCCTCGTGGCCCGTGCCGGCAACGGTGACCTGCTGAACTATCCCGTCCTAGGCAACGGCTACTGGGGCGGTGCACAGAAGCTGGGCTGGGGCTGGGGCGGTCTCCAGCTGGCCGGCTCGCGCTAAGCCCTTTCCTTTACCTGCCCCACTTGGCAGAACGGCCCCAAGTGAGAGATTGTTGCAATTGTTACTTTTGACGCCGGTGCCCTGGATACAAGGGCACCGGCGCTATCTCTCCTTCGAAAGGCTCTTCCTTGCCAGGTATGAATCTCACCCGTGCTGAAGCGCGTGAACGGGCGGAACTGATCAGTGTCGAGTCCTACGACATCAATCTGGACCTGACCCGCGGCGACGAAGTCTTCGGCAGCACCACCGTAGTGCGCTTTGGCGCACAGCCGGGAGCCTCCACCTTCATCGATGCCGTCACGTCCAAGGTGCACCGCGTTACCCTCAACGGTGTCAGCCTGGACCCGGAGGAAGTCTCCGACGGCGTCCGCATCCAGCTGCCGAATCTCGCCGCCAGCAACGAGCTGGTCGTCGAAGCCGATGCACTGTACATGAACACGGGTGAAGGCCTGCACCGGTTCGTGGACCCGGTGGACAACGAGGTTTACCTCTATTCCCAGTTCGAGGTCCCGGATTCCCGGCGGATGTTCGCCGTGTTCGAGCAGCCGGACCTGAAGGCCACGTTCCGCTTCACGGTGACGGCTCCGGAACACTGGGACGTTATCTCCAACTCCCCCACGCCTGAACCTGTCCGCGCCAGTGCGGAGGATTCCGCGGAGCCCTCGGCAACCTGGTCCTTCGAGCCCACGCCGCGGATCTCCTCCTACATCACCGCGCTGATCGCGGGCCCGTACCAGTCTGTCCGTTCCGAGCTCACCAGCTCCGACGGCCGCACCATCCCCCTGGGCGTCTTTGCCCGCAAGTCCCTCATGGAATACCTCGACGCCGAGAACATCTTTGAGCTGACCCGCCAGGGCTTCGAGTTCTACGAAGCCCAGTTCGGCACCCCGTACCCGTTCGAGAAGTACGACCAGCTCTTTGTGCCCGAGTTCAACGCCGGCGCCATGGAGAACGCCGGCGCCGTGACCTTCCTGGAAAGCTATGTTTTCCGCGGCCGCGTCCCCGACGCAACCGTTGAGCGCCGCGCCATCACCGTCCTCCACGAGCTGGCCCACATGTGGTTCGGCGACCTGGTCACCATGCGCTGGTGGAACGACCTGTGGCTGAACGAGTCCTTCGCCGAGTTCATGTCCGCCCTGGCAGCGGCCGAAGCAACCGAATTCAAGCAGGCGTGGACAACCTTCGCGTCCATGGAGAAGGCCTGGGCCTACCGCCAGGACCAGCTCCCCACCACTCACCCGATCGTCGCCGAGATCCGGGACCTGGAAGATGTCCAAGTCAACTTCGACGGCATCACCTACGCCAAGGGCGCTTCGGTCCTGAAGCAGCTGGTGGCCTGGGTTGGCCAGGACAAGTTCATGCAGGGCGTCCGCGAGTACTTCGGCAAGCATTCGTGGGGCAACACCGAACTCTCCGACCTGCTCTCCGAACTGGAAGCCGCAAGCGGCCGCGACCTCAGCCAGTGGTCTGCCCAGTGGTTGGAAACCGCCGGCGTCAACGCCCTCCGTCCGGTTATCGATTCGGACGACGACGGCGTCATCACTTCCTTCGCAGTCGCTCAGTCTGCGGTGGCCGAGTACCCGACGCTGCGCCCCCACCGGCTTGCTGTCGGTTTCTACAACACCGGCGAAGACGGCAAGCTCAGCCGCACCCACCGCGTGGAGCTGGACGTTGACGGTGAACTGACACCGGTTCCCGAGCTGGTAGGCCAGCCCCGGCCGGAGTTGATCCTGCTCAACGATGACGACCTGGCGTACGCCAAGATCCGCCTCGATGACGCTTCCTGGCGCCTCGCCACCCGGCGCCTGCGGGACATCGCCGAGTCGCTGCCGCGCACCCTCGTGTGGGCTTCGGCTTGGGACGCCACGCGCGACGGCGAGATCCCGGCACGCAACTACGTGGAACTGGTCCTGCAGAACATCGCCTCCGAATCGGACTCCTCAGTGGTTCAGGTCCTGCTGCGCCAGCTGGCAACGACGCTGACCTTCTACGTAGCACCGCAGGACCGTGAGCCCATGACGGCCGCTGCAGCTGACAGCCTCTGGGACCTGGCCCGGGCTGCGGCTCCGGGCTCCGATTCCCAGCTGCAGTTCGTGAAGGCATTTGCTGCCCACGCCCAGACTCCCGAACAGCTGGACGAGGTAGCTGCCCTGCTTTCCGGCAACCTGGTCCTGGACGGCCTGGAGGTTGGGTCGGACCTGCGCTGGGAACTGCTCACCGCACTCGTTGCCGGCGACCGGATGGGCGAGGCGGACATCGCCGCCGAGTTGGAACGGGACGCTACGGCAACCGGCCAGCTGGCCGCAGCCGGCGCCCGTGCCGCCCTGCCCTCTGCAGAAGCCAAGGCCGCCGCCTGGGAAGCCATCGTGGTTCGCTCGGATCTGCCCAACGCCGCCCAGCGGGCAGCGATCGGCGGCTTCAGCCGGGTCCACGACACTGCTCTCCTGGAACCGTACGCCGAACGCTACTTCGACTCGCTGCGCGAAGTGTGGGCCACCCGCACCCACGAAATCGCACAGCAGATCGTCGTCGGCCTCTACCCGGCACGGCTGACGACCCAGGAGACGGTCGATCGGACAGACGCCTTCCTGAACTCGCTCGGCGATGAAGCGCCGGCCCTGCGCCGGCTGCTCCTTGAGAACCGCGACGGCGTTGTACGCGCGCTGAAGGCCCAGTCAGCCGACCGCTAGTCACACACCGCTTCCGTGCCGGAGCCCCGTCCCAGCTCCTGGGCGGGGTCCCGGCACGGTAGCTTAAAGCTGTGAACCTCTCAGAACACCGCTACGGCGTCGCCCTTGAATGGACCGGCAATCGGGGCACCGGAACCACCACCTACCGCGGATACGGCCGCGACCACGTGCTGCGCGCACCCGGCCTCCCGGACCTCCCCGGCACTGCGGACCCTACCTTCCACGGCGACCGGGACCGGTGGAATCCCGAACAGCTTCTGCTTTCGGCCCTGGCGCAGTGCCATATGCTCTCCTACCTCCACGTGGCCGTGAAGAACGGGATCACCGTTGTGTCCTACGAGGACGATGCCGAGGGGACCCTGCGCCTGAACCGGGACGGAAGCGGCGAATTCACTTCGGTGCTGCTTCGTCCCGTTGTCCGCGTTTCAGACGGCTCACCGGAACTGGCAACAGCCCTGCATGATGAAGCGCACAGGCTGTGCTTCATTGCCCGCAGCGTCAACTTCCCCGTGGAGCACGCGGCCCGCACCCTCGCCTGAGGGCTCCGCGGGGAAACCATTTCGCGAGCGGTCCGGCAGTAGGCTAGGTAAGACCCCTCCCCCAAAAGTTAAAGGACATCCAGCACCTGTGCAGCTAACGGCAACGACTGAAACCGCAGCCATTGAAATGAGCGAGTTCGATTTCAGCGGACTCCTTGAAGGCGGGATTATTATCCTCGCTGCCCTGGTTCTCTGGCTGGTAGCCCGCTTCCTGATTTCAAAGGTAGTAGCCCGCGCCCAGAAAGGCTCCTCCCTCCTTCGGTCCCAACGCCTTCGCTGGGCCCAGCCGGTAATGCGCAACCTGGACAATAAGAGGCGGGCACAGCGCGCGGACACCATCGGAGCCCTGCTGCGCAGCTCCGTGAGCGTGGCAATCTGGACCGTAGCGGTCATCATGGTCCTGGGCGCCATAGGCATCAATATTGCACCGCTGATCGCCAGTGTGGGCATCGTGGGCATCGCCCTGGGCTTCGGTGCCCGCGAAGTCATCCGGGATGCCCTGGCCGGTTTCTTTATCAGCATCGAAGACCAGTACGGAATCGGCGACGTGATCGAGGTGGGCTCCATTGCCGGCACCGTCCAGTCCGTTGGCATTCGCATCACCCGCCTCGTCGATGAACGCGGGGTTATCTGGTACATCCGCAACGGTGAGCTGGCTATGATCGGCAACCGGTCCCAGGGCAACTACGTCCCGCCGGCCGAACCGGCTGCAGCCACCACACAGGCAGCACAGGAAGAAGACAGTAAATGACCGAGCCATCCCTTCCCGGGCCTTCGCTGCCGCTAACGGCGTCCGGCCCCGGAACCGGTTTCAACACCCCCGCCTACAACTTCTACGAGGCCGTCGGCGGGCACGAGACGTTCGTGAAACTGGTCGATGTGTTTTACGACGGCGTCGCACAGGATCCGCTGATGCGGCCGATGTATCCGGAAGAAGACCTGGGGCCGGCCAAGGAACGCCTGCTGATGTTCCTTGAGCAGTACTGGGGTGGACCCAAAACCTATGGTGAACTGCGCGGCCATCCCCGCCTGCGCATGCGCCACATGCCGTTTGAGGTCACCCCGGCCGCGAGGGACGCATGGCTGCGCCATATGCGCGACGCTGTCGACTCGCTGTCGCTAGCCCCGCTGCACGAGGCGACGCTTTGGGACTACCTCGAGCGCGCAGCGCACTCGATGGTCAATTCGGCCTAGAACAGGACTGACGGCGGACGCACCAGCACGTGACCGGTGCTGGTGCTTAGCCGCTGCCACCGCCCGTTGCTGAACAGCGTCGCCGTTCCGGTCCGGGGCAGGAACCCCAGGGTCAGTGCCGCGAACGCTGCACCCGCGGGAAGCCGTGCGTCCAGGCCGGCGACCGGTTCGCTCCAGATGGGTACCCGGACGTTGCTGATCATGGCAGCGCCGGGGTTTTCCGGAATCCGGGCCGCTACCTCTTTAATGCCGCGGTGTGCGGCCTGTTCCAGCAGCGCCACGTCCACATCTTCCCCGCGCTGCCATCCTGCGCGGGGAGCGCTGATCCCGGCCCAGTTTTCGGAGACCGTCACCGGCGGGACCGGAAGCTCCGTCCCGCCGTCGTCCAGCCGTGCCAGGCGGTCCGCTACGGCGGACAGCTGGACCGTTGTGTCCAGCTCCGCAGGTGCCGCCAGCAGCATTGCCCGCATACCGATCACCGTCGGCATGGGTTCCCCCAGTACCCGCGGGCGCAGCACACAGACGTATGCCGCGAGGACGCCGCCAACCGCCTGCAGCCGGACCGCACCGTCATCAGCGCTGCGTGCCCGGGAAACGAAATTACGCAGGTCCGCAGTTACCTGGGAATCAGCGAGAACAAGGCTGGATGCCTGGGTCATTTGGCAGCCCCCGCGGCGGCACGCCGGAACGGTACGTCCCCGCCGGCCCAACCCTCCAGGATCTCCCGCTGCCGCTCCGAGAGCGGAACCGGACGTCCGTTTTCCTGCCCCACCATGACCATTGCCGCTTCCGCTACGGCGTAAATGGTTCCGTCTTCGTCAGTCAGCCGGAAACCGTAGGAGAAACTGGAACGGCCCAGGGCACTGACCCAGATCTCTATCCACACCGGGTCTGGACGGTAGACCAGCGGGGTCAGATACTCGATTTCCTGCCGCGCTACCAGGGTGCTGCCCGTTTCCCGGGTCACCGACCGGAAGGTCTCCGCGTCGTCCCCACCGCCGGCGCTGCCCGCCGATCCAGGCAGGGGAACCAGGGACAGCCGTACCCTCGCCTCTTCCAGGAACTGCACGTAGCGGACGTTGTTGACGTGGCCGTTTGAATCCTCGTCGCCGAAGCGCAGCTGGATGGGAAAGCGGTTAACAGGCATGCTTCCCATCTTCGCAGGAGAAACACTCCGGAGGCGAAAGCCCCCGTGGCGCCGGCCTTCGGTAAGTGTGACGTTCGTCCGGCACAGCCCGGGGTGCAGCCCAAATGTTTGGGCTAGCCAGCGCGTACGTCTAATCTCGGAATTGGCCCGCAGTCCGCTGCGAACCGCGCTTAATGCATTCCGCCCGCTAGGAGACAGACCCACATGGCACCTGCCGAAGACTTTGACCCCACCGCAGCACTGATCGATCTGCTCGATCTCAGCGACGCCGGAGGGGCTAAGACCGACGAAGACATCTTCGTCGGCGGCTCCCAGCACGAACCGCGCAAGAGGGTCTTCGGCGGACAGGTCCTGGGCCAGTCTCTGGTAGCGGCTGCCCGCACCGTCTCCTCCGACCGGCTCATGCATTCGATGCACGGTTACTTCCTGCGTCCGGGCGACACCGAGGTGCCCATCACCTTCGGCGTCGAGCGCCTCCGCGACGGCCGGTCGTTCTCCGCCCGGCGGACGCATGCTTACCAGAACGGCGTGCCGATCCTTTCCCTGATCGCCTCTTTCCAAATTCCCGATGAAGGCCTGGACCACCAGGAGCCAATGCCCGGAGGCATCCCGGATCCTGAGTCGCTTCCCACCACCGCCGAGCTTCTGTCGGGGTTCGACCACCCCGTGGCCAAGGCGTGGTCCTACTACCGACCAATGGACATCCGCCATGTTTCCCAGCCGGTCTACTTTGAGTCCGACCCCGTGCGCACTGCCCGCAATGCGGTCTGGATGAAGACCTTCGGCCCCATGCCGGATGACCAGAACCTTCACCGTGCGGCCCTGGCCTACGCCACCGACTACACCATCCTGGAACCAGTCCTGCGCCGGCACGGAATCTCCTGGGCCACACCCGGCATGTCCGTCGCCAGCCTGGATCACGCCATGTGGTGGCACCGGCCGCTGCGCGTGGATGAATGGCTGCTTTACGTCCAGGAATCCCCCAGTGCCTCCGGGGCCCGCGGCCTGTCCTCGGGACGGATCTTCAACCGCAGCGGCGAACTCGTGGCAACCATCGCCCAGGAAGGCATGCTGCGCCTGCCGGACCTTTCCGCAGCCGGCTAGCAGCCCGCAACCAGCCAGAGCTCCCCCGCTGCGTCCCGTCTTCCTGCAACACAAAAGCGATANNTTTTGTGTGTAACCGGAGGCTCGGAACCGCGGACTAGTCGCGGGTCAGCCGGCGGTGCGTTACGCGGTGCGGCTTGGCCGCATCGGCACCAAGGCGCTCAACCTTGTTCTGTTCGTAGGCTTCGAAGTTGCCTTCGAACCAGTACCAGTTCGACGGGTTCTCGTCGGTGCCCTCCCACGCGAGGATGTGGGTGGCGACCCGGTCCAGGAACCAGCGGTCGTGCGAGACCACAACGGCACAGCCGGGGAATTCGAGCAGCGCGTTCTCGAGGCTGGACAGCGTTTCCACGTCGAGGTCGTTAGTGGGCTCATCGAGCAGAAGCAGGTTTCCGCCCTGTTTCAGCGTCATGGCCAGGTTCAGGCGGTTGCGTTCACCACCGGAAAGCACGCCGGCCTTCTTCTGCTGGTCCGGGCCCTTGAACCCGAAGGCGGACACGTAGGCGCGGGACGGCATTTCCACCTGGCCCACCTGGATGAAGTCGTGTCCGTCGGAGACGACTTCCCACAGGGTCTTGTTCGGATCAATGCCGCCGCGGGACTGGTCAACGTAGGAAATCTTGACCGACTCACCGATCTTCAGCTCGCCGCCGTCCAGCGGTTCAAGCCCGACGATGGTCTTGAACAGCGTGGACTTTCCGACGCCGTTCGGGCCAATCACACCGACGATACCGTTCCGGGGAAGGGAGAAGGACAGACCGTCGATCAGTTTGCGGTCGCCGAAGCCCTTCTCCAGGTCCTTGGCTTCAAGCACCAGGGAACCAAGCCGCGGTCCCGGCGGGATCTGGATCTCTTCGAAGTCCAGCTTGCGGGTGCGCTCTGCCTCCGCTGCCATTTCCTCGTAGCGGGCCAGACGGGCCTTGGACTTGGTCTGGCGGCCCTTGGCGTTTGAACGGACCCAGTCGAGTTCGTCGGCAAGGCGCTTGGCCAGCTTCTGGTCCTTCTTGCCCTGGACTTCGAGACGGGCACGCTTCTTCTCGAGGTAGGTCGAGTAGTTGCCCTCGTACGGGTAAAGGTGTCCGCGGTCCACTTCGGCGATCCACTCGGCCACGTGGTCGAGGAAGTAGCGGTCGTGGGTCACGGCCAGTACGGCACCGTGGTACGAGGAGAGGTGCTGTTCCAGCCAGAGGACGCTTTCGGCGTCGAGGTGGTTGGTGGGCTCATCGAGCAGCAGCAGGTCCGGCTTCTGCAGCAGCAGCTTACAGAGGGCAACCCGGCGGCGCTCACCACCGGAAAGAACGGTGACGTCGGCGTCCGGCGGCGGGCAGCGCAATGCGTCCATCGCCTGTTCGAGCTGGGAATCGATGTCCCATGCATCGGCCGCGTCGATCGCTTCCTGCAGCTTGCCCATCTCTTCGAGCAGCGCGTCGAAATCCGCGTCCGGCTGGGCCATCTCCTCGGAGATCTCATTGAAGCGCTGGATCTTCGCGTAGATCTCCCCGACGCCTTCCTGGACGTTGCCCAGGACGGTCTTCTCTTCGTTCAGGGGCGGCTCCTGCAGGAGGATGCCGACGGTGTATCCGGGGCTGAGCCTGGCTTCGCCGTTGGACGGGGTGTCCAGGCCGGCCATGATCTTCAGGATGGTGGACTTACCCGCACCGTTTGGCCCCACCACGCCGATCTTGGCGCCGGGGTAGAAGGACATACTTACGTCGTCGAGGATAACCTTGTCGCCAACGGCCTTTCGGGCCTTGGTCATTGTGTAGATAAATTCCGCCATGATCTCAGGCTAGTGCGTAGACGCCACTAAGTGCCATTTTGGGCGGTGCCGGGAAGCAAGCGGCTTAATCCGGTCCGGATCCCAGGCCGGATTAAGCGGTGTCCTAGCGGTCGTCGCCCAGCAGGCACTGGCCGTTGCTGAGGGCAGGCACCGTAGTCACGGAGAGTTTCCCGCTTCGAATCTCCCCTATGAGGCAGTCCGTGCCATCAGGCGCAGCGGAGACGATGGCGTCAACGGCCAAACCGGTTGGCGTGCCGTCCTGGGACACCTCCACTGCTTCGGCGCTGAATCCGGCACTGACCCAGGCCGCACGCACGGCGTCGCGGGAGGGCGCGGGATTCTCCGCGATCAGTTCATTCAATGCCGTCTGTGCCGCTTGGAACCGGGCCGGCATCAGCGGCGCTTCTTCCGACGGGACACCTGTTCCGGCGCTTACGGAGGAATCCGCCGGCTGTGCCTGGCTGCTATCGGCACCGGTACAGCCGGAAAGGCTTGCCGCCAGCGCTGCCGCTGCGGCCAGGCCTGCCCACTGGAGCCGCTTTGCATTCAACCCTTCCGCTGCCATCATGCTGACATTGTGCCACGCAGCGTTCGGGAGTCAGTATGCTGCCGGCTCCGCTTCGGCCGGCCGGGCGCCCTCGAACTCCTCGCTAAGGTCTGCCATCCCGCTGCCCGCGAATTCCCCCTCCGCGCCCAGCAGTTCACCGGTCGACGGATCAACGTCCGCTTCAAACGCGCCTTCACGTCCTTCTCCGGCTTCAGCAAGGCCCGTTCCGTCGCCGGCACCGCGCAGCGGCGCCCTCTCAGCGGTATTCCGGCGGAAGTTTGCCGTTCCCCACATAAGGTCGTGCCCAACTGCATCGGCGTCAATGTCTACTGTGGTGCCGCTTCGTCCAGCGTCCGTGGCCCACTGCCGCACCCGCAGCCTGCCCGTGACGATGACCCGGTCCCCCTTGTGGATGCTCACGCCGGCATTCGTGGCCAGCTGCCGGAACATCGATACCGAATACCAGTTGGTGTGGCCGTCCTGCCACAGGCCGGCTTCCCGGTCGAAGCGGCGCTCAGTGGTGCACATCCGGAAACCAGCGATCGCCAGTCCGCTGTCCGCCGTAGTGGTGCGCACCTCCGTTGCCACAAACCCCCGGAGGGTGATGTTGTCAGTCATCGCTCTGCCCTTCTGCTGCCGTTCGGTGCCGGCGGTTGGCCGGTTTCCCCAGTCTGGCCGCCCGGGCGGACGCGGGGGCTCGCCCGAAAGGGACGGTGGACAGGAAGAACCGGTTCGTTGACCTGACGGCTGTGTGGAGGGGAAGACGCCCTGAGACACGAGGCCCGCAGCAAGCAGAAAGCCTCCAGGCACATCTGTCCTGGAGGCTTCGGCGGTTGGTGCCCCCGGCGCGACTCGAACGCGCAACCTACGGATTAGAAGGCCGTTGCTCTATCCATTGAGCTACGGGGGCAGACCAATAGATGATACTACGTACCGGCAGGGCGCCCCCGTACCGAAACAGCCGCACTGGCCTGCAGGAACAGACGGATCAGGGCCGGAAAAAAGTTTTTGGGAAATATTCGATACTTCTGCATCCAAACCGGGACCGCCGTGAGTAAAGGAGGTGTAGGCCACAAAGAGCCAGGGGCACAGCACCCGGCACAGAAACCATTTAGGAGAAGCCATGCGCAGGACCACTACGATTTTCGCAGCAGCCGGACTGGCAGCCGCAGCAGGACTGGCCGCCGCACCCGCAGCTTCGGCGGCAGATGAGGCCCAGCTCTCCGTCTTCCACGCCGTCCCGGACACGACCGTGGACGTGTACGTCAACGGCGAACTGACCCTTGATGACTTCACTCCCGGCAGCATGGCAGGACCGCTCTCGCTTCCCGCAGGCAGCTACGAGCTTGCCATTACGGCTCCCGATGCCGCAGATGCCTCCGCCCCGATCATCGGCCCGGTAACAGCTGACCTGACCGCTGGAGGGAACTTCACGGCAGTAGCCAACCTCGCCGCGGACGGAACACCGACCGCCAATCTCTACACCAATGACACGTCCACCATCGAAGCCGGAAAATCAGGGCTGACGGTCCGCCACGTGGCAGCTGCCCCGGCAGTTGACGTGCTGGCGAACGGCACACCGGTGATCAGCAACCTCGCCAACCCCGACGAGAAGACCCTGGCGGTAGATCCCGGAACGATTTCCGCTTCCGTCGCAGCAGCCGGAACCACCGAACCGGTCATCGGTCCGGCAGACCTGACGCTGCCTGAGGGTGTTCACACCATCGTCTATGCCTGGGGATCACTGGACGCCGGTAACCTGGCGCTGGCAACCCAGACCATCGAAGGTATGGAAAGCGCTCCGAACGCAGTTCCCGGCGCCCTGCCCGCAGCCCAGGACAACAATGCCGGCATCATGCTCGCTGCCGCCGGTGGCCTGACGCTGATGGCCCTGGCCGGCACCGCAGTGGTTGCCCGCCGCCGCAGCACCGTGGACGCCGCTTCCGCGGAGTAGGCCGCGGGCGTGCAGCGCCCTTGCAACACTGAAGGTGCAGTGCAGCCGGCGGTACGGCTGCACTGCACCTTCGTCCTTCCCGGGACCAGCCAGGTCCCGGAACTGTTGAACACATTGGAAAGGCCCCCGACATGCACCAGACCGGACGCTCCCGCAGGTACCTTGCTGCGTGGCTGGCCGCCGGAGCACTGGCCCTGGGTTCCTGCGCATCCGTTCCGGCCGCGACTGAGCCGGCAACCAGTGAGCCGGCAAGCACCGCCGGCCAGATGCAGCAGCAGCCCACCGGAGCCGGATCTGCGCTTCCCCTGGACACCTCTTCCGGAATTCCCATCCGGCAGGCCACCCCTGAAGCGTCCGTGGAGATCCCGGCTCCGGTTCGGGTCCAGGTGGAAGGCACCGGCATCGACCTTGAGGTTGTCCCCGTGGGCATCGAGGACAACGGTGCCATGACGATCCCCGACAACCACGTGCAGGCCGGGTGGTACCAGTACGGTCCGGCACCGGGCGCCGACGCCGGATCATCGGTCCTGGCCGCCCACGTGGATTCACAGACCGAAGTCCTGCCCATTGCAGGACTCAAGAACGTCACCCCGGGTACCCGGGTGAGGGTGACGCGTGAAGACGGCTCGCAGGTCGTCTACCAGACACAGCAGGTCGAGAACATCGCCAAGCGGTCCCTCGACGGACACCGCCTCTTCGACCGGACAGGAGACCATCTGCTCAAACTGGTCACCTGCGGTGGAAAGTGGCTCGACACGGAGAACGACTATGAAGATAACGTTGTGCTCACGGCAACACCGGTATCATAGGGAAAATCGGCACGCGCCCCCTCACGGGCGCGGCCCCTACACAGGCTTACGGCAGGAGAACTTCCCCGATGTCATCCGGTGCCCCCGAGCTCGACGACGGCCTGGACCAGGCCTTCGCCGCAGGTGAGGAGGCAGCACTTGCCGAGGCTTACCGCCGGTTTGCGCCGCTGGTCCGCACCATGTCCCTTCGCCGCCTCATAGATGCAGGGGCAGCCGACGACGCAGTCCAGGAAGTCTTCATCCGCGCCTGGCGGTACCGGGAGACCTACTCCCCCGAACGTTCCACGCTTGCGGCCTGGCTGGTTGGCATAGCACGGAATGTGTCAGCCACCATGACATCCTCGAGGCTCCGCGAGGAAGATGTGCTTGAAGGCGCGGCCGCAGCCAGTGAGCGTACCGGAACCGGGGGGCCTGACCCGGAGGGCGTCGCTGACAAAGTAGTTCTGGACGCCGAGCTCAGCCGCCTGGGCGAACCCCAGCACTCGATCCTGCGGCTTGCGTTCCACGAAGACCTGACACACCAGCAGATTTCAGAGCAGCTCAGCCTGCCACTGGGAACGGTCAAAAGCCACATACGCCGGGGACTAATCCAACTGCGGCAACGATTGGAGGTAAGCGATGCAGCACCTGCACGATGATGCATTGGCCCTCCTGGCCCTGGGCGAGGAGCCCACAGCCGAAGAAACCGCACATCTGGAGCACTGTGAGCAGTGCGCCGGCGAGATCAGCGCCTACGGCCGCGTGGTAAGGGCGGGAAAGAGTACGGTTCCGGCCGGTTCCGTTCCGCCGCCGGCTGTCTGGGCCGGCATCCACGAGGCGCTCGGCCTGGATCCGTCACTGCGGAAGGATCCGCTGGAGGACCGGCAGGAGAATCACCCGGACCAGGGGGCGGCCAGCCCGTCCGGTCCGGCAGGAGCCGCGCGTCCCGTCTCACTCGCCGATGAACGGCGCAAACGCCGCGGGACCAAATGGTTCGCCGCGGCGGCCGCTGCCGCCGTAGTTGCCGGAGCGGCAACCTGGGGCGTGGTACGCGGGTTCGAGCCGCAGCCGGAGGTCATTGCGTCGGTTCCGCTGGAACCGCTGCCCTCCTACAGCGACGAGGGAACGGCAACAGTGGATCTCCTGCCCGACGGTGAACGTGAACTGGTGATCACGGCAAGCAGCAGCGAGGCAGAGGGCTACCGGGAAGTCTGGCTGATCTCCCCGGACATCACCTCCATGGTCAGCCTGGGCGAAATGGATGGGACCGAGGCCCGCTTGAAGATCCCGGACGGCCTGGATCTGAGTGCGTATCCGATCGTGGACATCTCGGATGAGCCCCATGACGGAAATCCAGAGCACTCGGGTAAGTCGATCCTGCGGGGCCAGCTGGAGCTTTGAGCTGGACCGCTGACTTTTGGAACAGGCTCACCGCGGGTTTCTCCCGGGCCGAGGGCCTGGACGCCCAGCCCTGGCTGCTTGTCTTCATTGCAGCTGGCGCGGTCCTTTTGTCCGTCCCGGCGCCGACGTGGCGCTGGTTCGGGCTGTTCGTCACGTTCGTACACGAGCTGGGACATGCATTCGCGGCCCTGACGGCAGGCCACCGCATCAGCGGCATCGAGTTGAGGTTCGATCATTCAGGGCAGATGCGCAGCCTCGGCCGCGGCCGCTTCGGGGCCGTGTGGGCAGGGTTCTGGGGCTATCCCGTTCCTGCCCTCACTGGCCTGGCACTCGTCTGGGCGGCCGTAGCCGGCTGGGCTTCGGCGGCGCTGTCCATCGGGGTGCTGGTGCTGGCGGCTGCCCTCGTCTTCATCCGCAATATCCAAGGTGCGGCAATCGCGCTGGGATGCGCCGCCGCCTCGGTCCTGCTGCTGTGGTTTGTCCCGCCCGGGGGAACCGCCTATGTGACGGCCTCGCTCGGAATCGCACTGCTGGTGGGTGCGGTCCGGGACTGGCTGAACCTGCTAAGCGTCCACACCCGGCGCCGCAGCGCGCTGCAGTCCTCGGATGCCTGGATTCTTGCCCAGCGCTCCTACGTGCCGTCCGCGGTGTGGCTGTTGCTGTTCGCCGCCGTTATCGCTGCCTGCGCGGCGGGGGCGGCCTGGGTGCTGCTTCCTGTCTGGCTGCCTGCGGACTGAGCGCCCGCCGGTGGTCCGCTGGACCCTAGCGTTCGTCCGCCGGTCGGTGGTCCGCTGCCTCCGGTGCCTGACGGGTGTCAGTTTCCGCCGGAGCACCCGGGAAGGAAACACGAAGATCAAGGCGGTGCTGGCCGTCCTCCGTCTGGGAGAAAACCGCCTTGCCGGAGATGCCGGCAAGGCCCGCCGTGCCGGATCCGGGAATGATGTGCCCCGACGACGCCGTGGCTTCACCTTCTGCCAGCCCCCAGTGCTGGATCACCATGGTGCCCTCTCGTCCCTCCACGCTGCCGGCAAAAACCTCGCTGCCCACGTACCCTGCTCCGGTCGCGTTGCCTGCCAGCAGCAGGTCGGCAACGCTGGTGCCGGAGATTGGCCCTTCAAAGATCTTCACCGCGCGGACCGTGGAGAGTTCGCTGTTGGTTCCCTCCACCACATAGGGGGTCGGTTCCCAGGAGGAAACTTCAAAATCAGCAGTGATCGAATGTTCTGTTCCGTCGGACATGCCTACAGTATTCCGTGTTCGGCTGCCGATTGCATGCCGCCCATACGCCGCGGGTACCCTTATCGCTGGGGTGCGGCCGCCTGCGCACCCCGAAACCCGCCGTTAAGGAGTACCACCGAGCATGTCGTCCACACCCGTTGCTGGCGAGCCCAGTTACATGCGTTCCAAGATCCTGTGGCTGGCATTCGCGGGCGTGCACCTGCTCTTTTTTGGCCTCCTTTCACCGCTGATCTTCACCGGCGAGGTGCTCAGTGATATCCAGTTCTACCGTCAGTGGGCCTTCGAAGGACTGCAGGACGGCCAGTGGCAAGGCATCAGCACGGACTGGGTGTATCCGATCGGAGCGCTGGCTCCCATGCTCCTCGCTGCGGTTTTCGGTTACGGTCCCTACCAGTTCGCCTGGTTCCTGATCTTCACGGGCCTGAATGCGGCTGCGTTTGCCGTCCTGACCGCCGAACGCACCCGGCAGCGCTGCATTGCCGCGTACTGGTGGCTGGGCATTACCGCGCTTCTCGGACCAGTCGCCGTCGGCCGCATTGACGGGCTTACTGCTCCCCTGGTGATCATCGGCCTGCTGTGGCTGGGCACCCGTCCCGTCATTGCGTCCCTGTTGCTGTCAGCGGCCACCTGGATCAAGGTCTGGCCGGCTGCCGTGATCCTGGCGGTCCTCGCCGTTTCGAAGCAGCGCCTGACCCTCTTGGTCACCGGGGCCGCTTTCTCCGCTGTTGTGGCGGCCGTCGTTACTGCCGCCGGCGGGCTGCGCCACCTGCTGAGCTTTATGGGCGCCCAGGGCGACCGCGGCATGCAGCTGGAGGCGCCTTTCACCACCCCTGGCCTGTGGCAGGCCATCCTGGGCCGGTCGGACGCCCACATCTACGAAGACACGGTGATCAATACCCGTGAGGTGCGCGGCGCGCTGGGGGAACCCGTGGCCGCGCTGGTGACGCCGCTCCTGGCCCTGGCTGCGGTCGCCGTCGTGCTTCTGCTCGTCTGGGCACTGCGGCGCGGCGCCGACACCGGTGCACTGCTGGCAGCCGGTTCGCTGGCCCTTGTCAGCGCGTTCATCGTCTTCAACAAGGTTGGCTCGCCGCAGTTCATGCTGTGGCTGGGCGCCGTAGTAGCCGTGGGCGTTGCCTGGGAAGGCCGTGCCTGGCGGCTGCCGGCAGCCATGATGGTTGCCGTGGCCGCGCTGACCACCCTGGTCTACCCGATGTTCTACGAGGCGCTGTACAACGACCTCAACATCGCCGTAGCCGTACTGCTGACCCTGCGGAACCTGCTCCTGATGGCGCTGCTGGCCTGGTCCCTCGGAAAGATCACCGCACTGGCCCGGGCCGGAAAGGTCAGCGAATCCGAAGTTCGCCCGGAGCCGGCTCC
Source organism: Arthrobacter gandavensis (assembly GCF_039528575.1). Classification (NCBI taxonomy): domain Bacteria; kingdom Bacillati; phylum Actinomycetota; class Actinomycetes; order Micrococcales; family Micrococcaceae; genus Arthrobacter; species Arthrobacter gandavensis. Next base: position 561,864 of record NZ_BAAALV010000001.1, read on the forward strand.
GTAAGCTTCTTTCGGAAGAGCACTTTCGTCTTCGGGTCCAGGAAGATCAGGTAGAGGGCGAACGCGACGGCGGTAACTGCGGCTATCTGCCGGGCTGCGCTCAGGCTGAACTCGAAGTACGGCCAGATGTCCAGCTGGTCGCTGATTGCGTAGACCATAAAGAAGGACACGAACAGGTACAGCGTCTTGACCTGCCAGTCGTTGCGGATGCCGGTAACGGCAAACAGCGGAATCAGCCACACCACGTACCAGGACTGGATCATGGGCGCCAGCATGACAATCGCTGCGAACGCGAGGGCCAGACGGCGTACCAGCCTGGAGTAGTCGCCCACGAACATCAGCCATACAACGACGGCGAGCGAAGCCAGCCGCCCGATCGTGTGCACCACGTCGGCAAAGGACCAGCCAGGCAGTCCCAGTGAGTTGCCCAGGGTGGCTACGATCAGACCGACGAACCCTACGGGGGCGTACCAGATCCAGACGCTGCCCGGAGTGCTCAGGGCACCAACCCAGCCGAAGCCAAGTCCGTTGACGACGCCGAGGATCGCCAGCAGTCCCAGCGACAGCCCGGCGGTCAGGAACCAGTACAGGAACTTACGCGGCCAGGAGGCTCCCTTGCCTGCCCACATCAGGCCGATAAAGGGAAGGAAAATCAGCGTGATCGGCTTGATGCCCACGGAGAGCGTGACCAGCACGATTCCCAGCACGCCGCGCTTGGTGGCCGCGTAGTAAAGGCCGCCCAGTGCCAGGCCGATCATGAGCGCGTCGTTGTGGATGCTGGCAATGAAGTTGGTGAGGAACAACGGGTTCGCCGCCGTGAGCCACAGTGCCCGGTTCGGATTGATACCGTGCAGTTCGGCTAGTTTCGGCACGTAGTAAACGCACATAGCCACGCCTATGAGCGCTATCAGCCTAAAGAGCAGGATCGAGAACTCGGTCTGCCCGCCGGTAATCCGAACCACGATCTCTTCGAGCCACAGGAAGATGGGTCCGTAGGGCGTGGGGCTCTGCGCCCAGAGGTCGTCCGCTCCCAGCTGGAGGTAGTTGGAGATCTGGGAGTAGCCGTCCTTGTACGGGTTCAGGCCGCTGACCATGACCAGGCCCTGGGCGATGTACGCAAATACGTCGCGGCTGAAGAGCGGCAGCGTGAGGCACATAGGTCCGCCCCAGGCAAGGATCGCCTTGAGCACATAGGGACGCGACTGCGGCCCCCAGTCCCCGATCCGCTGTCCGAAACGCAGCCAGGAACGCACCAGCAGCATCCCGCCCAGTGCCAGCAGGAAGACGGAGATCACCGCACCGGCAGGCTCGAAGCGAAGCCACATGATGAACTCGGCACGGCGCAGCTCGTACGAGGAGAGGGAGAGCCAGCCCACCCCGAAGGAGCCGGCCAGCATCATCATTGAGCCGATAAACCCATGGATGATCGCGACGTTGGGATGGTCGGTTTTCGTGCTCTCCGATTCGGGAGACGAAGGCTCGGTCGCAGGGACCTGGGCGGTCATCGTGGGTCGTTCCAATCTCTGGTTCGTACGGCGGTCCCAGCGAACGGGCACCAGGTTCGAAAGCAAACGCCTCCTCGGGCAGGCACATACGCCTGCCCCGGCGAAGCCATTCCGGTCCGGATACCCGTAACTGGGCCCGGTCAGGGCGGCTTCGTCAGGCCAAATATTAGCATCGAGACATGTACATGCCCTCGGACGCGGCGCGCTGCACGGCCAGTGGGGCGCGGCTCACATAGACTGTCTGGGTTGGATCGGACAAGGCAAGGCGGGATGGGCTGTGGGGCGCCACCGGGCAGAACCAGAAGTGAGGCAGCGCGGTCAGCGTGCCGCGAAACAACCGGACAGCGTACGCCGCAGTCCTGAGCTCCTGGGCTGGGGGCTGTTCATTTCCGCAACTACCGCGGCATGCCTCCTGTGGGCACGGATTCCAGCCCCTGTCACCGCCGGCACCTCGGCACTTGTCCTCGCGGCTTTCGCCGCGGCCTGGTATGCCTCAAGGGGCACGGCACGTCCGGAACGTCCCGACGCCGCAGCAGCCGCGCCCCAGGCACAGTCCCCGGCAGCACGGGAAACTCCTGCGCCGGCTGCGGACCGGCAGCAGCCTGCGCCGACGCGGACGCAGGACGAGCCCGCACGGCCCCTGGCCCCAGCCATCCCGCTGGCCCCCGGGGCTGCCCGGGAGTTCCTGAGTGCCCCCGTCCCTGGGGGATCCGGGACGCAGGCGAGCCGCTGGACCCGCACGTTCGGCCCACCGGAAACAGGATCACTTCCCCTGCAGCCGTACGTACCTGCCCTCAGGGCTTCAGTCCAGACTGCGGATTCCGAGCGCCACGACCGCCGCCAGCGGAGCCACTCAAGCCTTTAGCCCAGCAGTGATCCGGCGCCGCGGGGTACATTTATCCCGTGCCAATAACAAATGAACGCATTGTTTGGATCGACTGCGAAATGACCGGACTGGACATCAGCGCCGACGCCCTGATCGAGGTTGCCGTGCTGGTGACGGACTCCGAGCTGAACATCCTCGGCGACGGCGTGGACGTTGTCATCAAGCCGGAAGACAGCGCCCTGGAACAGATGGGTGACTTCGTCCGCCAGATGCACACCACGTCGAAACTCCTTGATGAGCTGCCCGGCGGCATGAGCCTCGCCGAGGCCGAGGCCGAGGTGATCGAGTACATCACCAAGTGGGTACCCGAACCGAAGAAGGCCCAGCTGGCCGGCAATTCGGTGGGAACGGACCGGATGTTCCTGGCCCGCGACATGCCGGAGGTCATCGACTACCTCCACTACCGCATCATCGATGTCTCCACCATCAAGGAACTCGCACGGCGGTGGTACCCGCGGGCCTACTTCCAGTCGCCCGCCAAGAACGGCGGACACCGTGCGCTGGGCGATATCCAGGACTCGATTAACGAGCTGCGCTACTACCGAGAAGCCATCTTCGTACCGGCACCGGGTCCCGATTCCGCCGCGGCCAAGAAGATTGCTGCGCGCATCAGCGAATCCGCCGCCAAGAGTTAGCTGCATCACTTTTTGGGCCTTGAGGGGCCCATGTGTCAGAAGCACCCAAAAAACCGTGTAAGCTTGTATCCGCTGCCTCAGATAAATGAGTTTGCAAAGACCACTCGCCTGGACTTTGGAAACGAATAATCTGAGTGCACATGGTGGGTATAGCTCAGTTGGCAGAGCGCCTGGTTGTGGTCCAGGAGGTCGCGGGTTCAACCCCCGTTACTCACCCGGAAGAGGCTGGTTTCCAGCTTCACAAAGACCGCCTCGGATATTGTCCGGGGCGGTCTTTTACGTATCCCCCAGCTGGCCCAATCCGCATCGGCAGCTGCACAGCCCTGCAGCGCATGTGCGGGCAGGAAAAGAACTTTAGGAGGCGCCGCGTTGGAACGCACGCTTTTCGAGGAGGACCACGAGCAATTCCGTGACCTCGCCCGCGAATTCAACCAGCGTGAAGTTGCCCCGGGGTATCCCGCGTGGGAGGCGGACCACAGGATGCCGCGGCGGTTGTGGAAAGCAGCGGGAGAACAGGGCCTGCTGGGTCTGGCCGTGCCGGAAGAGTTCGGCGGCGCCGGAATTCCCGACTACCGGTACCGCGTGGTCCTGGACGAGGAATTCGCCCGCGCGAACCACCTCGCCGTCGCGCTGGCTTTCCACCTCCACGATGACATGGTGCTCCCCCACCTCCTGGCCTACGGTTCCCAGGACCTCAAGGAGCGCTGGCTGCCGCAGATGGTCAGCGGGGACAAGGTGACTTCCGTGGCGTGGACCGAGCCGGGTGCGGGAAGCGACCTGCGGGGCATCCGCACCAGGGCCGTCCGCACCGGCGACGGCGACTGGCTCCTCAACGGCCAGAAGACGTTCATCGGCAACGGGATCACGGGCGACGCGGCCCTGGTCCTGGCCCGGACCGACGGCGGCACCGGACGAGGAGGGTCGCGTTCCTTCAGCATGTTCATGGTGGAGAAGACCACCGGCTATTCCACCGGCCGCCAGCTGGAGAAGATGGGCCTCAACGCCTCGGACACCGCCGAGCTGTTCTTCGACAACGTCGTGGTTCCTGCCGGCAACCTGGTGGGCGAGGAAGGCCGCGGCCTCGAGTATGCCGCCGGGCAGCTCCCCCAGGGCCGCCTGGCCATCGCCGTCGCTTCCTCTGCCGTGGCACGGACCGTCTATGAAGCTACCGCTGCCTACACCGCAGAGCGCGGGGCCTTCGGCGCCAGGATCAGCGACTTCCAGAACACCCGTTTTGAGCTGGCAGACATCCTGACCGAAATCGAAGTCACCGAATCCTACGTGGATTCAGCCGTGCAGGCATTCAATGCCGGCACCCTGGACGCTGTCTCAGCGGCCAAAGCGAAGCTCTGGGCATCGGAACGGGCCAAATCCGTGACAGACCGGTGCCTCCAGCTGCACGGCGGATACGGTTACATCATGGAATACCCGGTGGCCCAGGCCTTCCTGGCTGCCCGCCTGCTCACGATCTTCGGCGGAACCTCCGAAATCATGCGCGAAGTCATTGGCCGCAGCATCACTCCCCCTTTGCCCCAGCACGGAAAGCAGAACCCATGACCGTCCGCCCAATCACCATCTACGGGGAACCCGTCCTGCACCGCCGGGCAGCCGAGGTAACGGAGTTCGACGATTCACTGCGCACCCTCGTCGCCGACATGTACGAAACCATGGACGTTGCCAACGGCGTGGGCCTGGCGGCCCCCCAGGTGGGTGTGGGCCTGCGGATCTTCACCTTTGACTACCCGAACGACGACGATGCTCCCGACCGCGGCGTCGTGGTCAATCCCGTACTGCTCACTTCCAAGGTGCCCGGTTCCGCCCCGGACCCGGACGAAGACACCGAGGGGTGCCTTTCCGTGCCGGGTGAAAACTTTCCGCTGACCCGGGCAGAGTGGGCCAGGGTCTCCGGTTTCGATGAGACCGGCGCCCCCGTCCAGTTTGAGGCCACCGGCTGGTTTGCCCGTGTACTCCAGCATGAATACGACCATCTGGACGGCAAGCTCTACGTGGACCGGCTGAACGAGCGCTGGGGACGCAAGGCCCGCAAGGTCCTCAAGAACAACGGCTGGAACGTGCCTGGCCTGCACTGGATGCCCGGAGTGGATCCGGACCCGTTCGGCCACTAGCGGGCCTGTCCCAGGGCTCGCAGGA
>NZ_BAAALV010000001.1:567067-576470 GCF_039528575.1 Arthrobacter gandavensis
CGGCGGGGCGTTTGCCTTGCTTCAGGCGCTCCTAGGCGCTGGCGACGAGTTCCTCGGCCCGGGGGAACGCCGGCGGGTTCACGTGCGCCATTTCTTCGAGCACACGGATCACCTGGCAGCTGTAGCCGTATTCGTTGTCGTACCAGACGTAGAGAATGGCGTTCTTACCGTTGGAGATGGTGGCCAGCCCGTCCACGATGCCGGCGCGCTTGGAGCCAACGAAGTCCGTGGAAACGACCTCGGGGGAATCGATGTAGTCGATCTGCTTGTGCAGTTCGGAGTTCAGCGACGTCTCCCGGAGGAAGGTGTTCAGCTCTTCCTTGGTGGTCTCAGTTTCGAGGTTCACGTTCAGGATGGCCATGGAGACATCCGGGGTGGGAACGCGAATCGCGTTGCCGCTGAGCTTGCCCGCAAGTTCCGGAAGCGCCTTGGCCACTGCTTTTGCAGCACCGGTCTCGGTGATGACCATGTTCAGCGCGGCCGAACGTCCGCGGCGGTCGCCCTTGTGGAAGTTATCGATCAGGTTCTGGTCGTTGGTGAAGGAGTGGACCGTCTCCACGTGCCCGTTGACGATTCCGTACTTGTCGTTGAGCACCTTCAGTACCGGCGTGATGGCATTGGTGGTGCAGGACGCCGCGGAGAGGATCTTGTCATCGTCGGTAATCGCCTGGTGGTTGATGCCATGCACGATGTTCTTCAGGTCGCCCTTGCCCGGCGCGGTCAGCAGTACCCGGGAGACGCCCTTGGCGCTCAGGTGCTGGGCCAGTCCGTCCTCGTCGCGCCAGCGGCCGGTATTGTCCACCACGATCGCGTTGTCGATGCCGTAGGCGGTGTAGTCGACGGCCGCCGGATCATTGGAGTAGATCACCTGGATCAGCGTTCCGTTGGCCAGGATGGTGTTGGTTGCCTCATCGACAGTGATGGTGCCCGGGAAAGCCCCGTGCACCGAATCGCGGCGCAGCAGGCTGGCGCGCTTGACCAGGTCGTTCTCGGCGCCCTTGCGCACGACGATCGCCCGCAGGCGCAGGCCGTGCCCGCCGCCTTCATGGTCGATCAGGATGCGCGCCAGCAGGCGGCCGATTCGGCCGAAGCCATACAGGACTACGTCGGTACTGGTCCGCTCGTCGGCTCCGTGCTTGCCGGCGACCTCGGAGAGTTCGGCACGCAGGAACTCCACCAGCGGCGCGCCGTTGCCTTCGCGCTGGTACTTGGCGTTCATCCGGGCCAGGTCCACCGAGGCGGCACCGAGCTCAAGTTCGGTAAGGGCCTGAAGGATCGGCAGGGTTTCGGACACCGGCAGCTCGACGTCGTCAATCTGGCGGGCGAATCGGTGCGCCTTCAAGATATCGATGACGGAGCGGTTGACCAGCGGGCGGCCGTGAACCGAGGTAACAACACTGTTCTCCCGGTAGAGCCGGCCAATGAGCGGGATCATGGCTTCTGCCATAGCCTCCCTGTCCATCCACGCATCCAGGCAGGTATCGGACTTCTGGCTCACAGATCTTCACATCCTTTGTCTCAGCCGGCACTGCTTTGTGACCGGTTGGTAAGTCCTCCGGCGACGGGGCCGGAGCAAGCCCGCTTGGGCCGTGTCTTGACGCTTCGCGGCGCAGGGCACGGCCGCGAACCACTTACAAGTGTATTAGGCCACAGACAAACCTCAGGACGGGCTTAGGAGATGTTCATCACAGCTTGGACTGCTCCTGGGCTGCGGCCTGCGGCGTCCCCGCTGCTGCTTCAGCCGGTGCCGGCTCCAGGTCCTCGAGGTGCCGGACACCCTTGAGCGGCCCCCGAGCGGCAACGAACGGAGCCAGCACCGCGATGAGTATGCCAATGATGATTCCGCCGCGCACGCCGATGGTGGTGGCGAGGACACCGGCCAGCAGCGATGCCACCGCCAGCATCCCCCAGCTCACCATCCTGGTGGCGGAGCCGAGGCGGCCCATCATCTCGGGAGGACAGACCCGTTGCCGGAAACTCGTGGAGACCACGATGTTCATCGAGATGGCCAGCCCGGTGAGGAACATCCCGAAGAAGCCCGGCAGCATCCCCCAGCCCGGGGTCATCAGCAGCAGCGCAGCATAACCGGCTGCAGCCGGGAACATCGAGTACCGCCACACCACTCCGGAACCGAAGCGTTCGGCCAGCCGCTTCACGCTGAGTCCGCCCAGCGTGCCGCCAACCGCCGTAGCCGCCATCAGGAACCCGAGCCAGGTGCCGTTCTCCCCCAGTGTCCGCACCACCAGCAGGACGATCAGGGAAACCACGATATTCCCGCCGAGGTTCCACAGCGCCGCCACCAGCAGCAGCACACGCAGCGGGGTGGTGCTGAGCGAATAGCTCAGGCCGGATCTCATCTCGCGCCAGATATGGCGCTTCTCCGGACTGGCAGGGATAGTCTCCTCCACCTTGAGCCCCAGGATGGCGATGAAAGAGGCAACGGAGGCAGCCAGCTGCACGAGCAGCGAATTCGACGCACCCACAGCCTGGGTCATCCAGCCGCCCAGTCCGCGTCCAACGGCGTCGGCAGACGCACCCGAGCCGGTCATCAGCCCGTTGCCTTCTATGAGCTCGTCCTTCGTTACGGCCCGCGGGATCAGCGCTGCCTCGGCAAGCGTGAAATAGACCGCCGCGAGTCCGGCAAGGAAGGACACTATGAACAGCTGCGCCGTCGTGAGCACGCCGAGCCAGTATGCGGCCGGCAGCGTGGCAAGCAGGACGATGCGGGCTACGAGCGAAACCAGGATCACCGGACGGCGGCGCCGGCGGTCCACCACCACCCCGACAGGAAGCCCGAACAGCAGCCAGGGCAGGAAGACCATCCCGGACAGGGCCGCAACGGCGAAGTCGCTGGCGCCGAGTTCCACTGCCGCAATGATGGGCAGGACCACCGCGGTCACCGAGCCGCCAAGGATACCCATGGTGGAGGAAACCCAAAGTGCCCGGAAATTGGCGTTGCGCACCACGAGGTGCCTGCCGGACGCGGGATGCGTGATCATCGACACAGAATAGCCGAGGTTCATGCGGTTGCATGACGCGCCCTACCGGTAGAAATAAGTCAGCCCAAATTCCCCTTGAACGCCTTATGATGCTTGAAAGCGCGGCAGAAGGTGTACATAATGCCCGGTCGGGCCATGGCCGTGCAGATGGGCGGGACGGGCTGGCCGATAAGCCGGGTTTTGTACCTGCGTGCCGTTACCGGCGATGCAGGCGGCAATCATCCATCTCCGGAAACCGTTGCCGGTTTCCTCCAGCGGCCTACCCGGATGCTCGGGCGGGCAGCCCTCAAACGCACCCTGTATGGCCTTGCTCCGAGTGGGGTTTACCTAGCTGCCCCGGTCACCCGGGGCACTGGTGGTCTCTTACACCACCGTTTCACCCTTACCCGCGGATAAACGCGGGCGGTCTGTTTTCTGTGGCACTGGCCTGCGGGTTTCCCCGAGTGGGCGTTACCCACCACCCTGCCCTGCGGAGCCCGGACTTTCCTCGGCAGGTCCGGCCCTAAAACCGTCCTGACGCGATTGCCTGGCCAACCCGTCCCGCGGTCAATGCTACCTGCCGCAGGACCTTACGATTAATCAGTGCTGATCCTCCTGCCCCCTTCCGAAGGCAAGACCCGTCCACAGGCGGGCCCAACCCTGACTACCGAATCCCTGCACTTCCCGGAACTGGCCGCTGCCCGCAAGGAAGTGCTCGCCGCCCTCATGGAAGCAAGCGCCACCCCGGACGCGCACGCTGTGCTGGGGGTTGGTGCCTCGCTGGCGGAGGAGGTGCGCCGCAATACGGTCCTCGAGAGCGAACCCTGTGCACCGGCGCACCGGATCTACTCAGGCGTGCTGTACGACGCGCTGGGCTACGCCACGCTCACCCCCGCACAGCAGGCCGCTGCGGACGACGCCGTGGTGGTGGTTTCCGCTCTCTGGGGCGCAATTGGGTTCGGCGACGCCATCCCGGCCTACCGGCTCTCCATGGGCACGAACCTCCCGGGCTGCGGCCGTTTGGCGGCATTCTGGAAGGCCGCACTGGCCCAGCCGCTGGGCCGGCATTCCGAAGGCCGGCTGGTGGTGGACTGCCGCTCCAGCACCTATGCCGCGGCTTGGCAGCCCGCGCAGCAGAACACTGCCGCCGTCAACGTCTTCCAGCTGCGAAACGGTGAACGCAAGGTGGTATCCCACTTTGCCAAGCACACACGGGGAGAACTGGCACGGCATCTGCTCACCCGCCCAGGCGACGCCCCGTCCTCCGTTGAGGAGCTGCGGGACGCCGCTGCGGAGAAGTGGGAGGCGGAGCTGGTGCCGCCCGCCGGCCGCAAGCCGTACCAGCTCAACCTGATCCTTCCGCAGGACCATTAGGACCGTTAGGACCATTAGCGCCGGGTGCGGCGCCTAGGTGCGGTCGGCGACCAGCTCGACTTCGAATCCGTCCCCGTTCTCCAGGTAGGCGGCATAGTGGCCTTCTCCCCCGGCGTGCCGGTCCGGGAACATCAGCGTCCAGCCGTGGCTGCCTGCACGGCGGACCAGCAGATCAACCTCTGCTGCCGTGCCGGCACCGAACGCCAGGTGGTTCAGGCCCGGGCGAAGGCGCTCGTGCTCCGCAGGCACGACGTCGGGACCTGCCTCGATCACGATATACCCCCCGGTGCCCATCCAGCTGGCACCGGTTTCCCAGGAATCCGTGCGCACAAATCCCAGGCGCTCAAGCAGCCAGCCAACGCTGGCTTCAGCGCGGGGGAAGTCCCGCACCCAGAGCTCCAGGTGGTGCAGGCGGCCAGTTGGAACGGGCTCCGGTGCTGCCGCGGTTTCCGCCGCGGCGGCGGCACTTCCAGTCTCCGTGTCTGCGGCTCCGGGAAGCTTCCGCCCCTTCCACGGCACACCGGCAATCCCCGCGTCCATGGCTTCGTTGGAAAGCCGGTCGGCGTCCTTGTTGATTTCCCGGGGAATCCACTGGTACTTCACGCGGTGCGGATCAACCACTGAGCGGGCTTTGCGCGCCAGGCGCTGCATGTCCTCATGCTTGATCTTCCAGCGGCCGCTCATCTGCTCAACGACCAGCTTGGAGTCCATCTTGGCCAGGATCCAGGCGTCCGGGTCAATGCTGTTGGCCAGTTCGAGGGCAGCGATCAGTCCGGAGTACTCGGCAACGTTATTGGACACGATGCCCAGGTACTCCGCCTTTTCCACCAGAATGGCGTTCGTTTCGGGATCGCGCACCAGCGCACCGTACCCGGCGTGGCCCGGGTTGCCGCGGGAGCCGCCGTCGGCTTCGACAATGAGGGTCCGCCGGGCGCCCGGCTGGGCGGACACGGTAGTGTCCGAAGGGTCGAACAGGGTCACCGCTCAGCTGCCCCACTCGGAGGAGCGGACCAGGATACAGCCGGAGTCCGGGCAGAAGACGACGTCGTCTTCAGCTGCCTTGCGGATATCTGCAAGGTCGCCGGGGCTCAGCTGCATGCCGGAGCCTTCGGAGGTTCCGTGGAAGAGCCTTGCAGCGCCGATTCCGTGGCGGGCCAGGGTCCGTTCATAGACGGCCAGCAGATCCGGGGCGAAACGTCCCGCCAGCTCCGTGCGCTGGCGCTGGGTTTCTGCGCGCTCGGCTTCGATTTCCGCCAGCTCGGCGTCGCGCTTGGATTCGAGGTCCGCGAGTTCGGCCTCAGCGGACGCGGCCTCGGCACGGCGCGCCGCTTCAATCCCCCGGACAGACTCCAGGCGCTCCATGACTTCAAGTTCAGTGTCTTCCAGGTCCGACCGGCGGCGGCTGAGCGACTCGATCTCGCTCTGCAGGGCGGTCAGTTCCTTCGAACCGCCGGAACCGCTGTCCAGGTGCTTCTGGTCCCGCTCCAGGCGTGCGGTTACCGAGGCGACGTCAGCTTCGGCGCGGGCAAGCTCACGCTCAATATCGGCGCTCTGGGTGGCTGCCGTGCCAAGCGCCGAGCGCGCGGCAGCGGCCTTGGCGGCGAGGGCCTTCAGGTCGGGGTTTTCCCGAACGCTGCGGGCCCGTGAATCCAGCTGCCTCATCTTGGAATCCAACGCCTGCAGGTCGAGCAGCCGCAGCTGCTCAGCCGGTGATGCTTTTGCCACCAAATACCTCCACATAATCCGCTTGCCTGACTGGTGCGGCCCTCCTAGCCTATGCCACCGGCAGGCGTGGATGGCTAGCCCGGCGTGAGGACAAAGTCCCACGGATCGGTGTTGCGGGTACTGACCCGGGTCTCAACGCTGAACCCCTGGTCCGCCAGCACGTTCTCCAGGGCACCCGCCGCCGGAGTCAACCACAGCCATTCACTGCCAAAATGCGAGACGTCGATCAGGTAGGGCCGGCCGTTCACCGCAGCTTCACGGGCTTCCGAGGCCGGATGATGGCGCAGGTCCGCCGTCACATAGACGTCCGCCTGCTGCTCCCGCACAGCGTTGAACAGGCTGTCCCCCGCCCCGCCGCACACGGCTACGCGCCGCACGAGCCCCTGGGGGTCTCCCGCCACGCGGACGCCGCCGGCAACCGCCGGCATGATACTGAAGACCAGCTCGGCAAATTCGGCGAGCGTGGTGACCTCAGGAAGATTGCCTACCCGCCCTATGCCCTCCTCCGGGAGGCCGTTGGCGGCCGGCGCCAGCGGCACGGTGTCCAGCAGTCCGAACGCGTCCGCCAAGACGTCGGAGACACCGCCGACGGCACTGTCACCGTTGGTATGGGCTGTCAGGAGGGCACAGCCGCCCTCGATCAGGCGGTGTACGGCGTCGCCCTTGAATCCTGTGCCGGCCACTGAGTGCACGGGCTTGAGCAGCAGCGGGTGATGGGTGATGAGCAGGTCCGCTCCCCATTCCAGTGCTTCGTCAATGACCTCGTGCGTGGGGTCGACCGCAAACAGGATCCGCTCCACGCTCCGCTCGGGGCGGCCGGCCACCAGGCCGACGGCGTCCCAGTCCTCTGCGAGCGATTCGGGCCAGAGTTCCTCAACGGCCAGGAGCACGTCGCCCAGCCGGGCCTGCGCCGGCTCCTGGACGGGTCCGTCTTCGCCTGCCCCGGCCGGTTCTTCGGCGCTGCCCTGGGCGTCTGGGTTGCGTGGGGTTTCCATAGGTAACAGTTCTACCCCACCGGCACCGCTGCGGGGTAAGGGAACACGTCGTGCTGTGCTTAGCGCCGCGGAAGGAAGAAAGCCCGGCCGGGGAATCTTTGCCCGGCGTACAGGCTTATACATTGGCATGAAGACCTATGTTCTAGGCGGAGGCTGCTTTTGGTGCCTCGACGCCATCTACCAGAAGACCCGCGGCGTGAAGAGCGTCGTGTCCGGCTACACCGGCGGGTTCACCGCCCATCCGGACTATGACAGCGTCTGTTCGGGCGTTACCGGACACGCTGAGGTCGTTGAAGTGACCTTTGACGAGGACGTTATCCCGGCAGAGGTCATCCTGGACATGTTCTTCATCTCCCACGATCCGACGACCCTGAACCGCCAGGGCTACGACGTCGGCACCCAGTACCGCTCCTCCATGTTCTACCGGACCGAGGAGGAGCGCGAGGAGATGGAGAAGGCGCGTGAACGTGCCCAGGCGCTGTGGAGCGATCCGATCGTGACCGAAATTACCCGGCTTCCCGTTTTCCACCGCGCAGAGGAGTATCACCAGGACTTCTATGCCAAGCACCCCGAACAGGGCTACTGCCAGGTGATCATCAATCCCAAGCTCGCCAAGGCCCGGAAATATTACGCCGAATGGCTTGACAACTGATCCTATGAATGCCTGCGGATACGCTTGAACCAACAAGCGTTCCGCATCCGGTTCACAGGCTTTTCGAACAGAGGACAAATACCATGGCACGAATTTACGACGACGTCACTCAGCTGGTCGGCGGCACTCCGCTGGTCCGCCTGAACCGCCTCACCGAAGGCCTGCCCGGCGACGTGGCGGTCAAGCTTGAGTTCTACAACCCCGCCAACTCGGTCAAGGACCGCATCGGCGTGGCCATTGTCGACGCCGCTGAGAAGGCCGGCGCACTGCGTCCGGGCGGCACGATCGTGGAAGGCACCTCCGGCAACACCGGAATCGCCCTGGCCATGGTGGGCGCCGCACGCGGCTACAAGGTCATCCTGACCATGCCGGAAACCATGTCCACTGAGCGCCGGGTCATGCTGCGCGCCTTCGGGGCCGAGATTGTCCTGACTCCGGGCGCGGACGGCATGCGCGGCGCGGTGGAGAAGGCCAAGGAAATCGTGGCCACCACGGACAACGCCATCTGGGCCCAGCAGTTCGCCAACGCTGCCAACGCCCAGATCCACCGCACCACCACGGCCGAGGAAATCTGGGCCGACACCGACGGCAAGGTGGACATCTTCGTGGCAGGCGTGGGCACCGGCGGCACCATAACCGGCGTCGGCCAGGTCCTGAAGGAGCGCAAGCCGGGCGTGCAGATCGTCGCGGTCGAGCCCAAGGACTCCGCCATCCTCAACGGCGGTTCCCCGGGACCGCACAAGATCCAGGGCATCGGCGCCAACTTCATCCCCGAAATCCTGGACACCGAAATCTACGACGAGGTCTTCGATGCCTCCATTGAGGACTCCGTAGCCACTGCACGTGCTCTGGGCACCCAGGAAGGAATCCTGGGCGGCATTTCCTCCGGTGCGATCGTCTGGGCCGCGCTGGAACTCGCGAAGCGGCCGGAAAACGCCGGTAAGCTGATCGTGGCCGTTGTCTGTGACTTCGGAGAACGCTACATCTCCACAGTTCTCTACGACGACATCCGCGGCTAGCCAGCCCCGCCGGCGACGGCGGGTACCCCGAAGCAGAAAGTCACCCGTGAGTTTCCTGTCCCGCCTGCGCGAAGACCTCACCGCTGCCGCGTCCCACGACCCGGCGGCGCGCGGATCCTTCGAGAACCTCGTTGTCTACTCCGGGCTGCACGCCATCTGGGTGCACCGGCTGACCCACAAAATGTGGGCCAACCCGGCGCTGCGTTTCCCGGCACGAGCGCTCTCGCAGTTCGCCCGCTTTGCCACCGGGATCGAAATCCACCCCGGCGCCAGAATCGGCCGGCGCTTCTTCATCGACCACGGCATGGGGGTGGTGATCGGTGAAACAGCGGAAATCGGCGACGACGTGATGCTCTACCACGGCGTAACCCTGGGCGGACGGTCGCTGGCCAAGGTCAAACGGCATCCCACCCTGTGCAACGGCGTCGTCGTCGGGGCCGGGGCGAAAATCCTGGGCCCCGTGACCATCGGCGCCAACAGTGCAGTGGGTGCCAATGCAGTGGTGGTCAAGGACGCACCTGCGGACTCGATCATCACGGGCATCCCGGCAACCTGGCGGCACCGTGATCCAAAGATGAACCAGCCCGCCGTTGATCCGGCGGAGTACGTGGATCCGGCGATCTACATCTAGGTACAAACAAAATGGCCGGCTGCCCCCTT
>NZ_BAAALV010000001.1:576495-590984 GCF_039528575.1 Arthrobacter gandavensis
GTGCCGGAGGACCTAGTGGGTGTCCACGGCTTCGATTTCGGAGTGGTCCCCGCTCCACAGCGTGTGGAAGGTGCCTTCGGCGTCGACACGGCTGTAGGTGTGCGCACCGAACAGGTCACGCAGGCCCTGGGTGAGCGCGGCCGGAAGGCGCTTGCGGCGCAGGCCGTCGTAGTAGGCCAGCGAGGAGGAGAAGACCGGAACCGGGATCCCCAGCTGCACTGCCACGGAAACCACCCGGCGCCAGGCCGGAAGGGCCTGGGCGATGGACTCGGCAAAGGCCGGAGCCAGCAGCAGGTTGGCCGGAGCCTTCCCGTCCGCATAGGCCTTCATGATGTCGTCCAGCAGTTCGGCGCGGATGATGCAGCCTGCACGCCAGAGCGAGGCAATCTCATCCAGCTTCAGGTCCCAGCCGTAGGTCTTCGCTGCCCCGGTGAGCATGTCCATGCCCTGGGCGTAGCTGACCAGCTTGGAGGCGTAGAGCGCCTGCCGTACGTCTTCCACGAAGGATTCGGGGAGCTCGACGGCGGATTCCTCACCTGCAAGGATGCCCTGGGCTTCCTCGCGCTGGCCGCGCTGGGAAGACAGTGCGCGGGCAAACACGGATTCAGCGATCGCCGAGACCGGCGAGCCCAGGTCCAGGCCGGAGACAACGGTCCAGCGGCCGGTCCCCTTCTGGCCCGCGGAATCAACAACGACGTCGACGAACGGCTTGCCGGTTTTCGCATCGGTGTGCGCCAGGACCTCGGCCGTAATCTCGATCAGGAAGGAGCTCAGCTGGCCCTTGTTCCATTCGGTGAAGATCTCCGCCTGCTCTGCCGGTTCGATTCCGGCCGCCGAGCGCAGCAGGTCGTAGGCTTCGCCGATGACCTGCATGTCGGCGTATTCGATGCCGTTGTGGACCATCTTCACGAAGTGGCCGGCGCCGTCAGTGCCTACCCAGGTGCAGCAGGGCTCGCCGTTGTACTTCGCGGAAATCTTCTCCAGCATCGGGCCCAGCGAGTCGTAGGACTCGCGGGATCCCCCAGGCATGATGGACGGGCCCAGCAGGGCGCCTTCCTCGCCGCCGGACACTCCGACGCCAACGAAGTGGAGGTCCTTCTCGGCCAGCGCAGCCTCACGCCGCCGGGTGTCCTCGTAGTGCGAGTTGCCGGCGTCGATCACAATGTCGCCCGGTTCCAGCAGCGGGACCAGCTGGTCAATGACGGAGTCCACGGGACCTCCGGCCTTGACCATGATCAGCACGCGGCGCGGCTTCTCCAGGGAATCCACCAGTTCCTGCAGCGACTCCGTGCGGATAAAGTCGCCTTCGTCCCCGTGTGCCTCCAGCAGGGCATCGGTCTTTTCGATCGAGCGGTTGTGCAGGGCAACTGTGTAGCCGTTCCGGGCCAGGTTGCGGGCGAGGTTGGCCCCCATCACGGCCAGGCCGGTCACACCGATTTGTGCGCTCAAGTTCACTCCAAGGATTCTTCAGGTGCCGCTGACTGCAGCACGGACTCGGCGTGTGAATACGCCGTCTTCAGCCTCCAGCCTATTCTTCCGGCGGACCTGCCGCCACACGGCGCGTCGTGAGGGGACGGTCCCCGGAGCTGCCGGGCAATCCCTGCAGCGCTGATCGCTGCCTTTACACGCCCTCCACGGCGCTGAGCCGGCCGGACTGCACGGCTCCTGCGAAGGCGCGGTAGTCACGTTCGTTCTGGTCCGCGTACCGTTCGCAGAACGCTGCGCAGGCTTCATCGAACTTCGTGCCGTGGCCCAGGTAGGCTGCCATTGCCACCGGATCCCCCGTCCTCGCGTGCGCCCGTGCCAGCGTCCAGCCGCACAAATGCGCGTAGAACTCCATGCCCACCGGACGCATTGCTTCCACCTCCACGGCCCCCTTCATGTCCCGCAGCTGCCGCCAGTACATGTACCTGTTGGCTTGGACTCCCTTGGTCCAGCCCAGGAACGGGTCGCTCGCTGCCTGCATGCTGCGCTGGCCCTGGACAACCCGTTCGCCCGGCTGCCGGTACTCGCTTGCGGGCAGGTGGTCCTCCAGCACCGACCGGGTGGCCTCTTTGACCTGCAGGAAAAGCGGGTCCCCTGAATCACGTCCCTGCAGCAGGACGATAAAGGACCGGGTTCCCACGCTGCCCACGCCCACCACTTTGCGCGCCGCATCCACTATTTCGAATCTTTCCAGGAGGTGCCGCCGGTCGTCCTGGAGCGTCTGCCGGTATGACCTGAACTGGTCGTTGACAGCCCGCCGCAGCTGAGAGGCCGACATGCCGAATGACGCGTGCGCTTCCCGTGCGGGGATGACGATGGGCGGCTGGCTGGCTATCCGGTATTTCCCGTCAACCAGTTCTGCCAGCTTCGTCAGTGCCTGGAGGCTGTCCCGAGAGCGTGCCTTGAGGACAGTCCTTTCCGCAACCTTCCCGGCCTGCCGGGCGGCCTTCTTCCGGCTTCGTCCCCTGCTGGTTTCCACCGCGAGCTGGATGGCTTTGAGCACGTCCTGCTCCTCCAGCCGCGCGTACCAGACCTGGAGGATGCCCATTGAAGCGAACCGGAGCATCGCTTCCCGGTAGGACCGAACCGCCGCTGCGGTTATCCGGTGTACCTGGCCAGGGCTGAAGAGGTTATTCCTGGCCGCGACCGTGAAGCTCGCCCCCATCCGCAGCACGTCATATTCGAACGGGCCCGGCAGGGTCTCGTCGAAATCGTTGAGGTCGAACAGCATGCGCCGCTCCGGCGAGGCGAACACGCCGAAGTTGGACAGGTGCGCATCCCCGCAAAGCTGGACGTTCAGGCCGCTCCTGGGGAGGTCCTTGAGGTCGGCCGCCATGATCTTGGCCGCTCCGCGGTAGAAGGCAAGGGGCGAGGCGAGCATCCGGCCGTGCCGGACCGGCACCAGGTCCGGTTCCCGGGTGAGGTTTTGTTCCTCCAGAAGCGCCAACGGGTCCGGCCTTGCGGCTGCAGGCGCCCATTCTGCATGCACCGTCCGCGGGGTCGTCTCCCGGCGTGCCCGGCCCTTGGCACTTCGTGTCGAAACGCTCGAATGGCTGATGCTGGTCCGAACCATGGTCGGCGACCTTCCCGCAGCTTGGTGCTGTCCCGGACCGTAGGCCGGCGGTGCGGCCGCACCGCGGACAGCCCCCACAGACTACCGGGTTGCAGCCTGCAGCGGGAGTGCCCGGAGGCTGCGGGACGCGCACAGGCGGGGCAGGAACAACCGAGCAGCACCGTCCGGCATGCCGGCGGACCCTGTACGGCGGGGACGCGGTCTCGTAGTTTGGGTGCCACGGCAGTCACCGCTGGTCCGGACCCGCGGAAGGAACTGCAGGCACGGGAGGAACAGCATGATTGCGCTACTGCTCGGGTCCGCAGCCCTGATCCTGCTCAGTGCCTTTTCCGGCCCGCTGGGCCGCAGGGGTGTCACCTCCGCCATGGCATTCGTCCTGGCCGGGCTGGTCCTGTCGCTGGGATTTGGTGACAGCCTGGGGATTTCCCTGGAAACCAACTCTGTCCTGCGGATCGCGGAGCTGGCGCTGGTGTTCCTCCTTTTCAACGACGCAGCCCGGCTGGACCTGGGAGCGCTCCGCCGCAGCCCCGGCTGGCCGGTCCGCCTGCTCGGAATAGGACTCCCGCTCACACTGCTGCTGGGCTTCGCCGCGGGGGCAGTGCTGTTCCCGTCCCTTCCCGCCTCAAGCGTTTTCCTTCTCTCGGCAATGCTCTGCGCCACCGACGCCGCCCTGGGCCACCGGGTGGTGGAGGATCCCTCCGTGCCGGTTCCGGTGCGCAGGGCGCTGAATGTGGAAAGCGGACTGAATGACGGCATCGCCGTTCCGTTCTTCCTGGTCTCCCTGGACATTACGATGTCGGTGCTTGACGGCAGCGTGCCGTCCGCGATTGCCACTGCACTGGCCCAGCAGATCGGCTGGGGCCTGGCCGCGGGTGTGATCATCGGCTGCGCGGGCGGATACCTGCAGCGCGCAGCTGCGAGGCGCGGGTGGTTTGAAACCCGCTGGCGCCAGCCCTGCACCCTCGCCGTCGCCCTGGCAGCCTACGCGGCAGCAGTCACCTTGGGCGGGAGTGCTTTCCTGGCGGCTTTTGTGGCTGGACTGGCCTTCCGGCTGGCGCACGGCACCGATGAAAGTGACGCCACCAGGTTTACGGAAGAAACCGGCGGTATCCTCGCGGCAGCTACGTGGATGATCTTCGGCGCCGTCGCCATCCCTGCCGCCCTCCCCCATCTCTCCTGGGAGATTGCCGTATACGCCGTGCTGAGCCTGACGGCTGTGCGGATGCTGGCGGTAGGAGCCGCGATGGCTGGAAGCGGGGCCCCGTGGCAGACCCTCGCGTTCCTGGGCTGGTTCGGGCCTCGGGGACTCGCCTCCGTTGTGTTCGCTATCCTCGCTTTCGAGCGCGGCACTCCGGCTGCCGAAACCCTTCTGACGGCGGTGGTTGCAACCGTGGCTTTGAGTGTCTTCGCTCACGGGCTGTCAGCGAAGCCGCTGGTTGCCCTGTATCACCGCTGGTCGGAAGCGGGGCCAGGCAGGAAGCAGCAGCTCTAGGCTAACCGTAGGCTCCGAGTTCCCAGCCGTTCACAATGGCTGCTGCGCCCTCCAGAACGGCGATTCCCTGCTCCAGCGAATCCGTTCCCGCGGTGAGCACAACAATGCTGTACTCCGCGCTGTCTCCGATGACGAACCCGGAGCTGCCGACGTTCCAGGCCAGGTAATCATCCTGCAGCCATCCGTTCTTCAGTCCGACCTCCGCCACGGGATTCAGGATGCCGGCGGTGATTCCCCAGGCCTGTTCCGGGACGACGTTTTCCAGCAGGCTGACCGCGTAGTCCTGCAGCCCGTCCCGAATCCAGTCCACGCCAAGGGCCACCGCGGTGGCGATTCGCAGCTGGTCTTCGGAATTGGTTTCATTGGCTCCCCAGACTTCACCCGCTTCCGTTCCGGTAACCCCCAGCAGGCCGTATGTTTTCTGCAGCTCTTCCGCCCCGCCTGCCAGCGCATAGAGCTCATCTGTGGCGGCGTTGTCACTCTGGCAGATCATGAGCTCGGCAAGCTGCTCCTCCTCCGCCGTCAGTTCCCTGTCCTCCTCGGTTGCCTGGCGAAGCAGTGTCAGCAGGATCGGCACCTTGACCAGGCTTGCTTCCAGGTACCGGCCCTCCGGCTGATAGGACCAGGCGCGGTTTGAAGCGTACTCATAGATGGCTACCGAGAAGTCGGCCCCGGTCTGTGCCGCGTAGCGGTCGAGCTCAGCTTTCAGGGCCAGCTCCGGTTCGGAACTGGCCGACGGCGTCGCGGCGCTGCCGGGAACCGTAACCGTGGTGGGCGCCGGTTCGCCCGTGCAGCCAGTGACCGCAGCAGCGCTCAGCCCCAGTGTCAGCAGGAAGGCAGCCGCAGTCTTGACGAAGTTCGTGCGCAAGGTGCTCTTATCTTTCAGGTGCTCTTGGTAAGCGGTGTGTCGGCCACACCCTTTCCTTATTACCACTGGAGGCTATGAACCGGGTGTGCGTACCCTGCGGGCCTGCTTGGCATCGGCTCGCCGGGCCCGTGTCCCGAAGCCGGGGCATGATGTGCGGGCACGAAAAAACCCGCCTGCGGTAATCCGAAGGCGGGTTTTGCCGGTGGGTCCTACCGGGATCGAACCGATGACATCCACGGTGTAAACGTGGCGCTCTACCAGCTGAGCTAAAGACCCAGAGTGACCCGTTATGCCAGCTGGGATATTCCCGGCCAGCGCCGCATCACGAGGAATTACATTACCGGAACATGCTCCCGATTACCTAATCAAGGTGCCTGCCGGCGTGCCCGTGCTGCGGCACGGGATCGGGAAGCGACCGTGCCAGGTACTGGAGGGCAGTACCGACCCCCATGTCGATCTTGAGGTCCGCCAGGGCATCACCCCGGGTCTGTCCGCGGTTGATGATCACTACCGGCTTGCCCTCTTTGGCGGCATGCCGGACAAAGCGCAGGCCGCTCATGACGGTCAGGGAGGACCCGGCGACCAGCAGTGCACCGGCGTCGTCCACTGCCGCATAGGCCAACCGGACACGTTCCTTGGGGACGTTCTCGCCGAAGTACACAAAATCCGGCTTAAGCATCCCGTCGCATACGGGGCAGTCGGCGATGGTGAAGTCTTCGGTGTCGGTGATTTCGGCATCGGCGTCCGGTGCAATCTCCCCGTCGCCGGCCACCCGCTCCAAGAACCCCGGATTGAGCTTCTCCAGGAGCCTGGCAACGCCCTCACGCGTGTAGACCGCACCACAGGAAAGGCACAGCACCCGGTCAAACCGTCCGTGCAGGTCAATCACACGGATGCTGCCGGCATCGCTGTGCAGCCGGTCCACGTTCTGGGTGATCACGCCCGTGAGCAGCCCGCGCTCCTCCAGATGGACTACAGCTTCATGGCCCGCGTTGGGAACTGCATGGCGGAGGTGGTGCCAGCCCACGTGGTTGCGCGCCCAGTACCGCTGGCGCAGCACCGGATCCCCGACGAACTGCTGGTAGGTCATGGGATTCCGGGGCGGTGCGTCCGGGCCGCGATAGTCCGGGATCCCCGAATCTGTACTGAGTCCGGCACCGGTGAGGAGCGCGATCTTGCGGCCGGCCAGCAGCTCCACGGCTTTATCCAGCTGGCGGCGTTCGGCTTCCGTTGGATCTGCGGATGCGTCCGCAGCCTCCCTGGTCACGAATCCGGTGAGCCCCGTTCCGGGAGGCACAGGCTGGGTCATTTCAGTTCCGCTCTCCCGCGGCCAGCATCGAGAGCGCCCGCAGATAGTCCTCAGCACGGCGGGGTTCATCCGGGCCGGAGCGCAGGATCTGAGTGATGACTCCGTCCGCGCCAAGAATGAAGCTGGCCCTGGCTGCCATACCGCGGCTTTCCTCGAAAACGCCGAAGGCTCTCGCTGCTGCGCCGTGCGGCCAGAAGTCCGACAGCAGGTCGAATTCCCAGCCCTCCTGGGACGCCCAGGCGCGCAGCGAGTACTTCGCGTCGCAGGACACGGCCAGCAGCCTCGCACCGGCTGCCTTGAATGCGGGCTGAAGGCGGGCCAGATCCTCGAGTTCACCCGAGCAGACCCGGGAAAAGGCGAAGGGATAGAAAACCAGGACGGCGGGAGCCCCGGCAAGGTCCGCTGACCGCACGGTTTCGCCGTACTGGTTCGGCAGCTCAAAGGCGGGAGCCGGACCCCCGACACCGGGGACCCCGGCTGCAGGCATCAAGGCTGGCTACTTCTTTCGGCGGCTGACCAGGCGCGTCGCTGCCCAGTCGCGGCTGACGCCCGGTGACGTCGTGACGTGCAGCCCGGCAGTGGGTGCTGCCTCTTCGATATCGGCGGGCGGAACGTAGCCTTCACGGCCTGACTTGGGCGTCAGGACCCAGACCACTCCGCCGTCGTCGAGCGTTGTCAGGGAATCCACCAGCGCATCGACCAGATCGCCGTCATCAGCGCGCCACCACAGGACCACGCCGTCGACTACTTCGTGGTCGTCCTCAGTGAGGAGCTCGCCGCCGGACAGGTCTTCGAGGTCCTCACGGAGATCAAAGTCCACGTCTTCGTCGTAGCCGAATTCCTGAATCAGGTCGCCGTCTTTGAAACCCATTCTTTCCGCCACGTTCTTCTCTGTGACGGCATCGGCCTCGCTCACTTCACTCCTCCTGGTTGACTGCATAAATACAAGGGAATCACATCTTGGCCAGAACTGCCCTTTTCCTGACTCAAGGGAACACCTTTAACCGGCAAGCTTCAAGGGTTCCCAGTCCGCCGGCAGGCCTTCCCGGGTGAAGGCTACGCAAGGCGCGGCGGCCGGTCTACAGTGGCTAAAAGGACACGCACGGCGGTACGCGCGGCGCGTAAGTCCCCCGGCATCCGGCCGAGAGCGGAGTCATCCGGCAGGCGCAGGACTCCCGCAGCGGCAGGTTCCAGGCACCATCTGTGCATAGGAGAGTTTCGTGGCCGCAGAAGACAGAACGGATATCCTCAGCGGGCTCACCGGCCAGCTGCCCGACACCGATCCCGAAGAAACCGCAGAGTGGATCCAGTCCCTGGATGACCTGGTCCGGACCGAGGGCACCGAAAGGGCCCAGTTCATCATGCGGTCCCTGCTGCAGCGCGCAGGGGCGCACTCGGTCGGTGTTCCCATGGTCACCACTACGGACTACGTCAACACCATTCCCGTGGACCAGGAACCCGAGTTTCCAGGTGATGAGGAGATTGAACGCAGGTTCCGCGCCTGGATGCGGTGGAACGCAGCGATCATGGTGCACCGCGCACAGCGCCCTGGCATCGGCGTCGGCGGCCATATTTCCACGTTCGCCGGTGCCGCCACGCTCTACGAGGTGGGCATGAACCACTTCTTCCGGGGCAAGGACTACCCGGGCCGCGGCGACCAGGTCTACTTCCAGGGACACGCAGCTCCGGGAATGTATGCCCGGGCGTTCCTGGAGGGGCGGCTGACCGAAGAGGACCTGGACGGCTTCCGGCAGGAGAAGTCCCGCGCAGGGCACGGACTCTCCTCCTACCCGCATCCGCGCAACATGCCGGACTTCTGGGAATTCCCCACTGTTTCAATGGGCATCGGACCGATGAACGCGATCTACCAGGCGCAGCTGAACCGCTACCTGGACAACCGCGGGTTCAAGGACACCTCGGAGCAGCACGTCTGGGCGTTCCTGGGCGACGGCGAGATGGACGAGCCGGAATCGCGAGGCCTGCTGCACGTCGCAGCCAACGACAAGCTGGACAACCTCACCTTTGTGGTCAATGCGAACCTTCAGCGCCTGGACGGTCCGGTGCGCGGCAACGGCAAGATTGTCCAGGAACTTGAGGCGTTCTTCCGCGGGGCCGGCTGGAACGTCATCAAGGTGCTGTGGGGCAGGGAGTGGGATCCCCTGCTGGCTGCCGACGACGACGGCGCGCTGGTGGAGATCATGAACTCCACGGTCGACGGCGACTACCAGACCTACAAGGCCGAATCCGGCGGCTTCATCCGTGACCACTTCTTCGGCAAGAGCCCGCAGACCAAGGCCATGGTGTCCGGACTTTCCGACGACGACATCTGGAACCTCAAGCGCGGCGGGCACGACTACCGCAAGGTCTACGCCGCGTACAAGGCAGCCCTGGAGTTCAAGGGCAAGCCCACGGTGATCCTTGCGCACACGGTGAAGGGCTATGGGCTGGGCCCGCACTTCGAAGCCAGGAACGCAACGCACCAGATGAAGAAGCTGACCCTGGATGACCTCAAGCTTTTCCGCGACCACCTGCGCATCCCCATCACCGATGAGCAGCTCGAAGCGGATCCGTACCAGCCTCCGTACTACAACCCGGGGCCGCAGGCACCGGAAATCCGGTACATGCTGGACCGGCGGAAGGAACTGGGCGGATTCCTCCCGGAGCGCCGCGCGGACTTCAAACCCATCCATCTGCCCGGCGAGAAGTCCTACGAAGTAGCCAACCGGGGTTCGGGCAAACAGCTGGCCGCAACGACCATGGCCTTCGTCCGCCTGCTGAAGGACCTCATGCGGGACAAGGAGTTCGGCATGCGGATTGTGCCGATCATCCCTGACGAGGCCCGTACCTTCGGCATGGACTCGTTCTTCCCGACGGCGAAGATCTACAACCCGCAGGGCCAGAACTACCTGTCAGTGGACCGTGACCTGGTGCTGGCGTATAAGGAGTCCCCGCAGGGCCAGATTGTGCACGTGGGCATCAACGAAGCCGGGTCCATCGCGGCATTTACTGCCGCCGGAACGTCCTACGCCACACAGGGTGTGCCGCTGATTCCGGTCTACATTTTCTACTCGATGTTCGGGTTCCAGCGCACCGGGGACTTTATCTGGGCAGCAGCGGACCAGCTGGCCCGCGGGTTTATGGTCTCCGCGACGGCCGGGCGGACCACCCTCACCGGTGAAGGCCTGCAGCACGCCGACGGCCACTCCCCAATCCTGGCTTCGACCAACCCCGCGGTGAAGACCTACGATCCGGCGTACGGCTACGAGATTGGGCGCATCGTGCGGCACGGGCTGGAGGAAATGTACGGGCCGGATTCCAAGGATCCGAACGTCATCTACAACCTCATGGCCTACAACGAGCCAATCCTCCAGCCGAAGGCACCGGAGGACCTGGATGTGGAAGGTGTTATCAAGGGCATCTACCTGCTCTCCTCCGCCTCGATCGACGGCCCCCGGGCGCAGCTGCTGGCTTCCGGTGTTGCTGTCCCCTGGGCCATGGAAGCGCAGCGGCTCCTGGCCGACGACTGGAACGTCTCCGCGGACGTCTGGTCGGTGACCAGCTGGAATGAACTGCGCCGGGAAGCCCTGGCTGCCGAGGAGGAAGCTTTCCTGCATCCGGACGCAGAACCGCGTGTTCCGTTCGTGACGCAGCAACTGGCCGGAGCGACCGGACCGGTGGTGGCTTCCACTGACTACATGAAGGCCGTGCCGGACCAAATCCGGCAGTTCCTGCCCAACGAGTTCGCGTCTTTGGGAGCAGACGGATTCGGTTTTGCCGATACCCGGGCAGCGGCACGGCGGTTCTTCAAGATTGACAGCCATTCAATGGTGGTGCGGACACTTGAAATGCTGGCCCGCCGCGGCGAGGTGGATTCCTCCGCCCCACGAGAGGCCATCAGCCGCTACCACCTGCTGGACGTCACGAAGGGCACCAGCGGCAACGCCGGGGGCGATGCCTAGCCGGACTGCGGAACGCGGACCCCTGCCGTAGCAGGTCCCCAGCCGAACAAGTTGTAGCCTTCACACAAAATGGAGGTTGGGCAGCGAAGGCCGTAAGCTTCGAGGATGCCAGTGACCCGCACGAATCCACAAGCAGCTGCGGCACCGGAGAACGGTGCCGACCCGCTCATCCTGGAACGGCTCAAAGCCAACATCGGCAAGCTCTCAACGGCCACGCTGAAGCAGCTTGACGTTTCCCTGCCCTGGTACCGGGGACTCCGTCCGGACGAACGTTCAGCCCTGGGAATGGTGGCGCAGAAGGGCATCGCTTCCTTCGTGAACTGGTACGAACGGCCCGCTTCCCCAGCCTGGGTTCTCAGCGACGTTTTCGGCACCGCCCCCACTGAACTGACCCGCGCCATCAGCCTGCAGAAGGCACTGGCGCTCATCCGCGTCGTAGTGCAGGTGGTGGAGGACCGGGTGCCGGAACTGGCTGCCGGGTCCGTCCAGGGCCCGCTGCGCGAGGCTGTGCTGCGCTACTCCCGCGAAGTTGCCTTTGCCGCTGCCGACGTCTATGCCCGTGCCGCCGAAACCCGCGGCGCGTGGGACACCCGGCTTGAGGCGCTGGTGGTCGATGCCATCCTCCGCGGCGAAAGCTCCGATGCCCTGCGTTCCCGGATCGCTGCAGTCGGCTGGACCTCGACGGCGGGAGTCACGGTGATCGTGGGCAGTTCCCCGGCCGATCCCAGCCCGTCCTTCGTCAATGAACTGCGCCGGGTTGCCGGACGGCTCGCGGAGGACACCCTGGTGGGCATCCAGGGCGATCGACTGATCCTGGTACTGGGTGGGATGAGCGAAAAGTCCGGAGCCCTGGGCCGCCTGGCAGATCTGTTCGGGGCAGGACCGGTGGTCTACGGCCCCCCCGCTGAATCCCTCGTGGACGCCGGCCCCTCGGCCCAGGCCGCATTTGCCGGCCTTACCGCAGCGCGCGCCTGGCCTGCAGCGCCGCGCCCGGTGGCCGCTGACGACCTCTGGCCGGAACGGGTGATGTCCGGGGACGATTCGGCACGCAAGGCACTGGTTCGCAGCATCTACCGGCCCCTGCTTGCCGCTTCCAACGGCCTGGCAGAAACGCTCTCCGCCTACCTCTCACTGGGCCATTCGCTGGAAGCCACGGCCCGGGAACTCTTCGTCCACGCGAACACCGTCCGCTACCGGCTGCGGCGGATCTGCGACATCACCGGCTGGGATCCGATGCTCCCCCGGGAAGCCTTCGTCCTGCAGACCGCACTGGTGGTAGGGCGGCTCTCACCGGTGGGCAAGGCAGTGCCCGAACGGCCGGCAACACGCTCCTAAGTCCCCCCTGCCGCCCCCTTGCACCGGCGGGCTGCACTTGTAGACTTCCTACAACGCCCCCGGGTGAGCTTGGTTCACCTAAACACCCGGTAAATCCCTCCCTCTTTGGAAAGCTTGTTACGTGCTTGCAATCGTCTGCCCCGGCCAGGGGTCACAAACGCCAGGCTTCCTCGCTCCGTGGCTGGAACTGCCCGGAGTGCGGGAGCACCTCGAAGCGCTCTCCGACGCTGCGGGGCTGGACCTCACAGCGCACGGCACCGTCTCCGATGAGGAAACCATCAAGGACACCGCCGTCGCCCAGCCGCTGATCGTAGCCGCCGGCCTGGTGGCTGCCCGGCAGCTCCTGGACACCGGCGCCCTAACCGCAGCAACCGTTGTCGCCGGTCATTCGGTGGGAGAGATCACCGCCTCCGCCGTCGCCGGCGCGCTCACGGAAGACGACGCCGTCGCCTTCGTTCGGGAACGTGCCAACGCGATGGCGCGCGCGGCCGCTGCGGCGCCCACCGGCATGAGCGCAGTACTCGGCGGTGACCCGGACGAGGTCGCCCGCCTCCTGTCCGGACTCGGACTCACGGCAGCCAACGCCAACGGCGGCGGCCAGGTGGTCGCAGCCGGCACGCTGGCGCAGCTGGAGGAACTCTCCGCCAATCCCCCGGCCAAGGCACGGGTTATCCCGCTGAAGGTCGCGGGAGCCTTCCACACCGCTCACATGGAACCGGCCCTCAGCGTCCTGGAGGCGCTGCGCCCGTCCCTGTCCCCCGCACAGCCCCTGCCCACGCTGCTCTCGAACTACGACGGCGCCGCCGTGGTGAGCGGCGAAGCCAACCTGGACAGCCTGATCGCGCAGGTCTCCCGTCCGGTCCGCTGGGACGCCTGCATGGAGACCATGACAAGCATGGGAGTCACCGGCATACTGGAGCTTCCCCCTGCAGGCACCCTGACCGGGCTGGCCAAGCGGGGAATGCGCGGTGTTCCCTCAATGGCCCTTAAGTCTCCCGAAGACCTCGCCGCTGCCCGCGCCTTTGTGGCCGAGCATTCCGGTGCGGCAGCAGTTACAACCCAAGAAGGTAATGCGTGAGCACGCCCACCCTGAAGCAAGCCCCCGTCCACGAGTTCAGCCGGATTCACGGCCTGGGCGCTTTCCGCCCCGACGTGATCGTCAGCAACGACGATGTGTGCCAGTGGATCGAATCCTCTGACGAGTGGATCCGCCAGCGCACCGGGATCGTCACCCGCCACCGCGCTGACAAAGGCACGTCCGTCGTGGACATGGCGGAGCTGGCCGGGCGCGATGCCCTGGCCCAGGCAGGCATCGACGGCTCAGAGCTGGACGCCGTCATCGTCTCCACCGTCACCCATCCCTTCGCCACACCGTCCGCTGCCGCCCAGGTCGCTGACCGGCTCGGTGCCACGCCCGCACCCGCGTACGACGTTTCCGCTGCGTGCGCAGGATACTGCTACGGCATTGCCCAGGCCGATGCCCTGGTGCGCTCCGGTGCAGCGAAGTACGTGCTGGTTGTCGGCGTCGAAAAGCTCTCGGACTTTATCGACAACACCGAACGCACCATCTCGTTCCTGCTGGGCGACGGTGCAGGCGCCGTCGTGGTCGGCCCTTCCGACACTCCCGGGATCGGCCCTTCGGTCTGGGGATCGGACGGCAGCAAGTCCGGCGCGATCGGCATGACGCACTCCATGCTGGAAATCCGCGAACTCTCCCTCGCCGCGGAAGCGGACGGCGACCTGCCGGCTTCCATGCTCGCCGAGCGTGAAACCAAGCTTTGGCCGACCCTGCGCCAGGACGGACAGACCGTATTCCGCTGGGCCGTCTGGGAAATGGCAAAGGCAGCACAGCAGGCACTGGATGCCGCCGGCATCACCGCCCAGGACCTCTCCGCTTTCGTACCGCACCAGGCCAACATGCGAATCATCGACGAAATGGCCAAGCAGCTGAAGCTGCCCGAATCCGTAGTCATCGCCCGGGACATCGCCGACGCCGGCAACACCTCGGCAGCCTCGATCCCGCTGGCAACCCACCGCCTACTCAGCGAGCATCCCGAACTCAGCGGAAAGCTCTCGCTGCAGATCGGCTTCGGTGCCGGACTGGTTTACGGCGCCCAGGTAGTAGTCCTCCCCTAGTTTGCAAGACCACACCGCTTCGGCGGTTGGAAAACCCATACCGGTCCAGCACCGGTACCAACGAAAAAGGAGCCCCCATGGCTAGCAACGAAGAAATCCTGGCCGGTCTCGCCGAGATCGTGAACGAAGAAACCGGCCTGGCCCCCGAGGCCGTTGAGCTGGACAAGTCCTTCACGGATGACCTGGACATCGACTCCATCTCGATGATGACCATCGTGGTCAACGCCGAGGAAAAGTTCGGCGTACGCATCCCCGACGAAGAGGTCAAGAACCTCAAGACCGTTGGCGACGCCGTCGACTTCATCTCCAACGCCCAGGCGTAGTTCGTGAAG
>NZ_BAAALV010000001.1:590997-650824 GCF_039528575.1 Arthrobacter gandavensis
CAGCACCACCCGCTGCACCAGCAACCAGGTGCGCCCCAATTTTCCCGAGAGAGTGAA
Source organism: Arthrobacter gandavensis (assembly GCF_039528575.1). Classification (NCBI taxonomy): domain Bacteria; kingdom Bacillati; phylum Actinomycetota; class Actinomycetes; order Micrococcales; family Micrococcaceae; genus Arthrobacter; species Arthrobacter gandavensis. Next base: position 591,055 of record NZ_BAAALV010000001.1, read on the forward strand.
TCATGGCCCGCAAAGTAGTCATTACCGGCCTCGGCGCAACAACGCCGATCGGCGGAGATGTCCCGACCATGTGGAAGAACGCCCTGGTGGGTGTCTCCGGTGCCCGCACCCTGGAAGACGATTGGGTCGAGAAGTACTCCCTGCCGGTCACCTTCGCCGCACGTGTTGCCACGCCTGCCAGTGAGGTCCTCTCCCGGGTGGAAGCCAAGCGCATGGACCCGTCCACCCAGTTCGCCGTCGTTGCCTCGCGCGAGGCATGGGCCGATTCCGGGCTGGATGGAGCCGAGATCGACCACGACCGGCTGGCGGTCTCCTTCGCCACCGGGATTGGCGGAGTCTGGACCCTGCTCGATGCCTGGGACACCCTGCGCGAAAAGGGTCCCCGGCGGGTATTGCCCATGACCGTTCCCATGCTGATGCCGAACGGCCCGGCCGCTGCAGTAAGCCTGGACCTGGGCGCCCGCGCAGGTGCCCACACGCCGGTTTCTGCCTGCGCATCGGGCACTGAGTCACTGCACCAGGGACTGGAACTGATCCGTTCCGGCAAGGCAGACGTCGTGGTCTGCGGCGGCGCCGAAGCTGCCATCCACCCCATGCCGCTGGCATCCTTTGCCTCGATGCAGGCGCTCTCCCGACGCAACGACGATCCCCAGCGTGCTTCGCGGCCCTATGACAAGGACCGTGACGGCTTCGTCATGGGTGAGGGCGCAGGTGCCCTCGTCCTTGAGGCCGAGGAACACGCCCTGGCCCGCGGCGCCCGAATCTACGCCGAGCTGGCCGGCACGGCAGTCACCGCCGATGCGTACCACATCACGGCCCCGGACCCTGAGGGACTGGGTGCCACCCGCGCGCTCAAGGCAGCCATGTACGACGCGCGGGCCCAGGCTGAAGACGTGGTCCACGTCAACGCCCACGCGACTTCCACCCCGGTGGGCGACAAGCCGGAATACACCGCGCTGAAGTCAGCCCTGGGTGCCCACGTGGACAACGTGGCAGTTTCCGCCACCAAGTCGCAGACCGGCCACCTGCTGGGCGCGTCCGGTGCTGTTGAAGCAGTGCTGACGGCCATGGCCGTCTACACACGGCAGGCACCGGCCACGATCAACCTGGACAACCAGGATCCCGAGATCCCGCTGGACGTGGTGACCACCGCCCGCGACCTGCCCGCAGGTGACATCGTGGCCCTGAACAACTCGTTCGGTTTCGGCGGACACAACGCCGTCGTGGCCCTGCGCAGCCACTAGCACCGACAGCAAAGGCCGGGTCCCTGATCGGGGACCCGGCCTTTTTGCTGCGCAAAAGCGGAGCTGCGGAGAAGGAAGGGGAAGAGCGGCCGTCAGCCTACCTGGTGGAGCCAGCGAACGGGCGCCCCGTCTGCAGCGTGGCGGAAAGGCTCCAGTTCGTCATCCCAGGCCTCGCCGAGCGCCAGCGAAAGCTCGTGGTAGACGGCAGCTGGATCACCGGCACCGTTTTCGTAGGCGTACCGGATGCGGTCCTCGGAGACCATAATGTTTCCGTGAACGTCCGTCGTGGCGTGGAAGATGCCGAGTTCGGGGGTGTGCGACCAGCGGCTGCCGTCGGCACCGGCGCTGGGCTCTTCGGTGACTTCATAGCGAAGGTGCGCCCATCCGCGCAGCGCCGAGGCCAGCAGTGATCCGGTGCCCTGCGGGCCGGCCCATGCCAGCTCGGCGCGAACCATGCCGGGTGCTGCCGGCTGAGGCGTCCATTCAAAATCCGTCCGCTTTTCAACGACGGATTCGATGGCCCACTCGATATGCGGGCACAACGCAGAAGGGGCTGAGTGCACGAACAATACGCCGTGCGCCATCACAACAGTCATTCCATCCTCCGTAGCTGTAGGTGCGTCTTCCCCAACGACCTGCATGGACGGGATGGTTCCTGAAGTTCCAAGCCCTGTAACTCTCGCGGCCTGCAGACTTTTTAAGCTGCCAGCGTGAGACCTAGCATCATTGTGCCGCATGTTACGCAATTACGCCAATGAAACTACTTGGTTGTAAGTGGTTTTTCTCTCTGTGAAGCTAAGGACCCCTTACGCCCTGGGGTGCGCCTGCTGGTAGCTCTTGCGCAGCCGGTCCACGGAGACGTGGGTGTACAGCTGGGTGGTGGCCAGGCTGCTGTGCCCCAGGAGTTCCTGCACGCTGCGCAGGTCCGCTCCGCCGTCCAGGAGATGGGTGGCAGCGCTGTGCCGAAGGGCGTGCGGCCCACTTGCCGAGGTATCCCCCAGTGCCTCGAAGAGCGCTGCCGTGACGCCCCGCACCTGGCGCTGGTCTATCCGGCCGCCGCGCTGCCCCAGGAACAGTGCCGGGCCGCTGGCTTCCCTTGCCAGTGCGGGCCGGCCGCGGCGCAGCCAGTCGTCTACCGCGAGTGCCGCCGGCAGGCCGTAAGGGACGGTCCTCTCCTTGTTGCCCTTGCCCACTACGCGCAGGGTCCGCCTGTCCTGGTCCAGGTCGTCGATGTCCAGTCCGGCAAGTTCTCCCACCCGGACTCCCGTGGCATACAGCAGTTCCACCAGGGCGCGGTCCCGCAGGGCGAGAGCGTCCCCCTCTGCGGCTGCCGCGGCAAGGGTTTCAAACAGGGCATCGATCTGGGCCGGACGGAGAACCCCGGGGAGCGTTTTAGTCCGCTTGGGGGCTTTGAGGCGCAGCGCGGGATCGGCAGGTATCAGTTCTTCCCGCAGTGCCCAGCCGGTGAAGGACCGCGCCGTCGCGGCACGCCGGGCGATGGTGGCGCGGGACAGGCCGGAGTCGCTTAGTTTGCCGAGCCAGCTGCGCAGCACGGACAGGTCAATCTCGGCAAGACTGGTGAGGCCCAGTCCGGCGGCGAAGTCCAGGAGGGATGTGACGTCGCCTTCGTAGGCCCTGACAGTATGCTCCGAACGCCCGCGTTCGGAGACCAGGTAGCTGCAGAAACCTTCCAGGGCGCGTGAGTACTCCGCCGGACGCCCAGCCGGTGCCTGCTGTGCCTGGCCGTCCGCTGCCTTGGAATAACTGGAGTTGCCCACCGGTCCACCTTCGCCGCTTTCCGCCGCGGCTTCAAGCAGGCACACCGGCTGTACGCTACGCCGGCACTCCGGCGCCGGGCCCTACGCGGGCACTCCAGCGCCCGCGCACTGCTGCCGCAGGGCCTCATTCGCCGGTGCCGATTCGAGGTCAAGGAGTGCCCGCTTGGCATCGATCCCCGCCGAGTAGCCGGTGAGGGCGCCTTTGGTGCCTACCACCCGGTGCGTTGGCACCACGATTCCAAGTGCGTTCCGGGCAAGAGCAGCTCCTACCCCGCGCGCCTTGGACGCATCCCCCAGCGAGACTGCCAGCTGTTTGTAGGTACGGGTTTGCCCATAGGGAATCGCTTTGACGGCCTGCCAGACCTGTTGCTGGAAAGGTGTTCCCGTTTGCTCAACCAACAGGTCGAAGCAGCAGCGGCGTCCGGAGAAGTACTCCTCAAACTGACGTTCTGCGGACTCGAACCCGTCCTCGGCCGCAAGCCCAAGCCGCGCCGAGTCGACCAGCAGCGAGTCAGTGGATGCGGACTCAACCGCAACCAGCACTCCGTCTTCGGCGATGAGGGTAAGAATGCCCAGGGGCGAATAGATCACTTTGTGGGTGCGCATGCCAGTCTCCTTCAGGTATCGGATGTAGTAGTGCCTGGATTTGGCCGGGGCCGGTTGCCGCGTTGCCACAGGCCTTCCCCCGTCCTCCGGGCAAGCCCGGAAAGTTCAAGCCGGGCAAGTCCTGCGCGGACAGCCGCAGGACTTAGTCCGGCCACAGCCGAGAGTTTCTGTGGCGGGACGGCCTTACGCAGGGGCAGAGCATCCAGGAGCAGGATGTCTTCCACGGTCAGGCCGTCATGGTCAGCCAGCATGCCCGTGCGGTCTGCATCATCAGCACTGTCAGGGGCAAGGACAAAGGGGTCTATGAGTTCCAGGACTTCTGCCGCGTCGCTCACGCAGACCGCGCTTCCTTCACGCAGGAGCCGGTGGCAGCCGGCCGAATTGGCTGAATAGACGGACCCGGGCACAGCCCCCACTCCCCTCCCCAGTTCCGCGGCGTGGTGCGCAGTGTTCAGCGCACCGGAACGCCAACGCGCTTCTACAACCACCGTGGCTGCCGACAGTGCCGCAATGAGACGGTTCCGCTGCAGGAAGCGCCACCGGGTTGGCGCCGAGCCGGGCGGAACTTCGCTCAGAATGAGCCCTGTCTCTGCCACGGAGCGCAGCAGATCGTCATTCCCCGCAGGATAGAACCGGTCTACTCCGCCGGCCAGCACCGCAACGGTCGGCATTTCGGTGCTGCCCCCGGCGGAGGGACGGTTGCCGTCGGGGGCAGCACGTGTTTCGGTTCCTCCCCGGATTCCACCAACAGCGAGCGCGGAGCGGTGTGCCTGCGCATCGATGCCGTAGGCGCCGCCGGAGATGACGGTACAGCTGCGCTGGACAAGTCCGGCAGCCAGGTCACCCGTGATGGCAAGTCCGTAGGAAGTGGCATCACGTGAACCCACCAGTGCCAGGCACTGCCCCAGCCCGGGGACCGTTCCGCTTCCGCGGGCCCAGAGACAAAATGGCATGGCCTGACCAAGGTCGAGCAGAGCTGCCGGCCAGTCCGTGTCCTCAGGGACGAGCATTCTGCCGCCAAACCGTTGAACGGTCTGCAGGTCCCGCTGCGGTGCCAGGTCTGCCACCCGCGGCTGCCAGCGCTCCATAGCCTCGTCGAGCACCCGGCCTGTTCCCCGGATGCCGCGCTCTTCCAGTAGCCCGGCGATTTCCCGGCGCAGCGTTGTGCCCGCCCGTTGATGGCCCGCAGCAATCTGGGCAGCGGCTTCGGGTCCTGCGGCTGCAACGAGCGCCTGCCCCACGCTGTCTGAGGGCTCAATCAGGCGCGAGAGCGCCGCCCTGGCGAGCCGGACCGGTTCCGGGCGGCTCATGCCGCCCCCTGCTGCCGGAAACCCAGTGCCTGGCCAATATCGTCAGCGTCGGGAGAGCTGTGGCCCGCCAAATCGGCTATTGACCATGCCACCCGCAGCACACGGTCGTAGCCCCGGGCGGTCAGTGTCTGCCGGTCCAGTGCCCTGTCCAGCGCGGCCGTGCAGCTCCGGGGAGGCCGGAGGGCGCCCCGGAGCACGGCGCCGGGGACCTCTGCGTTTGTTTCGCAGCCCAGCGGAGCCAGCCGCTCCTGCTGGAGTTTGCGTGCCTGCTCCACCCTGTGGGCAACGTGGGCGCTGGGCTCAGCTGTCCCTGCCGCAGCGAAGTCCTGGAGGGAGACGCGCCGGATCTCCAGCTGCAGGTCCACCCGGTCCAAAAGCGGGCCGGAAAGCCGGCCGAAATAGCGGCGGCGCTGCTGCGGCGTACAGGTGCATTCAGTCCCCTTGCCGCTGGCGAGGCCGCAGGGACATGGGTTGGCCGCCAGCACCAGCTGGAACCGGGCCGGGTACACAGCGGTTCCTGCGGCCCGGTGCAGCACCAGCTGCCCGCTCTCCAGCGGCTGGCGAAGTGCGTCGAGCACCCGCGCATCGTACTCCGGGGCTTCATCCAGGAAGAGCACACCGCGGTGGGCACGTGAAGCTGCTCCTGGACGGGGAATTCCGCTTCCGCCGCCGATCACTGCCGCAGCGGTGGCCGTGTGATGGGGACTTTCAAACGGAGGACGCCGAATCAGGCTGGTGCAGTGCGTTCCCTGGCCGCTGAGGGAGTGAATGGCTGTTACTTCCATGGCCGGGGTGTCCGGCAGATCCGGCAGGAGTCCGGGCAGGCGTTCGGCGAGCATGGTTTTCCCCGCACCGGGAGGGCCTGTCATCAGCAGGTGGTGCGCGCCGGCCGCAGCAACTTCGAGGGCGAACCGTGCCTCATCCTGCCCGGCGATATCTGCAAGGTCGTGCCCGGCCGGGGCTGCCGCTCCGCTTTCGGTGTCTTGCGATCCAGGGCTGGGTTCTTCGGCAGGGAAGACTAATGAGTCCGGACGGGCGCCGAAAGCCTGCGCTACAGCGGCCAGCGAGGCAAACCCCCGAACCCGTGCTCCGGGAACGAGGGCAGCTTCGGCCGCGTTGGCAGCCGCAACGGCAATGTCAGGATAACCGGCCTCCACGGCCGCCATGACAGACGGGAGGACTCCCCGCAGCGGACGCAGCCGTCCGTCCAGTCCCAGTTCGGCCAGAAAGACTGTCCTGCCGGTGCGGCGGACATCTCCGGCGGCGGCAAGCGCGGCCATGACTATGGCCAGGTCGAACCCGGAGCCCCGCTTGTGGACGTCAGCCGGCATCAGGTTCACCGTGATCTTCCGCCGGCTCAGGGGAAGCCCCGCATTCTTGGCGGCCGACTTCACCCGGTCCCGGGACTCGTTCAGCGAGGCATCCGGCAGTCCCAGCAGAATGAACGCCGGGAGCGACTGGCCGATGTCCGCCTCAACCTCCACGATCCGCCCCGTGAGGCCTATAAGGCCCACACCGTAGGTCCGTCCCAGGCCCATCAGAGGATTCCCTTCAGGTGCTCAATGACCGGCGGCTGGTCTGTCCCGGGCAGCAGCACGGAGACAGCGTCCACCCGCCAGTTGCGCTGACCAGCGGAATGTTCCCGCATCCAGGCAGCAGCGAGCAGGTAAAGGCGGGAGAGCTTGGCAGCACTGACGGCTTCGAAGGGATGCCCGTAGTCCAGTGATGAGCGGGTCTTCACCTCGGCGATGACCAGGGTGGTTCCGTCCCGTGCCACGAGGTCAATCTCTCCCTGGGGACACCGCCAGTTCCGTTCGATGACGTCGTATCCGGCGGCGGAGAGGTACTGGGCGGCAAGTTCTTCACCCGTCCGGCCCAACAGGTCTTTGGCTTTCATGCCTTGAGTCTGCGCCGCTCCCGGGCCCCGCCCGGCGGGAGAGACGACCTGTGTGGAGAGCACCCGGCCCGGCCGCGTCCTGTGCAGGAGCGGTGCCGCACCCCGGCGGTCAGGTCCGGTACAGCACCGGCAACGGTGTCAGGCGCATCGGTGCCCCTGTCACAGGGGGCAGCGCAGCTCCCACGGGCAGTCGGAAACCGTGCAGGATGCTGATGTGCGGCCGCAGCATTGCCGAGAACGCCAGCGCCGGGTCCTGTGCGGCGTATCCCGCAGGATCCGGGACCCCGCAAGCAGCCAGGAACTCCAGGAGCAGTCCATAGAGGGCAGCGTGCACCTCATCCAGTTCCGGGGTGGAACGGCACTCAACCGCCAGCGTGGTCCCGTTGACCCCGAACCCTGCCAGGCCAACGGCGGGAAGCAGGAAGTCATGGTCCGGCAGGGCTGCTTCCGTGGCAGCGAGGTAGACCCGCAGTGCACGGCCGAATTCCGCCCTGGAGACTCCGGTCGCGTCAGCCAGCCGGGTGTACGCTTCACCGGCCTTCCCGAAGTGGATCAAAGTGAGGTGCAGCCGGCCCGGGCTCACCGGGCGCGCACGCGGTGCCAGGGCGCGCGCTGCGGCCTGCAGCCGCACCAGCTCGCCCAGCCCGTCGGCGTCGGGCTTTAGCTGCGCGTAGATGCGCACCCCTTCCAGCGTGGCCAGGAACCCGGGGACCTCCCCGAACGATGGATCAGGTGGAACAGCTGCCATCTAGGCAGTCTAGGATGCCTCCGCGGAACCACAGCGCGGTACCTTGGAAAAATGCCCTTCCAGATCCCGCTGCTGCAGGATGAGTCGCTGCTGCTCCGGCCGCACCTCACCTCCGACGCGGATGCTGTCGTCGCGCGGTCGCGGGACCCGCTGACTATCGCCTGGACCACGGTGCCCATGGAGTACACCCGGGAGATGGCCCTGAACTACATCGCCGCGGTAGGGGTGCCGCAGCAGGACGCCATCTCCTGGGCGCTGGAATTCGACGGAGAGTACGCCGGCAGCATCGACCTGCGCTGGCAGGGAGCCGGAACCGGCGGACTGGGGTTCGTCACCTCGCCCGAGTTCCGGGGCCGTGGCCTCATGAGCCGGGCGGTCCGCCTCGCCGTGTCCTACGCCTTCGATACCCTGGGCTGGGAATCGCTGAACTGGACAGCCAACGTTGGGAACCTGGGCAGCTACAAGGCAGTGTGGCGCAACGGCTTCCCGCTGCCGGTCACCGTTCCGCGGTTGCTGGCCCACCGGGGCGAGATGGTGGACGGCTGGTTCTCCGAACTCGAGGCAGCCGCGCCGCGCATCCCGCGGATTCTATGGAGCGACGCGCTGGCGCTGCTGCCCCATGTGCCCCAGGCACCAACAGGAACCCGGCGGCCGTTGAAGGAGGACTAACCCAGTTCGTCGGCCTTGGGCAGGGTCAGGTCGTCATTGCGGGCAAGCTCTTCCACATTGACGTCCTTGAACGTGATGACCCGGACGCTTTTGACGAACCGGGCTGAACGGTACACGTCCCAAACCCAGGCGTCCTGCAGGGTCAGGTCGAAGTAGATTTCGCCGTCGGCACTGCGTGCCTGAAGATCCACATGGTTGGCCAGGTAGAAGCGCCGTTCGGTTTCCACCACGTAGCTGAACAGCCCCACAACATCGCGGTATTCGCGGTAGAGCTGCAGCTCCATGTCTGTCTCGTAGTTCTCAAGATCCTCTGCGCTCATGGCACCATCATCCCCCAAGCGGGCCTTGTGCGGGGCCATCCTGCGGCGAACGTGCCGTTCCCAGCCGCCAGGACAGCCTGTGCAGCGGGGACGGGCCCAGCGTGTCGATCGCTGCACGGTGCGCTTCGGTGGCGTATCCCTTGTTGATCTCCCAGCCGTACGCGGGATGCTGGGCGGCGTATTCAACCATCATTGTGTCGCGCTCGACTTTCGCCAGGACGGAGGCAGCGGCCACGCTCAGGCAGGTCATGTCCGCCTTGATACGGGTATGGACCGGAGCGGTGCAGGCGACGTCCTCTTCCTCCACCGGCTCATCGAAGAGGCTTGCCTGCATTTCGGGCGAGAGCCAGTTGTGGTTTCCGTCCAGGAGCACGACGTCGGGAGTCAGGGTTTCGCACACCTGTGTCCAGGCCCGCGTTCCAGCAAGGCGCAGGGCACCCATAAGGCCCAGCAGGTCGATCTCGGCGGCGCTGGCGTGGCCGACGCCCCAGGCCGGGCACCATTTCTTGATCTGCGGAACAAGCGCCTGCCGGTCCGCCGGTGTGAGCAGCTTACTGTCCCGGACACCCTTCAGCGCGCGGACAGACTCCAGCTGGACGGCCACCAGCCCCACACTGACGGGACCGGCCAGCGCACCGCGGCCCACTTCATCGCAGCCTGCCAGCACCCGGTGGCCCAGGGCGGCAAAGGAGCGTTCGTAGCGGAGCGTTGGTGCCTTAGGCGAGGTGCGCGTGCGCGGGCTGCGGGCCGGTTTCGCCGCGGTGGCACCTGCCGGAATGCGCAGCGCCTCGCCTTGCTGGGACGTCACTTCGAGGCCGTCTGCGCCCCGGAGGGTTCGGGCACGTTTTCAAACACCTCGGGGTAGCTGCCGATGAATCCGGCGCGGTCCAGCGGCCACGCAATCACGGCTGCCTTCCCTTCGATGTCTTCAATGTCAATGAAGCCTCCGTTGGGCCCGTCCTGGTGCTCACGCGAATCTGCGGAGGCGTTGCGGTGGTCGCCCATGACCCACACCTTGCCCTCCGGCACTACGACGTCGAATGGCGTGTCGGACGGCTGCGCACCGGGATAGATGTACGGCTCGTCCAGGGCTTCACCGTTGACCGTGACCCTGCCGTCCGCGTCGCAGCACACCACATGGTCTCCCGGCATGCCGATGATGCGCTTGACCAGGTGCTGTTCGGATTCGTCCGGGAGCAGGCCGACGAAGGTGAGGGCGTCTGCGATGAAATTGCCGTTCTTCTCCTGCGCTGCCGGCAGCCAGGCCTGGGTGTCCTTGAAGACCACGACGTCTCCGCGGGAGAGGTCGAATGGTTCGGGGACCAGCAGGTTCACGAAGATCCTGTCATCGATTTCCAGGGTCTCTTCCATGGAGCCCGAAGGAATGAAGAACGCCCTGAAGAGGAAGGTCTTGATCAGGAAGGAGAGCAGCAGGGCAATCACCACAATGATGACGACCTCGCGCAGCCAGGCGCCGAAGCCCCGGTTCTTGCCGTCTTTGCCCTTGGCATGGGAGGCGCGGGGATGCGCTTCGCCGGAGTTGGCGTCCCCGTTTGCGGGGTCGTCCGGGAAGTCCTGCGCCATGTGCGTTCCTCTTATTCCACGAATTGCCATACGGTGTCCAACTCTAGTCGTTCAATGCCGGTACTTCTGTCGAACGGCCAAAGGATTCGCTGTGCACGGCCGATCACCCGGTCCTCGGGAATCAGTCCGCCTCCGGGCGCGCCGAGCAGCGTCCGTGAATCGGCTGAATCGGAGCGGTGGTCGCCCAGCAGCCACAGCCGGCCTTCGGGTACAACGACGTCGAACGGCGTTTCGCTCCCGGTGTCACCGGGGAAGAGATAAGGCTCACGGATTGGCTGTCCGTTCACGGTCAGCATGCCGTCAGTGCAGCAGGCCACCCGGTCCCCGGGCACGCCGATGACGCGCTTGATGTACACGGTGTCGCTGCCGGCCAGGCCCAGCCACTGTGCAGTGGCGTCAGCGGCCTGCTTCAGCACGGGGTCAGAGCTGTGCAGCGGAGCCAGCGAACCGCGTCCGTCGAACACGACGACGTCGCCGCGCTGTATCTCGGAACCCCGGTACTCGGTGCGGGAAACCAGCACCCGGTCCCCGGGCTCCAGCAGCGGCTGCATTGAACCGGAGGGAATGTAATAGACGTCGAAGATGAACGCCCGGACCAGGCCGGCGAGGATTACTGCCCCCGCCAGGGCCCAGAGCACAAAACGCCAGCCCGCAATGGACTGGCGTTTCGTGTGTTTCCGGGGACCAGCCCCGTCCGCGGATGTCTGCGGCAAGAAAATTACTTGGCGGGACGGAAGTCGCGCTTTTCCTTGATCTTGGCAGCCTTGCCGCGCAGGTCGCGCATGTAGTACAGCTTGGCGCGGCGGACGTCGCCACGGGTGACAACCTCGATCTTGTCGATGACCGGGGAGTGCACCGGGAAGGTACGCTCCACGCCGACGCCGAAGCTGACCTTGCGGACCGTGAAGGTCTCGCGCAGGCCATCGCCCTGGCGCTTCATGACGAAGCCCTGGAAGACCTGAACACGGGTGTTCTTGCCTTCAACGATGTTGACGTGAACCTTGACGGTGTCACCGGCGCGGAACTCGGGGATGTCCGAACGCAGCGAGGCTGCGTCGAGGGAATCTAGGATGTGCATTGTTACTCACTCCTGGTGAACGCCACAGGTCATCCACTTTGGTCACGGCGGCAAGGGTGAACCGAAACGGTGCACAGATGCTGCCGAAGCTATGAAACCGGCGTTCCGGGAATCGGTTGCCGGTGTGCCTTGCCTGTTGGTCTCGCTCCCCCTGTGGCAGGCGCGGACCCAGATGACACAACTACCCATTGTGCCACAGTGCCGCCGCGGCCCACCAATCGGAGGCGGGCTCAGGCCTGCGGCAGGACAGCTTCCGCTGACACCGTCCAGCCGAGGACCGCCAGCGTGGCTTTGTCTGCCTTGTCCAGGGTGGACGGGTCCAGCTTTGCGATGAGATCCGGACGGCGTTCGGAGGTTCGGCGGAGCTGTTCATCACGCCGGAAGCGGGCGATCTTCGCATGGTTGCCGCTGAGCAGCACCTCGGGAATGGGCCGCTCACGCCACTGCGATGGCTTGGTGTACACGGGGTACTCCAGGAGTCCGTCTGAATGCGATTCCTCCACAAGGGATTCAGGGTTCCCGACGACGCCGGGCACCAGCCGCCCGATCGCCTCCACCATGGCCAGCACTGCCACTTCGCCGCCGTTCAGGACGTAGTCCCCCAGGCTCATGGGGCGGACGGTGAAGTGCTCCCCCGCCCATTCCAGCACCCGCTCGTCGATACCTTCGTACCGGCCGCAGGCAAAGACCAGATGGCCGGCGCCAGCGAGTTCATACGCGGTCTTCTGGGTGAAAACTTCTCCGGCCGGCGAAGGAACGATCAGCGTGGGCCGTGCCGGACCTTCCGGGGCGGGGTCCAGGGCGGTGGCCAGGGCCTGCGCCCAGGGCTCAGGTTTCATGACCATGCCCGCACCGCCGCCATAGGGTGTGTCGTCTACGGTGCGGTGCCGGTCGGTGGTGAACTCGCGCAGGTCCTTGACCCGGACGTCGAGCAGTCCGTCCTGCCGGGCCTTGCCTATCAGGGACAGGTCCAGTGCGGCAAGGTACTCCGGGAAAATGGAGAAAACGTCAATACGCACTTAGCGTCCTGCCCCGTCCTTGCCTGCCTCGGGCAGGTTCAGCTCGAACAGTCCGGCCGGCGGGGTCAGCAGGACGTACCCCTCTTCGGTATTCACCTCGGGGACGATCGCCTCGACGAAGGGCACCAGGATTTCCTGCCCCTTGGTGTCTTCGACGATCAGGAGGTCCTGGACGGTGAGGGTGCGCAGGGCCGTGACGGTACCGACGACGTCGTCGCCTACCCGGGCCTGGAGGCCCACGAGCTCGTGCTCGTACCAGCCTTCCGCGTCGTCGTCTTCTTCCGCTTCCTCGGTGTCGATGAACAGCTTGGCACCGCGCAGTTCCTCGGCGCCGTTGCGGTCAACAACCTCGTCGAAGCCGAGCAGCAGGATGTCCTTGTTCCAGCGGGCACTGATCACGGTGAGCGGTCCTTTGGCAGCCGGCTCAACCGTAAGGACGGCACCGGGTGCGAACCGGTCCTCGGGGGCATCGGTCAGCACCTGGACGGTCACCTCGCCCCGAATACCGTGAGGCTTGCCGATGCGTGCCACCTGTAACTGCATGGATTCTCCTTGGGTCGGTATGGGCGCGGCGGAAATGGCCGGAGCCTAAAAAACATCCGGCCCCTTCACCATTATCTGGTGCCGGGGCCGGATGTTAGGAACTGCTGGATACTGCTTGGAATTGCTGGTGCGTCAGCGGCGGCGGTCGGTGTCGACGACGTCGACGCGGACAGCCTCACTGCCGGCCAGGGCGGAAATCACCGTGCGCAGTGCGCGGGCGGTGCGTCCCTGGCGGCCGATAACCCGGCCAAGATCATCCTGGTGAACACGAACCTCGAGAGTTTCCCCGCGGCGGTTGTTCTTGGCGGAAACCTTGACGTCCTCCGGGGAGTCAACGATTCCGCGCACGAGGTGCTCCAGCGCTTCGGCAAGCAATCTACTCAGCCTCAGCCTCGGTGGAAGCGGCTTCTGCCTCTTCCTTCTTGGCCTTCGGGGTGATTGCCTCGGGGACGATCACGGACTTCTTCTCCGGAGCCACGAAGGGCTCCTTCGGAGCCTTGGTACGCAGGGTACCTTCCTGGCCGTCGATGTTCTTGAACTTCTGCCAGTCACCGGTGATCTTCAGCAGTGCTGCGACCTGCTCGGTCGGCTGGGCGCCGACGCCGAGCCAGTACTGGGCGCGGTCGGACTTGATGTCGATGTACGACGGCTCCTCGGTCGGACGGTACAGTCCGATTTCTTCGATGGCACGGCCATCGCGCTTGGCACGGGAATCCATGACAACAACGCGGTAGTGTGCTGAGAACTTCTTGCCGAGGCGCTTAAGGCGAATCTTTACGGCCACTTTTGTGGTCACTCCTGATCTGAAATGGGGCGAACCCGAACTTCTGCTCCCGTGGGGCGGGCCATAACGTTTGGGGTTCAAAAGGACAAGATGCTGCACGGAGAGAGGGGCCACGCAGATCGAGTACCTGTCCATTGTGCCAGATGACTCCGCGTTTCGCGACTCACGCTGCTGCGGTGGTCCAACGGGACCTCAGGCAGCGGCGACGCGGATCCGGTTGCGCCAGGGATCCTCGAAACGCAGCTCTGCTCCGGTGTGGTGGCTGGTGACGCCGGCGGACTTTAGCCGGTCCGCCAGGGATCCCACATCATCCTGCCCGGGGACAGTGATCAGTACCTCGCCCAGGCCCAGGGTGTCACGGCGCGGACCTGCTCCGCGGCTGTTCCACACATTCATGGCCATGTGGTGGTGATAGCCGCCTGCGGAAACAAACAGCGCCTGTCCATGGAAGTCTGCGGTCCGCTCAAACCCGAGGGTGTCCACGTAGAACGCTGCCGCCGTCGCAGTATCCCCCACCTGCAGATGGACGTGCCCGACGCCGGCACCGGCCGTTGCCGTCCGGGCCATGGCCCCCTCGCTCAGGTGGGTACGGAAGTACTGCTGCGGCGGCAGGGAAAGTGAGGCCATGCGGACGGTGCGGCCTTCGGGCGTGTCATCCCAGGCCCAGTCTTCGCGCGGCCGGTCCCAGTAGAGCTCAATGCCGTTGCCTTCGGGATCGGTAAAGTAGAACGCCTCGCTGACCAGGTGGTCGGCGCTGCCGACGTAGGCGGACGGATCGAACTGTGCCGCGAGGGCCACAGTGGCAGCCAGGTCGGCCTGGGTTTCGAAGAGGATGGCGGTATGGAACAGGCCCGCTTCCCCGCGGGAAGGCACCTGCAGCCCGGCGGCCGGAGCCAGGTGGACCAGGGGCACCGCACCCCGGCCCAGGTAAAGGCCGCCGTCAGCCTCCGCCACAGGCTCCAGGCCCAGCGCCTTCCGGTAGTAGGTGGAGACTTTCTCCATATCCCCCACCTTGAGCATGACGGTTCCCATCGCGAGGTTCGCGGGCAGCAGGTCCTGGGCATTTACTTGAAGGTTCATGTATCAAATATTACTTGAAGCTTCAGCTAAATTCCAGTGCCGTCGTCATCCTGCCGGAGGCGCGGCCAGCTCGAGGCGCATCGCAACGCGTTCACCGATGCGGTCCAGTCCGAGTTCAGCCTCGTGCTGCCGCACCCGGGCCAGCGCGCCGGAGGGCTGGACGGCGGCGAATCCGCAGGTGCGGTAGAAAGGCGCGTTGAAGGGGACCCGTGCAAACGTGCACAGTGTCAGGGCCGAATACCCAGCCTGCCTCGACCACTCAATGGCCGCTCCAAGCAGGGCCCGTCCCAGCCCTGCCCGGGCAGCGTCGGGGTGGACCGAAAGCTGCTCCAGGTGGGCACAGCCGCCCACCTCTTCCAGCCGCACGAAGGCAACCGGCGGAGCGCCGGCGACCAGCACCTTCAGGGCCGCGGCCAGTTCCCGGGGCTCGGCTGGCCCTGGCAGGCTTCCGGCGAGGTCAGCGCGGATTTCGGGCCGGCCGAAAAGCAGGGTGTCCGACGCCGCTTCCACCTCCGGAAGCAGCACCAGGTCCGCCGGCAGGGCGGCCCGAATCTCAGGCACGGCCCCCGGCCATCACAGCCGCACCCGTCCGGGCAAGGAATTCGGTGATCGCCTCGCGGCCCGCCTGCGTGTCCTGCGGCCGGTGATTGCCGCCCACGGGGCGGTGTTCGGCACCGGTGGAAGCGAGGAATGCTGCGACTTCTTCATACACCGGCTCCCACTCCCCCGTCAGCACCAGGGTGGGCACGCCGGGGACTATGTCCAGCGGAGCGTCCCACGGCGGTGACTGAAGACGCTGGCGGGCAGCGGCGTGCGGATCGTTGCCCGGGTCGGGCGCGGATTCAGCGGAAAAGACCAGCCGGGCATATTCGGTGCCATACTCATCGTCGGTGAGTCCGGCGGCCGCCTGGAACAGCGGATCCAGCAGCGCCCGGCGGGCGGCCGTTGCCGGCAGGTCCCGCGTCAGCGAGAACACTGCCGGTTCACACAAGGTCAAAGAATGGACCAGGGCAGGGTCGCTCACAGCGGCCATCATCGCGGACACGGCCCCCTCAGCGTGGGCCACCACATGCCCGCCGCTGCCCAGGGCGGCAAGGACCGCTGCCGTGTCAGCGGCATGGTCCGTAGGGGACGGCGGAACCTGGAGCCCGTACCCGGAGCGGCGAAGGAACAGGCAGTCCCAGCTGCGGGCCAGGGCATGCTGGCCAGGCCAGGCCGCCGCACCGAACCGGCCCGCACCGTGCACAAAGACAATCCGTTGCTGAGCCATCAAACCAGCCTAGTCTCCCGGCGGACGCGCACGGCCGGTCCGGGGAAGACCCGGACCGGCCGTGCATTTACGTGCGTACTACTTGCCGAGGAATTTCTCGAAGCCCTTGGGCAGGTTCAGCGAAGAAGGATCAAAGTCCCCTCCCTGCTGGCCGAAGGCGGAACCGGTGGGCAAAGCCTTTGCCGCACCCGCACGCCGCGCCTCGGCCTCTGCACGCTCCTGCGCCGCCTTTGCCGGGTTGCCGGAGCGGGCCTTCTTCTTACCCTTGGCAGCCTGCTGCTTCTTGCGTGAACCGCCAAAGCCGCCGGGACCCGCCATTCCGGGCATACCCGGAATGCCGCCGCCGGCTGCCATCTTCTTCATCATCTTCTGGGCCTGGGTGAAGCGTTCCAGAAGGGCGTTCACCTCAGAGACGTGGACACCGGAACCTCGGGCAATGCGGGCCCGGCGGGAACCGTTGATGATCTTGGGTGCAACTCGCTCGTGCGGGGTCATGGAGCGGACCATCGCCTCGACGCGGTCGATCTCCCGCTCATCGAAGTTCTCCAGCTGCTCGCGCATGCCGGCGGCGCCGGGCATCATCATGAGCATCTTCTTCATCGAACCCATGTTGCGCAGCTGCTGCATCTGGGCCAGGAAGTCCTCAAAGGTGAAGTCTTCCTGGTCGACGAACTTCTTGGCCATCCGGGCCGCTTCGTCCTTGTCCCAGGACTTCTCCGCCTGCTCAATGAGCGTCAGGATGTCGCCCATGTCCAGGATGCGGCTGGCCATGCGGTCCGGGTGGAAGACCTCGAAGTCCTTCAGTCCCTCGCCGGTGGATGCGAACATTACCGGCTTGCCGGTCACCGAGGCGACGGACAGCGCGGCGCCGCCGCGGGCATCGCCGTCGAGCTTGGTCAGCACGACGCCGGTAAAGTTCACGCCCTCGTTGAAGGCCTGGGCCGTGGCGACGGCGTCCTGGCCGATCATGGCGTCGATGACGAAAAGGACTTCATCCGGGGTGATGGCCGCGCGGATATCAGCGGCCTGCTGCATCAGTTCCGCGTCCACGCCCAGGCGTCCGGCGGTATCCACAATCACGATGTCGTGGAGCTTGGTGCGTGCTTCTTCGACACCCTGGCGTGCGACGGCGACCGGGTCGCCGGTGGCTGCCTCGAACTCCGAGCTGACACCCGGGTGCGGAGCATAAACCGGCACGCCGGCACGTTCGCCGTTGACCTGGAGCTGCTTGACCGCGTTCGGGCGCTGGAGGTCCGCAGCAACCAGCAGGGGGCTGTGGCCCTGGTCCTTGAGGTAACGGGAGAGCTTGCCTGCCAGGGTAGTCTTACCGGCACCCTGGAGGCCCGCGAGCATGATGACCGTGGGCGGGTTCTTGGCCAGGTTCAGGCGGCGGGTCTGGCCGCCCAGGATCCCCACGAGTTCCTCGTTGACGATCTTAACGACCTGCTGGCCCGGGTTCAGGGCCTGGGAGACCTCGGACCCGAGGGCGCGTTCCTTGACGGAGGCAGTGAAGGCACGAACCACGGGAACAGCGACATCCGCATCGAGCAGTGCACGCCGGATTTCCCGCACTGTGGCATCGACGTCGGCTTCGCTCAGACGTCCCTTGCCACGCAGGTTCTTGAACGTGGAAGTCAACCGGTCAGACAGTGAATTGAACACGCGCTGCGCACTTCTTTCATCGGGTAGTTCGCCATGTTTGCCAGGCCCAGCTGTTAAGGGTACCAAGCGCAGGTGGGTAATGGCCGCACGGACCCTATGCCGGCATCCGCCGCGGTGGGACGCTGGAACCATGGCTGCCAACCGACCGCGGGAGTCCCGTGTGAAGACCCTGCTGATCCTAGGCGGAACCGGAGACCTCTCCCACCGGCTGCTCCTGCCCGGCCTGGCCCGGCTGATCGCCCGCGGACGGGCGCCCGGGCTGGTGGTGGTGGGCTCCGGTTCACGGGACTGGACCCAGCAGGACTGGATGCTGCGGATAACGGATTCTTTTTCCACCGAGTACGACGCCGCCGGCAGGCAGGCGCGCCGCGAGCTCGACGCAGCAGTGCAGCGCAGCTCCTACCGGAGGCTGGACCTGAACACACCAGGAAGCCTTGCCGCCGGCATCGAAGGACTCGAGCTTCCGCTGGCCGTGTATTTTGCCCTTCCGCCCAAGCTCACCATTTCCACTGTGGACACGCTCAGGCCCGGCGACCTTCCGCCGGATACCCAGCTGGTGCTGGAGAAGCCGTTTGGGACGGACCAGGTTTCCGCCAGGGAGCTGAACCGGGTGCTGGAGTCGCTGGTCCCCGAAGAGGACATTTTCCGGGTCGACCATTTCCTGGGCATGACCACGGTTATGAACATTGTGGGCATGCGGTTCTCCAACCGTCTGCTGGAGCCGATCTGGAACGCACTGCACATCGAGAAGATGGAGATTGTCTTTGATGAGCAGCTGGCTTTGGAGGGCCGCGCGAAGTACTACGACGCCTCCGGTGCGCTGGAGGACATGATCCAGAGCCACCTGTTGCACATCATGGCCTTTATGGCGATCGGCCCTCCGGCTTCCCTCGGCGAACGTGACCTCCGGGACCTCGTTGCGGCCACCCTGCGGGCTGCTTCCGTTCCCGGTGAGTTCCACCGGAGCACCCGGAGGGCGCGGTACACCGCAGGAGTGATCGACGGCCGCGAAGTGCAGGCCTATTCGGATTCCCCCGGGGTGGATCCCGCCCGGAACACCGAAACCCTGGCCGAGATCGAAATAGCCATCAACAACGACCGGTGGGCCGGTGTGCCGTTCATCCTGCGGTCGGGCAAAGCACAGGCCCGCACCCGGAAGGAGGCGGTGGTGACGTTCCGGAAGGTGAACCACCTCCCGGACGGATTCAGCGGTTCCACCGCAGCGCCGTCGCGCCTTCGCATCTCCTTCAACCCGGCGTTCCTGGAGCTGGAACTGAACGTCAACGGACCCGCGGATATCTTCCGCCTCGACCGCAGCAGGCTGACCGCCCAGCTGCACACCTCACAGCTCAGCGCCTACGGCGAGGTCCTGGAGGCTGTGATCGAGGGCAACCGGCTGCTCTCCGTCCGCGGGGACATAGCCGAGGAATGCTGGCGGATCGTGGACCCTGTGCTCTCGGCCTGGCGGGCGCAGGCGATTCCCATGGACACCTACGCGGCAGGCACGCAGGGGCCCTCCGGCTGGGACACCAGCCGCAGCACCCTGTAACTTCCCCATCGAGATGACAGAAACTGCACGAATGGGCGCCCATACGGGCAGTTTCTGCCATCTCGATGTGGTTGCGGCGCCGGGAAGCGCAAAGCCGCCCGGGCGGGTTCCTCTGCAATGAGAGGTCCGGCCGGGCGGCTTTGTCAGGAGATGCCCTTATTGCGTGTGGTGCAGGCTGGCTAGAGTGCCGAGTCGCCGCGCTCGCCCGTACGGACGCGCAGTGCTTCCTCTACGTTGGTCACCCATACCTTGCCGTCTCCGGCGCGGCCGGTGTTGGCGGTGGAGACCAGCACGTCCACGATGTCGCTGACCCATTCGTTGGCGGCCAGGACTTCCACGCGCAGCTTGGGCAGCAGGTCCACCGTGTATTCAGCGCCGCGGTAGACCTCGGTGTGGCCGCGCTGGCGGCCGTAGCCGCTGGCCTGGCTAACGGTGAGTCCCTGGACTCCATAGCTCTCCAGGGCGCCGCGGATGGAGTCGAACTTCTCCGGCCGGACAATTGCGGTTACGAGTTTCATGAGTTGACGCTCTCCTTGACGGGGACGGTGGTGTGCTCAGCTGCCGGGCGGAAGGAACCGCCGACGCCGATGCCGCCCAGTTCGTATGCGGTCTCAGCGTGCTCGCTGAGGTCCACGCCGTTGATTTCCTGTTCCTCGGTGACCCGGAAGCCCATGGTCTTGTGGATGGCCAGGCCGATGATGAGGGTCATGACTGCGGAGAAGACAATCGCTACTACGGTCGCCACGATCTGCGCGCCGAGCTGTGCGAAGCCGCCGCCGTAGAAGAGGCCGCCGCCTTCGCCGTCGACAGGCAGCGCGATGAAGCCAAGTGCCACGGTGCCGACCAGGCCTGCCACCAGGTGGACCCCAACGACGTCGAGCGAATCGTCGTAGCCGAACTTGTACTTCAGCCCCACGGCCAGGGCTGCCAGGATGCCGGAAACCAGGCCCAGGCCGAGTGCGCCCAGCGGGGAAACGCTGGCACAGGCCGGGGTGATGGCCACAAGGCCGGCGACGATGCCCGAGGCTGCACCCAGGGAGGTGGGGCGTCCGTCGCGGATCCGTTCGGTGATCAGCCAGCCCACCATGGCGGCGGCGGGAGCGGCGAGGGTGTTGACCCAGATCAGGCCCGCTTCCTCAGCAGTGCCGGCAGCGCCTCCGTTGAAGCCGAACCAGCCGAACCAGAGCATTGCAGCGCCGAGCATCACGAACGGGATGTTGTGCGGGCGGTGGCTCGGGTCGGAGCCGAAACCGCGGCGCTTGCCAATGATCAGCGCCAGCACCAGGGCCGCTACGCCGGCGTTGATGTGAACTACGGTGCCGCCGGCGAAGTCAATGGCTTCACCCACGACGGAGCCGATCGCTCCTTCTTCACCAAGCAGGCCTCCGCCCCAGACCATAAAGGCAAGCGGGCAGTAGACCAGGGTGACCCACACGGGAACGAAGACGGCCCAGGCGCCGAACTTGGCACGGTCCGCGATCGCGCCGCTGATCAGTGCCACCGTGATGATCGCGAAGGTTGCTCCGAAGCCGGCGCCAATCATGTCCTCGGTGCCGATCAGGTCTTCCAGCCCGAAGGATGCGAAGGGATTGCCGAACAGCCCGGCAACCCCGTCTCCGCCGCTCATGGAGAAGCCCCAGAGGACCCAGACCACACCGACGAGTCCGATCGACACGAAGCTCATCATCATCATGTTCAGGGCTGCCTTCGCCCTGGTCATGCCACCGTAAAAGAATGCCAAACCGGGTGTCATAAGCAGCACGAGTGCCGCCGATACCATCACCCAGACGTGACCTGCGGTCAGATCCATCTCCATGTCCTTCCACGCTTTGCGGGCATCTCCCGCGCTGGAAAGAACATTGCCGGGGCGAAGTTTCGGTATTCAGCCGGGGGTATTGCCGGGACATTACAAACTTCGGCGCCGGGTAAAAGTGCAGTTTCCGGCGTGTTTCGGGAACGTTGCCTGCGCCGGTGAACCAGCCGTGAGTGTTGTCAGGAGGGCGTGCCATTGACCGCAGTATCAATCCGGCCGCACGCAAAAGGGCTCCCGCGCCAAGACCGGCGCGGGAGCCCGTTTGCGTTTCAGCACGCTATGACAGCAGTGCGTCCACAAAACCTTCGGCATCGAACGGCGCCAGGTCATCCGGGCCTTCACCAAGGCCCACCAGCTTTACCGGCACACCGAGAGTGCGCTGGATCGCGACGACGATTCCGCCCTTGGCGGTCCCGTCCAGCTTGGTGAGCACAATGCCGGTGATGTTCACGACCTCGGCGAAGACCTTTGCCTGGGTCAGGCCGTTCTGTCCGGTGGTGGCGTCCAGGACCAGCAGCACTTCGTCAACCTCGGCCTGCTTCTCGATCACGCGCTTGACCTTGCCGAGCTCGTCCATCAGGCCAACCTTGTTCTGCAGGCGGCCGGCGGTGTCGATGAGCACCGTGTCCACTTCGCCGTCAATGCCGGCCTTCACTGCTTCGAAGGCGACCGACGCCGGGTCTGCGCCGTCGACGTCGGAGCGCACGGTGGGCACGCCCACCCGCTGGCCCCAGGTGGCAAGCTGCTCGGCTGCCGCGGCACGGAAAGTGTCCGCTGCTCCAAGGAGAACGTCCTTGTCCTCGGCCACCAGGACGCGGGCGAGCTTGCCCACGGTTGTCGTCTTGCCGACGCCGTTCACGCCAACCACCATAACGACGGCGGGCTTATCTGCATGCCGGTCAACGGCGAGGGAACGGTCCATGGACGGATCCACCAGCTTGATCAGTTCCTCGCGCAGCATCGCGTGGACTTCCTGGGGGTCGCGGCTGCCGGAAATGCGGACCCGCTCGCGCAGCGCGTCGACAAGTTCGGTGGTCGGTTCGGTGCCGAGGTCTGCCAGCAGCAGGGTTTCCTCGATCTCGTCCCAGACGTCTTCGTCGATCTTGTCGCTGGAAAGCAGCGCCAGCAGAGCCTTGCCGAGCGCGTTGTTGGACTTCGCCAGCCGGGCACGCAGCCGGGCCAGGCGGCCCTGGACCGGTTCGGGGGTCTCCAGCGCCGGGGCCTCGGGCTCAGCGGGAGCTTCTTCCAGGTCCCGCAGGTCATCCGGGACGGTGAGCCTGGAATCAGCTTCCGGCTCGGCAGTTCCGGGACGGTCCAGGACGGAGGTGGAACCGCTGCCGCCCGGCAGGTCGTCTGCGTCACGCTTCGTGGGGTACATGCCCTTGGGCGTGCGGCGGGTGCGGACCAGCAGGGCTGCCAGCGAACCGACAACAGCCAGCCCAATGACCACATAGATCACAATTGAAAGAGTCTCATTCACGCTTTCCAGCATGTCATACGGCGCCGCCGCCGGGCACCCGTACGTGCCCACTGCCGTCCCGGCGGCACCGGCCCGAAACGCGGCCAAGTCTGCGAGAATCGAAGCATCATGGCGAGCTCACCCCGGATACCGATCCCCCGCGAAATCAAAGTCCTTATTGCCGCAGCGTTCCTCATTGCCCTTGGCTTTGGCCTGGTGGCTCCGGTGCTGCCGCAGTTCGCCCAGAGTTTCAACGTTGGCGTGGCGGCATCCTCGGTTGTGGTCAGCGCCTTCGCGTTCACCCGGCTGGTCTTCGCCCCGGCCGGCGGAGCCCTGCTGGAAAAACTCGGTGAACGCCCTGTCTACGTGATGGGACTGCTGATCGTGGCCCTGTCCACGGCAGCGTGCGCCTTCGCCGGGAACTACTGGCAGCTGCTGATCTTCCGCGGCCTCGGCGGCATCGGATCCACCATGTTCACCATTTCCGCCATGGCCCTGATCATCCGGCTGGCTCCTCCCGCCATCCGCGGCCGCATCTCCGGCGCCTACGCCTCGTCCTTCCTGCTGGGCAACATTGGCGGGCCCCTGCTCGGCGGTCTTCTGGCCGGCTTCGGACTGCGCGTTCCCTTCCTCGTCTACGCCGCAGCACTGCTGGTGGCCGCCGTCGTAGTCGCCTACCTGCTGAGGGAAGCACGCGGCAGTGCCGGCGCAAAGGAGAAACCTGCCGAGCGGGTACACCTCAGCGTCCGGGAGGCGCTCTCCGACTCCGCCTACCGCGCCGCCATGGTCTCATCCTTCGCCAACGGCTGGTCCTCCTTCGGCGTGCGCAACTCCCTGCTGCCGCTCTTTGCCGCTGCTGTCCTGTCAGCAGGCCCGGAAATTGCCGGCATCTCCCTGACCGCGTTCGCAGCCGGGACAGCCCTGGCCCTGACCTTCTCCGGCCGGCTGGCTGACTCCTGGGGCCGCAAACCGCTGGTCATCACAGGCCTGGCGATAAACGGCGCCGCTACTGCGGCAATCGGCTTCTCCGGGTCAGTGGCCATGTTCCTGGTGGTCTCCGCGGTTGCCGGCCTGGGCACAGGCCTGCTGAACCCGGCCCAGCAGGCCGCGGTGGCCGACGTCGTCGGTTCCGAACGCAGCGGCGGCAAGGTCCTTGCGGCGTTCCAGATGTCCGCGGACACCGGAGCGATCATCGGCCCCATCCTGGCCGGTGTGCTGGCCGACACCCTGGGCTACACCTGGGCTTTCGCCGTCACGGGAGCAACCGCCCTGGCAGCACTGCTGATCTGGCTGACCGCACGGGAAACCCTGGCCCCGGAGCAGCGGACGGCCAGGATGCGCCCGCACCGCACTACCATCGAGGAATGAAGCCCTTCCTGCTCCTGGCCACCCGCGCCGAAGACGGCGCCGCCGAGGAGGAATACGAGTCCTACCTGAACTTCGGGGGCCTGGCCCCGCACCAGCTGCACCGGGTACGGATGGAAGCGGGCCCCCTGCCGGCCGTTGACCTGGCGCAGTACAGCGGGATCATCGTGGGCGGCAGCCCGTTCAACTCCTCGGACCCGGAAGAGGGCAAGTCCGCGCTGCAGCTGCGCGTTGAAAAGGAGCTGTCTGCCCTGCTGGACGCCGTGGTCGCGGAGGACTTTCCATTCCTGGGTGCCTGCTACGGCGTGGGGACGCTGGGACGGCACCAGGGCGCCGTCGTCGACCGCACCTACGGCGAGGCGATTGGCGCAGTTCCGGTTACCCTCACCGTGGAGGGACGCCGGGATCCTCTGCTCGACGGGCTGCCGGACACGTTCGACGCCTTCGTAGGCCACAAGGAAGCCGTTTTCACGCTGCCCCCGCATGCGGTGAACCTGGCCGGCTCCCCCACCTGCCCCGTGCAGATGTTCCGGGTGCGGCAGAACCTCTACGCCACCCAGTTCCATCCCGAGCTCGACGTCGCCGGGCTGCTGACCCGTATCTCGGTCTACCGCAATGCCGGGTACTTTCCGCCTGAGGAAGCCGACGCGGTGATGGACTCCGTCCGTCCGGCCCGGGTCACTGCCCCGCCGCTGATCCTGCGCAACTTCACCGCACGATACGCCCGCTAACGGTTTCAGGACCGGGGGCCGCGCGGCACGGTGTTCTGCGTAGCCCCGCATCGCCGAGCGAGGAACGAGCGAGGAACGAGCGAGGAACGAGCGAGGCAGTGAAAGATCCAGGGCCCCTCTCCGAGCTTGCGAGGACCAGGGCGGGATCTGCAAGGCTAAGGGGCGGCAGAATGCCGCGCCGCGCCGGCCAGCCGCTGGCTGATCACGGCGGAGACGCCGTCGCCGCGCATGGACACGCCGTACAGGGCATCGGCCACTTCCATGGTGCGTTTCTGGTGCGTAATGACTATCAGCTGGGACGATTCACGCAGCTCTTCGAAGATGGTGATCAGCCGGCCCAGGTTGGTGTCATCCAGTGCCGCTTCAACCTCATCCATGACATAGAAGGGCGAGGGGCGGGCCTTGAAGATGGCTACCAGCAGGGCGACGGCGGTCAGCGAGCGCTCTCCGCCGGACAAGAGGGACAGCCGCTTGATCTTCTTGCCGGCTGGACGGGCCTCCACCTCAATGCCGGTGGTGAGCATGTCCTGCGGATCGGTGAGGACCAGCCGTCCCTCGCCGCCGGGGAAAAGCCGCCCGAAGACCCTCTCGAACTGGACAGCTGTGTCCTGGAAAGCGGCGGCAAAGACCTCTTCCACCCGCTGGTCCACTTCACGGATGATGTCCAGCAGGTCCTTGCGGGTGGCCTTGAGGTCCTCAAGCTGGGTGCTGAGGAAGGCATGCCTCTCCTCGAGGGCAGCGAACTCTTCCAGTGCCAGCGGGTTCACCTTGCCCAGGGCGGAAAGGTCCCGCTGGGCACGCTTGAGCCGTTTCTCCTGCTCGGCGCGGTTGTAGGGAACACCTTCGGTGACCGGGTTGCCGTCCTCGTCCACCGGCAGATGCAGGGCCGCCCACTTTCCGGCGCCCTCCACGGCATCCGCAGGAACCGGAACCAGCTGGTCCGGCCCGTATTCGGCGACAAGGTTGTCTGCGGTGATGCCGAGTTCCTCCACGGCCCGGACTTCCAGTGCTTCGATCCGCAGCCGTTTCTCAGCCCGGAGGAGCTCGTCGCGGTGCACGGAGTCCGTCAGCCTGGCCAGCTCTGCCACGGACTCGGCGTTAGCGGCCCGCACCTCGGTGAGCTCGGCTTCAAACTCGGCGCGGACGGCTTCGGCCTGGTCCCGCTCGGCGGCCGCGGCTTCCAGGGACACGTCCGCCCAGCGTCCGGCCTGCAGGGCCGCCGTGGCCACCGCCTGCGCACGTGCGGCCTGGGCGGCACGCACCCGTGCCCGTTCTGCTGCCGCTGCCCGGGCGCGGCGCTCCGCCGCTGCGGCCCGCTCCAGGGATTCAGCCCGGCCGGACACGGCAGAGAGCTGCTCCTGGGCCGAGCGCAGGGACAGCCGGGCATCCATTTCGGCCTGCCGCGCCTGGGCTGCGGCCAATGCCAGCGCATCACGGCGGTCAGTGGAAGGTTCGGCAGCGTCTTCCGGGCTTTCCTGCGCCGCTGCCAGCCGCTGTTCCGCCTCGGCCAGCTTCTCTTGTTCCGCAGTGAGGTTCGCCTCAGCCGCCTCGGCAAGGCGCGTCAGCCGTTCCGCTTCCCCGGAGGCCGAACGCAGCACGGAGCCCAAGGCACCCAGCCGCTCCCCCACGGCGGCGAGGCGGGCATCGGATTCGTGCAGGACGGCGAGCGCTGCATCGGCCCTGGCCTGCGCCGTGTCACGTTCCGCCCGCAGTGCTGCGATCGCGAAACGTGCCTTTTCGGCGCGGGCTGAGGCTTCATCCAACCTGCTCTGGGTTTCCTCCACGGCAGCCTGGATTTCGATGAGCCCGGGGGCCGTGCTCGATCCCCCGGCGGCGGTGAAGACTGTCAGCACGTCCCCGTCAGCGGTGACCGCCGTTAGTCCGGGGTGCTGTGCCAGCAGGGCCGATGCACGGTCCAGGGATTCAACCACGACGGCGGGGCGCAGGAGGGAGCGCACGGCAGGTCCAGCGCCCGCGGCTGCCTCCACCAGATCCTCGGCATAAACGCAGCCGGCCGGAAGCTCCACCCGGCTTTCGGCGGGTTCCCCGGCGGCCGGACCAGCGGCCAGAACCAGGTTCACCTGGCCCAGTTCGGAGTCCTTGAGGGTTTTCAGCGCCTGGACTGCAGTGTCGCCGTCGCGTACTGCCAGCGCTTCGGCTGCCGGTCCCAGCGCGGCGCTGACTGCGCGCTCGTAGCCGGGCCTGACGGTAAGCAGGTCGGCGAGGGGCGAGAGCACACCGTCAAGCCCGGCACCCAGCAGCGCCGCCGACCCGTCCCGGCGGTCCAGCCCCACGGCAAGGGCATCGCGGCGGGCGGTGAGGGTCTCACGGTCCCGAACCGCCTGCCGTTCTTCTTCCACGAGGTCCGCCAGCCGTGCCGTGGCGACTTCCAACGCCTCGGTGGCTTCCTCGTATTCGGCGTCCAGGCCTTCTTCGCCGGACTCCGCTCCAGCTGCTTCCTGCTCCAGGGCAGCGAAATCCGCTTCGGCCCTACGCCGGCGCTCCTCGGCCTGCGCAATGGAACCGCGCAGCCTTCCCAGCTCAGCCTCCGCAGCCTCCACCCGGGACCGCGCGGCGGACACCGAGCCGGAGAGCCGGGCCAAGCCTTCCCTGCGGTCCGCCGCTGCCCGCAGCAGGGCGGCCAGGCGTCGCTCTTCGGCTGCCGCTTCTTCCTCTGCGGCGGCCCGGATCTCAACGGCGTCTTCGAGCATGCCCTCCCGTTCGGAGGCCTCGGCGGCAAGCTGCTCGGCCTCGGCGCGCACCCGCTGCGCCTGAGCCTGCAGTTTCTCGGGGTCGCGGCCGGGGTCGGCCGCAGGTTCAGCGGAGCCAAGCAGCCGGCGCCGCTCGTCGGCCAGAGCAGCCAGCGAGCGCAGCCGTTCCCGTGCAGAGGAAAGCGCGTACCAGGCGTCTCGTGCTGCGTTGACCCGCGGGGTTGCCTCGGCGGCAAGCCGTTCGAGTTCCGCGAGCCGCGCACCCTGTGCTGCCGCTTCCTGCTCGACTTGTGCCCGCCTGGTGCGCAGCGCTGCCTCGGCCGCTGTGTCTTCCTCGACGGCGGCGGCCAGGGTCACAATGTCATCGGCGAGCAGGCGTGCCCGGGCATCGCGTACATCCAGCTGGACCTGCTTGGCCCGGCGTGCCACGGCCGCCTGTTTGCCCAGTGGCCCAAGCTGCCGGCGCAGCTCCGCGGTCAGGTCGGTCAGTCGGGCGAGGTTGGCCTGCATCGCGTCCAGCTTGCGCACGGTCTTTTCCCGCCGCCGCCGGTGCTTGAGGATTCCCGCGGCTTCCTCAATGAAGCCCCGGCGGTCCTCCGGCGACGCGTGCAGCACCTTGTCCAGCTGCCCCTGCCCCACGATCACGTGCATTTCCCGGCCCAGCCCGGAGTCAGAGAGCAGTTCCTGGATGTCCAGCAGGCGGCAGGGTGCACCATTGATGGCGTACTCGGAGCCGCCGGCCCGGAACAGGGTGCGGGAAATGGTGACTTCGGAGTAGTCGATCGGCAGGGCGCCGTCGGAATTGTCGATGGTGAGCGAGACCTGCGCCCGGCCCAGCGGCGGCCGCCCGGAGGTCCCGGCAAAAATCACGTCTTCCATTTTTCCGCCGCGCAGGGTCTTGGCTCCCTGCTCCCCCATGACCCAGGCCAGGGCATCCACCACATTGGACTTGCCTGAGCCGTTGGGACCGACGACGGCGGTCACTCCGGGCTCAAACTCGAAGGTGGTGGCCGACGCGAAGGATTTGAAGCCCCGCATCGTGAGGGTTTTTAAGTGCACTGGCCTCTGTCTCTCGTTTGTGGAAGATTCCTTAAAGCCGGGTGGTACCCCACACTTAAGCGCAGTACTCGCAGAGCGTAATCCGGGATTTCGCGCGTTCCAGGCCGGGCAGGAAAGTAGGCTTCTTAGAGAATCATATGGTTCGACGGCGCCGTTACGGGCTTTACCGGGCCCGGACCGCGATCTTTTTTGGCAGCAGACAAGGCAGGCATTTTGAGCGGGAACTTCAACTTCCATCACACCAACACCGCACTCCTGAGCGTCAAGAGCGTAGAAGCGCCCGTTGTTGTCAGTTCTCATGAGTTCGACGAACGGCTCTCGCCGTCCCTGAAACGGCTGCGGCTTTCCAAGGGCCTGCTGGAGCGGGTCGCCGGCGTCAGCGAACGGCGATGGTGGGCACCCGGTTCGACTTTCGAGGACGGTGCGATCGAGGCGGGAGCCAAGGCGATGGCTGAAGCCGGCGTCGAGCCGGCACAGATCGGGCTGCTCATCAACACGTCAGTGACGCGCAAGAACCTTGAGCCCTCCGTCGCAGTGAAGATCCACCACAGCCTGGGCCTGCCTTCCTCTGCCCTGAACTTTGACCTTGCCAATGCCTGCCTCGGATTCGTCAACGGCATCACCATGGCCTCGAACATGATCGAATCCGGCCAGATCGATTACGCCCTGATTGTGGCCGGGGAAGACTCGCAGGGAGTCCAGGAAGCCACGTTCGGCCGCCTAAACCGTGAGGACTCCACCCGCCAGGACTACCTTCGGGAGTTCGCGACCCTGACGCTGGGCAGCGGGGCTGCGGCTGCCGTAATCGGCCGGGCCGGGGACCACCCCGGTTCGCACCGCATCCTGGGCGGGGTCTCGCGGGCCGGCACCGAACACCACGAACTGTGCGTGGGCGGTGAAGGCGGCATGTACACCGATACCAAAGGGCTGCTCGAAGGCGGGCTGGACCTGGTGGTCACTGCCTGGCATGAGGCGCAGGAGAACGGCTGGGACTGGCAGGGCATGGACCGCTACGTCACCCACCAGGTCTCCAACTCCTACACGAACGCCATCATCAAGGCCGTAGAGCTGGACAAGGAACGTGTTCCGATCACGTTCCCCCGGTGGGGCAACGTGGGTCCGGCATCACTGCCCATGACGCTCGCGCAGGAAGCCCGCACGCTGCATCCCGGGGACCGGGTGCTGTGCATGGGCGTGGGCTCCGGCCTGAACACCACCATGATGGAGATCGCGTGGTAGCTGAACTCTGGCCCGGAGTTCCGGCCGCGTGGTCCCGCCATGTCCAGGTTCCCTCCACCGCTGCCGTGGATGCAGCAGGAACCACCCACACCTGGCACCTGCTGGATAACGCCCCGGACCTTGCTGCCCGCGGCGTCGAGCCTGCCGGAACGCTGCTGTGCGTCCACGGCAACCCCACCTGGTCCTATCTGTGGCGCACCCTGGCCGCTGCCGGGAGCACCGCGGACCGTCCCTGGCGCGTCATCGCCGTAGACCAGCTGGATATGGGTTTCTCCGACCGCACCGGGACGTTCCGCCGGCTCGCCGACCGGATCACCGACCTCGGGGACCTGACCGGTGCGCTCGGCCTCACCGGGCCCGTGGTGAGCGTGGGACACGACTGGGGCGGCATCATCTCCCTGGGCTGGGCACTGGCCCACCGCAAACAGCTGGCAGGCGTGGTGCTTACCAACACCGCGGTGCACCCAGCCGGTTTCTCCCTGCCGCCGGCACTGCGCCTGGCCCTGCACCCGGCAGTGCACGGCTGGGGCACCAGGACCACCGATGCCTTCCTGCGCGTCACGCATTCCCTGGCCCGCCCGGCACTGCTCCCGGAGGTCCGCCAGGCGTACGCCGAGCCCTATCGCTCAGCAGCACGGCGCGAGGGCGTCGGCAACTTCGTCGCCGACATCCCCGCGGATGAAACCCACCCAAGCTACCGGACGCTGAGCCGCGTCGCCGAAGGCATCCGGGAGCTGGACGTGCCGGTGCTGGCGCTGTGGGGCCCCAAGGACCCGGTCTTCTCCGACCGGTACCTGCGGGACCTCATCAGCCGCCTTCCCCAGGCGGACGTTCACCGCTTCGAAGGTGCCGGGCACCTGGTGGCCGAGGACAGGGACATCGCCTCGCCGGTCTATGCCTGGCTGGATGCCGTCCACGCCCCGGCTCCGGGACAGGCTGCGGCTCCGAAGCAGGCCCCAGCCGCAAAAACACAGCGCTCCGGCTTCCGGCCCATGCTGGCAGAGCTGGACGAGCGCAGCTCGGACGATTCACCCGCCGTCGTTGATATGGCTCCGGCCGAATCAGGTAAAGCTCCCGCGGTGCTCTCCTGGGCCGAACTCGGTTCCCGGGTCAACGCGCTGGCGGCCGGGCTGGCCGGCATCGGAGTGCGCCCGGGCAGCCGGGTGAACCTGCTGGTGCCGCCGGGCAGCGAGCTCACAACCCTGATCTACGCCTGCCTGCGGCTGGGCGCCGTGGTGGTGGTTGCCGACGCCGGGCTGGGCACCAAGGGCCTGAGCCGCGCCATCAAGGGCGCGGGACCGGACTTCATCGTAGGCATTGAACGCGGCCTCACCGGTGCACGGTTCTTCGGCTGGCCGGGTACCCCGGTCCTGGCCGGCGAAGCATCCCCGGCCAGGCGGCGCCTGCTCGGCACAGCGCACACGGTCGCTGAACTCACCGCTGCCGGGGCCGGACAGCCAGTCCCCGACTGGCACGTGGATCCGGACGCGGACGCCGCCGTGCTCTTCACCTCCGGCTCCACCGGACCGGCCAAGGGAGCCGTCTACACGCACCGCCGGCTCGCCGCCATGCGGGACACGCTGCGCCGGACCTACAACCTCAAGGCCGGTTCCTCCCTGGTGGCAGGCTTCGCACCGTTCGCCCTGCTCGGACCCGCGTTGGGCGCCACCAGCGTCACTCCGGACATGGACGTCACCGCTCCGCGCACGCTTAGCGCCGCCGCCCTGGCCAACGCCGCCGCGGCCATCCAGGCCACCACGGTGTTCGCCTCCCCCGCCGCCCTGGCCAACGTGCTGGCAACCGCCGGGGACCTGGACGCGGCCCAGCGGGATGCACTGGGCAAGGTTGAACTGCTGCTCTCTGCCGGGGCTCCCATCCCCGAAGCCCTGCTCACCCGGGTACAGGACCTGGTTCCCGCCGCTGCCCTGCACACGCCCTACGGCATGACCGAGGCTCTGCCGGTCACGGACATCAGCCTGGAGCAGATCCGCAAGGCCGGTACCGGCAACGGTGTGTGCGTGGGCACAGCAGTGGCCGGTGCCCGCGTGGCCCTCGCTCCGCTGTCCGCAGACGGCACGGCGGGCAGCGAGATCTCCGACGCGCACGGCATCACGGGAGAAATCCTGGTGAGTGCGCCGCATGTGAAGGACCGGTACGACCGGCTCTGGATTACCGAGGCGCACAGCAGTTCGCTGCCGGGCTGGCACCGGACCGGAGATGTTGGCCATTTCGACGCGGATGGCCGGCTCTGGGTCGAGGGACGTCTTGGCCATGTCCTGACCACCCCCGCAGGGCCCCTCACGCCGGTCGCAGCCGAACAGGCTGCGGAATCAGTGCCTGCTGTCCGCCTGGCGGCCCTGGTAGGCGTTGGCCCGGCGGGAACACAGGTTCCCGTGGCCGTCGTTGAAACCGTCGGCGGGGCCCGCAGGCCCGGACCGGCGGAAGACTCCCTGGCCGCCGACGTCCGCTCCGCCGTCGCCGAACGCTGTGGCCTGGACCTGGCCGCGGTGCTGGTGCTGCCGCAGATGCCCACGGACATCCGCCACAATTCCAAGATCGACCGCTCCGCTCTGGGTGCCTGGGCCGCCCGGGTCCTGGCCGGCGGCCGCATCACCGCACCGGGAGCCCGCCGATGAGCCGCCGCATCCTTGTCACCGGCGCCAGCGGCCTGCTCGGAGGCGCTGTTGCCGGCGTCCTCTCAGGCCAGGGACACTATGTGCGGACGCTGCAGCGGCGCCCTGCGGCCGCTCCAGGCCTGGAGTCGGTCTCCGGCTCCATCACGGACCGCCCAGCCGTGGAAGCAGCCATAGCCGGAATGGACGCCGTCGTCCACCTTGCGGCAAAGGTTTCCTTCACCGGTGAGTGGTCCGAGTTCCAGGCGACCAACATCGACGGCACCCGCAATGTCCTGGACGCCGCGCGGGCCGCCGGCGTGCGCGACGTCGTTTTCGTCTCCTCGCCCTCGGTGGCCCACTTCGGCGAGCCGATCGCCGGAGCGGGCGCGGGAACCGCGGACCCCGAGCGGGCCCGCGGCAGCTATGCCCGTTCCAAGGCCGCCGCAGAACTCCTGGCACTTGCCGCTGATTCGCCTGAATTCCGCGTCACGGCAATCCGTCCGCACATCGTCTGGGGGCCCGGCGACACCCAGCTGGTGGAACGGGTCATGGACCGGGCCCGGTCCGGACGGCTCCCGCTGCTGGACGGCGGGGCGGCCCTCATCGACACCACGTACCTGGACAACGCCGCTTCCGCCATCGCCCGTGCCCTGGACCGGATGGAGCAGGCCCACGGGCAGGCACTGGTGGTAACCAACGGCCAGCCCCGCATGGTGCGGGAAATGATCGGCGGTATCTGCGCCGCCGCAGGCATTCCAGCTCCGTCCCTCAGCGTTCCCGGCTGGCTTGCCCGGGGCGCCGGAAGCGTCATTGAGAAAGCCTGGCTCGCAGCCGGTTCCCGCGGCCTGGTGGAGGACGAACCTCCCATGACCCGGTTCCTGGCGGAGCAGCTCTCCACCTCCCACTGGTTCGACCAGCGGCACACCCGCCAGGTCCTGGACTGGGCGCCGGAGGTCTCCGTCGAGGAGGGCATGGCCCGCCTGGCCAAGCACTACGCCGCATAGGATGGCAGGGATGAAGACTCTCCAGAAGACCCAGTCCTGGCCCGCGGAAAACGTTTCCACCGCCGTCGTTGCGGCCGACGGGACCGTCCTCGGAACCGGCGGGGAACAGCAGAAGCGTTACCCGCTGGCTTCCGTGACCAAGCTGCTCACCGCGTATGCCTTCCAGGTGGCCCTCGAAGAGGAAGCCGTAGGCCTTGATGATCCGGCCGGTCCGGAAGGCTCCACGATCCGCCACCTGCTGGCGCATACCGGAGGTTACGATTTCGGGGACCGCACAGTCCGTTACGAACCGGGGACCCGCCGCCTGTATTCGAACGCGGGGTTCGAAGTGCTGGGAGAACATCTGGAGCAGGCTACCGGCATCTCCTTCGCGGACTACCTTTCCGAGGCTGTCCTCGAGCCCCTGGGCATGAAAGACACGGCACTGGAAGGTTCTCCCGCTGCCGGGGCCGTTTCCACGGCAGCCGACTTGTCCCGGTTTGCTGCCGAGCTTCAGGCTCCGCAGCTAATCAGCGCCGGGTCGCTGACTGCCGCCACCTCCGTGGTGTTCCCAGGCCTGGCCGGTGTGCTGCCTGGATTCGGCCGGCAGAAGGAGAACGACTGGGGCCTTGGCTTCGAGATCCGCAACGGGAAGTCTCCGCACTGGACCGGCGAGGCCAATTCTCCGCGCACCTTTGGACATTTTGGACAGTCCGGGACATTCCTGTGGGTTGATCCGGAGCTGGAAGCGGCTGCGGTGGCCCTCACGGACCGGGACTTCGGTCCCTGGGCCGCCGAAGCGTGGCCGGTTTTCAACGACGCCCTGGTGGCTGAGCTGCGCAGCAGCTAGCCGCCGGCAGGGCAGGAGCTACCAGCGGCCGTTGCGCGGACGCTTCTGGCAGACCGGGCAGGAGTACGAGGAACGGTTCATGAACGAATCCCGCCGGATCAGTGTGGGAAGGCCTGCCGCCTCGCACCGCGGGCACGGCCGGCCCTCGCGGCCGTAGGCATTCAGGGAGCGGGCGAAGTAGCCGGAGGCTCCGTTGACGTTGACGTAGAGCGAGTCGAAACTGGTTCCCCCGGCTTCGAGGGCACGCAGCATCACGTCCCGGGCGGCTTCCACCAGGCGCAGGGCATCCGCCCGGCGCATGGTGTCGGTGGGCCTGGCAAAGTGCAGCTTCGCTGCCCACAGCGCCTCGTCCGCGTAGATGTTGCCAACCCCGGAGATAAGCCCCTGGTCCAGGAGTGCGCGCTTGATGCCGGTGCGGCGGGCGCGCAGCCTCCGGTAGAAATCGTCGAAGGAGAACGCCGGGTCCAGCGGATCGCGGGCAATATGGGCTGCTTCCGACGGAACCAGCGCCAGCCCCGTTTCCGAGAGCCCGCCGGGTTGCCCGTCCGGTGTGGGCAGCAGGTCCGCCAGGAAGACCCCGCCGAAAATGCGCTGGTCCACAAAACGAAGTTCGTCCGGCATGCGCGTACCGTCTGCGTCCTCAGCCGGGCTGAGCGTGAACCGGACCTTGAGGTGCTTCTCATCGGGCAGGTCGGGTGTTTCCATCACCAGCTGCCCGCTCATGCCCAGGTGCGCCATCAGCGCAAACGGCGGGGCGGCGTCGGGCGCTGAGTCCTCCACCAGGGGCAGCCAGAGGAATTTCCCGCGACGGGCCACATCAAGCACGCGGGCGCCCTCGAGGTTGCCGCGCAGGTCCTCCGGCCCCGGAACGTGCCGCCGGATGGAGCGTTCATCGAGGATTTCGACGCCGGTGATGGTGCGGCCGCGCACCCATCGTGCCAGGCCGCGCCGGACTACCTCGACTTCGGGAAGTTCGGGCATGACAGCGGCTACACAGGTGCCGAAGGAGCCTGGCTGCTGTCCTGTTCACGCAACAGCTTCCAGGTGTCTGCGGCAGCTTCCTGCTCAGCGTCCTTCTTGGACCGGCCGGTGCCCGTGCCGAACGCACGTCCGCCGATGTGCAGCACGGCGACGAAACTGCGGGAGTGGTCCGGGCCGGAGCCCGTAACCCGGTATTCGATGTCGCCCATTTTCCGGGCGGCAGCTATTTCCTGGATGCTGGTCTTCCAGTCGGTGCCGGCTCCCAGGGTGTCCGCATCGTGGAGCAGCGGCCCAATCAGGCGCATCACCATTGAACGGGCAGTCTCGATGCCGTGGCACAGGTACACCGCGCCGATCAGTGCCTCGGTGGTGTCCGCCAGGATGGAGGACTTGTCCTTGCCGTTGGTCAGCTTCTCGCCCTGGCCGAGCAGGATAAAGTCGCCCAGCCTGAGCTCGCGGGCCACGGAGGCCAGCGCCTTGGTGCTGACTACTGCGGAACGGCGCTTGGCCAGTTCACCCTCGGAAAGCCCGGGGTTGTCACGGTAAAGCGTGTCGGTTACGGAGAACCCCAGGATCGAATCGCCCAGGAATTCAAGGCGTTCGTTGGTGGGGATGCCGCCATGCTCGTATGCGTAGGAGCGGTGTGTGAGCGCAAGACGAAGCGTCTCGGCATCGAGGTCGACGCCGAGACGCTTCAGAAGCTCTTCAGTATTTTTCACTTGCTGATTGTGCCCCGAAAAGCAGTGAGCCCCCTTCAGCGGCTGCCCATGGGGCAAACGGCAAAGGGGACACTCACTGGTCTTAGACGTCCGCTACCTTGCGGCCCTTGTATTCAAGGAACAGCGCGGTACCTGCGGAGTCGGTTACGACCTTGGCCTGGTGGGGCAGGCTGTAGGTAACGCGGCCGTTCTCAACGGTCTTTACCAGGTTGGGCGCAGTTGCCTTCCACTGGGACCGGCGTGCACGCGTATTCGAGCGGGACATTTTCCGCTTGGGAACAGCCACGACTAACTCTCTTCTCTCTCGTCTGACTCTGTACTTGTTGCCGCATCTTCAGCGGCGGTGCCAGCCAACCCGGCAAGGGCTGCCCAGCGAGGATCCACAACTTCATGGTGGTGACCCGGATCCTCCTCAAGGCGCGCCCCGCATTCGGAGCAAAGGCCTTCGCAGTCCTCCCGGCACACCGGCTGGAACGGCAGGGAAGTTACCACTGCGTCCCGCAAAACCGGTTCAAGATCGATTACATCTCGCTCGATCCGGCGTTGCTCTTCTTCCTCTTCTTCTTCGAAGGACTCTGTGTCCTCGTAGTAGAAGAGTTCCTGCACATCGACGTCCTCGTTGTACTCGATGGGAACCAGGCACCGTCCGCACTCGCCCTTGACGGGAACAAGCGCGGAACCCGAGACCAGGATCCCCTCGTGTACAGCTTCAAACCTCAGATCGAGCTCAATGTCCGATCCGAACGGTACGCCAATAAGCGCAACACCGAAGTCTTTCGGTGCCGGCACATGCTCATGCATTGTCCGCATGGTTCCCGGGCTGCGCCCGAGATCCTTGACATTAATTGCCAAGGGGGAACTCGGTTGTGACCGCGATGAAACGCTAATGAGAACTCCTGTAGAACATAGACCGACATATCATCTTAGCCTGAGGAGCCGGTATCTCTCAAACCGGGGTTCAGGCAGCCGGCAGAACGCCGGGTTTCCGTCGCCCCATCAAGTCTACTGCCTGCACAGCGCACCCCGGGGCCATTGCACCTGGCTAGCTCAGCCGCTTCAACACGGCGCTCGGCACAAATCCGGTGATGTCTCCGCCCAGTGAGGCGACTTCCTTGATCAGGCTTGAGGAAAGGTGCGTGTAGGAATTCTCCGCGGCCAGGAAGACGGTTTCCACGCCGGTGAGCTGCCGGTTCATAACAGCCATGGGCAGTTCGTACTGGTAATCCTGCACCGACCGCAGTCCCTTGACGATGGCGCTTGCGCCATGCTCCCGGCAGAAATCTGCCAGCAGGCCGTGCCCCATGGGCAGCACTGACACTCCCGCAAGGGAGCCCAGCGTTTCCGCAGCAATTTCCAGCCGCTCGTCTTCGGAGAACCGGTACTTCTTGGCGTAGTTCGTGGAGACCGCGACGATGACTTCGTCAAAGAGGTTCGTGGCGCGGGCAATCACTTCGAGGTGGCCGTTATGGATGGGGTCATAGGATCCGGGGCATACAGCGCGTCGCATACATCGAATCTACCCGGTTGGCGGGCTCCAGGGCGGTCAGGCACGGCGGAATGGAGAACCGGAGGGTGTCCCGCCGGCCCGTTTCCCGGGTGTGTCAGGTAATACTTGAAGGCATGACTTCAACATCCCGCACGCCTATGCTCCGAGACTCCCGGGACGGTGCGCCCGCACCCTGGCAGCGCACGGCGGCGGGAGCGAACCTTCTTGGCGCAGACGGCAACCTGGGCATCACCATCTTCGAGGAAATCACCGCCCTGGCCGGTACCCACTCAGCGATTAACCTGGGACAGGGTTTCCCGGATGAAGACGGACCGGCGGAAATCCGCAATGCTGCCCGCCGGGCGATACTCGGCGGAGCCAACCAGTACGCCCCGGGCATGGGGCTGCCGGTGCTGCGCGAGGCCATCGCCGAGCACCAGGAAAGGTTTTACGGTCTTCGTCCGGATCCCGGGACGGAGGTCATGGTGACCACCGGCGCCACGGAGGCGATAGCTTCCGCTATCCTCGCGCTCACCGGGCCGGGAGACGAGGTCCTGACCTTCGAGCCCTTCTACGACTCCTACGGCGCCATGATTGGGCTCAGCGGCGCCACCCACACCACTGCTCCCCTGCTGGCCCCGGATTTCCAGCCGGACCTGGCTGCCCTGGAAGCAGCGTTCACGAACCGTACCCGGGTGGTGCTGGTCAACAACCCGCACAACCCCACCGGCGCCGTCTTCCCGGAGACCGTACTGCAGCGCATCGTTGACCTGGCGGTGAAGCATGACGCCGTGATTGTCACCGACGAGGTCTACGAACACCTCACGTTTGGGCCCCGGCATATTCCCGTCGCCACGCTGCCCGGTGCGGCGGACCGCACCCTGACCATTTCATCCGCAGGCAAGACGTTCTCCCTGACCGGCTGGAAGATCGGCTGGATCAGCGGGCCGGCGGAGCTGGTTGCCGCGGTGCGTGCCGTCAAGAGTTTCCTGACCTACAGCTCCGGCTCTCCGTTCCAGGCGGCGATCGCCGAGGGGCTGCGCATGGAGGATGCGTTCTTCACCGACATCGCCGGAACCCTCCGCGCCAAGCGCAACGTGCTCTCCGCCGGGCTTCGGCAGGCGGGACTGGAGGTGTTCCAGCCACAGGGAACGTACTTCGTGAATGCCGACGTCGCTCCCCTGGGCATCGACGACGCCACCGCCCTGGCACGCCGGCTGCCGGAACTCGTGGGCGTAGCAGCCATCCCAGTGGCGATGTTCTGCCACCCCGAGGGCGCGGAACGGACCAGGACCATGCTCCGCTTCGCCTTCTGCAAGCGGTTCGACGTGCTCCAGGAAGCCGCTGAGCGCATCTCCCGGCTCAACGAGGTGCTCTAAGGATGGCGAAGCGTCCGCCCTCCCGCCTCCTGCGCGGCATCGCTGCCCACGCGGAACTGGACGAGGATGCCTTCAATGACGGCGCCTGGATCCTCTCCATCGGCGGAGCCCAGCAGTCCCACGTGAACCTGGCCCACCCGGAGGAGATCTTCTACGAGTACCTTCGCAGGATCGGTAACGTCCTGGACCTGGCTGGTCCGCCGGGCGCTTCGCTGCGGGTGCTCCACCTGGGTGCCGGGGCGCTGACCCTGGCCCGGTATGTGCAGGCCACACGCCCCGGTTCTGAGCAGGCCGCCGTTGAACTTGAGCGCGAACTTCTTGACTACGTCCTGGCCTACCTGCCGCTGCCGGAGGGCACTGTGCTTGAAACGGTGACCGGCGACGCCCGCGCGGAACTTGAGCGCTTCGAGGCCGGCTCGTTCGATGCCGTGGTCCTTGACGTCTTTGCCGGTGCCGACGCTCCGGAGCATCTGGCAGAGCGCAGCTATTACGAGGAACTGCGGGCACTGCTGAGCGGGCGCGGCGTGCTGCTGGTGAATGTGGGCGACGATCCCCCGCTTGCCTTCGCACGCCGGCAGGCCAAGGCGCTGGCCGATGTCTTCGGCAGGGCGGGGGGCGAAGCGGCAGCACTTGGGGACGCGTCATTGTTCACCGGCAGGCACCCCGGCAACATTGTGCTGGCGGCGGTGCCGTACCGCTGGCCCGCCGAGTGGACGACGTCGCTTCTGCAGGCCGGACCCCATCCGGCAGCGGTGCTGACCGGAGCAGACCTCGACGCGTTCGCGGAGGGACGCTAAAGAAATCTAGGCTTCTGCGCCGTCTTTCTTTGGAGCCGGCTCGGCGAACCAGAGTGTTGTCTCGCCGTAGGCCTTTTCGCTGAAGCGCTCCATGCCAGCCGGCCAGCCGGGCTCGGGCGAGCGGGT
This sequence comes from Arthrobacter gandavensis, assembly GCF_039528575.1. NCBI lineage: Bacteria > Bacillati > Actinomycetota > Actinomycetes > Micrococcales > Micrococcaceae > Arthrobacter > Arthrobacter gandavensis. Next base: position 630,509 of record NZ_BAAALV010000001.1, read on the forward strand.
GGAGCGTTCCACCACGACGACGGCGCCGTCCGCCAGGCGGGGACTCAGCGCTTCCAGCACTGCGGACAGGCCTTCCTCCTCCAGCGGATACGGCGGGTCCAGGAAGACCAGGTCCCAGACCAGTCCCGGCGGTACCCGAAGCAGGTAGGACTCCGCCTTGGTCCGGTGCACCCGCACCCGTTCGGAGCCGAGGATCTTGTTCACCAGGGACGCATTGCCGCGGCAGACCTGCGCGGCCTTTTCTGCCAGTTCGACCAGGTCGACCCGTGCGGCCCCGCGGCTGGCGCTTTCCACGCCCAGGGAGCCCGAGCCGGCGAACAAGTCCAGCACGTAGGCCCCGTCCAGGATTCCGTAGGACTCCAGGCGGGAGAAGAGCGCTTCCTTCACCCTGTCAGTGGTAGGCCGGGTACTGGACCCGGGAACGCTGGTCAGGGTGGTTCCGCCGGCGGCTCCGGCAATGATGCGGCTCATGGTTCCACTCTAGCCAGCGGGCCTGCCCCGTCCGGCATCGGGTACCCGCCCCCGAACCTAGCCGCGGTCCAGGAACGCTTCCTTCTCCGGGTTCAGGTAAGCCTCGATCGCCTCATTCAGGGCCGGATGGTCCAGCAGGTCCGGGTCTTCCTGGATCAGCGCGTAGGCATCGGCACGCGCCCGTTCAATGACCTTTTCATCCTGGATGGCGCGCAGCAGCTTGAGGGTCGAGCGTCCGCCGGACTGCGAGGCACCGAGGATGTCACCTTCCCGGCGCAGTTCCAGGTCCCGGCGCGAGAGTTCGAAACCATCGGTGGTGGCTGCCACGGCGTCCAGGCGTTCCCGGCTGGGATGCCCGTCCTCAAGGTTGGTCACCAGCAGGCAGGTGCCGGGCAGGCCTCCCCGGCCTACGCGGCCGCGCAGCTGGTGCAGCTGCGAGATGCCAAAACGTTCGGCGTCGAGAATCACCATCATGGTGGCGTTGAGGACGTCCACCCCCACCTCGATCACGGTGGTGGAGACCAGCAGGTCTATTTCGCCGCGGTTGAAGGCATCCATCGCGGCGGACTTATCCGCCGGATCCATCCGCCCGTGCAGCATGCCCAGCCGAATACCTGCGAGCACCGGCAGTTCCTCGAGCCGCTCGACCGTGTCCAGGACCGAAGCCAGCGGACGCTGGTTCCGCGGGGCGGCCTGCGGGGGCAGTTCTTCAAGCAGCGCCAGCTCGGTGCCGGGTTCCTCTTCCCTGTCCCCGATCTTGGGACAGACGACGTAGACCTGCCTTCCGGCGTCGATCTCCTCGCGGGCACGCGCCCAGATTCGCGGACCCCAGGCCGGTTTGTCCGCCAGCGGGGCCAGGTACGTGGAGATCGGTGCCCGTCCGGCAGGCAGCTGGGTCAGGGTGGAGACATCCAGGTCACCGAACACTGTCATGGCCACGGTGCGCGGAATGGGAGTGGCGGTCATGACCAGCAGGTGCGGGGTGGACTCCCGGCCCTTGGTGCGCAGGATGTCCCGCTGCTCGACGCCGAAACGGTGCTGTTCATCAACCACCACCAGGCCCAGGTCCGCGAACTGCACATGTTCCGAGAGCAGTGCGTGCGTGCCGATCACGATTCCAGCCGACCCCGAAGCTGCTTCAAGGAGCGCTGACTTGCGCTGAGCCGCGGACATTGAACCAGTCAGCAGCGTTACCCGGGTGGCAGTTTCGCTGCCGCCGAGCATGCCGGCCTGGGCCAGCGGACCGAGTGTCCGGGTGATCGAGGCGTAGTGCTGGGCGGCCAGCACCTCGGTGGGTGCCAGCAGCGCTGCCTGTCCCCCGGCGTCGACCACCTGCAGCATGGCCCGCAGCGCCACCAGAGTCTTGCCGGATCCAACTTCGCCCTGCAGCAGCCGGTTCATGGGGTGCGGTTTGGCCAGGTCGGCAGCCAGTTCCGCGCCGATGGAGGCCTGACCTTCCGTCAGCGTGAAAGGCAGTGCGGCGTCGAAGGCTTCCAGCAGTCCCCCCGGGCGGGGCGGGCGGGAGGTGGCGTCCTGTTCCGCAGTGAAGGCATGCCTGCGGGCCAGCGCGGTCTGCAGGACCAGCGCTTCCTCGTACCGGAAGCGGTGGCGCGCCTTGTAGGCATCTTCGATGGCCGCGGGACGGTGGATCGCGTTGAAAGCGTCTGCCACACCCATCAGGTGCTCCCGGGACCGGATAGCCTGCGGGATCGGGTCCCGCAGCCGTTCGGTTTGGAGCGAGTCGAGCAGCAGGTCGATGGTGGTCTTGATTTCCCAGCTGGTGAGCTTGGCAGTCGCAGGGTAGACCGGGATGGGCCGTTTGGCTTCTTCCTCGTCGTCCGCTTCGTCGCTGAGCAGCACATAGTTCGGGTTGGTCAGGGTCAGCTGCCCCTTGTAGACCCCGACCTTCCCGGAGAACATGGCACGGATCCCGGGCTGGAGGTCCTTTTGCGCTCCGTAGCCGTTGAAGAAGGTGAGGTGCAGCAGCCCCAGGGAACCCGCGGCGTCGTCGTCATCCGTCACCGTGACTTCCACGATCATGCCCTTGCGGGTCTGCATCCGGCGTGAATTGCTGCTTTGCACCCTCGCGACGAGGGTGACTTCCTCATCGAAGGGGATCTCGGAAATCCGCGTCAGTTCCCCGCGTTCCATGTACCGCCGCGGAACGTGGAGCAGCAGCTGGCCCACAGTGGTGATGCCCAGCTGCTTCTCGATCTTGTCCGCAGACTTTTTTCCGATCCGGCGGTTGAGGGGAAAGTCGAGTTCGCCGGGAATCCTGTCCTGCATGGGCCTCTAGGCTTCGCGAGCGAAATCGCCGATGCCGGCCTGGCCGGGCAACGGCACCTGCGGTATTTCAGTGGTCTGGTGCCCGTTCGCAGAGAGTTCAGTGATGGTGACGTTGGTCGGCTCGCCCACGGCATGAAGCGCGTCCATCGCTGCGCCGGCGTCGGGGGTGTGGACGTGGACACGCCAGCGGTAACCCTCGCCCACCGGGCTGACCGCACTCATGATCACGGATTCGCCCAGTTCATCGAGCTGGAGCCGCAGCGTCGCGGCGTCCAGGGGGCTGAGCGTAATGGTGCACATGACCTCGACGCCTTCAAGCTGGGGCTGGGTGCCGTGGATGTGCGGGTCCTGCACGTCGTAGCCGTGCAGCCCGTCCAGCAGTTCACCCTGCAGCCCTTCACCTAGGGCAGCGGCACGCATGGCGTCCAGGACCAGCAGGAAGCCGACGCCTCCGGCGTCCACGACGCCTGCGTCCGACAGGGTCTCCAGCTGCTCTTCGGTGCGCACGACGGCGGCGAGGGCCGCAGTCATCATGGCCCGCAGCGTTTCGGCCAGGCCGGCGTTTGAGTCATCTCCGGTCTGGGCTGCCTCCACCCGGGAGGCGCCGCGGGCCGCCTCTTCCAGGACGGAAAGCATGGTGCCGGGGACCGGATCACTCAGCACGGACCAGGAACGCAGCTGGGCGCGTTCCAGCGAACGGGCCAGCAGAGGCGCCGACAGGCGGGTGTTGCCAATCAGGGGCTCCGCCATGGAGCTGAGAAATACCGACAGGAGCGTTCCCGAGTTGCCTTTGGCCTGTTCCATCGCGGCCTGGCCGGCCGCGGCGAGCAGCTCGCCAATGTCCTGGGTGTCCAGCTCGGCGGCAGCGGCGGACGCCGCACGCATGGTGAGGTAGAGGTTGGTTCCGGTGTCGCCGTCGGCCACCGGGAAAATGTTGATGGCGTTCAGCCGGTCGCTGTGGTTCCCCAGCGATACCTCGGCGTTGCTCAACCATCGCTTCAGCGCCTGGGCGTTTGCGGTGATCTTAGTCTGCAAGGTAGTCCCGTTCCGTGCTGCTGCTCATGCTTCTCCTCCGGATTATCTTCCAGGACATCGTTGTCTTAGAACCGGCTCGGTCACTAGGAAGCCTACCGCAGGGCTCTGACAGCGTCCGAGAAGGGACGCTGAAAACGTGCTGGAGAGGAAGCCCCTGGGAACACGGGACCCGGCCGGAACCGGGGTTGCGCCTGGCCAGGTTAACGGGTGGCCGCATCCAGTCCAGCCACGAAACCGGACAACTGATCGGTTTTCAGGGCCTGGGCCAGAGCGGCCGTGGCTGCAGCATCCGGCACCACGATCGACTGCCCGTCAGCGGAGGTCCCCACCCCGGCGTTTGGAAGCGTGAACATCTCGATGTCCCCGGCTTTCACCCCGCGCAGTTCGAATGCAAGTTCCCCAACGCGCACGGCGTCCAGTCCCTCGTCAACGCTCAGATAGGGCGAGATCGCCCCGGCAGCGGCGTGAAGCCGCACCGGGTTGCCCAGGGTTTGGGCGGAGATCAGCTTCGAGAGCAAGCCGCGCATGAATGCCTGCTGGTTCCGCACCCGCTGATAGTCGCCGTCGGCGAATGCGTAGCGTTCACGGACAAACTTCAGGGCTGAGCCGCCCTGAAGCGTCAGGGGCCCGGCGGCGAAGTATTCGCCGTCGCCGCCCCGCGACTGGAAGGGCTGGGCGTTGTCCACTTCGACTCCCCCCAGGGCATCAGTGAGGCCCTTGAACCCTTCGAAGTCGATGACCGCCACGTGGTCTATGGGCACACCGACCAGGCCCTGGACGGTCTGGACCATCAGCGGCACGCCGCCCAGTGCCATGGCAGCGTTGATCTTGTGCTCACCGTGGCCGGGGATCTCCGTCCAGGTGTCGCGCATGATGGACATCAGGTAGACCGCGGAGCGGTCTGAAGGAACATGCACCAGCATCATGGTGTCGGACCGCGCATCCGCTCCCGCCTCCCGGGTGTCGGAGCCGATCAGCAGGATGTTGCGGGAGTCCGCCGCTGCACCGGGTTTTTCCGGAGGGCTCTCCGGGATGGCACCGGCGATCGTCTGGGTACCTTCGTTGAACGTCCGTGCCAGGCTCCACACGTATCCGCCGGCCAGGGTTCCCGCCACGAGGACCAGCACCAGGAGCACAAGGATCGTGGCCCGCACGGGATGCCGCTGCCTGGCCGGCTCCTCCTGCATGTCCGAAAAGAACTCCGTCACTGATCAATCCTTTGGTCACCCTTGAGGTTTTCGTCAGAGCCTACTACCCGGGCGCCGATCCGATTCGAGGCACACGCAGAAGGACGGATACGCTTGAAACATGAAATTCCTTCCGGCAGCCATATCCGCCGGCACCCTGGTTCTGGCAGCGGTCCTGACCGGCTGCACTCCCGCCGCAGACGTCGAGGCCGCACCGGATGCGGCGAACCCCGACTGCGCTGCGGTCATGGTGGCCATGCCGGAGAACCTCGCGGGCGCGGACCAGCGTGAGACGACGAGCCAGGCCACTTCCGCCTGGGGCAGTCCTGCGGAGATCATTGTTCGCTGCGGTGTCCCGGTTCCCGGGCCGACGACCGATGCCTGCGCTACCGTGAACGGCGTGGACTGGGTGCTGCGGGAAGAGGGCAGCCTCTGGACGGCCACTACCTACGGCCGGGATCCCGCCGTCGAGGTGCTGTTCGACACGGAGAAGGTAGCCTCCTCCACCGTCCTGGTGGAGCTCGAAAACGCTGTGTCCCGCATCGAGCAGACGCGCGAATGCGTGGCCACGAGCGACGTCGAGCTTCCGGGCTAGCCGGAGGGCGTCAGGACAAACGTCAGCGCAGCCCCGTCCGGCGTTCGAGCGCCAGCAAAATGAGCTCGTCGATCAGTTCGGTGTACGGCAATCCGGACTTCGCCCACATCTGCGGGTACATGCTGATCGGTGTGAAGCCGGGCATGGTGTTGATCTCGTTGATCACCAGGTCCCCGTCCCGGGTGTAGAAGAAGTCGACGCGGGACAGTCCCTCGGCGCCCACAGCCTCGAAGGCCACGGCCGCCAGGTCCCGGACCCGGGTGGTGACGTCGTCGGGCAGGTCTGCCGGGCAGCTCAGTTCCGCTGCGGCGCCGTCAACATACTTCGCTTCAAAGTCGTACCACTCATGGCCGCCGTCGTTGACTGCGATCTCTCCGGGCAGGCTGGTGCGCGGATCGTCGTGTCCGCGGCCCTGGAGGACTGCCACCTCGATTTCACGGCCGGTGATGCCCGCTTCAACGATCACCTTGGGATCGTGCTGCCGTGCAGTTTCGACGGCGGCGCGCAGGCCCGAGGGCTCGGTCACCCGGGTGATGCCCATGGACGAACCCGCACGCGCCGGCTTGACGAACAGCGGGAACGCCAGCTTGGCAGCGCGTGCCAGGCACTCATCGGCGCCGCGGTTCCACTGGCGGTCGGTGATGACCTCGTAGGGCCCCACTGACAGTCCGGCGGAGGCGAACACCACCTTCATGTAGTGCTTGTCCATCCCGACGGCGGAGGCAAGGACACCGGCGCCGACATAGCGGATATCCGCCATCTCGAGCAGGCCCTGGAGCGTGCCGTCCTCGCCGAACGGTCCGTGCAGCAGCGGCAGGACGACGTCGATTCGTCCCAGGGAGCGCGGCATCGCGTCGGGAGCATGGGAGACGAGTTCCCGGGAAGCGCCGTCGCTTGAGATCACGACTGACTCCGGTCCCGCAGTGATTTCAGGCAGTGACTCCGAGCGCAGGGACCACTGCTCCGGATCCACGGAGGCCAGCGACCACTGGCCGTTGCGGGCAATGCCGATGGGAACGACGTCGTACTTGCTGTGGTCGATCGCCTCCAGCACACCGGCGGCGGTCACGCAGCTGACCGAATGTTCGCTGGAACGTCCGCCGAAAAGGACGGCTACGCGCGGCTTGGAGCCGCCGTCGGGGGAAACGGGCTGGACGCTCATGATGCGTGTACACCTTCGGGTTTGAGTTCGCGGGCCAGCAGGCGCGGGCCCAGTTCGTCTACCGAAATGGCGCCCTGCAGCACTGCAACGACGTTCTCGGTAATGGGCATGTAGACGCCCAGCTGGGTGGCACGGTCCAGTACCGCCTGGGCGGACTTGATGCCTTCCGCTGTCTGGGCCATGGTCTCGGTTACTTCATCCAGGGTCAGGCCCTGGGCCAGGAGCCGGCCTGCGGTGTGGTTCCGGGAGAGCGAGGAGGAGCAGGTGGCGATCAGGTCGCCCATGCCGGAGAGGCCGAAGAGCGTTTCGGTTTTCCCGCCCAGCGCAACGGCAAGCCGGGTGGTTTCGGCCAGGCCGCGGGTCATAACCGAGGCTTTGGTGTTGTCACCCATCTGCTTTCCCTCGCAGATGCCTACGGCCAGGGCGATCACGTTCTTGACGATCCCCCCGATCTCCGTGCCAATCACGTCCGTGTTCGTGTACGGCCGGAAGTACGGAGCCGTGCAGGCAGTTGCAATCCAGCCGGCAACGGCGATGTCTGAGCACGCCACCACGGAAGCGGTCGGTTCTTCCCGGGCGATTTCCATGGCCAGGTTCGGCCCGGAGAGCACCGCAATACGTTCTTGGGGCCATCCCAGTTCCTCGGCGATGACCTGGCTCATCCGGGCGTCCGTTCCAACTTCCAGCCCCTTCATCAGGGACAGGATCACGGCGTCCTTGGGGAACAGGTCCCTGAATTCGCGCAGCTGCTGCCGCAGTGTCTGGGCCGGTACCGCGAGAACCACCAGCTGGGCTCCGGCGAGAACCTCCGCAACGTCCGCGGAGGCCCGCAGGTTAGCCGGCAGGACAGTGTCCTTGAGGTACCGGGTGTTGCGCCGCGACTGGTTGATTTCCTCTGCTGCCTCGGGGCGGCGGGCCCAGATCAGGACGTCGGCCCTGCGCGCAGCACCGGAATCCGCCGCAATCTTGGCAAAAGTGGTTCCCCAGCTGCCTGCGCCGAGAACTGCCACTTTCTCCGGAAGAGATTCGGTTCTCACTTCTTCTTCTCCTCTTGGGGATCGTAGCCGCGTCCTACGGCCTTCTGTCCCTTGCGGGAAGGATCCCAGCGCTCAGTGGGTGCCGTTTCCCTGCGCAGGGAAGCCACCAGCGTCGTCAGCTCGGCCATGATCCGTTCCGTGGCTTCCTCCAGCACTGACTTGGTCAGCGGAACCCCGCGCAGGTCAGAGAGGTCCACCGGCTTGCCAACCAGCAGCCGCACCCGCTTGCGCGGAAAAAGGTGCAGCATCTTGCCGTAGCGCGGCAGCAGGTCCTGCGCACCCCAGTGGGCTATCGGAATCACCGGTGCTCCCGTCTGGAGAGCCAGCCTCGCGGCACCGGTCCGCCCCTTCATGGGCCACAGGCCGGGATCGCGCGTGAGCGTTCCCTCCGGGTACACGATCAGGGCGCCGCCGGCGTCGATGACCTGCTGCGCTCCGTCGAGGGAAGCCGCAGCACCGGCGCCCCCGCGCTGGACGGGCACCTGCTGGGTGGCCCGCAGCGCCGGGCCGAGCACTGGAACCTTGAACAGGGACGCTTTTGCCAGGTACCGCGGAAGGATCCCCTGGTTGTAGAAGAAATGGCCGACCACGAGCGGATCGATTTCAGTCACGTGGTTCGGGCAGGCAATGAATCCGCCGCCCTTGGGCAGGTTCTCCGTCCCATCCCAGCTCCGGCCCAGCATGAGGTTCATTGCAGGCCGGACCACGGTCGCCAGGATGGTGAACGTGAGACGTGACTTTCTCGATTCGCTCATGTGCGGAAGCTTACTTCCCGTCCGTGACGTCGAAGTCCGCGCCCAGGCCCTCGAGTTTGTCCAGGAAGTGTTCGTAGCCCCGGTTGATGAGTTCGACGCCGGTGACACGGGAGGTGCCCTCGGCCGCCAGGGCGGCAATCAGGTGGCTGAACCCGCCGCGGAGGTCCGGAATGTCGATTTCCGCGCCCTTGAGCTGCACCGGCCCGGAAATCACTGCCGAATGCAGGAAGTTCCGCTGCCCAAAACGGCAGGGGATGCTGCCAAGGCACTCACGGTGCACCTGGATGTTCGCCCCCATGCGGATCAGTGCGTCGGTGAAGCCGAAGCGGTTCTCGTATACGGTCTCGTGCACGATCGACACGCCGTCAGCCTGGCTGAGTGCCACGACCACGGGCTGCTGCCAGTCGGTCATGAAGCCGGGGTGGACGTCCGTTTCCAGGACCAGCGGATTGAGCTTGCCGCCGGGGTGGTAGAAGCGGATTCCGTCATCGTCGACGTCGAACGCGCCGCCGATCTTGCGGTAGATGTTCAGGAAGGCCGTCAGGTCCTGCTGGTTGGCACCTTCAACGTAGATGTCGCCCTTGGTGACCAGGGCCGCGGACGCCCAGGAGGCTGCCTCGTTGCGGTCCGGCAGCGCCCGGTGGTTGTAGCCGGTGAGTTCCGGTACGCCCTCGATGCGGATCACACGGTCCGTCTGGACGGTGATGATCGCACCCATCTTCTGCAGGACCGCGATGAGGTCGAGGATTTCCGGTTCGACGGCGGCGCCGCTCAGTTCGGTGATGCCCTCTGCACGCACGGCGGTGAGCAGGACCTGCTCAGTGGCCCCCACGGAGGGGTAGGGCAGCTCGAGCTTCGCACCCTTGAGCCCCTTGGGCGCAGAGATGGAGATGCCGCCGGGGCGCTTCTCCACGAGGGCACCGAAGTTCCGCAGCATCTGCAGGTGATAGTCAATGGGGCGGTCGCCGATCTTGCAGCCGCCCAGGTCCGGGATGAACGCTTCGCCGATGCTGTGCATCAGCGGTCCGCACAGCAGGATCGGGATACGGGAGTCTCCTGCGTGGGCATCGATGTCCCGGGACGCAGCTGTCTTGGCGTTCTTCGGGTCCATCAGCAGGTCACCGGTTACGGGATCCTTCGTGACCTCGACGCCGTGGAGTTTCAGCAGGGACGTGACAACATCCACGTCCTTGATCTCCGGTACGTTGCGAAGCAGCGACGGAGAGTTGCCCAGCAGCGCTGCCACCATGGCTTTGGGAACCAGGTTCTTCGCCCCGCGGACCGGTACTTTGCCTGTTAGGGGTACACCACCACGGATGGTTAGAACGCTACCCATGAACACCTGTTTCTTTCGTTTTAAATGCCCCAGAGGCCATAAGAGACTGCCTCCTAAGCATAGGAGCAAGCCTGCCTTTCCCGAAATAACGGGGCCGCCGGGACGGCGCAGGAAAGGGCACAGTCCGGCCGCGGGAGCGGGAAAACTGATGGGCCTGCCCTGAACGGGAAGGCCCATCAATACTACTGCGGCAGACTCGCGCGGCAGAAACCGGGAGGGTGCTTAGCTCCTGGCAGGAAGCGTCGTCGGCTTGAATGCGGGGCGGCGCGCTTCGAATGCTGTGATGTCCTCCTCGTGGCGCAGGGTCAGCCCAATGTCGTCCAGGCCTTCCAGGAGGCGCCAGCGGGTGTAGTCGTCAATCTGGAACGGTGCGGTGACCGTGCCGCAAATCACGGTCCGGGCCTGGAGGTCCACGGTCACCTCGGTGCCCGGGGACTCTTCGAGCACCTTCCAGATCAGCTCAATGTCATCCTGCGCCACCTGAGCCGCGACGAGGCCCTGCTTGCCGGAGTTGCCGCGGAAGATGTCCGCGAACCGGGAGGAGAGCACGGCGCGGAAACCATAGTCCTTCAGCGCCCAGACGGCGTGCTCCCGGGAGGAGCCGGTGCCGAAGTCCGGGCCGGCAACCAGCACGGAGCCGGAGCTGTAGGGCTCCTGGTTCAGGATGAACTCCGGGTTCTTCCGCCAGCCGGCGAACAGGGCATCCTCGAACCCGGTTCGGGTAATGCGCTTGAGGTAGACCGCGGGGATGATCTGGTCCGTATCCACGTTGCTCTGCCGCAGCGGAACGCCGATTCCGGTGTGCGTTGTGATCTTTTCCATGTTCTTCTCCTAGGCGGCAGCGGTGGCGGCGGAACCGGCGGCTGCGCCGGGCAGTGGGTCAAGGTCCGACGGCGAGCTCAGCGTCCCGCGCACGGCGGTGGCTGCGGCCACGACCGGTGAAACCAGGTGCGTCCGGCCGCCCTTGCCCTGCCTGCCCTCGAAGTTCCGGTTGGAGGTGGAAGCGCAGCGCTCCCCCGGTTCCAGCTGGTCCGGGTTCATCCCCAGGCACATCGAGCACCCGGCAAAACGCCATTCAGCGCCGAAGTCCTTGAAGACCTGGTCCAGGCCTTCGGCTTCGGCTTCCAGCCGGACCCGGGCCGAACCCGGGACCACCATCATCCGCACGTTCGGGTCCTTCTGCCGGCCGCGGATGATGTCCGCCGCGATCCGCAGGTCCTCGATACGGCTGTTGGTGCAGGAACCCAGGAACACTGTGTCCACGCGGATGTCCTTCATGGGGGTGCCGGCTGCCAGGTCCATGTATTCAAGTGCACGCTCAGCGGCGGCCCGCGCGTTCTCGTCACCGAATTCGGCAGGCGAGGGAACTTTCTGGGAGAGGGAAACGCCCTGACCCGGGTTGGTGCCCCAGGTGACGAACGGTTCCAGCTCATTGGCGTCGAGGAAGACCTCTTCATCGAAGACGGCGTCCTCATCGGTGACCAGGGACTTCCAGTGCTCGACGGCGGCGTCCCAGTCCGCACCCTGCGGTGCGTGCGGCTTGTCCTTCAGGTACGCAAACGTCGTTTCATCGGGGGCCACCATTCCGGCGCGGGCACCGGCTTCGATGGACATGTTGCAGATGGTCATGCGCGCTTCCATGGACAGGGAGCGGATAGCCGAACCCCGGTATTCCAGCACGTAGCCCTGGCCTCCGCCGGTACCGATCTTGGCAATGACCGCCAAGATGATGTCCTTGGACGTCACACCGGGCTTCAAGGTGCCCTCAACGTTGATGGCCATGGTCTTGAACGGCTTCAGGGAGAGCGTCTGGGTAGCCATGACATGCTCCACCTCGGAGGTTCCAATGCCCATGGCCAGCGCTCCGAAGGCACCGTGAGTCGAGGTGTGCGAGTCGCCACAGACAACCGTCAGGCCGGGCTGGGTGAGGCCCAGCTGCGGACCCACCACGTGTACGATGCCCTGCTCGGCGTCGCCGAGCGGGTGCAACCGGACGCCGAACTCCGCACAGTTGGCGCGCAGGGTCTCGATCTGGGTGCGGCTAACGGGGTCCGCGATGGGCTTGTCGATCGCCAGGGTGGGCGTGTTGTGGTCCTCGGTGGCGATGGTGAGGTCCGGCCGGCGCAGCTTCCGGCCAGCCAGGCGCAGGCCCTCAAAAGCCTGCGGTGACGTGACCTCGTGCACGAGGTGGAGGTCAATGTAGAGCAGGTCCGGCGCGCCGTCGCTGCCCTTGGACACTACGTGCTCATCCCACACTTTTTCGGCGAGCGTCCTGCCCGCTGAATGCTCTCCCATTGCCATCTGCTCCTCGCCCGGCGCAGTTTCCGGCGGTTCTGCCGGCCCCTGCGGAATCCTGATGGATTAAGACAACCAGCATCCCCGCCGCCCTGCCAGTTTTCCGGCTTGCATCTCAAATATTGAGACGGCAATATCATCCTATGGACAATTCAAGCGGCGTGGGCGTCATCGACAAGGCGGCAATGGTGCTGGACGCACTCGAGGCCGGACCCACCACCCTGGCCCAGCTCGTAGCCGCCACCGGACTCGCGCGGCCCACCGTGCACCGGCTGGCCCTGGCGCTCATGCACCACCGGCTGGTGGGACGGGACATACAAGGCCGGTTTGTCCTGGGCAGCAGGCTCGTGGAATTGGCGTCCGCCGCCGGCGAGGACCGGCTGATTGCCTCCGCAGGGCCCGTACTGCTGGCTCTGCGGGATGCGACAGGGGAAAGCTCGCAGGTTTTCCGCCGGCAGGGAGAATGGCGGGTTTGTGTCGCATCCGCCGAGCGGCCCATCGGCCTGCGGGACACGATCCCGGTAGGAACACAGCTGTCCATGAAGGCAGGCTCCGCGGCTCAGGTGCTTCTGGCCTGGGAAGACCATGACAGGCTGCTCGAAGGACTGCAGAACGCGCGCTTCACTCCCACCGTTCTGGCCGGTGTCCGGCGGCGCGGCTGGGCGCAGAGCCTGGGCGAACGCGAACCCGGGGTGGCGTCGGTTTCAGCCCCCGTCCGCGGTCCCTCCGGCCGGGTGATCGCGGCGGTCTCCATCTCCGGCCCAATAGAGCGGCTCACCCGCCAGCCTGGGCGCATTCATGCCGAGGTTGTGTCCAAGGCCGCCCAGCAGCTGACCGAAGCACTGCGCACCAATACCGACTGACCCGCCGTCGGCCTATCGTAGGAAGCCCGGGCTCAAAGGAGCGGGCATGAAACGGTTGCACGTCCTGTGGAACATCATCCGCATCACCGGTGCCGACGTCGTCTTCTACGGTTTCCTGGCCGTCTACGTTGCCGCGGCCCTGCTGCTGCCGCTCTTCGAACCCGGGATTCCGCGCTTTGGCGACGCGCTCTGGTACCTCTTCGTTTCCTTTACCACCATCGGTTTTGGGGACTTCGTTGCCGTAACCGTGGTGGGACGGTTGATCACGGTGGCGGTCGCGCTGTACGGGATCCTGGTGGTTGCCCTGGCCACCGGGGTGATCGTGGGGTTCTACAACACCTTGATGCGCACCAGGTCCAAGGAAAGCCTGCGGGACTTTGTCAGCGAGCTGGAACGGCTTCCGGACCTCTCCCGCGAACAGCTGGCCGACCTGGCACGAAGGGTGCGGGAACGGCACCTGCTCGAGTAGTGCCTTAGCCGGCGAAGTGGTCCCAGCCGGCCGCATCCGGTGCCTGTCCGTCCACCGTGACGGGAAGCCCGCTGATGTGCACTGCCCGGTCCAGGACGGCTCCCACCCGCCGGAATCCACGCGGCAGGTCCGCCCCAGGCGCGAACGCAGCCAGGAGCCCGTGGTCCTCTCCCCCGCCCAGCACCCAGTGCAGCGGATCGACGCCCAGCTTGGCTGCCGCACGAGCCAGCGGAGCAGTCTCGATCCCAAGAATCCGGGAGTCCAGGTCCAGGCACACACCTGACGCGGCAGCCAGCCGTCCGGCGTCGCGCACCAAACCATCCGAAATATCCATCATGGCGTGCGCTCCGGCCGCAGCAGCCGCAGGCCCGGCAGCCAGCGGCGGGCACGGCCGGGACTGGGCCGCGGTGAGGGAACGCTCCCATCCGTCCAGGTCAGCGTAGGGCAGGGAACTCTCCAGCAGCGCCAGCCCGGCCGCTGCCTGCCCCAGCGCACCGCAGACAGCCAGCACGTCGCCGGGGACCGCACCCGAACGCCGGACCGGGTCCCGTCCCTGAAGGTCGCCGGTAACCGCAGCCGTCACCACAAGCTGGTTTCCCCGTCCCAGGTCGCCGCCGGCCACGGCACAGTTCTCCGCTCCGAGGGCACGCAGGGCCGCCGAGAGTCCATCGGCTAGACCCTCGAGCCAGGACACGGGGGTCTGAGCCGGCAGGGTCAGGCTGACGACCAGGGAGGTGGCTTCGGCACCCATGGCATTGATGTCGGAGAGGTTCTGCGCTGCACACTTCCAGCCGACGTCGTAGCCGGTGGTGCGGTAACCGCCGGGCCATTGGAGGCGGAAGTCCTGGTCCTGGACCAGGGTGTCGATTGAGAGAACGCTGCGGCCGTCGGGCGCGCCGATTACGGCGGCGTCGTCACCCGGGCCCAGGAGCATACGCGGCCCGCCCAACCGGGGGAAGATCCGGGACAGCAGTTCCCCTTCACCAAGGTCTGCCACCGACTGGGGGTAATCTGCCACGGGAACCGCTTTCCTTTTGCCTGCTGTGTACCGGTTTTCAATTATGCTGCACGCCCGGAAGCACCGGAGTAGCCTCGGCCTATGAATGAACCACCGGGCTGCCGGTACGCCATCCTGCTCCGCGGCGTGAATGTGGGCGGTGTCACCGTGAAGATGGCTGACCTGCGCGGCCTGCTGGAAGGCCTTGGGCTTGAAGGTGTGCGCACCCTCCTGGCCAGCGGGAACGCCGTCGTCACTGCCGGCGGGAACCCGGCGGAACTTAAGCAGCGGGTTGAAGCAGCGCTGCGCAGTGCGTTCGGTTACGAGGCATGGGTCATGGTCCTAACCGTGCCGCGGGTGGCAGAACTGGCAGCCGCGGTTCCCTACGCTGCGGACAATCCGGCGGTCCATGCCTATGTCACCTTCTCCTCGGACCCGCACGTGCTTGACGAGCTCACGGCCGTGGCGGAAGCCGCAGGTGCCGAGCAGGTCCGGTTGGGTCCCGAGGCCCTCGCCTGGACCGCGGATAAAGGCTCCACTCTCGAATCGCCGCTGGCTAAGGCAGCGGCAAAACCGCGTTATAGATCCGCCACTACAACGAGGAATTTGCGAACCCTGCAAAGAATAGCGGCCGCGGAATAGCTAGTGCTTAAAAAGAAACGGTCCCGGACATTTATGTCCGGGACCGCAGTCTGTGACCCCAGCGGGATTCGAACCCGCGTTACCGCCGTGAGAGGGCGACGTACTAGGCCGCTATACGATGGGGCCGTTTGCTTCACCTGCTAAGCGAGCTGAACAAGTATTTCATACCTGTTCTTTTTTTCTCAAATCGGACTAAATGCCTTCTTTGATTAGCGCTGGGATACCAGGACTCGAACCTAGAATGACGGTACCAGAAACCGTTGTGTTGCCAATTACACCATATCCCAATGTGCTCTTCCGGGCTGTTCCCGAACCCTCAAGTTCCGGCTTCAACCCCTCAGCACGAGTTATTACTATACACGGGTTCCGGCCGGAGTACAAAACCGGCCCGGAACCGTTCCGGCTCCACCCCCAAGGGCCCCGTCAGTGCCCTCACCGGGAGACGGAAAAGGCAGCCGCCACGGCCGCCAGGTCCCCGGCTACTGCCAGGCCGGGATGCGCCGCGCGCAGCTCCTCGTTGCCGCTGCGTTCAATCCACAGCGACTGCAGCCCGGCATCAAGCGCCCCGCGGCCGTCCACCACGGGGTTGTCCCCCACGTAGAGGGTCAGCGCCGGGTCAGTGCCGAGCAGGCGCACGCCTTCCAGGAAAATCGCCGGATCGGGTTTGGCAGCATCGACTGCATCGATGCCCACCAGGACCTGAATGCGTTCCAGTCCCGCCGCGTCAAGCTTGGCCCGCTGGTAGTCATGCACATTGTTGCTGACGGCGCCGTAGGGTATCCCCAGCGCGTCCAGTTCATCCAGGACGGGTACGACGTCGTCGAACGCCTTGAAGTGGCGCGGCAGCGTCTTGTCGTAGGCGGCGTTCCAGGCTTCCTCCGCGTCAGCGTCGAACACGGGCAGGCCGTGGGACTGCTGGGCGTGGGCGACCCGGAGCAGTCGCTGGCGGGTGAAGCTGAGTTCGCCTGCCAGGTAGCGGTCGTAGTAGCCCTGCGGGTCTGCCGCGTAGAGATGCTGGTACGCGGCCCAGTCCTCTTCGGTGAAGTGCGCCAGGTCCGCGGCGCTGATGTCGCGCAGCGTATTGCCCATGGCGGTGCGGAGGTCCACGAGGGTCTCATCGATGTCAAAGAGCACACCCGTGGGCCTGCCGCTCCGCCGTTCACTCATGGAGTCGCTTAGGCCTCCGCCGCGCGGAAGGCGCGGATGCGTGCCAGGGAGGAGTCGCGGCCCAGGATCACCATGGATTCGAAGAGCGGCGGTGAGATCCGGCGGCCGGATACGGCCGTGCGAACCGGGCCGAACGCCAGGCGGGGCTTGATGCCCATATCCTCTACCAGTGCCTGGCGCAGGGCGGCCTGGATGTTCTCCGCTGTCCAGTCCTGCACGGGCTCCAGGGCTGCCAAGGTGGCATCGAGGACTTCGGTGAGGTTGGCCGGCAGGCCCTTCCGCGCGTCGTCTGCCACGTCAATGGCATCATCGGCCTTGAACAGGAAGCCAAGCATGTCCGGAGCCTCGCCCAGCAGCGTGATGCGCTCCTGGACCAGCGGTGCCGCCTCGGTGAGGATCTCCTCTTCGCGCTCGGTCAGCTGCTCCCCCACCAGTCCGGCGTGCTGCAGGTACGGAACCAGCCGGTTCCGGAAGTCCGCAGGCTCCAGCATTCGGACGTGGGTGCCGTTGATGGCCTCGGCCTTCTTGATGTCGAAGCGGGCCGGGTTGGAGAGGACGTCGTGGATGTCGAAGTTCTCCACGAGCTGGTCAACCGTGAAGATGTCCTCGTCGGCAGAGAGCGACCAGCCCAGCAGGGACAGGTAGTTCAGCAAACCTTCGGGGATGAAACCGCGTTCGCGGTGCAGGAACAGACTCGACTCCGGATCGCGCTTGGAGAGTTTCTTGTTCCCGCCGCCCATCACGTAGGGCAGGTGGCCGAAGAGCGGCATGTACTGGGCTACCCCGACGTCGATCAGTGCGCGGTAGAGCGCGATCTGGCGCGGTGTGGAGGAGAGCAGGTCTTCGCCGCGCAGGACGTGGGTGATCCCCATCAGGGCGTCGTCGACCGGGTTGACCAGCGTGTACAGCGGGGCACCGTTGGCGCGGACCACAACGAAGTCCGGGACGGTACCGGCCTTGAACGTAATTTCACCGCGGACCAGGTCGTTGAACGTAATGTCCTCATCGGGCATGCGAACCCGCAGCACCGGTTCGCGTCCCTCGGCCTTGAAAGCGGCGATCTGCTCTTCAGTGAGGTTCCGGTCGAAGTTGTCGTACCCCAGCTTGATATCACGGCCTGCTGCACGGTGCCGGGCTTCGATTTCCTCCGGGGTGGAGTAGGACTCGTACAGGTGTCCGGCATCCTTGAGCTTGGCGATGACGTCCTGGTAGATGTCCCCCCGCTGGGACTGGCGGTACGGTTCGTGCGGGCCGCCAACGTTGACGCCTTCGTCCCAGGTGATGCCCAGCCAGTCGAGGGCGTCGAGGAGCTGGAGGAAGCTTTCCTCGCTGTCCCGGGCCTTGTCTGTGTCTTCGATGCGGAAGATCATCTTGCCGCCGGTGTGCTTGGCGTAGGCCCAGTTGAACAGGGCGGTGCGGATCAGGCCCACGTGGGGCGTGCCGGTCGGGGACGGGCAGAAACGGACCCGCACCGGAGTGTTGTCGTCGACGGTGGGGAGATCAGCGAAGGAAGAAGGCTCAGTAGTCATGATTCCCCCAGTTTAGTCGCTGCCGCCAAACAGCTAGGCGCCCAGCCCCTGAAGCACCACAAAGAGTCCCCCGCCAATCACGGCGCCGGCCGCAGCGGAAGCCAGCGGCAGCTGCCAGCCGCCTCGCATCAGAAGCGCCAGCAGGGCAACCAGGAGCACTGCCGCCGCAGCGGCTAGCACCGGGCCACCCGTGATCCTGGCAAGCAATAGGGGAATGACGACGGCGCCGGCACCGGTGCTCACGGCACTCCAGTCCAGCTTCACGGAGCGGTCCAGGACCAGCACCGCAGCATAGGAGGCCAGCATCGCAAAGACCGCTGCCGCCAGCATCCGAGGACCGTCCAGCCACAGGATGAGCCGAAGCAGCATAAAACACAGGGCGCCGGCTCCCAGGATGACCGGGGTGACCGGAGCACTCGCGATCGACGTACGCAGGTCACCTGACCGGTCCAGTGTCCGGACCAGCAGCCACGGGAAAACCAGCAGAAGCAGCGCTGTACCCAGGCCCCAGGCCCAGGCGGCCGCCGTCGTCATTCCGCTGCTAAGCGCGGCGAGGAGGATCACGGCGCTCCAGAGCACGCCAGGAAGCAGGTTCCAGGATGCCCGGTTCTGTGATCCCCCGGCCACGTCGCTAGCCGCGGACGATGTTGGCGAGGGTGCCGATGCCTTCTACCTGGATTTCGATCCGCTGGCCCTCGGTAATCTGTCCGACGCCGGCGGGAGTGCCGGTGAGGATGATGTCGCCGGGCAGTAGCGTGAAGGCCTGGGAGACGTAGGAAACCAGTTCCCGGACGCCCCAGATCATGTCGGAGGTATTGCCGTCCTGCACCAGGTCGCCGTCAAGGTAGGCCTTGATGGACAGGTTGTCGGTGTCCAGGTCCGTTTCGATCCACGGGCCGATGGGGCAGGAGGTATCGAAGCCCTTGGCCCGGGCCCACTGGTTGTCCGTGCGCTGTGCGTCGCGGGCGGTCAGATCGTTGGCGCAGGTGTAGCCGAAGACTACTTCGTCCACCCGCTCCAGCGGAACGTCCTTGCAGATTCGGCCGATAACCACGGCGAGCTCGGCCTCGTAGGAGACTTCCTCCGAGAAGGACGGCAGCACGACGGGATCGTTCGGGCCGATCACTGAGGTGTTCGGCTTGAAGAACATCAGCGGTGCCGGCGGCACCTCGCCGCCCATTTCAGCTGCGTGGTCAGCATAGTTCTTGCCGATGCCCACCACCTTGCTGCGCGGGATGATCGGGGCGAGCAGGCGGACATCCTCCAGCTTGTGCCGTTCCCCGGTAAGCTGCACGCCGGAGAAGAAGGGATCTCCCTTGATCACGGCAATTTCTTCATGGCCTTCTTCACCGTCGACGACGCCGAAGGCAGGGTCACTGTCCTGGATAAACCGAGCAATACGCATGGGTTCAAGACTAGTCGAGAAGCTGGGCTTCCCGCTTCGTTTAGGGCGCGGCCGAACCCGATTTAGGGCGCAGCCAATAAGCCAAGGCCGATTGGCAGCCCAATGACAACTACAAGGAAGAGCACGACGGCGGTCCGGCCGCGGGCGTGCCCAATGTTCACGGTCAGCCCGGTGCCTGTTCCAGACCTCTTGGGGACGAGCACGTGCGGATCGTGCGGGTCATTGAGCAGAACGCCGCCGATCCATTTTGTGTCTTCCGCTGCCTCCTCATCTGTCGGGTGGACACCGTTCCGGGCAGCCTCCCGGCGGGAGCGTCGTTCTGCCGCTGTATAGACGGGCACTATCACTGCGAGGATGAACCCCGACAGGACGAGTGCCGGCCACATTTCAACCTCCTCCGGGGTACGCCATCCCCGCATGGACAAGTAGCTGACGCAGGCTGCAATCAAGAGCGAAACAGCACCCATGGCGGCGACCGTTCCTTGGATCATCCTTCTGCGCCGGAATGCTTCCCAGTCGGAAGCGCCGGGTTCCTCCGGGCTGAATGCGGGTGCTGCCGCGCTGACCAGGGCAAGGAGTGCCACCGAGCCCAACGCAACCAGCCGGCCCATAAAGACTGCCCCGAAGGACTTGTCCTCCCATGCATCGGGGCCGTTCAGTCCCCAGTGCACCGGGACAGTATCGGGGAGGGATCCGTAGATGAGCGCACCGTCGACCAGGCACAGACCCAGGCTCAGTAACGCCACCACGTGGAGAAGCCATGGTCCACGCCGTCCCCGTCGTGCAGTTAGTGTCGAGTCGGTCCTCATCCCCATGCCTGCCACCGTAGCAACCGGCCTCTAGCGCGCTGCCGGGGCCGAGAGACCGGAAACGGGCTGGATGTGGCGGGCGCGCCGCGCTTCCCAGTCCTTGTGGCAGGTGGTGTTCCGTGTGGTCACACCAGTGGACAGGTGTCACAGCGCGTGGGAACCATGGGGCAGACCGCCCGGGTTAGCGTTCCCCCGGCCTGCCTGGTGAACGGGGTGTTAAAGCAGTTCAGGCTCCGCAGCGTTGCGGAGCCTGAACTCTTCTAATGATTGTCCGGC
>NZ_BAAALV010000002.1:0-98843 GCF_039528575.1 Arthrobacter gandavensis
TCCAACCAAACCGGCTATTCCAGCCCTTCCGGACCCAGCATCCAGTCCCAGGTTTCCCGCCGGCGCACAAGGCACACAGCAGATCAACCATCGAAAGAAAGTTGGGGTTTGGCCGCCATGCTTCAGGCGCTCCGTGAGCGTCCCGGCTGCGGCGACTCAGAAAACATTACAGGCCTGCGGACGGCTGCGCAAATCGGAATGACGTGTCCTGCGACACCCTGAGAATCATCACCAAACTGACA
The DNA here is from genome assembly GCF_039528575.1 of Arthrobacter gandavensis. Taxonomy (NCBI): domain Bacteria; kingdom Bacillati; phylum Actinomycetota; class Actinomycetes; order Micrococcales; family Micrococcaceae; genus Arthrobacter; species Arthrobacter gandavensis. Next base: position 243 of record NZ_BAAALV010000002.1, read on the forward strand.
AAATTACGACTCTTGATTCAGGCCCTCCGCCCTGCCGTCCCGCGCAGTCAAGACGAGGCACTGGCTATTGTCAGGAGCCCTATACATAGGGGCACTTCTGCGGGCGGCCATCTATTGGTGCGGCAGAGCCGGCCAGCACCCGCAGGGCGCCTGGCGCAGACGGCGCCGTTCAGGCCCCGGCCGTCGGGTCCCTGCACAAGACGCAGCGCACCAGGCCCTGCCCGCCGGGGTGTGCAGGAGTACGGCGCAGGACCAGCAGTCCTGGATACGCAGGGGCGTCTGTATATAGGAGTCCTATATACAGACCTATATACAGACCTGCGGACGTGTCATCCCCACTGCCCTGTTCCTGGCCGGACAACCCACCCGGTGACGCCGCCTCCGCCGATGTCCTGCGCCCAGAATTCCGGGCAGTCCGCCAACGCAGGCCAAGGCCCACGGAGCCCGGAATAGGCACCCGAAAAATCGGGTAGACTTGTTCCCGGCCCCTCATGTGGTGTCATCCTGTGAACTCCCCCAGGACCGGAAGGTAGCAAGGGTAAGCGGGCTCTGGCAGGTGCATGGGGGGTCTTTAATTTATCCGGAAACAGCGGTGCTGCACCCCGCCCCGGGTCCGGATGCGAACCGTCAGTGCCAACCGATAAGGTTCTATCTGTGAGTACAGCCCTTTACCGCCGTTACCGTCCCGAGAGCTTCGCGGACGTGATCGGCCAGGAGCATGTCACCGAGCCGCTGATGGCGGCCCTCTCAAAGAACCGCGTCAACCACGCCTACCTCTTCTCAGGTCCGCGCGGATGCGGCAAGACCACCTCAGCCCGAATCCTGGCCAGGTGCCTAAACTGCGCGCAGGGTCCGACGCCGATCCCCTGCGGCACATGCGACAGCTGTGTTGAACTGGCCCGCAACGGCGCCGGCAGCCTTGATGTCATTGAAATCGACGCGGCCAGCCACGGCGGCGTGGACGACGCCCGCGACCTGCGCGAGCGGGCCACCTTTGCCCCCGTGCGGGACCGGTACAAGATCTTCATCATCGATGAAGCCCACATGGTCACCTCTGCCGGGTTCAATGCCCTGCTGAAGATCGTGGAAGAGCCGCCTGAACACATCAAGTTCATCTTTGCCACTACGGAACCGGACAAGGTCATTGGCACCATCCGTTCCCGGACGCACCACTACCCGTTCCGGCTGGTTCCGCCGGAGCCGCTGCTGGCTTACCTGGAGAAACTCTGCGTCCAGGAAGGCGTTCCGGTTGCCCCGGGCGTACTGTCCCTCGTGATCCGGGCCGGCGGCGGGTCCGTCCGCGACTCCCTCTCCGTCCTGGACCAGCTGATGGCCGGCGCCGGGGAATCCGGCCTGGACTATGAGCTCGCCGTCAACCTCCTTGGCTACACCCATGTGGCCCTGCTCGACGACGTCGTCGACGCCTTTGCTGCCGGCGACGCCGCCACGGTCTTCAGCGCTGTTGACCGCGTCATCCAGACCGGACAGGATCCCCGCCGCTTCGTGGAGGACCTCCTGGAACGCTTCCGGGACCTGATTGTGGTCAATGCGATGCCCGACGCCGCTGCCGCGGTACTGCGCGGCGTGCCGGAGGACCAGATCAACCGCATGCGCACACAGTCTGCACAGTTTGGCGGTGCAGAGCTTTCCCGAGCAGCGGACATCACCAATACCGCACTGACGGAAATGACCGGCGCCACCTCGCCCCGCCTGCATTTGGAACTGCTCTGCGCGCGGATCCTGCTTCCCGCAGCCGATCAGTCCGAACGCGGAACCGCGGCACGGGTGGACCGGATTGAGCGCCGGCTGACCTACGCGGGCGACGCCGCTCCCCCCGCCGCGGCCATTCCGCAGCAGCGTGCCGCGCAGGTACCAGAGCAGAGCACGGCACCGGCCGCTTCGCAGCAGGGTTCACGCCAGCCGGCCGCGCCGGCAACGAGTGCGCCGGCACCCAGCACTCCGGCGGCAGCTCCGGTTGCCGTCGACACTGCGTCCGACGCCGCAGCCTCCGCCAGCGGCGCAGCCGACTGGGGCGGCACTTGGGCCACCCCGGCAGCTCCGGCAACCCCCGCCGCGTCCAGCGCCCGCCCGGCTCCTGCCGGCGGTTCGATGCCCGATGCCGCGGCGCCCGGCCGCACCTGGGACGACGTCTCCCGTGAGGCCGCGTCGCAGCAGCCGCAGGGACCGGGCGAGCAGCACGCCACCCAGCCGCAGCAGTCCGCCCAGCGGCAGGGCCCTGATCCGGAAGCCGACACAGCGCAGCGCGGTCCAGCCGGCACAGCGCAGGGCGGTCCGGCCGACGCGGTCCACGGCCGTCCGGCCGACGCCGCGCAGGCTCGTGTTCCGTCGACCCCGGCGAACCCGCTGTCGAACACTCCATCAACAGCTCCGGCAGCCGCCGGGGTCCAGTCTGCGGCGCCCGTCCAGCAGGGTGCAGCCGGCAACACTCCGACTGCCCCCACAGGCGCGTCAGGACCCGGTCAGGTGGAAATGATCCGCCGTGCGTGGCCGGAGATCATGGACGCCCTAACCAGCATCCGCCGGGCAACCTGGCTCAATGTCAGCAAGAACGCTTCACCGCGTTCCTTCGACGGCCGGGTGCTGGAACTCGCCTTCTCCAACCCCGGCGCGGCCACGAACTTCAACCGTCCGGACCACCTGGAGAACCTGCGCAAGGCCATCCACCAGGTCCTGGGCGTTGACTGCCAGGTCAACGCCGTACACGACAGCACCGCGTCAGCGGGTGAACCCGGCCCAAAAGCTGGTAGCCGGCTGACGCCGCCGGCACAGACTCCGGCACCGGCTTCCACTTCCGCGCAGCCCCAAGGGAATTCTTCGGTTCCTGCGGCGGCAGGAGCACTCGCGCCCGCACGTGACGGAGCGCCCACCGGCGGACCGGCAGCCGGTGCACCCGTCTGGAACATCCCGCCCGCTGCCCCCGCACGCGCGAAACAGGCTCCCGCAGGATCCGCTCCGGCAGCCCGGCAGGCTCCCGCAAATCCGCAGGCACCCGCAACTCCGCAGGCACCCGCATCCGAACAGAGGGCGCAGGTCCCTCCGGCGGCAGATCCGGCGGCAGGTCAGGCCAAGGGCCAGGCAGCCCCAGCACAGAAACCCATGCAGCCGGCACCGCGAACGCAGCCGCCTGCATCCGGTTCAGGGCCGCGCGGCGGCGCACCTCTGCCCGAGGACTGGCCACAGGAACCCTCAGAGCCGGCTGACGCACCGGAAAGCAACGCCTGGGAAACGGCTGCCGTCCCCGAGGACATCCATGTCAGCAGCGCCGTCAGCGACGACGAATGGGCCAGCACCAATTGGGCGGGCACCACGGCGACGCGCCCGGGCACCGCTTCCAGCGCCGGTCCCGGCACGGGATCCAGCATGCCCGGCCCAGGCTCCACCGCTCCCGGCGGCACTGACACGGCAGGGTCGGGGCGTGGAACGGCTCCGCAGCCGTCAGCCCATGGCGCTTCGGCCCAGCAGTCCGCGGCCCATCCCGCAGCAGGCGCGAACACACCCGGCGCGACCTCCCCCAGCCCGAACAGCAACGGCGCCTCGCCCGCAGCTGCAGGCTCCGCGCCGTCGGGCGTCACAGCGTATGCGGGGGCACCTGGAAGCAGCGGCAGCGCCGCACCCGGCACCCCGCAGGGCGCCCCGGATCAAGCCGGCCAGGTGCAGCGCCAGCCGGCCCCCGGCCAGAAACTCAGCCGCTACCAGCAGCTGCTCAACGAGGCTGCCCAGCGGGGCGGCACTGCGCCGTCCGCAGCGGTCCGCGGCAACGTAGACTTGGCGTACGTCGAAGATGTCCCCAGCGCCGACGATGTAACGCTTGAAGATTCCGGGCTGGTTGGCCGCAAGGCAATCGAACGGATCCTGGGCGGCCGGCTCATTGAGGAACGAAGCCTCGACGGCCACGGCGCCCACCGGTAGCCGGCGGCAATCAGCCGGAACAACAACTATCTCCCTAAGAAGGCCACGTGTACGAAGGTGCGGTTCAGGAACTGATCGACGAGTTGGGCCGCCTTCCCGGCGTGGGCCCCAAGTCGGCCCAGCGGATCGCGTTTCACATCCTCGAGTCCAATGCCGAGGACATGTCCCGGCTGGCTGCGGCCATCGTGACGGTGAAGGAAAAAGTGAAGTTCTGCCAGGCGTGCGGCAACGTCACCGAGCAGGAAACCTGCAATATCTGCCGCGACCCGCGCCGGGACCCCACCATGATCTGCGTGGTGGAAGAGTCCAAGGACGTGATCGCCGTCGAGCGCACCCGCTCCTTCCGCGGCCGCTACCACGTCCTGGGCGGGGCGATTAACCCCATCGCCGGCATCGGCCCCGATCAGCTGCGCATCCGCGAACTGCTCAGCCGGCTCTCCGATGAGCAGATCAGCGAGATCATCATTGCCACCGACCCGAACCTGGAAGGCGAGGCCACGGCCACCTACCTGGTCCGCATGCTCAAGACCCTGGGCATCACCGTCACCCGGCTGGCCTCCGGCCTTCCCGTTGGCGGCGACCTTGAATACGCCGACGAGATCACGCTGGGCCGCGCCTTCGAAGGACGCCGCAGCCTCAGCTAGGCCCCGCCACCCCGGCCCCTACGCGATCCGGGTCCCGGCTGACAGCCTGCGGGCGGGCGTGCGCAGCCGGCGCCAGGCGAGCACCAGTGCCAGCGCCGCACCCGCAAACTGCACGGCCAGCCCCAGCGGCCAGATGGGGGAAGACGACGGCGGCGCCGTGGGGTTCCGTGCCTCGCCGTCCACGCACAGCGGGCCCGTGTATTCGGATCCTGCCTGCACGTACCGCACTGCTTGGCTAATGCCTTCCAGCGGACCTCCGCTGGTGCCTTCGGCCGCGTACGGCAGGGCATCGGCGAGGACTACGAAAGGATTCGCGGCCAGCATCCAGGCGACCCGGTCCGTGTGGATGACATCCACCTCCAAAAGCGGTCCAACGCAGGTAAACCCGGGGTCGCCGTCCACCGGCGGGTAATAGGTTTGTTGCCACTGCGGGCTGTTGGCTTCGGCAGTTCCCCTCACCAGCGGCGTGCTCAGGCCAAAGGCGATGACGGTGCCGATGGAAAGCAGTGCCACCAGCATGTAGGTGACCACGATCGAGAAGAGCGGCCGGTTGGCCAGGGTGGAAACTGCAACACCGAGTGCGCAGACCACTCCCAGTTCGACGCCGAGCAGCAGCAGGGATACCACGGCAATACCCGGGTTCACCCCGCCCAGCGCCAGCGCCCACAACAGGAACGGGACACTGGCTGCCAGGAAACCCAGCGAAGCTGCCCAGGACGCCAGCCACTTCCCGGCCAGGAGCTGCCCCGGACGCAGCAGGGTCACCTGCAGGACCGCCAAGGTTCCGGCCGCCCGGTCACCGTTCACGGCATTCGCGGACAGGGCAGGAGCCACGAGGAGCCCGAAGAACAGCACAAAGGCAACCATCAGCTCGAAGAGCACCTGGCCGGCTTCGGCCTGCTGGTCAGTCACCCAGGCCGTGAAGGCGGCCACAAGACCGATCACCACAAACCAGACTCCCAGCAGGATGTACCAGCCGCGGGAGCGCAGCCGCTGCTTCATCTCCAGCCCAAAGACTGTTCCCACGCCGGTGAAGTAACCGAGTCCCGCCTGCTGCGGGCTGAGTGCTGTGCTCATTCTTTCTCGGCCTCCAGGCTCATGTAGGTTTCCTCCAGTGCTCCGGTGGCGGGCGCGAAGGCGTAAACCTCGACGCCGGAGGCCACCAGGTGCCGCAGCACTTCCGCGGCCTGCTCCTCGCCGCCAAGCTGCACCCGCACGTGGCTGCGCCGGGTCCCTTCCCCCACGGCCGCGGCCAGGCCCCGGGATTCAAGGGCCCGCAGCAGCGCCCCGGTGTTGCGGGCGCTGACGGCGTACCAGCGAAGCTGCGTTCCGGCGTCGTCCAGGCTTTGTGTCTTGACCGTCTCACCGCCGGAGACGAACACGGCGCGGTCCGCCATCTCGTCCAGTTCGGAGAGCACATGGGAAGAGACCAGGATGGTCTTGCCGGCAGAAGCCAGGCGCCGCAGCAGCAGCCGAAGCTCCACCCGGGAGCCCGGGTCCAGGCCGGAGGCCGGTTCATCGAGCAGGAGCACTGCCGGATCGTGGATAAGCGCGCGGGCCAGGCTTAGCCGCTGCTGCTGCCCACGGGAAAAGACCCTGGCCGGTTTGTCCGCGAAGTCCAATAGGCGCACTTCGGCGAGGAGCTCCCCGGCCCGCTGTGCGGCGGCGGCAGGTGCCATCCCATACAGCTTGCCCATTGTGACCAGGATTTCGGCAGCGGTCAGGGAGTCCCAGACCCCAAGGGTGTCCGGCATCCAGCCCACGGAGCGGCGCACGGCCAGCGGATCCTGCACCGGATCGGCACCGGCAATCCGGATTGCCCCCGAATCCGGGGCCAGCAGGGACGCCAGCATCAGCAGCAGCGTCGTCTTGCCGGACCCGTTGGGGCCGATCAGTGCAGTGACGGCGCCCTGAGGTGCCTCAAACGTCATGCCCCGCACGGCCTGCACGGTTCCGAAGCTGCGCGTAACGCCCTGGGCGGAGATGCCGCCGTGTTCACTAGTCCCCATGCGCACACCCTATAGCCCCGGATTGCTTCCACGACCTGTCTGCGGGCACTCGCCGCAGCATGTCCCGGCGGGTAAAGCGCAACTTTCAGTGCGCTGGATTCGTTAAGGACAGGTTGAGCGGCATGTCGGCATCATTTCGGTGCCGCAGGACGGCCGCTATAGACTTTGGAGGTTGGCCGCCGTCGCGCGGCCCCACGGACATTCAGTGCCGCAGCGGCTTACACGCCGCCGGGCAACAAGTTGGAAGAGTTCCAGAGAGCGTGTACGCATGAGCCTGATAGTGCAGAAATTCGGCGGATCCTCCGTATCGGACGCCGAGGGCATCAAGCGCGTTGCCAAGCGCGTGGTGGACACACAGAACGCCGGGAACGACGTCATCGTGGTGGTTTCAGCGATGGGCGACAGCACCGACGAGCTGCTGGACCTGGCCGGACAGATCACTACCGGCGCCTACCCCCGTGAGATGGACATGCTGCTGAGCTCCGGGGAGCGCATCTCCATGGCCCTGCTGGCGATGGCCATCAACGAACTCGGCGCCTCAGCCCAGTCCTTCACCGGCAGCCAGGCCGGCATGATCACCGACGCGATCCACGGCAAGGCCCGGATCATCGACGTCTCCCCGCACCGGATCAAGACGGCCATCGAAAAGGGCGACGTTGCGATCGTCGCAGGGTTCCAGGGCATGAGCCGGGACAGCCACGACATCACCACCCTGGGCCGGGGCGGTTCGGACACCACCGCCGTCGCCCTTGCAGCAGCGCTCGACGCCGATGTCTGCGAGATCTACACGGACGTGGACGGCGTCTACACCGCCGACCCGCGCGTGGCCCCCACAGCCCAGAAGATCGAAAAGATCTCCAGCGAGGAAATGCTGGAGATGGCGGCGTCCGGTGCGAAGATCCTGCACCTGCGCTGTGTCGAGTACGCCCGCCGCTTCGGAGTGCCGCTGCACGTGCGGTCCTCCTTCAGCCAGCACGAGGGGACCTGGGTACTGCCCAGCCCGGATGACAAGATCAAGATTCAAGAGGGAGAACCCTTGGAACAGCCCATCATTTCCGGCGTCGCGCATGACCGCTCCGAAGCCAAGCTCACCGTCGTCGGTGTTCCGGATATCCCCGGCAAGGCCGCGGAGATCTTCGGCATCGTCGCCGGCGCCAACACGAACATCGACATGATCGTGCAGAACGTCTCCACCAAGGGCTCGGGCAAGACGGATATTTCCTTCACCCTGCCGATCGTCGACGGCCAGGCCGCGATGGCCGCACTGAACGCCGCCAAGGCCGAGGTCGGCTTCGACAGCATCGACTACGACGAGCAGATCGGCAAGCTCTCCCTGATCGGCGCCGGCATGCGCTCCAACCCGGGCGTCTCGCACAAGTTCTTCGAAGCGCTCCACCTGGCCGGCGTGAACATCGACATGATCTCGACATCGGAGATCCGCATCTCCGTGGTCACCAGCGCTTCCAAGCTCGACGACGCAGTCCGTGCGGTTCACGCCGCGTTCGGGCTCGACGGCGAAGCAGAAGCCACCGTATACGGCGGCACCGGCCGCTAGCCGCAGCTTGCAGCCAGGGGCGTCCGGGAGACCGGGCGCTCCTTTTGTCTGGGCCCAGCAGGCCTGTCAGTACAGGTGCTCGCGGAACAGCGGCGAGTGCATGTAGTCCTGGTACACCACCGGTTCGGCCGGTTCACGGTGCGGTTTGCCGTCCATGTACTCCCGGTCCACTCCGTAGTGGTGCCCTTCGCTGTCTATTTCAACGACGTAGTCGGGCAGTTCGGATTGCGGAAACTCATCTTCGGGCAGCCTCGGCTCTCCGCCGCTGCCCGGATCCGGCATGGTTGCCATGTGGATCCCCTCCTTCAAGGACCAACGCAGGTTCCTTCAGGATAGGGTTCCGGGGCGGAAAAGGACCCCGCCCGCGAAAAAGTCAGTCCTTCTTGCGGGGCAGGATGTAGCTGCTGCCGTCGGCCCTCTTCACGGTCTCCCACATGGCCTTCTCTTCGGCCTGCTGGGCTTCGAGGAGGCGCTTGTTCTCCTCCGTCATGTCATGGGTAAGGGAGGAACTTTGGGCGGGGCCAAAGATGAGCCGGGCCTTGCCGGTTGCACGCATAAATCTTGCCGTGAAGCTTTCCCGAGCTGCCATGAGATGTCCCTTCCGAGGTGTACCTGTGATCTATAGTACGCTAATTGTTAGTGCACTAAACATGAGGAGGCGGCCATGGATCCGGTCGACGATGATCTGCTGCTGGAACACCAGCTGTGCTTCGCCCTGTCCGTCGCATCCCGGTCAGTGGTCGGCGCCTACCGTCCGGTCCTGGAAGACCTGGGGGTTACCCATCCCCAGTACCTGGTGCTGCTGGCGCTCTGGGAACAGAGCCCCCGCACCGTGCGCAACCTGAGCGAAGCCCTCCTGATGGAACCTGCCACGCTCTCCCCCATGCTCAAGCGGATGGAATCCGCTGGCCTGGTATCACGCAACCGCGCACCGGACAATGACCGGTCCCTGGCCGTGGACCTGACCGAACACGGCCGCGCCTTGCGCCAAAAGGCCCTTGCTGTCCCCGGGGCCATGTTGGAGCGCCTGCAGCTCAGCCGGAAGGAAGTCCTGGAGCTCAACGCCTCCATGCGGCGCCTGATCGAGGCCACCCAGGACTCCGGTGCACTTAACGACGCCCATTAGACAAATTCGCACGTAAAGGGCAACAACAAGATAACAATTGAAGTGTGGTATATAAGTCACCTTATTGCCGCAATCAATAGGACATATAAGGCGTATTCTTCTTCGCGTCCCAAAACGCACCCCATGGGCGGCAGCGCGTCCGCCCCAAGGAGAAGAAACCTGTGGATACACCGCCCTCATCAAGGCAGACACCGCCCTCCGGGCCGTCCGAAGACGGCTCGCCCGGCAGCCCCGGCCGCCGCAAGGGAAGTGAACGGCCGGCCAAGGCCTCCCTGGGCCAGCGGGCCGCCCGCGTGCTCCGCAGGGAGAAGAAAGAGTACCCGCATAACACCCATCCCGGCCTGGTGCCCGGGATCGCCGTCGATGACCAGCGTGTCCGCTACGGGACGGATCCCCTGGTCTTTGGGGTCGCTGCCGTGCTGGTGCTTGGGTTCGTGGCCTGGGGAATCTTCTCCACCGAGACGCTGAAGTCGGTATCCGACCTCGCACTGGGCTGGGTTGTGAAGAATACCGGCTGGCTGTTCAGCTCTCTGCTGGTAGTGATCCTGGTGTTCATGCTGTTCATCGGGTTCAGCCGCTATGGGAAAATTCCGCTTGGCGTGGACGGGGAGAAACCCGAGTATTCAAAATTCTCCTGGGTGGCCATGATGTTCTCCGCCGGCGTCGGAATCGGCCTGTTCTTCTTCGGACCGTACGAGCCGCTGACCTACTTCATGACGCCGGCCCCCGGCGAGGCCGCGCCCGAATCAGCGGAAGCCCTGCACAAGGCCATGGCCCAGACCTACTTCCACTGGGGTTTCAACGCCTGGGCCATCTATGCCCTGGTGGGCGCGGCCGTGGCGTACGGTTCCTACCGCCGCGGCAGGGTTCCCCTGATGAGCGCTATCTTCACGCCGCTGCTCGGACGCAGGCAGGCAGACGGCCCCGCGGGACGGCTGATCGACATGTTCGCCATCGTCGCCACCCTCTTTGGCACCGCCGCTTCCCTGGGCATCGGCGCACTGCAGATCGGCCGCGGCGTGGAAATCGTCAGCGGTATCGGAGCGCTCCCCAATGCCGCGCTGATCGGCATCATCGCCGTCCTCACAGCGGCGTTCATTGCTTCCGCCGTTTCCGGAATAGGCCGCGGCATTCGAATGCTCTCCAACATCAACATGTCCCTGGCGATAGTGCTGGTGGTCTTCATCTTCCTGACCGGCCCCACACTGTTCCTTCTGAACCTGATTCCCGCTTCCATTACTGAATACCTCTCCGACCTTCTGCACCTGATGAGCAAGGGACCGTCCTGGGGTGCGGAGGCGGCGGATTTCTCCGCTAACTGGACTGTCTTCTACTGGGCCTGGTGGATTTCCTGGTCCCCGTTCGTTGGCATCTTCCTGGCCCGTATCTCACGTGGACGGACACTGCGTGAATACGTGCAGTACGTCCTGGTGGTGCCCACGCTGGTGTGCGTGATCGCGTTCGGCATTTTCGGCGGCACTGCGATCTGGATGCGGATGCAGGGGTCGGAGATCTCCGCGGACGGCGCTCCGGAAGCGCTGTTCTTCCAGATCCTGGACGGACTTCCCCTGGGCTCCATCACGCCGTTCCTCGCGATGTTCTGCATCGCAATTTTCTTCATCACCTCAGCCGACTCCGCCTCGCTGGTCATGGGAAGCCTGTCACAGCGCGGCAAACCGGCACCGGACCGCAAGGTCACCGTCTTCTGGGGCCTGGCCATGATGGGCATTGCCGTGGTCATGCTGCTGGTGGGAGGAAACGAGGCATTGTCCGGCCTGCAGAACCTGATTATCGTTTCTGCGCTGCCCTTCGCCGTTATCCTGGCGCTGATGATGGTCGCCTTCACCAGGGACCTCCAGACCGACCCGCTGATTATCCGCCGCGAGTACGCGACGGCCGCCCTGGAACAGGCCGTGCGGACCGGCATCGATGAACACGGAGACGACTTCGCCATTGCGGTCAAGAAGGCTCCGCAAGGGCAGGGCGCCGGAGCCGATTTCGACTCCCACGACAAGACCGTCACCGACTGGTACCAGCGCAGGGACGAGGACGGTAAGCCCGTGGACTACGACTACGACTCCGGAGAATACGCCGACGGCTGGACCCCGGAGGGCGTAGACGCGGAGGAGGGCGCCGGAACGGCTGGCGACCGGGACAGCGGCCTGTCCCCCGACTCGCAGCCTTCACCGGTCCGCTAGGAGGCCCGGCAGCATGGCGGGATAATGGGGGCCGTGAGCCATTCTTATTCCGCCGTGCTGCCTGAGCAGGCTTGGCTTCCCCGCCAGGCCGCCTACCAGGAGCGGGTCCGCCCGTTCACGGACGGTTTCCTGCGCCGCCGTTCTGCCGGGCAGAAGCACCCGGTGGAGGATTTCCTCTTCACCTACTACTCCCTGAAACCGGGCCAGCTGATGCGCTGGCACCCGGGCGCCGGCGTCGTACTGACCGGCGCCGCCGCGGCGGAGCGAACGGATTGGAAGTTCTACCGCGAGCTGACGCCGGAGGAGCTGGCTGCCTCCGGACTGGACCCGGAATCGCCGGCAGTCACGGTGGACCTGGCGGCATTCGCCGCAGCCCGGGGCACGGCCGCCGGATTCACCCGAATGCTGCTCTCCCGCACGGCCGCGAGGAAACCGTCACTGGGCTGCTTCGGCATGCACGAGTGGGCTATGGCCTACAAGTCCGAGGTGAACGGAATCCGGCATGAATACCTCGGGCTGCGGCTGGGCGCCCAGGGCACGAATAACCTGGTGGAGCAAAGCCGAATCCGCTGCACCCACTTCGACGCGTTCCGGTTCTACGCACCCGAGGCCATTGAACTCAATGAGCTGACGCCCACGCGGGAAAACCAGCGCGACCTGGAACAGCCCGGCTGCCTCCACGCGAACATGGACCTCTACAAGTGGGCCTACAAACTGACCCCGCTGCTGCCGGGGGACCTGGTGATGGACTGTTTCGAACTGGCCTGGCGGATCCGCGAGATGGACATGCGCGCTTCGCCGTACGATCTGCAGGACTGGGGATATGAACCTATCCAGGTAGAGACTCCGGCGGGGCGCGCGGCGTACGCTTCCTACCAACGCGGTTTCACCGAAGAATCGCAGCAGCTGCGGGCCCGGATTCTGGACCTGCTTGATCCGCTCCAGGAGCAGCTATGCAGCGCGAACCCACAGGCCGGGTCCACCGCACCGGAGAACACTCCTACAACCTGGTCCTAACCCGCCGGCTTGCCGGCACTCCGTCAGAAGTCTGGACCAGCTTTACGGATGCACGCCAGGCTGCCGCCTGGATCGGACGCTGGGACGGCGCCCCCGGGCCGGGAGCAGAGTTCGACTTCCAGCTGCTCTACGAAGAAGGGCAGCCAACCAGCCCGGCCCGGCTCTCCCAGTGCATTCCCCGGGAGCGCCTGCGCGTGCTCATGGAGGACGACGGCGGCAGCTGGGACGTGGAGGTGCGGCTCCGGGACGACGACGGCGGAACCCGGCTGGAGTTCATCCAGCACCTTGCCGTTCCGGCCCCGGCGGAAGACACCGGTCCGGGCTGGGAGTACTACCTTGACCGGCTTGAGGCCGCCCGCGCCGGCGCCGCCCCGCCGGAGTTCGACCAGCATTACCTTGACCAGGGCCCCTACTATGCCGCCCAGGCCCGGGACGCGGCCGCCGCACCACCCCCCGCCTGACCTTCCCCTCACCACACCCCGGGCCGCTAGGCTGTATGCCAATCGACTCCGGAAGGTCCTGCCACATGCCGAACCGCCTGCCCCGCACCGCCCTGGCCCTGACCGCTGCTGCCCTTCTGCTCGCCGGGTGCGCCGACTCGAATCCCGGCACCTCGCCGTCGTCGTCGGAGCCCGCGCCGCCGGCGTCCAGTTCCGCGGCGTCAACGCCTGCGTCACCTGCCGCGGCAACGTCGCTGAGCGTGGAGCTGATGGCCGACGGCGAGGCCGTTACGGACACATGGACCCTGGAGTGCGACGGCGCCAATCCGGTGGGGGAATCGGGTGCCCCTGATCCCGCAGCGGCGTGCGCTGCCCTCGCCGAGGGCGGAACCGGGCTGTTCGCGGAACCGGGCACCGACGTCGCCTGCACCATGCAGTACGGGGGACCGCAGCGGGCATCCGTAAGCGGCACCGTGGACGGTGAAGAGGTTGACGCGGAGTTCGCGGCGTCGGACGGCTGTCAGATCAGCCGCTGGGAAGCGCTTAGCGGACTGCTTGGTCCGGCAACGGCGGCAATGTAGCGCTGCCGGCGGGGCCTCCGGCGGCGGGCAGGTCCCGCTTGCGGCGCAGGTAGACCTGCTTGCGGACCCGTGCCACGACGTCACCGCTTGAATCACGGACTTCGACGGTGAACCACTCCAGCACTTTCGCGCCGCCGGCCGCCGCCTTCCGCAGCCGCTCAATGTCCGCCTCTGTGATGGCGAAGTGCGCCGCCACGTCTCCCTTGCCCGGCTTGATGAAGTCGATTTCGGCCGCGCGGTCCCAGATGACGTTCTCCTTGCCCAGGTGGCGCAGCAGCAGCATCATCCAGAACGGGTCCGTCATGGCGAAGAGGCTCCCGCCGAACAGCACCCCCGCAACGTTGCGGTTCCACCAGCGCAGACGCAGGCGGACCGTGGCGGACAGGAAGTCTTCCGGCAGGTCCGTGATCTTGATGCCTGAAAAGAGGAAAGGCGGCCAGAGGTTCATGGACATCCGGACAAGGCCCGGGCGCGCAGCAACGAGTTTCACCAGGCCACTCTATCGAGTGTGATCCAGGCCATTCCAACTTCCATAGTAAGTACCCTTAGGGCTATTATTGGATCAGCTTGCTTACTATCCACGTACGGACCGCGCCCCGACAGGCGCACCGGGCTTTACCGGAGGAACCAGATTGTCGATCGAAGCAACACCTGAAGACCCGCAGTGCCCAGCAGCACCGAACGCAGAGGCGCCCGCAGAGTACGTGCCGTGGTGCTCCTACTGCGGCACCGATGAGTACCTGATCATCGAATCCGTTGAACCGTCCAGGACCGCCGATGCGGCCGAGTTCCTGGAAATCAGCTACACCTGCGGCGAATGTGACCGTTTCTACGGGCACCCGGTACGCCATTCCCCGCTGTGGGCCCGCGTGGCCACGGCCGAACCGGCGGATACTGAGTACCTGCACTGCGGCGAGCCGATGAAGCCGAAGGACACCCGCACTGTTTCACTCTTCGAGCCGCTGAGCACCGACCCGGATGCGGATACCGGAGATGTGCGCCTGGAAATCAACATCCTGCGCTGCACGTGCGGATTCCAGATCGAACTTCCGGCCTAATTATCGGGCAACAGTGGAGCGCTTCCGGACTCTCCGGGGGCGCTCCTGCTGTTTCCGGCCACTGCGATTCCTGGAGGGACCCGATGCGAAAACTGAAGATCACCGCCGCTTTCGCAGCAGGTGCCGCATCGCTTTTCCTGACGGCATGCGCCGGCGGGTCACCGACCAGCCTTGACGCTATCCGGAACGAAGGGACGCTGGTTGTCGGCACGGAAGGTACATACCGGCCGTTCAGCTTCCATGCGGACGGCGTTGGAGACCTGACGGGATACGACGTCGAGATCACCGAAGCCGTCGCAGCGAAACTCGGTGTCGAAGCGCAGTTTGGGGAAGCGCCGTGGGATGCGCTTTTCGCCGGCCTGAACGCGGGACGCTTCGCCATGGTCGCCAACCAGGTCTCGATCACCCCGGAGCGCGTGGATTCCTATGAGTTCTCCGATCCCTACACGGTGAGTCCAGGGGTGATAGTGGTGCCGAAGGGAGACACAACCATTACCTCCTTTCCTGACCTGACGGGCAAGACAACGGCACAGTCCCTGTCCAGCAACTGGTACGAGCTGGCCCAGGAAAACGGTGCCAGTGTGGAAGCAGTCGAGGGCTGGGCCCAGTCCGTCTCCCTGCTGGAGCAGGGACGGGTGGACGCCACCATCAATGACCGCCTGACCTTCCTGGACTACATTCTGCAGACTCCGGACGCGCCGATTCAGGTCGCTGCCGAAACTGATGACCCGGCCCTCATGGCTTTTGCCTTCGCCAAGGGCAACACTGAACTGCGGAACGCCGTCAACGCAGCCTTGGAGGAACTGCGCGAGGACGGCACCCTGGCAGAGATCTCAATGAAGTACTTCGGCGAAGACGTTTCGCAGTAAGGGGCCGCCGTGGACCAGCCGACGTGGGACCTCATAGCCGCTTCCTTCCTGCCCCTGCTCCAGGGCGCCGTCACCGGCACCATTCCCCTGGCCCTCATCTCCTTCGCCGTCGGCCTGGTGCTGGCCCTCGGTGTTGCGCTGATGCGGCTGTCCAAAATCCGGCTGGTATCCGGAATCGCACGGGCGTACGTGTCCATCATCCGCGGCACGCCCCTGCTGGTTCAGCTGTTCGTCATCTTCTACGGCCTGCCCTCCATCGGAGTCCTGGTCGATCCATGGCCCAGCGCCATCATCGCGTTCTCCCTGAACGTGGGCGGGTACGCCGCGGAAGTGATCCGGGCAGCGATCCTCTCGGTGCCGCGCGGACAGTGGGAAGCGGCCTACACCATCCGGATGTCTCCGGCACAGACGCTTATGCGAGTGATCCTCCCCCAGGCCGCCCGGGTGTCGGTGCCGCCGCTGTCCAACACCTTCATCAGCCTGGTCAAGGACACCTCCCTGGCATCACTGATCCTGGTCACGGAGCTGTTCCGGCGGGCCCAGGAGATTGCGGCGTTCAGCCAGGAGTTCATGGTCATCTACATAGAGGCTGCCCTTATCTACTGGCTTATCTGCGTTGTGCTCTCAACCGGGCAGTCGGCGCTGGAGAGGAGGCTCGACCGCCATGTCGCAAACTGAAGACGGCAGCGCTCCGGTCCTGAGTGCCCGGGACCTGCACAAGCGGTTCGGGAGCGTTGAGGTGCTTAAGGGCATCGACCTGGAAATCCCCGGCGGCCAGGTTGTGGCTCTGATAGGTCCCAGCGGATCAGGGAAGACCACCGTGCTCCGCTGCCTCAACGGGCTGGAGGTTCCGGACTCCGGAACCGTCCGGTTCGACGGCGGTGAGACCGTGGATTTCGGCGCCAAGCCTCCCCGCTCAGCAGTCTCCGGACTGCGCGAGTACAGCGCCATGGTGTTCCAGCACTACAACCTGTTTCCGCACCGCACGGTCCTGGAGAACATCATCGAAGGACCGGTCCGGGTGCAGCGCCGCCCCAAAGCGGAGGCTACGGCGGATGCGATGGCCCTGCTTTCCCGGGTGGGACTCGAAGACAAGGCCGGAGCCTACCCCAACGAGCTCTCCGGCGGACAGCAGCAGCGGGTGGGCATTGTCCGCGCGCTGGCGCTGAAACCCCGCCTGCTGCTTTTCGACGAGCCGACCTCCGCGCTTGACCCGGAACTGGTGGGCGACGTCCTGGAAGCTATCCGCGAACTCGCTTCCGAGGGCTGGACCATGCTCCTTGTCACCCACGAACTGCGCTTCGCCCGGGACGTCGCGGACCAGGTGGTCTTTATGGACGGCGGGGTGGTGGTTGAGTCCGGTCCGCCGTCCGAGGTGCTTGGCGCCCCGCGCCAGGAGCGCACCCTGCAGTTCGTCCAGCGGCTGCTCAACCATTAGCCCCTCCCCTGCCCCCGCTCCAAATCGAGATAGCAGAAAGTGCTCCTTTGAGCCCTGTAACGGGCACTTTCTGCTATCTCGCGGTGCGGCCGTAGAATGAAGGAGCAAGCTCGCGGAGCGCTGAATCAGCGTGAGACGGCACGGTCCGCGGCCACCCTTTTCACTCACAGGAGTTACCCCGATGCCCCGGATCGTTGTTGACGTCATGCCCAAGCCCGAGATCCTCGATCCGCAGGGCAAGGCCATTGCCGGCGCCCTTCCCCGACTGGGCCTGAACGGCTTCACCGGGGTCCGCCAGGGCAAGCGCTTCGAACTCACCGTTGACGGCGACGTCACCCCTGAAATCCTGGAGCAGGCCCGCACCGCAGCCGCCACCCTGCTCTCCAACCCCGTGATCGAAGACGTCACCCGCGTCGAAGTTATTTCGGAGGCTTAGTCTTGAGTACCCCGCTGATCGGCGACTACTCCGCCGCTCCCGAGGACGCTGCCCTGCGCGCCGTCCGCGTTGGCGTCATCACCTTCCCCGGCACGCTTGACGACCGCGACGCCGCCCGCGCCGTGCGCCTGGCCGGCGGCACCGCCGTCGAACTCTGGCACGGAGACGCGAACCTGCGCGACGTCGACGCCGTCATCATCCCCGGCGGCTTCTCCTACGGCGACTACCTGCGCGCCGGAGCGATTTCCCGGTTTGCCCCGCTGATGGAAAAGGTCGTGGACGCCTCCAAGGGCGGCATGCCCGTGCTGGGCATCTGCAACGGCTTCCAGATCCTCACCGAAGCGCACCTGCTGCCCGGTTCGATGATCAAGAACGACCACCTGAAGTTCATGTGCCGGGACCAGCTGCTCCGCGTGGAGAACAACGCCACCGCCTGGACGTCCGGCTACACGCAGGGCGAAGGCATGGTCATTCCGCTGAAGAACCAGGACGGCCAGTACGTCGCCGACGAAAAGACCCTGGATGAGCTGGAAGGCGAAGGCCGTGTGGTCTTCCGCTACGACGGCTTCAACCCCAACGGTTCTCGCCGCGACATCGCCGGCATCACCAACGCCGCCGGCAACGTCGTCGGCCTGATGCCGCACCCCGAACACGCTGTGGAAGCCGGCTTCGGCCCGGATTCCTCCGCCCGAGGCAACGTCGCACTGCGCGGCGGCACCGACGGAATCGGCGTCTTCACCTCTGTACTCACCTCGCTCGTTGCCGGAGGCAAATAATGACTGTGTCCGCGAACTCCACCGCCGAGCAGAAGAAGTTCAACATCGATACCGTTGAGCACGCGGCGTCCACCCCGGACACCCCGCTGCCGTGGGCCGAACTGGGCCTGAAGGAAGACGAATACAACCGCGTCGTCGAGATCCTGGGCCGCCGCCCCACTGCCGCCGAATTGGCAATGTACTCGGTCATGTGGTCCGAGCACTGCTCCTACAAGTCTTCCAAGGTGCACCTAAAGCAGTTCGGTGACAAGGTCACCGAGAAGATGAAGGAACACCTGCTGGTCGGCATCGGCGAGAACGCCGGCGTCGTGGACATCGGCGAGGGCTGGGCGGTGACCTTCAAGGTCGAGTCCCACAACCACCCGTCCTTCGTGGAGCCGTACCAGGGTGCCGCGACCGGCGTCGGCGGCATTGTCCGCGACATCATCTCCATGGGTGCCCGCCCGGTTGCCGTGATGGATCCGCTGCGCTTCGGCGCGATCGACCACCCGGACACCGCACGCCTGGTGCACGGCATCGTCTCCGGCATCGGCGGCTACGGCAACTCCCTGGGCCTGCCGAACATCGGCGGCGAAGTCGTCTTCGACTCCGTCTACCAGGGCAACCCGCTGGTCAACGCACTGGCAGTCGGCGTCATGCGCCACGAGGACATCCGCCTGGCCAACGCTTCCGGCGCCGGCAACAAGGTGGTCCTCTTCGGTGCCCGCACCGGCGGCGACGGGATCGGCGGCGCTTCGGTGCTGGCTTCAGAATCCTTCGACGACGCCAAGCCTTCCAAGCGGCCCGCCGTACAGGTTGGCGACCCGTTCGCTGAAAAGGTGCTCATCGAGTGCTGCCTGGAACTGTTCAAGGCCTCCGTGGTCGAAGGCATCCAGGACCTCGGCGCGGCCGGCATCTCCTGCGCGACGTCGGAACTCGCTTCCAACGGCGACGGCGGCATGCACGTTGAGCTGACCAAGGTCCTGCTCCGCGACCCGTCCCTGACCCCGGGTGAAATCCTGATGTCCGAGTCGCAGGAACGCATGATGGCCGTAGTGACGCCGGAGAACGTGGAAGCGTTCGAGGCGATCATGGACAAGTGGAACGTCGAATACTCCTGGCTGGGCGAAGTCACCGGCACCGGCCGGCTGATCATCGACTGGGACGGCGAGACGATTGTCGACGTCGATCCCCGCACCGTGGCGCACGAAGGCCCGGTCTACAACCGTCCGTTCCACCGCCCCGAGTGGCTCGACGGCGTGCAGGCCGACTCCTTCGCCGCGGAGCGCCCCTTCGGCGGCGATGCCGTGAAGCAGGCCGTGCTGGAGCTGATGGCGTCCCCGAACATGTGCGACAAGTCCTGGGTCACCAACCAGTACGACCGCTACGTGCAGGGCAACACGGCCCTGGCCATGCCCGACGACGCCGGCGTGATCCGCGTTGACGAGGAAACCGGCCTGGGCGTGGCAATCTCCACCGACGCCAACGGCCGCTACACCTACCTGAACCCGTACGAGGGCGCCAAGCTGGCCCTCGCCGAGTCCTACCGCAACGTCGCCACCTCCGGCGCTCGCCCGATGGCCGTCACCGACTGCCTGAACTTCGGCTCCCCCGAGGATCCCGAGGTCATGTGGCAGTTCGCCGAAGCCGTCCGCGGCCTGGCCGACGGCTGCCAGGAACTCGGCGTGCCCGTCACCGGCGGCAACGTTTCGCTCTACAACCAGACCGGCGGCGTCGCCATCCACCCCACCCCCGTGGTGGGCGTGCTGGGCGTGTTCGACGACGTCTCCCGCCGCACGCCGTCGGGCTGGCGCGAAGACGGGCAGGCCATCTACCTGATGGGCGTCACCCGGGACGAGCTGGACGGTTCCGAGTTCGCCAACCTGCGCGGACACCTGGGCGGCCAGCCGCCGAAGGTGGACCTGCAGGCCGAGAAGCTGCTGGGCGACCTGCTGATCAACGCTTCACGCGACGGCATGATCGACGCTGCGCACGACCTCTCCGAGGGCGGCCTCGCGGCTGCGCTGTCCGAGATGGCGCTGCGCTTCGGCGTCGGTGCCCGGATTGGCTTGGACGAAGTTGCCGAGCGCGACGGCGTGGACCTGTTCACGCTGCTGTTCTCCGAGTCCCAGGCACGCGCCGTCGTCTCCGTGGCCCGCAGCGAAGAGGTCCGGTTCAAGGACATGTGCTCCGCCCGCGGCTTTGCGCACTCCCGCATCGGCGTCGTGGACACCGAGATTGGCGCACTGGATTTCCAGGGCCACTTTGTCCTGCCGCTCGCTGAGCTGAAGGAAGCCCACGAGGGGACCCTGCCGAAGCACTTCGGCTAACCCCTCCCTCTCCGGGATCCCATCGAGATTACAGAAACTGCCCGTTTGGAGCCTCAAACGGGCAGTTTCTGTAATCTCGTTCAAGGGATCAGGCCGCCGGACGGTCAGCGCGCCAGCCCGCCGCCCACAGCGCAGCCCGGACCTTCTCCACAGCGGGCCGGGCGCCGTCGACCATGTGCCGCCGCGATAAGCGCACCTCGGTCCAGCCCAGCGCGCGGGTACGCTCTTCACGGCTGATGTCCCGTGCCACCTGTTCCGGGTCCGAATGCCCGGCGCCTTCATACTGGACTGCCACCCGGTACTTTCGGTATCCCAGGTCCGGCTCATGGTGCAGGACGCCGTCGTCATCCACTATGGGGGCATTTACCTCCGGTTCGGGCAGCCCCGCCGCGCCAAGCGCAAGCCGCAGCTGGGTTTCCGGCGGGGAATCCGCACCCACCCGGCTCAGCTGCAAGGCCTCACGTGCCGTCCGGATGCCCCGCTGGCCCGGATGACGTCCGATGATCTCAGCCAGTTCTTCCTGTGTCGCATACGGATCCGACCGCCCTTCGAACAGCGGCCGGGGAAACCGGATCAGGTAATCCGCGATCACCGTGAGTTCCTCCACAGTGAGGTCTTTCGACAGGTCGAGCCACGTTTTTACCCGTGAGGTAAGGACCAAACCTTCCAGCGTGGTCACTTCGCCGGGCAGTATCCGGCCGGTGTGGCCAACCACACCGAACCGTCTCGGCGGCGCCAGCCCTTCCGGACGGGTGATGTGCAGTTCGGGTGCCCGCCCAGGCACAACCGGAAGTGGAAAACCCCAAGCCTCTGCCGCCGTCCGGTGCGAAGCCACGGAAAATGAGGTGACCCTTGTGAACGGGGCAATCCTCTCCGGCGGCACAGATGAGCTGCGGTCACTCAAATCCAGGTTGTCCGCGGCCCGGATAGCCCTGCTGATACGGCGGATGCGAACGTTGCGAAGAGTCCCTCTGCTTACTCCAAGGGCATCCGAGTCATAGACGGTATACGTCGACTGGCTGAGCTCTTGGGGCAGTTCACGAGGAGTGCGCATGGCCAGCATTATGGTTGTTGAAATGAGGCGGCGTTTCGTTATCCACAGCTCCGCTCATCGAGATTGCAGAAAGTGCACGTTACGGGCCTCAAACGGGCAGTTTCTGTCATCTCGATGGTGGAGAATATTGCCGTGACCATCCTTTCGAATGAGCCGGTACCCGCCAGCAGCCTGCTGACTGAGCGGTTGGAACTGGCGGAAATGTCGGCCGCGGACGTCGACGCACTAATAGTCGGCGCCCGCTGCGAGCTGTGGGCCGACGACTTTCCCCAGGGCGTCGACGAAGACGCCGCCCTGCAGTACTTCCAGGCAGGTTTGCTGGGGCCGCGCGCCGGAACCTTTGGGGCACGGCTGATCCGCGAGCGCGGCGGCCTGGTGATCGGCACCATTGGCTTCCTGGGCCCGCCCGTCGACGGCGCCGTGGAAGTCACCTACAACATCGTTCCCTCGCGGCAGAACCTCGGGTTCGCCACCGAAGCGCTCATCGCCTTGAGCAGGTTCGCGCTGAACCAGCCCGACGTCGACTGCGTCACCGCCTACACCGACGAAGCCAACGAGGCCTCCATCTCGCTGCTGCTGACGGCCGGGTTCATGCCGGTTGAACTCTCCGGACCCGCGCTGGCATTCGTGCTGCACAGCAAGGAACAGCTGCCCGACGCCGCGGACTGAGCTGGTAGGGTCGGCTCAACTTTAGGGGGCCGGAATGAAGAAAGCGTCGCGCAGCGACAGGGCCATGCTTGCAGCAGGCCTGGTGCTTCTGGCTATGGGAACGGTCTCGGTAGCCGTGAACCTCCCGTATCTGCCCGACGGCGGCGGTTGGGACGCCGGCGTGCCCTGGGTCGCTGCGGGATGCGGCGTCGTAGGTTTTGCCTGCGGCCTGTGGTGCCTGGCCCAGTTTTGGCGCACCTCGGAGGTCACCGGCCTGGTGCTGCGAAGCGGCGGCGGCCTTACGTTCGGCGTGATCATGCTGGGTGTTTGCATCGCCTTGCTGCTGGCGGGCCTGACCGTTTCCCAGCCATCCGTGAGTACCGGTCTGCCGTCGCTGATCGCCTTCAACTTCATCCGCAGCCTGTTCACGCCCCGCCGGGACGTTACCCCGCCCCCTCAGCCAACCGCCGGGCAGCGCGGTAACACCGGCAGGTAACCGGCTCCCGCTCCTCCTATGGGGCGGGCGCGAAGTGGTCCTGGGATTGTGCACTGGCCTCAGCGGTCACTGGTTTCCCGAAGAAGCCGGCAAGCACAAAGGCCATGGCAAGCGCCCCGCCCGCGAATGCCGTCCGCTCGATTTTCGTCATACGCCGGCGGAGCAGCGCAACGCCGGCGGCGGTGTTGGCTGCGCTCCACGCGACGTTGGCTGCAGGGGAAGACGGGGCACGGCCTGGCGGGTTGGAAAACGGCGACGGGAACTCCCGGCCCTGAACGCCGCTAACACCGTGTGGAATGGCATTGACCAGAAAAACACCGGCTGCAAGGCTTGAAATCACGCGGGCGGCTGACATATTGCTCCTCAAGACGTTGGTGCTCGGCACTGTACCCGATGCTCCCCGGCCGTCACCGCGGCACCTGCTTCTAGGCACTCCCCACGGCAAGACGCCGGGCAGCGCGGACATAGCGGCGGGTGATCAGTTCCTGGGTCCGCCGGCTCACCGGATTGCCCAGCGCCATGAACCAGTTGGCCGGCCGGCTGTAGGCAGCCACCCGGAAGAACAGCCGCCCGTCCGCTGTGAGTTCCGCGTAGAAGCCTTCTTCCCCGGCCACGGGATGGCCGTGCAGCGTGCCGTAGCCGAACCCGGCCCGCTGGCCGGGAACCGGAACGCCGCCGTCGAGCATCGGTTCAGCACTCCAGAGCACCCGGCACGGTGCCTGCCAGCGCAGCGGACCCAACCCCACCCCGGAGGCCATCTCCACACCGGCCGCCGCCCGCGGCGTCGATGCGGCAACCCGCAGCCCGCTGCCCCGGTGCAGGTCCCAGCCGAGCACGCCGTCCGCCAGCCGCAGGAAAGCAGCGGCGGGCTCCGGCACGTCAATCAGTTCGGACCGCAGCACCAGCCGGTAACCCTCCGGCCATCCGCCCTCCAGGGGCCGGGGATACGGCCGCTCCGTGAACCCGGCGTCCGGGTAGGTCAGCGGGCGGTTGCTCACCCTTCCGCCAATCCTTTCCAGGCCAGTGACTCGCGGTCCCGGCGCGGCAGCGAGGCCACCACCAGGTCATAGGAGTCCTCCACCAGATTCCGCACCAGTTCTTCCTCGAGCTCGCCGGTGAGATCCAGCTGGTTCCAGTGCGTCTTATTCATGTGCCACGCGCCGGTGATTTCGGGGTGGGCCGCGCGCAGCTGCAACGCCAGTTCGGGTTCGCATTTGAGGCTGACCAGGAGCGGATCCGCCTCCAGCGTGCTCATGGCAAACATCTTGGCAGGCCGGGCCGGACCGCCGGCGCGCACCTTGAACACCGAGGTTTCCGGGCCAAAGGGAAAGTCTTCGTATGATCCGGTCAGGGACAGGCAGTACTGCCTCAGCGATGCGGCGTCCATAAACCGACCTTAGCCCGGCGTAGGTCCGGGTGCATCACAGATGGCAGGATGGAAGGGGATCACTAAGCATACGAAGAATTTCACCGGCGGTTCACTGCCGCCTGCGACCCTTGGAGGACCGATTGGCTACGGATCGTAAACACGGGAGCTCGGGCAGGGTTGCCCGGACAGCGGAACGGGCAGCGGATTCGAAGGCCTTCGAACGTGCTGCCCGCATGGGATACGTTGCCAGCGGCGTACTCCATGCCCTGATCGGCTTCATTGCCCTCCAGATTGCCGGCGGAGGCGGAGGCGACGCCGATTCCTCCGGCGCGGTGGCAGCCCTGGCGGACCAGCCGGGCGGCATCTTCCTGATCTGGGCCTGCTTCCTCGGCTGCCTGGCCCTGTCCCTTTTCCAGGCCACGCGCGTGTTCCTGGATACGGGCGAAGACCGCAAGGAAGTCTGGAAGAAGCGGGCCACGGATGCCGGATCGGCTGTAGTCTACGGCGCCATTGGCATCAGCTTCGGGGTATTCGCCCTCGGTGGTTCCAGCGACAGTGAGCAGAGCCAGGTCACCTGGACAGCCCGCATCCTGAGCCAGCCGGCAGGACAGGTGCTGGTTGGCCTGACGGGTGCGGTGATCGCCGGGATCGGTGTCTACTTCATCTACAAAGGCGCAACCCGCAAGTTCCGCAAGGACCTTGGTCCCATACCGGCACGGACCTGGCAGCGTACGGCAACAGCCACCGGTGTAGCCGGATTCGTGGCCAAGGGCATCTCGCTGCTGATTCTTGGCGGACTGGTAGTAGCCGCGGCCGTGACCGCGGACCCCGAGAAGTCCACCGGACTCGACGGCGCCCTGCGCACCCTGCATGAGGCGCCTTTGGGCTGGCTGGCGCTGGGCGCCGTCGGAGTGGGACTGGTACTTTACGGGCTCTATATGGCCCTGATCCGGGCCCGGTTCGGCAAGCTCTAGGCCTGCCACCAGGAGTCGAGTTCCTCCAGCGGATCCGCGTCCCACGGGGTGGGCAGCACACCGCCCATGTAGCCGGCGAACCATTCCCGGACCTCCGGTGACTGGTAGGCCTCCTGCAGGACCTTCGCCTTCTCGGAGTCGGCGAATTCCGCGGTGCCGGCCACGACGCAGCGGAACGGAACCTGGTCTGCTTCAGCCTCGAAGGCCAGCGCGTCATCCGGGGACAGCCCGATTTCGGCGGCCAGCCGCACGAACAGCACACCGGCGTCCACATCCGGCAGCGTCTTGGAGAGGGACTGCTGGTCCACTTCCACGAATTCGAAGTTCTTCGGGTTGGCGGTGATGCTCTCCTGCGAGGTGTGGATGACGCCTACCCCGTCCTTGAGTTCCAGCAGGCCCGCATCGCGCAGCAGCACCAGCCCGCGGCCGTTGTTGGCGGGGTCCACCGGCAGCGCGATCCGTGCGCCGTCGGGCAGTTCCTGCAGGGACTTCCACCGCTCTGACCAGATGCCCGCCGGCGAACCGTAAACGTAGAACAGCGGCTGCACCTCAAGCTTCTGGTCCACGTTGAACTGCTGCAGGTAGGCCCCGTGCTGGAAGTAGTTGGCATCGAACTCGCCGTTGGAGACGGCGAGGTTGGGCTGGATGATGTCCGTGACGTAGGTGGCCTCCAGCGTCCAGCCCTTGGCCTTGAGCAGTTCGGCGGCAATCTTGGTGGGTTCCTGGTACGGAGCGGATTCGGTGGCAATGATCTTGATGGTCTTGTCCCCGGAGGCTGCCGCACCCCCGGTCAGGCCGCAGCCGGTAGCGGCGGTCAGCGAGGCAGCACCTGCGCCGGCGAGTGCGAGTTTGAGGAAGTTCCTGCGTTCCATGGTGTTTCCTTTGAAAGAGTGCGAGTGGTTTAGCGGTAGGCGGAGGGAACCGGTTCGGTTCCGGTGAGGAAGTACCGGCCGAGTTCGTTGTATTTCCAGGCAACGGGGTCGTGCAGGGTGTGGGTGCGGACGTCCCGCCAGTACCGGTCGAACCCGTATTTGCTGGCCGCCGCCCGCGCGCCGGTGACGTCGAAGATCCGCGCCGTGACGTCAAGCGACACCTCGTGGGCGGTGACCTTCGCGGCGGCGATCTGCTCGGCCACGCCGGCGCGGTCGGCGGCAGTCAGCGCGTCCCCGGCGTCGAAGGCCCACTGCAGTGCGGTGGTGGCCTGGTCGACGGCGGCGGCCAGCGCCTGGAGCCGGGCCGCGAAGGATCCGTAGTGGTTCTGGATAAACGGATCGTCCGACGCCGATTCCACCTCGGCGTGGAACCACGGCCTTGCGCTGGAGAGCGTGTAGTCCCGGGCCGCGAGCACGGCGCCCTCCGCGGCGGCGAGGTACACGTGGGCGAAGAGCAGCTGGAAGGCGGGGGTGGTGAGCACCTGGTGCGGGCGGCGTTCGCCGTCGTGGGTTCCCAGGTTGGTGATCACCTCGGCGTCGGGCACAAACACATTCCGGAACTCGATGGTGTTGGTGGCGGTGAGGCGGGAGCCCAGGACGTCCCAGTCATCGTGGCGCACCACGCCGTCGGAGGCGGTGTCGATGATCAGCGCCAGCCGGTCACCGCCGTCGAGCACTGCCCGGGCGTAGATCTTCTCTGCGACCCGGCTGCCGGTGGCGAACGGTTTCCTGCCGGTGACCAGGTAGCCGCCCTCGGTGCGGACGGCGGTGGCCTGGGGGCCCTGGGGAGTGCCGGTGGAGGACCAGAGCCACTGGCGGACCAGGCACTGCTCCGCCAGGTCCTGCCCGCGTTCCGGATCGAGGTCGATGTAGGGGAAGGCCTGGAAAATGTAGTGGTAGCCCAGCAGCTGTCCAATCGAGTTGTCCGCGCGGGCTACCCGCTGCACGATTTCGAAGGCGGTGCTCCAGTTGATTCCGGCGCCGCCGTAGCGGGCGGGAATGGTGAGCGGCAGCAGCCCGGACCGGCGCAGGATCTCCAGTTCCGTGAACGGCGGCTTGTTGGCGGCGTCGCGCTCGAGGGCATCCGCGCCGAGGATCGCCGCGACCTCGTCTGCGACGTCGAACCAGCGCTGCGCCTCTGCTGGCACCGTGTGTCCGTATCGGGTGAGCAGGCTGGCAGTCATCGGGTAGCTCCTGGGGTTGCAAGGGTATTTTCGGGGGTGAAGGCGCCGCGGAACTGCGAAGCCCGGTGCCGTTCGTTCAGCAGCGGACCTGCGCCAAAGAGTTTCTCGCGCAGTGTCCCGGGGGCGTATTCGCTCTGTGCCAGGCCGCGGCGGCGCAGCTCAGGCAGCACACCGTCGATGAAGTCGGTGTAGGAGCCGGGCAGGATGGCGTTGATGATGTTGATGCCGTCCACCCCCGCGTCCTGCCAGCGTTCAAGTTCATCGGCGATCTGTTCCGGGGTGCCGGTGACCTGCTGGGCCTCGGTGCGGTAGCGGGCAACGTCGGCCAGGGTGGGATTGCCGCCCGGGGTGGAGTCGATGATCGCCTGCAGTACTCCCCGGCCCCCTTCGGTCTGTACGTCCCCCAGCGGGGTGTCCAGGTCCAGGCCGCCGAGGTCGATGCCCAGGCCGCCGCCGATGTGCGCGATCACGGCATCCAGGTCCAGGAATTCGTCCTGCTCGGCCTTTTTCCGCTGTGCTTCGGCTTCGGTGCCGCCCACCACGAAGGACAGGCCGGTGAAGACCTTGATGTCGTCGGGCCGCCGCCCGGCTTCTGCGGCGCGTGCCCGGACTCCCGCGGAGACCTTGGCCGCGTGGGCGTGGTTGGGGGCGAAGATGAACGTCGCCTCGGCGTTGGCTGCAGCGAACTGCTGCCCCCGCCCGGAACTTCCGGCCTGGAAGAGCACGGGCGTGCGCTGCGGGGAAGGTGAGCTCAGGTGCGGTCCGTCGATCGAGTACCGTTCGCCGCGGTGGTGGATCTTGTGGACTTTGTCCGGATCCGCGTGAATGCCGCTGGTTTTGTCCTGGACCAGGGCGCCGTCGTCCCAGGACCCTTCCCAGAGCTTGTACACGGCGTCGGTGTATTCGTCCGCCCAGTCGTAGCGGCGGTCGTGTTCCGTGAGGCCGTCGCCGCCGAAGTTGCGGTGCGCGTTCTCCAGCACGGAGGTGACGATGTTCCAGCCGGCACGGCCACCGGAGAGATGGTCAAGGGTGGAGAGCTGCCGCGCGAACTGGAACGGATGGCTCTGCACCACGGACGACGTCGCAGCCAGGCCGATATCCCTGGTGGCACCTGAGAGTGCGGCGAGCAGAAGCAGCGGATCGTTGGCCGGCACCTGCAGGCCGCGGCGCACGTGGGATGACCAGCCGCCGTCGTGGTTCCCGTACAGGCCCACGACGTCGGCAAAGAACAGGGCGTCGAACTTCGCCGCTTCGAGCTGCCGGGCAAGGTCTGTCCAGAAGGACAGCTCGTTGAAGCGGTGCTGCTCGGCATCGGGGTGGCGCCACTGGCCGCCGCGGATGTGGCTGGTGGTGTTCATCAGGAAGGCGTTCAGCAGAAGGCGCGGACGCCCGCCGGGAAAACGGGTACTGGGAATGCTCATGGAAGTAACTTTCGGTAGGAGCGGGAAGGCTAGAGGCGCTTGTCGGCGCGGCGGGAGAGCCAGGAGCCGCCCAGCTGCACGGCCTGGACCAGCAGGACCATCAGCACAATGGCAGTGAGCATCAGCCCGGTCTCGTAGCGGTAGTAGCCGTAGCGGATGGCAAAGTCGCCGATTCCCCCGCCGCCCACCAGGCCGGCCATGGCGGAGTAGGAGATGAAGCTGACCGTCATGATGGTCACCGAGCTGATCAGGGCCGGACGGGCTTCAACCAGCAGCACGTCCCGCACAATCTGCCCGCGGGTGGCGCCCATGGAGCGGGCCGCTTCCACTACCCCGCCGCCGAGCGCGGTGATGTTCTGCTCCACGAACCGGGCAAAGTACGGGATGGCGTTGATGGTCAGCGGCACGATAACGGCTGCGGTGCCGATGGTTGTTCCCACCACGAAGCGGGTGAACGGGATGATCGCGATCAGCAGGATCAGGAACGGAAAGGAACGCACCAGATTCACCAGTGAGTCCAGGACGCGGTGCAGCCGCGGTTTGTGCCCCAGCCCGTCCGGCCCAAGGGAGTAGAGCAGCACACCCAGCGGGGTGCCGATCAGCACCGCCAGCGGAATCGCGACCAGCAGCATGGTGCCGGTCTGGCCCAGTGCGGCGAGCAGTTCCGGCCAGACTTCGGCAATTCGCTCAAGCAACGCGGACTCCTTCCCGGCCGGCAGCCCGGTCCAGGGTGATTTCGTCGGAGATCAGGTACCGGCCGATTGCGGTGGCTGGCGTGAACCCGGGCCGGGCCAGCTCCGCGAGCGCGAACTGTTCCACCACCCGGCCTTCCTCCATCACGGCCACGTTGTCCGCAATCGCCTTGATGACGTTCATTTCATGGGTCACCACCACGATCGTGATGCCGAACCGTGCGTTGACGTCGCTGAGGTACTGCAGCACGGAGGCGGTGGTCCGCGGGTCGACGGCGGAGGTCGGTTCGTCGCAGAGCAGCACCTTGGGCCGCGTGGCCAGGGCACGGGCGATTGCAACTCGCTGCTTCTGTCCGCCGGAGAGCTTGGCCGGATAGGTCCCCGCCTTCTCCGAGAGGTCGACGACGGCGAGCGCCTCCAGTGCGCGGGCGCGGCGTTCGGCGGCGTTCTTCACTCCGGCGAACTTGAGCGAGAGCTCCACGTTCTGCGCCGCGGTCCGGTTGTTCAGGAGGTTGAAGTGCTGGAAGATCATGCCGATCTCATGCCTGGCCGCCCGAAGCTCGGCATCACCCAAGCCGGTCAGGTCCGTTCCATCCACCAGTACACGGCCGGACGTTGGGCGTTCCAGCAGGTTGATGTTGCGCAGCAGGGTGGATTTACCGGCACCGGAGAACCCGATGATGCCCTGGATGCTTCCCTTGGGGATGGACAGGGTGACGTTGTCCACTGCCGTGAAGGCCGATTCACCGCCCCCAAAGACGGTAGAGACGTTTTCGATCCGGATCATGCTGTCCTCCTGCGGTCTGAGCCCGGGAAGAGGTGCACGCCTCCGCAGGCTCACGCAGCCGTGCGGAAGGCACGGGGCAGCGGACCGCAAAGAGCAGGTGCTTCTCCATCGGTCCTGGCGGTAGCACCCTTCTTCAGCGGAAAGCCCGCGGAAGGGGGTTGCTGCGGCGTCACGGAGCCAGGTCTCTCAGCCGCTCTGGATGGTTACGGGACTATCTAAACCGCCCAGGCACCGGCGGGGCCAGAAGATTTCCCCGTGCGGCCGAATGCGTCGGTGCGTAACGCGCCGCGGCGTCACAATCCGTTTTGTTACGTCCGTGGGGGTCCCTGCCCCAACCCACGCGCCACCCGCGCAGACGCACGGGCGTTCTGCGGCGCGGGAGCACTGATTCTCCTGGGAATCCGCGAGGATGGGAACGTGAGATCTACGGAACGCCCCGCCCTTTCGCCCTCGCTTGGGCCGGCCGAATTCCGCCGCTGGTACTGGCTAAAGGAAGAGCTGCAGGCGTTCGCGCGCACGCAGGAGATATCCGCTGCCGGTTCAAAGGAGCAGCTGGCAGAACGCATCGCCGCATTCCTGGCGGGCACACCGCTTCCTCCCCCGGCCGGCAGGCCTCACATGTCCCGGCAGCGGCTCGTACCGCCGCTGACCATCCACACCGTGATTCCGGCGGGACATCCGTGCAGCCAGGTGCTGCGGGAGTTCTTCGTCCACGCCCTCGGGCCCGGGTTCCGGTTCGATGCGCCGATGCGGGAGTTCTTTGCCGCCAATGACGGGACCGCGACCCTGGCCGCAGCCCTGGACCACTGGCACGCCACCCGGGATACTGCTGCGCGGCCGATCAGCCCGCAGTTCGAACTCAACCGCTTCTCCAGGGACTGGCATGCAGCACATCCCGGCGGCAGCCGCGATCAGATGATTCAGGCCTGGAAAGCGTACCGGGCGCTGCCCGTGGACCAGCGGATCCAGGACAGCGTCTGATGTTCCGTCGCTAGAGTCCAAACCTTCCGGCCTCGATGACCGGGCAGGTGTTCATGACGACGTCGAGCCCTGCGTTTGCGGCGCGCTTCGCGGCGTCTTCATCGACCACGCCCAGCTGCAGCCACACGGCCTTGGCGCCGATTGAAATGGCCTGGTCCACGATGTTTCCCACCTTGGCCGAATTCACGAAGCAATCCACAACGTCCACCTGGCCGGGGATGTCCGCCAGCTTGCTGTAGCCCTGCTGGCCGTGGACGGCCTGCCCGGAAAGGTTCACGGGGATGATCTCCATGCCCAGGGAATCCCGGACAAACCGTGAAACACCGACGGCGGGACGGGCCGGATTGTTCGAAAGGCCCACTACCGCCCAGCGGCCCTTGGCCGTGAGCAGCCGGGTAATGACCTCGGGATCATTGAGGTGCACCATGCGGTCTCTCCTTTGAGTCTCTGCAGGGCTCCCACCCTACGCTCAGGGTACAAACGCGGCAGACTGCGGACCTATTCCAGGAAAGCGTCGACGGCGGCGGCCAGGGTCTGGTCATCCAGCCCGTGCCAGCTGCCCTCCAGCAGCTGGAATGACCCCTCGGGCAGCAGCTCGGCAGTCTCACGCGCCCATTCGCGCAGCCGGTCATCACTTCCGGAACTCGCCAGCACCAGCACCGGCACGCGGATTCCGGTCAGGGACCGCACGTCGGTTTCCAGCAGCAGGGTCAGGTCATAGGAGATGGTGTGAGCCGCCGGCTCAAACGGAGCCGGGTCCGAGGCCTCGATGATCTCCGCCGGCACTCCGATGGACTCCTGGAACAGCCGAACGGCTCCTGCCCGGTCACCTGCCGCAACCAGCTCATCCAGCTCAGGGCGGATGTCCGGATCTTCGTCAGTGTCCCCGGTGAGCGGAGGTTCCACGGCGATGACGCTGGAGATGACCGCGGACTCCGAGGCAGCCCGGAGCGCGAGGACGGCGCCGGAGGAGGTTCCCAGCAGATCGGCCGTGCCGCCGGCGGTTTCCACCACGGCCAGCAGGTCGTCCACCTCGGATTCCGGGGTGTACTCCTCCCCGTCCCCGCTCTCGCCCTTGCCTCGGCGGTCATACGTGTAGACGGTGTGGCCTGCGGCCAGCAGTTCGGCAACACCTGCCATCCCCGAGGTGGTCCGGTCCATCATGACGGGATCCACCACCACCAGCGGAGGCCCTTCCCCCCGGCGCTGCCACGCAATAGGCGTTCCGTCGGCGGAAAGCACACGTCCTGAAGCTTCGGCTGATGGATCCATGGGGTTCTCCTTACCTGGAGGCTGGGGGTCCCTCAACGGTAGGAGCGCCAGGGGAGGCGGTCAATGGCCCGCCACGGCTCACAGCTCGGCCGCCCCCCGCCGTCAGGACCTCCGTGACGTCCGCCGTCCCCTGCCCGTAGTCGAAGATGGCGGTGGCAGCGTGCGGCTTGCACACGGCCCTTTCCGCACTGGAGGCAGGTGGGATACCGGCACCTGCACCGTCATCTCGCCTCGGGCACGCGCCCGCTTGGAGGTGACGTTCAGGCTGACCAGACGGGCGTCCCCTTGTTCATCGTGATGACGAGGGAAATACGTCAAGCTCCTAGCCGGTGACGGCGGGGGCCAGGCGGAACTTCGCCCCGCGGTGGTCTGCGGGGAGCTTATCCCCTGCTCCGAAGAGCTTCTGCCGCAGCGTTCCCGGCGCGTATTCCGTGGGGTACGCGCCACGCTTCTGCAGTTCCGGCACCACAAACTCAACCACGTCCTCAAAGGTGCCGGGAGTGACGGCATAGGCCAGGTTGAAACCGTCGACGTCGGTTTCCTCCACCCAGCGGATCAGCTCCTCTGCGACCTCCGCGCCGGAGCCCACCAGACGGGGACCAAGTCCGCCGATTCCGGCACTCGCGGCAATGTCGCGCACCGTCCACGGCTCGCCGTCGTCGTTCACCTTCTGGAAGTTCGCCGCAGCTGACTGGATGGCGTTGGACTTCACGGCGCCCAGCGGCTCGTCGAGGTTGTAGGTGGAGAGGTCAACGCCCATCCAGCCGGACAGCAGTGCAAGGGCGCCTTCGTCGCTGGTGTAGCGCTGGTAGTCCTGGTGCTTGGCTTCGGCTTCCTCGGCGGTGGCGGCAGTGATGATGGTCAGCAGGGTATAAATCCGAACTGAGTGCCGGTCCCGGCCGGCGGCCTCAGCGGCGTCGCGGATCCTGGTGACGGTTGCTTTCAGCTTTTCCGGCGTGGGAGCACCCACAAACACGGCTTCGGCGTTTTCGGCTGCGAAGGCGATGCCCCGCGGCGAGGCACCGGCCTGGTAGATCACCGGGGTGCGCTGCGGGGAGGGCTCGGAGATGTGGATGCCGGGGACCTTGAAGTACTTGCCCTCGTGGTTGATGTCGTGGACCTTGGCCGGGTCGGTGAACACGCCGGTTTCCTTGTCGCGGACGACGGCATCGTCTTCCCAGGAGCCTTCGAGCAGCTTGTAGACCACTTCGAGGTATTCGTCGGCGTGGTTGTAGCGCTCGTCGTGCTCCAGCTGGTCTTCGGCGCCCATGTTCCGCGCCGCGGAGGGAAGGTAGCCGGTCACAACGTTCCAGCCCACCCGTCCCTCGGTGAGGTGGTCCAGGGTAGAGAGCCGGCGCGCGAACGGGTACGGGTGCTCGTAGGCCGTGCCTGCAGTGACGCCGAAGCCGAGATGTTCGGTTACCAGGGCCATGGCGGAGACCAGCAGCAGCGGATCGTTGACCGGCACCTGGGTGCCCTGGCGCAGGGTTGCCTCGTTGGACGAACCGTAGACGTCGTAGGTGCCGAGTACATCCGCGATGAAGATGCCGTCGAACAGGCCGCGTTCGCAGGTCTGCGCCAGGTGCGTCCAGTAACTGAGCTTGGTGTAGTCGGCGGAGCGGTCTTCCGGGTGGCGCCAGAGTCCGGGTGACTGGTGGCCCACGCAGTTCATGTCGAAGGCGTTGAAGCGAATGTGGCGGGCGGGCGTGGTGGCCATGAGGGTCCTTTGCATGCGGGACGCCGCGCAGGGGCGCCGTACTTGCCGCCGGCGGTCTTGCCGGTCGACCGGATCGTCATCTGGGGCACCCCGCTACGGGAGAGGGTTGCCGCCCAACCAGCCAGAGCTTCGCGTTGGGACTCATGATCCTGCGGGTTCAGTATGCGCCGGGCCCCGGGGGTGCACGCAAGCCCCGCCTGTCACGGGGCGTAACGGCCGCCGTCGTGCTCCCCCGCCCAGGCACCCAGCCACCCCTCCCCGAACCATCGAGATGACAGAAACTGCCCGTTTCAGCGCTGTAACGTGCAGTTTCTGCTATCTCGATGGAAAGGGAGCGGGATTCGAAAT
The DNA here is from genome assembly GCF_039528575.1 of Arthrobacter gandavensis. NCBI lineage: Bacteria > Bacillati > Actinomycetota > Actinomycetes > Micrococcales > Micrococcaceae > Arthrobacter > Arthrobacter gandavensis. The sequence goes on from NZ_BAAALV010000002.1 coordinate 34,504, forward strand.
GTTACGCCGGGACTTGCCGGAAACGGACTCTTGGGCGTTTAGTTGGGTCTTGACCATCCCGAGCGGCTGAGAGACCTGGATCAGTGAAGCCGCAGCAACCCTGGTCGGAGTGCTTCCTCCTTGAGGCACTGCGATAGCGAGGTGGACGTCGCAGGAGGCCGCTAACCCGGCCCAGGACGTTTTCCGTAGGGTGCTACTGCCAGGACCGATGGAGTGTTCACATGACTGCAGTACTTTCCTCCGGCTCCCATGCCGTCTCCGCTGCCCCGCGCACCGCGCCTGACACTGCCCTGTCCGTGACGTTCGACGGCGTTGGCCGCAGCTTCGGCTCCGGTGCAGATGCCCACGTGGTGCTTCGGGACATCAACTTCGAAGTGCGCCCCGGGGAAGTCCTGGCGATCCTCGGGTCCAGCGGCTGCGGCAAGTCCACCCTGCTGCGCGCCACCGCAGGGCTCGACGCCGCTTCCACCGGTCAGGTGCTGATCGACGGGACCGCAGTGCGCGGCATCGACGACCGCTGCGCCGTCGCCTTCCAGGAACCCCGGCTGCTGCCCTGGCAGACCCTGCAGGCCAACGTTGCCATCGGCTTGCCCAAGGGTGTCAGCGCCAGCGAAGGCAAGGCCAAGGTTTCCGAGCTGCTCAAGCTGGTGGAGCTGGACAGCTTCGCCAAGCACCAGCCCCGCGCAGTGTCCGGCGGCATGGCCCAGCGTGCTTCGCTGGCCCGTGCGCTGGCCCGCAAACCCGGCGTCCTGCTGCTGGATGAGCCTTTCGGCGCCCTCGATGCCCTGACCCGTTTGAAGATGCAGGACCTGCTGCTGGACGTGCACCGCGCGGCTCCGGCAACCGTCCTGCTTGTCACGCACGACGTCGATGAAGCCCTGCAGCTCGCCGACCGGATCATCGTGCTGGGCCGCGAACCGGGCAAACCCGGCGCCACCATCACCCAAACCATCACCGTGCCCGGCGCCCGGCCGCGGGACCGTGCCTCGGCCGAGCTTGCCCGAATGCGCGGCGAGCTCCTGGCGAGCCTCGGCGTCGACCGCCACTAAGGCCCGTTTTCCCCTGCCCCCGGTGTCCTGCGGGGCGAATCCGCAGTCCCTCTGTGCCTGCACCCGTGCTTTCCCTGAATTTTTCCGCACCACCCGTCTCGAAGGAATCCCCATGAACAGCCGTTCCAGCTTCTCCCGCCGCCCGCCCCGCTTCTCCCGCCGCCCGCTCACCGCACTGGCAGCCACCGCCGCCGCCCTCACGCTGGCCCTGACCGGCTGCGTGGCCGGAGAGGATTCCTCCGGTGCGGCCGCCAATGACGCAGCCGACGGCGGCACCCTGAACATCGACTTCGCCACGTACAACCCGCTCAGCCTGGTCATCAAGGACCAGGGCTGGCTCGAAGCAACCCTTGAAGAGCAGGGTGTGGAGGTCAACTGGGTGCAGTCCGCCGGGTCGAACAAAGCCAATGAGGCGCTGCGTGCCGGTGCGATCGACGTCGGCTCCACCGCCGGTTCGGCAGCCCTGCTGGCCCGCTCCAACGGTTCGCCGATCAAGACCATCAGCATCTACTCGCAGCCGGAATGGGCGGGACTGCTGGTCTCCCCCGATTCGGATATCACCTCGGTAGCTGATCTGGCCGGCAAGTCCGTAGCCGCCACCAAGGGCACCGATCCGTACTTCTTCCTGGTTCAGGCACTGGAAGAGGCCGGCCTGAGCACCTCAGACGTCACGGTCGAGAACCTGCAGCACGCCGACGGCCGCACCGCCCTCGAGAACGGTTCGGTGGACGCCTGGTCCGGACTGGATCCGATCATGGCCGGAGCCGAGCACGCCGGCGCCGAGTTCCTCTACCGGAACCTGGACTTCAACACCTACGGTTTCCTGAACGCCACTGAGTCCTTCCTCGAGGAAAAGCCGGAACTGGCCCAGACCGTGGTGGACGCCTACGAAAAGGCCCGCGCCTGGGCCGCGGAGAACCCCGAGGAAACTGCGCAGATCCTCGCCGACGTCGCAGGCCTGGACCTTGAGGTGGCCCGCACCGTGATCCTGGAACGCAGCAACCTCGACGTCGACGCCGCCCCGGGCGACGCGCAGCGCAAGGTCCTGGAAAAGGTTGGTCCAGTCTTCGTCGAAACCGGCGACGTCGCCAACCAGAAGGCGATCGACGACGCCGTGGCCTCCCTGCTCGATGACACCTTCGTGCAGAAGGCCAACGCGGAAACCATCAAGGACTCCTAATGAGCACCAATCCTTCTCCTGCCGCTGCACCCGCAGCGGCAGGCCCGTTCGGACCTTCCGCAGCGCCGGCACCTGTCCGGAAGACCAGCTCCGGCGGCTTCCTGTCCCGGACCTGGGCGCGCGTGGCCCTGGGCCTGGTGGTTCCCGTCCTGCTGCTGGGCCTCTGGCAGCTGGTCTCCGTGCTCGGCGTCTTCAGCGCCGTGCAGCTGCCCTCTCCGGGCGCGGTGCTGACCTCGGCTGCGGACCTGATTGAGCGCGGCGAGCTGGGCACGCACATTGCCATCTCCACTCAGCGGGTGCTGACCGGCTTCGCGCTCGGCGCGGCCCTGGGCCTGGTCCTGGGCGCCCTGCTGGGCCTGTCCAAGCTGGCGGACGTACTGCTGGGCCCGCTGTTCGGTGCGGTACGCGCCGTTCCCTCCCTGGCCCTGGTTCCGCTGCTGATCCTCTGGATGGGTATCGGTGAGGATTCAAAGGTCACGCTGATCACCATCGGCGCGTTTTTCCCGGTCTTCACCACCGTGTCCCTCGCCCTGCGCCATGTGGACAAGAACCTCGTCGAAGCGGCCCGTGCCTTCGGCCTGAACGGGATCAGGCTGCTCACCACGGTGCAGCTGCCTGCCGTCGTACCCGCCGTGTTCTCCGGCCTGCGGCTCGCCCTGGCACAGTCTTGGCTGTTCCTGGTGGCTGCGGAACTGATCGCGTCCTCCATGGGGCTGGGCTTCCTGCTCACGGACTCCCAGAACAACGGCCGCACCGACCGGATGTTCCTGGCGATCGTGCTGCTGGCAGTTATCGGCAAAACAACGGATGCCCTGCTGGGTGTCGCAGAGAAGTGGGCAGTGAAGAAGTGGGCGTAAGCACAGCACTCCAACCAGCAGCCGAACCGGAGTTCGCCACCGAGGCTGAGCGCATCGCGTTCTGGGAGGACGCCGCCCGGCGCCTGCAGTGGGAACAGCCGTGGCACGCCGCCCACACCTTCCGCCCTCCGCAGCGGCTCAGCGGCCCGGAGGTTCCGGAAGCCGACGCCGAATACTCCGTCCCGGAAATCGAGTGGTTCGCCGGCGGAAAGCTCAACGTCGCCGTGAACTGCGTGGACCGCCATGTGGCGGCCGGCCGCGGGGACAAAGTGGCGCTGCACGCCGAGGGCGAGCCCGGCGACCGGCGCAGCATCACCTACGCGCAGCTGCAGAAGGAAGTCTCCAAGGCAGCCAACGCCCTGCTGGCACTGGGCATCGAAAAAGGCGACCGGGTGGTCATCTACCTGCCCGTCATCGCCGAAACCATCATCATCACCCTGGCCTGCGCCCGGATCGGCGCCATCCACTCACTGGTCTTCGGCGGCTTCTCCGCCGAGGCCCTGAAGTTCCGGGTGGAAAACACCCGCGCCAAGCTGCTGGTCACCACCGACGGCCAGTTCCGCCGCGGCGCAGCCGTTCCGGTCAAGGACAACGCGGACGAGGCGGTTTCCGGGGACAACGCGATCGAACATGTGCTGGTCATCCGGCGCACCGGCTGCGACATTGCTTGGACCGAAGGCCGGGACATCTGGTGGCATGACACCGTGGACACCGCCTCCGACATCCACGAACCCGAGGCCTTCGACGCCGAGACGCCGCTGTTCATCATGTACACCTCCGGCACCACCGGAAAGCCCAAGGGCCTGGTGCACACCATGGGCGGTTACCTCACCCAGGCGTCCTGGAGCTACGAGTTCCTCTTCGCCAACCCGGACGAATCCGCCCGGGATGCGGACGTCCACTGGTGCACCGCGGACCTGGCGTGGGTCACCGCGCACACCTATGAGATGTACGGGCCGCTCTCCAACGGCGTCACCCAGGTGATCTTTGAAGGCACCCCGAACACCCCGCATCCGGGCCGGCACTTCGAAATCATCGAACGCTACAAGGTGACCAGCTACTACACAGCCCCCACCCTGGTCCGGTCCCTGATGGGCTGGTTCCCCGACGGCGTCCCGGACACCTGGGACCTGTCCTCCATCCGGCTGCTGGGCACCGTGGGCGAAGCCGTGAACCCGGAAGTCTGGCGCTGGATGCGGGAGAACATCGGCCGAGGCGAAGTTCCCGTAATCGACACCTGGTGGCAGTCCGAAACCGGCGCCACCATCCTCTCCCCGCGCCAGACGGACACCGTCTTCAAGCCCGGCTGCGCCTCCCGCGCCCTGCCCGGCGTTTCCACCCGGATCGTCGACGAGCACGGCGCCGATGTGCCCCCGAACGTCCAGGGCTTTATTGTGGTGGATAAGACCGGGCCGTCCATGGCGCGCACCTGCTGGGGCGACCCGCAGCGCTACCTCTCCTCCTACTGGCGGCAGTACGCGCAGCAGGGCTGGTTCCTGGCCGGGGACGGAGCCCGCTATGACGACGACGGCGACACCTGGATCCTGGGGCGGGTGGACGACGTCCTGAATGTCTCCGGACACCGGCTCTCCACAATCGAGATCGAGTCCGCGCTGGTCTCCCATCCTTGGGTGGTCGAAGCCGGGGTCTGCCCGGTGGCCGATCCGAAGACCGGGCACGCCATCGCCGCGTTCGTGGTCCTCACCGAGACCGCGTCGCAGGACGCAGAAACCGTTACCGCGCAGCTGCGGGCCCATGTGGCGAAGGAGATCGGACCGATTGCCAAGCCCGCCGCCGTCGTCGCGGTTCCGGACGTGCCCAAGACCCGCTCCGGCAAGATCATGCGGCGCCTGCTCACCCAGCTGTTCGAGGGCACCACGCTCGGGGACACCACCAGCCTGCAGAACGAACCCTGCATTCCCGCGATCCATGCCGTGTGCGAAGCGCGCCGGACCGGGGCCGGGAACTAATGCGCAGTGCTGTGAACCCTGGCCAGGGTCACCCGGTCCAGTTCCACCGCTCCGCCCATGGCACGGTGCAGGCGCAGGAACTCCACGGGGGAGACCTCCAGGAACGAGGTGTCGTTCTTCTCCGGCAGCAGTTCGGGATGCCCGCCGTCCATCATCTCGGTGAACATCTGCTCCGCGGCGACGCGGGTCATCGGCTCGGTGGGAGTGATCTTGTGGTTCGCGGACGCCAGTTTGTAGCCGGTTTCAACCACGATCACGTACTCGTCCATGCCCGCTCCCAGGATTGCCCCGCTGCAACTGTCCTCAACATTGTTGGTATCCAGCACCCAATAAAGCAACCATTGGCGAACCGCCTACCCGCGGTTCCCCCAAGGAAGGAGCACTCAGTCCATGAGTGACCGCCAGTTCGGATTCCGTACCCGCGCTCTGCACGCCGGTGGAACACCCGACGCCATCCACGGCGCACGTGCCGTTCCCATCTACCAGTCGACGTCGTTCGTCTTCAAGGACACCGCCGACGCCGCCAACCTCTTCTCGCTGCAGAAGTACGGCAACATCTACTCCCGGATCGGCAACCCCACGGTCGCCGCGTTCGAGGAGCGCATCGCCTCCCTTGAGGGTGGAATCGGTGCGGTGGCGACGGCGTCGGGCATGTCAGCGGAATTCGTCACCTTCGCGGCGATCTGCTCCGCCGGGGACCACATCGTCGCCGCTTCCCAGCTCTACGGCGGCACGGTCACGCAGCTGGACGTGACGCTGCGCCGCTTCGGCATCGAAACCACCTTCGTTCCCGGCACCGACCCGGCGGACTACGCCGCGGCCATCCAGGAAAACACCAAGGCCGTGTACGCGGAAGTGGTAGCCAACCCCAGCGGCGAGGTCACCGACATTGAGGGCCTGGCCAAGGTGGCGCACGACGCCGGTGTGCCGCTGATCCTCGATGCCACCCTGAGCACGCCCTACCTGGTGCAGCCGTTCAAGCACGGCGCGGACATTGTGATCCACTCCGCCACCAAGTTCATCGGCGGGCACGGCACCACCCTGGGCGGCGTCGTCGTGGAAGCCGGCACCTTCAACTGGGGCAACGGCAAGTTCCCGGCCATGACCGAGCCGGTGCCGTCCTACGGCAACATCTCCTGGTGGGGGAACTTCGGCGAGTACGGCTTCCTGACCAAGCTGCGCTCCGAACAGCTGCGCGACATTGGGCCCACGCTCTCCGCGCAGTCCGCGTTCCAGCTGCTGCAGGGGGTTGAAACCCTGGCCCAGCGCGTGGACGAGCACCTGCGCAACGCCCAGGCCGTGGCCGAATGGCTTCAGGCCGATGAGCGGGTGGCCTGGGTGTCCTACGCCGGCCTTGAATCCCACCCGCACCACGAACGGGCCCAAAAGTACCTGCCCAAGGGCCCGGGTTCCGTCTTCAGCTTCGGCGTCAAGGGCGGCCGTTCTGCCGGACAGACGTTCATCGAATCCCTGCAGCTTGCCTCGCACCTGGCCAACGTGGGCGACTCCCGCACCCTGGTGATCCATCCGGCGTCGACCACCCACCAGCAGCTCTCCCCCGAGCAGCTTGCAGCCGGCGGCGTGCCGGAGGACCTTGTGCGCATCTCCGTTGGCCTGGAGGACCTGGAGGATATTCTCTGGGACCTTGACCAGGCGCTTACCGCAGCCGCCGCGGATACGGCGCCCGCCGCCGTCGAACCCGCCGCGTCCTGCAGCCTTCCGCTTGAAACCGAGGAGTCAGCCAATGTCTGAGAACCGCACCTGGGTGGGGCCCAGCGCCCCGGAACGCCTGTCGCTGCTGCGTTCGGCCACATCGATCGCCATTGTGGGTGCCTCGGACAAACCGTCCCGTGCCTCCTACTTTGTGGCCACGTACCTGCTCTCCTCCTCGCCGTACAAGGTGTACTTCGTGAACCCGGTGGCCAAGGAAATCCTGGGCCAGCCGGTGTACGCCTCGCTGGCGGACCTGCCGGAGACCCCGGACATCGTGGACGTGTTCCGCCGGCACGACGACCTGCCTACAGTCCTGGAGGAAGCCAAGGCCGTGGGCGCCAAGACGCTGTGGCTGCAGCTGGGGTCCTGGCATGAAGAGGTTGCCCGAGACGCGGAAGCCGCCGGAATGAACGTGGTGATGGACCGCTGCGTGAAGATCGAGCACGCCCGGTTCCACGGTGGCCTGAACCTCGCGGGCTTCAACACCGGGGTGATCTCCTCCAAGCGGCAGCTCACCGCCTAGCCTTCCCTCACCGGAGCGGGCAGTGCGCGGGATACTCAGTCGCGGCCGGAGCCGTGCCCGCGGTTGCCGTCCTTGCCCGCATCGCCGCGGCCCGGGCCGTCCTGGCCTTTGTCCCGGCCGGGTCCCTGGCCGTTGTTTCCGCCCGGGCGTCCCGGACGGTCCTGGCCTTTCTGCCCCTGGGAGAAGCCATCACGGTCTGCTTCCGATCCATGCCCCGGGTTGTCGCGGCGGCCGCTGCCGCTGTTCCACCCGGATTCCGCAGGCTTGCCGGCGTACTGCCCGGGCTCTTCGGGAGCCTGCCCGCCGGGCACCGGGGCTTCCTCCGCGGGCACCGGGACGGGCTCAACCGGTGTGGCGGGAGCGACCGGCGGCAGTGTGGCCGGGTCCGGTTCAATGGGTGTGGCGGCCGGAACGGGGGCGGGAACCTGCTCGTACTCCACGGGCGCAGGCACATCGTGGGTGTCTTCGGCCGTGATCCACAGGCCGCCGTTGGTGGCTGCCACTCCGGTGGTACCGGCTGCCATGGCCGCGATGATCGCGCCGCCAAGCATGTAGCCGCGCCTGCGTGAAATCTTCTTCAAGGGGGTCACCCCGGGTGTAAAGAAGGCTTCCAGCTCAGGGGACGGTTCCGGGGCAGGCATGCGTGCTTCAGCCCGCAGGTCCAGGAGGGCGTCGCTCAACTCCCGGGTTTCCCCTACCCCTGATTCCATCAGGAGGCGCCGGATCACATCTGCGTCACTGGGGTTGCTGGACGTGCTGTTCATCTTCCGCGGCCTCCTTTCCTGCGATTTGCTCCCTGAGCGCCAGGAGCGCCCGTCTCTGAAGTTGTTTGACGGTGTTGACCGTCTTCCCCATGATCTGCGCGGATTCCTCCAGCGACAGGTCCGCCACTACCCTCAGCAGCAGGACTTCGCGTTGCGGGCCGGTGAGCCCGTCCAGCATCTGCGCCGCCACCAGCCCGGATTCAAGCACGGTGTCTTCTGCCGAGTCGGTGGATCTGGTGTCGAGCTGCGGATCATACGGAGCAGGGGCCGGCTGGCGCTCACGACGGCGGTGCTCATCCACCACCCGGGCATGGGCTACCGAAAAAGCGAAGGTGCGCAGCCCTGAAGGACCTCCTGTGACCGTGGAGATCTTGGAAAAAACCGTCAGGAAAACGTCCTGCGTCAGCGCTTCCGGATCCTCGCATCCCTTGGACCTGAGATAGCCAAGGACCGCGGGTGCCAGCGACTCGTAAACCGCCCGCAATGCCGCCGGATTGTTTTCACGCGCCGCAGAGACCATGGGCTCTGTCAGCGGGTCAGCCAAGGCGGGGTCCTTCGGTCTGGGACGTTGGGGCGAACCAAATCGTACCCCGCCCAGGCTGATCCTGCTCAGGAGATGGCCGCGCCGTTGCTCGTTGGGGGGATGAGCCACGGCGCGGCCATTACACATACGTAATCGCCCGGGGAATCGAAAAGGTTATGCGGATTCGGGAAAAGTTTTTTGCCGGTCCCCGCTCCCAGAGCGTTCGGAGGAGAATGTGGAAGACTTGACGGCGGTCCGCCCTTCCTCGGCGGATCCGTAACGGCGGCCCAAAGCAACCCACCTGCCCGCTCCAATCCAGCAATACCGGACCCCGCGGGTCCGGCCAGGAAGATCATGCCCAGCACCACGCCTCACCACACAGATCTAAAGCGCGGCCTTTCGCTGCGGCACATCCGCTTCATCGCCCTTGGATCCGCAATCGGAACAGGGCTGTTCTACGGTTCATCCGAAACCATCCAGGCCGCAGGCCCCGCTGTCCTGATTGCCTACATCATCGCCGGGTGCGCCGTGTTCCTGGTCATGCGGGCACTGGGAGAGATGGCCGTCCGCCACCCGGTGGCGGGTTCCTTTTCCCAGTACGCCGGCCGCTACCTCGGTCCGCGCCTTGGTTTCCTTACCGGCTGGACGTTTGCCTTCGAGATGATCATCGTGGCCATCGCGGACATGACGGCGGTGAGCATGTATATGGGCCTCTGGTTCCCGGACACACCGGGATGGGTGTGGATGATCGCGGCGATGCTCCTGATCGGCGGGCTGAACCTCATGCGGGTCAGTGTCTTTGGCGAGATGGAGTTCTGGTTCACCCTGATCAAGGTTTCCACCATCATCGCCATGATCGCCGGAGGGCTGTACCTGATTGTCTTCGGTGTCAGCACCGGCGGCTACGAGCCTGGCGTCAACCACCTGGTGGACCATGGCGGGTTCGCACCCTTTGGCGTGTGGGGCATCGTCATGAGCCTGGGAATCGTGGTGTTCTCCTTCGGCGGGATCGAGACCCTCGGCGTCACTGCCGGTGAGACCGGAGACCCGCAGCGGGCCATCCCCAAGGCCGTGAACACCGTCCCGGTGCGCATCCTGCTCTTCTACGTCCTGTCCCTCGGCGTGATGCTCTGCCTGCTTCCGTGGGACCGGATCGGGTCCGAAGGCAGTCCCTTTGTCCAGGTCTTTGCCGGGATAGGCATCCCGTTCGCTGAGCACGTGATCAACGCCGTGGTGCTCACTGCTGCCCTGTCCGCGATGAACTCGATCTTCTATGCGGCCTCGCGGACCATGTACGGCCTGGCCGAGCAGGGACATGCGCCGAAGAGCTTCACCAGCGTCTCCCGCTACGGGGTGCCGGTGTGGCCCGTGGTCATCATCATGGCGAGCCTCATCGCGGGCCTGGGCCTCTATCTGTGGATTCCGGAGCAGCTGTTCCTGGTGGTCGCTTCCACCGCCACCTTCGCCACGATCTTCACCTGGTCTTCGATCCTGCTCAGCCACCACCGGATGCGCCGGCAGATGCGGCGGGACGGTACGCCGTCGGCCGGTTTCGCCTTCCCGGGGTGGCCGGTGCTGAACTACATCGTCCTGGGCTTCATGGCCCTGGTGACGGTAATCCTCGCGTTCACAGCCCCGGGACGCACGGCCCTGGCGGTCGGCGTGGTGTGGCTGCTCCTGATGCTCGCTGCGTACCGCTTCCTGGTTAAGGACGAAGGCCGCAGGCCGATCGAGCTGCCCGAACCGGCAAGCAACGCCCAGCGCTAACCCGCCCCTCAAGGCAGGCTAGGGCGCTATCTCCTCGGCGGCAGCGAACCGCCGGTTGGCCAGCACCGGAAGGTACTCACGGACTTCCTCGATCCGGGTCCGCACCACGTCCGCCGTTGCTACGGCTTCGCTTTCCTCGCCGAGGAAGACCTCCGGTACTCCCATGGGGTCCAGGATCGCCGAGTGGCCGATGGTGTGGCCGCTGGCTGTTCCGGCCGCGGCCACCCAGACAGTGTTCTCAATGGCCCGTGCCTTCAGCAGCGTTTCCCAGTGGTCGATCTTGTGCTCACCTTTGAACCAGGCTGCCGGAACGGCGATCAGGTCCGCGTCCTGCACTGCCAGCGCCCGGGCCAGTTCCGGGAAGCGCAGGTCATAGCAGGTCATCAGGCCCACCCGGAGGTCGCCCAGCTCCACCACCTGGACGCCCCGGTCTCCGGGCTTTATGCGGGTGGACTCGGAATAGCTGAACGCATCGTAGAGGTGCAGTTTGCGGTACGTGGCCGCAATACGGCCGTCGGCTTCAATAGCCACCAGCGTGTTGTAGGGACGCTCCTCACCGGAGGATTCGTAACCGCCGGCAACGACGGCGATGCCCAGTTGTGCAGCGGCCAGGGACAGCCGCTGCACGAAGGTGCTCCACCCGGCGTCCACGGCAGCTGCCAGCGGACCGTCCACCTTGCCGATGCTGAACATCGACTCTTCCGGGAACACGATCAGTTCCGATCCTTCGGCCCTGGCCTTCTCGGCCAGCGAGCGCATCACCGCCAGGTTGGCTTCGACGTCGCCGCCTGGACTGAACTGACCTACGCTGACCAACATGGGGAACCGCCTTGCCTTCGGGACCGGATGTGACCCCAGCCTAGTGCAGGTCCTCGAAGTGCAGCACAGGTTTCAGGACCCGCCCGGACTTTGCGTCGGCGGCCGCCGTATTGATGTCCCCGAACGCGTAGCGGGTGATCATTTTCTGCAGCGGGAACCGGCCCTGCTGAACCAGGTCCACCAGGGCGGGGAGGAAGAGCTGCGGCGTCGAGTCCCCTTCCGTGATCCCTAGCACCTGCCTGCCGTTGAGCATGAAGTTCACATCCAGTTCCACCGTTGACCCCGGAGCGGGGGCGCCGATCAGGCCCAGCTTGCCCAGCGGTGCCAGGGCGTCTGCTGCCGTGGCCGCAACCCGGGTGCTGCCCGTGGTTTCCAGGGCGTGGGTGACCCCAGCGCCGTCGGTCAGTTCAAACAGGGCCTGCAGTGCGTCGGTGCTGCCGGAATTCACGACGTCGGTGGCCCCCAGCTCGCGGGCAAGCTCCAGCCTCGAGTCCACCAGGTCCATCACCACAATGCGGGTTGACCCTCCAAGGGCTGCAGCCATCACCGCGGAGAGGCCCACGGGGCCGGCACCGAACACGGCAAGGGTGGAGCCCGGTTCGGGACGCAGTACGTTCATGACTGCCCCGGCTCCGGTCTGGATGCCGCAACCAAGCGGGGCGAGGAGCGAAAGGTCGGCGTCGGGATCCACCTTGGTGACGCCGCGTTCATCCGCCAGCACCAGGTTCGAGAAGGAGGACTGCGCGAAGAAATGCCCGTGGACACCTTTCCCGTCCTTGCTGATGGTGGCGCTGCCGTCCAGCCGCTGCCCGCCCACCAGGTTCAGTTCCAGGAAGTACGTGCAGTAGGCAGGGTGGCCGCTGCGGCAGTTCCGGCACACGCCACAGCTGGTGAAGCTGAGCAGTACATGGTCACCCGGAACCACGGAGGTCACGGCGGAGCCGACGGCTTCCACGATTCCGGCTCCCTCGTGCCCCAGGACTCCGGGCAGTGGAAAGGGAATGTGCCCTGCCTGGACGCCAAGGTCCGTACCGCACACGCCGGCTGCCTCTACACGGACCAGGACCTCGTCGGGTCGGGGGTCGTCCAGGACCACGTCGGTTATTTCGAAGGGTTCGTTGATGCCGCGCAGGATCGCGGCACGCGCCTGGGTAGTCATAAGCCCCACGCTACGCGGGCAGGTGCCTGCGCGTCAGGAGTCCGGACACGGATCGGGGCGGCAGGCTGAAAGTCCGCCTGCCGCCCCGATCCGGACGCAGCCCCGTTAGGCGTTGACCGCCTCGGCGTCCTGGCGGTCTTCCGCAGCACTGAGGGAGGCACTGGAGCCGGACTGCACCTCGATGCGGCGCGGCTTGGCCTTTTCGCTGACCGGAATGATCACGTTGAGCACGCCATTCTCATAGTGGGCGGTAATGCCGTCGGTATCGATGCCCTGGCCCAGGCTGAGCTGGCGCAGGAAGGACCCGCCTTCGCGTTCCCGGGTGAGCCACTGGACGCCGTCCGTACCGCGCAGTGTGCGCTCGGCACGGATGGTCAGCAGCTGTCCGTCGACGTCGATGTCCACGGACCCCGGATCGATGCCGGGAAGGTCAACGCTCAGGACGTACCGGTCATCCTGCCGGTACAGGTCCATGGGCATGCCGCGCAGGGATTCACTGCGGACGGCCTGGGCAAAACGGTCAAGTTCACGGAACGGATCAAAGCGTGTTGCCATCACAAATCAACTCCTTCACTCCGCTGTACGCAGCGGGCTGATCTGCCATTTCGATTCAAAGTTGAGTTGGCTTCACTCAACTTTCGGCAGTAGATTAGCACTTGCAACGCGAGAGTGCTAACCCGGGTTGCTGGAGCGGAAATACCCGGTTCCGCCCGCTTTCATTCGAACCTCGTCTGGAAGGAAAGGAAGCAGTGTCCCATCCTGCGTTGTTCCGGTTTGGAACAGCCAACCGCACCGAACACCTGGAGAAACTCCGCACACTCCCCAGCCGGCTGGCCGGCTCGGCCCCGTCCCCTGCACTTGATGCGGCCGGCTGGATCAGCGGACTGTGGCTGGCCGCCGCGCTGCTGGGCATTGGTGTTTTCTCAGGCGGAACAACTTCCCTGGTGCTGGCGGTGGTGCTGCTCTACGGCACCGGCGCCGCGCTGGCCGTACTGGGGTGGCTGGCCTGGCGGGCCCTCAGCCTGCGAATGCGCCGGCGTGCTGCCTCCGAGCCAGGGGCATCGGCGGCCCGGGACTTCCTGGCCGCAACAGCTTCGGCCCGTGAAGAGATCATCCAGGCACTCTTCCCCGCTGGAGCCACCGGAACGCCCGAAGTACTGCGGGCAACGGCGCCGGCACGGGCGGCTGCAGCGGCCGCTCCCAACAGCCCCCTCCCGGCGAAGGCACCCGGCGGCGGCCCCGGTGCTGCTCCCCGGACCTCGCCGCGTTCGGGCAAATCTCCGATCCGCAAGAAGGCCAACTGCAAGTCCGCCCACCGGCGCCGCGGCGCAAAACCGCCCGCCCCGCCGGTGCAGGATGATTTCGCCCGCGCCGCCTAGACTGGGGCGCCATGGAGGAAATCAAGGAACCCGTCCAGCTGTCGCTGGAAAACGGGAAGCTAAACCCGGCTGCGGCAGGCTTCACCCGCTCACCGCTGCACGCGTTTGCGGACCTTCCCCAGGGGCTGCTGCACGGCTGGCGGACCAAGCGCTGGGAGTACTGGGGCGTGCTGACTCCGGACCTGGTGCTCGGCATGACCATTGCGCACCTGGACTATGCCGCCACGCTCCAGCTGTACGTCTTCGAGCGTGCCACCGGCAAGGAAATCGCCAGCGATCCCCTCTCGCTTCCCCCGGGATCCACCGCGCTCCTGCCCGAAACCCTCCCGCCCATCACCGCAGTGGGCACGATGGGCGGGCTGCACCTTCGCTTCCATGACGACGACGGCGGCACGCATCTGCGGGCGGAGTCGCCGCGCGTCGGCGTCGAGCTTTACGCCCCCGCGGAAGGCGACGTGCTTGGAGTCGTTGTTCCATGGTCGGACACGCGCTACCAGTACACACTCAAGGACGTGGCCCGGCGGGTCAGCGGCACCGTCACGGTTGACGGGCGGGAGTATCCGGTGGGCAAGGGCGCCTTCGCCGTGCTGGACCGCGGACGCGGACGCTGGCCATATTCGAGGCGCTGGAACTGGGCCGCCGGCTATGGCGCCTCGGGCGGGACCCGGCTTGGCCTGCAGCTTGGCGGGATGTGGACGGAGGGGACTCCCGCAACGGAAAACGCGTTGATCGTGGACGGCGTGCTGCATCATTACGACGGCGAGCTGGAGTTCAGCTACGACCTCACCGATCCGCACGCGCCCTGGCAGGTGCGCGGGCACTGGATCGACGCCACGCTGACCCCGTTCCACCGGCGCTTCGCCGCAACCAACGTTTTGGCCGTCGCCTCAAAGACCTGGCAGGCCTTCGGCGCCTGGTCCGGCTGGGCCGCTGCTCCGGACGGCACGCGCTATGGGTTGGAAGGCGTGCACGGCTGGATCGAGGAGGCACGCAACCGCTGGTAAGTCGCCCGCGCGCAGATTCCCACCCTCTGTGGCTGCTGTGCCCTGGTGGTTTCCCGCTGGTCCCACCCGTACCGGCGGCTGGGAAACCGCACACCCGGCACGTCCCACCCACACGTTTACCGGCTCTTTCGCCAATGGCACCCGGCTGCTAGGTTCTTACCGACCTCACCGATCCGAAGGAGCTCCACGTGGCCAACAGGTTTTCCTCCCTCGCCCTTGATGCCGTCAACGTGGAGAGCCAGGCCAGTTTCTGGACCGCTGCCCTGGGTTACCGGGTCGCCGAACTGTTCGACGGCGGCATCTCCCTGGCACCGGCGGAGGGAGTGGCAGGGCCTCCGATCGACATCGTCCCCGTCCCGGACGCCAAGACCGCGAAACTCCGCCTGCACATGGACCTGGTTCCCGACGGCTGCACCCAGGAAGAGGAAGTCGAGCGGCTGCTGGCTCTCGGAGCGGTGCGCGCCGACGTAGGGCAGGCACCGGATGTCCCCTGGGTTGTGCTGGCAGATCCTGAGGGCAACGAATTCTGCGTCCTTTCGGCGCGGGACTAGGCGCGCCGCAACGAAAAAGCCCCGCAGCCGTGAAGCTGCGGGGCTTTTACGTACGGATTACTCGCCGATCAGGTCGCGGATCACGATCGTCTGGTCGCGGTCCGGGCCAACGCCGATCGCGGAGAACCGGGTGCCGGACATCTTCTCCAGTGCCAGCACGTAGTTGCGGGCGTTCTCCGGCAGGTCCTCGAGGGTCTTGGCGCCGGTGATGTCCTCGGTCCAGCCGTCGAAGTACTCGAAAATCGGCTTGGCGTGGTGGAAGTCGGTCTGCGTCATCGGCATCTCATCGAAACGCACGCCGTCGACGTCGTAGGCCACACATACCGGGATCTTCTCGATGCCGGTAAGCACGTCCAGCTTGGTCACGAAGTAGTCCGTGAAACCGTTGACGCGGGAAGCGTGGCGCGCCAGCACGGCGTCGTACCAGCCGCAGCGGCGCGGGCGGCCGGTGTTTACGCCGAACTCGCCGCCGGTCTTCTGCAGGTACAGGCCCATGTCATCGAAGAGTTCCGTGGGGAACGGGCCGGCGCCAACGCGGGTGGTGTAGGCCTTGATGATGCCCACGGCGCGGTTGATGCGGGTGGGGCCAATGCCGGAGCCTACGGATGCGCCGCCGGCCGTCGGGTTGGAGGACGTGACGAACGGGTAGGTGCCGTGGTCCACGTCCAGGAACGTGGCCTGGCCGCCTTCCATCAGGATTACCTTGCCCTCATCCAATGCGCGGTTCAGTTCATAGGTGGAGTCAATGACCATCGGGCGCAGGCGGTCCGCGTAGGAGAGGAAGTACTGCACCATCTCTTCCACGTCGACGTCGCGGCGGTTGTAGACCTTCAGCAGCAGCTGGTTCTTCTGCCGCAGCGAACCTTCCACCTTCTGGCGCAGGATCGACTCGTCGAAGATGTCCTGGACGCGGATGCCAAGCCGGGCAACCTTGTCCATGTAGGCCGGGCCAATACCGCGGCCGGTGGTGCCGATGGCACGCTTGCCCAGGAAGCGCTCGGTGACCTTGTCCATGACCTGGTGGAACGGTGCCACAAGGTGGGCGTTGGCGGAGATCCGCAGCTTGGAGGTGTCTGCGCCGCGCGCTTCAAGCCCGTCAATTTCGGTAAAGAGTGCCTCCAGGTTCACCACGCAGCCGTTGCCGATCACGGGAATGGCGTTGGGGCTCAGGATGCCGGCGGGCAGCAGCTTCAGTTCGTACTTTTCACCGCCGACGACGACGGTGTGGCCGGCGTTGTTTCCCCCGTTGGGCTTGACGACGTAGTCGACGCGGCCGCCAAGCAGGTCGGTGGCCTTACCTTTACCTTCGTCGCCCCACTGGGCGCCGACGATGACAATTGCGGGCATGGGATCCTCCCCCATTAGTTACGCTAGGGAGCCGCGCCAGGCGCTGAACCGCTACCGTGCATGAGAATGCCCCTGCACCGTGAGACTGAAGGACACAGGGGTCCATGATCCAGGTTGCGGGGCTCTTACCTGTCAAGTTTAGCCGATCTGCGGGTTTGCCCGTTTGGAAGCCGCGGACGGAGGCGTACGGTTTAGCCATGGAGCGCTTCCGCGGCTATATCGCCGGGCTGGGCACTGCCTCGGGGACCCGCCTGGTTGTTGGGCACTGGCCGGACTCACCGTTCGGCCCGTTCACCGATGTCATGGTGGAGAACCGGTTCGGTTCCCGGCTGCTGCTCGCGCCCAGCGAAGCGGTTGCCCGCTATGTTTCCTCCACCTACACCTTCGACGCAATCGATGTGGTTCCGGTCAGCGCCTTCCTGGCCGAGGACAGGCTGAAGGTCGACGGCGGTCCGCTGCAGCTCAGCGCGCAGCTTGGCCGGGTGACCCTGCTGGGACGCGTCCTTGAAGCCGTTCCCGCCCCGCTGGCCGTCCATCCGCTCTGGCTGCAGGCGATCAACCCGCTGGCCAGCCTGATTGTCCGCGGGGTACGGACTGCAGGAACTACCGGGGACCGCCTGGAGTTCTACGGAGTACGCTCCATCCGCCGCCTCGCCTCCGCGCAGTGTTCCTGGAACGGCGAGGATCTGGGCTCCCTGACGCCTGTCAGCCCGCCTGTCCGGTTCGGGTTTTCCTCCGTGCCGGCCAAGCCGCAGATCCTGGCAGTGACCACCACCATCACCGCCAGGAACCCGGCGCAGAGGGAAGGAACCCACGCATGGAGAACCGCTTTCACCCGCATGCCGAGTCAGTCTGGTCCTATCCCCGTCCGCCCCGAGTCGAACCAAGCAATGAACGCGTCAAAGTCTGGCTTGGCGGAAACCTGATCGCAGACACCTCCGATGCCCTGCGCGTCCTCGAAACCAGCCATCCGCCGGTCTACTACCTGCCCCTGGACGTCTTTGCCCCCGGAGTGCTGCAGCCGGTCAGCGGAATCACGCACTGCGAGTTCAAGGGAGCAGCCGCCTATTTCGACGTCGTCTCCGGCCCGCAGCGGGCTGCCCGCGCTGCGTGGACCTACCCGCATCCGTTTCCCGGCTACGAGGAGCTCTCCCACACCGCCGCCCTGTACCCGGGGCTGATGAATTCCGTGACCGTGGACGGGGAAGAGGTGCAGCCGCAGGAAGGGGACTTCTACGGCGGCTGGATCACCAGCCGGGTGACCGGACCGTTTAAGGGCGCGCCGGGCACCTGGGGCTGGTAACTCCGGCCCCGGGCACAGCAAAGGCGCCCCCCGCACGGGAGGCGCCTTTGCTCAAGGCATGGGCGGTGCTAGCCCTCGATGGCTGCCTTGGCGGACGGGTCTGACGCGTCCAGGAACTTCTCGATCCGGTCCACTTCCTCACTCTCGCCGATCGCCGCTGCGGCACGGCCCAGGGCGTACAGCGCCCGGAGGAACCCGCGGTTGGGTTCGTGCTCCCAGGGGATGGGGCCGGTGCCGCGCCAGCCGGCGCGCCGCAGTGCGTCCAGGCCGCGGTGGTAACCCACCCGGGCGTACGCGTAGGACTCCACCGGACGTCCGTCAGCGAAGGCCTCGTCGGCCAGCGTCGCCCAGACCTGGGAGGAGGTGGGGAACTTGGCTGCCAGGTCCACTGCCTCGTCACCGGCCGCGAGGCGGGCGACGACGTCGGTCTCCTCCGGCAGGTACGTGGGCTCGGGGCCGAGCAGGTTCTTGCGGAATTCGTCTGACATTAGAGGTGCTTTCCTGCCGATCCGAGGGACTGTGCGGCTTCGACCACGCGGGCGGACATGCCCTTTTCTGCGGAGGCACCCCAGACACGCGGGTCGTACTGCTTCTTGTTGCCGACTTCGCCGTCCACCTTGAGCACGCCGTCGTAGTAGCGGAACATGTGGTCGGCCACCGGACGGGTGTAGGCGTACTGGGTGTCGGTGTCGATGTTCATCTTCACAACGCCGTAGGACACAGCGTCTGCGATTTCCTGGGCAGAGGAACCGGAACCGCCGTGGAAGACCAGGTCGAACGGGCGTTCCTTGCCGATCGAACCGCCAACGGCGGCCTGGATCTCGTCCAGGATCTCCGGGCGCAGCTTCACGCCGCCGGGCTTGTAGACGCCGTGGACGTTGCCGAAGGTCAGGGCGGTGAGGTAACGGCCCTTGCTGCCGTCTCCAAGTGCCTCGATGGTGGCCATGCCGTCGGCGACGGTGGTGTAGAGCTTCTCGTTGATTTCGTTCTCGACGCCGTCTTCCTCGCCGCCCACGGTGCCGATCTCGACTTCCAGGATGATCTTGGCGGCGGCGGTGCGGGCCAGCAGGTCCTGCGCGATCTTCAGGTTCTCTTCGAGGGTCTCGGCGGAACCGTCCCACATGTGGGAGTTGAAGACGGGGTCCTCGCCGCGCTTGACGCGCTCTTCGGAGGCTGCCAGCAGCGGCAGGACGAAGTCCTCCAGCTTGTCCTTGGGGCAGTGGTCGGTGTGCAGGGCAATGTTCACGTCGTAGCTCTTGGCCACTTCACGGGCGTACGCCGCGAAGGCCAGCGAGCCGGTGACCATGTTCTTCACCGAGGCGCCGGACCAGTACGCGGCACCGCCGGTGGAAACCTGGACAATGCCGTCCGATCCCGCCTCAGCGAAACCTGCGAGCGCGGCATTGAGGGTCTGGGAGGAGGTTACGTTGACAGCCGGGTATGCGAAGCCCCCCGCCTTGGCCCGGTCGATCATCTCTGCATAGATCTCGGGGGTTGCAATAGGCATGCTGACTCCTTAGCGAAGGTTCGAAAGTGCGGCAGGGCCGGGCCCTCTTTGGCTTCTCCCATCCTAGCCACAAGAGTCCTTTGCGCATCAGATAACACAGGTTCCGGGCTTCGCACATGCTGCTTCAGCCCGGACCAGCGCTGCGTATCAGCTCACCTTCTGCCCAAATACGTGGCGGCGGACCCAGCCGTGCATGGCAATGGCAGCGGCAGCGGATGCGTTCATGGACCGCGTGGAGCCAAACTGGGCGATGGAAAGCGTGGCTTCCGCGGCCTGGTGCACCTCGGGCGTGAGGCCGGGGCCTTCCTGGCCGAAGACCAGGACGCAGCTGCGCGGCAGGTCGTAGGTTTCCAGCGGAACTGAATCCGGGAAGTTGTCGATTCCGATGATGGCCAGGCCCTCGGAGCGTGCCCATTCGGTGAACTCTTCCACGCTCGGGTGGTGCCGCACGTGCTGGTAACGGTCGGTGACCATTGCGCCGCGGCGGTTCCAGCGGCGTCGTCCAATGATGTGGACTTCCTTGGCCAGGAAGGCGTTGGCGGTGCGCACCACGGACCCGATGTTCAGGTCATGCTGCCAGTTTTCGATGGCCACATGGAACTCATGGCGCTTGGAGTCCAGGTCCGCGACGATCGCATCGTGCTTCCAGTACCGGTACTCGTCCACCACGTTGCGCCGGTCTCCGGCGGCCAGCAGTTCAGGATCCCACTGCTCACCCTCGGGCCACGGCCCCTCCCACGGCCCAACACCAACCTGCGGCATTTCGGCTTCTGCCGGCTCTGTTGGGGGAATTGTTTCAGGGCTCTCTATCACCCTTCCAGCGTAAGGTGAAAGACTGGACCATCCCGCATCCGCACCGGGAGACACAGGCCTGCGCCCGGACTCCCGATTGGCTGCGGGTACGAAGCAGAACACGCACTGGAGGCAAACTGTGGGCGAGAACGAGAACATCGAGTGCTGGCTGACGGACATGGACGGCGTGCTGGTCCATGAGAACCAGGCGATTCCCGGAGCCGCGGAGCTGATCAACCGCTGGGTGGACACTTCCAAGCGGTTCCTGGTGCTGACCAACAACTCGATCTACACCCCGCGGGACCTCGCCGCCCGGCTGCATGCCTCCGGCCTGGATGTCCCGGAGGAAAACCTCTGGACGTCCGCACTGGCGACGGCCGAATTCCTCAAGGACCAGCTCAAGGGCTCCTCCACCCCCGGGCGCGCCTTCGTGATCGGCGAGGCGGGATTGACGACGGCGCTGCATGAGGCCGGGATGATCCTCACGGACACCAACCCGGACTATGTGGTGCTGGGAGAAACCCGCACCTATTCCTTCGGCACCATCACCAAGGCGATCCGGCTCATCCTCGACGGCGCGCGGTTCATTGCCACCAACCCGGACGTCACCGGCCCTTCAGCGGAGGGACCCATCCCGGCCACCGGCGCCATCGCAGCGCTGATCACGGCCGCCACGGACAGGGAGCCCTACATTGTGGGCAAGCCGAATCCCATGATGTTCCGCTCCGCCATGAACAAGATCGACGCGCATTCCGAGACCACCGGCATGATCGGGGACCGGATGGACACGGACATCATCGCCGGGATCGAAGCGGGGCTGACCACGGTGCTGGTACTTACCGGCATCACCCAGCGCGAGGACATTGCCCGCTACTCCTTCCGGCCAACCCAGGTGATCGACTCCGTGGCGGACCTGATCAAGACCGTCTAGCCGGAGGGGGCTAGAACGGCACCTTGCCGCCGCCGCCGCCCACGGCAGGCACCGGAACGTAGGTGTCCAGGACCTCGTCCACCACACGCTGGTAGACCACCGGATTCCACTGCGGGCTGGCATGTGCCGGGCGTGCACCCTCGGTGACGAGCGAATTCGAGACCATGTTGTTCGGAAAGACCTCGGTCCAGCGGGCCCGGGCGGTGTAGTAGTTCACCGTCTCATCGCCCGGGTTTCCGATGAAGGCCAGCTCGGCGTCTCCAATGGCACCCGCGAACGCAGCGGCGTCGTAATGGTAAATGTAGGAGGACTCCGACTGGATCAGGGTGCTCGACGGCGCCAGCGGGGAAAGCTGTTCCAGCGTCTGGTCCACCACCGTGCTCCAGCTGCGCTCGTCCTTGTGCAGGATCCGCTCCCCCAGCTCGTAGCCTCCGCGCAGCGCGCTGGGGATCCGGTAGCCCGCTTCGTAGAGCAGCACTACGCCGCGGATCATGTTCTGGTCCAGGACATCGAAACGCCCGGCCGGGCTTGAGTCCAGGATGACCAGCTCCACCTGCACTCCACGGGCCAGCAGCCGTGCCGCCAGTTCCACGGCCACCATCCCGCCAAAGCTGTGCCCGTAGAAATACACGCGGTTGAGGCGCCGGGTACGGATGTGCCGGAAAACCTCGGCCTCGACCGTGTCCAGGTCAAGGCCCTTGTTGGAATACCCCACTGCCGCCATCTGCCCGCGCCTGGCCAGCGCCGGGCGCAGCGAGTTCACAATCCAGACCGCCTCTTCCCAGCTGGTCTTGTAGCCCGGGAAGAGGAACCACATGGCGCGGGGGAACTCGGAGGCAGCGGCGTCGTCGCGGACCGTGAGGATTTGCAGCTCTTCGCGCTGTTCCTGGATCAGGCGTGTGACAAAAAGGTCGGCGGCCAGCGTCAGGCCGGCGGCGGCCCCAACCAGGAACCGTCGCCGGGAAAAGCGGCCCAGGCTCTCCGCATAGCGGAGGACCTTTGCTGGGTCATCGCTCATGGGCTCGGCGCAACCGGTGTGGGTGTTAGTCGAGGCCGAGCTCGTCCTTGCCGAACGCGAACAGGTACGGCACGCCCGCTTCGGCTTCGATGCGTTCCTTGGCACCGGTGTCCCGGTCCACGATCACTGCGACGGCGACGACGTTGCCACCCGCGTTCCGCACACCCTCCACCGCGGTCAGCGCCGATCCGCCGGTGGTGGATGTGTCCTCCAGGACAACGACGTCGCGGCCCGCCACGTCGGGACCTTCCACCTGGCGGCCCATGCCGTAGGACTTCTGCGCCTTGCGGACCACGAACGCATCAACGGTGCCTCCGCTGCGGGCGGAGGCGTTCATGACGGCGGTTGCGACCGGGTCCGCACCCATGGTCAGGCCCCCGGCACTGGCGAACTGGATACCGGCGGATTCGATCATGTCCAGCATGACTTCACCCACCAGCTGTGAAGCCTCGTGGTGCAGGGTGATGCGGCGCAGGTCGATGTAGTAATCGGCTTCCTTTCCGGAAGAAAGGATCACCTTTCCGCGCACCACGGCCAGTTCCTTGATTAGTTCCAGGAGGCGGGCACGGGACGCGGCGATCTGCGGGGAAGTCATGCCCCAATCCTATCCGAGCACCTCCCTGCGGCCCTTCCGGAGGCCGGGCACGGGCGTCACAGAACGTCCGGCCCCTGCCCCGGCAAACAGTGCGTTGTATAGGCTGAACGCCATGCGCGAACTTCAAGCCGAAATCATTGCCGAAATGGGTGTGCACCCCGCCATTGATCCGGAAGCGGAGATCCGGCGCCGGGTGGACTTCCTCAAGGACTACCTGCACGCATCCCACACCAAGGGGTTTGTGCTGGGCATCAGCGGCGGCGTGGACTCCACGCTGGCCGGCCGCCTGGCCCAGCTGGCCGTCGAGGAACTGAACGCGGAGGGTACGGAGGCGAACTTCATTGCCCTGCGGCTGCCGTACCGGGTACAGCACGACGAAGACGACGCCCAGGCAGCGCTGGAGTTCATCCAGCCCAAGACCTCCTGGACCTACAACATCGGGGACGCGGTGGACGGTTTCGAGAAGGCCTACGCGGCCATGGAAACCGGAAGCCTCAGCGACTTCAACAAGGGCAACATCAAGGCCCGGGTGCGGATGACGGCCCAGTACGCCGTTGGCGGGGAACACAACCTCCTGGTCATCGGCACGGACCACGGAGCCGAATCCGTAACCGGCTTCTTCACCAAGTATGGAGACGGCGGCGCCGACGTCCTGCCCCTGTTCGGGCTCGACAAACGGCAGGTCCGTTCCCTGCTCAGCGCCCTGGGCGCCTCGGACAAGCTTGTTGGCAAGGCACCGACCGCCGACCTGCTCGACGGCGTACCCGGCCAGACGGACGAGACGGAACTGGGCATTACGTACAACCAGATCGACGACTACCTCGAGGGCCGCGAAGTCTCCGACGACGCAGCCGAGAAGATCGAGAAGCGTTACCTGATGACGCGGCACAAGCGGACGACGCCGGTTTCGATTCTTGACGGCTGGTGGAAATAATCCTGTAGGTGGGGCCGATGGCCCCGGGACGGCGGCAACGAAACTCCTTCGCTCGCAGAGCTCGCTTGGAGTATTAAAGCCGCCTAACCCGGGACCACCTGCCCGCTCAGGAAGGCAGTGGCGAGCCGCCTATGAAACCACGGCGTCGGCCGTTTCCAGCTGAATGGTGAAGGTCGCTGCAGTGTCTGACCGCAGTGAGTCGATGTCCTGGCCGGGAGCCATGCGGCGGAGAACCAGGGCGTTGTCGACGACGTCGAAGACGGCACGGTCGGTGATGATGCGGTCCACGACGCCAACGCCGGTGAGCGGAAGATCGCACTGCTGCACAATCTTCGGAGTTCCGTCCTTCGCCGTGTGGTCCGTGATCACAATCACCCGCGGGGTACCGGCCACCAGGTCCATGGCGCCGCCCATCCCTTTGACCAGCTTGCCCGGAATGGTCCAGTTCGCCAGGTCACCGGAGGCGGAGACCTGCAGCGCGCCGAGGATCGCCGTCTGCACGTGGCCTCCGCGGATCATGCCGAAAGACGTTGCCGAGTCGAAGAAGCTGCCGCCTGGAAGCACCGTCACTGTCTGCTTGCCCGCGTTGATCAGGTCGGCATCCTCCTCACCCTCATACGGAAACGGTCCCATGCCCAGCAACCCGTTCTCACTCTGCAGGAAAACGCTCACGCCCGGGGGCAGGTGATTCGCCACCAGCGTGGGAATGCCGATTCCGAGGTTGACGTATTGGCCGTCCTGGAGCTCTGCAGCGGCAAGCGCCGCCATTTCATCACGTGTCCACATGCTCTTATGCCTCCGCCCGGACCCGAACGGTCCGCTGCTCGATGTGCTTTTCAGTGTTTTCCGCGGGCACCACTGCCTGGACAAAGATTCCCGGCGTGTGGATGCGGTCCGGGTCCAGGAAGTCCGGGGTGATCTGCTCGGCCTCGGCAATCGTCATCCGCCCTGCGGCCGCCACCAGCGGATTGAAGTTCTGCGCCGTCATCCGGTACCGGAGATTACCTTCGGCGTCGGCCAGGTGCGCCCGCACCAGGGCAATATCCGCCACGATTCCGCGTTCCAGGATGGCACGCCGTCCGTCGAAGACCGCTTCGGGCTTACCTTCGGCGACGGGGGTTCCCACACCGGTGGGCGTGTAGAAGGCAGGGATGCCGGCGCCGCCGGCACGCAGCCGCTCCGCGAGGGTTCCCTGCGGAACAAACTCCACTTCAAGGTCCCCGGACAGATACTGTTCGGCGAACAGTTTGTTCTCCCCCACGTAGGAACCCAGCACCTTGGAAACCTGCCTGTTCTCCAGCAGCACTCCCAGCCCCTTGCCGTCCACGCCCATGTTGTTGGAGACGATCGTCAGCCCGCTGGCTCCGCTCTCCCGCAGCGCGGTGATTAGGTTGACCGGAATACCGCTGAGGCCAAACCCGCCGACGGCGATGGTCATGCCGTCCCGGACGGTCCCCGCCAGCGCCTCGCCTGCACTGCCTAGGATCTTTCGAGCCATTGACGCGCTCCTCTGCTCATAATGTGGACTGTGCCCCTTCTGGCTCCCGAGGCTAAATAGCAGGGTGTAAGCCGTCAACGAATGCGACAGAAGTGTTCGAATGATGGCCGGAATGCCGCTAAACGTTCATAATGTGGACATGGTTGAGGGAGTCCAAGGTGCGCAGGTTGTCCATCGGCTCGCCGGAGTGCTCCGAACCGTTAGCGCCGCGATGCCTCACGGAATAGCCACCAGCGACGTCGCCCGGACCGCGGCGCTCCCTCGCCCCACCGCGCACCGCCTGCTTGCCTCGCTGGCCGCCGAAGGGTTCCTGGACCATGACCGGCGTTCCGGCCGCTGGCTGCTGGGCCCGGAGCTGTACCTCATGGGATCCGTAGCCGCTGAACGCTACGACATTTCCCCGCTGGCCCGTGAACACGTCCGGGCCCTCGCCGAAGCCACCGGTGAAAGCGCCTTCTTCTCGGTTCGCCGCGGGAATGAGACGGTCTGCCTGCTGCGTGAGGACGGCGCGTTCCCTATCCGCTCCTTCGTCCTTCACGAAGGCAAGAGGTTTCCCCTCGGGGTAGCCTCCGCAGGGCTGGCCATCCTGGCGTTCCTGCCGGAGAAGGCGGTAGAGCAATACCTTGCGACCACTGACCTCGCTGCCGACCACAGTGACAGCCACGGCCCGGACGCGATCCGGTCCAGGGTTCGCGACACCCGCGCCCTTGGTTACGCGGTCAACCCGGGACTGATCGTCAGCGGCAGCTGGGGCATGGGTGCCGCGGTGTTCGATCCTTCCGGGCAGCCGGCCTGGGCGCTGAGTCTCACCGGCATAGCTCCCCGCTTCGCTGACGAGCGCCGCCCGGAACTTGGCCGCCTGCTGCTCCACCATGCCCACGAACTCTCAAGGAAGCTCCGCCCTACCCCGGCCCGGTAGCGCGTTCGAGCTACCCAGGCCGGACGAGAAAGGCGGCACCCAGGAACGTAGGCCCTCCTTGCGCGGATTGGGTAACGTAGCAAGGGTGAAGATTGCTACCTGGAATGTGAACTCCATCCGCGCCCGTGCCGACCGCGTTGAAGCCTGGCTGCAGCGCTCCGACGTCGACGTCCTGGCTATCCAGGAGACCAAGGCCAAGGACGAGAACTTCCCCTGGGAGATGTTCGAAAACAACGGCTACGAGGTGGCGCACTTCGGGCTGAGCCAGTGGAACGGCGTCGCCATCGCCTCGCGCGTGGGGCTCGACGACGTCGAGCGCACTTTCCCGGGCCAGCCGCACTTCGGCAAGACCGAGGAAACCACTGCCGCCGAAGCCCGAGCCATCGGTGCAACCTGCGGCGGTGTGCGGATCTGGAGCCTCTACGTTCCCAACGGCCGCGCCGTGGATGATCCCCACATGCCGTACAAGCTCGAGTGGCTGAAGGTCCTGAAGGAACAGGCCGTGTCCTGGGTTGAGGAAGACCCCAAGCTGAACCTGGCGCTCATGGGCGACTGGAACATCGCCCCGCGGGACGAGGACGTCTGGGACATCGACTGGTTCCGCGCCCAGAACGCCACCCACATCACCGAACCGGAGCGGGCCGCCTTCCAGGCATTCCTGGATTCAGGTTTCCAGGACCTGACCCGCCAGTACACCGAAGGCCCCGGGGTTTACACGTACTGGGATTACACCCAGCTGCGCTTCCCGAAGAAGCAGGGAATGCGGATCGACTTCGCGCTGGGCTCCCCCGCCCTGGCCGCCCGGGTAACCGGTGCCACCATCGACCGGGAGGAACGCAAGGGCAAGGGCGCCTCCGACCACGCGCCCGTGATCGTGGAACTGGACTAGGCATGGCCGGGACACCGGAGGCTACCGTGTGGCGGACGTTCCCGTACGTGTCCTACCTTCGTGCCTACGAACCGCTGGACGCATTCGATGACGCCCAGCAGCTGCGCATCCTGAGCCAGCGCTCCCGTGCCCGCCACGAGACGGAGGTGCTGGAACGCAGCGACGCCGTCCGGCGGCTGGTGCGCGCCGTTTCGGACCCTTTCCCGCACAATTCAACCGACCTGGTCCGGGTGCTGCACCACCCCGGTCCGGACGGGATCACCACGCGGCTTTACTGCCCCAACCAGCTTGCTGTCCGGACATCCCTGGCAGCAGAGTCCCTGGGCGAAACGGTCCACGGGCCGCTGGTGGATGTGCTGCTGCCCGAGGTTGCCAGGGAGGCCCACGCAGCCCGGATCGACCCGGACTCCTTCGCGGATTCACTGGCCAAACTGCATACCCGGTCGGCCACCTGGGGTGTGCCGTTTGGCTGGTTCGTGCTGATGCATGAGGATGACCAGACCGAGGTCATCGAGGAGGACGGCCGGGTACTTACTGTCCGGCTCTCAGCTCCCGTACAGCAGTGCATTGAACGTGCGCGGCACGCCGCGGCAGCCCTGGCACTGGCTGCTCCGGAGCTGGACCTGCTGGACGAACTCACCGACCTCGTCGCGTGGATGGAGGTCTTCTCCCCCGCCGCGGTGCTGGAACTGGACTACGGCCCCGTCGCAGACCTGGTCTACCCGGATGATTCCCCCTCCGACGTGCGGCTGGGCATCGAGTCGCTGGCCGACGGCGATATGACGGGCGCGGCCGCGGCGTACCGGCGGCTCGCCGGACGCTGGATCCCTATCCGGCAGCTGGCCCGCGCCTCCTGACCCGGGGGCAGCGGCAGCCCCCGGCGACCGGTCAGCGGACCCGCTCTTCGCGGCCCAGCCGGTAGCGCCGGCCGGCTTCCAAGCTGATCAGCACGGTTGAGCTGCGGCCCAGCGCGGCATCGAGGGCATCAACGAGGTTGGTGGCGTCTGCCGCCACCAGGTGCGGAGCGGCTCCCTGCCGCGGCACGATCCGCACCCTCAGGCCGTTGCCGTCGGCCATGGTCCAGGTGCTGACTGCCACCGAGCTTACGTCCGGGTCCTTGAGCAGGGCTTCCCGCAGTGCCTGCTCAGGCACTGACCCGCTGATGGCGATCCGGCCGGGGGCGCCGTCTTCGCTGTACTCGGCAACCAGGGTGTCTGCCCGCCCGCGGCCCTGCGCGGCAATCCACAGCACCAGCAATACGGCACAGACAATCATGGCCAGCGCCAGGGCAGGCCAGAGCCAGCTTTGGCGCTGGCCCGGAATGGCCGTGTCATTGAGCAGGCGTCCGCCTTCAGCCATGAAGGCCGGGGCGGTGTCCTGCCACCAGCGTGCGGCAGCGGGGTCGACGCTGAGCAGCACGAGCCCGGCGCCCACGGCAAGCAGCAGCAGGCCGCCGAGTCCCAGGAGAAGACGGTTTAGGGAGCGTGGGGTACGGTTCACTGTCCGATCGCCCCCACGGTGGAGACCAGGACGGTTACGGTCGGCTGCGGCTGGAGTCCGGTCAGTGCCAGTTCGTCCTCCACGGCAGCACGCACGGCGTCCGAATCAACCGGAATCCCGGAGGTGGGCCGCACCCTTACCTCCACCCGCGTCCGGCCTACGGTCACCAGGACCTGGTCCGGGGTAACCCCCGCGGTAAGCCGGGCGCGGCGGGCCAGCGAAGAGGCGAGGACTTCTGCGTCCACGACGACGGCGGCACGCGGGTTGGGGATGGCATAGCGGGCACGGCGTCCCGGCAGGACTGCCATCAGGAAGAACCAGAGTCCGGCGACGAAAATCAGGGCTCCGGCGAGGCCCAGCAACAGGGGGTCGGCGTCGCGCGGCAGGCCCGCCACCCAGTGGGCGAAGGTGGGCGGATCAATCAGCCATTCATCCTGTCCGAGGGACTGCAGCACTGATTCGAGCAGGACATACAAGCAGAAAAGGATGCCGGCGACGGCGGCGATCACGGCTGGCACGGTTCGGGCGGCATGGGTTTCCCGCCGGACTATCCGGCCGGTGGAACCCTCGGTGGGCGGGGCGGCAGTGGTATCGCTCATTTCACCCTGCTCCCTTCCTGCACCCGGATGCCGGTGACCCGGATATCCACGAGGGAGAGGATGGACCCGGTGAGGTAGGTAATGCGCTTAAGCAGTGCGGGCTTGGCCGCGTGGGCCCTGTCCCAGACTGATCCACCGGTGCGAGCCACCAGCCCCGGGTCCTTCACCACTGCCCCCAGCGGCGGCATGGTGACCGGAAGTGCCAGCGAGAGTGCCAGCAGGCCCTGGTCATCGCTCCACGTGACGCGGACTGCCGACGCGGGAACGCCAAAGTGCTGGGCCGCAACTGCCTGCGCGGTGCTGGTCAGCGCCTGGGTGCTGATCCGGTTGTGCCCGGCCAGCGGTACTGCGGCGGGGAGTTTGGTTTCCCCCGGTACGACGGCAGTGCTCATGAGGACGAACGACGCCCGGTGAGCGCGTCCCGCACGCTGCGGAAGTCAACCTTGCCTTCAGCGGCCCGGCCGAAGAAGGCTCCGACGGCGATGAACAATGCCATCAGCAGGAAACCCCAGAAATCGAAGAGAAGAGCCGTGAAAGCCAGCACGGCACCTACGGCCATGCCCACCACTGTCGGTTTCATTGTTCCTGCCTTACTCATTGTCCCGCGCGGGGAGGGATCCGCGCTGGTTGGTCTTTCGAAGCCCGGAAGGTTCAGCATGCCCTAGTCCTGGCCGGCGGCCGGCTGGCGCTTGGCTGTCCGGGGATCCAGCGCTTCCGGGATGTGTACGTCTGCCACCGAAACGTTGACCTCTACGACGTTCAGTCCCACAAGGTCTTCCACGGCTGCATAGACGGCCGAACGCACGGAGTCGGCGAGTGCTGTCAGCGGGATGCCGTAATCAGCCACCAGCGTGATGTCCACGGCGGCCTCGGTTTCACCCACTTCAACGTTCACCCCGGCAGTGGCGCTGCTGTCGGAACCGGCGACGGCGTCCCGCACTGCGCCGAGGGTCCGGCCGGCACCGGTGCCGAGCGCATGGACTCCCGGGACTGCCCGCGCGGCGATAGCAGCTACCTTCGCAACTGCCTGCTCCGCGATGGATGTGCGTCCGCCGGGTTCTTCGCCGGAAGCGGCACCGGACGTGCCGGCAGCAGCTGCTCCGGACAGGTTCGGGGGCACGTCAGGCTGCAGTGCCGGCACGGCAGGGCCGGGTTTTGGGCCGGGGCCGGGCGGCGGGGAAACTGCACCGGGACCCGCCTGGGCCGGCGTCGGGCTCACTGGCTGGTTTCCGGGAGCGGCAGGACCGTTTCCCGGAGTGTTCTGGGCATCTTCCATAAGAGCCAAGCCTAGCCCCTCACCTGCTTCGTTGGGCAGGGAGGACGAGGCTCATCCCATCCTGACGCGGCGCCCGGTAACCTGCGTGGGATCGATCCCCACGAACAGGTTCCGCTGCCCGCCGCCGTAAGGAGCCGTGCTTCGCTTCCCCCAGAGCGTGGTCAGGAGCGAATCGTCCCGAACGGCGTTGGCGGGCCCGCTGACCAGCACGGACCAGCCAGCCATCGCTTCGCCGTCGTGCGCGTCCACCTGGAAGGAAGTGTTCAGGTCCCCCGGCAGCAGGGCCAGTCCGCTGCCTGCACTGGTGCGGAAATACACGTTCTTCTTATGCACCAGGTAGTTCACCGGGAAGACCAGCAGCCTGCCGTCCTGCAGGAACGCGATCCTGCCGGTCTCCTGGCCGCCCAGCAGGGACCAGCACTGGGCCTCGCTCAGCTCCTCGTCTTCGTGCGGGCTGACCGAGTCCCACTGGAACGCTTCACTGCTTGGAATCATCGTTGACCTCCACGTCGTTGGGGTCCCAGTGAATCCGGGAACCGCGGGGAAGGGAAGGGTTCCGGCCCCGCCGGGGAGCGGCGCACCGGGATCAGCCCAGGACTGTTCCGCCGGAGGAGGATTTCGGGTCCGGTAGCTTCAGCATCCGAAAGGACGTCAACAGGCCCAGAACGCCGGCAAGGATCGGGATGGACAGCGCAATCTGCAGGGCAGCCGGCCGCGCCTCGGTGTTGATGCGCAGGATTTCTGCCTGGCTCTCCGCCGGCTGGCCCTGCAGCAGATCCTGGAGCTGGGTATCGCTCAGGAGCTGCGCGTCATCCTCAAGTACCCGGGCCACCTGCTGCTTTTCATTGTCCGGCAGGACCGTGCTGGATTCGGACAGACTGGTGAAGATCAGGGACAGCGCCGCCAGCATGATGCCGCCCGCAAAAGCCAGCCCAAAGGACAGGCCAAAGGACCCTGCAGCGGAGTTCACGCTTGCTGCCTCACTGACCCGTTCGTCGGAGATTGGAGACAGGGTGTAGTTGTTCAGCTGGGAGACCAGCAGCCCCAGCCCGGATCCGGCGATGAGCAGCGGAACAAGCAGCCACCATCCGGAGTCGGCTCGCGGTATCACCGGCAGGAGCAGCACGAGGCCGGCGGCAAGGAGCAGAAACCCCCACCTGATCAGGCCGGCGGGGCGTCGCTTGGCTGCCCGTTTCCCGGCAATCAGTGCGACGGCGAACATGGTCAGGGAGAGCGGTGCGATGGACAGCCCTGATTCCATGGCGTTGTAGCCAAGCACCATCTGCAGGTAGATGGGCAGCACGATCATGGTGCCTCCCAGGGCTATCTGCTGCTGCATTTGCCCCGTGGCACCAAACCGGAAGGGTTTCGACCGGAAAAGGTCCGGGTCCAGCAGGGTGGGCTTTCCCCGGCGCTTGCGCCGGATGAGCCACAGGACCAGCGAGCCCAGTCCAACGGCGCCGGCAGCCAGCAGCGCACCCACGGCTTCGCCGCCCTCCTGCCACACCAGGATGCCCAGCACAATCCCGCCCATCCCCAGGATGGACAGCAGTGATCCGGCCACGTCCAGGGTCCTCGGCCCCTCGTAGGGAACATCGTGGACTAGTTTGATTCCGGCCAGCACCACGGCGATGACGAGGGCCTCCAGCAGGAAGGCCACGCGCCAGGACAGGAATGTGGTGATGAAGCCGCCCAGCAGCGGACCGACCGCTGCCGCAATTGCCGCCGAGGCGCCAACGAGCGCGTAGACCCGCTGCTGCGCGGCTCCCTCGAAATTGCCGTGAATGAGGGATTGGATTGCCGGCAGCAGAAGCGAGGCACCAAGGCCGCCGATCACCGCCCAGAAGAGAATAATCGGCAGCAGGCTCTGTGCCAGGGTCATGGCGACGGCACCGACGGCATAGCAAACCAGCCCAATGATGTAGGCCCGCTTGCGCCCAAACAGATCGCCGATCTTGCCGCCGATCAGGATGAACGCTGCAGACACCAGCGCCTCCAGGGCGATCGTCGACTGCAGTCCGCTGACCGTCGCGCCGACGTCGTGCACCACGGCGGAGATCGAGACGTTCATGATCGAGGTATCGACCACAAGCACGAACATGGCCATGGCCAGCAGCAGTGCCAGCCGCCCGTTGAAGGGCGCCTCACCGGGTCCGCCGCCAGGCGCCGGACTCATGAGCCGTTTCCTTCCGGACCGGGTATGACCGGGCTGGCCTTCAAACCGGGCATCTCGCTCCTCTGACGGCCGTGCGCGGGCCGGCCGGCGGTTTGGTCCCCCACCTGCATGCAACCACAGCCCCAGCCGGGAAGGAAGGAGAAACCAAGACTCGTCCCGGGCAAAGAAAAACCCCGCACTCATCGAGTACGGGGTTTTAGCTGGTGGCTCCGACCGGCGTCGATCCGGTGACCTTTCGATTTTCAGTCGAACGCTCTACCAACTGAGCTACAGAGCCGGGCATCATCGAAGAGATGATCACCGAGATCTTCCAAATCGCTTCAGAAAATCTGAGCGACCCTGACGGGACTTGAACCCGCGACCTCCGCCGTGACAGGGCGGCGCGCTAACCAACTGCGCTACAGGGCCTTGCTTTTCACGAGTGTAAACTCTACCAGCTTTTCAGCGGTGCGATTACCACTCTCGTGAGTACCCCCAACGGGATTCGAACCCGTGCCGCCGCCGTGAAAGGGCGGTGTCCTAGGCCGCTAGACGATGGGGGCTCAGAACACGCAGCTTTCAACTTGGCTGGCACCGAAAACTTCCCGGCTCCAGTCGTGTTTCCCGGCTGCGGACTTATAAAACTATAGGGCCTATTCGCGCGATCTTCAAAATCGGGTTCCGGGCGCCCCCGGCTAGAGTGGAAATGTGCCGATCGAGATGAGCCCCGATGACTTCGAAGCCGCCGTCGACGACGCCCTGGACTCCATCCCGGAGGACCTGGCCAAGGCGATGAACAACGTGGCTGTCTTCATCGAGGACGAGTACATTCCCGGCCCGCACGAAGACCCGGAGACTGAACTGCTGGGCCTGTATGACGGCACGCCGCTGACCGAGCGCGACTCGTGGTGGGGAGCGGGCTCCCTCCCGGACCGGATTGTCATTTTCAGCGGTCCGCTGACCCGCATGTGTGAAAGCAGGGAAGAACTGGTTGACGAAATCCGCATCACCGTCATCCACGAGGTGGCCCACCACTTCGGCATCGACGACGCCCGGCTGCACGAACTGGGCTGGGGCTAGCTAGCCTGTAGGTATGGGCGATCATTCCGGCCACAGCCATGGCCTGCCGTCAGGCACAGCCACCGGCAGGCACCGCCGCAAGCTGCTGGCAGTTTTCCTCATCACCATCACGGTGGTGGTCATCCAGGCAGCCGGGGCGCTGATCTCCGGCTCCCTGGCCCTGCTTGCCGACGCCGGGCACATGCTTTCCGACGCCGCCGGGGTTTCCATCGCGCTGCTGGCCGCATGGATTGCAGGCCGGCCGGCAACATCGAAACGGACCTACGGCTACCAGCGGGCGGAGGTCCTGGCCGCGCTGGCCAACGCCGTGCTGCTAATCGTGATCGCCGTCGTCATCTTCACCGAAGCGGTCCGCAGGATCGGAGACGCTCCGGAGGTCCATACCGGGATCATGCTCTTCGCGGCGATCGTGGGCGGGCTTGCCAACCTGGTTTCGCTGCTGATCCTGCACTCGGGACGCAAGGAGAGCCTGAATGTGCGCGGCGCGTACCTGGAGGTACTTGGGGACCTGCTGGGTTCGGCCGCGGTGGTGGTCTCCGCCGTCGTCATCATCCTGACCGGTTACCAGCAGGCCGATGTCTGGGCTTCGTTCCTGATTGCGGCGATGATCCTGCCGCGCGCCTGGTCGCTGCTGCGCGAAGTAATCGATGTGCTGCTCGAAGCCACGCCGCAGGGGGTGGATGTGGAGATGATCCGCGAACACATAGTCCGGGTGGACGGCGTCCAGGACGCCCACGACATCCACATCTGGACCATCACCTCCGGGGTTCCGGTGTTCTCCGCCCATGTTGTGGTGGATGAGGAGTACCTCACACCGCACGGGATGGACACCATTCTGGACCGGCTCTCGAACTGCCTTTCAAGCCACTTCGACACCGAGCACTGCACGTTCCAGCTCGAACCGGAACGGCATGCCGTCCACGAAGGCGAACGGCACGCCTGAGCCAGGTCCTACTCTTCGGCCATCGGGCCGAACTTCGCCCGGTCCGCCAATCGGGGATCGTCGTAGTCGGGAACCACCATGACGGGGCCCTTCGCGTGGTGCAGCACGCTCTGGCTGGTTGAGCCCAGCAGCATGCCGGCGAACCCGCCCCGGCCACGCGTGCCAAGCACCACCAGTTCAACGTTGGCGGTGCGGCCCACCATGATTTCCGCAGGCGGACCGTCGACCAGCTCTACGGACATCTCCACGTCCGGGAAGTGGCTCTGCAGCCAGTTCCGGCCGGCGGTCAGCTGCTCCATCAGTTCCGCATGCAGCGCATCGACGTCCAGCGGGGCCGGAACCCAGGCCAGCGAACCGCTGAACGGAGGAAGTGCACAGACAATGCGCAGCGGCAGCCCAGTGCTGCGGGCCTGCTCGGCAGCCACCAGGGAGGCGGCACGTCCCTGCTCGGAACCGTCAACGCCGACGACGACCGCTTGGTGCACGTCGTCCGTCACCGGGGAGCCTGCGGGGGCCGAAACACCGGATTCGGGCAGCCGGCCGGCGGTCCGAAGCGGAACAATGACAGTGGGGCATTTGGCGTGGGCGGGCAGGGCACTGGACACGGACCCAAGCAGCCGCCCAACGAATCCACCCCGGCCGCGGGACCCGACCACCATGAGTTCTGCGTCTTGGGATAGTTCAAGGAGCACTGCGGCGGCGTCTCCGCTCTCCACCCGGGACATGACTTCGAGTCCCGGCTGGGAGATACGCGCCAGGGCTTTTTCCTGGACGGAGCGGGCGCCGTCGCGAATCACTGCGTCGTCGACGGCGGTGTACCCGGCGTCCATGGAGGACGCCGCGAAGATGGGAACCGTGTAGGCCGTCACCACGTGCAGCGGGACATTCCGGCGGCGCGCTTCCCTGGCGGCCCAGGTGAGGGCGCAGATGCTCTGGTCCGAACCATCCACACCGACCACGATTCCGGAGCGGACCGGGTCCGCCTCAAACTCAGCATCGAACACAATCGGCTCCCTTCGGGTGCACACAACCACCTTTGGCTGCGCTCCTATTGAAAGCCTACCCGCGAAGGTTCCCGAGCGGTGGTACATGTTTCGGCGCGGACCTGCGCATTAAAAGCTCGGGGCACCGCAGGACTAATATCGAAACTGGTGCTTTCGCACATCCCCGAGCCACAACACTCACTCAGAGGAAAACAGTCATGCTCAAGCAAGGTTCAAGACTGGACCGGTATTTCGAAATCTCCAAGCGGGGCTCCACAGTTGGAACGGAGATCCGCGGAGGTCTGGCCACATTCTTCGCCATGAGCTACATCGTGGTCCTGAACCCGCTGATCCTCGGAGGAGAAGACGGTGCCGGCAACGTCCTGGGTGCACCTGCGGTCGCCGCGGCCACAGCACTGGTTGCCGGTGTCCTGACCATCATCATGGGCGCGTGGGCCAAGCACCCGTTTGCCCTGGCCACCGGGCTGGGCGTCAACGCGTTCGTCGCCGTCACCGTTGCCACGACCGATGACCTCACCTGGCCCGATGTGATGGGTTTGGTAGTCCTGGCTGGCATCACGATGCTTATCCTGGTGCTGACCGGGTTCCGGACAGCGGTCTTCAGGGCTGTTCCGGCGAGCCTCAAGACCGCCATCGTTGTGGGCATTGGGCTCTTCATTGCGCTGCTCGGATTCGTCAACGCCGGTTTTGTCCGCCGCGTCCCGGACGCCGCCGGCACCACTGTTCCTGTGGAGCTTGGCTCCGGCGGAGACCTGCTGGGCTGGCCGACCTTCGTGTTCGTTTTTGGCCTGATCCTCACCATCGTGCTCATGGCCCGCAAGGTTCGCGGCGCCATCCTTATTGGCATCCTGTCGTCCACGGCGCTGGCCGTGATCATTGAAACCGTTGCCGCCCCCGGCAGCCAGGGCGCAGGCGTAGCAACCGGCTGGTCCCTGGTCACCCCAAGCATGCCGCAGTGGGGCGCCCCCGATCTTTCCCTGATCGGCAACTTCAGCCTCTTCGGGTCCTTTGAGACGATGGGCATCATCGGTGCGTCGCTGCTGGCCTTCGTGATCCTGCTCAGCATCTTCTTTGATGCCATGGGAACCATGGTGGGTCTCTCCACCGGCGCCGGAAGCATCGACAAGGACGGCAATATCCCCAACGTTGACCGTGTGCTGCTTGTTGACGCAGCCGGCGCGATCGCCGGCGGCGGTGCCAGCGTCTCCTCCAACCAGCTGTTCGTTGAATCAGGCGCCGGCATCGGCGAAGGCGCCCGCACCGGTCTGGCATCGATCGTCACCGGCCTGCTGTTTATCGCAGCCATGTTCCTGACCCCGCTGATCTACCTGGTGCCGTTCGAAGCAGTGGCACCGGCACTCGTCGTCGTGGGTTACCTGATGACCACCCAGGTGGCGAAGATCGATTGGTCGGACATCGGACTGGCTTTGCCGTCCTTCCTGACCATCGTGCTGATGCCCTTTACCTACTCCATCGCCAACGGCCTGGGAGCCGGCTTCGTTTCCTACGTGATCATCCGCACCGTGCAGGGCCGGGCCCGGGAAGTCCACCCGGTGATGTGGATTGTCGCCTTGGCGTTCGCCGTCTTCTTCTGCGTTGGCCCGATCGAAGCTGCCCTGGGCGTCTAGACCCTTATCTCCCCAGCTGCATCAGGGAAGTGCCCCCTCCGGACGGAGGGGGCACTTCCCTTTTACGGCCCGGCCTTGTCTGCGGTTACTCCCGCTGTCTCGGCGTCGCGGATCACCTGGGACCCGCGGCCGAAGGACCGGACCTTCGCGTCCTCCCACAGGTGGGCCGGCATCGCCCCGCCCAGCAGCGTGCGCGGCAGCGAGGCGTCCTCGGCGAAGGGAACGTCCGAACCGGCAATGATGATGTTTCCGTAGCGCCTGCCCTTGAGCATGGCGGGGTCCGCAATGATGGCGGTGTGGCGGAAGGCTGACGCGATGGTTGCTGCTTCGCGGCGGGCTGTCTTGAGGTCAGGAGCGTCGCCGCAGTTGACCACGTAGAGTCCGTCCGCCGCCAGGACGCGCTTCGCGTGCGCCAGGAACTCCGCAGAGGTCAGCGGGGCCGGAGTCTTGTCCCCGGCGAAGACGTCGCGGATGATCAGGTCCCGGCTGTCCTCGCTGAGGGATTCGGTGACCTCCCGGGCTTCACCCACGCGCAGCCGCATCAGCGGGGCGCGGGGAAGGTCGAACCAGCCGCGCACCAGTTCCGCGAGTTTCCCGTCCAGTTCGACGACGACCTGCCGGGCACCGGGATACACGTCCGCGAAGTAGCGGGCCATGGAACATGCTCCTCCGCCCAGGTGCAGTGCACGCAGCCTGGCATCTGCCGGGAACCTGGATTCCACGAGGGCCGCGATCCACCGCATGTACTCGAAATCCAGCTCCCGCGGGTTCGCCAGATCGATGTGCGAGGAGTGCACGCCGTTGATTTTCAGGAGCCAGCCGGTGGAGGAGAACTGGTCCGGCAGCAGTTCGCAGGTTCCCGTGTCGATCTCATAACGGCCTGCTACCGGCCCGCTTCCGGGTACGGGTTCTTCCGGCTTGCTCTTGCCGGGGCGCTGGCGGCCCATCAGTTGGCTGCCGGGGAAACATGGGTAGAGCTCATGGTTCCAGCTTAGGCTTCAGCTGCCCGCCGGAAGTTCCCCTCCCCGGGCGCCCGGGTCCGGCCTGACAAGAAGGTGCCGCCTTCCGCGGCGGCTTCTCCGGGCGCTGCGTTGGAGCTAGGAGTGTCCGCGATATTCGTCTTCGGCTGCCAGCACCTGTTCCAGCCGCTCAACCTTGCCGGCCAGCTCCCCGGTATGGCCGGGGCGGATGTCCGCCTTGAGCACCAGGGATACCCGGCTTCCGTACCGGCCCACCGCTTCAGTGGCGCGGCGAACCACCTCCATGACTTCGTCCCATTCACCCTCAATCGTGGTGAACATGGCGTCCGTGCGGTTCGGCAGGCCGGACTGGCGGACGATTTTCACGGCGGCGGCAACGGCGTCGTGCACTGAAGCATCAGCAGAAGGACCGCTGGGACCTGTTTCGGGTCCAACACCGGACGGGGCAACGGAGAAGGCTACTAGCATGCGCCCAGTCTGCCACTGGAAGCGGCGAACCTGAACCGTTGCCCGACGCGGCGCGGCGCGGGAGAACTACTGTTTGGGCTGCTCCTGCGGCGTAACCGCGGTGGCTCCGCCGGCCGGCAGCGGCTGGGCGTTCTTCGGGTTCAGCCGGGAACGGCGCTGGCCGTAGATGAAGTACAGCACAAAGCCGAATGCCAGCCAGAACATGAAGTAGATCCAGGTTTCAACGGACAGGTTGGTCATCAGGTACAGGCACAACAGGGCGGAGAGCACCGGAAGCACCGGGCCGAACGGCACCCGGAAGGCGGGCTTGAGGTCCGGGCGCTTACGGCGCAGCACCAGCACTCCGGCGCTGACGACGACGAATGCCGAGAGCGTGCCGATGTTGATCATTTCCTCGAGCAGGTCCACCTGGGTGAAGCCGGCAACCAGAGCAACCAGGACGCCGCACAGGATCTGCAGGCGGGCCGGTGTGGCGTGCTTGGAGCTGGTCCGGGACAGTGAGCGGGGCAGCAGTCCGTCGCGGGACATGGCCAACACCACACGGGCCAGACCCATCAGCAGCACCATGATCACGGTGGTGAGTCCAATCAGCGACCCAATGGCAATTACCTGCGCGGCACCGGTGTTGCCCACCAGGCTGAAGGCCGTAGCCAGGTTGGGTGCCTCAACCGATGCAAGCTCCGTGTAGGAGACCATGCCGGTCAGCGCCAGGGAGACGCCGATGTACAGGGCGGTCACCACGGCCAGGCCGGCGAAAATGCCGCGGGGCAGGGTGCGTCCGGGGTTCTTGACCTCCTCTGCGGAGGTGGCTACGACGTCGAACCCGATGAAGGCGAAGAACACCACGGCAGCGCCGGCGAAGACGCCCAGTACGCCGTACTGGGCCGGGGCTGCGCCGGTCATGAAGGAGAACAGCGACTGGGCCATGACGCCTTCGCTGCCGGCAGATGCGGTGGAAACCGGGTCCGGAATGAACGGGGTGTAGTTCTCGAAGTCGATGTAGAAGAACCCGACCACGATCACGAAAAGCACGACGCCGATCTTGATCAGGGTGAAGATGTTGCCGACGCGGGCGGAGAGCTTAGTGCCCATCACGAGCAGCACGGTGAAGAGGGCCACGATCAGGAACGGACCCCAGGTCATGTCCACCGGGCCGAGGGAAATGGTGGGCGGAATGTCCCAGCCGATCAGCGCAAAGACCTCACTGAGGTAGATCCCCCAGTACTTGGCGATGACAGCCGCGGCCGTGAAGAGTTCCAGGATGAGGTTCCAGCCGATAATCCAGGCGATCAGCTCCCCCATGGTGGCGTACGTGAAGACGTATGCAGACCCGGCAACCGGGATCGCCGTGGCGAATTCCGCGTAGCACATGATCGCCAGGGCACAGGTGACGGCAGCCAGGATGAAGGACAGCGTGACGGCCGGACCGGAGAACTCAGCCGCGGCTTTGGCACCAACGGAGAAAATGCCGGCGCCTACGGCCACGGCGACGCCCATGATCATAAGGTCCCAGGTGGTCAGGGACCTTTTGAGCCGCCTCCCCTCCTCGTCTGCATCTGCCAGTGATTGCTCAATCGGCTTGGTACGGAACAGGCTCACTTGCTTGGGTCCTTGCTGTGGGGGGATGCCAGGAACGGTCATAAGAAGGCCGCGGGTACAAGTGTAAACACAGGCTGCTGGCTATGTGCAGTTGGCTTTGCAAGTATGGATTAGGCCCGCCTGCGCGCGGGCGCCTTCCTAGAGAACGGACATCGCCATGGCCCGCGGAATCTATGTAAGCGCCATGACTCCGGGATCCGGCAAGTCCCTGATCACCCTTGGCCTGGCGGACATGCTCCAGCGGCACGCAGACCGGATCGGCTTCTTCCGTCCGATCGTGGAGGGCACCGACCGCGAGAACGACCCGATGGTGCGGCTGATGCAGCGCCGCTTTGACCTCAGCACCTCCAACTGCCGCGGCGGCCTCACCCGTCCGGAGCTGCGCGCACTGCTGGTTGCCGGGGAGCGGGGCGAAGTTGATGCCCGCTGCCTGGCGGTCTACAGCGAAATAGCGGCGGACTGTGACGTGGTGATCGTGGAGGGCACGGACCTTTCAGGGCACGACGTCGCCCTGGAGTTCGATCTCAACGCGCGCCTTGCGAACAACCTGGGT
The DNA here is from genome assembly GCF_039528575.1 of Arthrobacter gandavensis. Lineage (NCBI taxonomy): Bacteria > Bacillati > Actinomycetota > Actinomycetes > Micrococcales > Micrococcaceae > Arthrobacter > Arthrobacter gandavensis. The sequence continues at coordinate 75,280 of NZ_BAAALV010000002.1, forward strand.
GCCATGGTCATGGCGGTGGTAAACGCCCGGGACATGGGTGTGGAAGAAGCGGCAGACGCCGTCGACGTTTCCCGGCGCGAGCTCGCCGCCGCCAAGTGCGATTTGCTGGCCGTGATGGTGAACCGCGCCGAGGAAGGCGCCGTGGATGAGCTGCGCGCCCACGTCCGGCCCGGCGCTTCCCACCGTCCGGTCTACGTACTGCCGGAATTGAACGAAATCTCCCAGCCTTCCATTTCCGAAGTCGCCAAGGCGCTCAGCGCCCGGCAGATAGCCGGCAGCCGGTCCTTGGAACGGGACGTCACCGGTGTGAAGGTGGCGGCCATGACCGTGGGAAACTTCATCGGACAGCTGGCGGACGGCTCGCTGGTGATCGCACCCGGTGACCGGGCGGATGTGATGGTGGCAGCACTGGCGTCCTCCTTCTCCTCCGAGTTTCCGGTCCCCAGCGGCATGATCCTCACCGGCGGCCTGCCCCTGGAAGCGGGAATCCTGGCCCTCCTGGCCCAGGCGCCCTTCCCGGTCTTCGCAGTGGAGTCGGACACCTATGCCGCGGCGCGCGACGTAAGCAACGTCCGCGGCGAAATCGCAACCGGCCAGCCGCGCAAGGTCGCTGCGGCGCTTGGAGTCTGGTCCCGGTACGTGGACGAAAACGAACTGCTTGAACGCCTGGAGCTGCCCCGTCCGGAGAAGACGACGCCGCTGCGGTTCCTGAACGAGCTCATTGTCCGGGCGCGTACCAAGCGCCAGCACATCGTGCTGCCCGAAGGGCTGGACGTGCGGATCCTGCGCGCGGCGGAGATCCTGCGGCGCCGCGACGTTTGTTCCCTGACGCTGCTGGGTCCTGCCGACCAGGTCCGTGAACTGGCCGCCAGCGAAGGCATCGACCTCAGCGGGATCACCGTGATCAACCCGGCTACCAGCGGAATGCGGGACGACTTCGCACGGGAGTACCAGCAGCTGCGGGCGAAGAAGGGCGTGACCCTCGACGAAGCCGCCGAACGTATGCTTCAGGGGGCATACTTCGGAACCATGATGGTGAAGCTGGGCAGGGTGGACGGAATGGTGTCCGGCGCAGCGCACACCACCGCCAACACGATCCGCCCGGCACTTGAGTTCATCCGCACCCGGGAAAACGTGCAGATTGTCTCCTCCGTGTTCCTGATGCTGCTCCAGGACCGCGTGCTGGTCTACGGCGACTGCGCAGTGAACCCCGAACCGGACGCCGGGCAGCTCGCGGACATTGCCTTGGCCTCCGCGGACACGGCCGAGCAGTTTGGAATTACGCCGCGGGTCGCCATGCTTTCCTACTCCACGGGTGCTTCCGGCAAGGGCGGTTCCGTGGAAAAGGTTCGCGAAGCAACCGAGCTGGTCCGCAAGGCCCGCCCCGAACTGCCGGTGGAAGGCCCCATCCAGTACGACGCCGCCGTGGATGCCTCGGTGGCGGCATCCAAGGCACCCGGATCCTCCGTGGCCGGCCAGGCCACGGTGTTCATCTTCCCGGACCTGAACACCGGCAACAACACCTACAAGGCCGTCCAGCAGTCCGCCGGCGCAGTGGCGGTCGGCCCGATCCTGCAGGGCCTGCGCAAACCGGTCAACGACCTATCCCGCGGCTGCACCGTTGATGACATCGTCAACACCGTGGCCATCACCGCCGTCCAGGCGCAGGAGGACTAAATGCTGGTTCTAGTGGTCAACTCCGGATCCTCGTCCCTGAAGTACCAGGTACGGGACACAGATACGCGCGAGGTTGTGGCCAAGGGCCTCATTGACCGTATTGGCGGCCAGGAGGTCCCGGACCACCACGAGGCGCTCGTCCGCCTGCACCGGGAAGTCGCCGAGGCCCTGGACGGGAAGTCCATCGACGCCGTCGGGCACCGGGTGGTCCACGGCGGCGAGCGTTTCAGCCAGCCCGTCCTGGTGGACAACGAGATCACCCGCGCCATTGAACGCCTCAGCCCGCTGGCTCCGCTGCACAATCCAGCCAGCGCCATGGGTATCCGTGCCGTAGCGGACCTGTATCCGAATGTCCCGCAGGTGGCGGTCTTTGACACCGCGTTCCACCGCACCCTTCCCCAGCGTGCCTGGCGCTACGCCATCCCGCAGTCCCTGTACCGCAGGTACGGGATCCGCCGTTACGGCTTCCACGGGACCAGCTGCGACTACGTAAGCGGGCTGGCCGCCGATTTCCTGGGCGTGCCGGCGGAGACGCTCGACGCCGTGATCGCCCATCTGGGCAACGGCGCCTCCGTGACGGCCCTGAAAGAGGGCCGGAGCATCGACACCTCCATGGGCTTCACCCCCATGGCCGGACTCGTCATGGGAACCCGCTCCGGGGACATCGACCCGTCCATCCTGGTGTTCCTTGGCCGGGAGGGTTACGGCCCGGATGACATCGACAACCTGCTGAACCGGGAATCCGGGCTGCTCGCACTGGGCGGCGCAGCGGATATGCGGGAGGTTGAAGTGGACGCCGATGCCGGCAGTGAGCAGGCCCGGCTGGCCCTTGAAATAGCCGCCTACCGGCTTGCGAAGTACATCGGTGCCTACCATGTGGCTGTGGGCGGGGCGCAGGCAATCGTCTTTACTGCCGGGATCGGCGAGAACGCCGGCGACTTCCGTGCGCAGGTGGTGGACATGCTGGGCGCACTGAACGTGCGCCTCGACCCGGAGGCCAACGCCGTGCGCTCGAAAGAGGTCCGGAGGATCAGTTCGGCGGAATCGGCGATCGAGGTACTGGTGGTCCCAACCGACGAAGAGGAAGCCATCGCCGAAGCAACCGTGGATACGGTGCTCGCCTCAGGACGCGAATAGCCACCACGGGCACCGGCGCACCGCAACCCTACTGGCGGGTACTCGGACATTCCGGAACGAGGAGCCCTTCCAAGGCGACACCGCCCGCAAACCGTTGCTATATTGCAGGTCAGGTTAAGCAGAGGCCGCGGATTTTTCTTGTGCGTGGAGCTGGCATGGAGCACACCCTGCGGGTACTGGTACGAATCGACACGAAGACCTCTTCCGCCTGCATTGAAGTGCGCGGATGCCTGGTGCCGGAAAACTGCGGCGACCTGGTCGGGATCCTTCGGCATACTGCCCTGCTGGGCGCACATTTGATTGTGAACCTCTCACGCGCATCCCATCTGGACGCGCTGGCCCTGGACGAGCTCCTTGCCCGCGCAGATGAAGTGCCCTCCCAGCCCGTCGCCGGCGGGCACACGACGGTTTCGGTGCAGATCCCCGAACGGCTGCCCGTATGCCTTCCGCGGGTACCGGAACATCCTGATCCCCTGGACAACGAGCTGGCCTTCGAGCTGGCGTTCCTGCAGCGCAGCACGGAGGTTTTCCGCCGTCCGGGATAGCGCCCGCCTGCAGCGCCGGCAGCACGCATTCTTCCCGTCCGCCGCTTCACCCTCCCGGGCCCCGCCGCGCCGCACAATTGTCAGCAGGCTTATAAATTTGGCAGGATGGTGGCAACTTATCCCGCAGCAACCAGCAGGAGGTCAGGATGAAGGCAGTTACGTGGCAGGGCAAGCGGAAGGTCAGCGTCGAAGAGGTTCCCGATCCGGTGATCCAGGAGCCTACGGACGCGATCATCCGGATCACCTCCACCGCACTGTGCGGCTCGGACCTGCACCTCTATGAGGTCCTGGGCCCTTACATGAACGCCGGGGACATCGTGGGACACGAGCCAATGGGCATCGTGGAAGAGGTCGGCAGCGCCGTCACCAACCTCAAGCGCGGCGACCGCGTGGTGATTCCGTTCCAGATTGCCTGCGGCGAGTGCTTTATGTGCCGCCAGGGCCTCCAGACCCAGTGCGAGGTCACCCAGGTACGGGAAAAGGGTTCCGGGGCGGCACTGTTCGGCTACTCGGAGCTCTACGGCTCGGTTCCCGGCGGACAGGCTGAGTTCCTGCGCGTCCCGCACGCCGACTACGGCCCCATCAAGGTCAGCTCCGAAGGCCCGGATGACAAGTACCTCTTCCTCTCCGACATCCTTCCCACCGCCTGGCAGGGCGTGCAGTACGCCAATGTGCCCGACGGCGGAACCCTAGCCGTTTACGGGCTTGGTCCCGTAGGCCAGTTCGCCGCACGGATCGGCACCCACCTCGGTTACCGCGTGATCGGCATCGAACCGCAGGCAGAACGCCGGGACCTTGCCGCCCGCTACGGGGCCGAAGTGCTGGACTTCTCCAAGGATCTCGGCGATGAGCTGCGTGAGATGACCCAGGGCCGCGGACCGGACTCGGTGGTGGACGCCGTCGGCATGGAAGCCCACGGCTCCCATGTGGGGTCCTTCGCCCAGGCTGCTGTAGGTCTGCTCCCGGATGCACTCGCGCAGAAGGCCATGGAGACCGCCGGAACGGACCGGCTGTCCGTGCTGCACAGCGCGATCGACGCGGTGCGGCGCGGCGGCACGGTTTCCCTGAGCGGCGTCTACGGCGGCACCGCCAGCCCCATGCCGCTGATGACCATGTTCGACAAGCAGCTGAACTTCCGCATGGGCCAGGCCAACGTGAAGCGCTGGATCGATGACCTGCTTCCGCTGGTTGAGGACTCCGCGGATCCGTTGGGCGTCATGGACCTGGTGACGCACCGGGCCGGCCTTGAGGAGGCCCCGGAACTGTACGAGAAGTTCCAGAAGAAGGAAGACGGCTGCATCAAGGTGGTCTTCCAGCCGGGCCTGAACTAGGCATTCCTGAAGTAACGAAAACAGCTGTTCCCGCTCGGACTACCGGGCGGGAACAGCTGTTTTTAGGCTCCTCGAAGGCTCCAGGCCCAGCGGATGAGGGGCAGCTGCAGGGGCAGGCGCACGGCGTGGATCACCTTGTCACGGTCCGAACCCTGCTCCCCGAAGGCCCGCTCCAGGGCACTGAGGTGGCCGGCAATAAAGACCACGTACATCAGCGCTGTCCCGGTGGCGGCTGCCCGCCGGGTGGCCGGAACCAGCAGGGCCCCGGCAGCGGCCGCCTCGATGACGCCGCTGGCACTGATCCACTGGCTGCGGGTCAGCACGCCGAAGCGGCCTCCCTTGTCCCGGCAGAGGCTGTGGGGAACGACTCCTGCGTAGAAGCCGGGGTTGCGGAAGTGGTTGACCGCGCTGATGCCAAGGAGGGCAGCCATGGCCGCGGCAGAGGCGTTCTGTTTGTTCATGGGCTGCTTTCCATCGGTTCGGCTGTCTGGGACCTGCGGCGCAGCAGGCCGGCTTCCGCGGCGTGGATGGCATCCGCCGCCCGGACCAGCGCCAGGTGGGAGAACGCCTGCGGATAGTTGCCTGCCATGCGCCCGTTCACTGTGTCATATTCCTCGCTCAGCAGGCCAACCTCGTTGGCGTAGCCCACCAGCTGGTCCATCAGCCGGATCGCCTCGTCCAGCCGACCGGTGTGGGCGTACTGTTCGGCCAGCCAGAAACTGCAGGCCAGGAAGGGGTTCTCCCCGGGTTCCAGCCCATCCACTCCCGTCCCGCTGCGGTAGCGCAGCAGCAGTCCCTGCCCATTGAGCAGTTCCCGCTCCAGGAAGGCCACGGTCCCGAGCATCCGCGGATCGTCGTAGTCCAGGAACCCGACGTGGGTGAGCTGCAGGAGCGAGGCGTCTGCTTCGGCAGCGCCGTAGCACTGCACGAACGTATTCCGGCCCGCGTCGTAGCCGCGGTCAAGGATCTCAGTACGCAGTCCGTCCCGGATTGCTTCCCAGAGTTCCACCGGCCCCTCCATGTCGCTCTCCCGTGCCGCCCGGGCAGCACGGTCGAACGCCGCCCACATCATGACGCGGGAATGCGTAAAGAACTGCGGCTCCCCCCGCACCTCCCAGATTCCGTGGTCGGGGTCCTCCAGGTGGCGTTCCAGGAATCCCAGCAGCGCGCGCTGCAGCGGCCAGGAGAAGCTGTCTTCAGCGACTCCGCGGTCCCGGAGCCTGGCCAATGCCACCATCACCGTGCCGACGACGTCGCCCTGGTACTGCTCAACGGCACCGTTGCCGAGCCGGACCGGGAGCGAGCCGGCATGGCCGGGGAACTGCGGAAGGATCCTCTCGGGCAGCTCCCGCCCGCCGTCCACCGCGTACATAATCTGCAGGTCACCCGGGTCACCGGCCACGGCCCGAAGCAGCCAGTTCCGCCAGTGCGCCGCTTCGTCGTCGTACCCGTGGGTCATCATCGCCTCAAGCGTGAGCGCTGCGTCCCGCAGCCAGCAGTACCTGTAGTCCCAATTCCGGGACCCGCCGAATTCCTCCGGCAGCGACGTCGTAGGTGCCGCCACAATCCCGCCGGTGTCTTCGTGGGTCAGTGCGCGCAGTACCAGCAGCGAGCGCCGGACGGGCAGCCGGTAGCGGTCCCGGTCCACGCAGAGTCCGGCCCAGTCCTGCCAGTACCGGGTGGTGACCGCAAGGGCAGCGTCAATATCCGCCTCCTCAGGCGTCTCGCGGTGGGAGGGGTACCAGAGCAGTTCCAGGTCCACGGTCTCTCCCTTGCCTACCGTGAACTCTCCGGTATGCCTGTGGTCACTGCCGTGCGGAATGTTCCCTCCGCTCAGGACCATGGCACTGGGACCGGCGATGGCCAGCAGCCGTTCGACGCCGCCCACGGTCTCCCGGCGCATCCAGGGCACAGTGGTGCCGTAGTTGAACCGGCACTGCAGCTCCTGGCGCATCTGCACCGTTCCGGCCAGTCCTTCTACCCGCCGCACCACCGAGGCCCGCCGGTCCTTGACCGGCATGAAGTCTGTTACCAGCACCTCGCCGCTGACGGTGCGCCAGTGGGTCTGCAGGATGAAGGTGGATTCAAGGTATTCCCGCCGCAGCACCCGCGCCCCGGCCTGGCACGGCTCCAAGAGCCACCGGCCGTGCTCCTCGGTGCCCAGGAGCGCCCCGAACACTGACGGCGAGTCGAACCTGGGAAGGCACAGCCAGTCAATGCTCCCCGTCCGGGACACCAGCGCACCGGTATGGAGGTCCGAAATCAGGGCGTAGTCCTCGATTGGAGTGGCCATTGCACCACTCAACCACAAGCCCGCCGCGGGGCCTACGGCTGCGGCGCCGTGCCTGTTCCGGAGCCGGTGAGGTCGTCGAGGATGCGGCGCATCCGGGCGGGATGGTTCGTGGTGAACTCCCGGACTCCCAGTGCGTAAGCGAACTCTGCGTCCGCTGGTTCATCCACTGTCCACGCGCGCACCGTCCGTCCGGACTTCACCCAGTCCCCCACCGTCCCGGGATGGGAGTGGATGTACTCCACTCCCGGACCCGCTATGCCGGCGGTTCCGGCAGCCAGCAGGGACAGGGCCTGGCCCAGGCCTTCCTCCAGCACGGCACGGGCGTCGCTTCCCTCCGGCAGCACGGCTGCCGTTTCGGCAATCGCTGCGGCGCCGACGTCGGACACCAGCTGGCACACGAACTCTGCGTCCACGCTGCGGCGCAGGTGGGCGACCGACTCCGGGCTGAAGCTCATGAAGCTGACGTGGATATTGGCGAGGCGGGATGTGGCCGCGTCCCAGCCCCTGGACGCCAGGAGCGAAAGGACGGTGTCTTCGAGCCGCAGGCCAAACGGACCGGGCTGCTTGAATTCAACGGCCAGGCCCACGTCCCGCCCTGCCGCAAGGAGCAGGTCCAGCAGTTCGGCAAGGGTGAGGAACTGCTCTGCCGCACTGCCCCGGTCCGCCGGAATCTCCACCCCCTTCCAGCTGCTGAAGTCCAGGGAGCGAAGCTGTTCCAGGGTGTGGCCGGACACCGGTCCGGTGCCGTTGGAGGTGCGGTCCAGCACGGAGTCGTGCAGCAGGACCGGCTCAAGGTCGGAGCTGAGGTGGACATCGCATTCCACGCCGTCGGCACCCTCCTCGAGCGCCTGCAGGTACGCAGCCCTAGTGTGCTCCGCGTATTGTCCGCTGGCTCCGCGGTGGGCATAGATCTTGGGCTGCACGTGTGGCCTTTCGCTCGGGTACGGACCTCCACGCTACGTGAGCAGCCTCGAACCGCACGGCAGGCACGGCTGCCCACGCAGCGTGGCGCCGGAGCCGTGCTGCTGATTAGATGGCAGTGCGGGACAGGCGCGGACTTGCCGCGCACCGGGAGACCGGCACCGCAACCGAGCTGGGACTGGAGGAGCGCCGGTGAGCACACCGCTGCTGGAGAAGGATGCCGTCAAAGCCGCGGCGCTGCGCCGCATGAAGCTGGTGGCCACCGGGCTGCTGGTGCTGCTGGGCATCATCTTTGTGATTGCGTTTGCCCTCCAGGACCGCTATCCGTGGCTGCAGTACGTCCGCGCCGCTGCGGAGGGCGGGATGGTCGGCGCCCTGGCCGACTGGTTCGCGGTCACCGCCCTGTTCAAGCATCCGCTGGGGCTGAAGATCCCCCACACCGCGATTATCCCCCGGAACAAGGACCAGATCGGCGCCACCCTGGGCGACTTCGTGGAGGACAACTTCCTCTCCGACGAGGTAGTGAAGACCAAGCTCGACTCGATCGGCATCGCGCAGCGCGCCGGTGCCTGGCTGTCCCGCCCCGAGGGTGCCGAACGGGTAGCCACTGAGGGAGCCGCCGCCATCCGGGGGATCCTGCGTGTCCTGGACGACGAAGCCGTGCGCGATGTCCTCGAATCCCTGTTCCGGCGGCACGTGGTGGACGTCCCGTGGGGACCGCCCGTGGGACGAATGGCCGAACAGGTATTTGAAGAGGGCCACCATCACCAGCTGGTGGATCTCCTGGTGGACAGCCTCAACGACTGGGTGCACCAGAATCCCGAGGTGGTGGCCCGGCTGGTGGCCGAGAGGTCGCCGTCGTGGGTTCCCAGTTTCCTGGATGACCTGGTGGGAGACCGGGTGCAGGTTGAGCTGGGCCGGTTCCTGGATGCCGTGCAGGACGATCCAAACCACCAGGTCCGACGCTCGCTGGACGAATACCTCCGCGGCCTGGCTTCCGACCTGCAGCACGACCCCGGGGCGATGGCCAAGGCGGAACGGATCAAGGAGCAGGTGCTCGATGATCCGCGGGTGAAGGAACTCATGGCGCAGACCTGGGCAACCATCAAGGGCGCCCTGGCCAACGCCGTGGATGACCCGGACAGTGAGCTCACCGCCAACTTCAAATCCGCCGTGCAGGACTTCGGCACCCGGCTGGTTACCGAACCGGAGCTGGCACAGAAGGTCAACGCTTACGTGGGCGACGCCGCGGGCTACCTGGTGCGGACGTACCGCAAGGACATTGCCGGCGTCATCACCGAAACTGTGGAGCGCTGGGACGCCGAAGAGACCTCGGAAAAGATCGAGCTGCAGGTCGGCAAGGACCTGCAGTTCATCCGCATCAACGGCACCGTGGTGGGTTCGTTGGCGGGACTGGCCATCTTTTCGGTGGCCCACGCTATCTTCGGCTAGTGCACCCTCAGGCCCCGCGGCCCTCGGGCAGGTCCCGGATCTCCGCGGCCAGCTCGCCCGGGATGGTCTCCGGCGCTTCACCGAAGGCCCGGTGCGCAGCCTTGATCACGGACCGGCCCATAGTGTAGTTGCCGGCTCCGCCGATGACTGCACCGATCCCCAAGGGGAGAGCCCGGCCAATGATCACCGATCCCTGGCGCGCCAGCATCCTCTTCAGGAACTGTTTGCGAATGGTGGATCCGAGCGTGCCAAGCATCCCCGACGAAGCCCCGCCCATGGCGCTTCCCCAGGGCTGGCCCTTGCTCAGCTGCTGCATCATGGCCGTACCTTCTTCGCCGAGCATGATGGCCATCACCACTGTGCGGGAGCGTTCCGGATCCTGCAGCCGTACCCCGTGCAGCTCTGCGACTGACTGTGCGTAGAGCGCGGTCGCCTCCAGGAAGCCGAAGGTGGCCGCTGCGGAAAGCCCCAGGGCGGCCGCGGTTCCGACGGCCGGGACCACGGCGGTTGCGCCGACCGCGGCACCGCCGCCGGCAACTGCGGCCAGGTAATGGTGCTCCAGGATCTTCACGAGTTCTGCCGCGGAAGCATCGGGATGCCTGCGCTGCAGGCGCCGGATATTTGCCAGCACCAGCGGTCGCTGGACTTCCACGGCACGCTCAATTCCGCGGGCAATGTGGGTCTTGGGGCGTCCGTCGCTGTCAAAGACGGCGCCGCCTGCCAGCCGGAGTGCGCTGTTGGTCTTGAAGCCCATGGATGCTCCTTAGGTAGTGCCGGACACGCAGTCCGGGCGATCCGCGTATTCAGCCTACGCGACGGCCTGTTAACGAAGAACGGGCCCGCGGAAGCATGTTCCGTGGGCCCGTTCTTGGCTGCGGGCGCTGCCCGCATGCTGACTTACTAGGCGCGGGCGCCGCGCTTGGTGATCATGCCGTAGACCAGCAGGACAACCAGCGAACCGAGGATGGCCACGATCCAGGTCTGGATCGAGAAGAACTCCTCGAGGCCGATACCGAAGATTGCGTTACCAATGAAGCCGCCCAGCAGGGCGCCAACGACGCCGAGCACGAGGGTGATAACCCATCCGCCGCCCTGGCGTCCCGGAAGCAGGGCCTTCGCAATGGCGCCTGCAATGAGTCCCAGAATAAGGAAAGCAATGATACCCATGTGAATACTCCTTGCTGTGTGTGAGTGACTAGTGAAAGTCTGCGTGGCCTGTGGGCCGCGCTTTCCATAAGCGTACTTCATAAGCATGCTTACGCGAAGCCGTTTTTCACGGATCCGACCCCCGAAAAAAATATAATGCCTAGTCAGACCGCTAATAAGGGGCCTTATTTTTTTCCGTGGGAAGGGCGAAAGTTCGGAGAAAAATGCCCACGTCACGCCCTTCTTCGCCGCCAATGCGGTGACCCATGCCGGGGTAGGTCCGGGCTGTTAGCGCAGTGTTCGCCTCCAGCCATTGGGCTGCGCCGGCCACGGCACCGGAATGGATTACCCAGTCCGCACGGTCCCGCCCCCAGAAAAAGGGGACCCTCACGGGAAGGGGCTCCGACATCGCGAGCAGCTCACTGGGAACAATGAAGCCCGAGAGCCCGACCACACACGTGAAGTCTTCCGGCCGGAGCCGAAGGGCGGTCACTGCCATGGCCATGCCCTGCGAGAATCCGAGCAGGGACACCCCGGTGAACCCTCCCAGCCGTTTAAGCTCGGCAATGGTGCCCAGGAGGCTGGATCCCGCGGCCAGCACGTCGGCTTCGTCCGATTCCAGCATCGGATCCAGCAGGAACCAGCCGCTGCGCCCACCTGCGTCGAAGGGTCCCCGCAGGGCAGCGCCGGTGACACCCCGGGGCAAATGGCGGAACAGCGGAGTCATCGCGGACTCATCCGAACCGTAGCCGTGGAGCATAACGAGCAGGTGCGTGCCCGCGCGCTCTGACTCGGGCGCGGACCAGGTGACCGGATGCATGCCACCCAGCCTAGGCGCCAGCGGGCACCCGGGACGTTTGCCGCAGCCAGCACCCGGGCCGGACGCCAAAGCATTGCATTGGATAAGCCGGGAACCTACCGTTGCAGACAGCGCATAGTCGTGCGTCGCGGCCACTGAATGCGGGGGCACATGTACGCAGGAAAGAACCGGGGCGCCATCGTGACGCTCACCGCCAATCCAAGCCTTGACCGGACAGTAGAACTGTCAGGAGTCCTGGTCCGCGGCGCCGTTCAGCGGGCCGCAGGGGTTCACGAAGAGCCCGGGGGCAAGGGCGTGAACGTCTGCCGGGCGCTTGCAGCGTCCGGTTTTCCCGCAGTGGCAGTGCTTCCGGGAGACAATGCCGACCCCGTGATGCAGGCACTGCGAACCACGGGCATAGCCCACCGCAACCTGCCCATCGGGGCCCCGCTGCGGGCAAACCTCACCCTCACCGAGACAGACGGCACCACAACGAAGATCAACCTTCCCGGGCCGGAACTGGGCGCTGCGGTCCAAGAGAGCCTGCTGGCCCTGGCAGTCGACGCGTGCGGCGGCCCGGAAGGAACGGACCCGGCAAGCTGGCTGGTCCTGGCAGGCTCCCTGCCGCCAGGAGTTCCTGCGGACTACTACGCCGTAGTTGCCCATGCCCTGCGCGCACGGTTTGAAGCCGCCGCCCCGCGGCTGGCCATTGATTCCTCCGGCCCTCCCCTCCTGGGTGCCCTGCTGCACGACGCGGCACCTGACCTGCTCAAGCCCAACGGGGAAGAACTCGCCGAGGTAACCGGCGTGGCCACCGGAGATGAGCTGGAAGCGGATCCGTCCCTGGCCGCCGGCGCGGCGCTGACCCTTGTGGAGCGGGGCGTCGGGGCGGTTCTGGCCACCCTCGGTGCACGGGGTGCGCTGCTGGTGACCGCCGACGGCGCGTGGCTGGCAACACGTCCGCCCGTCACCCCAAAGTCCACGGTTGGTGCCGGGGATTCCTCGCTGGCCGGATACCTGCTTGCCCACACCGAGGGAAGAACCCCGCCCGAGTGCCTTCGCCAGGCGGTGGCACATGGTGCGGCCGCAGCTTCCCTGCCGGGAACCACCGTGCCTTCCCTCGCGCAAACGGATCCCGGAGCCGTAACCGTGACCCCCCTTGAACTGCATCCGGTGCCCGCTTCGGGCACCAGACGCGGCCCGGCTACACCCACGCCGAAGGAGCATCACTGATGTCAGAACTCATTACCCCGGAATTGGTCACCCTGGACCAGGACCTCGGCGGCACCCGGGAAACGGTCATCCGCCACCTGGCTGAAAAGGTGGTTGCCGCGGGCCGGGCAACCACGCTGGAAGAGCTGTTTGCCGATGCCATGGCCAGGGAACAGAAAACGGCCACCGGCGTCCCGGGCGGAATCGCCATTCCCCACTGCCGTTCCGCGGCGGTGACACAGGCTTCCCTGGCGATGGCCCGGCTGAAGCCTCCGGTGGATTGGGGAGCCAAGGACGGTCCGGCGGACATCGTGTTCTTCATTGCGGCGCCGGAGGGCGCGGACCAGGAGCATCTGCAGCTGCTGGCAAAGCTTGCACGGTCGCTGATCAAGAAGGACTTCACGGCGTCGCTGCGCAGCGCGGCGACGCCGCAGGCAATCGTCGAACTGGTAGACGGCGCCCTGGGCCTGGGACCGGTGCCGGAATCGGCCCAGCCCGGCGCTGCCGGCACTCCGGCGTCGGACGCCGCACCTGCAGGCTCCCCGCATGGCGCGTCCGGCGCCGCGGGTGCGGCCGCCGGCGGGACGGCAGCAGCGGCCTCAGGCGCACACCGCGGCGCCCACGCCGAGGACCGTACCGGCGAGCGCCGCACCGGCGAGGTGCATGGCGGCAGCGGGACAGCGACGTCGGGCGACGCCCCCGCATCAGCGACAGGCCCCCGGCCTGAGCGCCTGGTGGCGGTGACCGCCTGTCCCACCGGCATTGCGCACACCTATATGGCTGCAGATTCCCTCGCTGCCGCCGCCGCGGAGCGCGGCATCGACCTGCAGGTTGAGACGCAGGGTTCCGCGGGCTCCACCCCGCTTGATCCCGAGGTGATCAGGAACGCGGATGCCGTGATTTTCGCCGTCGACGTCGATGTCCGGGACAAGGGCCGCTTTGCCGGCAAACCGCTGGTCAGCGGCCCGGTGAAGCGCGGCATTGACGAACCAGGCGTGATGATCGAGGAAGCCCTGGCCGCAGCCAAGGACCCCAATGCCCGGACGGTGTCCGGCGGCGGCGGGGGCGGGGAAGAACGCGCCTCCACTGGCGGGGAAAACTTCGGCGGCCAGCTGAAGCGGGCCCTGCTCACCGGCGTCAGTTACATGATTCCTTTCGTTGCCGGCGGCGGCCTCTTGATTGCCTTGGGCTTCCTGCTGGGCGGGTATGAACTTTCGCTCTCGAATGACGAGGGCGTCGCCAACGGCGACATCCTCCTGGACGGAACGGGTCTCTTCAACCTTCCCCCTGACGGACTGCTGGCATATTTGGGTGCCGTGTTCTGGAAGATCGGAAACATTTCGCTCGGGTTCCTGGTCCCGGCGCTGGCCGGCTACATCGCCTACGCGCTGGCGGACCGCCCCGGCATTGCCCCGGGATTCACTGCCGGCGCCGTCGCCCTGTACATGGACGCCGGGTTCCTCGGCGGGATCGCCGGAGGCCTGCTGGCCGGTTACGTCGCCATGTGGGTGGGCGGCTGGAAGGTTCCCAGCTGGCTCCGCGGGCTGATGCCAGTGGTCATCATTCCGCTCATAGCCTCACTCATAGCCTCCGGCTTGCTGCTGCTGGTGCTGGGCGGGCCCATCGCGGCGCTGACCCTCGCCCTGAATGACTGGCTGTCCGGGCTCACCGGCGTCGCCGCCATTGGACTCGGCGTGATCCTGGGCCTGATGATGGGCGCGGACCTCGGCGGACCAATCAACAAGGTTGCCTACGCCTTCGCCGTCGCCGGCCTGGGCGAGGGAGCGTTCGACAACCAGGCTCCCTGGCAGATCATGGCCGCTGTGATGGCCGCAGGCATGGTCCCGCCGCTTGGCATGGCCCTGGCAACGGTCCTGGACAAGAGCCAGTTCTCCATGGCCCTGCGGGAGAACGGCAAGGCCGCCTGGCTGCTGGGGGCCGCGTTCATTTCCGAGGGCGCAATCCCGTTCGCCGCAGCGGATCCGCTTCGCGTCATCCCGTCCACCATGCTCGGCGGCGCGGTGGCCGGTGCCATCTGCATGGCCGCCGGAGTCACCTCGCAGGCCCCGCACGGCGGAATCTTCGTCTTCTTCGCCATTGGCAACGTTTTTATGTTCATCGTGGCCATCCTGGCCGGTATGGTCGTCAGCGCACTGGTCCTCGTTGGGCTCAAGCGGCTCACCGGATCGAAGAAGGCGGAGGAACCCGTTGTTGCCTAGGAATCCGGTTTTGGTTTACAGGAAGGTTCAGTGATGCGCACCATCAAGGGAATCGGAGTCAGTCCCGGCCGGGTCCTTGGGCCTTCTCTCCGGATGCCTCCGCCCGTTCCAGAGCCCGACGCCGACTCCAAGTACGCACCGGAGAGCTCCGTCGACCAGGAAAAGGCCCGCTTGAAGGACGCCGCGGATGCCGTGCGGGAGGACCTCTTACACCGCTCCTCCGTTGCTTCGGGCGACGCAAAGGCGGTCCTGGACGCAACGGCGATGATGGCTACGGATCCCATGCTGCTCAAGGCTGCCGGCAAGCACATCAACCAGGGCATGGCAGCGGACCGGGCGGTGTGGGAAGCCGGGCTGGAAGTAGCGGCAATGCTGCAGGGCCTGGGCGGGTACATGGCCGAACGTACGCAGGACGTCCTGGACGTCCGCTCACGCATCGTGGCGCAGCTGGACGGCCTGCCCGCACCCGGCATTCCGGCGTCGGACGTTCCGTTTATCCTCACAGCGGAGGAACTGGCACCGGCCGACACCGCAACGCTGGATCCGTCCCTCGTGATCGGGCTGGTTACCAGCGGCGGCGGCCCGCAGTCCCACACGGCCATCCTGGCCCGTTCCCTGGGCCTGCCCGCCGTGGTAGGTGCCGCCAGCGCGGATTCAATTGCTGACGGCACGGAAGTCTATCTGGACGGCGGAACCGGAACAGTGGTGGTGAACCCCGGCGTCGCCGAGCGCGAAGCCGCACAGAAATACGCCGCCCGCTCCTCACTTCCGGCCTTCAACGGCGTGGGCAGCACCTCTGACGGCCATCGGGTGCCGCTGCTGGCCAACGTCGGGTCCGGCAAGGACGCCGAGGCAGCCGCTGCGGCCGGCGCGGAAGGCGTGGGACTGCTGCGCACCGAGTTCTGCTTTTTGGGCCGGGACTCCGAACCCA
Source organism: Arthrobacter gandavensis (assembly GCF_039528575.1). Taxonomy (NCBI): domain Bacteria; kingdom Bacillati; phylum Actinomycetota; class Actinomycetes; order Micrococcales; family Micrococcaceae; genus Arthrobacter; species Arthrobacter gandavensis. The sequence goes on from NZ_BAAALV010000002.1 coordinate 90,943, forward strand.
GCATGCAGGAACAGGTAGCAGCCTACGGAGCGGTCTTTGATGCCTTCCCCGGCCGGAAAGTGGTGGTACGGACGCTCGACGCCGGTGCGGACAAGCCGCTGCCGTTCCTCACTGACAAAAGCGAACCCAATCCGGCGCTGGGCGTGCGCGGCTTCCGCACCGACCGGTCGGCTCCCGGCGTCCTGGCCCGCCAGCTGGAAGCGATCGCTGACGCCGCCGGCTCACACGACTGCGACGTCTGGGTCATGGCCCCCATGATCTCCACCGCCGACGAGGCGTCCGACTTTGCCGTAATGTGCGCCGCCGCCGGCCTGGCGACGCCGGGGGTGATGATCGAGGTGCCCGCTGCGGCCATCAAGGCCGAGGCCGTGCTGTCCAAGGTGAAGTTCGCTTCGCTGGGCACCAACGACCTCACGCAGTACACCATGGCAGCTGACCGGCAGCTGGGAACCCTGGCGTCCCTGAACGACCCGTGGCAGCCTGCCGTGCTGCAGCTGATTGCCATGACGGTCCAGGGCGGCGCGCTAGCCGGTGCGGCTGACAGCGTGCCCCGCAATGTTGGCGTATGCGGTGAGGCTGCCGCGGACCCTGCCCTCGCCGTCGTGCTGACCGGACTCGGCGTGAATACCCTGTCCATGACTCCGCGGGCGCTGTCCACCGTGGGCGCGGTGCTTTCCTCCGTGACCCTCGCCGAGGCCCAGGCGCTTGCCGGAACCGCACTGGTGGCCAGGACCGCTGCCGAAGCCCGGACCCAGGTCCGCAGCCAGCTCCCCATCCTTGAACAGCTTGGCCTCTAGCGAGGCCGGCAGAACACCAACCCGGAAGGAAGAACCCCGATGCCAGAACGCGAAGCCACCATAGCCAGCAGGGTTGGCCTGCACGCCCGCCCTGCCTCCCTCTTCGCCGAAGCGGCTGCCGCTCAGCCGGTGGAAGTGACCATAGCGATGCAGGGTGAGCCCGCCGAAGAAGCACTGGATGCCTCAAGCATGCTCTCGCTCATGAGCCTTGGTGCCTCCCACGGAGACGTGGTGGTCCTGCGTGCCGAAGGCGACGGCGCGGACGCCGCATTGGATGCGCTGGTGAAAATCCTCGAAACCGACCTCGACGCGACCTAGGAACAGGGTGCCCCGGCCGCCATTCCATAAGGACCCGGAACAAAGCGAAGCCAGCGGCCAATGGCCGCTGGCTTCGATAGCAACTTCACGCTGACCCCCCACAGGCAGCGGACGTTACATATTCATTAGTCTGGCACAGGGTCATGAATTTGTGAACGAATCCAGTGATTTTCAACTCACATTTTTGTAACGTTCTGCAGGCCTGCAGCCCCCGTGGGGCGGCGCATCTGCCGCCGGTGCGACATCCACATGACGGCAAGGCCGAGAGTCACCAGGATGACCGCGGAAAACGGGAGCAGCAGCATAAAGACTCCGATGTCTGCAACCAGGGTGAGCGCGGTGAACAGCACCACCACCGCCAGGCCCGTGCCGAAGAGGCCCGACCCCACGCGGTGCGGCATCCGGTATCGGGAGTTCCTTGCGGCAGCGAGCGCCGGCGCGCAGACGCAGGCTGCTACATAGGCGGGATACATCCTCCCGAGCATCCCGTACACCTCAACGGTCACCTGGTCGTTGTAGTCCAGCAGCCCCGTCGAGGTAACAGGGATGTCGCTGGCGGCAAAGAACCCGGCTGTCAGCACAACGGTGAGCCCAAGGACAGCAAGTCCAACCGGCCCGACGATGAGGCGGCGCGCCCAGTCGGCGCCGAAGGCTGCTGCGCCGCGCACACCCAGGATCACGAAGACCCCGTACAGCGAATAACGCAGCAGCAGGTTCGCGAGGTTGAATCCACCCAGCAGCGGATCAATGAAGTCGTAGATCACTGACAGGCTCAGGCCGGTGGAGACGGCTATGAGCACCATGCAGAAAAAGATGCTGCGGTTGCGGCCGCGGATGGCGTCCGGCAGCCGGAACAGCGCAAAAAGGGAACTCAGCGCGAACGCCGATACCTGTACGGCGAATCCTGCGGTCATCCCAAATTCTCCAAGAGTGCGTGGTCGTACTTTTCGTCTTGTTCGCGTTTGCGCAGCACCTTGGCCAGCGCATCCAGCCTGTCCCTGGCGAGTGAGACAAGTTCAGCGTCGGTGAGTGCAGCCAGGGCCTCTTCACGGCCCGTGGGCGGCCAGCCGCCCTCATCGGGTTCCAGCACGCCGGTAACCACCAGCCCGCTGGTCAGGGATACGCCCGCCTGGCGTGCGGCCTCGACGGCGAGCTTCGTAGCCAGGCGTCCCGCCGTCAGCTGGGCGGAAATGTTCTGGGGAGCGATTCCCGTGGCCGCTGAGAGCGCGAGGCGCAGGTCCCCGGGATCCACGGCGTCGAACCAGGGCCGCACCGCTATTGATTCGGCATACCCTGCCACCCTGGGGACGGCCGGATGCTCTTGGTCGGCACCCGCCCTGGCCAGGAGGTACTCCAGGATGCACTGGTAGGGAACCTGGCTGATGAGCTCGGCGGGGGTAGGGGCGCGGCGGCCTTCGGCCAGCCCGTGGAATCCGTCGAATTCGGAAAGCACGGCCACTGGATCCTGCCCGTAGGCCCGGGCCACGCGGACCACGGTTGCCACGGCCACGTTTCCCCGCACCAGCTGCTGGGCCAGGGTTGAGCGCTTGATGCCCGTCCTGCGGCACAGATCCGCGGTGGATTCATTGGGAGCAACACGGGTCCGCCAGTTCTGGAAGGCCTTAGCGGACACCCCCATTTGACCCCCGTAGCTGCTCGATTGGATTCCCTGCGACCGGATCAGTATACTTCTAGCACTGGCTCCCCCCTCTGCGTTCCCCCCATATGCAGAGGCGGGAGCCAGCTCCAATTAACACGAGTAACGGTAATTAGCCGCGCGCCGATTAAGGCCAGCCCGGCCTGGCTACCCGGCCCGCCGCCTGGCAGCTTCCCTGGCACGCTCCCAGGCAGCTTCAAGATCGCCCACCGCGCTGCCGTAGCGCTCCACTGCCGCATCGTCCGCTGCGTCCGACCCGGCGGCTTCGTGCGCCTCCGTGGCCTCCCGCGCAGCGCGGGCCAGCTGGCTTGTTTCTTTTTCGCGCACGTCCGTCAGTCCCGGGAACTCCGCGCCCTTCCAAGGGTCAAGTTCGTACGAACCCCATTCCAGCAGGACGGCTTCACGCCGCCGGGCGAGGGATTCAAGGCGGCGGCGCCGAAGTTTCTCCACCCGCGCACGCTTTCTGGCCCGGTGCCGGCGGTCCACCCAGTACCAGGCGCCGGCGGACCCGCCCAGGGCCAGGAGGCCGACCACCGCCCCGGCACCCGGGGCGGCGAGTGAAGCCCAGGCAATCGCCGCGACAACGGCCAGTCCGCCGGTCAGGCTCACCCAAAAGAGCCGCTCTCCATCCTCGCGGCGAAGGGCCGAGTCGAGCCCCGGGGCTGTAAGCCCTATAGCGGCAGCGGCCAGAAGGAGGGCAGGCAGGCCTGCCAGAAAGCCTGAATCCACGCGTTGGCCTCCTCTCCGTGCGGCTCGAGGCGACATGCGGCAGCTACATCACCAAAATCTACCAAGTATGCTGATAAACAATGTTTTCCGCCGAGGTATTCGGAAGACTCAAGCATTGCACGACGCCTCACAGCTAAGGAATGACATGTTGGTACCTGCCCCGCGCGGTGAACTCACCTCCGCGCTCCTGACCGTGCTGCATGAGGGTCCGCAGGCGGCTGCCGAACAGTACGGGAAGCTCGACGGCGCCGCCGACCGGATCCTCGCCGGCTCAACGGACGTTCTGCGTGACGATGACCTGCAGCTGGCCCTCTTCCTCCTGTACGAGCTCCACTACAGCGGACTGGACGGCATCGACCCGGACCTGGAATGGCAGCCGGAACTCATCCGGGTGCGCAGGAAGCTGGAGGCAGCTTTCGAAACCGCCCTCCGGCAGGCCGTTCCAGTCCCCGACGCTCCCTCCCCCGTCGCGGAAGACGTAGCCCAGGCGCTGTTCACGCTGGCTGCTGACGACGACGGCCCCAGCGTGTCCCGTTTTATCGCCAGGCACGCCACCGAAGACCAGCTTCGGGAATTCCTGGTGCTGCGCTCGGTGTACCAGCTCCGTGAAGCCGACCCGCACAGCTGGGCGATCCCCCGCCTGGCCGTGGGACGGGCAAAGGCTGCCCTGGTGGAAATCCAGGCTGACGAGTACGGCGGCGGACGCCCGGAACGGATGCACTCCGCACTGTTTGCCCGCACCATGGAAGGGCTTGGGCTGGACACCGCCTACGGACGCTACCTGGACCGCATTCCGGCGCTGGTGCTCGCCTCCTCCAACGCCATGTCCCTCTTCGGGTTGAACCGCCGCCTCAGGGGCTGCATCGCCGGGCACCTCGCAGCCTTTGAAATGACCTCATCGATCCCGAATTCCTTCTACGCCCGCGGCTTCAAGCGCGCCGGCTACGGACCGGAGGTCACCTTCTACTTTGATGAGCACGTTGAGGCGGATGCGGTGCACGAACAGATCGCCGCCCGGGATCTCGCGGGAGGGCTGGCAGAGGCTGAACCCCACCTGCTGGAAGACATCCTCTTTGGCGCCGCTACCGTCCTCACGCTCGATGCCCTGCAGGGCGCGGAACAGCTGGAGGCATGGAAGCAGGGCCGGAGCGCCCTCCGGGAGGATTCGCCGCCCCGCGCGGACGCCCAGGCGCTGGACGCCGCAGCAGCGGCCGCAGGAGTGATGGCATGAGCATCCTGCCCGCCGCCGGCGCGGACGAAGTGTCCGTACCCGGTTCCGAAGTTACCGTCGTGCCGTCCGCTGATGCCCGGGAATCAGAACCGTTCGCGGTTACGGAGTGTCCGGGTGGACCGTTGCTGGTGCGGGGCGACTTCGAAATCACGGACAGCAGCGGCAACGAGGTGCCAAAGAACCGGGAGACGGTTGCCCTTTGCCGCTGTGCCGGATCACGGATCAAGCCCTGGTGCGACGGTACGCACAAACTGCTTCGGCGGGCATCGGAAAACTGACGGCGCCTCGCGCCTCGCCAAACAGCTTCGGACAGCAGAACACCCCGGCTCCATAAGGAACCGGGGTGTTCTCGCTTTTCAGCGGCGGGTGGGCCCTGTGGGGCTCGAACCCACGACCCACGGATTAAAAGTCCGATGCTCTACCAACTGAGCTAAAGGCCCCCCATCGATACGGCGGCAGCAGAGCCACCCCATCGACTTTTCCACTTTATCGCACCCCTTGGTAATCGTGGAAACCCTCCCCGGGGCGATAATCAACCCCTGCCCGCGAAGTGGATTCCACCTGTGGAAAACGGCTTCGATTCCGAAGACCGGCGGGAGTATTCTCAAGACATGACTGAGTCGAATGCATCGGTTCCCCGTCACCACAAGCCCAAGCTGTACGCACCCATGGACTTCGCCAACCACCCCGGCGGCGCCGATCCTGCTCGGGTTTCGGAAGCTGCCCATTTGGCGGCGCAGGCCCTGGTGCACCACGGCAGGGAAAGCGATGACCCCGAAGTCACCCGGCGGCTGGTAGAACTGGCCGACCAGCAGGGCCTCGAGGCCGTCGCCGAGATCTGGGCCACGAGTCCGGCCAGGTCCCTGCCAGGCGCTCTCTGGCGCCTTTACGCCCTGCGCGCAGCGGTACAGCAGAACCCGGAGAAGGTAGCAGCCTTCTACGCCGCCGGCATGGAGGCAGCACAGGTCTCCAGGGTGGTCTCCGGCGTCGCCGAGCCTATGGGCGCCGAAGAGGTCCGCGCCATGGCGGACACCATTCTCTCCGGCGCCTTTGAAGGAGAGTTCGACGTCGCACTGGAGCGTTTCGCCGCATTCTGCCGGGTGGTGGCACTTGGTGAAACCCATCACGCTGACTCTGCGGAAGCGGCCAGCAGTGCGCGGGCTACGGAGCTGACCCGCAATGCCCGGCAGCTGGTGCTGACCGCGGAAGACCTCGAACACTCGGCCGAGGCGTGGCGCCGCGGGGAACTGGACTGAGCCTGCGGCACCGTGCCAGGGCTGTGGATACTCCGGTTGACATCAGGGACCCCGAGTAGAAAACTGAAAGTGGTGTCGGACCGCGGAACCCCCGGGCTTCAACTTAGAGCCGCTTCGAGCGGCCTTCCGCCGAGAGGCGCTCCCGGTCCGGCACCGTTACTCTTTTCCGCATCGGATATTCTTACCGGTGTGATGACCCCCAAGCGCAACAGGCCAGTCCGGTGAAGCTCCGGCTGTTTCCCCAGGAAAACGCCGGCCTTGACCTTCTGTCCCGAATGGCCGCACAGGCCGTCAGTGGTACCGCCACCCTCTCGGAGGCGCTGGGAGCAGACCCAGCAGAGTTCCCAAGGCTCGCCGAGGAACTGCATACCCTTGAGGCGGAGACCACCGAACTGCACTTTGCGCTTATGACGCAGATGCGCACCAGCTTCATCAACCCGCTTCCCCGTGAAGACCTGTACGACCTCTCCCTGATCCTGCTGGCGCTCATGGAGCGGCTGGACAGTGCGGCGGAGATCGTCTCGCTCTACAAGCTGACCAATGTTTCGCGGCGGGCTGCCGAACAGCTGGAGGTGCTGGGCCGGCAGGCCGAGCTCTCGGTGGCTGCCATGCGCACCCTTGCCTCCCTTGAGGATCTGGAAGACTACTGGATCGAAATGCTCCGGCTGAGCAAGCGGGTGGAACGCACGCACCGCATTTGGCTCGCCGAGCTGATCCACGACCACAAGGCACTGGCCTACATCCGCCACCGTGACCTGGCCGACCAGCTGGCCGCTGCGTCCAAGGAACTGCGCCGGCTCGGCACCTACGTCGGCAACATCCTGGTCCGGGAATCGTAGTTGACCACCGTACTGCTGGTGGCAGTATTCGCCTTCGCGGGTGCCTACGCCTTCATCAACGGCTTTCACGACGTCTCCAACTCGGTGGCCGCTGCCATCCGCACCCGGGCACTCACCCCGGGCGTCGCCGTCGTGCTGGCCAGCGTTTTCAACCTGCTGGGCGCCCTCATGAGCACGGCGCTGGCCCTGGTGCTGGCGGACCTGTTCGTCAAGCTGCCCGAAGGCAGCAACGGCCTGGGCATCCTGATAGCCGCACTTGCCGCTGCGTGCGCGTGGGGCCTGTGGACGTGGTGGCGGCGCATGCCTTCGTCCTCCACGCACGCCCTGGTGGGCGGGATCGTGGGTTCCGCTGCCGCTTCCCCGCTGGTAGGCGGGCCGGGCGTTTCAGAGTCCTTCCGGCTCCTCTGGGACCAGATTGCCCTGCCCCTGCTGCTTTCCCCCGTGATCGCCTTCGTACTGGCGTACCTGCTGGTATACCCGGTGATGTGGCTGATGCGGTACAGCTCGCTGCGTCGCGGCGATGCCGGCAACCGGATCGCGCAGTCCGTGCTTTCTGCTGCGTTCTCACTGGGCCACGGTATGCAGGACGGGCAACGGACCATGGCGGTCCTGGTGCTGGGGCTTGCCGCTGCCGGCTACTCCACCGGCGGCGGGATTCCCTGGGGCGTGCAGGTGTTCGCCGGCGTCGCTCTGGCCGTGGGGGCCCTCTTCGGCGGCTGGCGGATTACCCATACCCTCGGCTACCGGCTGGTGCGGATTGATCCGCTGCGCGGCATGAGCGCCCAGGCCGTGGCTACCGGAATGCTCTTCCTGGGCGGGCTCTGGCTGCACATCCCGCTCTCCAGTACGCAGACCATGACCAGCGCAGTTGTGGGTGCCGGCGCGAACCGCCGGTTTGCCGCCGTCCGGTTCATTCCGCTGCGCGAGATCCTCTTCACCTGGCTGGTGACCGCTCCGGCTGCTGCACTGCTGGGCGGCATCTTCCTGCTCGCCCTCAGCCCGCTGCTCTAAGCCCGCACGTTCCGCGCCAGCCCTGACCCAACCCCAAACACGCCGAGAGGCCAGTTACGGCTC
>NZ_BAAALV010000002.1:98901-131669 GCF_039528575.1 Arthrobacter gandavensis
CTGAAACGAGCCGTAACTGGCCTCTCGATGGGTAGGGTGCGCCGGGTTACCCGAAGCGGCCGGAGACGTAGTCCTCGGTGGCCTTAACGGTCGGGTTGTTGAAGATGACCGTGGTGTCGTCGTACTCGATGAGCTTGCCGGGCTTGCCGGTTCCGGCGATGTTGAAGAAGGCGGTCTTGTCCGAAACACGGGCAGCCTGCTGCATGTTGTGCGTGACGATCACTACCGTGTAGTCGCTCTTGAGTTCCTCGATCAGGTCCTCAATGGCCAGCGTGGAGATGGGGTCCAGGGCGGAGCAGGGCTCATCCATGAGGATCACTTCCGGGGACACTGCGATGGCGCGGGCAATGCACAGGCGCTGCTGCTGGCCGCCGGAAAGGCCGGAGCCGGGCTTGTCCAGCCGGTCCTTGACCTCGCGCCACAGGTTGGCGCCGGTGAGGGACTTTTCCACCAGGTCATCGGCGTCGGAGCGGGAGATCCGCTTGTTGTTCAGCTTCACGCCGGCCAGCACGTTGTCCCGGATGGACATGGTGGGGAACGGGTTGGGCCGCTGGAAGACCATGCCAATGTGGCTGCGGACCGTCACGGGGTCCACTCCGGGTCCGTACAGGTTCTCACCGTCCAGCAGCACTTCGCCCTCCACCCGGGCTCCGGGGAGCACCTCGTGCATGCGGTTCAGGGTGCGCAGGAAGGTGGACTTGCCGCAGCCGGAGGGGCCAATGAACGCGGTGACGGAACGTGCATCGATCTTGATGCTGACGTCTTCGACCGCCAGGAAGTCGCCGTAGTAGACGTTGAGGTCCTTGACGTCGATTCGCTTGGACATGTAGTTCCTTCTGTTCTGTTCCTTGGGAGTTCCCGTTCGGGTCCTCCCGTGCCGCCGGGGCGGTGAGGGGTCTGGGGTCAGCGGCCGGTCTTGGGCGCGAAGATGCGGGCAACCAGGCGGGCGCCGAGGTTCAGCAGCATCACCATGAGGATCAGCAGCAGCGCCGCGGCCCAGGCACGCTGGGTACTCGGATCAGTGTTGGTGGGCGAGGTGGGGCTCATCAGCTGCCGGTAGATGAAGGTGGGCAGCGACGCCATCCAGCCGGCAAAGACGTTGAGGTTGATGGTGTTCACGAATCCGGCAGTGACCAGCAGCGGAGCGGTTTCGCCGATCACCCGGGCGATGGCGAGCGTGACGCCGGAGGCAATGCCCGAGATAGCCGTGGGCACCACCACCTTCAGGATGGTCCGCCACTTCCGGACACCCAAGGCGTAGGAGGCTTCGCGCAGCTCATTGGGAACGATCTTGAGCATCTCCTCGGTGGAACGCACCACCACGGGGATCATCAGGACGGAGAGCGCGACGGCGGCGACGAACCCGGTGCGTGTGCCCGGGCCGAAGAGCAGTCCGAAGAAGGCAGCAGCGAACAGGCCGGCGACGATCGAGGGGATGCCGGTCATGACATCCACGAAGAACGTGATGGCCCGGGCCAGCGGACCGCCCTTGCTGTATTCCACCAGGTAGACGGCGGTGAGCAGGCCGATGGGCACGGAGATGATGGTGGCCCAGAGCGTGATCAGCAGGGTACCCATGATCGCGTGGTAGGCACCGCCGAAGACCGGTCCGCCGCTCGCCGCGCTTTCGTTGTCCACGGTGCCGGTCATGCCACCCATTGAATTGAACAGGAAATCCATGCTCAGTCCTGGAATGCCGCGGACCAGCACGGTGAAGATCACCGAGACCAGCGGAACCAGGGCCAGGATGAACGCACCGTAGATCAGGTTGGTGGCGAAGCGGTCGGCAGCCCGCCGGCTGCCCTCCACGAGGCGGGTGGCGATGGTGCTGCCGGCGACGAAAAGGACGGCCGCGAAGATGGCGAAGGTGGCGATGCTGAAGCCCAGCAGCGCCGAGAAGGCAGCCCCCAGGACGATTGAACCGGCCAGGATGGCCCACAGGGACCAGCCAGGAAGCTGGTTCTTGGTGAGGGAGGTGGAGCGGGTCAGTACGGTGTCAATCATCAGTTGGCTCCCGAGAATTCTTTGTGGCGGCTGATGATCCAGCGGGCAATAACGTTCACGATCAGGGTGATCACGAAGAGCACCAGGCCGGCAGCGATCAGCTCGGAGAGGCGCAGCCCGTAGGCCTCCGGGAAGTTCAGCGCGATCTCGGCGGCGATGGTCTGGTTGCCGGGCCGGATCAGGCTGGCAATCAGGCCGCCGGAGGAGAGCACCAGGGCCACGGCCATGGTCTCACCGAGGGCGCGTCCCAGGCCGAGCATGACGGCGCTGATGATGCCGGGGCGGGCGAACGGGATGACTGCCATGCGGATCATTTCCCATCGGGTGGCGCCCATGGCGAGCGCGGCTTCCTCGTGCAGTTTCGGTGTCTGCAGGAAGATTTCCCGGCTCAGGGAGGTAATGATGGGCAGCACCATGACCGAGAGCACGATTCCGGCGGTGAGCATGGTCTTGCCGGTCTGGCTGGCCGGACCGGTGAAGAGGGGGAACCAGCCGGCGTTCTCAGCCAGCCAGTTGTAGGGTCCCACCAGGGCCGGCGCCAGCACGGTCATGCCCCAGGCTCCGTAGACGACCGAGGGAATGGCGGCCAGGAGGTCCACCACGTAGCCAAGGCCCTGGGAGAGCCGCCGGGGCGCGTAGTGGGAGATGAAGAGCGCGACGCCGATGCCCACCGGCGTGGCGATCAGCAGTGCGATCGCAGCGGCAATGACCGTGCCGATAACCAGCGGGAAGATGTAGGCAAGGAAGCCTGATCCGCCCGAGATATCCCCGGAAGAGGCTGTGAAGGTGGGAAGTGCCTGCCAGAGCAGGAACGCAGCTACCGCAAAGAGGACGGTAAGGATCAGACAGCCCGCCAGCAGTGTGATGCCGGAGAAGACTTTGTCCCCCGCGCGCCCGGCACCGCCGGTGCCCTGTATTGACTTGCTTGACACTGCACAACCCTTCGAACTTTGTTGGCAACTTGCTGAATGTGGACAAGACACCGCACTCGCCAGTTTTCACTGATCCCGGGCCAGATTCAAGCTGGCCGGCGGCCGGCAAATGCCCCCGCACCACGCCTTGTGGCGCTGTGCGGGGGCTTCTGCCTGCTCTCCTGCTGCTAGGAAGCGGCCTTGATGGATTCGATCGCCTTGGCTGCCTGCTCCTGCAGGGCCGCGGACATCGGCGCATTACCTGCGGCTTCGCTGGCTGCTGCCTGCCCTTCCTCGCTGACTACGTAGGAACCGAAGGCCTTGACCAGGTCAACGGTCTCCTGGTCCTCGTAGGTGGTGCAGTAGAGGTGGTAGGAGACCAACACCACAGGGTAGGCGCCGGATTCGGTGGTATCGCGTGCCAGTTCCATGGCCATGTCCAGTTCGGGACGCCCCTCGCCCTTGACCGGGGTGGACGCCTCAACAGCCTTGGCAGCGGCGTCGGCCGTGTAGGCCACGTACTCCTCACCGACCTTCACTGCCACGGTGCCCATGGCGCCGACGGCGGACGCGTCTGCGTAGGTAATGGCACCGTCAGTGGAGCTGGCGGCGGAGACGACGCCGGAGGTTCCCTGCGCGTTCTCCTGTCCGTCGAGTTCGGCCGGCCATTCACCGCTGGCTTCCGTGGTCCAGACGTCCGGTGCCGCGGCGGCGAGGTATTCGGTGAAGTTCTCGGTGGTGCCGGACTCGTCTGAACGGTGGACCACGGTGATGGCCGTGGCCGGCAGCTCAGTGCCTTCGTTCTGCGAGGCGATGGCCGGGTCGTTCCAGGTGCTGATTTCGCCGCGGAAGATGCCGGCGATCGTGTCGGCGTCGAGGTTCAGTTCATCCACGCCGTCGAGGTTGAAGGTGATGGCAATCGGTGAGATGTACGCGGGGACGTGCAGCGCCCCGTCGGGTCCGCAGGTTTCCAGGGACGCTTCGACTTCCTCGTCCTTCAGGTAGGCATCCGATCCGGCGAACTGGACCCCGCCTGCGAGCAGTGCCTCCCGGCCCGCTCCGGAGCCGTCCGGGGAGTACTGGATGGAAGCGTTCGGGTTGGCTTCGCGGAAACCTGCGATCCAGGCGTCCATGGCGGAGGCCTGCGAGCTTGCTCCTGCACCGGAAAGGGTTCCGGTCAGGGCGGAGTCCGAAGACTCGGTATTGGCTGCTGCGTTCGTGGCGTTGTCACTGCCGCAGGCTGCCAGGGCAAGCGCTGCAACCGAGAGGACGGCCGCGGTGCGGCCAATGCGGAATACCTTCACAGTCGTGGTCCCTTTCAAGGGTGGTATACCGGCGCGTCAACGCCGGGAGACTTGTCGCTGGAACGTTTTTCTGCGTCCCAAAAAACACAGTGGCCTGCCAAGGTGAACAAAAAGTGAACTGCCGCCAAGCAGAACTGGAATTGTTCCGGGACACGTCACAGACTCCGTGCCTTCTCTTTGCAGACGCCGGGCGTCCTAGACTGTTCCCATGCCAGCCCGTGACCGTCTCAGCGCCTCGAGCAGGTTCCTGCGCAACAGGTTCCGGATCGGACTCAAGCGCAGCGGCGCGTCTGTGTACCCCGCACTGCAGATGACCATCTGCGCCGTGGGCGCCTATGCCTTCGCGGAATACGTGCTGGGCCACCAGGGCCCGCTCTTTGCCGCCACGGCGGCGCTCATCTCCCTTGGCTTCTCGCGGGAACCCCGCACCCGCCGCGTGCTTGAAGTGGGAATCGGCTGCACGCTGGGCATCACCATCGGCGAACTGCTGCTCCATGTACTGGGAAACGGACTGTGGCAGGCCGCCGTCGTGCTCTTCGCCTCGCTGATGCTGGCACGCTTCCTGGACCGCGGGGTTATTTTCACTACGCAGCTTGGCCTTCAGTCCCTGCTGGTGGTGCTGCTGCCTGCCCCCGACGGCGGAGTGTTCACCCGCAGCGTGGACGCAATCGTGGGCGGCGTCTTCGCCCTCGTGGTCACCATGCTTGCTCCGCGGGATCCGCGCCGCGAACCCAAATCCAACATCCGCGAACTGCTCAGCGAGCTGTCCGCAGTGCTGCGCCAGGTTGCCGATGCCCTGGCCCGCAGCGATTCGACCCTGGCCTGGCACGCCCTGGTCCGGGCCCGCAACACCCAGCCGCAGCTGGACATGCTCGCCCGCAGCATCCGGGATGCACGTGAGATCGCCCGCATCTCGCCGGCGTACAGAAGGCATTTGGCGGAGCTGGGAGACCTGCGCGGTTCCGTGGGCTATCTGGACCTGGCGGTGCGCAACAGCCGCGTGTTTGCCCGCCGGACCACTTCGGTCATCAACCACGCCTCCCTCTCCGATACGGCGGTGGACAAGGTCTCCGAAGTCATCAATGACACCGCCGACGCAGTGGACATCCTTGCGCGGGCCCTGGGCGGCGGGGAATCCCAGCCAACCCGCGAGCGCCATCTGCGCCAGGCCCGGAACGAGCTGGCCGCCGTCGCTTCCCGGCTGCATCCGGCGTCCCTGGACGTCACGGACCTCTACGGGGACGCCCTGGTGATGCTTTTCCGTCCGCTGGTGGTGGACCTGCTGGAAGCAACCGGGCTCACCCATGAGGAAGCCGTCAGCTACCTTTCTGAGGTCTAGGCCCCGGCTCCGGAGCTGAACGGTGATGTCAGTGCCGGCAGATAGCCTGTTGGCATGGCAACAAAGACTTCCCGGGCGAAAACCGCCAACTACCGCTGCACCGAATGCGGCTGGACCGCGGTCAAGTGGGTGGGCCGCTGCGGTGAGTGCCAGGCCTGGGGCACCGTTGAAGAGGCCGGCGAGGTCCTGGCCCGCACCACCCCGGCAGCCGTGGTGGCCCGCCCGGCACAGCTGATTGCCGACGTCGATGCCACTACCGCTGCGTACCAGCCCACCGGCGTGGGCGAACTGGACCGCGTCCTGGGCGGCGGGCTGGTTCCAGGTGCGGTGATCCTGCTGGCCGGTGAGCCTGGGGTAGGCAAGTCCACGCTCCTGCTCGACGTCGCCGCACGCGTGGCCGGCCAGGGCCGGGACGTCCTCTACGTGACGGGCGAGGAGTCCACGGCGCAGGTGAAGCTGCGGGCGGAACGCATCGGTGCCGTCTCTTCCAGCCTCTACCTCAGCGCCGAAACCGATCTGGGGCAGGCCCTTGGCCAGGTGGAGCAGGTGAAACCCGCCCTGTTGATCGTGGATTCAGTTCAGACCCTCAGCAGCGCAGCCGTGGACGGCAGCGCCGGCGGGGTCAGCCAGGTACGCGAAGTCGCGGCGTCGCTCATCAACGCCGCCAAGACACGGAACATGACCACCCTGCTTGTTGGGCACGTGACCAAGGACGGTTCAATCGCCGGACCCCGGCTGCTGGAACATCTGGTGGACGTTGTCTGCCAGTTCGATGGAGACAGGCACTCCAGGCTGCGGCTGGTCCGCGCTGTGAAGAACCGGTACGGCCCCACGGACGAGGTGGGCTGCTTTGACCTCACGGAGGACGGCATTGAGGGCCTGGCCGATCCGTCCGGCCTGTTTGTTTCCCGAACCAAGGAACCGGTTTCGGGCACCTGCATCACTGTGACGCTGGAAGGGCGGCGGCCCCTGGTGGCCGAGGTCCAGGCCCTGTTGGCGGAGACCGGCAACGCACAGGCGCGGCGCGCCACCAGCGGACTGGATTCGTCCCGGGTGGCAATGCTGCTGGCCGTCCTGCAGCAGCGGGCATCCATGAACCTGGCCAAGGACGACAGCTACGTGGCCACAGTGGGCGGAGTGAAGCTTACTGAACCCGCCACTGACCTTGCTGTGGCACTGGCCGTCGCGTCCGCCAAGATGAACAAGCCCCTGCCCGCTCGGTTGATCGCCTTCGGCGAGGTGGGCCTGGCCGGGGAGGTGCGTCCCATCCCCGGAATTGCCCGCCGGGTCCAGGAAGCTGAGCGCCTGGGATTCAGCCACGCGGTGGTGCCGGCATCCCCAAACGGCCCCGGCCAAATACCTGCCGGCTTCAAGGTGCGGGAGGTCTCCACCCTTTCCGAGGCGCTCGAACTTCTCTTCTAGGGCGCGTCCCGGCCCGGTTATGTCACTGAAGCTGTCATACTCCGGTGACTGAAGTGGCAGATGGGTGCAGGTTGCCCACTACTATGGGGAAGTGTCTGCGCATATCCACGCCCAGAACGCCCGTGGGCCGGAGTGGCCGGAAGGAAGTGACCATGCCCCGCACGCCCGAGGACGCGCTGAAGGCAACCCTTGCAAGGGTTGCCCCGGGAACGGCCCTGCGCGACGGCTTGGAGCGTATTCTCCGCGGCCGCACGGGCGCACTGATCGTCCTGGGGTTCGACCGCACCGTCGATTCCATCTGCTCCGGCGGGTTCGACATCGGCATTGAGTTCTCCTCCACCCGCCTCCGCGAACTGGCGAAAATGGACGGCGCGATCGTCTGCGACAAGGACGGCGCCAACATTCTCCGCGCTGCCGTGCAGCTGGTTCCCGACCACACCATCGAGACACACGAATCCGGCACGCGCCACCGAACCGCCGAGCGGGTGGCCATCCAGACCGGCTTCCCGGTGATTTCCGTGAGCCAGTCCATGCAGATCATCCAGCTTTACGTCGGCGGCCTCCGCCATGTCCTGGAGGGATCCGAGCCGGTGCTGGCCCGCGCCAACCAGGCACTGGCCACCCTGGAGCGGTACCGCACCCGGCTGGACCAGGTCACCAATTCGCTCTCCGCCCTGGAAATCGAAGCCATGGTCACCGTCCGCGACGTAGCCGTCACCCTCCAGCGCCAGGAAATGGTGCGCCGGATCTCGGAGGAAATCTCGCAGTACGTCCTGGAGCTCGGCGTCGACGGCCGGCTCCTGTCCCTCCAGCTGGAAGAACTGACAACCGGCCTTGGTCCGGGCAGCGAAATGATCGTCCGGGATTACGCGGACATCGGCGGAACCCAGGGCAACGTTGACGAACAGGTCGCCACCCTGCAGGGCCTCAGTTCCTCCGACATGGTGGACCTGGGCAAAATCGCCGCCGTGGTGGGCTTCCAGCCTGGCCAGGATTCCCTTGAAGCCGTGGTCCAGCCGCGCGGTTACCGCCTGCTGAGCAACATCAAGAGCGTCCCGCCTGCTGTCTCCAACCGGCTCGTGGACCACTTCGGCGGGCTGCAGAACCTCATGGCAGCGAACATCGAAGACCTGATGCAGGTGGACGGAATCGGTGAACAGCGCGCACGCACCGTGCGTGAAGGCCTCTCCCGCATCGCGGAGACCAGCCTGCTCGACCGGTTTATGTAGACCTTGAACGATGCGGGATGCCGTCCGGGCTAATCGAGCTGGAAGACTGCCTTTTCGCTGGTAACCTCGCCGAGCCTCGCGGTAAAGACATACCAGCCGGGATTGGGGTTGCTTGCCACCGCCGCGCAGCCCGGAGCCGAGCGGAGCCGTTCCCAGGTGAAGTTCGCTTTCTCGGTTGCTCCCGGCTCGAACTCCTTGAGCAGGTCCTGCGCTCCGTCCTGGCAGTCCGCGGAGGAGAAGATCCGGTCGGACCCGGATGTGACGATGAATTCCATCTGCGTGGTGCCGACGTTGATCTTGCACGGTTCAGGGCCGGTATTGGTGACCGCAAGGGTCAGCAGCGGATTGGCGCCCGCGGCATAGGCGGCAGCATCCGTGGCGGCTTCCACCCTTACGGCGGACGAAGGGCAGGTGCCGTCTTCCGCAGGCTTGGATTCGCCAGTGGGCGCCGGAGTACCGGAGCTCTCCGCATCAGGCACCGGGGCGGGAGGAGAACCGGGCGCTGTCTGGAACGGTTCAGAGGCAGTCGCATCCCTGTCGCCGGAGAGCGTTGCAGCCACCACCACGCCGGCCCACACCAGGGCTCCCAGCACCGCGAGCACCAGCAGGGACAGGACAATCCTGCGGCGGCGGTACACGGCCTTGCTCGGCTTCCGCGCGCTGGCCGGCCCTCGACCGGAAACACCGCTGGTTTTTTGCCCCGCGCCGCGCCGGGGTCCGTTTGCCGCCATGGGTTAAGGCTATGAACCCGGTCCCTGATTACGGCGCACACCACGCCGGTCAGTAGAGTATTGCTGGTCATTACCTAGGGAGTTTCATGGAACCGGAGCCCACGCGGGAGCTGCACGCACGCATCATTTCCTGGTTCTCGGAGCAGGCCCGTGACCTGCCGTGGCGGCATCCCAGCTGTTCGCCCTGGGGCATCCTCGTGAGCGAAGTGATGCTGCAGCAGACTCCGGTGGTTCGGGTGCTGCCGGTCTGGCATGAGTGGATGGAGCGCTGGCCGGAGCCCGCTGACCTTGCAGCCGAGCCGGGCGGTGAAGCAGTCCGGGCCTGGGGCCGGCTGGGCTATCCGCGACGCGCACTGCGGCTGCATGCTGCCGCAGTGGAGATCGCTGCGAGCCACGGGGGAAAGGTCCCGGACACCCATGCCGCTCTCCTGGAACTGCCGGGGGTGGGTGACTATACGGCTGCTGCAGTCGCCGCCTTCGCCTTTGGACGCCGTGAAACGGTGGTGGACACCAACATCCGCAGGGTCCATGCCCGGCTGGTGACCGGGAATGCACTGCCCTCCCAGGCACTGACCGCAGCGGAGAAGAGGCTTGCCGTTTCCCTGCTGCCCCAGAACGACGCCGAATCCGTTGCCTGGAACGCCTCGGTCATGGAGCTCGGGGCGCTGGTGTGCACGGCACGCTCCCCGCGCTGCGGAGAATGCCCCGTCCTGGACGAATGTGCGTGGGTTCGGGCCGGCCGCCCTGAACCGCACTATGTCCCCAAGGGACAGGCCTGGCACGGCACCGACCGGCAGGTCCGCGGAGCCATGATGGCTGTCCTGCGCCAGGCGGACGGACCTGTGCTGCGCGAGCTGCTGCTTGCCGGGCCGGTGGATCTGGTGGTCCCGGAGGCCGACGCCGAGCTGGCGCCGCTGGCTGCGCTGCACGCCTTGGGCGCCCCGCAGGAGCAGCTTGAGCGCGCGCTTCAGGGCCTGCTGCGCGACGGTCTGGCGGAAGCCGCCGGTCCGGGTGTGCGGCTGCCCGCCTGATGCTCTCGAGGTCCCGGGCTAGATCTCCCCGAACCCGTTGCGGACTTCCAGGCCCAGCATCTCCACGGCCCGTGCCGCGTCCGGTCCGTGGGCGGAAACGGACAGTGTATCGCCGGCTTTCAGGCCCAGCGTCATGAGCATCATGACCGACTTTCCATCCACCCCGTTGATGGTGATGTCTGCGTCCAGGTCCGCCATTGCCTGCGCGACGGCGGCTGCCGGCCGGGCGTGCAGGCCCATGGGATTGATGAGCTCCCAAGAGGCCTCGTGTACGCCGTCGTCATCCTGGTCTATGTCATCCAGGGTGTCCGCACCAGCGGACGAGGCACCGTCGTTGGGGGCGCCTGCCGCATTGCCGCCGCCCATGGTGGCTGTGACCGCCTCAGCGTCGCGGATCACGGCAGCCAGGTCCTGACCCGTCTGGGCAGCAACGGCTGCGGCAACGGCACCCTCTACCAGCGGTGCGTCGGCCAGCCTGACCGTTTCCCGCTGGCCGGGGTCCAGGAACTCCAAGGCCATCTCCGCAGTCATCACCGCCGAGCCGAGGTCCGCCAGGAGCGCCACCCCGGCGCCGCCGTCTGCCTGGGCGATTCCGGACTGGATTTTCTCCAGGCTGGTCCCGATCCCGCCGTCGTCCGTGCCCCCGGCGGCGATAATCGCCACATCGGGGGCCATTTGCCCGGCCAGTTCGGAAAGCCCCTCCGCCAGCTTGTCGCTGTGGGAGACGATCACCAGTCCTACCTTCATGCCTGCTCCCCGGCCGCACGGGCGGCTGCCCGCAGGATCAAGGCGGTGGACGCCGCCCCCGGATCCAGGTGCCCGGCACTGCGTTCGCCCAGATAGCTCGCGCGGCCCTTGCGGGCAACCAGAGGCTCAGTTCCGGCAACGCCGCCCTCGGCCGCGTTGGCAGCTGCAGAGAGCGTCGCGGCGCCGTCGGACCCTGCCCCGGCGGCTGTTTCCGCGGCCTCCACGGCGGGGGTGAAGGCGTCAACCATGGTCTTGTCCCCCGGCTCTGCCTTGCCGCGGCTCACGATTCCGTCCCGCGCCGCTGCCAGGAACGCGACGACGTCCCCGGCGTCCAGTACGTCCTTGCCGGAGACTGCCGTGGAACCGCGCAGGAACGCAGTGCCGTAGAGCGGTCCGGCGGCGCCTCCCACCTTGGACATCAGGGTCATGGCGGCGAGCTTGAACACGTCTGCAGGCGTACCCGGAGTCCCGTCAGCGTCGAGCTTTTCAACAATTGCGGTGAACCCCCGGTCCATGTTCTCGCCATGGTCCGCATCGCCGATGGCCCGGTCCAGATCGATCAGCCGCTGCCGGTTCTCGTCCATCGAAACCGCCGCGTCCCGCATCCACTTAGCTGCCCACTGCGCGTTGAGTTCCATGTTCAGACTCCCCACCGCAGGGCCGCGGTGTGGACCGGGGAATCCCACAGATCGATCATGTCGTCGTCGAGTTTCAGCACCGTGATGGAAGCACCCTGCATTTCCAGGGCAGTGATGTAGTTGCCCACAAGGGACCGTTCCACGTGGAGCCCGCGGTCGGCGAGCAGCTTGGCTGCATGCCGGTAGACGATGTAAAGCTCGCTCAGTGGTGTGCCGCCCATGCCGTTGACGAACAGCAGCACCCGCTCACCCGATCCGGCACCAAGGTCGGACAGGATGGGCTCAAGGAGCTGGTCGGTGATCGCGTCAGCGCCGGCCATCGGCATCCTGCGCCTTCCGGGTTCGCCGTGGATACCCACGCCAAGCTCAATCTCATTCTCGGCGAGCTCGAAGCTTGGCTCCCCGGCGTGCGGGACCGTACAGGCACTCAGGGCCACTCCCATGGACCGCACACCGGCGTTGACGCGCTCGGCCAGGTCCGCAACCGCGTCCAGTGAATCTCCCCGCTCGGCTGCGGCTCCGGCGATGCGTTCCACCAGGACAGTGCCGCCTACCCCTCGCCGTCCGGCGGTGTAGAGCGAGTCCTCCACGGCGACGTCGTCATTCACCACCACGGACTTCACCTCGATCCCCTCGGCCTGGGCCAGCTCCGCAGCGGTCTCGAAGTTCAGGATGTCCCCGGTGTAGTTCTTCACGATCAGCAGGACACCGGCGCCCGAATCCGTGTTGGTGATGGCAGGGAGGATCTGGTCAGGAGTCGGGGAGGTGAAGACCGCTCCCGGCACTGCGGCGTCAAGCATTCCACGGCCCACGTACCCGGAGTGAAGCGGCTCATGGCCGCTTCCTCCGCCTGACACCAGGGAGACCTTCCCTGACACCGGAGCATCCCGGCGGGTTACGTATGCCGGGTCCGCGTGGACCTTGACCAGGTCGTGGTGGGCCATGCCGAAGCCTTCCAGCGATTCGGCCACCACGGCGCGCGGATCATTGATGAGTTTTTTCATGCCTGACGCTCCTTTGCCCGGAGGCTCCACTGCGCTGGAACGGGCCCCTTTGCCCGCTCTCCTGAGTGAGCCAACCCTACCCCCGCGGCCGTAGGCCTGCACAGGCTTGGACCGTGCCTTAACGCACTGAAGGAAGGGCCCGCTTGGCCCTTCCTTCAGTGTTTCCCCGGCCAGCAGCGACAACAGCGACCGGGAGTAAACCGGAGTAATCTCCGGATAAGTTAGCCGGCTGCGGCTTACTTGCCCTTGAATGCGTCCTTGACGTGTTCGCCGGCCTGCTTGACGTTGGCCTTTGCCTGATCTGACTGGCCGTCGGCTTCCATGCTGTGGTCGCCGGTGACCTTGCCCAGGCCTTCCTTGACCTTGCCGCCGAGTTCTTCGCCCTTGTTCTGCATCTTGTCGTCTGCGCCCATATTCGGCACCCGCTTTCTGATCGGCCGGAGAGCCATCCAATAAGCGGTTCGCCTCTTGGATAACCCGTCCGGCATTTCTTGATGCTAAGTACCCTTACTGTACCGTTTTCGGATGGCGTTCTCCAGTGGGACCTAAGAGTTCCCCTATGCGCGAACATCCCGGATCATGCGGGTATTGCCGAGCGTATTCGGTTTTACCCGGGCGAGGTCCAGGAATTCGGCAACGCCCTCGTCCTGTGAACGCAGGAGTTCTGAGTAGACTTCGGGATCCACCGCGCTCTGGCTTTCCATGACCGTGAATCCATGGCGCTTAAAGAAATCGACCTCGAAGGTCAGGCAGAATACGCGGGAGACTCCGATTTCGGCGGCATCGGAAAGAAGCTGCTCCAGGAGGACGTGCCCGACGCCGCAGCCCCTCCACTCCGGGTGCGCGGCCAGGGTCCGGACCTCCGCGAGGTCCTCCCACATAACGTGGAGGGCGCCGCAGCCAATCACCCGCCCTTCGGCATCCTCGGCAATCCTGAACTCCTGCAGCCCTTCGTAGTAGGCAACGGTCTCCTTCGCCACCAGGACACGCTCCTGGGCCAGTGGGGCTACCAGGTCCCGGATGTGCCGGACGTCCGAGGTGCGGGCCCGGCGGATGGTGAACGTTGCCTTCTGTGCGGTTGCAGTCATTGTTTCAGTCTAGAACTCCTGGCCCTTTGGCCTGTTTTCGGCAGGACCCGGGGTGCAACACAGCGCCAACGCAAAAGGAGCCCCCGGCTTCCCGGGGGCTCCTTCTATTCAGTGCATTACTGCACCGGTTTGCTGTTTTACTGCCCGTCGCCGACGCCGGCCTCAATGGCCGACGGAGCTTCTTCGATGGCACGCGGGGCGCCGTGTCCGACGAAGGTGAACTTAGCGTCATCACCCTCGCCTTCGACGTCGACCGATACAGTTTCGCCCGGCTTCAGGTCCCCGAAGAGAATCTTCTCGGAGAGCTGGTCCTCGATCTCGCGCTGCATGGTCCGGCGCAGCGGCCGGGCACCCATCGCGGGATCGTAGCCGCGGGTCGCCAGCAGCACCTTGGCCGCAGGGGTGAGCTCGATGCTCATGCCCTTCTCGGCCAGACGCTTGCCCAGGCGCTCCAGGAACAGATCCACAATCTGGACGATCTCTTCCTGGGTCAGCTGCGGGAACACCACGGTGTCATCAACACGGTTGAGGAACTCGGGGCGGAAGTGCTGGCGCAGCTCTTCCGTGACCCGCGCACGCATCCGGTCGTAGCCGGTCTTGGTGTCCGTGCCGGACTGGAACCCGGTCATGACGCCCTTGGAGATGTCCTTGGTGCCAAGGTTGGTCGTCATGATGATGATGGTGTTCTTGAAGTCCACCACCCGGCCCTGGGAGTCGGTCAGGCGGCCGTCTTCAAGGATCTGCAGCAGCGAGTTGAACAGGTCCGCGTGGGCCTTTTCAACCTCATCAAACAGAACCACGGAGAACGGACGGCGGCGGACCTTCTCGGTCAGCTGCCCGCCTTCTTCGTAACCCACGTATCCGGGAGGGGCACCGAACAGCCGGGAGACCGTGTGCTTCTCGGAGTACTCCGACATGTCCAGGGTGATCAGGGCTTCTTCGTCGCCGAAGAGGAACTCTGCCAGTGCCTTGGCCAGCTCGGTCTTACCAACACCGGTGGGACCGGCGAAGATGAACGAGCCGCCCGGACGCTTGGGATCCTTCAGGCCGGCACGCGTACGGCGCATGGCCTGCGAGATCGACTTGATGGCTTCATCCTGGCCGATGACCCGCTTGTGCAGTTCATCTTCCATCTTGAGCAGCCGCGTGGACTCTTCCTCGTTCAGCTTCACAACGGGGATGCCGGTGGAGTTGGCGAGGACTTCGGCAATCAGTTCCTCGTCCACCTCGGCGATGTCATCCAGGCCGCCGGACTTCCACTGGCGCTCCTTCTCCGCACGCTGGTCCTGGAGCTTCTGCTCCTTGTCCCGCAGGGAGGCAGCGCCTTCGAAGTCCTGCGCGTCAATCGCGGATTCCTTCTCCATCTTCAGGGCGGAGATGCGCTCGTCGATTTCCTTCAGCTCCGGCGGAGCAGTCATTCGGCGGATGCGCAGGCGGGCACCGGCTTCATCGATCAGGTCGATGGCCTTGTCCGGCAGGAAGCGGTCACTGATGTAGCGCTCGGCGAGGGTCGCTGCCGAAGCCAGCGCGGCGTCCGTGATGGACACGCGGTGGTGCGCTTCGTAGCGGTCCCGCAGGCCCTTGAGGATTTCGATCGCGTGGGCAACTGAAGGTTCGTTGACCTGGATCGGCTGGAAGCGGCGCTCAAGCGCTGCGTCCTTCTCAATGTGCTTGCGGTACTCGTCCAGCGTGGTGGCACCGATGGTCTGCAGTTCGCCGCGGGCCAGCATCGGCTTCAGGATGGAGGCCGCGTCGATGGCGCCTTCAGCGGCACCGGCGCCCACAAGGGTGTGGATCTCATCAATGAAGAGGATGATGTCTCCGCGGGTGCGGATTTCCTTCAGGACCTTCTTGAGCCGTTCCTCGAAGTCGCCGCGGTACCGGGAACCGGCCACGAGCGAGCCCAGGTCCAGGGTGTACAGCTGCTTGTCCTTGATGGTCTCAGGAACGTCGCCGCGGACAATCGCCTGGGCAAGGCCCTCGACGACGGCGGTCTTGCCGACGCCGGGCTCGCCAATCAGGACAGGATTGTTCTTGGTGCGGCGGGAGAGCACCTGCATGACCCGTTCCATCTCGTGCTCGCGCCCGATGACCGGATCAAGCTTTCCTTCACGCGCTGCCTGGGTGAGGTTGCGGCCGAACTGGTCCAGCACAACCGAACCTGCCGGCTGGCCTTCCTGCTGCTGGCCGCCGGCGGAGACGGGTTCCTTGCCCTGGTAGCCGGAAAGCAGCTGGATGACCTGCTGGCGAACACGGTTCAGGTCTGCGCCGAGCTTGACGAGGACCTGGGCTGCGACGCCTTCACCCTCGCGGATAAGGCCCAGCAGGATGTGCTCGGTTCCAATGTAGTTGTGCCCCAGCTGCAGCGCTTCGCGCAGTGAGAGCTCAAGTACCTTCTTGGCCCGCGGGGTAAAGGGGATGTGGCCGGACGGGGCCTGCTGGCCCTGGCCGATGATCTCCTGCACCTGTTCGCGGACGGCACCCAGGGAAATGCTCAGGGATTCAAGGGCCTTAGCGGCAACGCCTTCACCCTCATGAATGAGCCCAAGCAGGATGTGCTCGGTGCCGATGTAGTTGTGGTTGAGCATGCGTGCCTCTTCTTGGGCAAGCACGACAACGCGACGGGCACGGTCGGTAAATCTTTCAAACATGAGGCACACTCCTAGCTAACGCGTAATTCGATGCTACGGCGGTTACCGCCGCTTAAGGGGCGTGTTCGCCATGGGCGTGACCTCCGCGGGCCTTTTAGCCCTGGGCGGCTCGGTAAGCCTCGATGATCTCGCTGTTCACGCGGCCCCGCTCGGAAACGGTGTAGCCGTTGCTGCGTGCCCATTCACGGATCTGCGCCGCCTCATTGCTGCGGGAAGCACCCGTGCCGCGGGGGCGTCCGGTGCGCCCTCCGGTCTTGCGGCCGGCATCAACATACTGCTTTAGCGCTGCACGCAGGTTCTTCGCATTGTCATTGGAGAGGTCGATCTCGTACTGTGACCCATCCAGTCCAAAACGGACGGTTTCATCGGCACTTCCGCCGTCGAGGTCGTCTACCAGAATGATTTTTACCTTTTGCGCCATGACGAGGCTCCTATGCGTGAAGTGGCGGAATGCTGTTTATTTCGAGACCACTTCGAGTATGGCGCAATTGGTAATGCCCCGTCAAAGCAGGAGAGGCATTTTTCTTTAGTTATTCTTTATCGGCCGAACCGGCAGGGTCTATTTTGGCACCAGCCTCGGGCTGAATATTCTGATCGACTTCGCGTTCAGCCTCAGCAAGGGCTTTTCGCTCGGACCGGTCGGCGTTCAACACTGCCTTCATCACGAAATAAAAGAGAGCCGCGACACATATTGACGGCAGGAGTACTTCCACATATTCCATGTCTAACCCATTTCAGGCTTTAGGAGGGGGAACAGAATTGTTTCCCTGATTCCGGCGTTCGTGAAAAGCATCACCAGGCGGTCGATGCCCAGGCCAATGCCGCCCATGGGCGGCGCTCCGTACTCCAGGGCCCGGAGGAAGTCCTCGTCCAGGGCCATGGCTTCGTCGTCACCGGCAGCGGCCTTGCGTGACTGTTCCGTCAGCCGCTCGCGCTGGATGACCGGGTCAATGAGCTCCGAGAATGCCGTGCCGCGTTCCATGCCGCCAATGATCAGGTCCCAGGCCTCAATCAGGCGGGGATCATCACGGTGCGGGCGGGCCAGCGGCTGGGCCGACGGCGGGTAGTCGCAGACGAACGTGGGCTGCAGCAGCGTCGGCTCGACGATTTCACCGAAGAGCTCGATGACCAGCTTCTGGGCATCCCACTTGGGATCCACCTTCACGTCGTGCTTCTCCGCGACTGCCCGCAGTGTCTCGGCGTCGGTGTCCGGGGTGATTTCCTGCCCCACTGCCTCGGACAGGCCGGGATAGACCGAAAGCCAGCGCCATTCCCCGTCCAGGTCAATGGTCCCGGCCGCGGTTTCGATCTGCCGGCTGCCCGCGGCGTCAGCGGCGTTGAGGATGATCTCCTTGATGCGGTCCGCCATGACGTACTGGTCCGCATATGCCTCGTAGCATTCAAGCGTGGTGAATTCGGGGCTGTGAGTGGAGTCCACGCCTTCGTTGCGGAAGATCCGCCCCAGCTCGTAAACACGCTCGATACCGCCGACGACGGCGCGCTTGAGGTAGAGCTCCGTGGCGATGCGCAGGGTCATCGGCTGGTCGAAGGCGTTCAGGTGCGTCTCGAACGGACGCGCTGCGGCGCCGCCGTGGATCAGCTGGAGCATGGGCGTCTCCACTTCCACGTAGCCATGGCCGTGGAGGGTGTCACGGACGGCGCGGATGATCGCTGCCCGCTTGTAGACCATGTCCCGGGCCTCGTCGCGGACCATCAGGTCCACGTAGCGCTGGCGGACCCTGGTTTCCTCATTCAGGTCGGCGTGCAGCACAGGAAGGGGGCGCAGGGCCTTCGATGCCATGGACCAGGAGTCAGCCATGACGGACAGCTCTCCGCGGCGGGAGGAGATGACCTCGCCCCGGATGAAGACGTGATCGCCCAGGTCAACCGTGGACTTCCAGTCAGCCAGTGCTTCCTCGCCAATGGAGGCCAGGGACAGCATGGCCTGCAGCCGGGTGCCGTCGCCCTCCTGGAGGGTAGCGAAGCAGAGTTTGCCGGTGTTGCGGATGAACACCACCCGGCCGGTGACCCCCACGGTCTCGCCGCTGGCTTCGTCAGCCTGCAGGTGGCCGAACTTGTCCCGGACCTGGCGGAGGGAGTGCGTACGCTCGACGCCGACGGGGTAGGCTTCCTGCCCGCGCTCGAGAAGCTTGGCGCGCTTTTCAGCACGGATGCGCATCTGCTCGGAGGAATCTGCTGCTTCGGGAACGACGTTAGAGGAGGTCACGGTTCTTAAGTCTACCCAGCCCGGCCAAAGCTCAGGACGGGAGCCCGTCCCACAGCAGTTCAGCCATGCAGTTCCGCGTTGTCGATCAGCCGGATGCCGCCCACCCGCGCGGCCACCAGTGCCAGTGCGGGACCGGAAAGAACATCCTGTTCCCCGGCCGGAACCGGCTCGAGAGTCAGCGGATCCACAACCTCGAAATAGTCCAGCTCAACACCCGGCTCTGCCGAAACGAGAGCCGCGGCGGCCGGCAGGTCCAGCGGGCGGCGGCTGGAGGCATTCTCCTGCAGCCGAGTCAGGGCACGGGAAAGGACCAGCGCGCTGCGCCGCTCCCCAGGACTGAGGAAGACGTTGCGGCTGGACTCGGCCAGACCGTCAGCGGCCCGCACTATGGGGACCGGATAGATCTGTACCGGGAAGTTCAGGTCTGCCGCCATGCGGCGGATCAGTGCCACCTGCTGGGCGTCCTTCTGGCCGAAATATGCACGGAACACGGCTGGCACAGCGGGCTGGACACAGTGGAACAGCTTGGCCACCACGGTGAGGACGCCGTCGAAATGCCCCGGGCGGGAGGCGCCTTCGAAGCGGGTTCCCATAACGCCTGAGCTGACCCGCACCAGCGGAAGGCCGCCGGGGTACATGGTGTCCTCGCTCGGGGCGAACACTACGTCCACACCTGCCTCGCCCAGCAGGTCAAGGTCGGCTTCCAGGGTGCGCGGGTACCGTGCCAGGTCGGCGGGGTCGTCGAACTGCAGCGGGTTCACGAAGATGCTGGCAACCACTACGTCGTTGTCAGCGCGTGCGGCCTGCGCCAGCGCTGCGTGCCCTGAGTGGAGGGCCCCCATCGTGGGAACCAGTCCGAGCGCCGGACGGTCCTTGCCGGTGGCTTCCAGGAGTTCGGTTATGGCCTTGCTGAGTTCTGCGGGGGTTGTTGCCAACCGGGGGTGGTTCACCGGGGTCCTTCGGGTTCGGAATTAAGTACTTCAATAATTCTCTCTCCCTGCGCAGGTGTTAGCAGACCGCGTTCAACAGCCCGGCGGGCGGTGGCAGCGGAAAGCGCCTGGTAGGCCTGTGCCATATCGGGTGCAGCATTACGGCCCAGGGCGCGGGTATGCGCCTGGATGGTGCCCGTGTCTCCGCGGGCCACCGGACCGGTCAAGGCATGTTCCCCCGAGGCCAGCGCATTTTCCAGGGAGGCACGCATCAGCGGGCCCAGCAGCCTGCCCGGCTGTTCCACGCCGAGGCCCTGCAGCAGTTCCGAAGACTGCGCCGCGATGGTCACCAGATGGTTGGAGGCGTGGGCAAGTGCGGCGTGGTAAAGCTCACGGTCCGCTTCATCGATAACCACGGGTTCGGCGCCCATTTCCACTACCAGGGCCTGCGCGATCGGCAGCACCGCGGTGGGAGCGGTGACGCCGAAGGAGCAGTCCGCCAGCCGAGTGAGGTCGAGGCTGAGACCGGTGAAGGTCATGGCCGGGTGCAGGGCCAGCGGAATGGCCCCCGCCTGCCGGGCCGGTTCCAGCACCGCGGTGCCGAAGCGGCCCGAGGTGTGGGCCACGAGCTGCCCGGCTTGCCAGGCACCGGTTGCGGCCAGGCCGGAGACCAGCGGCGGCAGGGCGTCGTCGGGCACTGCCAGCAGCACCAGCTCGGAACGCTCAATGATGTCCGGGATGTCAAGCACGGGAACGCCCGGAAGCAGGTTCTCCGCCCGTTCCAGGCTGGCTTCGGAAACAGCTGAAACACCTACGACGGCGTGTTCGGCCGCGCGGAGCGCCGCGCCCAGGACCGCTCCCACCTTGCCTGCTCCGATGACGCCGATTCCCAGCCGGCCGCGCCGGCGCTGATCAGCGGTGTTCATTCCAGTTTTCCTCCATCTTGGGCCCGGCTGCCAGCTGTTCCGGTGCGGCTGCCGGGGGGCCATGCGCATCCGCCGGGGCAGGCACTGCCTCAGGGACGGCCGGGCCGGTGGCGGTTTCGCGGTGCAGCCAGCGTTCGGTACGGTCCCTGCGGCGGGCGTCTGCGGCACGCACGGATTGTTCAGTGAAAAGTTCCAGCAGCACGGCCTGGTCAAGCTGCCGGATTCGCGGGGCAACAGGGCCGGGCGTGGAATGCAGCCGCAGGTCCGCAATCCGCAGCCTGCGTGCCAGCGGGCCCTGTTCCAGTGCCATGGACTGGATGCGTTCGTGCGGAACCACCGTGAGGCTGCGCCACAGCCGGCCGGTACGGCTGAGCAGCGCGGTTTCGGTGAGCGCATAGCCGCTGCGCCGCCACTGCAGGGGCGCAACCCACCGTGCCCGCCGCGGCGAAGTGGTGAATCCATGGTCCGGGCCGCTGCCCTGGAGTCCGGCACGGAAGAGTCCCACCGGATCATCAGTGCCGGGGTTGGGCAGGACGAGCGCCAGGATCTGGAGCGTCTCATCGATGGTTCCGGCCGGCAGCAGCCTGGTGCGCGCACCGTCGGAGCCCGGCGATGCGCCGTAGCCTGCCACGTTGACGGAAATCCGGTACCAGCCGGTCAGCCGCCACAGCAGGGGCTGGGTGACGGACACGGCCTGGATGCGGCCCGGGGGCACTGTCTGGGTCCGGGTGTCCAGGAGTCCGTAGCGAATACGCACGCCGTCCCGGGACGCCGCTGCACGGAAGTTCCAGGCGGTGCTCAGCATTGACCAGTAGCCGCTGGCCACGCCCAGCCCCACCGGAATGAACACGGCCAGCGAAACGCCTTCCCCGGTCACCAGGGTCAGGACCACGACGGCGATGATGCCAAGCACCAGGACTACGCTGTTTCCGGAAAGCAGCGCTGCCCCGATTACCCGGCCGGGCCGAAGGGCAAGAATGGGGTACTCGGGAGCTTCGGCTGCCCGCGGGACAGGCGCCGCGCTGCCGTCCGGCTGACCCTCGGCGGACCCGCCTGGACTGGTGTCGGCCTGGACACCGGAGGCGCGCTCCAGGATGGTGGCCCGCAATGTGCGGGCGTCGTCCAGGCGCAGGTACGCCAGGCGCACGGCCGATTCACCGGCGTCGGCCACTTCGAAGCGCAGCTCGCCCAGGCCGAAGAGGCGGGCGAGCAGGGGCTGGTTGATGTCAATCGCCTGTACCCGGTCCAGGCGCGCCTGCCGGTGCTGGCGAAACAGGACGCCGGACCGGACCCGCACGTGGTCCCCGCTCACCTGGTAGCGGGTAAACCACCAGGACAGGAAAAAGACGACGCTGATCACGAGCACCAGGACGACCAGCCCCATGACGGCCCAGATCAGCGGTGTCCCGTCCGGCAGGGGTCCGCCGGGCCGCTCGCGCAGGAAAAACGCCTCAACCGAATCCCGGCCGACGAAATAGGCGACGGCGGCCAGCGCGATCCATCCCCGCACAAGGGGGGACACCGGGTGGACCCGCTTCCAGCCTGGTTCCGCAGCGCCGGCTGCGCCGTGGGGCTGCTCGCTCACAGCCCCGCCAGCTGCGCCTCGCCGCGCGCAGAGAGGTGTTCACGCAGCCGTGCACCTTCGTCGGCGGGCAGGCCCGGGATGGTGGCGTTGGTGGTCTGTGATGCGGTGTGGAGCTTCAGGGTGCACAGGCCAAAGAGCCGTTCCAGGGGGCCGACGGCAACGTCTACGTACTGCATGCGGCCGTAGGGAACCACCAGCGTGCGCTGGAAGAAGATGCCTGAGCGCAGCAGCAGGTCCTCGTGGCGTTCGGCGTAGCCGATGGCCCGGACCTGGCGGGGCACCAGCACGGCCCGCCAGATGAAGCCGGCCAGGAACACTGCCGGCAGCCCCCACGCGAGCCAGGCCGGGAAACCGGACCAGATGCCGAGGCTGTGCAGCACAAGCGGAATGCTGGCCAGGGCCAGGGTGATGACGGCTTCCACTGCCAGGGACAGCAGCCTCAGCGCCAGGTAGCGCTCGGAGACCCGCCGCCAGTCAAGGCCCTGCGGATCTATGGCCTGGTTACGCATACTCTCCCCCGCTGTTGTTTTCTTCGCCGTTTTTGTCCTCCGGCGGTAGCTTGCAGAAACGCTCCACCACCAGTCCGGTGGCTATCATGATCATCCCGCCGACGGACATGGCAAGTGAAGCCCAGGTAGGTGCATGGTTGGGGCGCATTTCCCACAGCCCCAGCTGGTCCAGGAAGATCCCGCCGTGCCAGCCGAGCAGGAGCGCACCTGCGTACGCCGTGGCCTGGGCCAGGACCAGGGTTCGGGCGGCGGCGATGGGGTCCAGCGGTTTCTCCCGCTCACCGTTGCGCCAGCGCCGCACGCGCAGGCCAAGGAAGAGGGTGAAACCGACAATGAACGCAAGAGTCAGAAGGGCCGTGAAGTTCAGCACCGGAGCCGGGAAACCGTTGCGGGTTGCCCAGGCGTTCACCTGCCAGCCGGCGATGCCAAACGCCGCGGCGGTGACGGCAAGCCAGCGGTACCGGATGCTCCTCACGTTTCGCTCACTCCCCCTCGAAAAGTTCGACGCCGGACGCATCGGCAGCACGGGCGGCCAGTTCGGCCACCGGAATCCCTTCCAGCCTGGCATCCGGATCCATCCAGGCCCAGGGCTGGAGCACAAAGGCCCGCTCCGCTGCACGCGGATGCGGGACCGTCAGGACCTCGTCATCGATCCGCTCCGCACCGTAGGTGATGATGTCGACGTCGAGGGTCCGCGGACCCCAGCGCACCTCGCGGGTGCGGTGGTGCCGGTTCTCAACGTCGTGGCAGTGGTCCAGCAGCGCGTGGGCGTCCAGGGTGGTTTCGAACTCGGCAACCAGGTTCAGGTAGTCCGGCTGGTTCTCCGGTCCGCCCACGGGAGCCGTACGTGCCACCGGAGAAACAGCCACGAGCTTCATCCCGGGATGGTCTGCCAGGGCGGCAACTGCGTTGGCCAGCGTGCCGCGGGATTCCCCGAGGTTGCTGCCCAGCGCCAGGACTGTGCGGACGGGGCTCATGCGCGTTCCCGGTGGATCTGGATTTCGACGTCGCCGAAAGGGACGGTGATGGGCGCATGGGGTTTGTGCACTGTGACGTCCACAGCCTCCACCACATCGAATCCGGCCAGCACATGGGCAGCGATCCGTTCGGCGAGGGTTTCGATCAGGTTCACCGGCTCCCCGGCAATAATGGCGCACACCTGTTCGGCCAGCTCACCGTAGTGCGCCGTCAGGGCCAGGTCGTCGGCAGCGGCCGCAGGGCGCAGGTCCGTGTAGAGGACCAGGTCAACCGTGAATTCCTGGCCGTCGCGCCGTTCATGGTCGAAAACCCCGTGGTAGCCGGTTGCCTTCAGTCCTGAAAGCCGGATCCGGTCGCGGACGGGCGCGGAGTTCTCCGGGGAAGCCACGCTAGCCCTGCCAGGCAGCGGCAACCTTGACCGCGTCCACGTTCGCAGCGACGTCGTGCACCCGGACGGCCCAGACGCCCTGGCTGGCAGCAAGCGCAGTGGTGGCAAGGGTTGCGTTGTCACGTTCGGCAGGCGGCGCGGCCTTACCGGCCGTGGTCAGCAGCGACCCCAGGAAACGCTTGCGGGAAGCGCCGATCAGCACCTTGTGCCCCAGGACCGTCAGCCGGTCTACGTTGCGCAGCAGGGCCCAGTCGTGCTCGGAGTTCTTGGCGAAGCCCAGTCCCGGATCCAGGATGATCTGCTCCGGGGCAACACCGGCTTCGTAAAAGCGGTCCCGCAGGGTGGTGAGTTCGGCGATCACGTCTTCGACGACGTCATCGTAGCTGGCCTTCGGATCCTGGCTGCGGACGCTTCCTCGGCTGTGCATGAGGATGTACGGAACCTTGGTGCGGGCGATCAGTTCCGGCATGGCGGGATCCAGTTCAAGTCCGGAGACGTCGTTGATCACGCCTGCACCGGCTTCGATCGCCTTTTCCGCAGTGGAAGCGTTCATGGTGTCCACGCTGATCAGCGCTCCGGCCTTCACCAGTGCTTCGACCACCGGCAGGATGCGGCGCTGTTCCTCTTCGGCGCTGATGCGTTCAGCGTCCGGGCGGGTGGATTCCCCGCCGACGTCAATGATGTCGGCGCCGTCGTAATGCATCTTCAGACCCGCGCGGATGGCGGCATCGGTGGTGTCATGCTCGCCGCCGTCGCTGAAGGAATCCGGGGTTACGTTCAGGATTCCCATCACCAGGGTGCGGCCCTCGGGCAGGTCCTCGAAACGCCGCTTCCTGGCGCCGGGCCGGATCACCGGCAGCGGGTTGGTGGCGGGCCCGGTTCCGGGTGTGGCAGCTAGCGAATCCATCGAGTCGTCCTATCGTCCGAGTATCAGGCTCATTGCTTCTGCACGCGTCGCGGTCTCGCGCAGCTGGCCGCGCACGGCCGAGGTTACCGTCTTGGCACCGGGCTTGCGCACGCCGCGCATAGACATGCAGAGGTGTTCACATTCAATGACGACGATCGCGCCGACGGGCTGCAGGTTGGCCATCAGGGCGTCCACGATCTGCGTGGTGAGGCGTTCCTGGACCTGCGGCCGGCGGGCGTAGACGTCAACCAGGCGGGCAAGCTTGCTCAGCCCGGTGACCTTGCCGTCGTGGGAGGGGATGTAACCGATGTGCGCCGAACCGTGGAACGGAACCAGGTGGTGCTCACAGGTGGAGTAGAAGGGGATGTCCTTGACCAGCACCATTTCCTCATGGTCCAGGTCGAAGGTGGTGGCCAGCAGGTCCGAGGGGCTCTGGTGCAGGCCCGCAAAGATCTCCGCGTAGGACTTCGCCACCCGCGCGGGGGTTTCCTTGAGTCCGTCACGGTCAGGATCCTCCCCGATGGCAAGGAGGATTTCGCGTACCGCCCGTGCAATGCGGGGCTGGTCCACTTCGGAGGCCGTCTCTGTCAGCTCGGCCAGGCTCAGTTCGTCGTCGAAATCCGTCACTGCACGATCCTACCGTGGACGCTGGAAGCGGCCGGACGGCCGGAGCCTGCTGCTCCGGCCGTCCGGCCTGCGGTTATTCGTGGTTCGAGGAGCCGGTGTGGCTTCCCCGGCCGCTGTTCTCAGGCTCCGGGAGCCCATTGGCGGAGACATCGAAGTCCTGCGGGATGTCTGCGTCGGCAATCTGGTCCTGCGGTGCCACGGTGTCCGGGTTGGGTTCACCGGCGGCTGCGGCCTCTTCGCGTTCGCGCGGGGAGACCACCGGAGGAATGTCATGCACCGGGCGGGTGGGCTTGGAGAGCCAGACTTCACGGACGTCGCGCTTGCGCACGTCGCGGAACACATCGGCAATTTCAGCCTGGTTCAGGGTCTCGCGCTCGAGCAGCTCCAGCGCCAGGCGGTCCAGCACGTCACGGTTCTCGGTGAGGATCTGGTAAGCCTCGTCGTGGGCGTTGTCCAGCAGGCGCCGGATTTCCTCGTCCACCACGTAGGCAACCTGGTCGGAGTAGTTCCGCTCCTGGCCCATGTCACGGCCCAGGAAGGGCTCCCCTCCGCCGGAGCCGAGCTTCACGGAGCCGATCCGCTCGCTCATGCCGTACTGCGTGACCATCTTGCGGGCAGTGGCGGTGGCCTTCTCGATGTCATTCGAGGCGCCCGTGGAGGGGTCGTGGAAGACGATTTCCTCGGCGACGCGTCCGCCCATGGCGTAGGCCAGCTGGTCCAGCAGTTCGTTGCGGGTTACCGAGTACTTGTCATCCTGCGGCAGGACCATGGTGTAGCCCAGGGCGCGCCCTCGGGGAAGGATGGTCACCTTGGTCACCGGGTCGGTGTTGCGCAGGGCGGCAGCCACCAGGGCGTGGCCGCCCTCGTGGTACGCGGTGATCTTGCGCTCGAGTTCCTTCATGACGCGGCTGCGCTTCTGCGGGCCGGCGATCACACGGTCAATTGCCTCGTCCAGGGCACGGTCATCGATCAGCTGCGCGTTGGACCGAGCAGTGAGCAGGGCGGCTTCGTTAAGGACGTTGGCCAGGTCCGCACCGGTGAAACCGGGCGTCTTCCGGGCAACGGTCTCCAGGTCGATGCCGGGCGCCATCGGCTTGCCCTTGGCGTGGACCTGCAGGATGTGCAGGCGGCCCTGCATGTCCGGGGCCTCGACGCCGATCTGCCGGTCGAAGCGGCCCGGGCGCAGCAGCGCAGGGTCCAGCACGTCCGGGCGGTTGGTGGCGGCAATCAGGATGACGTTGGTGTTGCCGTCAAAGCCGTCCATTTCCACCAGGAGCTGGTTCAGCGTCTGCTCGCGTTCGTCGTTGCCGCCGCCTACGCCTGCGCCGCGGTGGCGTCCGACGGCGTCGATCTCGTCAACGAAGATGATGGCCGGGGCGTTGTTCTTGGCCTGTTCGAAGAGGTCGCGGACACGGGAGGCACCCACGCCGACGAACATTTCCACGAAGTCCGAGCCGGAGATCGAGTAGAACGGCACGCCTGCTTCGCCAGCCACCGCGCGGGCCAGCAGGGTCTTGCCGGTTCCGGGCGGGCCGTAGAGCAGCACGCCCTTGGGGATCTTGGCCCCGACGGCCTGGAACTTTGCCGGTTCCTTCAGGAACTCCTTGATTTCGTGGAGCTCCTCCACCGCTTCGTCAGCGCCGGCAACATCCGCGAAGGTCACCTGCGGCATGTCCTTGTTGGTCAGCTTGGCCTTTGACTTGCCGAACTGCATGACCTTGGACCCGCCGCCCTGCATGCGGGTGAGCAGGAACCAGAAGATGGCGCCCAGGATGAGGATGGGCAGGAAAAGGCCAAGGAAGCTGGTGAACCAGTTCGTCTGCACGGGCTGGTCCGTGAAGCCGTCCACATCGGAGTTGTTCACGGCCTCCACGATGTCCTCACCGCGTGCGTTGCCGAAGAAGAACTGGATGTTCTCGCCCTTGTCTTCGTACGGTTCCCGCAGGGTGAGGTCCACCCGCTGCTCGCCGTCGTAGATCTTCGCCTGTTCCACCTTGTTATCCGCCAGCAGCTTCAGGCCAACATTGGTGTCAACCTGGGAAGCGCCGGAGGGGGCAAGGTTGGGAAGGATGATCAGCAGCGCGGCAAGAGCCAGCACGATCCAAATGATCGGTCCCTTGAAGAAGTTCTTGGATTTCATTCGTCGTCAGGGCAGATGCCCCGTCCCTCCTGATCAACAACGCTGATACTGCGCGAAATTCGTTGGCTAGCAATGTCTAGCTATACACCGTCTCCAAGAAACACACGGTCCAAGGGGTGCATTAGTTCCCTCAGGGCGTAGCCCGGCTCCGTGATTCCCCTCATGCGGACAGGGTACGAAAAACCCGCCGGTCCGCGCCGGGCACCGGAGTGCGCCGGTTTGGTCCAGCGGGTTCAGCAGGGTAAATGAACCGCCTGCAGGCCTTATTCGTAAACGTGGGGCGCCAGGGTGCCGATGAAGTCCAGGTTGCGGTACTTCTCGGCGAAGTCCAGTCCGTAGCCGACCACGAATTCGTTGGGGATCTCGTAACCGACGTACTTCACGTCGATTTCGACCTTGGCGGCGTCCGGCTTGCGCAGCAGAGTGCAGATCTCAACGCTGGCCGGTCCTCGGGACTGCAGGTTGGTGCGCAGCCAGGACAGTGTGAGGCCGGAGTCGATGATGTCCTCGACGATCAGCACGTGCTTGCCCAGCAGGTCGGTTTCAAGGTCCTTCAGGATCCGGACGACGCCGGAAGACTGGGTGCCCGAACCGTAGGAGGACACTGCCATCCAGTCCATGGAGACGTGGCTGTGCAGGGCACGGGACAGGTCCGCCATGACCATGA
Organism: Arthrobacter gandavensis; assembly: GCF_039528575.1. NCBI lineage: Bacteria > Bacillati > Actinomycetota > Actinomycetes > Micrococcales > Micrococcaceae > Arthrobacter > Arthrobacter gandavensis. The sequence continues at coordinate 126,884 of NZ_BAAALV010000002.1, forward strand.
CGGCACCCTTGAGCACGCCGACAAGCAGGATGTCGCGTCCGGCGTAGTCGCGGTCAATCTCCGCCGCCAGTTCCTTGATTCGCTCGGCAATCTGTTCCCTGGTGTAGAGAACGTGTTTGAGATCTGACTGGACGTCGTGTGAATCCACGAATGGCTCCCGGGTACGAGATGTTGCAGCTGGACTTAGGCGCTGCTCTTTTTCCTAAAAACAAGATTGCCATAGCTTGGGCTGCCGTGGGGAACCGGCTTTGCCCGCACCTGCCTGTAGGCGGAGACCTTGCCTGCCAGCTGCACCGGCCCGGCCGAGCCCTCACGGCGCAGCAGTGCCTCCACCGCACGCACCCTTTCCCAGCTGGGACGGGCGGCTCCAAGCTCCGCGGCGGCAAGCGCCAGCACCCGCTGCCGCAGCGCCGGGGGCAGCTCACGCAGCGCCTGCTCTGAGAGCAGGATCTCTTTTGGATTGTCTCCGTTCACAGGATTTCCGGCTGCCGCACGCAGCCGTTCGTAGGTTTGAGACGCCTGGGCGTCCAGATAGTCGGCGTCCTGGGCAAGGATCCGGGAGCTGCGGAAGAGCGCTTCGGCGATTCCGGGCCCCAGTTCGTTCTCAAGGAACGGCAGTACCGAGGTCCGCACCCGGGAGCGCGCAAAGGACGGGTCGGCATTGGTGGGGTCATGCCAGGGATCCAGTTCCTGTGCAGCGCAGATCTCTTCGACTTCCTCCCGCCGCAGGCCCAGGAACGGACGCAGGTAGGTTCCGCGGCGGGCGGGCATGCCGGCAAGGGAGCGCGTTCCGGAACCCCGGGCGAGGCCAAGAAGGACCTGTTCAGCCTGGTCATCAAGCGTGTGGCCGAGCAGCACCGCGTCCGCTCCCGCCGCGGCAGCAGCGGCGTCGAGCGCTTCATAACGCACGGTGCGCGCGGCTGCCTCCGGACCCATGCCGGATTCCGGAACGTCCACGCGGTGGACGGTAACCGGGGCCAGCCCCATGGCACGCAGCTTCGCCGCCGCGGCTTCGGCGATCCCTGCCGAGCCGGGCTGCAGCCCGTGGTCAACGACGGCGGCACCGACCTTATAGTCTCCGCGCCGGTTGAAGAACGACGCCGTCTCCGCCAGGGCAAGGGAGTCCGGCCCGCCGCTGCAGGCAACCAGGAGCACCGGCGGTTTGGCCGGATGAGGAGGCAGGCCCGCCTCCCGCAAGAAGTCCTTCAGCATGGCGCGTGCCTTGCCGAGGGTGGGGTTGAGGCGACGGCGGGCGCGCGCTGCCGGCACCAGGGGATGCGTTGGGGTTTCGCTCACGTGCTGCCTAGAGTCCCATCCGCTTGATCCAGAGGTCCGGGTTGTGGATTTCCGCCTCGGTAGGCAGGTTTCCGGCTTCTTCCCAAACCCGGTTGAAGCCTTCCATGCCAACCTTGTCCACCACGCCGCGGACAAACTTGGAGCCGTCGGCGTACTGCCGCATCTTGGCATCCAGCCCCATGACGCGGCGGAAGAACTTGTCCAGCCAGCCGCGGTTGATGCCGCGGTCGTTGAAGCGGCGGCGAATGGTTTTCACGCTGGGAATGATGCTGGCATCCACCGCGTCCATGACCACGTTGGCATGTCCTTCCAGCAGGCTCATGACGGCCGTGATGTGTGACAGGCGGGCCTTGTCCGCGGGGTCCTGCAGCAGGGTCAGGACGTCCAGCTGGCGGTCCGGAACGCCGTCGGACGGGGATTCGTCCCTGCCGCCGGCCGCGGCGGAGAGCTGCTTTGCCATGGAGCTGATCCGCTCCGGCAGGGTCTGTGCCTTGTCCATCAGTCCGGTGCTCAGCAGCCGGATCTGCTCCAGCAGGTGGTCCCGCAGCCAGGGGGCGGCAGCGAACTGCACGCGGTGGGTCTGTTCGTGCAGGCATACCCAGAGCCGGAAGTCGGCAGGCTCAACGTTCAGCTCCTGTTCGGTGCTGATGATGTTGGGGGCTACCAGCAGCAGGCGTCCGCCCCGCTTGCCGGGGTTATCCGAAGCCAGCGCCGCAAACGGGTCGTACTGCCCCAGCACCTTGCTGGCCAGGAACGCCAGGACTGCTCCAAGCTCAGCGCCCGTGACGGTTCCGGCAACTGCGGTGTTGGTGGCCTTGACCGCTTCCGGCCTGGTTTCGGCCAGGTGCTCCAGCATCGGATTCATCAGGGCGGCGAAACTCTGGGAGTTGGCTTTTGCCCAGGAAGCCCGGTCCACGATCAGGACCTGGGAGTCGCGCAGGTTCTCCGCGGCGTCCAGCCCGGTGATGCGGTGGACGTGGGAAACGGACTCATCGGCCAGCCGGCGCAGGTCCGCGACGGCAGCCTGGATTTCGCGGCGGCTCATCTTGGGACCCGGTGCCACCAGGGTGGCAGCGGTGGCAGCGGCGAAGTCCCAGTTCACCAGTCGCGCGGCGGTTGAGGTGCTCGGGTGCTGCTGGTTGCTCTCCATTGGTCCATTCGATCACAGCCACGCCGCAATATGCTCCCGGAGGACCCAATCCCGGCCAGCAGCACTAGCGGCAACCGCAGCCGGCCAGCACCGCCGCGGCGTCGTCCACGGCAGAGCGGGCCTCGGCGGTATTGCCGTCCAAGCCGCGGGCCACCAGGGCGAAGGACAGCAGGCGGCCGTCAGCGTCAGTGACGTAGCCGCTCAGCGCGGTTACGGTGCGCAGCGTGCCGGTCTTGGCCCGCACCAGGCCGGCGGCGGCCTCGTCCCCGTACCTGCTCTGCAGCGTGCCGCTGAGCCCGGCCACCGGAAGCCCCCGGGCAACGGCGCGCAATCCGTCGTCGTCCGTTGTCAGGACGGTACGGACGGTGTGCTCCAGCTGGCGGGGGGTGACGGAGTTTTCTGCGGCCAGTCCGGAGACGTCGGCAAGCGACATTCCGGCGGTGTCCACGCCAAGGCCAGCGATCTCAGCTGCCACCGTTTCCGTGGCACCCGAGAAATCTGCCTCCCGGCCCGATGCCTTCGCCGCAGACCGGGCGAGGGCTTCGGCCAGGTAGTTATCCGAGACCAGCAGCATCTGTTCCACCTGTTCGGCCACGGTGGCCGATTCAACCGCAGCCAGCTCCCGGGAGCCGGCCGGCGCGGTGCCGCGGTTGACGCCGTCCGCAACTGTGATCCTGCTGGCCTCCGCGGACGCGGCCAGCGCATCCCGAAAGGCGGTGCCTGCCGCGAGTGCGGCGTCGGCGGACCGTTCCCCGCCCTGCCGGGACTCATCCACCCACGCTGAATTGAGTGCCAGAGCGTGCACCGGGGCAATCTCCCCGGCAGCGACGTCGGCCTCGTTCCATGCCCCGGACAGTGCGGGTCCGGTGAACAGGGTGTCATCGACCTGCACACGGACCGTCCCGGCGTCGGGGCCCAGCTTCTGAAGCGCCTCCGCAGCCAGGGTGGCCAGTCCGGCGCGGCCGACGACGGCGTCCTCCCGGGAGTTTCCGCTGCCCAGCAGCACGTCACCGCCCCCGCGCAGGGTGAGCACGGTTTCCCCGTCCGCCTTCGCTGCGTGGACGGTGGTTTCGAAGCGGGACTCCGGGTCCAGGGTCCGGACCACTGCGGCAGCAGTAAGGATCTTCAGGGTGGAAGCGGGCATTCCGGCGGTTTCTGGGCCCCGTTCATAGAGCACGGTGCCCGTGAGGGCGTCGGAGACCACGGCCGAGACCGTGCCGCCTCCCGTGAAGCCAAGTTCGGCGTCGAGCAGCGCACCCAGCACTGCGGCGTCCGGGACCGGCGCAGCCGGATCCAGGGGCTTAATGAAGGGGTTTTCGGTCAGCTGCGCAGGCGGGCGCTGATGGGACGGCACCGCGCTCTGGCGCTCAGGAGCGGTACCGGTGAGGGCCTTGAGGACCGGCGGACCGGCGTAGACGGCAACGGGAACCAGCAGCAGCGCGAAGGCAAGCAGCAGGGCAATGCCGGAGAACATCCTCGCCAAAGCCCACCATTTCCTTCTTTTTTCTGTGCCTGGTTACCCAGGTTCCGCCTGCGTCGGCGGGAATTGGAGCAGCTGGAAAACGCCGGGAAACCCGCCAGTGCCTCAGGACATATATCTTTAACACTAGACCGGCGCAGTGAACCAAACGGACATTCCCAAAGGGACGGGGGGATTCCGGCTGCGTCCATGCTCGCAAAGTGCATGTGCCATGCACGATCTTCTCTGTCCGTTTGACCGGCCCTTTTACGTGGCCGCACCCCTAGGAGCCGTTATGAAACTCGACGTAACGATCGAGATCCCCAAGGGATCCCGCGTCAAGTACGAAATCGACCATGAGACGCACCGCCTGCGCCTGGACCGTGTGCTGTTCACTTCCATGCAGTACCCGACGCACTACGGCTACTTCGAAAATACCCTCGGCGAAGACGGCGATCCGCTGGACGCCATGGTGATGCTGCAGGACTTCGACCTGATCCCGGGCGTGCTGGTGGAATCCCGTCCGATCGGCGTTTTCAACATGGTTGACGACGGCGGCGGAGATGCCAAGGTGCTGTGCGTTCCGGCGGATGTCCGCTTTGACCACATCCAGGACATCTCCGATGTTCCGGACTTCCTGCTCGATGAAATCAAGCATTTCTTCACCAAGTACAAGGACCTGGAGCCGGGCAAGTGGGTTGAGGCAGCTGACTGGGCCGGCCGCGAAGCCGCTGAGGCCGAGGTCGAAGCCTCCCTGGCCCGCTTCGAGGCACTGGGCGAGCAGCGCGAAGAGGACGAGCCCCAGGGCCGCGACGTCGACGCCAGCCCCGAGAACAACTAGGGCTCACTCCCCCATCGAGATAACAGAAACTGCCCGTATC
>NZ_BAAALV010000002.1:131708-222023 GCF_039528575.1 Arthrobacter gandavensis
CGGGCAGTTTCTGTTATCTCGGTGAACGCGGCACGCCCGGTCAACCGATATCGGTTGTTTCAGGAGATGCTCTGGCATGCTGATGCCATGCATTTTGTGCTGACCATCAACCAGCGGGACACCCGCGAGGCGGGAGACCAGGTCCCCGACCTGCTGCGCTCCCTGCGGCACATCCCTGCTGCGGTGGACTTCCAGCGCTCGGTGGGCGATGAAGCCCAGGGCATCCTCGCGCACCCCTCGGCCGCTGTTGACGCGGCTCTGGTAGCCATCCGCGCCCGCCGCTGGAACGTGGGAATCGGCATCGGCGAAATCCGCAGGCCGCTGCCCGCTGATGTGATGCAGGCGGAGGGCTTTGGCCTGGTCTATGCACGCCGGGCCGTGGAACGGGCGCAGCGGTCGGGTGACCGCATCCCGCTGGCCGTTCAAGGTCCCGACGCCGAGGTGGCCTCCGAGGCCGAGGCAGTGCTGCGCCTGCTGGGCCAGATCGTTGCCAGCCGGACCGCCGCCGAGTGGAAGGTCCTGGACCTCATGACTCCAGGGGCCCGGGGGCAGCAGAAATACGTGGCGGAAGAACTGGGAATCACGGCACAGGCGGTCAGCAAGGCCGTGGTCCGCTCCCACTGGGTTGAGGAATGGGCCACGCGGCCGGCCGCCGCACGCCTGCTGGACCTGGCCTCCGGGCCGGTTTCGCTCCCGCCCGCTCCCCTGCCCTACTCGGCGCGGTAAGCCGCTAGCGCCGCACAAGCAGGCTGCGGAGAACCTCCGCTGCGCCGTCCTCGTAGACCGAGCCGGTCACTTCGGAGGCTGCCGCCACGACTTCCCCCGGGGACTGGCCCATGGCCACTCCGCGGGCTGCCCAGGACAGCATCTCTATGTCATTGCGCCCGTCGCCTACGGCAACGGTGTGCATCGGGTCGATGCTGAGCCGGCGCCGAACCTGTTCCAGGGCCGAGGCCTTGGTGACGCCGGCAGCCGCGATATCCAGCCAGGCAGTCCAGCCCACGGAGTACGTCACCCCGTGCAGCCCGATTGCCTCCACGGCCTGGCCGAATTCCTCGGCAGTGCTGTCAGTGCTGAACACCACGACGCGCACGGCCTTGCAGTCCCGCAGGTATTCGAAGTCAACAGCCTGTGCTTCTGCGCCGAAGCTGGCGTCCTGGAAGCGTTCAGTGGAAAGGAAACGGCCCTCATGGTCTTCCAGCGCGAACTTGGCGGTGGGCAGTTCCACGCGCAGGGCGTCCAGGGCCGGGCGCGGGTCGAAGACCACACGGTCCACGATTTCGTAGCCGTCCGGCAGGGAGGTATCCACCTGCAGGGTGACGCCGCCGTTGGAACAGACGGTGAATCCCTCCGTGAGGCCGATGTTCTCCAGCACCGGGAGTGCGGCGCCAAAGGAACGGCCGGTGGAAATCACCAGGTGGTGTCCGGCGTCGATTGCGTCCCTGGCCGCGGACCGGACATTCGGGGACATGTGCCCGTCGTGGTCCACCAGGGTTCCATCGACGTCCAGGGCTACGAGGTGCTTGCTGTCTGTGTTGAACCGGTCTTCGGTGCCGGCTGAAGTGAGAGTAGTCATCGACTCATATAAACAGAAGCCGGTAAATACCGGTAGGACGAGGTTCACACTCCGGGCAAACAGCCGGTGAACTCTTCCGGGAGGGACTTCGCTGCCCCCGCCGGGCGGGGGCAGCGAACGCCTGCTACTGGACCGGGAGCACTTCCAGGCCACCCATGTAGGGCTGCAGTGCCTTGGGTACGTTGACCGAGCCGTCCGGGTTCTGGTGGTGTTCCAGGATGGCGACGATCCACCGGGTGGTGGCCAGGGTGCCGTTCAGGGTGGCCACCGCACGGGTCTTGCCGTCCTGGCGCTCACGGATGTTCAGGCGGCGGGCCTGAAACGTGGTGCAGTTCGAGGTGGAGGTCAGCTCGCGGTAGGCGCCCTGCGTGGGAACCCATGCCTCGCAGTCGTACTTGCGGGCTGCGGACATGCCCAGGTCTCCGGCAGCGGTCTCGATCACGCGGTAGGGAAGCTCCACCTTGGCGAGCATTTCCTCTTCCCAGGCCAGCAGCCGCTGGTGTTCCGCGGCGGCTTCCTCGACGGAGGTGTAGGTGAACATCTCCACCTTGTTGAACTGGTGCACGCGGATGATTCCGCGGGTGTCCTTGCCATGGGAACCGGCTTCGCGGCGGTAGCAGGAAGACCAGCCGGCGTAGCGGACGGGCCCCGAGCTGAGGTCCATGATCTCGTCGGCGTGGTAGCCGGCCAGCGGGACCTCGGAGGTTCCGACCAGGTACAGGTCGTCTTCGGCGAGGCGGTAGATCTCGGCGTCGTGTGCGACGTCGAAGCCGGTGCCCTGCATGGTCTCGGGACGGACCAGGGTGGGGGTAATCATCGGGATGAATCCGGCCTTGATGGCCTGGTCCATGGCCATCTGCAGCAGGGCCAGCTCCAGGCGAGCTCCAACGCCGCGCAGGAAGTAGAACCGGGATCCGGAAACCTTGGCGCCGCGTTCCATATCGATCGCACCGAGCAGTTCGCCCAGTTCAAGGTGGTCGCGCGGAGTGAAGCCTTCGGCGTCGAAATCACGTGGCTTTCCAACGGTCTTCAGCACGGTGAAGTCGTCCTCGCCGCCGGCGGGAACGCCGTCCTCGACGACGTTGGCGACCCGTCGGACGAGGGCCTCCTGTTCGGCCTGCACTGCGTCGGCTTCGGTGCCGGCAGCCTTGACGGCGGCAGCCAGTTCCTTCACCTCTGCCAGCAGCGCCTGCTTCTCCTCGCCCTTGGCCTGGGCGACGCGCTTGCCGAAGGCATTCTGCTCGGCGCGCAGGGTCTCGTAGCGGGTCCGGGCAACCCGGCGGCGGGCATCCGCGGAAATGATCGCGTCCACCAGCTCCGGCTCGGCCAGCCGGGCGCGCTGGGATGCTCGGAACTTCTCAGGATTTTCTCGCAGCTCATTTACATCGATCACGTCTCAAGAGTACCGAAAACCGCATCTGGGACCCGCACCCTGCCCGGCGGCTATCCTGAAACCACCATGCCCGCCGAAATCGCCGTACTCCTGCTCATTGTGGCCACCGCCGTCATCGCCTCGATCGCCACCTGGCAGGTGACCTCGCGGCGGCATCGCCGGCAGGCGGCTGCCGGCCGGATCACCCGTCCGGTTGCATCGGCAAGCCAGCGGGTGGCGGTGGTGATCAACCCCATCAAGGCCCAGGCCGCGGAAGCGAAAGCTGCACTCGCGGCCGCATGCGAAATGGCCGGGTGGGAACCGCCGCTGGTTTTCGAGACGACAGTGGACTCCCCCGGCTACCGCCAGGCGCAGGACGCGCTGGCGGCGGGGGCCGACGTCGTACTGGCCGCCGGCGGTGACGGTACCGTCCGCGAGGTGGCGCGGGCGCTGGCCCACCAGCGTGCGGCGATGGGACTGCTGCCGCTGGGAACCGGCAACCTGCTGGCCCGGAACCTTGGGGTGGCGGTAAATGACCTGCCCGGCAGCATCCAGGCTGCGTTGCACGGCACCGAACGGCGGATCGACATGGGCCGGCTGGAGCTTGAAAACTCACGCACGGGTGCACGCTCGGCCAGCAACTTCCTGGTCATGGGCGGCATCGGCCTGGATGCTGAAGTGATCGCCGCAACCCGTGATGACCTGAAGCGCCGGGTGGGCTGGCTGGCCTACAGCGAGGCAGGCATCCGGCTGATGCCTGGGCCGCGGCGGCGGATGCGGATCCAGCTCGACGACGCCCCCGCCCAGGTGCGCAAGGTCCGCAGCGTACTTTTCGCGAACACCGGGAAGCTGCCTGCCGGAATCGACTTCATTCCATCAGCCGCCCTGGACGACGGGATGCTGGACATTGTGGTGCTTACTCCCCGCACGGTCCTGGGCTGGATGGCGGTTGCGGGCAAAGTGGTGACCCGGCACCGCAAGGAGCTCTCCCTGATCGACTACACCAGGGCGCGCAAGGTCACCGTCAGCACCGAGGAGCCGATCATCACCCAGCTCGACGGCGACCTGACCGGCGCAGCAACGCGGGTGAGCGTAAGCGTGGACCCGCGTTCCCTGCTGGTGCGGGCTCCGGACGCAGAAACCGGTCCCGCCGCCGTGACAGGCGGCTGGACCGGCGGATTCAGGCGTTTCGGTGCCGCTTAGCCGCTTAGCGGCTTAGCGGCTTCGCCGCTTAGTCCTGCGTGCCTTCTGAGTCGGTGTAGCTGCCTTCGGTTTCCGCGGCAGAATTCGAGGTCGGCGGCGGCTGCTTGCGCCCGTCGGCGTCGGTGTACTCGCCTTCTTCATGCTTCACGGATGCCGGAGAAGCCTGTTCGCGGATGAGCTCCTGCTCTTCGGCGAAGCGGAGGTCGTTCCCCTGGTCGCCAATGTCGCCGCGGTAGTTGTCATCACCGCTGGCCTGCCCGCTGGGCTTGGGGTTGGTGAGCTGCTCGTCTTCGTTCGGGTACTCGCTCATGGTCCGCCTTTCACATTGATGGCTTCTCCCACCGGCGCCGGGCCGGTGGTCTATAAGCATACTTACCATAAACCCGGGCCCTTTCGCGGGTTATTCGCTCAGCAGTTCCCGCACGGCCGTCTCGGAGGCGGAGTATCCGGCAACCGGAATGACCTCCCCGTCCAGGAAACGGTCCACCAGCCGGGGATCAACATAGGACTTCCGCGCCACGGCCGGGGTGTTGCCCAGCCGTTCGGCAACCTCCCGAATAGTCTGCGCCACGGCCTGCTGCTGTGCCCGCTTGGTTGAGGCCGTCCGTGCAGCCCGGGCAAAGCCCATTGCCGCAGAGACGGTGGCCTGCCAGGTCCGGAAATCCTTGGCACTGAAATCTCCGTTCGTCACTTCCCGAAGGAAGCCGTTCAACTGGGAGGCGTCAATGCTGTGCCACTGCCCGTCCACACCTACGTAGGCAAGGGCAGTGTCCGGATCCGGACGCTCCAGCATTGGCGCGAGCGCCGCCACGAGGTCTTCGTCATCAAGCTCCACATGCCATTCCTGGCCGCTCTTGCCCGGGAAGTCCAGCAGCAGGCGGGTGTCCCGGACCTGGACGTGCTCCACCCTCAGGGTGGTGGTGCCGTAGGACCCGTTCATTTCCGCATACCTGGATCCACCCACCCGCAGGGCCCCCGAATCAACGATCCGCAGGGCCGCGGCCAGCGCGCGTTCGGGCCCATTGCCGTCCGAGCGGAGGTATTTGGTGATGATCCGGCGTGCGGACGGCAGCGCCTGGGCAAATTCGAGCGCGCGGTCGAACTTCTCCCGGTCCTTCATTTGGCGCCACTGCGGATGGTAGATGTACTGCCGCCGCCCCGCCCCGTCCTGGCCGGTGGCCTGGATGTGGCCATTGGCGTAGGGGCTAATCCAGACGTCCTGCCACGCAGGCGGAATGGCAAGGGCGCGGATCCGGCGCAGTTCCACCGGGTCCTTCAGGACCTCGCCCCGCAGGCCGCGGTAGCTGAACCCCTTGCCCCACCGCAGGCGGGTGTAGCCGGGATGTTCGCAGTTGCTGCGGCGCAGGCGTGGCATGTCAGCCGTTAATCAGGGATTCGAGCCACTGGTCCGCTGCCTCGAAGGCGGAGTCGGAGGTGTGCGGCAGGACATGCGCGCGGCGGTGGTCCGCACGCGGGTAGGAGCCCAGGAACCTCAGCTCCGGCGACACCCGGTGCAAGCCCTTGAGCGCATCCGCCACCCGGGCGTCGGAGACATGCCCGTCGGCGTCGATGCTGAAGAAGTAGTCCCCCAGGAAGGCTCCGGTGGGCCGCGACTCGATCCGGCTGAGGTTCACTCCCCGGGTGGAGAACTGGTCCAGGATCTCCATCAGGGCACCCGGGCGGTCCTCGGGCAGCGGAATCACCACAGTGGTCTTGTCCGCGCCGGTGGGTTCCGGCAGCAGCCCGGGGAGGCTGATCAGGATAAACCGGGTCACGGCGTCGGAAATGTCCCCAATGTCCCGGGCAGCCACGTTCAGGCCCAGCCGCGAGGCAACCAGCGGGGCGCAGATAGCGGCGTCGAATCCGGAAGAATCATCCTGCAGCCCGACGGCGGCGGCGGCTGTTGACGAAGCCGGAATATATTCCGCTTTGGGAATATTCGTTTCGGCCCAGTTGCGGCACTGGGCCCAGGCGTGGCTGTGGGTTGAGACCCTGCGAACGTCTTCGAGTTCAATGCCGGGCCGCACCGCCAGCACGAAGGTGATGGGCACCAGGATCTCTCGAAGGATCCGCAGCGGCTGCCCAATGGAAATGGCGTCCAGCGTTGCGCTGACACCGCCTTCCACGGAATTCTCGATCGGCACCACCGCGGCGTTGGCGTGCCCCGAACGGACCATCTCCAGCGCGGACGTGACGCTGGTGGACGGGATCCTTACCGCGTCGGCGGCACCGGGGACCTGCAGCAGGGCCGCTTCGGTGAAGGTCCCCTCGGGCCCCAGATATGTGTAGACCATGGTTCCCGGGAGCTTGGGCTGCCCGGCGGTGCCCGCAGGACTCATACGACGGTCGGTTCCTGACCGTTTTCGGAAACCATTTCCTTGCCCGCTTCGAGCCAGGCACCCATTCCGCCGGTGACGTTGACCGCAGAGTAGCCGTGGGATTCGAGCCACTGCGTTGCACGTGCGCTCCTCCCGCCGGAACGGCAGATCACAGCGAGGTCCTGGTCCGGATCAAGGTCATCGAGGCGGTCGGGGAGCTGGTCCAGGGGAATGTGCACGGCGTTCGGAATGTGCCCTGCTTCCCACTCGTAGTCTTCGCGGACATCCAGGACCCGGGCACCTTCGCCAATCGCGTCCACAGATACGTTTTCCATCTCGCTCACACTTCCTCGCAGTCTCTCTTACCGGGGTCTGACAAGGCACAGAACCAACCCGCTGCGGGGGCGCCCGTGCTGTTTATCCCAGCCTATAGTGGGATGCACCGCCAGAGAACAAAGCCCCCCGCGCACCGGAGGTAACAATGCCCAATGGTCCAGCCGCCCCGTCCCGGTCAGGGACGCCTTCCGGGGAGGGGATCGGTTCGCTCAGCGCCCTCGCGCTGCGCGATGCCCTGGCCTGCGGCGACGTTTCCGCCCGGGAAGCCACGGAATACTTCCTGGGGCGTATCGAGGCCTTGAATCCGGACTTGGGATCCTTCATCACCGTCACCGCGGACACAGCGCTGGCTGAGGCACGGCGGGCCGACGACGCAATGGCCGCCGGGCGCCCGCTGGGAATCCTGCACGGCATGCCGCTGGCACACAAGGACCTCACCGACGTCGCCGGCGTTCCCACAACCATGGGCAGTGCCGCCGTTCCCCCGGTTCCAGCTGGTGCAGACGGCCCCCTGCCTGCCGTGCTGCGGGCGGCGGGTGCGATCAACTTGGGCAAGACGCAGGTGCCGGAGTTTGGCCTCAGCAGTTACAGCGAGAACCTCGTGGCACCCCCGGCCCGGAATCCCCTGAACCCGGCGCTCAGCCCGGGCGGCTCCTCCGGTGGCAGCGCAGCCGCAGTTGCAGCAGGCATGCTGCCTTTCGCTCCCGGTACCGACGGCGGCGGTTCAGTGCGCATCCCGGCGGCCGCCACCGGGCTGGTAGGCCTGAAGCCAAACCGCGGCAGGGTGCCTTCCGGCGGGGGCCAGCGGGATCTGGGCCAGTTCGTGGTTGCCGGGCCGCTGGCACGAACGGCTGCCGACGCTGCTCTCCTGCTCGATGCGATGACTGCTGAACCGAACTACCACGCCACCAGCGCACCACCGGCATCCGGCTCATTCCTTGAGGCGGCACTGCGGGCCGAGGGGAGGTTCCGCATAGGCGTCAGCACCCGCTCCCCCTTCGAATCACGCCTGGACATTGAACTGGGGCCGGAGGCGCTGCTGGGCCTGGAAGCCGGAGTCCTGGCCCTGACCGGAGCAGGACACGAGGTCTCCGAAGCCGACGTGCACTACGACGAGCGTTACCCCGACGCTTTCGAACTGGTGTGGACCGCGCCGCTGGCCAACATCCCGCTGCCCCCGGAGGGCGAGCAGAAGCTGACCCCGCTGACGGCTGCCATGCGCCGCCGCGCGCTCCAGCGCTCCGCCGCGGACCTGGCCGGCGCCGTCGAGGTGCTGCGCGGCTTTGAAGAGGAGACCATCTCCCAGTTCTCCGCCTGGGACATGGTCCTCACCCCGACGGTGGCGATGACTCCCCGGCCGATCGGCTGGTACTGGACCGGGGACGCCGCGGATGACTATGCCCTGCAATGCCGCTACTCGCCGTTCACCTCAATGGTGAACGTATGCGGCCTCCCCGCCGTCACCATCCCGGCCTATGTGACCGCCGATGGCCTGTCCATGGGCGTGCAGCTGATCGGGCGCCCGGGTGCGGAGGCTGACCTGTTAGCGGTGGCTGCCCAGTTGGGTCTCTAATAACAGGCAGAGCCTTAACGGGGAGCCTTTTTGTCCAGCATGTGGACAAATGTGCCGTTTTAACGGTGATGCTGGCCACATAGCCTTGCATGAAAGCGGGTAAAACACCTTGATTTCCGCTTTTGGCGTTGAATCCGTCACAGCGGTGTTTTGGGACTATTAAACGATGAGTCCAAGCCCCACCACTACCAGCCCCGCGCCAACCGCGCGGAAGGCATTTTTCGGCCATCCCCGGATGCTCGCGAATCTCTTCAGCGTTGAGCTCTGGGAACGCTTCTCCTTCTACGGCATGCAGGGCATCCTGCTGTACTACATGTACTACTCCGTCACCGACGGCGGACTGGGCATGTCCGAGGGAGTGGCTGCAGGCCTCGTTGGCGCCTACGGCGGCGGCGTGTACCTCTCCTCCATCGTCGGCGCCTGGGTAGCGGACCGCCTCCTGGGATCCGAACGGACCCTCTTCTACTCGGCCATCCTCGTCATGGTCGGCCACATCTCGCTGTCACTGGTTCCCGGTTACGCCGGACTGGCAATCGGACTGGTACTCATCGCCATTGGCTCCGGCGGCCTGAAGGCCAACGCCACCGCCCTGGTGGGAAGCCTGTACGACGAGAAGGATGAACGCCGCGACGCCGGATTCTCCATCTTCTACATGGGCATCAACATCGGCGGCCTGATGGGCCCCATCCTCACCGGCCTGCTCTGGGATTCCCTCGGCTTCCACTTCGGCTTCGGCCTCGCCGCTGCCGGCATGGCCATCGGCCTGGCCCAGTACGCCGCGACCCGCAAGTACCTGCCGGAGTCCGCACATCTGGTAGCCAACCCGCTGCCCAAGAGCCACTTCGTCCGCGTTGGGGCTATCGCCGCAGCGGCAATCGTCGTCGTACTGGCCGCAGTTGCCTTCGGCTTGATCAACAGCGAAAACCTGGTCGGCCTGATGGCAATCCTCGCCCTCGGCGCAGCGATCGCATACTTCGTGGTCATCCTGTCCAGCAAGCGTGTAAGCCAGGTTGAACGCCGCCGCGTGTTCTCCTTTATGCCGCTGTTCGTAGCGAGCACTGCCTTCTGGGCGCTGTTCCAGCAGCAGTTCACCGTTGTGGCGCTCTACGCAGACACCTCGCTTAACCGGGAGATCTTCGGCTGGGAAATGCCGCCCAGCTTTGTCCAGTCCATCAACCCGATCTTCATCATCATCTTTGCCGCCGTGTTCGCAAGCATGTGGACCAAGCTGGGCACCCGCCAGCCGGGCACCCCGCTGAAGTTCGGAATTGGCCTGGCCGTGATGGGCCTGGCGTTCCTCGCCTTTATCCCGTTCTCCGGCGGCGGCCCTGCCAGCACCCCGCTGCTGGCGCTGGCCGGCATCCTGCTGCTGTTCACCTTCGCTGAACTGTCGCTGTCCCCAACCGGCCTCTCCGCAGCGACCAAGCTGGCTCCGGCCGCGTTCCCCACGCAGATGGTTGCACTGTTCTACCTGTCGGTCTCCCTGGGCAGCACGCTCTCCGGCTGGCTGGCACAGTTCTACAGCCAGGACACCGAAGTCAGCTACTTCTCCTTCCTGGGCATCACCGCAATCGTCTTGGGCATCGCCCTGGCCCTGTGCGCCCCGGCAATCAAGAAGCTCATGGGCGGAGTACGGTAACCCGTTCTTTCACTTCGCCTAGCAAAAAGTGCCCGTTTGGATTCCAAATGGGCACTTTTTGCGTATCGACTGCTTGCCGAACCACGCCCCAGCGTGTGGACACTCTGGGGATTTTGAACCCGCAGTGTCGATCATTTGTCCGGCTGCCCCGCGCTCTGGCATGCATCTGTCTCCACGTCGTGCGACACATTAGACATTGTGACTGCCCTCACAGTTAGTATCGTTCAATCAGCCGGTGCTGAACTGCACCCGTTTGCCGGGCTCCGATCAACGACGTCGGGCCGGGGACCGGATGCCAGCGTCCGGCACAACGACACCCTGCCCGGCCGGCGCCGTCCGCCCCCGGGCAGCGCACTGAAAGGGCAACGATGAAGCGTTCAAAGACAGGGGCACTGGGGGCCCTGCTGCTGGGTGCATCCCTCGCGGCGACCGGCTGCGGCTCGGATTCCGCCGCAAGCGGCGATTCGGACATGGTGAGGATCGGCATCACCCAGATCGTGGAGCACGATGCCCTGACCTCCGCCAAGGAAGGATTCAAGCGGGCGCTGGCCGAGAACGGCTACACCGAAGGCGAGAACATCTCCTACGACGAGCAGAATGCAGCCGGGGAGCAGGCCACTGCCACCTCCATCGCCTCAAAGTTCGCCTCTGACGACCTGGACCTGGTGCTGGCGATCGCGACGCCGACGGCACAGGCCGCTGCCCAGGCCATCACCGACATTCCGATCCTCATCACGGCTGTTACCGAACCGGAAGAAGCCGGGCTCGTCGATTCCTGGGACGCACCGGGCGCCAACCTCACCGGCACGAGCGACCTCAATCCTGTTGCAGACCAGCTGGCACTGATCAAGGAACTGGCGCCGGACGCCAAGACGGTGGGAATCGTCTACAGCTCCGGTGAAGTGAACTCCGAAGTGCAGATCGAACTGGCCCAGGAAGCGGCAAAGGATCTTGGCCTCGAACTGAAGCTCGCCGCAGTGAGCAACACCGCTGAGGTGCAGCAGGCTGCCGAGTCCCTGGACGTGGATGCCTTCTACATCCCCACGGACAACAACGTTGTGGCTGCCCTGGACTCCGTCGTCCAGATTGCGGAAACCAAACAGATCCCGCTGGTCACCGGTGACGCCGGTGCCGTCGAAGCCGGCGGCCTTGCCACCTGGGGCATCGACTACGAAGCGCTCGGTTACCAGACCGGCCTGATGGCCATCAAGATCCTGGAAGAGGACGCCGACCCGGCCACCATGCCCATCGAAACCCTGGATGAAGTGCAGCTTGTGGTCAACAAGACCGCCGCCGCCAACATGGGCATCGAGATTCCCGCGTCGATGCTCGAAAAGGCCGACAAGGTCATCGAGTAATCCTCGAAGCTGCCTTTCCCACCCTGCTGTAAGGAACAGAACTTCCATGATCACTGCTGTTGAACTGGGGCTTATCTACGCCGTTATGGCCCTGGGCGTTTACCTCACCTTCCGGATCCTGGATTTTCCGGACCTTACCGTGGATGGCAGCTTCACCACCGGCGCAGCCGTGGCGGCCATTTCCATCACCAACGGGGTTCCACCCCTGGCCGCCACGGCCGCCGCGTTTGGAGCGGGCCTGGTAGCGGGCTGTGTCACCGGGCTGCTGCACACCAAGGGCAAAATCAACGGGCTGCTGGCCGGCATCCTGACCATGATTGCCCTGTACTCCATCAACCTGCGGATCATGGGAACGTCCAACCTTTCCCTGCTCCGCGAGGACACCCTCATCACACCCCTGCGTGAAAACGGCTACCTGGGCGGCGCCGTCGCGATTGCCCTCTTCGCCCTTTTGGCCCTGGGCGTGAAGCTCTTCCTGGACTGGTTCCTCCACACGGACCTGGGCCTGGCCATGCAGGCCACGGGCGACAACCAGGAAATGGTCAGCAGCTTCGGCGTCAGCACGGACCGGATGAAGATCCTGGGCCTGGCGCTCTCGAACGGTTTCGTCGGCCTGTGCGGTGCCATGGTGGCCCAGTACCAGGGCTTCGCGGACATTGGCATGGGCATCGGACTGATTCTTGTGGGCCTCGCATCGGTGATCATCGGCCAGGCCATCTTCGGCAGCCGGCTGATCGTGGTTTCCACCCTGGCAGTCGTCCTGGGTGCGGTTGTCTACCGGATCGTCATCGCCCTGGCCCTGGACCTGGGCTTCGAGCCCAACGACATGAAGCTGATCTCTGCGGTGCTGGTTGTGCTGGCCCTGATTCTGCCGCAGTGGAAACTCTTCCGCAGGCTGCCCACCTTCAGCAGCCTGCGCAAATCCACCGTCACCACGGCCAGCTAGCAGGAAAGCCAAAACGATGCTGAAAATCGACAACGTACAAAAGACCTTCTTCGCCGGCACCGTCAACGAACGCGTGGCACTGGCGAAAATCGACCTGGAACTGCACGCCGGAGAGTTCATCACGGTGATCGGTTCCAACGGTGCGGGCAAGTCCACATTGCTGAACATGGTTTCGGGCAAGCTCCGCCCGGACACCGGATCCGTGCTGATCGACGGCAAGGACGTCACGAAGCTGGCCGACTACCAGCGGGCCAAGTTCATTGGCCGGGTGTTCCAGGACCCCATGGCCGGTTCCGCCCCGCAGCTGAGCATCGAACAGAACATGTCCATTGCCTACGAGCGCGGCAAGCGCCGCGGCCTGGGCTGGGGCGTTTCAGGCAAGAAGCGCGAGCTGTTCCGCGAGGACCTCAAGTCCCTGGAACTGGGCCTTGAGAACCGGCTGAAGGCCAAGGTCGGCCTGCTCTCAGGCGGCCAGCGCCAGGCGCTCTCCCTGCTGATGGCAACGTTCAGCGAACCGAAGATCCTGCTGCTGGATGAGCACACCGCCGCCCTGGACCCGCAGCGCGCGGCACTGGTTTCACGCCTCACGGGTGAAATCGTGGCCCGCCACAAGCTCACCACGCTGATGGTCACGCACAACATGCAGCAGGCCCTGGACCTGGGAACGCGGCTCATCATGATGCATGAAGGCCGGATCATCCTGGACCTGGACAGCACCCAGAAGGCCGCAATGACCGTCCCGGACCTGCTGCACGAATTCGAGAAGATCAAGGGCGGGCTGGACGACCGGACGCTGCTCCAGTAGCCCTTCCCCTTCCCAACCCCCCATCGAGAGGACAGTTACGGCTGTTTTGAGCGCTCAAAACAGCCGCAACTGTCCTCTCGTGGAGTTGGGCGGGAGCGCCATCGTGAGGCACAAAAGCAAGGTGCCTGCCGGATCACCCGAATGTTTGGCATGCTTGGAGCTATGCCTAATCGAGCCGGTACCCCCGCCCAACCATCCGACCTCGTCGACCTGACGGCCCTGCTTGACGCGTATTACGACGTCGCACCGGACCTCTCCGATCCCGGCCAACGAGTAGCCTTTGGCACCTCCGGGCACCGCGGCAGCTCCCTCAAGGGCTCCTTCAACGAACCCCACATCGCCGCCATCACACAGGCGATCGTCGAGTACCGCACCGGAGCAGGCATCACCGGCCCGCTGTTCATGGGCAAGGACACCCACGCTCTTTCCGAACCGGCGCAGAACACTGCACTGGAGGTCCTGGCCGGCAACGGCGTCAACGTCCTGATCGACGCGCGGACCGGTTTCACGCCCACCCCGGCCCTGAGCCACGCGATCCTGACGCACAACGCCACCCGCACGGACCAGGCGGACGGAATTGTCATCACCCCGTCCCACAACCCTCCGGCTGACGGCGGTTTCAAGTACAACCCGCCCACCGGCGGGCCGGCCGATGCAGAAACCACGGCCTGGATCGCCAACCGGGCCAACGAACTGCTGGAGAACGGGCTGCGCGGCGTGCAGCGCGTACCGCTGGGTGAGGCACGGCTGGCCGAATCGGTGGGCGCCTATGACTTCCTGCAGCACTACGTGGGCGACCTGGGTTCGGTGCTGAACATGGACGCCATCAAGGCCTCCGGCCTGCACATCGGCGCGGATCCGATGGGCGGCGCGTCCGTTGACTACTGGGGCGCCATCGGCGAGCAGTACGGGCTGAACCTGACCGTGGTGAACCCCAGCGTGGATCCTCAGTTCGGTTTTATGACCCTGGACTGGGACGAGAAGATCCGCATGGACTGCTCCTCCCCCGACGCGATGGCGTCCCTGATTGCCCAGGCCGGCCGGTATGACATCGCCACGGGCAACGACGCCGACGCCGACCGGCACGGCATCATCACCCCGGATGCCGGGCTGATGAACCCCAACCACTACCTCGCCGCCGCCGTAGAGTACCTCTACGCAAACCGCTCCGGCTGGCGCGGCGACGCCATGGTGGGCAAGACCCTGGTCTCTTCCTCCATGATCGACCGGGTTACGGCAAGCCTGGACCGCCGGCTGATGGAGGTTCCGGTGGGCTTCAAGTGGTTCGTTCCGGGACTGCTGTCCGGCGAGGTGGCGTTTGGCGGTGAGGAATCCGCGGGTGCGTCCTTCCTGCGGCTGGACGGCTCGGTCTGGACCACGGACAAGGACGGAATCCTGCTGGCCCTGCTGGCTTCAGAAATCACCGCCACCACGTCCAAGACCCCGTCCCAGCACTACCGGGAACTGACCAACCGATTTGGGGACCCGGTCTACGCACGGGTTGATGCCCCGGCCACCCGCGACCAGAAGGCGGCATTGTCCAAGCTGTCGCCGTCGGACGTCACCGCCACTACGCTGGCAGGCGAGGAAATCACCGCGCGCCTGACCGAAGCGCCGGGCAACGGGGCAGCAGTCGGCGGGCTGAAGGTCACCACGGAGAACGCTTGGTTCGCGGCGCGGCCTTCCGGCACCGAGGACGTGTACAAGATCTACGCCGAGTCCTTCAAGGGCGCCGAGCACCTCAGCGAGGTCCAGGCGGAGGCGAAGGCCATTGTGGACTCCGT
Organism: Arthrobacter gandavensis; assembly: GCF_039528575.1. Lineage (NCBI taxonomy): Bacteria > Bacillati > Actinomycetota > Actinomycetes > Micrococcales > Micrococcaceae > Arthrobacter > Arthrobacter gandavensis. Next base: position 146,619 of record NZ_BAAALV010000002.1, read on the forward strand.
GATTTCCTAGCCCGTTCCTCCAACGACTTAAACGAGATGACAGAAACTGCCCGTATGAGCGTTCATAAGGGCAGTTTCTGTCATCTCGAAGTTAGAGAAGGCGGCGCAGGATCCGGGCCTTGAAACCGTTGTACGGCGGGTAGGCCACGCGCAGTGTGTCCAGCAGCGTCCCCTTGGAGAACACCGGGCGTGCCTGGCTGAACGTGTCGAAGGACTGCTTGCCGTGGTACGCCCCCATACCGCTGGCGCCGGCGCCGCCGAAGGGCAGATCCGGCACTGCCAGCTGCACAATCGCGGCGTTGTGGTTCACCGAGCCCGCCCGCACTCCCTGCTCGAACCGGCGCTGCTGCGCCGCCGAGGACGTGAACAGGTAGGACGCCAGGGGGACGGGGCGGGCGTTGATGATCTCCATCGCCTCCTCCAGGTCCCGGACCGTAACCACCGGAAGGATGGGCCCGAAGATTTCCTCCTGCATCACCGGCGCGTCCAGCGGTACCCCGGCCAGCACCGTGGGTTCGATGTAGAGGTCATCCCGGCTGCTGCGGCCGCCGGAAACGACGGTCCCGTCAGCCAGATAGCCCGTGAGCCGGTCAAAGTGCCCCTCGTTGACGATCCGGCCGTAGTTGGCGCTGCGGGACGGGTCCTTGCCCACAAACTCGCGGAGGACCTTGGACAGGGCCTTGAGGAGTTTGGGGGCTGCATCCTCGGTAACCAGCACGTAGTCAGGTGCCACGCACGTTTGCCCCGCGTTGATCAGCTTGCCGTAGGCCAGCCGGCGGGCGACGGCGGTCAGGTTTCCATCCAGTACGACGGCGGGAGACTTGCCTCCCAGCTCCAGCGTCACCGGGGTCAGGTGCTCAGCGGCAGCGCGCATGACAATTTTGCCCACCCGTTCACCGCCGGTGTAGAAGATGTGGTCGAAGCGTTCGCCGAGCAGCGCCTGGGATACCTCCTGGGCACCTTCGATGACCACCACTGCCTCCGGGTCCAGGTACGCCGGGAGGATCCGGGCTACCGCAGCGGACGTGGCTGGTGCAAGCTCGCTGGGCTTCAGTACTACGGCGTTGCCCGCGGCGAGCGCACCGATCAGCGGGGCGAGGAGCAGCTGAACGGGGTAGTTCCACGGCGCGATGATCAGCACCACGCCCAGCGGCTGCGGTTCAACCTTGGCCGACGCCGGCTGCAGGCCCAGCGGCACCGGTACCTTGGTGGTCCGGGTCCAGTCCGTCAGGTGCTTCAGCGCGTGGGCTGCTTCGGCCCGGGTGATGGAGATTTCGGTGAGGTAGGCCTCGAGGGGGTTCTTGCCCAGGTCCTCGCGCAGCGCTGCGGCAAACTCCTGCTCCCGCTCGGAGAGCATCCGCATCAGGGATTTCAGCTGCTCTTTCCGCCATGCCAGCGGGCGGGTACGGCCGCTGGCATAAACCTTGCGGACCGCAGCTACCTGGGCCGGAACGCTTCCTGCCGGGGAAGGCGCCGGGATGCCCGCGCTCATGCCCGATTCCCGGTGCCGGCCGCTGGCGAGGCTGATGCCCCCGGGTCCGCGGCCGGACGGCCGGTGAAGTGGTCCATGGACTGGTAGACCTTGAAGACCCTGCCTGCCACCACGTCCCATGCAGGCTGGGGCAGCAGTCCGCGCAGGGCGCTGCCCAGCGGGACGGTCCACGGCAGCTGGACCCGGGCCTTGCCCTCAAGCAGCGCCTTCCAGGCCTTGTCCACCACGTATTCAGGTTCCATCAGCGGCGTCATTAGCGGGCCGCGGGCACCTTCGAACATGCCGGTCTTGATGTAGCTGGGGATCAGGGTGGTGACCTGCACGTGGCCGTGTCCGGCTTCCTCCAGTTCCAGCCGCAGTGAATCGCTCCAGCCGATCACAGCCCATTTGGAGGCGGTGTAGACGCTCATCTTCGGCACCGACAGGGTGCCGGACGCGGAGGCGACGTTCAGGATCCGGGCGGGGGTGCGCCGTTCGATCATGCCCGGCAGGAAGGCGCGGGTGATGTGCATGGGGGCCAGCGTGTTGACGTCCATGACGGCGTCAATGTCCGTTCCGGAGTGCTCCCAGAAGTACTTGCCGCGGACAATGCCCGCGTTATTGATCAGCACGTCCGGCGCACCGAGTTCTGCCAGCACCGCCTCGGCGTTTTCGGCAACTTCGGCTGCTGACGAGACGTCCAGCGTGTACGGCAGGATCTGGGAGGATCCGAGTCCGCGCAGCCGCTGTGCTGCGGCATCCAGCGCCTCGGCATTCCGGTCCCAGAGCACCACGGCCCGCGCGCCTTCGCGGACTGCCCGTTCGGCGTACAGCTGGCCCATGCCCATGGCTGCGCCGGTGATGAGTACTGTCCGTCCAGAAACTGAAATTCCCACGTATGATCCGTCCGTCACAGGCCGCCTTAGGCCCAACTGCTTCCCCGGTAAAATTACCGGTGCGTGCAACATAGCGTGGCACAGAAGCCCCGCCGGTAACATTCTCCACGAATCAATCCCCCTTTGTCCTTTGGAAGGCACACGCATGAGCAGGTTCGGCACAGACTGGAAACTCCACGGGAACGGCAAGACAGTTACTCCCGGCTCATTCGTCGCTCCGGATGAAAGACTCAGCTGGCCGCGCACCATCGGCATTGGCGCCCAGCACGTGGTGGCCATGTTCGGTGCTACGTTCCTGGTGCCGCTGCTGACCGGCTTCCCGCCGGCAACCACCCTGTTCTTCTCCGGCGTCGGAACCATCCTGTTCCTGATCATTACCGCCGGGAAGGTCCCCAGCTACCTGGGTTCATCCTTCGCGTTCATCGCGCCGATCGCGGCTGCGGTGAACCAGCACGGTCCGGGCGGCGCGCTGGGCGGCATCATCATGGCCGGCGCCACCCTGTTCCTGATCGGCCTTGCTGCACAGCTGGCCGGCACCCGGTGGATCCAGGTCCTGATGCCGCCCACCGTCACCGGTGCGATCGTGGCCCTGATCGGCCTGAACCTGGCTCCCACCACCCGCACCAACTACGAGGCCGGTCCCATCACCGCCACCGTCACGGTTGTGGTGATCCTGCTGACCACAGTGCTTTTCAAGGGCCTGATCGGCCGCCTCTCCATCCTGGTTGGTGTCCTGGCCGGCTACGCCGCCGCCGTCATCCAGGGTGAGGTGGACTTCTCCGCCATCAATGACGCAGCCTGGTTCGGCCTGCCCGAGTTCACGGCTCCCACGTTCCACTTCAACGTCATTGGCCTGTTCGTCCCCGTGGTGCTGGTGCTGGTTGCGGAGAACATCGGCCATGTGAAGTCGGTGGCTGCCATGACCGGACGGAACCTTGACCCCTACACCGGCCGGGCACTGATGGCCGACGGCGTTGCCACCATGCTGGCCGGCGCCGGCGGCGGTTCGGGCACCACCACCTACGCGGAGAACATCGGCGTCATGGCCGCGTCCCGGGTCTACTCCACGGCTGCCTACTGGGTTGCCGGCATCACCGCCGTGCTGCTGAGCCTCTTCCCCAAGTTCGGCGCCCTCATCGCCACTATTCCGCCCGGCGTCCTGGGCGGAGCGGGCGTGGTGCTCTACGGCATGATCGGGATCCTCGGTGTCCGGATCTGGGTGGATAACCGCGTGAACTTCTCCAACCCGATCAACCTTTCCGTGGCCGGTGTTGCACTGGTGGTCGGCATCGCGAACTACACCTGGAACGTTGGTGGCCTGACCTTCGAGGGCATCGCCCTGGGCACCGCCGCCACCCTGGTGATCTACCACGGCATGACGGCGATCGCCCGCTGGCGCGGCACCATGCCGGATGAGCCCCAGGAAGACGTCGGCGCCACGCCGTCCAGCCTGGGTTAGGAAGCTAGGCCCCTTCGAGGGCCGCCTGCGTGGCGCGGGCGACGTAGAACTCTGCCCGCGCCATGGCGTCCGCCGGTCCCTGCGCCAGGTCAAGCAGACTGACCGCTGCCTCCACGCCATACTCGGCCAGGACCTTCGGGCTCAGCGTGATCGCACCGGCCACCAGTACCACCGGGATTCCCCGCTCCGCTGCCAGCCGGGCCACCTCCAGGGGCGCCTTTCCGTAACGGGACTGCTCATCGATGGAGCCTTCGCCGGACAGCACCAGGTCTGCCTGGGCCAGCGCCGGTGCCAGGCCCACCAGATCGGCAATAAGTTCAAAGCCGGGTTCAATCCGCGCATCCGTGAAGGCAAGGAACGCCGATGGGAAACCACCGGCCGCTCCGGCGCCCGGGACATCGACGTCGACGCCGGTTGCCTCCCTGAGCAGCCGGGCCCAGTTTCCCAATGCTTCGTCCAGCAGCAGCCGGGCCGAGGAATCGGCGCCCTTCTGCCCGCCAAAGATATGGGCCGCACCGTTGTGTCCCGTGAGCGGGTTGGTCACGTCCGCCGCGATCCGGATGGTTGTGTCCTTGATCCGCGGGTCCAGCCCGGAGGCGTCGACGGCGGCTGCCACTGCGAGTCCGGCACCGCCGGGCGGAACCGGGTTACCGCCGTCGTCGAGGATCCGCAGGCCCAGGGCGGTTAGCGCTCCGGAGCCGCCGTCGGTCATCGCCGACCCGCCGATCCCCAGGATGATTTCCTGCGCCCCGGCGTCCAGCGCCGCCGTGATCAGTTGCCCGCTGCCAAAGCTCGACGCCGCGAGGGAAGTCTGCACGGACGGTTCCACGAGCATCAGGCCCGAGGAACGTGCGGTTTCCAGGACCGCCGTCGTGCCGTCCATCGCCCACACCGCCGTGACTTCGCGGCCCAGCGGCCCGCGGACCCGGGTGGAGCGCTCTTCCGCTCCGGCGGCCAGGGCAGCTTCGAGGGTTCCCTCACCGCCGTCGGCAACCGGAATCCGGGTGACGTCCGCGTCCGGATAGACGGAGAGCACCCCTTGTGCCATGGCAGCAGCGGCTTCTTCGGCGGTGAGGCTGCCTTTGAACTTGTCCGGGGCTATGAGCACGCGCATGGATTACATCCTGCCAGCGAATGCGCGCTGCGGCACAGCGTGGCCGCCCCGGGAATCAGGCGCTGCCTGCACCCTGCGGCCAGGCACCGCGTACAGAGAGCACCTCGGACAGCAGGTCCGCCCGGTCTGAAACCAGTCCGTCCACGCCCATGTCCAGCAACCCCTCCATCAGCGGACGCGTGTTGACGGTCCAGACGTGGACCTGGATTCCGGCCTTGTGGCAGCGCCGCAGGAACACGGGACGCACCACGGGGATCCCGTGGAAGCTGACGGGAACCTGCACACAGCGGAACCGGCCCAGCCGTGCCACCAGCCCGGCCAGTCCCAGGGGTGAGAGCAGCAGCAGGGCTGCCGTGCCGGCGGACCCGGCGGAGGTCGCCGCCGGCCGGGAGAGCCGGCGCAGGCAGTCCAGCCGCCGCCGGTCCGAGAAGGAGGTCACCAGCACCCGGTCATGGGCCTGATGTTTTTCGATCAGGGCGGCCAGTGCAGCAGCGCCGGCGGTGTCCTTGATATCAACGTTCAGCCGCACGTCCGGCCAGCGGACCAGGACTTCCCCCAGCGTGGGGATCGGCTCGGTGCCGCCTACCCGGACTTCGCGCAGTTCACGCAGGCTCCGGGCACTGATCGGGCCGGAGGCGTCGGTGACCCGGTCCAGGGTTTCATCATGGAATGCCATAAGCACACCGTCGCTGGTGGTCCGGACATCGGTTTCCAAATAGCCGAATCCCAGGTCCACCGCGGCTTCGAAGGCTGCCATGGTGTTTTCCAGCCCGTCCGGACTGAACCCCCGGTGGGAGAGTCCCAGCGGACCCCCGCAGGACAGCAACGCAGACGGCGGGGTGAAGTACGGCAGGAGTGCGGTCACAGGGGTACTTTATCGCCTGTCAGCACGCGATCTTGTGAGGCTTCCCGGTCCCTGGGCGGACTCCCGGAATTAGACTGGCTGCACCCGGGGGACGGAAGCCTTCCACCGTTGCCGGCAAGCCATGGAGGTGGCCGTATGCAGCACGCTTCTGCCCGGCAAACAGCGGGGCGCTGGCTCCGCTGGCCCGCGGACGGACTGCGCGGAACCCTCGCCAAGTCCCCGGTGACGCTGGTGTTCGTGGTGCTGTTCTGGTTCCTGGGCATCCTGACCTCTTCCATCGTGGACGGTCCGGATGATCCCCTGCTGCCCTGGGTGAGCGTGTCCGTGGATACCCTGCCGGAATACTGGCCTGCACTGCTGCTTTCCGCCCTGTGGGCCAACGGGCTGGCCGGATACATCAGCGGAACGCTGCTGACACTGGCCGTGGGCCTGCCTGCCGAGCGCCTCCTGGGCAGCCGGCGGTTCCTTGCGGCCGCGGTGGGAACCCAGGTCATCGGTGCCCTGGCCGGGATCGGCTTCGCGGCCGGCCTGAACGGTGCCTTCGAGAACTGGGGCAGGGAACTCAGCACGGATTCGTTTGTTGGCCCGGTGGCTTTGGTCTGCGGGGTCGCCGCGGCCGCGTCGGCAGGCATGGGCACTCTTTGGCGCCGCCGGGTGCGGCTGGCACTGTTCACCCTCCTGGTGGTCCTCGCCCTGTACTCAGGCGCGCTGCGTGACGTGATGTCCCTGGCCGCGGCAGTCACGGGCGGGATCTGGGGACCGTACCTGTTTGGCCGGCGTCCCCGCTGGCCCCGAAGCCTGGTGTCCAGCCGGCGCGAAGCCCGGGTCCTGGTGGGGCTGCTGGTGGTGGCTACCGCCGTCGGGCCGGTCCTTGCCGCACTGAATGTGCGCGCCGTCGGGCCCCTGGCCGTCCTTGCGTACCTGTTCACCAACGCGGAAACCCTTGACCCGGTGGCGCTGGCCAACATCTGCGCCGATCCGGGCCTGCAGGCGGAGTGCCGGACCGCACGGCTGGAACAGAGCGCCGGACTGGCGGGCTTCTTCCTGGCAGTCCTGCCACAGGTGCTGCTCATTGTTTTCGCTGACGGACTGCGCCGCGGCCGCCGGTTCGCTTGGATCAGCGCCCTCATCCTGCAGGGCCTGATGACCCTGGCAGCCGCCATCCGCACCGGCTTCTTCCTCCTCGGCCACACCGGCGGAGTGTATGGCGTCGGCGGACCCGTGCAGCCCCTGGCACTGGTGCTTCCCATGCTGCTGCCGCTGCTGGTGTTCGTGCTGCTGGCCCTGTCCGGAAGGCTCTTCGCCGTCTCCGCAGCGCCGGGAACCTACCGCCGGCTGTTCCTGACCTGCGCCACGGCCGGGGTCATCCTGGCCGCCGCGTGGGTGGGAGGCGGGCTGCTGCTGCGCAGCGGTTTCACGCCGCAGGCAGATATGGAGTCCCTGCTGGAAGACCTGCCGCTGAGGTTCCTGCCGGTGTCCGAGATCATTTCCAGGCCTCCGGAGCTGCTGCCGCAGTCGCTTCCCGCCATCATCCTCTACGAAGGGGTAGGCGTAGTTTTCTGGATCCTCACCTGTGTACTGCTGCTGCGGTCCTTCCTCGAGCCCGCCTACAGCCGCTTCGCGCTTGCCGAAGAGCGGGCCCGGACCCTGCTGACCTCCAGCGGCGGCAGCACGATGGCGTGGATGACGCTCTGGAGCGGCAACTCCTACTGGTTCTCCCCCACCGGCAATTCCTATGTGGCGTACCGGCTTGGCTACGGCGTTGCCCTGACTGTTGGCGACCCGGTGGGCCCCCCTGCCGAACTCCGGCAGTCGGTGGAGGGCTTCGCGGCGTACTGTGCGGAATCCGGTGTGACCGCATGCTTCTATTCGGTGAACGAAACCACCCGGGAAGCTGCCGCGGCCCTGGGACACACGGACCTGCAGGTGGCGGAGGAAACCCTGCTTCCGCTCGGGTCCCTGGCCTTCCGCGGCAAGCGGTTCCAGGACGTGCGTACGGCCTTCAACCGTGCCGGGAAAGCCGGGATCCGCGCGGAGTGGACCACCTACCGGACCGCCCCGCTGTCAGTCCTGGACCAGATCAATGCCATCTCCGAGGAATGGGTGGCGGAAAAGCAGATGCCGGAAATGGGCTTCACGCTGGGCGGGATAGAAGAGATTGACGACGACGGCGTGCGGCTGCTGCTCGCAGTGGACCAGGACCGCACGGTGCACGGCGTAACCTCCTGGCTGCCGATCTACCGGGACGGGGAGATCACCGGGTGGACCCTGGACTTCATGCGCCGCCGTGCGCACGGTTTCCCGGCGGCCATGGACTTCCTCATCGCCTCTGCGGCACTGTCCCTGCAGGACGAAGGGTTTCACCTGCTCAGCCTTTCCGGTGCCCCGCTGGCCCGGAGCCAAGCCGCGGCGGCAGCACCGGGCGGAGGTTCGTCCGGGGAGAACGGTTCCGGGCGCCGGGACGCCGGGACGCCGCCGGTCCTTGAGTGGCTGATGGAAAGGCTCGGCGCCACCCTTGAACCGGTGTACGGCTTCCGGTCCCTGCTTGCCTACAAGGCCAAGTTCCAGCCGGAGTACGTTCCGCTGTACATGACGTACATGGATTCCGCGTCCCTGCCGGCGATCGCGAACGCCCTGGCCCGTGCCTACCTTCCGCATGTATCCGTGGGACAGACCTTCACCATGGCCCGCCGGATCGTGGGCAACCAGCGATGAACCTGTCGCTGACCTCGGGAGCTGTGCCCGTGCTGGTGCTTAGCCTCGGTGCTGCCGGACTGTGCTGGCTGTGCTGGGGTCCGCGGCGGTACCTCACCAGGGTGGTCCCGTTTGCCCTGATGGGCGCCATGGCCGGAACGGTGCTGCTTTTTGTGGGGGCCGAGCTCTGGCTTGACTGGTGGAACGCTTCCTTCCCGCGGTACCTGTACTTATATTCCGCCTCAGGAATATTAGCGCTGCTGCTGGTAGTTCCCCGCTGGCGCCTCTCCCGGGACTTTCTCCCGCGGATCCTGACGGTCCTCTCAGCCGCTGCGGTGCTGCTTGGCGCGGCGTCAGCCACCAACGTAGCCTACGGCCAGTTCCCCACGCTTGAATCCCTTGTGGTGCGTCCCGGCGACTCAAACGGCGAGGTCCCCCTCCGGAAACTCGTTCCGGGGCAGGACACCACGCCCAGCACTGAAGCGAACTGGACACCGCCGTCGAACATGCCCGCGGAAGGCGGGGTCTATGAGGTCCAGATCCCCGAATCCGGTTCCGGCTACGCCGCCGCTTCCAGCCTGGTGTACCTGCCACCGGCATATCTGGGGACTCCGCATGCCCAGAACCTTCCCGTGCTGATCGCACTGCACGGGCAGCCCGGCGCACCCGCAGATTGGTTCGCGGGCGGCCAGCTGCAGGAGGTGATGGATGACTTCGCTGCCCGGCACCACGGGCTGGCTCCCATAGTCGTCCTTCCGGACCTCTCCGGAGGAGCCAACTCCAACTGGTCCCTTTGCCTCGATTCGAAACAGGGCCGCGGAGCGACTTATCTCGCCGAGGACGTGCCCCGCTGGATCCAGGCCAACCTGTCCGCCGGACTCAGCGGTCCGCAGCAGTGGGCCGCCGCGGGCTACTCCTACGGCGGTACCTGCGCCGTACAGCTGGCCGTGAACTTTCCTGCTGCCTTCCCCACGTTCATCGACATTGCCGGGGAGAACGAACCGACCATCCCCGGAGGCATGCAGTCCCTCCTGGACACGTACTTCGGCGGCGACGCATCCGCATTCGCGGCGCAGAATGCGCTGGACATCCTCAAGCAGCAGTCCTTCCCGGACACCGCCGGGATAGTAGTGGTCGGCAAGGACGACAGCGTCTACAACGGGGAGGGCCGCGAGGTGTACAACGCGGCCAAGGCCGCGGGAATGGACGTCCAGCTGCAGGAGCTGCCCGGCGGCCACTCCTGGCAGGTGTGGAAGGCGGGGCTTGTCAACAACCTCGACTGGCTCGGCCACCGCCTTGGCATACTGGGATCATGAGCGACGCCCCCATTGACCGCATCCAGCGTCTGCTCTCCCGGTTGGCGCAGGCCCTGGGCCGCCACGGCATACTGCTGCTGACACTTGCTGCCGGACTGGTCCCGGCCCTGCTGCTGGCCCTCGTGGCCGGAGGCGTCTACGAGGCCGTAGCGGAGGAGGACGGCGTTGCCGTCCTGGACCACCCGGTACTCGCTGCCGCCAAGTCCCTGCGCTCCCCGGGACTGGACACGGCGCTGACCTGGCTGACGAATCTGGGCGGCACCATTGGGCTTCCGATCCTGGCAGCAGCGGCCGTGGCGGTCCTGTGCCGGTGGCAGCGCAGCTGGACGCCGCTGATCCTCACGGCCTCGGCCGCGGCAGGATCCCTGCTGATGACGGTTGCCGGCAAAGCCCTGGTGGGGCGTTCCCGGCCGCCGCTGACCGACGCCGTTCCACCGTACGAGTACTCGGCGTCCTTTCCGAGCGGACATTCCCTGAACTCCGTGGTGGTGGGCGGAACCATCGCCTATCTGCTGTTCATCTACCTGGAATCGAAGCGGGCCCGCATCATCACCGTCCTGATGGCTGCGGTGTTCATAGCGGCCGTGGGACTGAGCCGGGTCTACCTTGGCCATCACTGGCTGACCGATGTGCTGGTGGCCTGGAGCCTGGGACTGGCTTGGCTGGCCATCCTCATTACGGTTCACCAGCTGCTGCACGCCCGCCGGATGAGGATGCTTCCGGCGGTGTAGGGCTTCCCGCAGCTACCGGCCGCGCAGCAGGTCCTCGAGGACCTGGGCCACACCGTCCTGCGCGAACGGCGGCGCCTGGCGTGGCACGGCCGCCCGGACGGCAGGATGCCCGGACGCCATGGCGTAGCCGCGGCCTGCCCAGCCCAGCATGCCAAGGTCATTTGGCATGTCGCCGAAGGCAACAACGTCCGCGGCGTCAATCTTCAGGGAGTCCGCGTATTCTGCCAGTGTCACGGCCTTGTCCAGGCCGGGAGCGGACATTTCCAGCAGCGGAACCGACGGCGCGGAATGCGTGGTGGAGACCAGGTGGGCCACTTCGGGCTTCACCCTGCGGAGGAACTCATCCGGGTGGATGTCTTCCATCTTGGCGAGGAACTTCACCACGCGGCTTCCCGGGCCCAGTGATTCGGTGAGCGGTGCGGGGGCGACGGCGCCGAGCAGGTCCGCTCCGGCATCCTGCAGGAATCCCGGTTCCAGGTGGAAACCTTCCACAGTCTCGGCTGCGAACCGCACTGCCGGGTAGAGGCTTCGAATGATGCCTGCCGCCTGGAACATGCCGTCCAGTGCCAACGGCTTAGACCAGGTCACCTGCGCGGATTCCAGGTCGTACAGGATCGCACCGTTGGAGCAGATCACGGTGCCGGTGTGGCCAAGCTGTTCCCTGACGGGTCCCAGCCAGCGCGGCGGCCGGCCGGTGACGAAAACGACGTGGATGCCGGCGTCCGCGCATTTGCGGAACGCATTGACGGTCCGGTCACTGATCCTGTTGTCCGGGCCGACTATGGTCCCGTCCAGGTCACTTGCTACCAGCCGCATGCCCCGCCCTTCCGTTGGCTACCAGCCTAGCCGGAACGCGGAGTTTGCGGGCCGGGAACTAGTGGTCCGGACGCTCCGCCGTTCCCACGATCAGTCCGCGTGCCAGGGTGCGTCCGCGCAGCGCCATGGACAGCACTCCGGGCCTGGCGTCCTGGGCCACATCCAGCAGCGGCACATCCACTGCGTGGACCGTGAGGAAGTAGCGGTGTTTTCCGTGCCCCACCGGCGGCGCGGCACCGGTGTAGCCGGGTTCGCCCATTTCGTTGAACAGCTGCAGCGTGCCCTCCGGCATGCCGGCGCGGGAGGCGTTCTCGGTGATGGATGTTTCTTCCACCGGGATGTTGACCGCGGCCCAGTGCCAGAAAACGCCGGGGATGGGGGCGTCAGGGTCCACCATCGTGACGGCGAAGCTGCGGGTTGCTTCCGGCCAGCCGGACCAGCTGAGCTGCGGGGAAGCATCCCTTCCTCCGGGCACGGCGCCGGTGGCGTACTGCGACGGCGCCAGCGGACCACCGTCGTCAAAGTTGGCGCTGGTGACCTCGAAGGAGGGAACCGGGGGCAGGTCTTCGGTGGGATCGTACGCTTCCATGGGCGCTCTTCCTCTCATCTGCCGGCCCCTTTAGAGGGTCCGGGACTCTAGATCAGTTCACTCCGCCGGGGCGGGTCCGCACCCGGGCGGGAAACGGTGATGGCTGCTGCCCTTGCCGCATAGGCGATGATGGCTTCCAGGTCACCGACGCCAATTTTCCGCAGTTCCGGGCGGCGGGCAGCGCCGTCGTAATTCCGGTCCATCAGCCCGGCAATCAGCGCTGACATAAACGAATCTCCCGCACCCACCGTGTCCGCGACCGACACGGCCGGCGCCGGAGCCTCGCAGCTCCCGGACTCGGCCACCGCCCAGGGGCCGCGGGACCCGCGCGTAACCACCACGACGGCCGGACCCATGCCGAGCCAGTCCCGGGCGGCATCCTCCACGGGAAGGTCCGGGTAGAGCCAGGCGAGGTCCTCGTCGGAAGCCTTTACGACGTCGGCCAGCCGGACAAACTTTTCGGCCTGGTCCCGGGCATAGGAAACGTCGGTGATGATGGTGGGCCGGCAGTTGGGATCGAAGGTGATGGTGGCCTGCGGATGCGCCCGCTCAACGGTGGCGAGCACCTCGTGGGCGCCCGGGGAGAGCATGGTGGCGATGGATCCGGTGTGCAGCAGCGTGGTGCCTTCGAGCAGCCGGGGAAGTTCCTCGTCCAATCCGGGCAGCGACCACTCCAGGTCGAAGGTGTACCGGGCTCCGCCGGCCGGATCCAGGGTAGCCGTGGCAACACTGGTGGGCCGGTCGTCCGCCGGCAGGGCAGCGAGGACCGAGTTGTGCTTGAGGTGCTGGGCAATCAGCACGCCGTAGGCGTCATTGCCGTAGCGGCCAATGAACTGCACCGGCCGGCCCAGCCTTGCCACCCCCACGGCCACGTTCAGCGGGCTGCCGCCGGGATGGGAACGGCGGGGCGCCGTGTCGCTGAGAACTTCGTCGATAAGGGCTTCGCCGATGACTGTGATCACGGACTCAACCTACCGAGCACGGACCCGGCGGCGCTACCCGGCGGTCTTTGCGGCCGCGTCGTCGAGGGTCCGCAGCACCCCCGCCCAGCCCGGCGTTCCGGGGGTGATCATTTCAAAGTGGTCACCGGGAATCAGGCGCAGTTCCGCCGTTCCGCCGGCCGCTTCCGCGGCTTTCACGTAATTCTCCGCCAGCTCCAGCGGCACGGTGATGTCCTGGGCACCGTGCAGCGCGAAAATCGGCACAGGTACCGGCACCATCCGTACCGGGTCCGCCTTCCGCCAGCGTTCCGGGTCGATTTCCGGGGCTGTTCCCAGGAAATTCTCCGCAGCCCCGCTGCTCAGTCCCAGCTCATGCGCACGCCCCAGATCCAGCACCCCGGACTGGCTCACGACGGCGTCAAGCGGCACCCGGGGCGCCTTTCGTCCGGCCGCCCAGACCGCCAGATGCCCGCCTGCCGAGTGTCCCAGGGCGATCACCGGGACCGGAAAGCCTGCAAGTTCCGGGAGATCTGCCAGTGCGTCTATCCCGGCGCTGATGTCCTCAAACGTCTGCGGCCAGCCGCCGCCGTTGCCCGCACGCCGGTATTCCAGGTTGACCGCGGCCCATCCCCTCCCGGCCAGGTCCGCGGCGAGGGGGCGCCCCAGTTCCAGGGAGTAGATGGACCGCCAGTAGCCGCCATGGATGACAACGACAGTTCCGCGCAGCGGCTGTCCTTTCTGCGGGAGCGTCAGCTCCCCGAACTGTTCGGCATGGCTGCCGTAGGTGAACCGCTGTGGCATGGGGTGGCTTCCTTAATGGGGGCGCGCGCGTGCCGCGGAGGCACCGAAGCGGGCCGCCGTCGTCCTAATCTGGAGATGAGCCTAACGGCCGCCCGCCGGACGAGTGTCTGCGGCGTGCCATAGGCTGGCAGAAACTGCGAAAGGACTATCGTGAGCGCGTGGGACACCCTGGATGACCGGCTACGTCCGGTGGTCCAGGCCAGCACGGACGAGTACGCCCGGGTGCGCCCGGCGCTGGAATCCGTGACGGCGGAAATGGAAGCAAGCCTGCGGGCCGTCTTCGAGGACAGCACGGTCAAACCGCTGTTCATTGCTTCTCGTACCAAATCCGTGGAGTCCTTCCGGGACAAGGCGTCCCGTACGCTGCCTTCGGAAAACCCGGACGAGGTACCCACCCTGCTGTTCCCGGATCCGCTGCGCAACCTCACCGACCTGGTGGGCGTGCGGGTCATCATGACTCTCCCGCATGAGGTTGATGAGGCAGCCAACCTGATCAAGCGGCAGCGCGCCGAGTTCGACTGCCGCGGAGACCGGGAGAAGGACATCGGCTCCATCGAGTCCGGAACCTACGGCTATTCCAGCCGCCACCTGATCCTGCGCACTATCCAGAATGAAACGGTCCGGAACTACCACCGGCTGCTGGAGCCGTCACAGAAGCCCAACGGCAGCTACCTCTTCGAGGTGCAGATCCGCACGGTGCTGGCCCATGCCTGGTCGGAGATTGAACATGACATCCGGTTCAAGGCCGGCGACCCGCGGGCCTGGAGCCCGTACTTCGACCGGCAGTTCATCGCCACTGCGGCCATGCTGGAGACCGTGGAGAACGAGTTCGCTGAACTGCACGAACGCTACGAAACGGTGACCGGGTTCTGGGACGAAGACGGCGAGGGGTCGGCGCCGCTGACACCCAACCGGATCCGGCATGTCTGGATGACCCTGCTGCCGCACGTGAACCGCAAGGCCGGGGACGACTGGGGCTGGGCCGCGGAACTGCTGGCCGCGCACGGGCTGAAGACCACCATGGACCTGGCCGGGCTGCTGCAGGCCGAGGCCATCACCGAAGTCCGTGCCGCCCTTGACCACCGCTACTCTCCGGGGCCCGACCGCCTGCTGGATGACCTGCTGCTCTGGCGGTTCGGGAAGAAGCACATCGACCTCACTGCCGAGCCGGAGGACGCACCGTCCAAGCCCCGGCGTGAGTCCCTGGGCCGGCGCTACCGGCAGATGCAGCTGTACCGGGCCCGCGAAGCCGACGCCTGAGTTTTTGCTGCCGCTTAGCCGTTCTGCTGCCGGTTCTAAACGGCAGCAGAACGGCTAACCGGACGATTTCCTGCGAAGCGGAGCCGATCGCTAGGCGGAGGCCCGGCGAACGAGGGTCACCGGAGGCACCGGCTGCGCTGCGGTACCTTCTGATGCTGGCCGTGTGCCGCCCGCCTGCCTGCCGGCATCTGCATCGGCGTCGGCGCCCAGGAGCGGGGCGATTGCCAGCTGTGCGAACAACGCTCCGAGCATCCTTGCGTGCACGCTCACCGTGGTCAGCGGCGGCACTGCCAGCCCGGCTAACGGAAGGTCTTCGGCACCAATCACGGCCAGGTCCCCCGGTGCGGAGAGGCCGTGGGAAGCGAGCCCCGACAGCAGGGCGAAGGCGTAGTCGTCGTCGAACGCGCAGGCCGCCGTCACCGGTTCGGGCCCCTGCGTCCAGCGCCCGACGGCGGCTGCGGCGTCGGCTGCCTCCAGGCTGATCCGCTCGACTGCGGGCGGGTGGAGCCCGTGCCGGGCACAGGCATGTTCAATGGCCGCAAGCCGCACCTGCACGCGCCAGGCGTAGCCGGGGGAATCCGGTACGGCGACCCCGAGGCGCGTGTGGCCTGCTTCCGCCAGATGCTTCACCTGCAGGGCGCCGATGCCGAGGTCCGGCCCCAGCGGGTCGTCCATCTCCTGCTGCAGGAAGGCGAGCGGCACCTCAAGGGAGCGCAGTGCCGAAAGTTCCTCATCGGGCAGCGGCGTGGTGAGGATCAGCGCGGCTGGAGCGAGTGAGCGGACCAGTTCATTGGCCCCGCCCGAGGCGGGCAGCCGATGGGCCATGAGCCGAAGTCCATAGCGTTCAACCTGGTCCGACGCAGCGTCAAGCACCATGGCCAGGGCGCGGCCCAGGGGTTCGGGCGGCAGAAGCATCAGCACAAGGTCGCTTTGGCCCTTGCGCAGCGTCCGGGCGGCGGTCGACGGCGCATAACCCAGTTTCGCGGCAGCGGTGAGGACCCGCTGCCGGGTGGTTGCCGAAATGCTCTGTCCGCTCCGGCCATTGAGCACGTAGCTGACGGTTGCCCGCGAGACGCCGGCAGCCTGGGCGACGTCGTGCGAAGTGACCTTGCGGTGCACGGAGTTCCTTTCGTGACCAACTGACCCTTCGAAGATACACTTTACTTACACGTGTAAGTAACGGTGGCCGCGCATTCACGGCCGCTCCGTCGATTGAAAGGAACGTTCATGGCGGCCAACAAGCCCCTGACAGCCCAAAACACCATTCAGGAGTGGCTCGACCACCCCGAGGGCGGCCCGATCCTGCGCGGTTTCCTGGCCCAGACCGGGAGCGATGAGGCATCCCTCGGCCCCGCCCTCGGCCTCAAGCTTCAGCAGCTTGTGGACCTGAGCCAGGGCCAGATGCCGCAGGCTGCCGTTGACGGACTGGTGATGCAGGCCAACGGCGGCGTTATGCCCGAAATCGAAGAGGATGCCCTGCCCACGGTTGCAGGCCGGTTCACAGGGAAGACCATCATCGTCACGGGTGCCGGCTCCGGCATCGGCCGCGCCACCGCTTCCCGGATCGCCCGCGAAGGCGGCCGCGTTATTGCCGTTGACATCGCCGAAGCAAAGATCAATGAACTGGCAGAAGAACTCGGCGAGGCCATTGTTCCGGTGGCAGCCGACCTGACCGATCTTGCGGCAGTGGACCGGATCGTTGCCGCCGCCGGCGGACAGATCGACGGCCTGGCGAACGTCGCCGGGATCAATGACGACTTCAGCCCGCTTCACGAGGTCTCCGACGCAATGTGGCAGAAGATCTTTGCCGTGAACGTGGACGGCCTGGTGCGCCTGACCCGCGCCGTCCTGCCCGCCATGCTCGAAGCCCACCGCGGCACGATCGTGAACGTCACGTCCGAGGCCGGCCTGCGCGGCTCAGCCTCCGGCGTGGCCTACACCGCGTCCAAGCACGCCGTTGTGGGCATCACCAAGAGCGCTGCGTTCATGTATGCCAAGGAAGGCATACGTGTAAATGCGGTTGCTCCGGGCGGCGTGGCGACCGGCATCCCGATGGGCGGCAAGACCTCCGAGTACGGCGAGGCCCGGCTGACACCGGCCCGCGTCATGATCCCGGGCCTGGCCTCTGCCGAGGACCTGGCAGCCTCCATCACGTTCCTGCTCAGCGATGACTCAGTGAACATCAACGGCGCCATCATGCCGTCCGACGGCGGCTGGTCTGCAGGCTAAACAGCAGCAAACACTGCGACGGCGGCCGGTTCCCATCCATTGGAAGGGAACCGGCCGCTGTGCTCCAACCGCTGCCAAGCAGCAGCGGGCACTTACCCGATCTACCAGGAAGAGACCATGAAATCTGTTTACGTCACCGGACCGGGCACCAATGCGTGGGTGGAGGTGGAGCGCCCCTCCGCCGGTCCCCGCGATGTGCTGCTGAAGATGAAGGCCTGCGGTATCTGCGGCTCCGACGCGATGTACAGCCACATGGGCGGCATTCCGCCCCGCCAGGGCGCTACCCCGCTCGGACATGAACCCGCCGCCGAAGTCGCTGAAGTAGGCGCCCAGGTGGAGGGCTTCGCCGTGGGCGACCACGTCGTCATCGACACGATGGCCTTCACCGACGGGCTGCTGGGCAGCGGCGGTGCCCAGGGCGGGCTGTCCGAATACGTCCTGGTCCGGGACGCTGAACCGGGACGCCAGCTACGGGTCATTCCGCAGGAGATCCCGTGGGAGGTCGCCGCCCTCAACGAGCCCATGGCCGTTGCCTACCACGCGGTGAACCGCACCAATCCCAAGCCCGGCGACAAGGTGGTGATCTTCGGTGCCGGCCCCATCGGACTCGGCGCGGTCCTGGGTTACCGCCGGCGCGGTGCCTCGCACATCGTCGTCGTGGACATCATTGGCTCCCGCCTCGAGAAGGCCCTCGAGGTCGGCGCGGACGCAGTGATCAACTCGGCCGAAGAGGACGTTGCCGCCCGCCTGGTGGAATTGCACGGCGACGGAGCCACCATGATGGTGCGCGGCACCCGCTCCGGAACCGATATCTTCCTTGACGCCGCAGGTGCTCCCGTGGTTCCGCAGACCGTGGCCGGAGTCGCGAAGTCCGGTGCGGTGCTTGGCATCGTGGCGGTCCACAAAAAGCCTGTTGAGCTGGACTTCGGTTCCATCCTGACCACCGAACTGACAATCGTCTTCGCCATGGGCTACCCGACGGAGATCTTCGAGGTCACCGACGACATCATCGAGAACTGGCAGAAGTACGCGCTGATCATCAGCGATGTGCTGCCTTTCGACCGCTCGCTCGAGGCGCTGGAACTGGCGCAGACCCCCGGGGCTGCGGACAAGGTCGTCGTCCGTTTCGACTAAGCTTCGGCCTCCTGCCAAAACCGGCGGCGGCCGGTTCCCCTTCCTGCGAAAGGGAACCGGCCGCCGTCGTCGCTCGAGCCGCCGTCACTAATCGCGAGGCCAGTTACGGCTCGTTTCACGCCTCTTAAGAGCCGTAACTGGCCTTTCGGCGGGGGCTAGGAACCGGAAACCGCGGCAGCGAGCTTGTTGAGCGAGCCTTCGAGCTCTTCCTTGCTGACCATCGGGAAGGAGACCTTCTTGAGGGTTTCCTTGTCCGTGACCTTGCTCCAGTCGTACGTCAGGGTCACTTCGGTTGAATCCGGGCCCATGGACTCCAGCTCCCACATCCACTCCCAGCCGGCAGGCTCGGTACCGGCGACGGCCGTCTGCCAGGCCAGGAGCTTATTGTGGTCGAACCCGGTGACGTGGTTGTCCGTCTTGTAGTCGCCCATCTTGGAGTTGTTCATGTTCATGGTGAACACATCACCCACTTTGGCGATGCGGTCGGTCTTCTCGTCCGAAACCACCATTCCCGACCCGTCCAGCTCATGGTGCCGCTCGGGGTTGGAGAGCAGGTGGAAGATGTCCCCTGCCGGTGCGTCAATGACACGGGATACGGAAATGGTCGACTGTTCGTTGGACATAGTGCTCCTTCGTGTAGACGGATCATGCCATCCCGGCGGGCGGTAGCCCGCGGGAAACCTAGTCTTGCGTGGACCTCTGGGCCTCTTCGAGCGTCCAGCCGCTGATGAAGGGCGGGTCCTGCCCCTCGTCGCGGGTGTACTGGCGGCAGCGCTCCCGCTCATCCTGCAGCCACTGCCGGAAGCCTGCCTGGGTGGACCCCAGCGACGGTACGCGGTCCAGCACGTCGATGGCCAGCTGGAACCGGTCGATCTGGTTCAGCATCGCCATGTCGAACGGCGTGGTGGTGGTGCCCTCTTCCTTGTACCCGCGCACGTGCAGGTTGGAATGGTTCGTGCGGCGGTAGGTCAGCCGATGGATGAGCCACGGGTAGCCGTGGTAGGCGAAGATGATGGGTGATTCCTTGGTGAACAGGGTGTCGAAATCACGGTCGGAAAGCCCGTGCGGATGCTCCGCAGCGTCCTGCAGCCGCATCAGGTCCACCACGTTCACCACCCGGATCCGAAGCTGCGGCAGGCGCTCCTTCAGCAGGGCGGCGGCAGCAATGGTCTCCAGGGTGGGCACATCCCCTGCGCAGCCCATAACGACGTCGGGGTCCGGCTGCGGTCCGGGCCCGCCGCCTTCGCTCCCCGCGAAATCCCAGACGCCGATGCCCCGCTTGACGTGCAGCTTCGCCTGCTCCGGGTCCAGCCACACGGGAGCAGGCTGTTTCCCGGAAACCACCACGTTCACGCGGTCCCGGGTGCCCAGGATGTGCTGCGTGACTGCGAGCAGGGTGTTCGCGTCCGGCGGCAGGTACACCCGGATGACGTCGGCTTTTTTGTTCACCACGTGGTCGATGAACCCGGGGTCCTGATGTGAGAACCCGTTGTGGTCCTGCTGCCAGACGTGGCTGGAGAGCAGGTAGTTCAGCGAAGCGATGGGCTGGCGCCAGGACAGGTCCTTGCTGACCTTTAGCCACTTGGCGTGCTGGTTGAACATTGAATCGACAATGTGGACAAAAGCTTCATAGCAGTTGAAGACCCCGTGCCGCCCGGTGAGGAGGTAGCCTTCCAGCCAGCCTTCGCAGAGGTGCTCGCTGAGTACTTCCACCACCCTGCCGCTGCGGGCCAGGTGCTCGTCGACTTTCTCGATCCGCTGCTGCCACACCTTGTCCGTGACGCCGTAGACCTCCTGCAGCCGGTTCGACGCCGTCTCGTCAGGACCGAAGATCCGGAAGTTCTCCGGGTTCAGCCGGATGATCTCCGCCAAATACCTGCCCAGGTTCAGCATGGGGCTGACCCGTTCGCTGCCTGGTTCAGCAATGTCGACGGCGAACTCCGCGTAGGAGGGCTGCCGCAGGTCCTGCAGCAGCCGCCCGCCGTTGGCGTACGGGGTGGCACTCATGCGCAGGTTCCCGGCTGGCGCCAGGGACGCTATTTCCCCGCGGAGCCGGCCCTCGCCGTCGAACAATTCCTCCGGCCGGTAGGACTGCAGCCATTCCTGCAGCTGCGCGAGGTGTTCGGGGTTGTCATGAACCTCGGACAGCGGAACCTGGTGAGCCCGCCAGGTTCCCTCCACCGGCTTGCCGCCCACTTCCCGCGGACCCGTCCAGCCCTTCGGCGAACGGAAGACGATCATGGGCCAGCGCGGCGCGTGGGGGTCGACGTCGGCGGCCCCGGGCGCGTCGGCCGGAACCGCAAGCTTCTCACCGGTCCGGTACGGGGCCTGGATCGCCTGGATTTCGGCCAGGCAGGTGCTCAGGGCCGCGGCGAAGTCCTCGTGGGCGGCCATCACGGCGTCGGGATCCTGCACGGTGACGAAGTGCGGGCGGTAGCCGTAGCCCTCAAGCAGCTTCACCAGCTGGGATTCCGGCATCCGGGACAGGATGGTGGGGTTCGCGATCTTGTAGCCGTTCAGGTGCAGGATGGGCAGCACAGCACCGTCCACCGCCGGGTCCAGGAAGCTGTTGGAGTGCCAGGACGCAGCCAGCGGGCCGGTTTCCGCCTCGCCGTCGCCAATAACCGTGGCGGCGACCAGGTCCGGGTTGTCGAACACGGCGCCGTAGGCGTGGGCCAGGGAGTAGCCCAGCTCGCCGCCTTCGTGGATTGAACCGGGGGTTTCCGGTGCCGCGTGGCTGGGCACGCCGCCGGGATAGGAGAACTGCTTGAACAGGGTGCGCAGCCCGTCCTCGTCTTCACCGACGTGGCTGTAGATCTCCGAATAGGTGCCCTCCAGCCAGGCGTTCGCCACGTTCGCCGGGCCGCCGTGCCCGGGACCGGTAATGAACAGGAACTCCTGGCCGGTCTCATTGATCAGCCGGTTCAGGTGCGCATAGATGAAGTTCAGGCCCGGCGTGGTTCCCCAGTGCCCCAGCAGCCGGGCCTTCACGTCCGCCCGTTCCAGGGGACGGCGCAGCAGCGGGTTGTCCCGCAGGTAAATCTGCCCGGCCGAAAGATAATTCGCGGCCCGCCACCACGCGTCCACCGCCTGCAGCTGGCTTTCCGGCGGCAGGGCCGTGCCGGGCAGTCGTTCTTCAGGCGTCCGGGTGTCGGTCATCGCTGCGTTCCTCCCGTTAGGGGGTGGTTGACGGTCTGAGGACGGTGCCCCTAGGACGGGGCTGGGATTTCCGGTACGACGTCGGAGGGCTTCTTGTCCGGCCGCAGCCCGCGCCAGACGGGGTGTCGGAGCTTGCCGGTTCCCGTCCGCTCCGCATACGTCACTTCACCGACCAGGACCGGGCGGACCCAGCGGGCGTCGGAAGCGTCGGCGCGGGGCACGTCGTCCAGCGGAGCGGTCTTGCGGGATAGTTTCTTCAGCCGGGAACCCACCAGGGCGAGGTCCTTTTCGCTCAGGCCGGATCCCACCCGGCCGATGTACTGCAGTTCGGTTCCGTCCGGAACTGCAACGAGCAGGGAACCCACCTTGTTTGCCCGGTTGCCTTGGCCCGGCCGCCAGCCGACAATGACCACTTCCTGGCTGAACTGGTTCTTGAGCTTGATCCAGCTGCGGGAGCGGGTGCCGACGGAGTAGTCCGAGGAGCGGCGCTTGGCTACGACGCCCTCCAGACCGAGTTCCCTGCTGGCTTCAACGGCGTCGTCCATGCCCAGGTCCAGGGCCGGCGGAACCTGGACGTGCCCGTCGTCTTCACTGGATTCGACGGCTTGTTCCAGGATTTCGCGGCGCTGTTCCCAGCTGAGCTCCAGCAGGGAGTTCCCATCCAGCCACAGCAGGTCAAAGACCATGAACTGGACCGGGGTCTTGGCTGCAGCTGCCTCGGCGTCGCGGGCCCGGGTCAGGTGCATGCGCGGCTGGAGCAGGCCAAAGTCCGGGCGCCCGGCCTTGTTCAGGGCCACGATTTCCCCGTCCAGCACGGCCCGCTCACCGTTCAGCGAGCGGCCAAGCTCCTGCAGTTCGGGGTAGGCCACCGTCATGTCGTTGCCGTTGCGGCTGATCAGCCGTGTTCCCTCCGGGGTTACTTCTGCGATGGCCCGCACGCCGTCCCATTTCATCTCAAACGCCCACTCGGCGTCGTCATTGATGTCTGCCCGGGAACCGAGCGTTGCCAGCATGGGTT
Source organism: Arthrobacter gandavensis (assembly GCF_039528575.1). Classification (NCBI taxonomy): domain Bacteria; kingdom Bacillati; phylum Actinomycetota; class Actinomycetes; order Micrococcales; family Micrococcaceae; genus Arthrobacter; species Arthrobacter gandavensis. The sequence goes on from NZ_BAAALV010000002.1 coordinate 169,112, forward strand.
TCAGCGACGGCATGCCGGAGTCCTTGATGTCCTTTTTCAGGGCTGCCGTGTCCGGCAGGGGCATTGGATCCGGGCGGGCTTTGGCAGCGGCTTTGGTCACTTGGACCGGGTCTTCTTTCGGCTTCGATGATTTCTTCGCGGCCGGTTTCCCAGGCACGGCAGGTTCCGCTGTGGCCGGCTGCTCCTTCATCAGGTGCAGCAGCCAGTTGCTCTTCCCGTCCTGCCCGCCGGTGTGGATAAACGCGAAGCGGCGCACGGCCGAACCGTCACGGGCCAGTCCGCCGTCGGGCTGCCCGTGAACGGTGACGATCACTTCCTTGCCGGGGCGCCACTTCTCCGTTTCATAGGTGCCGTGGTCCCAGATGGTTACCTCGCCGGCGCCGTATTCACCCTTGGGAATGGTGCCTTCGAAGCCGCCATAGTCCAGCGGATGATCCTCGGTCTGGACCGCCAGGTTGTTCTTGTCCGGTGTGGTGGGAGGTCCCTTGGGGACCGCCCAGGAGACCAGGACGCCGTCGCGTTCCAACCGGAAGTCCCAGTGCAGCCGCCCTGCGTGGTGTTCCTGGATGACGAAGCTGTTCCCGTCCCCTTCAACTGCCTTCGGGGCTTCCTCCGGCACGGGTTCGGGGGTCTTCGCGGCGTCGCGCATGCTCCGGTATTTGTGCAGCTTGTCCGGTCCCTCACCGGCTTCCAGCACCTCGGGGTCGGCTTCGCCCGTGTGCATCCCCGCCAGCGGATCACCGATCTCTTCCACGCGCTCCAGGACCTGCTCGTAGTCCAGCTGAGCCAGGTCCGGATCCTCCAGCTCCTCCCAGGTCCGCGGGGCAGCGACCATGGGACGGAACCGTCCGCGCAGCGAGTAGGGGCAAATAGTGGTCTTGTTGGCGTTGTTCTGGCTCCAGTCCACCAGCACCTTGCCCTTGCGCAGGGTTTTTTTCATGTCGCTGACCACCAGGTCCGGGTGATCGGCTTCCAGTGCCCGGGCCAGTTCATGCGCGACGGCGCTGACCTCGTCCGAGGTCTGCCCTCCGTCCAGCGCAGCGTAGAGGTGGATGCCCTTGGAGCCGCTGGTGACCGGCCGGGCGTCCAGGCCCATGTCCGTGAGGATGCTGCGGGCCAGGCGGGCAACTTCGGCGCAGTCGGCCAGGGAGGCACCTTCTCCGGGGTCCAGGTCCAGGACCAGGCGGTCCGGATTCTGCCGCACTCCGCGCGGGCCAAACTGCCACTGGGGAACGTGGATTTCCAGGGCCGCCAGCTGGGCGAGCCAGGTCAGCGTCGCCAGGTCGTTGACCAGCGGATAGACGTTGTTGTGGTCCTTGTGCTCGATTGTGTACCGCTTGACCCAGCTGGGGGCAGAGTCGTCAATGTTCTTCTGAAAGAAAACCTGCCCGGGGTCATCCGGGGTTCCCACGCCGTTGACCCATCGCTTGCGCGTGGCCGGGCGGTTGTGTGCGTAGGGAATCAGTGTTGGGGCAATGGCCGCGTAATAGGAAAGGACATCTGCCTTGGTGGTGCCGGTTTCCGGGTAGAGCACCTTGTCCAGGGAGGTCAGGCGCAGGCGGTGTCCATCCACGTTGACCGTTTCCCGCTGCTTCGGGGCCGTTCCCGTTGTCGCCATGCCCTCTAGTCTTACCGGGATTATGGGGCAATTTCCAGTAGACATCAGCATGCTTACAAAATCTTGAGGCGTTTTTGGGAGGGATAGCGCAAGGGTCACCGAAGCGGGTCCCGGTGTGTGTATGTTGGGGCAATGGCGGACACTCAGCGGGTCTTGGTCACCGGTGCGACGGGCTATATTGGCGGACGCCTGGTTCCTCTGCTGCTGGCGGACGGGCGAACGGTGCGGGTACTGGTCCGGTCCCCGGAAAAGCTCAACGACGTTCCCTGGCACGACGACGTCGAGATAGTCCAGGGCGACCTCTCCGACGCAGAGTCGGTCGAAAACGCTTTCCAGGACGTGGACACCGTGTACTTCCTGGTCCACTCGATGGCTTCCGGAAAGGGTTTCGCGGCCCAGGAGGAGAACATCGCCAACATCGTGGCCGCCGCTGCCGAGAAGACGGGCGTCAAGCGCATCGTCTATCTGGGCGGCCTGCATCCGGATGAGGGTGAGCTCTCCCCGCACATGGCCTCGCGGACCGCCGTCGGAGAGATCCTGCTGAACGGCGCCGTTCCGGCGGTGGTGTTCCAGGCCGGCGTGGTGATCGGATCCGGTTCCGCGTCCTTTGAAATGATCCGCCACCTCACCGAAACCCTGCCCGTCATGCCTGCCCCGAGCTGGGTGCGCCGGAAGATTGAACCGATCGCCGTCCGCGACGTCCTGCACTACCTGGTCCGCGCCGCAGACCTGCCCGAAGGCCTGAACCGTACCTTCGACATCGGCTCCGGCGAGGTCCTGGAGTACGCGGACATCATGAACGGTTACGCCGAAGTCGCCGGACTGCCCCGCCGGCGCATCTATGCCCTGCCAATTCCTGCCCCCAAGCTGGCCGGGCTCTGGGTGGCCCTGGTGACCCCGATTCCCCTTTCAATGTCCCGGCCGCTCGTCGAGTCCCTCCAGCACGACGCCGTAGCCAAGGAACGGGACATCAATGACTACATTCCGGCCCCGGAGGGCGGACTGACCAACTACCACGACGCCGTCACCCGGGCACTGGGCAAAGAGGCCCGCAATGAGGTGGAGACAACCTGGGCAAGCGCCTCAAGTGCCGCGGACCTGGCGTCCGAGCCGCTGCCCTCGGACCCGGACTGGGCCGGGCAGACCGTGTACGTGGACCAGCGCCGTCGCGGTTCCTCCGTTGACCCGGCGCACGTGTGGCAGGTGATCGAGGGGATTGGCGGCAAGAACGGCTGGTATTCCCTGCCCATGGCGTGGGCAATTCGCGGTGTGCTGGATAAGACTGTGGGCGGTGCCGGCCTGACCAGGGGCCGGCGGAATCCCGCCACCCTGCTGACCGGGGACGTCGTTGACTGGTGGCGGGTGGAGCTCCTGGAGCGCGGCACGCTGCTTCGGCTGCGGGCGGAGATGCGGGTTCCGGGGAAAGCCTGGCTGGAGCTGCGGGTGGACCCCGACGGCGGGGGCAGCGTCTACAGCCAGCGGGCGATCTACTTCCCGCGCGGGCTGCTGGGACGGCTGTACTGGTGGCTGATCTACCCGTTCCACGGGCTGATCTTCCCCTCCATGGCGAAGAACATCACGCGTCAGGCCGCGCGGATGGCCGAACTCGACGCAGCCTAGACCACCTGCCGCGGAATGCCGCATTGTCAAGGGTTTGGACAGTTTTTCGCCCTGCCGCGCGCTAAGTGGCGGGTAGGAGCAACGCCGGGCTAGATTCGTTGCAGCCCCCACCGTTGAAGCGAAAGCGAATCTTTGTCCGCGCCTGCCACCCAGCCTGCCTCCCGCGCCCGGATTCCCGCCCGGCCGCGGCACCGGCCGGGCGGCAGCTTCCGCCACGACATTGAAGGCCTTCGCGCCCTGGCCGTGCTCGCCGTGCTGGCCCACCACCTGCTGGCCTGGCCCGCCGGGGGCTATGCCGGAGTGGACGTCTTCTTCGTCATTTCCGGGTTCCTGATCACCACCATCCTGCTTCGAGAGATCACCTCCCCGCAGAAGCTTTCGCTGCCGGATTTCTACCGGCGCCGCATTCGCCGCCTGGTTCCAGCCGCCGCAGCGGTTCTCGCGGTGACCTCTGCAGCGGCGTTCCTCGTCTTTGGGCCCGGACGAGCCGCTGCCATCCTGGAAGACGCCGTCTGGTCCTTCTTCTTTGTGGGCAACTGGCGCTTCGCTGCCTCCGGCACTGACTACCTCCATGCCGGAACCGCGGTCTCTCCGCTGCAGCACTTCTGGTCCCTGGGCGTAGAGGAGCAGTTCTACCTGGCCTGGCCCTGGGTGCTGATGGCGGGCATCGCCCTCACCGCTGCACTGCGCCTCACCGACCGTGGAATGCGGGTGCTGCTGCTGCTTTTTATTGGGGCGCTGTGCGCCGCCAGCTTCACGTTCGCAGTCTGGGAGACCGTGAACCGTCCCACCACCGCCTACTTCTCCACGTTCTCCCGCGCCTGGGAACTCGGCGCAGGAGCCCTGCTGGCTGTGGCATCCCCGTGGCTGTCACGGCTCCCTGCCCTGGGCCGCGCCGCGGCGTCATGGATCGGACTGTCCGGCATAGCAGCGTCCTTCCTCCTGCTCTGCGCGGACAGTGCGTTTCCCGGACCCGCCGCCGCACTGCCCGTGCTCTCTGCACTGCTCGTCTTGGGGGCTGGAACCGGAGCCCGCGGCCCGGGGCATAACCGGATCATGTGGCCGCTGACCAATCCGGCCAGCCGCTACCTTGGCCGGATTTCCTATTCCCTGTATCTCTGGCATTTCCCGGTGGTGGTTTTCGCGGCTGCACTGGCTCCAGCGGCATCACCGATCCTGCCGCTGGCAGTGACGGCCTGCCTGGCGGTGCTGTCCTTCCACTGGATCGAGGATCCGGTCCGCCGGTCACGCTGGCTGCAACCGCGCTACGCCGCCAGGGAACGCGGACGTCGCTACCGCCGGCCGGCGCTTGAGCCGCGTCCGGCCCGCCTCGCGGCCATGGCTGCTGCCGGAGGCCTGCTGTCCGCCGCCCTGATCGCCGTCACCCTGGATGCAACGCTCCAGCCGTCGGCCGCTCCCGCAGCTGCCAACCCGCCGTCGGCCTCGGTTCCGGCACCTGAACGCCCGGCCGTTTCCCGGCCGGATCCCCTGGCACTCCACACCTCGGCTCTCCAACAAGCGCTGGACAGCACGCAGTGGCCTGTACTTTCACCGGATCCGTCGACTTTCACGGAAGGCGGCAGGAGCGCCAAGCCCGCCGAGTGGATCGTGGACGGGTGCTTGGGCGGAAACGAAGCGCGGGAGGAAGATCCGGTGGCCAACACCGGGCACTGTGTTTACGGGGCACCGGACGCACCGCGGGACCTGGTCCTCTACGGTGACTCTGTTGCCATAGCCTATTTGCCGGCCCTGCGCGCCGTCCTGGACCCGGAGGAATGGCGGATCCACGTCTACACGGCTGCCGGCTGCGCCCCCGCCGACGTTCCGCAGAACCGGATCGGTGGCGCTCCCTACCCGGAATGCCCTGCGTTCCGGGACTGGGCCGTAGGGCGGATCGGGCAGCTGGCTCCGGACGTGCTGCTGATGGCGTCCTTCCGCTATGACCCGGCGCTGGCCAGCGGTGCCGCCTCAGAAGCAGCCGACGCCGAATGGCGGGAGGGCACCAGGCGGATACATGGAGAGCTGGCTGGCAGTGCGGGCCGGACGCTGGTGCTTTCCGCGCCCCCGGAGGCGAAGGACCCGGCGCAGTGCGCCACCCGGTTCAGTACGCCCGCGGACTGCGAGACCCGGCTCGCCGGGAACCACGGTCTTCGGCTGGACCTAGAATCCGCTGCGGCGGCGGAGGGGAATCCGGACGTGGAATGGGTCGACACCACGCCATGGTTCTGCGTCCAGGAGCGATGCCCGGCATTCGTGGGGAACACACCGCTTTATGCGGATGCGTACCATCTCAGCGCTGCCGGGTCCCTGGCCCTGGCCCCGCTGCTGACCGGCGTGCTGGAAAACGCCGGCTGACAGACCAGCCCGCCGGGCGGCCTAACGTAGGATGACTTCAGCAAAGAGAGACGTAGGGGACAGACACAGTGCAGGAAAAGAGCAGCCGTAAGCGGTGGATTGCCTTGGCCGCGGCGGCGGGGGTATTGGTGATCGGCGGCGCCGCGGGCGTCGCGGCCGCCACGGGCGCATTCGACGCCGGAGCGCCATCCGCGCAGAAGTCACAGCCTTCCACTTCCCCGACGCAGGCCGAACCGGCGGTCCCCGTTGCCTTCACGGCTGAACCGGCCGACAGCTCGGTTGAAGTGAACCCTGTCTCCGTGCCCGTCCTTAAGGTCCAGCACGGCACCATTGAATCAGTGCGCCTGGCGCCCAAGGCCGGCGGAGAAGATGTTGCCGGAGACTTCGCAGCCGGTAAGACCGAGTGGGCGGCCACCGAGCCGCTGCAGTTCAACACCGAGTACACCTTCGCTTTTACCCTCGCGGACGCCAACGGCAAGACCACCAGGGAATCGCAGACCTTCCACACTGTGACGCCTCCCAACGAGGCCAACGCCTTCATGGCGCCGCTGGACAAGTCAGTGGTCGGCGTCGGGCATCCCATTGAGATCAACTTCAGTGAGCCGGTACTGAACAAGCAGGCCGTCGAAGCCGCCATTACCGTCACGAGCACCAGCGCCCAGACGGGTGCGTTCTACTGGATCTCGGACACCAAGGCACGCTACCGCCCGGAAACTTTCTGGGAGCCGAACAGCACCGTCACAGTGGACATGCAGCTCTTCGGCGTGGACTTCGGCAATTCGATGATCGGGAACTTCAACGAGACGCGCACCTTCCAGGTCCACAATTCCCGCGTCGCCGTCGTAGACAACCTCACCAAGACCATGCAGGTGTTCATTGACGGGCAGCTCACCCGCACCTTCCCGGTGACGCTGGGAGATTCGGCGTGGCCTTCCCCCAGCGGATACCAGGTAGTGATGTCCCAGCACGAGAAGCTGCCCTTCCGTGCCGAGAGCATTGGCCTCAAACCCGGCGACCCCGACTACTACGAGCCTTTTGACGCATCATGGGCCAGCCGGCTGACCAACAGCGGAGTGTTTGTGCACCAGGCGCTGCCCGGAGCCATGGGGGCGCTGGGCGTCATCAACGTATCCCACGGCTGCGTGGGCATGTCGCCCGAAGGCGCCAAGTACTTCTATGACATGTTCGAGCCCGGGGACCTGGTGCAGGTCCTCAACACCGGGGTAGGGCCCGCGGCCATGTGGGACGGCTACGGCGACTGGAACGTGCCCTGGGCTGAGTATTCCTCCCAGCCCAAGGACTAAGGTCCTCCCGCCGGACTAGCTGCGGCGGCGGCCGAACACGAAGTAGCTGATCGGACCAATGAAGTTCACGGCGCAGGCAGCGCTCCAGGCAGCCTTCGGTCCGCGGATTTCACGGCCCGGGCGGCGCCAGATGTCCACCAGTGCCGCTCCGGCAAGCAGGAACTGGATGCTGGAGAGGACGCCGAGGCCCTTCTTCTGGCCTGAGGTGAGGTCGTTCAGGGTCTTTTTCCTGCTCATGTGAGCTCCTTTGGAGTATTTACCCGGAGAGATCTTCACCGGCCCGTACGCAGCCGGAAGGCCTGCACCTGTTCGATGAACACCTGCACGGCGGCGGTCAGTATCCCCAGCATAATCAGGTTCGGTGCCGCCCAGCGCAGCTTCTGGGTCCACGGCTCTACCGGGTACCCGCTCCAGTTAGGCGGCACAGAGGTGGTCTCGGGCGGGAAAATGTTGTCGGCGAACATAAAGAATGCGCCCATCGCCACCAGTCCTCCGGCCAGGACCCAGGCCACAATCCGGTACTTCCGCTGATGCCGCTCCAACTCTGAGTAGGCAATCTGTGAGGTCCTGGGCTGTGCGGGCGCGGGCGGCACGTCGGATATCTCCACGACCGCCGGGTGGTCCTCAACGCTGCGCGAGAGGGACAGCTCTCCGCCACCGCGCTGGTAGGCAGGGTCGTACCTCGGATCGATCTCGTCTTGCCTGCTGGACATGGCCGTTCCCCTCCGGACAAGCTGGGTGCCCCCCAATGGCCGCACCCATGGTCCAGCAACTGTATAGGACCCGGACCCCTGAGGCCCGGGTCCTACGAGGGAGTTTGCCTATGCCTCTGCCGGAACCTCACGTGTTTCCGGCTTGGTGTCCTTGGCCAGGAAGGAGAGCAGCGCGTCATTCACTTCCTGCGCATGGGTCCAGAGCAGTCCGTGCGGGGCCCCTTCGATCTCCACGTACTGGGCGGACGGCAGCGCCTTCGCGAAGCGGCGGCCCGTGGCGTCGATGGGCAGGATGTTGTCAGCTGTTCCGTGCACGATCAGCGCCGGGACATCGATCTTGGGAATGTCGCCCCGGAAGTCGGTGAGCCAGGTTGGCTGGGCGGCCAGGGAAGCGATGGGGCTCGCGGAGGAGGCGAGGTTCCAGCCTGCGTTGACTACTTCCTGGCTGAGACGGTCGGTGCCCAGGAAATCATCCGAGTTGTAGAAGTTCTTGAAGAACTCGGTGAAGAAGGCGTACCGGTCTGCCGTAGCGGCCTCCAGCAGTCCGTCGAAGACTTCCTGGGGTACGCCTTCGGGGTTGTCCACCGCCTTGAGCAGGTATGGTTCCAGCGAGCCGAGGAATACTGCCTTGTCTACGCGGTCGGACCCGAAGGTCGACAGGTAGCGGGCCACTTCGCCGGTACCCATGGAGAACCCCACCAGCACTGCCGAGTGAAGGTCCAGCGTATTCATCACAGCGTTCAGGTCCGCGGCAAAAGTGTCATAGTCGTAGCCTTCTGCGGGCTTGTCGGACCGGCCGAACCCGCGCCGGTCATAGGTAATGACCCGGTAGCCGGCCTGGAGCAGTGCGGCCGTCTGCTTCTCCCAGGACGCACCGTCCAGCGGGTAACCGTGGATGAGCACCACCGGCTGTCCCTTGCCGTGGTCTTCGTAGTAGAGCTCGATTGGACTGCTGTTCTCCGTGCTGACGCTGATACGCCCCATGGCGATGCTCCTCTCAATACACTGTGAGAATGATCATTCTCAGGAGTTCCCAACTATAGGGAACGATCATTCTCAAAGCAAGTAGAATGAATCCATGAACCCTGGTGAGGAACGTGCACACGTGATCGAAGTGGCCGACCGGCTCTTCTACGAGCGCGGCATCCAAGCAGTCGGCATGGCCGAACTCCGGCGTGAAGTAGACCTGCCGCTGAAGAAGCTCTACTCACTGTTCCCTTCCAAGCAGGCCATAGTATTCGCAGTGCTGGACCGGCGCCACCGAATCTGGACGGCCGGGCTTCAGGAGCGGATCGACGCCGCCGCGAATCCCCGGGCCAGGTTGCTGGCCGTCTACGACTACCTCTCGGACTGGTTCGCCGAGGATTCATTCCGCGGCTGCGCCTTCATCAACGCCTTCGGTGAACTGGGCAGCCAGTCACCGGACATCGCCGAGCGCACCCGGACACACAAAGACTCGTTCCAGCGCGTGCTTGCGGACCTCGTGGCCGCAGCCGGCGGTGAGCCTGCACTGGCTCCGCAGCTGGCGCTGCTTGCCGAGGGCGCCCAGACGACGGCGGCTATCTCCGGCTCAGCAGAGCCGGCCCGGCAGGCCCGCCAGGCCGCAGAGATCCTGATCGACGCACAGGTTGCCGGCACGGCCTAGGGCAGGCAATGCCTGGTTTCCAACAGACTAGAGTCCGGTGCCTTCCTCGTTGAACATGGCAAGCCGCACGTCCCTGGCAGCAAAGAAGTGGTCCAGGGTGACACCGTAGGCACCATCCAGGTCCCGGGCCGCAATCCTGTCAGTCACGGCAGCCTGGAATTGCCGGGACTTCGCCCATCGGCCCGGCGCAGCGACAGCCGGGCGCGCTTCAACGGTCCGGGCCAACTGCAACTTGACCCGATTCAAGGCATCCTCGAGTGCACTGTTGCGTGCAATCCTCAAAACATGTCCCATAAAGCTGCGGGAGTACTTCACCATCTCTTCGGCAGAGTCAGGATCAACATTGTCGCCATTTGCCAGCGTCGCCCGGAGCATTTGGAGGTCGCGATCCGTCCGCCGGTCTGCGGCGGTACGCGCCGAAGCCGCTTCCAGATAGGCACGCACCTCGTAGATATCGAGAATCTCCTCCGGCTCCAGCGCGCGCACCACCAGGCCATTCTCATTCCAGGTAACGAGCGTGTCCTGCTCCAGACGCCCGATGGCCTCTCGAATGGGGGTCCGAGACACACCGCACCACTGGGCGAGGGCCGATTCGCTTAGCGGCTGCCCAGGGGCAAACTCACCCGAAATGATGGCATCGCGAATCTTGGTATATGCCGCAATCCGCCCCTGGGAAGTCGGCATCGCCTTCTGGGACTTGGGTTCTGCTGGAGTCATTGCCTGCCTTTGGGGACGCACGGAACACACTTACATGCGATCGTACACGACGGTGATTTTGGTGCAGGAGCATGCCTGCACGGTGTTCCGCACTGCATTTGCCGGCATCTCACGGCATCGTCAGGGTCACGGTTTTTTCCCGGGACATATCCCGGATCGCATAGGCGGGCCCCTCAGCTCCGCCGAATCCACTCTGCTTATGACCTCCAAACGGCATCAGGTCTGCCCGGCTGCTTGAGGTCTGATTGACGTACAGATTGCCCACGTCCAGTGCCTCGATAGCCCGGAACGAAGCATCCAGGCTATTGGTAAAGATCCCGGCTGCGAGTCCGAAAGGCGTCGCGTTGGCATGTGCAATCGCCCGGTCCAGGGAGGCGTAGGACTGCAGGACTACAGCAGGTCCAAAAAGCTCGGAGGCAACAATTCTGGCATCGTCCGGAACGTCAACCAGCAGGGTTGGCTCCACTACCGAACCGCGGCGCATCCCACCGTGAACCAGCTGGCCGCCCAGCCGGACAGCTTCCTGGATCCACTCCTCCACCCGGTCCGCTTCAGAAACAGCGATCAGCGGTCCAACCGTGGTTGCCGGATTCCCCGGATCCCCGGGGACTTCCCTTCCCATCCCGGCAGAAACCAGCCGGATCAGCTCTGCCTCAACAGTTTCATGGACATACACACGCTGAACTGAGGTACACACCTGCCCCGACTTTCGGAGGGCCCCGGCCACAATGGCGTCGGCTGCGAATTCAAGGTCGGCATCGTGGCACACAAACGTGGACGAGAGGCTGCCCATCTCCAGTTGCGTGCGCCGCATACCCACAGCCCGATGCAGTTCCCGGCCAACCTGGGTGCTTCCCGTGAAGGCGTAGTAGCCAATCCCGGGCTCCTCGGCGAGCCACTTCCCCAGCTGGCCGCCCGGCCCGTAGACAAGTCCAATCTTCTCGGGCGGCAGCCCTGCGTCCAGCAGCACCTGGACGAAGGCATGCGCAGAGAGCGGCGTGAGCGAGGCCGGCTTGAGCAGAACCGAGTTGCCCGCGGCTATCGCCGGACCCACTTTGTGGGCCACCGTGTTCAATGGTGAATTGAACGGCGTGAGTGCACACACCAAGCCGTACGGTTCACACCTCGTGTAACTGACCCGGCCTGCAGCGTTCGGAGCACCCGAAATCGGGACCATGTGCCCCACCAGCCTTTTGGCTTCTTCAGCACAGAGCGTGAGTGTCTCCGCAGTCCGGTCCACCTCCTTTGTTGCATCCGACAAGGCAAAACCAGTATCAGCCTGAACTGCTGCGATCAGCTGCGTGCGGCGCAGCTGCACGATCCCTGCGGCCCGGTGCAGGATCTCCGCCCTCTGCCGCGGCGGTAAAACCATCCCGTCCTGCGACGCCGCCAGTGCCTCCACCGCCTCATGGACCTGGGCACGTTCCGTCACTGCAACTTCGGCAATGACCTCCCCGGTGAACTTATCCACGAGGTCGGAGGTGACCCCACCGGAGTTGACCCAGTTCCCAGCAACAAACCCTGCAACAGCTGTTCTTTTCACGCCTGCCTCATTTCTGCTTCGGTCCCGCACGCACCTGGGCGGATACTTACACCTACACCTACATCTGCCGCCATGCTACGGTATCCATACGTATACCGATAACAACGAGGGAGAAAAAGTGGCATACAGTTCGATGACCCTGTGCATGTCGCATAGCCCAGGCTTTGCCCGGGACCGCGAAGAGGTTGACGGCCACCAGTTCCGCGCAGGCGTTTCATCCGCGCGCGGCATTGTCGAAGCGTGGGATCCCACTCTCGTGGTCTTCTTCGGATCGGACCATCGCCGTGCTTTCGGTGAAATCCTGCCCGCCATCTCGGTGGTTCTGTCCGCCGAGGGCCTGGGGGATTCGGAGTCACCGACGGGCCCCTACGATGTGCCGGCCGAGACCGCCCGCGGACTTGCCGCGCACCTCCTCGACGCCGACTTTGACGTCGCGATCACGCGGCATATCGCTCTTGACCATGGTTTCGGCCAAACGACGGCGGACATCCTGGGCGGTCTGGCTGCCCGGCCGGTCATTCCCATCTTCATCAACTGCGCCACTTTCCCCCTGTCCCGGCCGGGACGTTCCGCTGAGCTTGGACGCGCGGTGGCCGCCTACTTCGCTGCTACGAACGAGCGTGTCCTGTTCATCGGCTCCGGCGGCATGTCCCACAACCCCCCGACGCTGGCTCTGACCTCGGAAGGACTGAGCGAGGAAGAGCGGCGCGCCGTCAGCGCCGCTCACCGCGAGGCAGCGAAGGATGACATCCGCCCGGAATGGGACAAGGAGATGCTTGCCCGGCTGGGCGCTGACGACACCAGCTGGGTGGACGAGGTGACCACTGACCAGCTGCAAGCCGGAGGAGTCGGCGCCCATGAGCTCCGCACCTGGTTTGCCGCCTACGCTGCGGGCAACGAAGGGCTGGAAACCGTGGCCTATGAACCCGTTCGGGAGTGGCTTACCGGCCTGGGCATCGCCGTCTCACGCCAGGCCGCCGAACTCCGCGTGCCGCGTTAGGTGAAGTTGCCGAACATGGATACGAACACCTTCGAATGTGACGTTGCAGTAATCGGACTGGGCCCGGTCGGAGCCATCACAGCAAATCTGCTGGCCCACCAGGGCCTCCGGGTGGTGGCTTTGGACCGCGAACCGGACGTGATGCAGGTCCCCCGCGGCGTCGGCATTGACGGCGAAATCATGCGGGTCATGCAGACCCTCGGGCTCGCGGCTTCCCTGGAACCGTTCCTGAAGGTTTTTCGCGGAGCCCAGTACATAGACTCAGCCGGCTCCGTTGTCGCGTCCCGGCCGGCGGCAAGCAGCGTCGGAAGCCAGGGATGGCCCGACCGGTACAACGTTCACCAGCCGGAATTCGAAGAGGTTCTCCGGACTGCACTTCGGTCGAACCCCCTGATCACCGAACTGGTATCAACCGAAGTGGAGAACATCATCCAGTCTCCCGAGGCAGCGCAGGTTCTTGCGCGCAGCACCAAGGACGGCTCCGCCCTGACCGTCACTGCGAAGTATGTGGTGGGAGCGGACGGCGGCCGCAGTACTGCCCGCAGGATCATAGGCTCAACCTATGAGGACTATGGACTGAACCAGCCCTGGATAGTGGCGGACTTTAAAGTCTCCGACGCCGCTGACCTGCCCGCAATCAACACGCACTACGCCCATCCGGTGTCCCCGGCGATTTACATCCACGTAGTCCGGGACATTCGCCGCTTCGAGTTCCGTGCAGCTCCCGGAGAAGATCTGGAGGCTGCGGTTATGCCCGACAGGATCTGGTCAAGGGTCGCTCCCTGGCTCGCGCCGGAGGATGCTGAGCTCCTGCGGGCAGCGGTTTACACACACCGTTCGCTCGTTGTGGACACCTGGCGCCACGGCAGAGTGCTGCTGGCCGGTGACGCCGCGCACCAGACCCCTCCCTTCCTGGGCCAAGGCCTGTGCACGGGGGTCCGTGACGCTGCTGCGATAGCCTGGCGTTTGCGCGATGTCCTCCTGCGGGGCGCCCCCGAGGATTTGCTGGACAGCTACGGCAAGGAGCGTGCGGCACACGCACGCCACTTCATCACCACAGCCACGGAATTGGGCACGAAGCTAACCCAGCCGACCAAAGAGTCCATCGAACTGCTCAACAGCCGTGTTGGACGGGAGGGCCGCGGAGTGCCTCCGCGCCTCGGTGACGGAATCTACGATGCGGCGTTCGGCGGGGGATACCTGTCTGCCCAGCCACGCAACGGATCAGGTGTGCTCGTCGACGATCTCATTGGGTACGAATTTGGCCTCATCATCACTCCCGAGGCCTTTTCCGAACTCAGCGAGGAGGTCCGTTCCAGCCTGCCCGCACTGCGCGTGATCCCGCTGGTGGCAGACGCTGCACTTCACGCTTGGCTGCATGAACAGCAGGCACAGGCCGTGCTGGTCCGGCCCGACCGGTACGTTTACGGTTCCTACCCGGAAGTTGATGACCTGCTCGCCGGCCTGGACTCCTTGGCCGCCGCACGCGGCCAAAAGGAAAGGGCTGTGTCTGGATGAAACGCAACCACTTCCTCGACAACCTGGCTGCGGGCCGTCCGCAGCTGGGTTTGTGGAACAACCTCAGAGGCATGGCTGCCACTGAAATAGCGGCCAGCGCCGGATTTGACTGGCTCTTACTTGACCAGGAGCATTCTCCGCGGTCGCTCGACGAGCTGGCCATATCCCTGAGCGTCATTGAGGGCTGCGGCACTTCAGCAGTCGTTCGTGTCGGCAGCCATGATCCGCACGAGATCGGAAGGGTCCTCGATCTGGGGGCAAGGACCGTTCTGGTGCCGATGGTTGAAACTGCTGAACAGGCGGATCGCATTGCTGCGGCCTGCGACTTCGCTCCCCGGGGCATTCGCGGGGTATCTGCACAGACCCGCGGCGGAAGCTGGGGGAATGACGCTGGCTATCTTCAGGAAGCCCGCGGAAACATCTGCCTCATACTCCAGATCGAATCTCTCGCCGGGCTTCAGAACGCCAGCGGGATCATGGCTGCCGGGGGCGTCGATGCAGTGTTCCTGGGAACAGCCGATCTGGCTGCCAGCATGGGGCACCTCGGAGAGCCGAAGCACCCGGAGGTACAGGCCGCTGCCCGTCACATCGTTGAACTGGCCGCGTCCCTGAAGATGCCGCTGGGCACCCTCACTAAGAACCCGGCTGATTGTTCCACAGCCCTCTCAAGCGGCTACGCCTTCGCTGCGGTGGGCACCGACACGGCCATGCTCGCGGCTACCTACCGCGAAACCCTTTCACACTTCATCAGCACGGAAAAAGGAAACCGAAATGAGTAACTCCGCTCCTGAGTACGCGAGCATTTGGACAGCACTGCGCGAAGTCGCTTTTACGCAGCAGTACATCGACGCTGAGGGGGTTCGGACCCGCGTGGTGACCGCCGGCGATCCTTCGAAGCCCGCTTTGGTCATGCTGCATGGAACCGGGGGCCACTGGGAAGCCTTCTCCCGAATCCTGGGGCCGCTGTCCGAACACTTCCACTGTGTCGCCTATGACATGGTTGGCAATGGCTTTTCCGACAAGCCCGACCGCCCGTACGACACCTTTGCCTACGTTGCCCACCTGAAGGCTGTCCTGGCGGCGCTGGGAATTGAAAGGACCAGCGTCATGGGTTCTTCTCTGGGCTCCTGGGTCGCTGCCCGCTACGCCCTCGAAAACCCCGAGCTCACCGATCGAGTCATCCTGGTCTCGCCGGCGGGCCTCATAGCCAGCGCTGACAACATGGCACGAATCATCCGGGAACGTACCCGTGCAGTCAACGAGGCGAGCTGGGAGTCCATCAGCGCTGTCTTCAGCCACCTCATCGCAACGGATGAAAACCGCATCCCGGATCTGATCGCGCTGCGCCTTGCCATCTACCAGCGCCAGGACACCCGGGACACAGTGCACCGCATGCTGACCCTTCAGCAGGAGGGCGTGCGCCAGGAGAATCTCCTGACCGAAGACCAGTGGCGCTCAATCCAGGCACCCACCCTTGTGGTCCTCTCGGGCAAGGACCACCGGGAATACGAGACAACCGCCCGCCGCGTCCTGGAGATGCTCCCGGATGGCCGGGAACTGGCGATGCCCCACGTCGCCCACTGGGCCGCGTTCGAGGACCCCGGAACATTCGTGGACGCGGCGATCCCATTCCTTAAGGGGGAATAGATGCTCACCTCGGAGCAGATCCTCGAAACTGCCCGGCGCCTGGAACACGCTGCTCAGACCCGGACCCCGATGACTCAGTTGTCGGTCCAGTTTCCGGATATGACAATTGATGATGCCTACGCCGTTCAGACTGCATGGCGCCAGTTGCAGATTTCACGCGGCCGGAAGCTTGCCGGCCGGAAAATCGGACTGACCTCCCGCACCATGCAGAAAGCCCAGGAAGTCGATGAACCGGACCGGGGCTTTTTTCTCGACGACATGATGTTCGGGGATGCTGAACTGATTCCACGGGACCGGTTCATCAAACCCCGCATTGAGGTGGAGATCGTCTTTGTCCTGAAACGGGATTTGACCGGCCCGGATCTGAGTGTGACCGACGTGCTGGACGCCACTGCGTGGGTGCAGCCCGGCCTGGAGATACTCGACGCCCGTCTCGAGATGCGCGATCCAGCCAGTGGCCAGGCACGCAAGATCGTCGATGCCATCGGTGACAATGCAGCAAACGGCGGGATGATTCTGGGCGGCCGGCCCATGCGCCCGGATCAGGTGGATCTTCGGTGGGAATCAGCCATGTTGTATGTCAACGGAACCGTTGAGGAATCCGGCGTTGCGGGTGCGGTCATGAACCATCCCGCAGCAAGCGTTGCGTGGCTGGCAAACAGCCTCGCGCCTTATGGAGAGAGCCTTGAGGCAGGGATTCCCATTCTCTCCGGTTCTTTCACACGACCTGTTTTCGCCAACGCCGGCGACACGTTCCATGCCGAGTTCAGCACCATGGGCTCAGTTACGTCCCGGTTTATCTGAGTATCCCGAAGCTTGTTGGCTGCGCTTCCGGCAGGTATTGCCGGAAGCGCAGCCCGGCTGCTGGTATTCATCGGACCGCTGACGGCGGGACAGCTTAGTTTCGGAAGAGCCCGTCAACGGATGGCAGGTGCACAAGTTGCCTGAGCCGGGCCAAGAGCTCACAGGCTTTATCCACATGCAGGACCGATCCCGCCGTTGACATGAACTTTTCATCCACCTCCGCTGGGGTCAGTGGACGCTCCGCAGATCCCCGGGCGTTTTCGACCCGCACCCGACGAAGGCCCCCTCCCCGCAGGAAGAGGACCAGGTCGGCGTAGCGCCCATCCATGGTCGCGCTCAGGTCTCCCCGGGCAGTGTCTTCAGTGATGTCTATTGTGTCCATGAGCATACGAACAGCGGGCTCCCGGACTGCGGCGTCAGTGAAATGTTCCATCCGCGGCGTACCGCGCACCAGCGCTGTGGCGACGGCATAGGGAAGGCTGAACTTGGCCTCCATCCCGCTGGCCGGTTCGTCATACAAGAGGGCCGTGCGGGTCCCCCAGGGAACCAGCAGCTCGATCCGGTCGATGACCGTCCCCTTGGGAAGGTCCGCGGCCGCGTCCAGAGCCGCGTCGATGGCCAGATGAGATCCCCTGCAGCACGGATAGAGCTTGATACCCAAATCGTCGGCTGCTCCCGCCGCCACCTGTTGCAGTGCCTCCGCTGAGAGCAGCTGCGATTGGCTGCCCCGCTCACCAAAAAGGGCTGTCCCGCCATAGCGGCCGTCCAGGGCCACGGGTGATGCGGTAACTCCGGCCTCTGAGAGCATGGACGCCTCCACGCCCGCCCGTGCCGCCAGCCCAGCGTGGATGGGTTTCATCAGGGTGCCAAAGTTCGCCCTCACCCCCTGGGTCATTGAAATGGAAATGCTGATGGCATTGGCGACGGCGGCTGCCGGCTGTCCGCGCACCACCGCACTGCCCACTGCGGCACCCACCACCCCGCACGTCGACGTGGAGTGCCACCCCCTCGAATAGTGTTCAGGTCCATACAGGGCGGCGACCGCGGACATTGCACCCAGCCCGGCCAGATATCCGCGGACAATGGAGGCCCCGGAGGCGCCGGTGGGGGCCGCAGCGAACACGGCAGGGAGCACAACCGTGCTCGGGTGCCCATGGATCTGGTAGTGCGTGTCGTCGAAATCGAGCAGGTGACCGGCTGTCGCGTTGAGAAATGCCGCACCAGGCGCAGTGCTAGCTGCTGTTCCGTCCCAGAAAGGAACTCCGCTTCTCAGCAGGGGCACCAAGGCTGACACAGGGTCCAGGTCCGGCTGCGCCAGACCGAGGACCGTCACTCCAACGGTGTCAACGATTGAGTCAAGGACCTTCTCCATCCGCGGCGGAGCGACGCCCAGCCCTGCGCCTACCGCCCACTTCCCCAGCTGGCCGGCCAATGTGGGACCAGCTTCCCTATCGAATGTGTTCATCTGCATACAGTACGGGACAGTTGAATACATTTGGCGCGTGCGCGGCCAGGTCACATTACGCACATTTGGGATCGCCCGGCGGCAGCGTCTAGTTTTTGTGAGATACGTCGCATAGTATCTGTTGAAATGCAGATGCATTCAGCTGAATGCCGCTACACATGGAAGAGAACAGAGCTATGACAACAAGCACCGAATTGCAGGGGAACCCACCTGCCGAAGGGCGCACGGAAGGTGGTGGACACCTACCCAAGATCGCCGTCAAAAACGTCAGCAAAGTGTACGGACGCAAAAGCACCGTCACGGCGCTGCAGGATGTGGATCTCGAGATTCAGGAAGGTCAGTTCGTTTGCCTCGTTGGCCCCTCCGGCTGCGGCAAGTCAACCCTTCTGCGCATGATGGCCAGTTTGCACCATCCCAGCTCGGGGACCGTAGAACTGAACACCTCCCGTGCAACCCACGGAGTGGCGATGGTGTTCCAGAACTACAGCATCTACCCCTGGAAGACCGTTGAACAGAACATCGGGCTTGGTCTCCAGGTAAAGGGACTGAGCGCGGCGGAGCGGGCAAGCCGCGTAGGTCCCCTGATGGAACAGATGGGACTCACGGATTTCGCCGACGCCCTGCCCTCAGCCCTCTCCGGCGGAATGGCTCAGCGCGTGTCCATTGCGCGCGCCCTCGCCGTCCGGCCTGACGTCCTGCTGATGGACGAGCCCTTCGCGGCCCTGGACGCACAGATGCGCCGGGTCCTGCAGGACGAGCTGCTGGCAATCTGGCAGCAGGACAGGCGCACGGTCGTGTTCGTTACGCACAGCCTGGAGGAAGCCATTCTCCTCGGAGACCGGGTGGTCGTTATGTCCTCGCGTCCCGGAAAGATCATCGGCGACTATCACGTGCCCTTTGAACGCCCCAGGCGCCCCGAGATCCGGGGAACTGCCGAATTCGCCGAACTTGAACAGCAAATCTGGTCCCAGATGCGTATTGAAGTGGATCGAGCCAACTCATGAGTGAAACAGCAACCCGAAAAGTAGTCATCGCCCCCCGTATGTCGGACAAGGACCCGGCGCGGTACGCCCGGAGCCAGCGGCTGCGCTCACGGATCCTTGGCATCGGCACCCCGGTCATCCTGCTCTTGGCTTGGCAGATCGCCGCAAGTGTGGGAGCAGTTGACGCCCGGTTCTTCCCGGCTCCGACGACCATCTTTGCAGAAGGCACCGAGCTGGTCTCCAACGGCCAATTGGCGACTGACCTATGGGCAACCCTGCGGAGTCTTTTGATCGGCTACGGACTCGGTTTTGTGGCTGGCCTGGCTACCGGCTCCATCCTCGGCCTGTCGCAGACCGCCCGTGCGGCGCTCGAACCCATGCTTTCGGCGATCTACACCATCCCGAAACTCGCGATCCTGCCGCTCCTCCTCCTCATCTTTGGCCTGGGCGAGCTTCCGAAGATCCTCCTCATCGCGCTGGGTGTGTTCTTCGTGATTTGGGTGACAGTCCTGGAAGCGCTGGAAGACATCCAGCCCACCTACCTGGAAGCAGCCCACATTTTCGAAATCCGGGGATGGCAGCGCTTCCGCCATGTCCTGATTCCGGCAATCCTCCCCTCACTCTTTACCGGAATCCGCCTGGCACTGGCCAACGCCGTCCTCATTGCCGTGGCCACGGAATTCGTCAACGGTGACTCCGGCATTGGCTATCGCATCTGGCACAGCTGGTCCCTCTTCCAGGCAAGCCAAATGTACGTAGGCATAGTCGTGGTCGCTTTCATGGGCTTCCTTCTGACGTACTTCGTCAAATGGCTCAGCAGCAAGCTGGTGCCCTGGGCGCCCCGTGAGAACAAGCGTTCAGCCACCTAGAAACGACGTGCGGGCAGGGCCCTTCAGTGTTGAAGAGTCCTGCCCGCATCCAACCCACATCGAGAGTAAAGGTAAGAATCATGTCGACGAAAATGACGCGAAGGTCTTTTGCTGCGCTGGCCGCGGCCGCCGGACTTGTGCTGTCCGGCTGCGCTTCCTCGTCTGAAGCGGCCGGCGGAGCTTCGGAGGAACTCACCGAAGTGACAGTCGCCGTATCCTCGAAAATTGCGTACTTCGTTCCCTATCTCATGGAAGAACACTGGGGGGAGTTCGCAGCGGAGGGCATCGATCTCAAGGTCGAGATCGCGCCGGCCCAGGATGCCCTGGTCATGCTGGCCACTGGGAAGCTGGACGCCATGGTGACCGGCCCCAGCGCCAACCTCCTCAATGCCGTGGCGGACGGCACGAACGTCAAGATCGTCGCTCCGGGCGGAATCGAACCGGCTGACTCGATCAACGGGTGGTATGTCAGCAAGGCTGCCCTGGGAGACCAGGAGTTCGACATTTCCATGCTCAAGGGAAAGACGCTTGCCTCTTCATCCGGCGTCGCCGGCCCGCCTCTCCTGAGCCTGGCCCGGACGCTGGAAACCGAAGGACTGACACTGGCGGATGTCGACATTAAGTCAATGAAGCAGGCCGATACCATCATCGCGATCGAAAACGGGGCTGTCTTCGGCGGTACAGCGTCGCAGCCGAATACAGCGATCATCGAAGAAAAGGACTCCGGGGTATTCTTCGCCAGAAGTGCGCCCGAGGACTATCCTTCCGTAAACGTTTGGTTCGGTTCGACACTCCTGGACGATGCGCCGGAAGTTGGTGAGCGCTTCATCCAGGCCCTGCACAATACCTACATGAACCGCCTGCAAGGGGATTGGCTGCACGATCCGCAGAACATTGAGCTGATCTCCGAAGTGCTCGAAACAGACGTGTCCATCTTGGAGGATATTCCTTCCACGGTGTACCCCGAAGAATTCACCTTTCCGGACGGTTTCATCGAATCCTACGAGGAAGCCTTCCGCCAGATTCCGGGAGTCCTGACCTACGGTGAGGATGACTCGCTTGGCGACTCTGTCATCGACACCAGGTTCATGGACAAGATCAACTCAAAATAAACCCAAAACAGGTGACTGAATGGCAGGCATGGGGGCTTCTGCAGCCGCCGTGCCTGCCATGCCCCTATTGATCCTCCGGCGGCACACCCAGCTTCACCAGGACGTTCTCGTGGATCATTTCAGCGTTCCCGGATAACTCTGCTCCATCCATGTAGCCGTCAACCACCAGGACGGCCATACCCGCGCGTCCGTCCAGCGTGGTCCCCGGGGAGGTGCCGGAGACAACGTTTCCCTCCCTGAGCGGGCCCTGGCGGCAGAAAGCGGAGTAGCTTTCACCGGACCCGGTGCGCACCACCACCAGGCAGTAGCCGCCCCGGCCGCGGGAGACGTAGTAACTGCCCGTACCGCTGGTGGTCAGGAACCGCACTTCGTCCCGGCCGGTATCCAATTCCACCCAAGCGGGCAGCTCATCCTGCTCTTTCGGTTCGGCTTCGAACACCGCGAAGGGCGGATCGGGAAGCGGGTCTGCCCGGGAGGAGGAAATCGTGGAGAGCACGAAGACACCGGCGGCCGCCAGGACGGCGGCGCCTGTCCAGAGGAGGCCGGCAGGCACGGCATCCCGCCGTCCGGTTCGGCGTTTGGCGCTTCGACCCATAATGTTCCCCGTCCTCCGTGGAAACCGGACTTCCCTGCGGGGCCGGTCCCGGCGTCCTGCCGCTGCGCCGAACTGTAACAGTTCCGCACGGCGCTGGGCCCGCGAGACGTCAAAGCGATCCGTGCAGGAGGCTGGCGGCCAGCAGCACCATAAAGACTGCGATGGCTGCGTCGAGGATCTGCCAGGCCCTGGGGCGAGCAAAGACCGGAGCAAGCAGCCGGGCACCAAACCCGAGCGCAGTAAACCACACGGTGCTGGCCGCGACGGCGCCCGCCGCAAAGACCCACCGGCCGTCCGGGCCGTGGGTCGCGGCCAGTGATCCCAGCAGCACCACCGTGTCCAGGTAGACGTGGGGGTTCAGCCAGGTCAGGCTCAGGCAGGTCAGCACGGCAGCGGTCAGCGTCCCGCCCGTCCGTCCGGCGGCCTGCAGGCCCGAGGGGTTGAGGGCACGCCGCAGCGAAAGGAAGGCGTAGGCCAGCAGGAACGCGGCGCCCGCCCAGCGAACGATGTCCAGCGCAAGCGGAGCGGCCTGGGTCAGCCGTCCGATTCCGGCTGTTCCGGCCAGGATGAGGACGGCGTCGCTGAGGATGCACACGGCAACCACGGCCGCCAGATGCTCGCGCCGAAGCCCCTGCCTCAGGACAAAAGCGTTCTGCGCCCCGATGGCAACGATAAGGGCCAGCCCGCTGCCGAATCCGGACAGTGCCGGGGCCAGGCTCATAGTGTTCATGAAACCAAGTTATGACCGCACCGTTGAGAAGACTAGCTAATTTTTCTGGACTGTCTTTAGTATTTCTTAATATGGAGTTCAATGCGGATCAGCTGCGCGCACTTGCCGCCGTCCTCGACCATGGCAGCTTTGATGCCGCTGCTGCGGCCCTGCACCTGACCACGTCTGCCGTCAGCCAGCGGGTCAAGGCTTTGGAGACACGGACCGGGTGCGTGCTGCTGAAGCGCACGCGGCCCATCGCAGCCACTGAACCCGGGGCTGTCCTGCTGCGGCTGGCCCGGCAGATCAACGCACTGGAGAATGACGCCGTCGAGCGCCTGGGCTTGGACAGCCAGCCCGGACGCACGGCAGTCCAGTTGGTCATCAACGCCGATTCGCTCTCTACCTGGGTACTTCCAGCACTGGCGCAGGTAGAGGGAATTGGCTTTGAGTTCACCTTGGAGGACCAGGACTATTCGGCCGAAGGCCTAAGGAACGGAACTGCCATGGCTGCAGTAACCTCCAGCCCGGAACCCGTGCAGGGCTGCTCTGTCACCGGCCTGGGGACCATGCGCTACCGGCCAGCCGCCAGCCCGGCTTTCCGCAGCAGGTGGTTCGACCGCGGTTTTGATGCCGTCCAGGCGGCCTCCGCCCCCATGGTGGTCTTCAACCGGCGGGATGCGCTTCAAGCCCGCTTCCTGGAAGCGGCTTTTGGGCCGGGACTCCAGCCGCCCCGGCACTACGTTCCTGCATCCTGGGATTTCCTGCAGGCCGTACGCCTTGGGTTCGGCTGGGGAATGCTCCCGGACCTGCAGTCCGAGGAACTGCTCGCAGAGGGTTCAATCGTGCTTTTGGATCCTGACGCACACCTGGACGTTCCGCTGTACTGGCAGCAGTGGCGGGTAGACCTGCCCGCGCTCTCGCGGGTGGCCGGAGCGCTGTCCGCGGCTGCCGGAAAGGGACTTCTCTACTGAGGCCGGCGCAGCGCCGAGTGGGCACCCAAGTGGTGGTACGTGCGGTCGTGGTAGACCAGCGGGGCGGAAGCCGGCCCGGCGTGGATTTCCAAGACCTCTGCGGCGATCAGGGTGGAGCTGCCCGCGTGGGTGCGGGAAAGGACGCGGCACAGCAGCGCCCGCGGCACTCCGCCCAGCAGCGGCTCTCCACCTGGAAGCGTGCTCCACTCCAGGTCCGGACCAAACCGTTCCGCACCCCGGGCTGCGAAGAGGGAGGCCAGCTCAGCGTTTTCCGCGCCGAGCAGGTGGACCACAATGGTGTCTGCGCCGGCAATCACTCCTGCCGAACCCACCGTGGAGGCGAGGGAGAAAGCCAGGATCGGCGGCGCTGCGGAGACCGAACTCACGGAGGACGCCGTCAGGCCCACGGGACCTTCGGCACCAGCGGCCGTGATGATCGCCACGCCTGCCGGGTGTCCACGGAACGCGTCCTTGAATTCATCCACCACCGGATGAGTCACTGCCGTTGAAGTCATGCCTCCACGGTAAAACCTCAACAATAGTTGAGGTCAAATCAGGAGTCCGGCTCCAGCAGCCGGGCGCCACGGAAATCACGCCCGGAAGCGTCGTCCGGGTTTATGAAACTGCATTCCGCCAGGGAGAGGCAGCCGCAGCCAATGCATCCGCCCAGGCGGTCCCGCAGGGCCTCCAGCTGCCCAATCCGGTTGTCCAGTTCTGTTCGCCAGGCTGCACTGAGCCTGCGCCAGTCTTCCTGTCCGGGCACGCCGTCCTCAGGCAGCTCAGCGAAGACTGCGGCAATATGGGAGAGCGGAATACCCGCCCGCTGCGCGGCGCGGATCACTGCGACGCGGCGCAGGACGGACCGGTCAAAACGACGCTGGTTGCCGCCGGTACGCCGGCTGCGGATCAGGCCCTGCCGTTCATAAAAATGCAGGGCGGAAACAGCCACGCCGCTGCGCTGGGCAACCTGCCCTACAGTGAGCTCTTCCAGGGCCCGTGGTGGACCGTCCATGTGATTGCTGCCGCCTGTTCGTTCAGACCGGCCGGGATTCAGCCGCTTGCCGTGTCCATTAAACCAAGGGGCGGGACGGCATGCCCGAACCGAAACAGGTTCTGCGGATCCCAGTCGGCTTTCGCGTTGCGCAGCAGCTCATAGGCCGCGGGTTCCCATGCCCGTGCACGGTCCAGTTCATCACCGGCGGGACCGTGGAAGTTGATCAGGCTGCCGGCCGCGTAGGGTTCGAATGCCACGGCAAGACGCACCAGCGCAGCCTCCGCCTGGTCAGGCGCAGGAAGTCCGGGCACACCCAGCACAAAAAGGTGGAATCCTGCGCTTCTCCCGGAAACAGTGTCCGGGAAGGGCGGTTCCTCGGACAGGGCGCCGCCGAGGACACGCAGTTCCAGCATGACCAGCGGGGTGCCGGAACCCGGCCCAATCTGGCGCAGCAGTTCGGCGGCAGCGGCGTCGTCCAATTCCGTGAGCAGCATGCCGCGCTCCATGGAGGGAGACGGATCCGCGGGATCATTGTGCACGGCGTCTATTCCGAGGTAGTCCATGGTCCCGGCCGTGTCACTGACGGCAGGAAGCAGGCGGAAGGGCTCAAGCAGCCTGTCCCCCTCCCCCTCATCACCAAACAGGCCGAAGCGCAGGATTACCGGGGCCGTTCCACGCAGTTCCGGCGGCAAAAAGGGCACATCCGGCAGGTGCATGAAGGCCAGCGATGCGGACGCCTCCTTCGGCAGCCCGGGAGCCCATGCGCGGAACGCATCCAGCACCTGCCCCGCCTGGTCTTCGGCAAAGACCAGCTGGCCGCCATAGAAATCGCCCAGCGGAACGGCAGCCATGGTCATTCTGGTAATGATTCCAAAGTTGCCTTTTCCACCGCGCACGGCGGTGAAGAGTTCCGGCTCGGTTTCCGGATCCACGCTCCGCTGCGTTCCGTCCGGGGTAATGACGTCGAAGCTTCGGACGTGATCGGAGGCAAATCCAAGAGTGCGCCCCATCAACGGAAGGCCACCGCCAACTGTGTAGCCGACAACCCCCACCCGGCCACTGGAACCGTGGGCGGCAGTCAGCCCGTGCGGTACCAGCTCCTGCAGCACTGCGTCCCAGCGCACGCCCGCACCCACGGTGAAAGCGCCCGCTTCCAGGTCGATGTCCAAGTCCTGCAGGCGCGAGGTGTTGATCAGCAGGCCCGCAGCCATGGGCGCCGACGCATTGTGGCCCGTGGCCTGCACCGCCAGGGGAATACCGCGGCCGGAAGCCCAAGCCACCGCAGCCTGCACATCGCGGTCATCCAGGGCGCCTAGGACGGCATCAGGGTGGTGGACCTGGGCCAGGTTGAATGCCGCTGTGTCCTGCGCGTAGGCCTCCTCCCCCGGCAGTGACACGATGCCGCGCACGGACCGTCGGAGTGAATCCAGGTCAGCTTCTTCGATCATGGGAGTCTCCGGAGAACGAGTAGGAAACCGGCCCCGGCACCGGCGAATTGCTCATTAGGGTAGGACGGCGGCAGGACCACGCCAAGAGGGGCTGGAAAAGAGGCCGGAAGCGGCGGGGCAGCAGAGGCCCTGATACGGCTCTGGAGATTCACAGCCTGCTTGGTGTTCACTTGGTACATGAGAGCCATCTGGAAAGGTGCCATTGCGTTTGGGCTGGTCAACGTGCCGGTCAAGGTGTACTCCGCCACCGAGGACCACGATGTGAGCCTGCATCAGGTGCACGAAAAGGACGGGGGGCGCATCCGGTACCAGCGCCGCTGTGAAATCTGCGGTGAGGTGGTCGAGTACAAGAACATCGCGAAGGCCTACGACGACGGCGAGCAGACGGTGGTGCTCACAGACGAGGACCTGGCGTCCCTGCCGGTGGAGAAAAGCCGGGAGATCGAGGTGGTGGAGTTCGTCCCCAGCGACCAGGTCGACCCCATTCTGTTTGACCGCACCTACTATCTGGAACCGGATTCAAAGTCCACCAAGTCCTATGTGCTGCTGCGGCGCACCCTGGAGGACACGGACCGGACGGCAATCGTGCAGTTCTCGCTGCGGCAAAAGAGCCGGCTCGGTGCCCTGCGGGTGCGCGGCGACGTACTCACGCTGCAGACCCTGCTGTGGGAGGACGAGGTCCGCGAAGCAGCGTTCCCGTCCCTGGAGGAGTCGGTGCGCATCTCCGCGAAGGAGCTGGAAATGTCATCGGCGCTGGTTGATTCCTTCAGCTCCGACTTCGACCCGTCCGAGTTCACTGACGAGTACCAGGAACAGCTCCGCACACTGATTGAAGCCAAGCTGGAGAAGGGAGAAGCCCTGGACACCCAGGAGACCTTCGGAGAAGAAGCCGAGGATGAGGGTGGAAAGGTGCTGGACCTGATGGAAGCACTGCGGCGCAGCGTGGAGAAGAACCGGGACAAGTCCGCCTCCGGAAATGCTAAGGGCAGCCGGAAAGAGGCGAAAGACGACCATAAAGAGGATAAGGAAGAACCAGCCAGGAAACCGGCGGCAAAGTCCTCCGGCCGTAAATCCAGGAAAGGCGCGTAGACAATGGGTGTTTCCACTTACTTTCGCGACCGCACGGGCCGGCAGACAGTCTTCCTCCCGCCAAACCTCCCAATCCTGGCATGGGCCGGTCTTGGGACGGCGTCGGCAATGGCACTGACACCGCGGTACCGGGACCTGCTTCGCCGGGCCAGCCAAGGCGCCATGATGTGGTGGGCGGCCGGGGAAACCTTCCGGGGCCGCAGCCCGTTCCGCCGGACAATCGGCGCAGCCACGCTGGTCCGCACGCTGACCCGCTAGGGCCCCGGACCGTTATTGCCGGTAGCCCTCCACTTCCCCCACCGGCCGCACGGCTGCGGCGTCGGGATCTTCTCCGGCGTCCATCCGGGCGCGCCGCTGGCGCAGGAGGTCCCAGCACTGGTCGAGCTGTTCACTGATGTTCCGCAGCTGCTCGGCGTGGGTCTCGGCGCTTTCACCCGGGCCTGCGCTGCGAAGCGACTGCTCCTGCTCGACCAGGCGTTCGATTTGTGCGTGGATTTGCTCAGAGTCCATTCCCCCACGCTAGGGCGCCGCCGGCGCCGGCACCACAGTACGCAGCTAGTTAAGCAGCCCGCGGAGGTAGCCGGAGAAGCCTGCGGGCGCGCGGCCGGCCATGCGCCCGGAGGTGACGGCACGGATCCAGTCAGTTGCGATCCAGGGGACGCGGGCTGCCTTGATCCGCTCTGCCAGGTCCACGTCCTCACCGGTTGTGCCAGGCATGAACCCTCCCCCAGCCCTGTATGCCTCTGCCGAGAATCCCAGGTTGGCGCCGTGGACGTAGGGGTGCCCCTCCCCGAGGGTGTGCCGGGCCTGCCACAGGGCAAGATGGTCCGCATCCAGGTCCCTGGCATCCGGAACCACGGTTCCCAGCACCATGCCGTAACCGGCTGCCGCAAGGCTGACCTGCGTCTGCAGCCAGCAGGCGGGAACGACCGTGTCCGCGTCAGTGCCGGCGATCCACTCGGCTCCCAGTTCCAGTGCCGCGGCCGCGCCTTCGGCACGGGCGGCGCCAACGTTCCCTGCTGCGGTTTCCAGCAGGTGCAGCTCAAGTCCCTGGGCCAGGGACGTGCCGGCGGCTGCGGCGGCGGAGTCGTCGGCGCATGAGTCCAGGACCACCACCACGCTCACCCGGGCCGGCAATTCAAGCCCCCGGGAGGCAGCGGCCACGGAGGCCAGGCAGCGCGGGAGCAGTTCCTCTTCATCCCTGGCAGGGATCACGACGCCGATGTGCGCAGGCGTCAAAGCAGTCCCTCCCGGCGCGCCACCGATTCGGCGGGCGGATGCACCAGGACGTCGATGCGGAAGTCTTCTTCCACGTGGGCGGAGAGCCGCTCCAGCCCGCTGGATTGAAGGAATGCGTCATGGACACCGTCTCCCGTAAGCGGCCAGCCCTCGTTGGGGTGCCGCCAGTGGCAGAGCAGGAGGACCCCGTCCCGGGCGAGTGAACCCGCGGCACGCCGAACCGTCTCCGTGAGCTGCCCGGGTGTCAGGAAGTAGCCGATTTCGGAGATCACCACCAGGTCGAAGGTGCCGTCAGGCCAGTTTTCCGGGATGCTGCCTTCCAGGAGCTCGACGCCGGCTTCAGGTCCTAGGCGCTGCTCCGCCAGCCGCAGTGCACGGGTACTGATATCCATGGCGGTCACGGTGTCCGCGCGGCGGGCCAGCTCTCCGGTCAGCACCCCAATGGAGCAGCCGGGCTCGAAAACCCTGCCGAACCGCTCCCGGGGCAGCATGGCAAGGGTCAGTGCCCGCTTGCGGGACTCGTAGAAGCTGGCCTCAAAGTTCCATGGATCCGCCGAACTTTCGTAGAGCTCCTCGAATACCCCGCGGGCGCTGCGCGGAATGGTCAGGATGAAAGGTTCAAAGGGTCGTTCAAAATGCGCCAGGACTTCAGGGCTGAGAAGCACCTCGTCGCCCGGCCGGTCGGAGAGCGGGTTCACCTGGCTGTGATGGGAAGCCATGGCCGCACGCTTCGCCTGTGCCGCCTCGCTGTCCAGCCTGAAGGCGTGCAGCGTGGATGGGATGTCCTCTGGAGTTCCCCAGTGCCACAGCCAGATGGGGTACTCCAGGAGCGGTATCCGCGCGGACCGCGCGAACTCGGCTGCCGTCTCGCCGGCGGTGTCATGGTCGGTGTGTCCGTCACCGCGCCACGGTGCGGCGACCCACAGGGTTCCGGTTCCGGCTGCTGCTGAGTCCCGCAGTGCCTGGCTCAACTTGTCACGGCACCCAGCAAGTCCGCCGTCCGGGAGTCCCAGCAGCCGAACGCGTGCCCCGGGGGCAAGGGCCGCGACGGCGGCACGCACTTCCTTTTCCCGGATTTCCGCAAGCTGCCGGGGGGTATGGGTCTCTGAGTCCGGGTGGGATCCTTCGCCCGCTGTTGCCACGATTACGTCTACGCTGGTTCCCCTTGCTGCGAGGGCCGCGATCAGGCCTCCGGCTCCGAGGGTTTCGTCATCAGGGTGCGCGGCGAGGACCAGGAGCCGATCCGGAATGCCGGGAAGCAGGGCCGGGAGGTCAGGGGTATGTTCCAGGGCCTGGACCCAGACTGCCTCGTCCTGGCTCACGTCCCGGTGGGTGAAACTCACCACGGCTCTTCCTCCCGCGCCAGCAGGAGCTTTCCCAGTGAAGCGTGATCACGTTCGGCGTGATGCTGACGAACGTACACCTGCAGGTCTGCGATCCTGCGGGCGTGTTCTTCCTCGGTGGTGAGCGGACCCGGTCCGAGTCCGTGCGCGGCCGCAGTCAGGACCCGTTCGACGGCGTCGGCGACGACGCCGCGCACACGCTGGGCCAGCAGGGCTCCGCTCTCCCCCGCTGCACGGCCGGCGTCGACCTCTGCGGCCGCCCCGGCGAGCATCCTTGCGGCAGCCTGCAGGGAAAGGTCTGCTGCTCCGATAAGTGCCTGTGCGATCTGGTCCGGCGTCCGCTGCCGGGACGCCTGGAAAAGCCTGCGGGCGACCGCCACGGCACCTCCGTACCAGACCGCTGCGACGCCTATCCCGCCCCACGCGAAACCGTCCCGTTCCAGGTACCAGTTCTCCCCTCCAACCGGAACCGCTGGTACGCAGTCAAAGTCAACGGACCGGCTGTCCACCGCTGCCAGGCCGCGGCTGATCCATGGCCCTTCCGCAACCTGCACGCCGGCGTCGCGGAGGTCCACGGCGAATGCGCGCCTGTTCCCTTCACCGGTGTGGGCGGTAACCACGGCGTAGTCGAGCTGGTCGGCCAGTGAGCACCAGGGCTTGCGGCCGGAAAGCTGCCAGGCGCCGTCGTACTCCGTGGCCTGCAGGGCCATGCCCGGTCCCTCCGCGGCGTACACGCCCCAGGTTCCGGCATTGAAGTCCGTTCGCTGCGCTGCGCTTGCCGGCGGCAGCTGCGATGCCTGGGCCAGGATCGCCTGGGCGTCGAGGTGCGGCTCCACTACCCGGGCCGCCGTGAGGTCTGCCGCTCCCAGCGTGGCCAGCAGCTCCCACAGGGCCAAGGTATCGCCGGAACCGGGCAGCTCGGCTGCGTCTGCAGCCGGCTTCAGGATCAGCAGGGACGTCACGGCCGAGCCATCCGTGTCCGCAGCGAGTGCCATCAGTTCGGTCAGGGTCTTCGCGTGCGCTGTGGACGCGGCGCCGGCTCTTAGGAGAACCGGGCGCCTCATGCGCAACCTCCGGCACGGGTGGGTGAATGCTCCGCAGCACGCGTGAGGTCATGGGGAAACGACACGGGCCTTGCCTCCGTCCTAGATAAGGGTGCTTCCAAATTACATGGTGCATGCCCTGGACGGGGAATAAACGCGTAACAAGGTTCCAGGCACGGCGCAAGGCGCAGCCGTGTAATTGGCCGCGCCTTTACCGTCCCGTGCCGCTAGTTCGGAATACTGCCCTCACCCGGTGATCCTCGGCTGGGGCCACGGCTTGTCCCCCGGGAACGCTCGGAACCGAGCACGAATCCAAGGATGATCATGACCGCGGCCAGTGCCAGGTGCAGCCAGTTGTCCGCCCAGTTGAACGGGACGAAGTTCGCAGCCGAGTTCAGCGGGATAATCAGGCCGTAGATAAACAGGAGCAGGTACAGGACGCCGGCACCAATGAGGTAGGTACGGGCGGATGAGTTGCTCCGCGCCATCCACAGGCCCGCAAAGCCGAGCAGCATGTGGACAACGTTATGCAGGATGGACACTTGGAAGAGGCCCAGCAGAACAGCCTCAGAGCCATAACCGGCGAAATAGAGTGCGCCGTAGTTCGTGGTGATTCCGGGAATGAAGCCGAGAACCCCAATGGCCAGGAAGATGATGCCGAAAACCGTTGCGGCAATCTGGGCACTGGTCCTGTGGGCGGAAAGTCCTCGGTTGCTGCTTGCATAAGACATGGCCAACTCCTTATCTCCAAGGGAGAATCATGGACTCCGGCCAGACGGAGGCCTTAAAAACCTACGGTTAAACTGTGGCACAGTGACCACCCCCTGGGAAGTATGCTTACTAACCCGGCGCCCTTGGCTCCGCTGATCCGGATGAGCCCCTTGACTCCGGACCGCAGGACAGATGGGCTGGATGCCAAACCTGAGGAAGGAAGCACATGGAATCACTCTGGCTCGACACCTCCCCCGCCATTGAAGCCGACCCCTTTGTGCCCGGTGGAACCTATGACACCGTTGTGGTGGGCGCCGGCCTGACAGGCCTTGCCACCGCCGTCCTGCTCGCCCGCGGCGGGCAGCGGGTGACTGTCCTGGAAGCACGCCGGACCGGAGCAGTGACCACCGGCAACACCACGGCCAAGATCAGCCTGCTGCAGGGTACTGTGCTCTCCCAGGTTGCCCGGCACCACGATGTTTCCGCTGTCTCCGCCTATGTCGCCGCCAATCGCCGCGCGCAGGAGTGGCTGCTCGCTTTCTGCGCCGGAGCCGGTGTGGACTGTGAAACCCGCGACGCATGGACCTACGCCGTAACACCCGACGGCGCCGCCGCTCTGGCCCAGGAGCGCGACGCGTGCCGGGCAGCTGGTCTTCCAGTCGAAAGCACCACCGAGACTGAGCTGCCCTTCCGCGTCGAGGCGGCACTGAAGCTTCCGGGCCAGGCACAGTTCCATCCGCTGCAGGCCCTGGCCGCCCTGGCATCGGAACTTCGTTCGCTATCCGGAACCCTCGTTGAGGGCATCCGGGTTAGCGAAGTTCACCATACCGACGGGGGCAGGGTTCGGGTGGTAACAGAACCGGGGGACCTGGAAGCGGGCCGGGTTGTGCTGGCCACGGGCATCCCCATACTGGACCGCGGCGGATACTTCGCCGTCGTCAAGCCCCAGCGGTCCTATGCCAGCGCCTTTCCCATCACGGGCGATGTCCCGGAAGGGATGTACCTTTCAGCTGATTCGCCGTCCCGGTCGCTGCGGACGGCAGTGGTCAACGGGAACAAGTACCTGCTGGCTGGAGGCAACGGGCATCCGGTTGGACGCACTGCCCACACCAGGGACAGGGTGGCCGGCCTCCACGAATGGACCCGCCAGCACTTCCCGGTTGAAGAGGCACGTTATGACTGGTCTGCCCAGGACTACTCCCCGGCTTCTGCGCTGCCCTACGTGGGCGAGCTGCCGCTGCTCGGCCGGAACATCTACGCAGCCACCGGTTTCAACAAGTGGGGCATGACCAACGGCGTGGCAGCCGCGCAGTCCCTGGCGGCCAGGATCCTCGGGGAGGCAAACCCGAACGCGGAGCTTTACAAGGCGAAAGTCAGCTTGCCGGACGCAGTTTCCACCGTGAAGGACAACGCCGAGGTTGGCCTGCAGATGATTAGCGGCTGGGCCGGCGGCCTCTCACGGACCGCGGGAGGGGAACCGCCGGAGGGGCTTGGCGTCGTGGTGCGCGAGGGCGGCTCCCCGGTTGCTGTCTGCACGGTTAACGGGGTCACCACCCGCCGTTCGGCCATCTGTCCGCACCTGCATGGCGTCCTGGCC
Source organism: Arthrobacter gandavensis (assembly GCF_039528575.1). Classification (NCBI taxonomy): domain Bacteria; kingdom Bacillati; phylum Actinomycetota; class Actinomycetes; order Micrococcales; family Micrococcaceae; genus Arthrobacter; species Arthrobacter gandavensis. The sequence goes on from NZ_BAAALV010000002.1 coordinate 201,767, forward strand.
TGGAACGACGCCGAGGCTTCCTGGGACTGTCCGCTGCACGGTTCGCGCTTCGCGGCGGACGGCGAACTGCTGGAAGGGCCGGCAGTCAGAGGGCTCGACCCGGCATAGCCGCCCAGCCACACGCAAAAGCCCGGCGTCCTCCCCCAAGGGAAGGCGCCGGGCTTTTGTGCCGCTTCAGGCGGAACCGCGGGCTACACGCCAGCGGCTCGGGGCCCGCCTGACTCGGGATCATCGAGGGAAGGATCAGCCGTTGGGGCGGCTTTCAGTCCCGCGCCTGTGTCTGCTGTTGGGGCAGCGTCCACGTTGCCGCGCCAGGATCCCGTCTCGGAACCCTGTGACTCAATGAAGTCCTTGAACCGCTTCAGGTCGCCCTTGACGCGGTGGTCGTCAGCGCCCACCACGGCGCCGACTTTCTCGGCAAAGGTTTCCGGATCCCAGTCCAGCTGCACGCTGACCCGCGTTTCGGTGGCGCTGAGCCGGTGGAAGGTCACCACACCGGCCTGGGACTTGCCGTCCGTGCTCTTCCAGGCGACCCGCTCGTCGGGGTGCTGTTCGGTGATCTTGGTGTCGAAGGTCCGCTCTACGCCGCCGATTTTGGTGACCCAGCGGGACTCGGTGTCGGAAACCTGGGTGACGGACTCGACGCCCTTCATGAAATGGGGGAAGGACTCAAACTGTGTCCACTGGTTGTAGGCGGTGGTCACGGGTACTGCAACGTCAATTGACTCTTCTACGGTGCTCATACTGTCCCTTCGGTCGCGGATTGCGCTGTTCCTGGCGGAACGAACCTCCGATAGTAAGGAGCCTTAGCTCCCTCTGGTCTCACGGTAACGAAGTGGACAACAGATCACAAGCTGAAGGTAAGCTTACTTACATCCGGACTTTCGCCGGACGCTTCCGGCAGGATTTTCCAAGTCTTGGGTTCGTCAAAACAGGAGGAACAATGAAGGCATCACAGCAGCTGACCACCAACCTGCAGTCCGTACTGGTGGACCTGATTGAACTTCACCTGCAGGGAAAGCAGGCGCACTGGAACGTGGTGGGCAAGAACTTCCGCGACCTCCACCTCCAGCTGGACGAGATTATCGACGACGCACGGCTGTTCGCGGATGAGCTCGCCGAGCGGATGCGTGCCCTGCAGGCGGTTCCGGACGGCCGCAGCACTGCGGTTGCCGAAGGCACATCCCTCCCCCCGTTCCCGGCAGGGCTGGTGGACACCAAGGACACCGTCACCCTGGTGGTTTCCCTGCTCCGCGGCACGGTGCAGACCATGCGGGACGTCCACGACCAGGTGGATGAAGAAGACCCGACGACGGCGGACATCCTCCATGGATTCATCGGCAAGCTGGAGCAGTATGCCTGGATGGTGGACGCTGAAAACCTGGCACCCACGGCCACCGTGGTCAGCCCGGAGGGCGCCGACAAGGCACCCACCACCTAGAGTGCGTGGCCCTGGCGCCGGCGCAGGATGGCATCCTCCACTTCCAGGAGAAGATCTGCCGCCCGCGCCCGCGCAGCCGCGGGGTCACCTTCGGCCACGGCGGCGGCTATGGCCTCATGTTCGTCCAGCGCCTCCGGCCTGGGGCCGTCTGCAGGCATGAGGTCCTGCCGGCTCCGGCCGGAGAGCACCTCTGAGACCACACCGCTCAGCGACGCAAACATCTCATTTCCACTGGCCCGCAGCAGCAGCGTATGGAATTCAATGTCCACGGCCAGGAAGGCTTCCGGATCGGCGGCATCCTCCCGCATCCTGCGGGCCAGCTGGAGGAGGCGTTGCCGCTGATCCGGGGATGCCCTGCGCGCGGCCCCGGCGGCCGCAAGGGGCTCGACGGCGATCCGGAGTTCGGTCAGGGATTCGAACTGCCCGCTTCTGCCGGGCCCGGCAAGCCGCCAGCGGATGATTCGCGGATCGTAGACATTCCAGCGGGACGGTTCCTGGACCACTATGCCAATCCGCCGCTTCGAGTACACGAGGTTCAGGGCTTCCAGGATTTGCATGCAGTCGCGGATCACCGTGCGGGACACACCAAAACGCTCCTGCAAGCCAACGAGCGTCAGCCGGCTGCCCGGTTCAAGGGAACCGGTGGCGATATCCCGGCCCAGCACCTCGATGATCCGGTTATTCATCACTTCTGCGGCAGGGCGCACCTGCTCCACAACTTCTTCGTCCTGCAAGGCACGTCCTTCACACAGCATCGGGGCGGAACCCGTTAGGACCAGCGTAGTGCCGGATTCAGCCGGCAGCCAGCCTATGGTGATACCTTTATGGTCCGGCGAAATGCCCAAAACCATCACCGGACAACGGCGTCCCGAGGAGCAGTACGTGAACGATGTGCCCCGCCACCTGGTCATTATGGGCGCGGCCGGATCGGGTAAGACCACCGTCTCCACCACGCTTTCCGAACACCTGGGCTGGATCGCCGCCGAAGCCGACGAGTTCCATCCACCGGCAAGCATTGCGTCGATGACGGCTGGGATTCCCCTCACCGATGAGGACCGCTGGCCGTGGCTCGAGTCCATCCGGGAATGGATGAGTGCACAGGCGAGAAATGGACGTTCAACAGTCATTGCGTGCTCAGCCCTCAAGCGGAGCTACCGCGACGTTCTGTCCCGGGCCGAGGGCCGGGTGCAGTTCGTCCATCTGGACGGCGCCCCGGAGGTGCTGAGCGACAGGATGGTCACCCGGCGCGGCCACTGGATGCCGGTGTCGCTGCTGCCCTCACAGCTGGCTGCGCTGGAGCCCCTGGACGCGGAAGAAGACGGACTGACCGTGGACTTCCTCAGCACGCCCGCCAATATTTCGGCGCAGATCCTGGAGGGGCTGCTCCTCGCAGATTCCTAGCCTGCACTGCCCGGTTCGGTCAATGTCAGAGGCGGCTGGGAGTATTGAGGTACGCCGGGTAACCGGCTGATGTGGGACTGCCCGGAAGGAAAGCAAGACACCATGATGGGTGGCCATCACGCCGCGAGCGGCGCAGCGGCATGGGTAGCCGTAGCCTCAACAGCCCCTTACGCCCTCGGCCTCTATCCGGTCAGCCCGCTCGGCGTCGTCAGCGGAGCACTGCTGACCGCAGGAGCGGCCCTGCTGCCGGACCTGGACCACCACAGCGGAACCATTGCCAATTCGCTGCCTCCCGTGACGCGGATCCTGGCCCGGATCACCGAACAAATAAGCGGTGGACACCGGCGCGGCACCCATTCCCTGCTGGGACTTGCCGTGTTCGTCGCCCTCGCGGGCGCCCTGGGCGAGCTCACTGCCGAAGTGGGAGGGTTCGGCACCGTGGAGGTTGGGGCCGGACTCTTGTCCATCCTGCTGATGGGGTTCGCCCTCAAAGCACTGAAGATCGCCGGCGGGGCGGGGCGCAGCTGGCTGCTGGCCATACTGCTCTCCGTGTTCATCGCCCTCTACGCTCCGGAAAACAACGGCTGGCTTCCCCTCGCCGTGGGGCTGGGCGTGGCCGTCCACATTGTGGGCGACCTGCTCACCCACCAGGGAGTCATGATCCTGTGGCCGCTGCGGATCAAACGGCCCCGGAAGATCGCATCAATGCCGCTCGTATCCAAGCTTTGGAAAACCAGCGGCTGCCTCTCGGTACCGATCATTGGCCGTGCCGGCTCCTGGCGGGAGTGGGCCATCATGGTGCCCGTTTCCGTCTATGCCATCTACGGTGTCATCGAAGCGGCGTTCAACGCGCTGCGCGGCTGGCTGGCCTAGCGCGCTGATCGCAGGCTCAGCCCCGGCCCTTGCCCGGCTTGCGGCGAGGTGTCCTGGCGGCACCGGGCCTTCCCTGCCGCACCGGCTTGCCCCTGGCCGGCTTTCCTGCGCCCTTCCCGCCTGATGCCTTTGATCCGGCCGCGGGAGGCGGAGATTTCCTTACCTTCTTAACCGGTTCCTGCTGCGACGAAGGCTGCCGGGAGCTGTTGGCGGTCCGTCCGCGGACAATGCCGATGAACTCGTCCACATCCGGGTCCTCAGTGTCCTGCAGCCAGGCAACAGCTATCCGTGAACCGTCAACGCCGTGGACCGGCCGGGTCAGGACATCCCGGCGGGAGTGGATCCGGGCAACGGACATAGGCAGGATCATCAGGCCGGCGCCGGAGGCAACAATTTCAAGTGCCATGGCAGTGGAACCAAGCTCAGCGGCCTCCAGGAAGCTCTCACCGGCGAGGTCTGCCAGTTCAACTTCATCGAATGCGGACAGCGGGTGGTCCTTGGGGGCGGCCACCACGGGTTGTTCACGGTAAAGCGGTATCGCGTGCAGGTCGGCGGGGCGTTCGTAGCCTTCCTCGGGGATGCGGAGGAACACCAGGTCTGCTTCGCGCCTGCGCAGCACAGCGAGTATCTGGTCCTCTTCTACCTGCTCCGGGGTCAGCGTTCGGCCCTGGCGTTCAGTCCAGCGCGAGATCCACTTTCCCGGCGTGACGCCTGGAACATAGGCGATTTTCAGCGGTAGACGGGCCGTACTCGCCGGCTGCGGGGACTCTTGGGACACCTGTTCACCCTAGCCCAACACATCTCCGTCAGCCCTGCGGATACCCTTTAAGCATGACCCCCGAAAAATCCTCCCAGTCCATGAAGCCTGCGACGGCTGCCAAGAAGCTGGGCATCTACCTTCCGGCTGCTCCCCAGGAGTTCCAGGACAACCCCGTTACCCGGGCACAGCTGGATGAGATGCAGTCCACGCCGCCGGAATGGCTGGCGGAGCTGCGCCGCAACGGCCCGCACCCCCGGCCCGTTGTCGCCCAAAAGCTGAACATCTCCATCGGCGGACTTGCCCGCGGCGGTATCACCGACCCGCTGACCACTGAGCAGATCAACGAGCTGCTTGCTTCGCCGCCTCAGTGGCTTGTCGCCGAAAGGGCCAGCTTCGCAGCGGTCCGCGCCGAGAACCAGCGCCTTAAGAAGGAAGCAGATAAGAAGCCCCGCGGCTAATGCCCTAACCGGCCCGCACTGCTTTGGATCCAACGCCTTCCTGCCGCACTGCGGCGGAAGGCGTTGCTTGTTCCTCCGGCCAGGTCTTCGGGCATAAAAAAATCACCCCGGCCCTTCGGCCGGGGTGATTCTCTCTTTGTGCGCGAGGGGGGATTTGAACCCCCACGCCCTTTCGGACACTGGCACCTGAAGCCAGCGCGTCTGCCGTTCCGCCACTCGCGCAAAGTGATCTCCCGCGTCCTGGGATGCTCATTCGCTCACATCAGTTTGTGAGATTCGCATCCCGATTCCTCGGGAACAGCAGAATCAAGCATACCGGCAAATTCCTGAAACACCTAAACGGCTCCCGGGTGGCCCTTGACCCGGTCCTGACCGGGGGCCGAAAAGCCCGCGGTACCGCGCCGTCGACCCCCTAAACGCTGCCCTTGGAACCCCGCCCGGGCGGGGCCTGAACCCGGAAAACACGGAACGGATTGCTCCGGGGACACCGCTAGGGTGTTAAGACAATTGCAGGCGGTCCCCAGTAGTATCGGAATGGACATACCCTGCCCCGCCCGCACAACGCCTGCTCCCCGCATGGGATGAAGGTGCGGTGCAGGAGCAGGAAATGTACGGCCACGGAAGTTCCACAAACAGGGAAGGAGTCGGAGATGGGCATACTCGACAACGTCGAGCGCGGCATTGAACGAATGGTCCGCGGCGCTTTTTCCAGCGGATCCTCCGGCCGCGTGGAACCCCTTGAACTGGCGATAGCCCTGCGTCGTGAACTGGATGAGAAGTCCATGACCCTGGGCCAGGGACGAACGCTGGCCCCCAATGTCTTTACTGCGCGCCTCTCCGACGAAGATTTTGCGCGCGCCCAGGAATGGGGCGCCCCCCTGGCCGAAGAACTTTGCGACGTCGTCATCAAGCACGCGCGCAGCCAGTCCTACACGCTCCAGGGTGCCGTCCGTGTCTCCTTCACCCGGGATTCGTCGCTGAAGCCCGGATCGCTGGCGATCGATTCCGCTACCGAAAAATCCCGCGCTGCAGCCGCCCGTACCCCGCAGCCTCCTGCCCCGCGCCAGAGCCCTGCCCGCATGCAGCCTGTGCTGGACATCGACGGCCAGCGATACTCGCTCAACGCATCCTCCGTCGTCCTTGGCAGGTCTTCGGAAGCAGACATCCTTGTTGATGACACCGGCGTTTCCCGCCGCCACCTGGAAATCCGGACCGACGGCGGCACGGTCCGCGCCGTCGACCTCGGTTCCACCAACGGCAGCTACGTCAACGGCCAGAAAGTCCAGGGGGAAACCATCCTTACCGACGGCTCGACCATTGCCATGGGCAGGACCCGCATTGTCTTCCGGCTGCTCCCGGTCCGATCCGGAGGGCGCTGATGGACGGCTCACTGACTCTCACCCTGCTTCGCTACGGGTTCCTGATCCTGCTGTGGGTCATGGTCCTGGGCATTGTCGGCGCAATCCGCCGCGACCTTGTGCTGGGCGCCAGGAACCGCACCGGCGCACCCACTGCCCGGCAGGTCCGAAAGAATCCCGCCCTGGAGCGTGAGGTCCCCCCGCCGGCCAAGGTGCAGGCCCGCCAGATGGTTGTCACTGAAGGTCCGCTGCGCGGAACCACCCTCGACCTGGCTTCCAGCCCGATCCTGCTTGGCCGCGCGCAGGAGGCCACCCTGGTTCTTGAGGACGATTATGCCTCCGGCCGCCATGCCCGGCTTTTCCCGCAGGGCAGCCGCTGGTTCATTGAAGACCTAGGTTCCACGAACGGGACGTTCCTTGGAGGGTCCCAGCTCACCCGCGCCCAGCCCGTTGACCCCGGAGTGCCGATCCGCATCGGCAAAACAGTCATTGAATTGAGGCCCTAGCAGTGGCCCTGGTCCTTCGGTACGCTGCCCGTTCCGACGTAGGCATGGTTCGTTTCAAGAACGACGATTCTGCCTACGTGGGGCGCTACCTTGCCGTCGTTGCAGACGGCATGGGCGGCCACGCCGGCGGCAACGTGGCATCGGCTTCAACGGTGCTTGACCTGGTCCACCTGGACCGCCCGGACCTGGAAGACCAGGCAGAGACCGTGCTTGCAGACGAGATCCAGGCGGCGAACTCGCTGCTCTCGGAACTGGTGACCACAGCCCCTGAACTCTCCGGGATGGGAACCACGGTTACGGCCATGCTGCTGCAGGGAGACCGGGTAGCCCTGGCACACATCGGGGATTCACGGGCGTACCGCCTCAAGGGCGGAGTCTTTGAACAAATCAGCATCGACCACACCTTTGTGCAGCGGCTGATCGATGAAGGCCGCCTGAGGCCCGAAGAAGCCGAGACGCATCCGCACAAGAACGTGCTGATGCGCGTCCTGGGGGATGTTGACGCCAGCCCGGAACTGGATCTGGCAACCTTCGAGGTCGAGCCCGGCGAAAAGTGGCTGCTCTGCTCCGACGGACTAAACGCCGTGCTGCGGGACAGCGACATCGAAGCCGTTCTCAGGGATTCCACGGATCTTTCCACTGCAGTGGACACCCTGGTTGAGCTCACCCTGGCCGGGGGTTCCCCCGACAACGTGACCGTGGCGATCATTGAAGTGGCCGATGAAGCTGATGCTCCGGCACCGGCCCGGGAACCCGCGCCCGTCACGGCAGGGACAGCAGCAGTCCCGGCCCCGGCCGCCGACCGTCCCTCCCCGTCGACGGATTCAGCGCAGGCCGGCGCCGATGAAACGTCCTCCCAGGATGAAGAGGAACACGAAGCCGGCAGCCCCGTCCGGGCCGAAGTCATCCGGCGTGACCTCGCTTCCCGCCCGCATCTGCTGGTGGGTGCCGCATCACTGGCCACCGAAACCGGCCAGATCCCTATTGTCACCAAGCGTTCAGCGGAACGTCGCGCTGCCCGCCTGCTTATGCACAAGGCCGACGACGACGGCGCTGCCACCCCCGAGGTGCTGACTCCCGAGACGCGGCCCAAACGCCGGCGGTGGATCCTGGTCACGGTGCTCGCCGTGATCGCAGCCCTGCTCGCCTCGGTGCTGTGGGTGGGTTACGCCTGGACACAAACCCGCTATTACGTGGGCACGGCGGACAACCGGGTGGCCATCTACAACGGCGTCTCGCAGACGCTGGGTCCGATCAAGCTCTCCCAGGTCACCGAAACCACCAACATTCCCGTAGACAGCCTTCCTGAGTACTGGCGCAGCAGGGTCAATGACACTGTTCCGGCCCGGGACCTCGTCCACGCTGAACGAATCGTTGACCAGCTTCGCGGGACTGCCAAGGCCATTCTGTGCCCGCAGCCGGCCCAGCCTTCGCCTTCTCCTTCCCCGTCTGTGCTGGCTGACTCCCCTGGTGCCACCGAGTCACCGGATGGACCTCCGGCCGTCGATTCATGTGGAGGGCAGCAGTGATGTCAGACATCGCAGCCCCGGCCAAGCCGCGCCGGAACATCGAGGCAGTCCTGCTGGTACTTGCGCTCGGAGTCGGCGTCGGCGCCAATATGCTGGTGGGCATCGACGAAGACCGTGCCTTCGATTCCGATTTCTGGGTCCAGGGCGGAACCCTCGTGGCTCTGGTACTCGCTTTCCACTTTGTTCTGCGCTTCCGCGCCAAATATGCCGACCCGGTAATACTTCCGATTGTCACTGCCCTGAACGGCATTGGCCTCGCCATGATCCACCGCCTGGACATCGCCAACGGTGACGACGCAGCCGACCGACAGCTGCTGTGGAGCACAGTCGCCGTAGCCGCTGCCATCGCCGTGATGTTCTTCATCAAGGACCACCGGATCCTGCGGCGGTACACCTATATCTCCCTGATTGTCAGTGCCCTGCTGCTCCTGCTTCCGCTGATGCCGGGCCTCGGACAGGAGATCAACGGCGCCCGCATCTGGATCAACGTCGGGTTCGGCACCTTCCAGCCCGGTGAAATCGCCAAGATCACTCTGGCCATATTCTTTGCCGGGTATCTATCGGCGAACCGCGATCTGATCCTTCTCGCCGGACGCAAGGTGGGGCCCCTGCAGCTCCCCAGGTTCAAGGACATGGGGCCCATGATGGCCGCGTGGGCCGTGAGTATCGGCGTTCTCGTCTTCCAGCGGGACCTGGGTTCTTCCATCCTGTTCTTCGGTCTCTTCATGGCCATGATCTACGTGGCCACCAGCCGGGTGAGCTGGGTGCTAATCGGCCTGGCCCTGATCGGCGCCGGCGGCTTCGTTGCGGTGCAGCTCTTCAGCCATGTTGCGCTGCGCATCGACAGCTGGCTGAACGCGTTCGATCCGGAAGTCATTGCGCGCGTACCCGGCGGCAGCTTCCAGGTGGTGAACGGTCTCTTCGGCCTTGCCAGCGGCGGCATGACCGGAACAGGACTGGGCCAGGGACGGCCGGACCTTGTTACCTACGCGAACTCCGACATGATCATTGCCGCCCTCGGCGAGGAGCTTGGCCTGATCGGCATCTTTGCCATTGTCCTGATGTACGTGCTGCTGGTTTCCCGCGGCTTCCGTGCGGCGCTGGGTACCAGGGACGGTTTCGGCAAGCTGCTGGCCTGCGGGTTGTCCTTCACGATCGCCTTGCAGTGCTTTGTGGTGATTGGCGGCGTGACCCGGCTCATTCCGCTGACCGGACTGACAACACCGTTCATGTCCGCGGGCGGTTCGTCGCTGCTGGCTAACTGGATCATCGTGGCCCTCCTGCTGCTGATTTCCGACGCGGCGAGGCGTCCTGCCGCCACCGGGCTGCCCACGGACATGGAGCCGGCCCTGGCGGCACCGGGTGCAGACAGGGGCAAAACGTACGGCAAGGGAAGGAATGAGGTGGCAGGCGCATGAACCAGGCAATCCGTAACTCATGGATGGTGGCGCTGGCCATGTTCCTGGCCATCCTGGCTTCGCTGACCTACGTGCAGTTCTTTGCCGCGAGCGAGCTCAATGCCAACCCGATCAACAACCGGCAGCTCTACAAGGAGTTTGGCCAAAACCGGGGTTCCATCCTGGTTGACGGTGCTCCGATCGCGGAGTCCGTCCCGTCCAATGACCAGTTCAATTACCAGCGCGTCTACAACAATCCGGAGCTGTACTCGGGCCTGACCGGTTACTTCTCCCTGGTACACGGCAGTTCACAGTTGGAGCAGGCCCTGAGCGATGAGCTCTCCGGAAACAGTGACCAGCAGTTCTACGACCGGCTGGTCCAGCTCTTCTCCGGTGCCCAGGCACAGGGTGCCTCCGTGGAACTGACGATTGATCCGCAGCTGCAGCAGCTGGCCTACGACCTCATCCCGGAGGGCCAGCGGGGTTCGATCGTGATGATGGACCCGAAGACCGGTGACATCCTGGCCATGGTTTCCAAGCCTTCCTATGACACGAATCTCCTGGCGGGCCACGACACCGAAGCGGTGGAAGCCAACATGGACCAGCTCCTCTCGGTTCCGGGTTTGTCCCCCTACCTGAACCAGGCCACCCAGTCCCTCCTGGCACCCGGGTCAACGTTCAAGCTCGTCGACGCGGCCGCTGCACTGGAAACGGGCAAGTTCACCGCCGAGTCCGTCATCCCGAACCCGCCGGCACTGCCGCTGCCTGGAAGCACCGTGTCACTGCCCAACTACACCAACGGTGCCTGCGCCAGCCGCAGCGAAGCGGACATCCAGTTCGCACTGGAGCAGTCCTGCAATACGGTCTTCGCCCAGATTGCCTGGGAGGTTGGACAGGATGCCCTGGCGGAACAGGCAGAGAAGTTCGGTTTCGGTGAGTCCTTCAGCATTCCGACTCCCGTCACCGCGAGCCAGTTCCCCGAGACCGAAGACCAGGCGGAACTCGCCCTGTCTTCGATCGGCCAGGGCAGCGTCACCGCAACCCCCCTGCAGGTGGCCATGATTTCCGCTGCCATCGCCAACAACGGCGTGCAGATGACACCGAACCTCATCAAGACGGTCCGTGCCCCGGACCTTTCGGTGCTCGAGGAACCCGAACCCAAGGTGCTCAACGAATCGATCAGTCCCGGCACGGCTGCACAGCTGACCGACTGGATGGTCAGCGTAGTAGACAACGGCACCGCCTCCGCAGCCAGGATCCCCGGGGTCAAGGTTGCGGGCAAGACCGGCACGGCAGAAGTCCAGGACCGCGGCGACAACGCCTGGTTCACCGGTTTCGCCCCGGCAGACGACCCGGAGGTGGTCATTTCAATCGTGATGGAAAACGTTGACCTGGCCACCGGATCCCAATTGACCACCCCAAGCGCGCAAAAACTCCTAGAGGCGGTGTTGAATAAGTGAGGCCTACATCGGGTATCACCTTAGGCGGCAGGTTCCAGCTGACCGATCGTATAGCCATCGGCGGTATGGGCGAGGTCTGGAAGGCTCGGGACCTTGTCCTGGGCCGGATCGTTGCCATCAAGATCCTCAAGGAGGAGTACACCGGTGACCCCGGCTTCCTGAACCGCTTCCGTGCCGAAGCGCGCCACACGGCGCTGCTGAACCACGAAGGCATCGCCAACGTGTTCGACTACGGCGAGGAGGAAGGTTCCGCCTACCTGGTCATGGAACTGGTCCCCGGCCAGCCGCTGTCCACCATCATTGAACGTGAGAAGGTCCTGTCCCCGGACCGGACGCTTTCCATCATCGGCCAGACCGCCACTGCCTTGGCCGTGGCGCACCGGCAGGGACTAGTCCACCGCGACGTCAAGCCGGGCAACCTCCTCATCATGCCTGACGGCCGGGTCAAGATTACCGACTTCGGCATTGCCCGCCTGGCTGACCAGGTGCCCCTCACCGCTACGGGACAGGTCATGGGCACGGCTCAGTACCTCGCTCCCGAGCAGGCCACCGGACAGCAGGCCACTGGTTCCAGCGACATCTATGCCCTGGGTGTCATCGGCTACGAGCTGCTGGCCGGAACACGTCCGTTCTCGGGTGAATCCCAGATCGCTATCGCCCTGGCCCAGGTCAACGACACCCCGCCGCCGCTGCCTGAGTCGATTCCAGCGCCGGTGCGGGCCCTCATCATGTCCATGCTGGCCAAAGACCCAGCGGACCGTCCTGCCGATGCCGAGGCCCTCGCCCGCGCGGTGGCTGCCATCCGCCGCGGAGATATCGCTGCTGCCGAGCAGGCCGTGCCCGGAATGCTGCTCTTCGGACCGGGCGGAACCGCAGCGACCAGCGCTGTCACTGCACCGGTTCCCATGCCCGGAAACACTTCTGCCACTCGCGTGGTGGACACCTCACCTTCAACGTCTGCGCTTCCCGTGGCGTCGGCCGGGGAGCAGACCGGTTCGCTCGCTGCTTCCCGGGAATGGAACGAGGAGGACGGTGACGGCGGCGGTTACGGCGACGGCTATGACGACTACGATGAAGAGTCGCCCAAGCGCAAGAAGTGGCTCATCCCGCTGATCATCGTCCTCACGCTGGTGCTGGCAGGCATCATTGCGCTGGTGGTGGTAAACCTGAACTCTGATCCGGCAGGTGACACCGATCCGACAAGGTCGTCGTCCCCCTCTGTTTCCAACAGCCCCACGCGAAGCAGCGCCTCCCCGACGTCGAGCTCCCCGTCCCCGACGCGGTCCTCAGCGAGCCCGACTCCGAGCGCAACGGTGGAAGAGATCACCATCAACGCCTCCCAGTACCAGGGCCGGAACGTCAATGCCGTATCCCAGGAGCTCAGTGCCCTGGGACTGGCCGTCAGCCGGAACCCTGTGCCCTCTGACCAGCCCGAAGGCACGGTCCTGGACGTCAATCCGGTGGGCACGCTCTCCCGAGGAGACGCCGTCGCCATTACCTATTCCTCCGGTCCCGAACAGGTGACCGTGCCCGGCGGCCTGCTGAACCAGCCCGAATCCACGGTGAGCCAGCAGGTAGTCAATGCGGGGCTCGTGCCGGATGTGGTTCGCCAGCCCTCGGCCGATGTTCCGCAGGGCCGGGTTATCAGCGTCAATCCCCAGCAGGGCGCTACCGTGGCCAGGGGAACTACCGTAACCATCGTTGTCTCCACTGGTCCAGTACCTGATCCCGGCGCCAGCGGTTCAAGCACTGACGGGTCCTAGCAACCATGAGTGCTGACTTCCTGAAAGGACACCCAACGCTGAACACCGACCGGATCCTTGACGGCCGTTACGAGGTTGGTGAACTGATCGGCCGCGGCGGCATGGCCGACGTGTACCTCGGCCGTGATTCGCGGCTGGGCCGCGCCGTGGCCATCAAGGTGCTGCGTCCGGATCTGGCGCGTGATCCGCTGTTCCAGTCACGGTTCCGCCGGGAAGCCCAGGCCGTTGCCGGCCTGAACCACTCTTCGATCGTCTCCGTCTATGACACTGGTGACCAAGCACCGGCAAGCGGGTCACCGGATGACGCCCGGCTGCCCTTCATCGTCATGGAATACGTGTCCGGGCGGACCCTGCGTGACCTGATTAAGTCCGGAGATATCAGCACTGACGAGGCCGTGACGTACACGCTCGGCGTGCTGGCAGCCCTCGAGTACAGCCACCGCTCGGGCATAGTCCACCGGGACATCAAGCCGGCGAATGTCATGGTCACCCATGACGGGCACGTCAAAGTGATGGACTTCGGCATTGCCAGGGCGATGGCAGACTCGGCTGCGACCATGACCCAGACCCAGGCCGTCATTGGTACCGCGCAGTATCTCTCACCCGAACAGGCCCGCGGCGAGACCGTCGATGCACGCAGCGACCTTTATTCAGCTGCCTGCCTGCTGTTCGAGATGCTCGCCGGAAGGCCCCCGTTCGTGGGGGACAGCCCGGTGTCAGTTGCCTACCAGCACGTGCGTGAAGCTCCGCCCAAGGCCGCCAGCTTCAATCCGGAGGTTTCCGACGCACTTGAATCCGTGCTCGAGCATGCCCTGGCCAAGGATCGGAACGAACGGTTCCAGAGCGCGCACGATTTCAGGGACGCCCTTCTTGCGGCACGAAGCGGAACACCGGATCCCTACCGGTCAGCTGCCACAGCTGCCACGCAGGCAGTTCCCCGTTCCCCGGTTTCCTCCACCCCGGTTCCGGAAGACGAACCGCGCACCCGTGCCATGGCACGGGTGCTTGAAGGCGGCCCGCTGACCAGCATGTCTGCCGACGACCTTGAAGAAGCTCCGGCACCGCCCTACGAAGACACCCGGAACCGGCATGACGAACGGCGCGGACGCCGCAGGGCCTGGATCATCACCTTGTTCGTGGCGATCGGACTGCTCCTCGCTGCGGGCGGGATCTACGCCTACAACCTGGCTAATCAACCCCCGCCGCCGCCCGCCACCGCGAGCATCCCGGATGTGGAGAACATGACGCAGACGGCAGCGATCAACGCGCTGCTCGAGAAAGGCTTCCGCGCTCCGGCCACAGAGTCCCAGTACAGCGACACAGTCGAATCCGGCATGGCCATCGGTACAAAGCCGGAGGCAGGCAGCACCGTGGCCCTCGACAGCGACATAACGCTCTACATCTCGCAGGGACCCTCTGCCGTCCAGATCCCGGATACCCTGCCCGGCATGAGTGAAGCCCAGGCACGGGACACGCTGCGGCTGCTCGGCCTGCAGGGCGGGAACACCACAACGGTAAACAGTGCCACCGTCCCCGAAGGCAGGGTTATCGAAACAATCCCCGGCGTCGGCACCTCGGTACAGGTGCGCAGCACAGTGGACCTGGTTCTCTCCACCGGTAAAGTCGCGGTTCCCAACGTCGTGGACATGAAACTCGAAGAAGCCAAGGCTTTCCTCGCTGATCCTGCCTACGGCCTGGGAACAGAGGTGGAGGAAGTCGAAAACAGTGTGGTGGAACCGGGAACCGTCACCGGACAGAGCGCACAGCCCGGCAGCGACGTGCCGCAGGGAAGCGCCATCAAGCTGACCGTTGCGAAATCCCCTTCGCCTTCTCCCTCGGCCTCACCGAGTTCTTCGGAGTCCCCGACGGCGCCGGCAAGCCTCAGGGGCGGCGACTAACGTCAAGAACCGGGGCCCTAGGCCCGGGAACTAATGAGGGGACTCAGCGTGGCCGCGTGCGTGGCTGCTCCGGCCAGCCCGAGGGTCTCGAGCCAATTGCCCAGCATCTGGTAACCGCCCTCGGTGAGCACCGATTCAGGATGGAACTGGACACCTGACAGCGGCGCGGTGCGGTGCCGCAGGCCCATGATGATGCCGCTGCGCGTCCGGGCAGTCACTTCCAGTTCCTGCGGCACGGTCTCCGCAACCGCCGCCAGCGAGTGGTAGCGCGTTGCAGTCAGCGGGCTCGGCAGGCCGGCGAAAACATCGGTTGACGAGTGCTGCACCTCTGAGGTCTTGCCGTGCATGAGTTCCGGTGCGTGTGTCACGGTGCCGCCGAATGCCTCGGCCAGGGCCTGATGGCCCAGGCAGATGCCCAGCATGGGTTTTCCGTTGTCGCGGCACCAGCGGATCAGCTCGACGCAGATGCCAGCCTCTGCCGGCGCACCGGGGCCGGGGGAGACCAGGACACCGTCCCGCGCGGCCGCGAGTTCCTTCGCTTCGTCCAAGCTGACGTCATCATTGCGGATGACGGTTGTCTGGGCGCCAAGTTCCTGGAGGTAGCCGACCAGGGTGTAAACAAAGCTGTCGTAGTTGTCGACTACCAGGATGCTGGTGCTCATTGTGTTTCAGAACCGCCAATCGTTGAATCCGTGAGGGGCGCCAGGAAGCTGAATTCCGAGAACCATGGAAAAACCCAGGTCATCAGGACCAGCACAACTGAGGCTGCCAGCAGCAGGGCCGTGATGATTCGGACCCAGACCGGCCCGGGGAGATGCCTGAATATCCAAGCGTACATTTTATCCCTGTCCTTCAGCGTCCGGTTACGAGTGCCGCGATTGCTTCGGGCGGCCCGGCCGAAGCAGGCTGCCACGATTCGAAGACCGCGTAGGAAATGAAACGTTCTTCTGAACCAAACCGGGGATTACAAGTGGTCAGGGTCAGGATCCGTTCCTCGGGAACCACACCGGGCTGCGCTGGTACGGGTGCCAGCACGTCCACCCTGTCCGGGAGCACTATCTGGCTGTTGCGGTATACATAGGTGTAGAAGCCCTGCGAGGTCTGGACGTAGATCCGGTCTCCGGGCACCAGGGTATCCACTGCGTCCAGTACCTGTCCGTGGGTCTGGCGGTGGCCTGCCAGGGCGAAGTTCCCCACCTCACCGGGCATGGCCGTCTCCGGGTAGTGCCCGAGTCCAAGGCTGTCGAGTACCTCCCGTCCAACGCCTTCGGTCACAGGCCTCGCGTGCTCGGCTCCGAACCTCGGAATGTAGATGGCCGCGAAGGTTGTCCCCTCGGACTCGGGGGCTGGAAGCGACGCCGGGTCCCCGGGACTTGCCGGAGCAGGTTCGCCGGGAGCCTCCTGGACAGCGCCAAAACCCGCGAAGAGCTCTTCCATGGCCGCTTCCTGTTTGCGGTCGGCCTCAATGTTCGTCCACCAGAGTTCCCAGACCACGAACAAGACCATAATCAGCCCCAGGGTAATCAGCAGTTCACCGGCCACCTGGACCGCGAAGGCACCTTTGCCCCGTTTTCGCGCACCGGCCGTCAGTTGTTTGCCCGACCGAGGCTGCGGCAGCGGGGATTGCGCGTCGCCGCCTTGCCTGACCGTACTGTCCACGTGGTCCTCTCTGGGCCTGCTGTGAATCCGGGCACGTCCCCGGCTCCCATTCGCTACGATTGGAAGAGAGGGTTTCCTTCACGAACACCCGCTCACCGCAGCTACCCGTCAGGATATAGCTGCAGGCCCGAGCGGGCGAACACCAGGAGCCCCAAAGACCATATCCGTGCCGGCATCGATTGAGCCGGTTCCGCTAGGAGGATCCGTGCCCGAGTCAAAGTCCCGCAAGAAGGCCACAGCCGCGCCAGCGGCCCCCACCACAAGGGGAAAGGCGGAACCCAAGCCGAACCCTGTCTGGTACAAACCCGTGATGTTTGGCTTGATGATTATTGGCCTGATCTGGATCATCGTGTTCTACATCTCCGAGGGTGTCTATCCCGTACCGGCGCTGGGTGCAGGCAATATCCTCGTCGGCTTCGGCGTCGCGATCGTGGGCTTCCTTATGACCACCCGCTGGCGGTAGCTGCACACACGCGTAATCGAGAGAACTCCCTGGATCCCATCCGGGGAGTTCTTTTTTGCCTCGTGACCACCTGTGGAGGACCCGGAGGTTTTAAACAGGGATACCCACAGGCACCCTGTTTCTCCACACATAGTTATCCACAGGCGTGGATAACTATGTGTGTGACTCTTCACCCACTTTCGTCTCACGAGTCACTCTCATGGCAGCGTTATCCACACGGCACGGTGGAAAAGCTGGGGACAACCCGGAAGCTGAAGATGCACACTTATACCCAGCTTGTGCAGATAGTTATCCACATCTGTGGGTATCTCTGTGGCTACGCAGCGGTAGTTCCTTGCAAACACAGGGATTGGAGTTATCCACAGCTGTGGAATTACATGTGTGTAACTAGAGATCCGCACTGGATAACTTTCCACAGAGGTTACCCACTGGCTGTGCATAACATTCAGTACACCCTGTGGATAAGTGCAGTGGGACTGGCCCCAGCCAACCTGATGCGCTGTGAAGGAGGATCCCAGTCCCTGAGTTACACAGCTGTAAGTTATTAACAATGTGGGTATCTCTGTGGATAAGGTGGCCGCAGCCTGTGGACAGACGCTCTTC
The DNA here is from genome assembly GCF_039528575.1 of Arthrobacter gandavensis. Lineage (NCBI taxonomy): Bacteria > Bacillati > Actinomycetota > Actinomycetes > Micrococcales > Micrococcaceae > Arthrobacter > Arthrobacter gandavensis. Next base: position 219,336 of record NZ_BAAALV010000002.1, read on the forward strand.
GTTGTCCCTCCGCATTGTCACTCCGGGCCGCTGTCCGCGTTCGGGGGCATAAAAAGGGCCCCGCAGCGTCTGCCGCGGGGCCCTGGGAAAGCGTTCGTCCCTAGAAGCTCGGGGTCCAGAAAAAGCCCAGTGCCACCAGGACCAGTGCGATGGCGGCCAGTCCGCCGAATTGGACGAGGGACCGGCGGCGCCCCTTCGGGGCGTAGGCAAGCACGGCACCGCAGGCGGCGCCGGTCAGCAGGCCGCCCAGATGCGCCTGCCAGGAAATGCTCGGATAAAGGAAACCCAGCACGAGGTTGATACCGATAAGGACCAGCAGGGCCTTGACGTCACCGCCGCGCTGCCTCTGGATGACAAAGAGGGCTCCGAACAGCCCGAAGATGGCCCCGGACGCGCCCACGACTGCCTGGAAGGCGGGGGCGAGGATCAGCACACCGATAGACCCGCCAAGCGCGGAGACCAGGTAGAGCAGGATAAAACGCATCCTGCCCAGCAGCGGTTCCAGCGACCTGCCCAGCAGCCACAGTGCGTAAAGGTTAAAGGCGATGTGGAAAATGAAGCCGGGGGAGTGGAGGAACGCGGCAGTCAACATCCGCCAGGGTTCAATCTGGGCATACACCGGGGCGAACCACAGCAGTTCCGTGAACCCCGGGACCAGCCACTGGAGGGCATAGGCCGCGCCGCACAGCACCATAAGGGTAATGGTGACTACCGGCTTCCCGGTGCGAACGGCGCCGCCGTACTGTGTCCGGTAGGCAGGTGCCTGCCGCTGGTTCTCCCGGTAGCAGTCCACGCACTGAATCCCCACCGGAGCCGTGTGCTGGCACTCGGGGCAGGCAGCCCTGCCGCAACGCTGGCACCTGATGTAGCTGACCCGGTCAGGGTGCCGCGGGCAGACAGGCACTTCGTGTGCCGGGGTTCCGGCGGGTACTCCGTAGGACATGGTGTTTTTGCTCCAGGAAGTTCTAGAGAGGTATGCCCCGGCCGGCATGGCCGGCCGGGGCACCGGCGAAGCGGCTAGAGCTGCTCGACGGTAATGCTATTGATGACGATGTCTTCGTTCGGCTTGTCCCGCATATCGGTGGGGACAGCGTTCAGCGCGTCAACCACGGCCTTGGACTCGTCGTCGGCAACTTCACCGAAGATGGTGTGCTTGCCCTGGAGCCAGGTGGTGGGCACCGAGGTGATAAAGAACTGAGATCCGTTAGTGCCGCGGCCCATCTGGATACCGGCGTTGGCCATGGCCAGCTTGTACGGCTCGGTGAAGTCCAGGTCGGGGCTGATCTCGTCGTCGAACTGGTAACCCGGTCCGCCCGTGCCGCGGCCCAGGGGATCGCCGCCCTGGATCATGAAGTCCTTGATGATGCGGTGGAAGATCGTGCCGTCATAGAGCGGGCGGCTGGTCTTCTCGCCGGTGGCCGGGTCGGTCCATTCGATCTCCCCGGTTGCCAGGCCAACGAAGTTGCGGACGGTCTTCGGCGCGTGGTTGCCGAAGAGGTTGATCCGGATATCGCCCTTGGTCGTGTGGACGGTTGCTTTTGCGGTAGGAATAGCAGTCATAAGCCTCATTCTTCCACGGCGGCCTTACAGGCGGCTGGAAATCGCCCTGTTCAGCGCACAGTGAAAATCCCGCGGCCCGGGGTGCTCTGATAGCACAGAACCGGCATTACACGTAGGCTAAGGCTGAACCGTCACTATCCTGGGAGGTAGTTTTGAACAAGAAGGACCGCATTGCCCGTGACTTCGAAGCGAATGTCACCGCAGGCGTGGAAACGGCGCGTGACTGGGCAACCCCCAAAGTAGAGGCCGCCGTCGGATGGGCAGTTCCCCGCATCGAAAAGGGAATCGAGACCGCCTCTCCGAAGATCCAGGACGGACTCAAGCGCGCAGCCGACGAGATCGCGCAGGGCGTAGCTGTCGTGACGCCGCGGCTCCAGGACGGTCTGCAGAAAGTCGGCCCCAGGATCAGCCAGGTTGTTGACGACGCTGCACCGAGAATCCAGACCACGCTGGACAAGGCGTCTCCTGCCCTGACCCATGCCAAGGACAAGGTTGTGGACAGCTACATTCCTACCCTGTCCTCCCGCATTGGCGAGGCCGCAGACTCCGTGTCCCGCCAGCTCGGGACAGCCACTGTTCCGGTCCAGACGGCCGTTGCCAAGGCAACCGGCAACAAAAAGGCACTGAAGCGCGCCCAGAAGGCTGCTGCCAAGGCCGCCAAGGAAGCCCGGAAGAGCAAGAACGGCGGCAAGGGCTGGCTCATCTTCGGCATCATTGCCTCCGCAGTGGTGGCCGGCGTAGCTGCCTGGCGTGCCTCCCGTCCGGTCGAGGATCCATGGAAGACTCCGGCACCGGCTCAGCCGAATGCCTCCGTTCCGGTTCCCGCTCCGGCTCCGGCAGCACCTGCTGCTCCGGCTGCTGAAGCCAAGCCTGCTGCCAAGGCAGCGGATACTCCCGCTGAGCAGGCCAAGGATACGGCGGCCACCGCTGCGCAGAAGGCCAAGGAAGCGGCACAGACCGTGAAGGAAGCGGCTGCATCCAGCACCGCGAAGGCCACCGACAAGGCCGGCGAAGCCGTGAAGAAGACGCAGGACGCAGCCGCAACGAAGTCCGGCGGCGCCCATGCAGATACCAAGGCTGACAAGCCGCAGAAGTAACCTGCTCCGGCTCACCGCCGGATAAGCCCCT
>NZ_BAAALV010000002.1:222046-258649 GCF_039528575.1 Arthrobacter gandavensis
GGCGTCCGGTCCTCTTCGGTTTAAGTCACCGTTCCACGTCCCCGCCCAGCGCCGGCGGGGCCGGCGGGGCCGGCGGCAGCGGGTCCTCAGCACCGGAAGGGCGGCCCGTTCCCTTCTTCCTTGCCTGGCCCAGCAGAACGACGGCGAGGCCCGCCAGGATCACGGCCAGGCCTGCGTAGGTGCCCGCAGGAAGCGCCTCGGAGAGAAAGACCGCTGCGAGGATCGCTGCCCCCGGAATTTCCAACAGGATGATCATCGAGACGACCAGCGGGCTGATGACTGCCAGCAGATGGTTGAAGACAGTGTGCCCGAGCAGCTGTGCCATCACGGTGACGCCCAGGATCCCTGCCCAGGCGGCGGGAGAAAATCCGATAACGGGTTTCTGGAAGACCAGGCACAGGACGGCAAGAATGAGGGCACAGGAACCGTAGCAGAGGGTGGTGTACGTACCGGTGGACATGGTCCTCCGGGCTTTGCCGCCGGCAATGGTGTAGAGCCCTGCCAAGGCCCCTCCGGCAACCGCCAGGGCGTCTCCGAGCAGCGCTTCCGGAGACAAGGCCACATCGAATCCGGTGATAACCAGGACGCCGGCGAAGGCCAGCACTAGTCCGGCAAGGGTCTGGGCAGCAACCGGCCTGCCGCGAAAAACGTCGAAAAGCGCAATCCATCCCGCCTGCAGGCAAACGAGCGCGGTGGCAACCGCGACCGATGTCAGCTGCAGTGCCGTGATGAAGCAGGCAAAGTGAAGTGCCAGCGCAAGGGACGCCAGTGCAGTCCAGCGCAGTTCCGTCCGGCCCAGGCTGCGGAACTGGTCCTTGCCGCGAAGCCCGGCGGGAACTCCCATGATGATGGCGCCTAAAGCGTTGCGCCAAAAGGCAATTGCTAGGGCCGGCGCGGCCGTGGCTGCCATGATGGGTCCGGACGCAGAGACGCCCAGCACGCCGACAACGGCGAGGAAAAAGGTCATTCCCCGAGGTTATTGCCTGTGCCCGTTCCCTGGCCGTACCTGTGACGTACAGGCGCTCTTGTGTCGGCCGCCGCCCGGCGTCGGCTGGTGCGGGCGCAGGACTTCGGTTAAAGCAGAAAGTCCCGGCCAGTTGGCCGGGACTCTCTTTCGGTGGAGGCACGGGGACTCGAACCCCGAACCCCCTGCTTGCAAAGCAGGTGCGCTACCAATTGCGCCATGCCCCCGAATTTGGAACTTCACCAGTATATCCCACCTGTGAGGGTGGTCAAACCGGGCCGTTCCTAAGTGGAGCTACTCAACCTTGTCGGTCGAGGCCTTCCAGACGGATTTCTCCGCAGCAGTTTCCTGCCATTTCTTGAAGGCGAAGACTCCCGCTGCCGTTGCCGCTGCAATTGCAATCAGCTTCTTCACAGTGTCTCCTTGCCGTTGTGGTCAACCATTCTCATGGTCTTCCGTGGGCGTACCAGGACTTGAACCTGGGACCTCTTCGTTATCAGCGAAGCGCTCTAACCGCCTGAGCTATACGCCCCGATACCTCACCGGGCCGAGATAAGACTCTACCGTACCCTCGACCAGTTCAACAAATCCGCTGCGTTCTTCCGGTGCGGGCGTGCTGCCCGCACCGGAAAAGACGCGCAATTAGTCGTCGGTGAGGGTGACGCCGATGCCGCCCACCAGGGTGGAGGCGATGTTGTACAGCACGGCCGAAAGCATCGACAGTGCAGTCAGAAGCAGGACATTGACGACTGCGATGATCGTGGCGAATGACACCACCTGTCCCAGCGACGCAAACTCCCGCAGGTCGAATCCGCCGGATTCAGACCCGGCGATTTCACCCAGGAGCCGGTTTACCTGGTCGAAGATGCCGGTGAGGTCCAGGACCGTCCACAAGACAATCGCAGCCACAACCGTCACCACTCCGAGGGCAACGGAGAGCAGGAAGGACATCTTCAGGACCGACCACGGGTCGATCTTGCTCACCAGCAGGCGGGCCTTGCGGGCCTTCGCCTTGGGTGCCGGCTTGACCAGCGGCTGTCGGTTGCCGCCTGGCGCGCTCTGACCCGTCCCAGGCCGCTGGGCAGGCCGGGCCGGGGTCTTCACCCTCGGTCCGCCGCCGGACCTGGCGTTAGAGTTGGTCGAGCTCACTCGGTACCTCCATCTTCAGCAGACTGCGCGTCGCGCCCAGCCGTTTCGTCTGTAGACAACGGTACTTCATCCACGGATACCTCCACAGATTCGCCGCCGGCAGCTGCCTCGTCCTCGTCCGCATCCACGGCGAGGTCACGCTCGGAGTTCCGGGCCACCGCAATAATGCGGTCGTTCTTGTCCGGCTTGGCAAAAATGACGCCCATGGTGTCGCGGCCCTTCGCGGGGACCCCTGAGACTGCGGAGCGCACAACCTTGCCGCCCTGCATTACCACCAGGACCTCGTCCTCTTCCTGGACAACCATCGCGCCCACCAGGTGGCCCCGGTCCTCGTTGTACTTGCCAACCTTGATGCCCAGTCCGCCTCGGCCCTGGACACGGTATTCATCCACGCTGGTGCGCTTGGCATAGCCGCCCTCGGTCACGATGAAGACATAGGAGTCTTCGGTCACCACGTCGGCTGCGAGCAGCTCGTCGTCTTCGCGGAACTTCATGCCGGTGACACCTGATGTGGCGCGTCCCATGGGACGAAGAGCCTCGTCGGTCGCGGTGAACCGCAGCGACTGGCCCTTGCGGGATACCAGCATCAGGTCGTCCGTTTCGGAGACCAGCTGGGCCGAAACCACTTCGTCGCCTTCACGCAGGTTGATGGCGATGACGCCAGCCGAGCGGTTGGTGTCGTAGTCGGAGAGCTGGGTCTTCTTGACCAGGCCGCGCTTGGTGGCCAGCACCAGGTACGGAGCAGCGTCATAGTCGGGCAGGTCCAGAACCTGGGCGATATGTTCGTCCGGTTGGAACGCCAGCAGGTTCGCAACGTGCTGGCCCTTGGCGTCGCGTCCGGCTTCGGCCAGCTCATAGGCCTTGGCGCGGTAGACCCGGCCCAGGTTGGTGAAGAAGAGCAGCCAATGGTGCGTGGTGGTGACGAAGAAGTGCTCAACGACGTCGTCTCCGCGCAGCTGGGCACCGCGGATGCCCTTGCCGCCGCGGTGCTGCGCCCGGTAGTTGTCGCTGCGGGTGCGCTTGACGTAGCCGCCGCGGGTGATGGTGACGACCATTTCCTCTTCGGGGATCAGGTCTTCCATGCTCATGTCGCCGTCGTAGCCCATTAGGACCTTGGTGCGGCGCTCATCTCCGTGCTTGTCCACGATCTCGGCCAGCTCTTCGCTGACAATGCTGCGCTGGCGTTCCTCGGAGGCGAGGATGGCGTTGTACTCGGCGATTTCAAGTTCGAGCTTGGCGTGCTGGTCCTGGATCTTCTGCCGTTCCAGGGCTGCCAGGCGGCGCAGCTGCATGTCCAGGATGGCCTGGGACTGCAGTTCGTCGATGTCCAGCAGCTGCATCAGGCCGGTGCGGGCTTCGTCCACGGTGCTGGAGCGGCGGATCAGGGCAATGACCTCATCCAGTGCATCCAGTGCCTTGAGCAGGCCGCGCAGGATGTGAGCGACTTCCTCGGCCTTGCGCAGCCGGTAACGGGTACGCCGGACGATGACCTCGAGCTGGTGGGTGACCCAGTGCCGGATGAACGCATCCAGGCTCAGCGTGCGGGGCACACCGTCAACGATGGCAAGCATGTTGGCACCGAAGTTGTCCTGCAGCTGCGTGTGCTTGTACAGGTTGTTCAGCACAACCTTGGCGACGGCGTCGCGCTTGAGGACGATTACCAGGCGCTGGCCGGTGCGGCCGGAGGTTTCATCGCGCATATCGGCGATGCCGGTGATCTTGCCGTCCTTGACCAGTTCGGCAATCTTGATGGCCAGGTTGTCCGGGTTGGCCATGTAGGGCAGCTCGGTGACAACCAGGCAGGTGCGCCCCTGTATTTCCTCCACGTTGACCACGGCCCGCATGGTGATGGAACCGCGGCCGGTGCGGTAGGCGTCCTCGATGCCCTTGTGGCCCAGAATCGTGGCGCCGGTGGGGAAGTCCGGTCCCTTGACCCGCTTAATCAGTTCCTCGAGCAGCTCCTCGTTGGAAGCCTCCGGGTGCTCCAGGTACCACTGCACACCGTCAGCCACCTCGCGCAGGTTGTGCGGGGGAATGTTGGTGGCCATGCCGACGGCGATGCCGGAGGAACCGTTGACCAGCAGGTTCGGGAAGCGGGCCGGCAGGATGGTGGGTTCCTGGTTGCGGCCGTCGTAGTTGTCCATAAAATCGACGGTTTCCTCGTCGATGTCACGGACCATCTCCATGGCCAGCGGTGCCATCTTGGTTTCGGTGTAACGCGGTGCGGCAGCGCCGTCGTTGCCCGGAGAGCCAAAGTTGCCCTGGCCAAGGGCCAGCGGTGCTCGCATGACCCAGTCCTGGATCAGGCGGACCAGCGCATCGTAGATCGCTGAGTCGCCGTGCGGGTGGTACTGGCCCATGACTTCGCCAACCACGCGGGCGCACTTGTTGAAGGACCGGTCGGGCCGGTAGCCGCCGTCGTACATCGCGTAGATGACGCGGCGGTGCACGGGCTTCAGGCCGTCGCGCACGTCCGGCAGGGCGCGCCCGACGATGACCGCCATGGCGTAGTCCAGGTAGGAGCGCTGCATTTCAGTCTGCAGGTCAATCTGCTCCACGCGGTCGGAGATGACGTTCCCGCTGACGGGTTCGAGCTCGCCTCCGGGGACCTCCGGGGTCTCATCACTCATTGGTTGTGTTCCGTTCTAAGTTCTTAAAAAGTCCGGGTAGCTGCGGCACTAGATGTCCAGGAACCGGACATCCTTGGCGTTCTGCTGGATGAAGTTGCGGCGGGACTCGACGTCCTCACCCATGAGCACCGAGAAGACCTGGTCCGCGGAGGCGGCATCATCCATGGTGACCTGCAGCAGCGTGCGGTGGTCGGGGTCCATGGTGGTGTCCCAGAGTTCGGTGTAGTCCATTTCACCCAGGCCCTTGTAGCGCTGGATGCCGTTGTCCTTGGGCAGGCGCTGGTTGTTGGCCAGGCCGCGGGCCACGACTTCGTCGCGCTCCCGGTCGCTGTAAACGTAGTCGTGCGGGTGGTTGGACCACTTGATGCGGTACAGCGGGGGCTGCGCCAGGTAGACGTAGCCCTGCTCGATGAGCGGACGCATGTAGCGGAAGAGCAGCGTCAGCAGGAGGGTCGTAATGTGCTGGCCGTCGACGTCGGCATCGGCCATCAGCACGATCTTGTGGTACCGGGCCTTCTCCACGTCGAAGTCCTCGCCGATCCCGGCGCCGAAGGCCGTGATCATGGACTGCACTTCGGCGTTGGAGAGGGCACGGTCAAGGCGGGCACGCTCAACGTTCAGGATCTTGCCGCGCAGCGGCAGGATGGCCTGCGTTTCGGGATTCCGGCCGCGCACGGCCGAACCGCCTGCCGAGTCACCCTCCACAATGTAGATTTCGGACCTTGAAGGATCCTTGGAGGAGCAGTCCTTGAGCTTGCCGGGCATTCCGCCGGACTCCAGCAGTCCCTTGCGGCGGGTGGATTCGCGTGCCTTGCGGGCAGCGAGCCGCGCCTGGGAAGCCTGGATGGACTTGCGGATGACGTCGCGGGCCGGACCGGGATTGCGTTCCAGCCAGTCACCAAGCTGGTCGGTCACCACGCGCTGGACGAAGCCCTTGACCTCGGAGTTGCCGAGTTTGGTCTTGGTCTGGCCTTCGAACTGCGGTTCGGCGATTTTCACGGAGATGACTGCGGTAAGGCCCTCACGGATGTCGTCGCCCGTGAGGTTGTCGTCCTTCTCCTTGATGATGTTCTTCTCGCGCGCATAGCGGTTGATCAGCGAGGTCATGGCTGCACGGAAACCTTCTTCGTGCGTGCCGCCCTCGTGGGTGTTGATCGTATTTGCGTAGGTGTGGACGCTTTCGGAGTATGCGGTGGTCCACTGCAGGGCCATTTCCACGGCCATCTTCTTGTCATTGTCTTCGGTTTCGAAGGCAATGATGTCGTCGTGGATGACCTCCACCTTTTTGGAGCTGTTCAGGTGGTGGACGTAGTCCAGCAGGCCGTTGGCGTACATGTAGTCGACCATGCGGTGCTTTGGGGCGTCCTCGGCATCGGTGGCGTCGTCGGCGATTTCCTCAGCCGTCTCGTCCGGTGCACGCTCGTCCGTCAGGACAATGCGCAGGCCCTTGTTCAGGAACGCCATCTGCTGGAAGCGGGCGCGGAGGGTCTCGAAATCGAACTCTGTGGTCTCGAAGATTTCCGGGTCCGGGTAGAACGTTTGGGTGGTTCCGGTTTCTTCCGTTTCCTCACCCTTACGCAGGCTGCCCACCGGGTGGCCGCCGTTCTCGAAGGTCTGCCGCCATACGAAGCCCTGACGCTTGACTTCGGTTTCGACGCGGGCGGAGAGGGCGTTAACCACTGAGATGCCAACGCCGTGCAGGCCGCCGGAAACGGCGTAGCCGCCGCCGCCGAACTTGCCGCCGGCATGCAGGATGGTCATGACCACCTGGACGGTGGGCATGTTTTCCGTCGGGTGCATGTCCACGGGGATGCCGCGCCCGTTGTCGGATACCCGGACACCGCCGTCAGCCTGGAGAGTTATATCGATGCGGTCGCAGTATCCGGCGAGGGCTTCATCAACCGAGTTGTCCACCACTTCGTACACCAGGTGGTGCAGTCCGCGGGGACCGGTGGAACCGATGTACATACCCGGGCGCTTGCGCACAGCTTCCAGGCCTTCGAGGACAGTGATCTCATTGGCACCGTATTCGTGCGGCGCCAGGGCCTCACTGTCTTCCTGGGGGACGGGCTCCGTGTTGTCTAGCTCGTTGCCAAGCTCATTGTCGTTAGCCACAGGTGCTGTCGACTCCTCTTGTGTCGGTCAGAATTTGGCACCCCGTCCTGCAGCGGACAGGGGACCTCTATTACCAATTCTACCGTGCTAAGGGGACCTTTGCTGGCCAAAACACCCCTCCAGCGGCCACTAAAGCGGGTTATGAGCGGTTTTCAAGCGGTTCCACGGCTCCGGATACGTCCTGCGGGGTTTGCAGCCCGCAAACCCGCACGGAAGGCGTGTGAACGCGAGCACAATTAGAGCGTTTTTTCAACAACTTTTTTCGCACCCACCCCACAGTCAACTATCCGTAGGTGTCCCGGGGGCCGCGGCCCTTGACGCTGCGCAGGCCCTTGCGCCAGTTAGGCGCCGCCGGACCGATCACTTCGATGCGTGTGACGACGCCGCTGCCGAGTTCGGCGTCGAAGCGTTCAATCAGTGTCTGGCGCAGCAGCCGCAGCTGGGTCGCCCAGGCTGTGGAGTCACACCGGACCTGCACGGTGGTGTCGGAGAAGGACTCGGGCTTGCAGTGGGCGCTGACATCCGGACCAACGAGCTCTTCCCAGCGCGAGATGACAGACCCTACCGCCACCGGCGAATTCCAGCCGCGTTCGTTAACGAACCGGCTGAAAACCTTGCCCAGGCCCTGGGGGTCGCGTCCGGTGTACTCCCCCGGAATGAACGGCGTTGATTTTCGTGCCTGTTTCCGTCTGGTGGCCGGCATCCGCTGGTTCCCGCGGGCCTGCGCTGCCTGCCGCATCCGGTTCAGCTGTTCCTGGGCGGCATCCGGAAGATCATTTGCGACGGGTTCCGAACCGCTCCCGCCAGGTGCCTCATCCTGCGGCTGCACGGATTCCTCCGGGGATGACGGGGATCTGGTCTCCGGCCAGGGCTTCGGGGATGTCTTCGGCAACTGCAGCAGTCACGAGTACCTGTTCGGCTCCCGCCACGATCGATGCGAGCCGGCCGCGGCGGCCGGCATCGAGTTCAGCGAAGACATCATCCAGGATCAGGATGGGACCCGACCCGGGCGTCGGATCGTCGTCGCGCAGCAGGTAGTAGGACGCCAGGCGCATAGCCAGGGCAAGCGACCAGGTCTCGCCGTGGGAGGCATACCCCTTCGCCGGTGCCTGCCCCAGGGAAAGCTCGACGTCGTCGCGGTGCGGGCCCACCAGCGATACTCCCCGGTCGATTTCGCGTTTCCGGTTCGCGGCGAACGCCTGCAGGAACCGCTCGCGGAGCTCTTCCTGAGTCAGCCCCAGCAGCTCCGCCGGATCGGCGCCGGAGGGTGAGGCGCCGTCGTCGTCCACTTCGCCCAGCAGCGTTGAACGGTATGTCCCGCTGACTTCCTTCGAACCGTCGGTTAGGTCTTGGTAAGCACCTTTCAGATGCGGGCTGAGCCGGTCAAGTGCCTGCAGGCGCGCGGCAACCAGCTGCGCACCGGCCTCGGCCATGTGATGGTCCCACACCTCGAGGGTAGCCTCATGGGCAGAGGTGAACCGGCCGCTGATCCGGGCGGATTTCAGCAGGGCATTGCGCTGCTTGAGGACCCGCTCATAGTCCGCACGGGTCGCGGCGTGCCGCGGAACCAGGGAAACGATCAGGTCATCGAGGAAGCGGCGGCGGGACGACGGGTCGCCCTTGACCAGGGCAAGGTCTTCCGGAGCGAACAGGACGGTGCGGCAGATGCCCAGGATGTCCCGGGCACGCACCGGGTTGGCGCGGTTGATGCGTGCCCGGTTGGCCCTGCCGGGGTTGATCTCCACTTCCAGCGCCGTGGACTGGGAACCGCGGACAACGCGTGCCCGTACCAGGGCCTGCTCGGCGTCGAATGCGACCAGCGGCGCATCGGAACTCACGCGGTGGGATGAGAGCGAGGCCAGATAACCGATCGATTCGACGATGTTGGTCTTGCCCGTGCCGTTCGGGCCCACGAATACGCTGACGCCGGGGTTCAGGCTGAGATCCAGCTGCCCGTAGCTTCGAAAACCGGTCAGGGAAAGGTAATCAACGTACACGCTGCTCCACCTGGGCCTGCCTTCCATTCCTTGCATCTGCCATCCGGCCGCCTGCGGCCTTCCGCATCCAGCCTACAACCGCTCACTCCGGGGCGCCGGTTTCCCCGATTGCCTGTTCGGCCTCCGTCTGGGAACGCTGCGCCGGTGCCGCGGTGTCCGGACCGGAAGCCTGCCTTACGGCGTGGCCGCCGAATTGTCCGCGCAGGGCCGCGACCAGCTTCATGGCCGACGAATCCTCCTGCCGCGAGGTGAAACGGGCAAACACTGCCGCTGAGATCACCGGGGCCGGAACTTCAGCGGCCAGCGCTTCCTCCACGCTCCAGCGGCCCTCACCCGAATCCTCGACAAATCCCGCTATCCGGCTGAGCCCCGGGTCCTCCTTCACGGCCCTGACGGCCAGTTCCAACAACCAGGAGCGGATAACCGTTCCGCTTTGCCAAGCACGGAGAATGCCGCCTACATCCTGGATGATTTCCTGGGATTCGAGCAGTTCGTACCCCTCGGCGTAGGCCTGCATGAGCCCGTATTCGATGCCGTTATGCACCATCTTGGCGTAATGGCCCGCACCGACGGAGCCAGCGTGCACGAACCCGTCGGCCCGGTCCCCTTCAGGGCGGAGGGCGTCGAAGACCGGCATTGCTTCGGCGACGTCGGTCTCGTTTCCGCCCACCATCAGGCCGTATCCGTTTTCCCGGCCCCAGACTCCTCCCGAGACACCGCAGTCCAGGTACCGGATGCCCCGGGACGCCAGCTGTTCGGCATGCCTGAGGTCATCGGTATAGCGGGAATTTCCGCCTTCGATCACGAGGTCCCCCTCGCTGAGGACCTCAGCGAGGTCGGTAACCACCGCCGAGGTGGCGCTGCCGCTCGGGACCATGACCCACACGAGGCGCGGAACCGTTAGCTGGGCGGCCAGTTCCGTCAGCGAGCCGGCGTCGGAGAGCACCGGGTTCCGGTCGAAGCCGGAGACCTGGATGCCTTTGGAACGCAGCCTTTCCCGCATGGGCAGGCCCATTTTTCCCAGTCCGATCAGGCCAATGTGCATTTCGGTTCCTTCCTGCTCAGGTCCACAGGCGTGGACTGGAAAGGCTCTCGAGATGCGGCGGAAAGCCTTACTGGTTAGGCAGCCGGACCGGCATCAGCAGGTACCGGTAGTCTTCCTGGTCGTCGCCGGTGAGCTCTTCCTGTGCGGAGATCACGGCCGGCTTCGGCGGGGTAGTGAAGGAGAAACGCACGTACTTGCTGGGGAAGGCACCAAGGCCTTCGCTGAGGTAGTGCGGGTTGAACGCGACGGTGATGTCGTCGCCGACGAGGGATGCTTCAAGCGCCTCGGAGGCCTGGGCATCTTCGCCGGTCCCGGCATCAAGGGTGACCTGACCGTCGGTGAAGGCAAGGCGCACCGGCGTATTCCGCTCCGCGACGAGAGAGACGCGGCGGACCGCTTCGACCAGGGCATGGGTTTCGACGGTGGCGTGGATTGGCGTGTTCTCGGGGAACAGGGACCGGATCTTCGGGTAGTCCCCGTCCACCAGGAGCGACGTCGTTCGCCGCCCTCCGCTTTCGAACCCGATAAGTTCGCTGTCCCCGGACAGGGCAATGTTCAGGTCCCCTCCGCTGCCGAGCGTTTTCGCCACTTCATTCAGCGTTTTTGCCTTCACCAGGGCGGAGGTCGAGATTCCCGGGGTGGCGGGCTTCCAGGGGAGTTCACGCAGGGCGAGCCGGTAGCGGTCGGTGGCTAGGAACGTAATGAGATCGTCTTCGATCTCCATCCGCACACCGGTGAGGATCGGCAGGGTGTCATCACGGCTGGCGGCGATGATCACCTGGGAAACAGCCTGCGCGAAGGCATCGCCGTCAACCACTCCGCTGACATCCGGGAGTGCGGGGAGCTCAGGGTATTCGGAGACCGGCATGGTTGCCAGGTTGAAGCGGCTGTTGCGGCAAGTCAGCGTGACCTTGGATCCGTCAGTTTCCACGTCCACCGGCGCCGAGGGGAGGCTGCGGCAGATCTCTGCCAGCAGCCGGCCCGATACCAGGATGGTGCCCTCTTCAGAGATGTCTGCAGGGATCTGCAGCCTCGCGGAAATCTCGTAGTCGAAGCTGGCAATGCTCAGGGAGCCGGACTCCGCTTTGATCAGCAGGCCCGAAAGCACCGGAACCGGCGGGCGGGGGGAGAGGGACCGTGCTGTCCACGTAACCGCCTCGGCCAGGACATCCCGCTCAACTCTGAACTTCACTGCAGGGTGCCGCCTTTCACAACGTACTTATCAGTACTACTGAATTTTCATGAACACGTGAGGGAGCAAATCGTGCGGCGCTGCCGCCCGGGCTGTCCGCCTGGGAATCACAACAATACTCTGTGCCAGCTTACCGCCAGCTTGGTTTTCCCTGCACGGAGTACGGGCAGGGAGGAGGCTTTGTGCGTTTGCCCAACAGGACCGGACACCATCTTCCCTGACCTTGATGAGCCTGCTTGGGAAGATCGGATGTTTGGCCCGGAAGGTCAGATGTTATTTGGTGGAACCCAATTTCTTAAGATTCGTAGTGTTAATAACTCCTGTGGATACTGTGGACAACTCGCCTCACCGGCCCGGATCTGCGATTTAAGCCTGTTGATAACTTGTGGATGGCCAGCCTACGCGCTGAGGCCGGGTGTTGGGAACTTTTTTGTCGTTCCGCGTATCCACAGGGAAGTCCACGATGTTCTGGGTTGTCCACCGAGTTATCCACACCCTTGTCCACATCTGTTAATTTCGAGCCCCTTCGGGGCCCTTACATCCCTGTGCTGGCGCGGATTTTCTAGGCTTCGCGCTGCTGCTGCTTGATCCGGTTCGTCAGTTCCGTGACCTGGTTGTAGATCGCCCGGCGCTCAGCCATGAGTTCGCGGATCTTCCGGTCGGCGTGAATCACGGTCGTGTGATCGCGTCCTCCGAGCTCCTGGCCGATCTTCGGCAGGGACATGTCTGTCAGTTCCCGGCAGAGATACATGGCGATCTGCCGGGCCGTCACCAGTGTCCGGGTGCGCGACTTGCTGCACAGCTCCTCCAGGCTGATCTGGAAGTATGCTGCCGTCTGCCCGAGGATGGAGGCCGCCGTGATTTCCTGGGCGCCGTCGTCAGTTATCAGGTCCTTTAGGACAATCTCAGCCAGTCCAACATCAACCTGCTGCCGATTCAGGCTGGCGAACGCGGTTACCCGGATCAGGGCCCCTTCAAGTTCGCGGATGTTGGTCGAGATCTTCGAAGCGATGTACTCCAGGACATCGTCCGGGGCGCTGAGCGAATCCCCGATGGCCTTTTTGCGCAGGATCGCAATGCGGGTTTCCAGCTCCGGAGGCTGGACATCAGTGAGCAGGCCCCATTCGAAACGCGAACGCATGCGTTCCTCGAAGCCCGAGAGCTGTTTGGGCGGCAGGTCGGAGGTGATCACAACCTGCTTGTTGTGGTTGTGCAGGGCATTGAAGGTGTGGAAGAACTCTTCCTGGGTCGCGTCCTTGTTGGCGAGGAACTGGATGTCGTCAATCAGCAGGATGTCAACGTTGCGGTAGAGCTGCTTGAAGCTCGCACCCTCGTCATAGCGGATGGAGTTGATGAAGTCGTTGGTGAATTCCTCGGAGTTCACATAGCGCACCCGGATGCCGGTGTAGAGGTGACGGGCGTAATGTCCGATCGCGTGCAGCAGGTGGGTCTTGCCCAGCCCCGAGTCGCCGTAGATAAAGAGCGGGTTGTAGGCCTTAGCCGGGGCCTCTGCCACGGCAACTGCTGCAGCATGGGCAAACCGGTTGGAAGAACCGATGACGAAAGTCTCAAAAACGTACTTGGGGTTCAGCCGGCCGAATTCCTGGGAAGTGCTCGGAGGGGTGGGAGACGGTGCGCTCTCACCGGAAGGCACAGGTGAGGGGGAGGACTCTTCCGGTTCCGGTTCCGGTTCTGCCTGAACTACGGGGGTCAGGTCGGCGTCGATAACGAATGCGCACTGGATATCGGCCTGGAAAACAGTCTTGAGGACCTCGTCAAGGATGTTCTTCAGCTGTGTCTGGAGGACTTCGCGCGTCAATTCATTGGGAACGGCCACCAGCAAGGTGGTTCCGATCAGGCCCTGCGCCTGGGCCAGGACAACGAAGCCGCGCTGCCGGGGCGAGACCCTGTCATCGGACTCCAGCGTTCGGATGACCTTGCGCCAGGAGCTGCCGACATCGTTGATTTCGTCCGTACCCACAAAAACCTCTCGTGACGCCCGCTGGGGGCGGTCTAAGAAACCGGGATCCAGGCCTGGATCCCGGAGGGCTCATCCACAGACTTATACACAGCAGTGGATAAACGCCCCGCGCCAACTCTAGATCAAGTTTTCCCCAGCCGGTAGCTGGATTCCCGCGGTCCCCCGCGACTTGGGATGTCTCTCACAATGCCACGCCATGGCGCGATCTGGGGCACTTGTCCACAGGTGTTGATAGATCCAGCCCCACAGGCCGCGCACCGCCGGTTTGACTGGATTCGGGGTCTCACCTAACGTTGAGTAGTCCTTTGTGTCTGCTATCTGCACTCATTCATGCCCATCAGGGTTCTGGGAATCAGGGTCCAGGTCCGGGTTGAGCGTAGTCAGTCACATGAAAACTTAGCGCCGCTTGTGCTTCCCCCTTGATGCAGCAGGCGCAGCGCATATTGTCTTGGAGTAACCACCGTGAGCAAGCGGACTTTTCAGCCGAATAACCGCCGTCGTGCCAAGAAGCACGGCTTCCGCCTTCGCATGCGTACCCGTGCCGGCCGTGCCATCCTTTCTGCACGCCGTTCCAAGGGCCGCACCGAACTGTCGGCGTAAAACAGCCTTAGGTTTGCCGATGCTGCAGCAGCAGCTCAGTCCCACCACCTTGGCGTCCTGAATGCTGGCCGCGAGGAACCGGGTACGGTCGTCGGCGGATTTTTCCCATACCGTACGTTCCGGTGCCCGAAGCGGGCGCCGGAACGTAGTCTTATATGCAGTGCCAAACCCGGCCGCGCCTACGCGCGTCGGGTTCATTGTGTCGAAGGCGGTCGGGAACGCCGTGACACGCAACCTCGTTAAGAGAAGACTGAGAGAAGCAGCAGCGCAGAGCCTGGCAGAAAACCCCACCGGGTTGGACATTGTCGTCAGAGCCCTGCCGGCGGCGGCGTCGGCGTCGTGGGCGCAGTTAAGCGCCGACTACGCGGCTGCCCTCTGCGCATGTTTGAACAAGCTTTCCCAGCAAGTTCCACACAGATGAGGGAGGGGCAGAACATGGGCCGCACCGGAAGTGATCCGGCGAAGGCCTCTGTCAGTGCTGCCTTTTTCCGCGCTGTCCTGCTCTTTTTCTGGCACCTGCCGCGGAATCTTCTCATCGGTTTCCTCATCGCCTACCGCAAGGTAGTCTCCCCGCTCTATGGGCCGGTGTGCCGCTTCTTCCCCTCCTGTTCGGCTTACGCCCTGGAGGCCGTTACCGTGCACGGCGCGGTTAAGGGGACCTGGCTGGCTGCCCGGAGGCTCGTTCGCTGCCACCCCTGGAACGACGGCGGAGTGGACCATGTGCCCGCGGGCCGCCGGAGCTGGCCCCAGGAGTCAGTCCCCAAGATTATTGTGCTGAATCATCCCGTGATTCCGGCAGACGAAGACAGCCGCTCGGCGGCTTGAGGAGTGTAAATGGGTTTCTTCGACACGATACTGTTCCCCTTCAAGTGGGTGGTGTCATGGATCATGTGGATCTTCCACGAGGGATTCGTCTTCCTCGGAATGGATGCCGCCTCCGGTTGGACCTGGACACTGTCCATCATTGGCCTCGTGATCGTGATCCGGGCTGCGCTGATTCCCGTCTTCGTCAAGCAGATCAAGGCCCAGCGCGGGATGCAGTCGCTGCAGCCGGACCTGCGCAAGCTGCAGCAGAAGTACAAGGGCAAGACCGACCAGCTCTCCCGTCAGGCAATGACGCAGGAGCAGATGGCGCTCTACAAGAAGCACGGCACCAACCCCTTCGCGGCCTGCCTGCCGATGCTGATCCAGATGCCGTTCTTCTTCGCCCTGTTCCAGGTCCTCAACGGTGTTTCCAACGCCAGCGCCGGCGGTGAGGGCATTGGCGCCCTGACGCCCGCGGCGATCACCCAGTTCGATGAAGCAACCATCCTGGGCGCACCGCTTTCCTCCTCGCTGCTCCACGGTTTCGGCACTGAGGGCCACACTTCCGTCATCGTTCTCTCGGTCATCATGATCATTGCCATGACTGCCTCGCAGTTCATTACGCAGAAGCAGATCATGTCCAAGAACATGTCCGAAGAAGCGCTGCAGAGCCCGTTCATGCGCCAGCAGAAGATGATGCTGTACGTACTGCCGCTGGTATTCGGCGTTGGCGGCATCAACTTCCCGATCGGTGTCCTGATCTACTGGACCACCACCAACCTGTGGACCATGGCGCAGCAGTTCTTCGTGATCCGCCGCATGCCTACCCCCGGATCCCCTGCCGCCAAGGCACTGGCCGAGCGCCGTGCACGCAAGGGCCTGCCGATGGTTCCGCTGCTGGGTGAGAAGAAGGCCGAGCCGGCCGAAGAAGTACCCGTCCCCGCAAAGGGCCAGCGCCAGCAGCCCCAGCGCAAGAACAGGAAGAAAAGATGAGTACTGAGCACGTCGACGAGACCGTAGAAGAACTGGCCGCCGGGAACGGTGCTGCAAGCCGCCTGGAGGAGGAGGGCGATGTAGCCGCCGACTACCTCGAGGAACTGCTTGATATTGCCGATATCGATGGTGATATCGACATTGAGGTCCGCAGCGGGCGTACCTACATTTCGGTCGTTTCCGAGGAAGGCGACGACTCCGGGCTCCAGTCCCTCGTAGGGCACGACGGCGAGGTCCTGGAAGCGCTTCAGGAGCTGACCCGCCTCTCCGTGCTGACGGCTACGGACAACCGCTCACGCCTCGTGCTGGATATCTCCGGATACCGCAAGGAGCGCAGCGAGGAACTGCACCGCATCGCCGAGGACGCCGTCTCACGCGCCAAGACCTCGGGCAAGGACGTTGCCCTGGCTCCAATGAGCGCGTACGAACGCAAGATCGTGCACGACGCCGTCGCCGAGCTGGGACTCGTCAGCGAATCCGAGGGTGAAGGCGCAGGCCGGCACATCGTGGTTTCCCTGTCCGACGCGTAGCGCCGTCAGTTCCGGAATCCGCGAGTACTCATCTAAGACAAGGATTGTTTTCACGTGGTTGAGATAACGCCTGCCGAACACTCGGCGGCGGTTAAGGTTTTTGGTGACCGCCTGCCTCTGGCCGAGCGTTACGTTGAGCACCTGGCAACATCGGGCATGGAGCGGGGCCTTCTGGGGCCGCGGGAAGTTCCCCGGCTGTGGAGCCGCCACGTGCTTAACTGTGCCGTTGTCGCAGACCTTATTCCGCAGGGAAGCAAGGTCGCCGATGTAGGATCCGGAGCCGGGCTGCCGGGCCTATGCCTGGCGATCGCCCGTCCAGACCTTTCCATGACGCTCATTGAACCCCTGGAACGACGGGTGACGTGGCTCAACGAGGTCATTGAGGATCTCGAGCTCGGCAATGTCACGGTGATCCGCGGGCGCGCTGAGCAGGCTGTGGGCAAGGTGGACGTTGACGTTGTCACCGCCCGTGCCGTGTCGGCCCTCTCCGGTCTCTCCGGTCTAACGATCCCGCTCCTAGGCGGATCCGGTGTGGTCCTGGCCATCAAGGGCCGAAGTGCAGCCGAGGAAATAGAGAAAGCCGCCAAGCAGATTCGCAAGCTTGGAGGGAAAGAAACCACGGTAGTGACTGCCGGGGAAGAAATCCTTGAGGAGCACACCACAGTCGTACGGATTGTGGTCTAGTCCCGCACAGCGTTCATCCGCTGTGCACACACCCGGACCGATCCCGGTATTTCGCGGGGCAGCCGATAGGCTAGTGGCAGTAATGCCTTATGTTGTGAAAGTGAGCATGTCCCGGTGAGTGTGCGCGATTCTGCCGCAAAACGAATTCCCCCCTTTGCCGCGCTCGGCTCTGCCTTCTCATCGCCTTTCTCGAGGTCACAACCTCAAGAGGTTGAGGAGCCGTCCGCTCACTTGCCTGTTTCACGTGAAACAGGACATGCTGTTGCAACACAGTCTGCCGGCGCATCCGATGTGCCTGATTCCGAGACCAGCGAAGGTGGTGTAGCCGGCCAGGCGGTCCTCCCGTCCGAGTCGGTAGACGTTATGGATCTGATGGACGAAAGCACGCCCCTGGCCCGCGAGTTGGCCAGCGAGACCCGCCGCCGCGAAAAGTTGATGGGCCGCGTGCTGCCGCGTCCGGCTGAAACCCGGATCATGACTGTGAGCAACCAAAAGGGCGGGGTGGGCAAGACGACTACCACCGTCAATATTGCGGCCGCGCTGGCCACCGCAGGCCTGAACGTGATGGTCATCGACATTGACCCTCAGGGAAATGCCTCAACGGCCTTGGGAATCGATCACCGAGCCGACGTTGAGAGTATCTATGACGTCCTGATCGACGACCTGCCGCTGGCTAACGTTGTGGCCCAGTGCCCTGACATCAAGAACCTGATCTGTGCCCCTGCAACTATCCACCTCGCCGGTGCCGAGATTGAACTGGTGTCCCTGGTGGCGCGCGAGCAGCGCCTTCGCAGGGCAATCGATGTGTATGCCGCGGAGCGCAAGGCCGCGGGTGAGGAACGGCTGGACTACATCTTCATCGACTGCCCGCCAAGCCTTGGCCTGCTGACCGTGAACGCGTTCGTGGCAGCTAGGGAAGTCCTGATCCCCATTCAGTGTGAATACTATGCGCTGGAAGGCCTCAGCCAGCTGCTCAAGAACATCGAAATGATCCAGAAGCACCTGAATGCGGACCTCGTAGTTTCGACCATCCTGCTTACCATGTACGACGGCCGAACCAACCTGGCTGCCCAGGTTGCCGCCGAGGTTCGGGAGCACTTCCCGCAGCAGGTCCTTTCCGCCGTGGTGCCGCGTTCGGTGCGCATCTCCGAAGCACCGAGCTACCAGCAGACCGTCATGACGTACGACCCTTCGTCCACGGGCGCACTGTCCTACCTGGAGGCCGCTGCTGAGATCGCTCAGCGCTCCGTCTAGACACTCCCTCCTGGTTGCCGGGCACCGGCTGCCGCGAACCGTAGAATACATTCACAATCAATCCATGCCGCTTGCTGTGTGTGCATAAGGGAAGGACTTACCCATGACCGAAAAGCGTCGTGGTTTAGGCCGGGGTCTGGGTGCGTTGATCCCCAGTACCGCTGAGCCTGTCGAAGCAACTGAATCCGGCCAGCCTGCGCGTGCAGGCCGGCCGGTTGACCTGTTCTTTACTTCCGTGAGTGAGGAGACAGGCCCCGGACGCAGCAGCGGACCCCGCCGTGGAGCGGGAATCAACAAAGAAGCGTTGCGAGCCCCGGCTAAGAAGAAACCTGCAACGCGTTCGACGTCGACCCGCGCGGCCAAGGGAAGCGACAAGCCCGTACCCTCCGCAGGGGAAGCTGCATCGGCCGAGAAAACAGGGCGTACAGCCCCTGTAACGGCTGGCAAGGCAGTAACCGGTGCCGGCACGCGCAAGGGCGTCTCGAAGCCCGCAGAGAAGCACGCCAGGCCGGCAGGAGGCGATCCCGCGCGGACTGACACGCGGGTAGCTGCGGCCACCAAGGATGGGGGTGTGGTCCCGACCGCCGCGGCCGAACCTGATGACGTTTCACGTGAAACCCTGATGGAAGTCCCCGGCGCCCGCTTTGCTGAGCTGCCTATTGATTCCATCCACCCCAACCGCAAGCAGCCACGCAGTGTCTTCGATGAAGAGGACATGTCGGAACTGGTGCATTCCATTCGCGAAATCGGCGTCCTGCAGCCGATTGTGGTCCGTCCCTCTGCAGAGGGCGACGCAGAGCACCCTTATGAACTGGTTATGGGTGAAAGGCGGTGGCGGGCGAGCCGGGAAGCTGGCCTGTCTGCAGTCCCGGCAATCATCCGGTCGACCCAGGATGTTGACCTTCTTCGCGACGCGCTGCTGGAGAACCTGCATCGCAGCCAGCTGAACCCGCTGGAGGAAGCCGCCGCTTACCAGCAGCTGCTCGATGATTTTGAGTGCTCCCATGAAGAGCTCGCGGAACGAATCGGCCGGTCCCGCCCTCAGATCTCCAACACGCTTCGGTTGATGAAGCTCCCTCCGCTGGTGCAGCGGCGCCTTGCTGCCGGCGTACTTTCGGCGGGTCACGCCCGCGCGCTCCTAGGCCTCAATGTGCCGGCCGAGATGGAGAAACTTGCGCAGAAGATCGTGGCTGAAGGCATGTCTGTCCGCGCCACGGAAGAAGTCGTATCGCTGTCGGACGGTATTCGACGGCCAGCTAAGGAAGCAAAACCCAAGGTTGGAGCCAGGCACGAGCGACTCGACTACCTGGCAAATTCGCTGTCCGATCGGCTGGATACAAACGTCAAGATCACCCTTGGGGCGCGAAAGGGAAAAGTTAGTATCGAATTCGCCAGCGTCGATGACCTGAATCGCATCATGGCAGTGCTGAACCCCGTTGAAGGGCCGGCGTCCTAGAGCGTAGTTAAAAAGTGTCCCCTGTTTCACGTGAAACAGGGGACACTTTTTTGCACTTAGTATGGGGGCCGGGACCGGAGCCCCGCGTTACGAAGCCGGGAGCTGCTGGACACATATATATCGACGCACTCAGAAGCGCACCAGTCGCACGTCACCAGCACGGGCTTTTGCGGACAAGGGCGTTTCACGTGAAACAGTTCGTTTAGTTGCCACCCGTGAGTGCTCTGTCGCTGTAGCTGGTTGACCGTAGCGATATTGCACTACGCCCTAGCAGCCTTAGTGGTAGAACCAGCAGACGCCTGGCGCGTTCCGATGTCCCGAATGCACCTCTAGGGCTTGGTATTCTCTGCGTCGGCGGTCAGCTCGTCTCTTCGACCGATCCAGAATGAAAGCGGCTGTCCGGTGATAGTGCTGTTTCACGTGAAACCAGTGCCGCGCTTTGTGAGCGAAAGTAGAGGTGGCCTGACTTTGATGAGACTTTATCCTGCGCCCTGGAGCTCCCCAATGGATCCTCTTCGACGATCACCGCTTAGCTCTGGCCTCGCTGCAGGGGAAAGTTGGTCTGCTCAGTTGTTTCCCGTGGACTTTGTTGTGGTCCAGTGGGTACTCATCGCCTTTGTAGCTGCGGCTATTTAGTCGTGTTTTGTTTGGTCATAGGCAGGAACGTCTACTTGTTCTTTGAGGAGGGTTCTGTACGACTCCGGGAACGTGAGACTGGCGCACCCGAGGATGCGTGCAGCCGCGCTGTACCGCGAGAGTGCCGCGGTAACTGACTCAGAGTTTCACGTGAAACGTCGGCCGTTCCTGCACTGCCATGGCCGGGGCCTCTCGAGCAGCGATGGGTCCCATTGCCAGGTGCGCGAAATATGACCATGGATGTGCAGGTGTTCATCTCCAGGCGCCCCGCGCGATCGGACGGAGAGAACCATGCTCATACGTGAAAGGTTGTGAAACGCCACCACGTACTCAGAGCCGCGCAGAACTGAGCGTCCGCTACCGACCGATTAGTCCGCGAGGCACGGTCTCTGTAGGAGGGTGGCGGAGGCACCATCCGCTTGTTTCACGTGAAACAAAGCTCGGACCGCCGGGAGGCCGCAATCCCTGCAGTCGACGGCGAGGACCAGCCTGGTCGCTGCGGGAGTGTGCGGGGTCCGCCCCGGCGAGTCTGACACAGAGGGACCTGGTTGCTGAAGTTTGCTAGCTCGCTATGGGGCTTTGGATGGCCCCAAGATGTGGCGGGCTAGTCTCGTCACCAGTCACCCCACGAGCAGGTGGAGGTGCGGTCGGTAAGCCGGAAGAGCCGCGTGGCTGTGCCAGCTGATCCCACCGCTTGTAATGACTGGAGCATCTCTTCGGGCGATGCGGGTTGGTCTCTGCAGTTTCCGTGTCGCGATACTGGTGCGCATTCTCGTGCATTGCCAGCATTGGTTTGTATATGGCAAGGATGCCAACGTCAGGGGACGTCCCTATGAGACGGCATGAGGTTTGCCCAGATTCCCATCAGTAGGGGGGGTGGCACACCTATTGCGTACTAGAAGGAAGTCCGTTCCACGTGAAACAGACGCACTTCGGAGGACCAGCTTTAGGATCTGCCACGTACAGAAAGGACAGGCCTTGGCCCTGTACTGCAAGCCCGTAATGGGAGGGAGCAGCGGCGCTTACGTCGGTGGCGCCGGCATTTGAGATCTCATCCTCGGAGTAGCTAGGCGCGGATAGCCACAGGATGTGCCATAGGGTAAACAGCGGCCGCCCACGGGTGGATATGTTTCTAGAATCGGAGAATCATACAGGGGAAGAGTTCTGAGCTCATGGCGGATGCCTCTGTGCTGGCGCTCAGCGGCCCCAAACTCTCTCTTTCTGCCACTCTGTCGAACTGCCCTCGGAGCCTCAATCTGGCCTGGTGAGTTAGCGCTCTCAGGCTCAGCGACATTCTGGGTTGGGGCCTATTCCCTGACGATGTAACGGAGGTAGCTGGCCGGGTAGAGCACGCTGGAGCGCGCCAGCCAGCTGGTCAAGAAGCACTGCGGCGGCCTCGGGGCGGTCGGCGTCCAATCCAGATGTGCGGCAGACGCGCGAGAGTGCCGCCATTGTTCTCTTGGGTCCTGCACAAGAAAGCCGAAACTCATTTTCCATGCCTCAGCAGGGATGGGGTATCGCCGAGCAACAATGCTTGGCCTCCTCGGTCAGGGCACTTCAGGCAGCAGCCCTACCCCGCTGTCTGCCAGCAGGCCCGCGCACGACTCCTTGACCACTCGTAAGCCGGTGCTCGGTTTCACGTGAAACGCCGGGAGCAATGGCTCTTCTTGCCGCAAACGTCCGGTATCCGGTGTCCCTCCAGCGGCGTTGGCGGGTTGGTGCCACCGACTTTGGATAGTCCCTTCGAGGACTCCTTTGGAAGCGGTGTTTAGCCCACAAACCGAACGGGACGAACGAAATCGGCTCAACAGAGTAACGGAAGAACCAAAAGGTCCAGCACCAGCAGACCTGTGTGCCAGTTGGAGGTGTTCACCCTCGGCTAGCCCCTGCCCTGTTGTCGACTTCACGCTGGCATCATGTATTGGGCAAGACTGACTCCCAGTCCCACGGTGCGGACTTCCGACAAGGACCACAGGACAGGTGCCGGCAGAACTCACGGGTCCGGTTCCGTCGGCGGCCCGCAGGTTCGACCTAGAGACTCCATTGCATCGGGACAGGTCATGCACGCCTGGCCACCCCGGCCGGCTGGGCTGGTGTGAAACCAGCGGATGACTTGGGAACTGCAACAGTATGTGGGTGCGGTCTGAGTGGATCCTGCAGGTGTAAATGGCAGGCCAGACATGAAGCCAGCTAAATAAGACTGGACCCGCACCGATGCGGGTAGTCTCGACGAGCTGTTTCACGTGAAACACATCCCGCCCACATGGACAGGGATGCTGGGCGTACCCCACCTAACAGGCACGCTGCGCGCACACCACAAAACAGGCACGCTGCGCGCACACCACCTCGTCCGCCGCCTCCGGAAATACAGCGGACCTTCACGGACATAGGCCGCTACCAGCAGGGCCTGAAGAATCCCGCTGGTGATCCCGAAGCTCAAGGCAACCATAAAGGTGAGCGGCGCCGAGCACCCGTTGGCTGAGAGCACGCGAGACAGCACGAGCCGAGACAGCACTCAGCACTAAGTACTATTTCTGGATTAGCCAAGTAACCGGCCTGGAACACCGAGTAATTTCTCAAGGGATCATGCGTAGGGATTGACCGTCAGCAGGTATCTACCGCTCAGTGGCTGACGCTATACCGCAAGTGGAGAACTCGGTTGCCTGCCACCACGTGAGGATCGCCCAGGGAACGCGGCACATCGACGGCCCCAAAGAACGGTCTGCCGGATCCGAGGACGACAGGAGCAACATCCATTCGAACCTCGTCAACGAGACCGGCCGCGAGTACCTGCCCTCCGACGTCGCCCGCGGCGACTTCCACAATCCGGTCGCCGGCAAGCTCTTTGGCTTTGGCAACAGCTTCTTCCACCCCGCCGACAAAGAAGAACGATCCGCGGGGGTTCCAGCCCTCCGGGGGAGGCCTGTGCGTCACCACGACCATATGGTCCACGCCCGAAGGGGGCGTGCCGTCCCAGCCATCCGTCAGGTCAAACACACGGCGGCCGGCAATCGTCACACCGATCCGGTCCCAGTAGGCCGTGGTGTAGTCGAAGGAGGGCTGTGAGACCATAAGCTGCCCGTCAGTACCGAGCGGGACGTCACCGCTGGAGAGCCACTCGAACAATGTCCCCGGCTGGTCGTGTTCATCGGCAATATAGCCGTCAACGGAGACGGAGCCGTACATGACCACCTGGCTCATGCCGCTCTCCTTAGCTAGCTTCGGGTGAGCTCAAAATACAGGTCAAGGGTCCCAGCCGCTAGGGGCGAAGATTGCACAGATTGTGCCGATATCCGTCTAGCGTGGTCAGGCCGGGCCCGGTCCTCCGCGAATCGGCGGCACCGCGCCACTTGGCGCACACATCCGGATTCCATCAGCACGGCAACCCATTTGCTCAGTACGAAGGCAGATCTCCCGGGGACCCAGTAACGGAATGCGACATGGTTTCCGGAGAGGACAGAGCGATGCCGTGCAGACCGGACCCGGTCTGCACGGCATTTACAGGTGGTTGCTACAGGCCGGAAACCCTGCGGCGGTCTTCCATGGGGTTGAACCGGCTGACGTCATCCAGGGCGAGGGTGCCGGTGGGCTGGTCTTCCTCCTCCAGGAGGTACAGGCGCTGGATAGCAATGACAATCGAGTCCGCCACTGTTTGCCGGAATACGGGATCGGCGAGCCGGTGCGCGTCGTGGAAGTTGCTGAGGTACCCAAGGTCGATGCCCACGGAGGGGATGCCCGGCAGCTTGAGTGTGTCCCAGGTGCGGGCATGGACCCCAAGGCTTGCCATATCGGTGCGTGCGGCAAGTTCCTTGATCATAAGGATGGCTGCACGCTGGCCGATGGGGGACCGCGGCTCACCGGTGACGGGCAGGCCCCAGTAGTAGGCGGCAATGCCTGACGCCGCCGGCTGGTCCAGCCAGTCGCAGTGGATGTTCACGTTCAGGCTTGGTGTGCGGCCCGGAGTTTCCTCGGCGGCGGCAGCGGCATCGAACTCCACTACCTCGGCACCAAACTCCCGCAGGATGCGCTCCACCCGTACGCGGACATCAGTGGCCACGAGGAGTTCGGTGAGTGGCTCTCCGGTCAGCCGTTCGGTGACGTGCTCGGAGGAGGTCGTGGATTTCCCGGTGTTCAGGGTGATGGTGCGTCCGCGCAGGGCCGCCGTGGAACGGTCCAACCGTTCGTAGTCACGCAGCGCGTAGGCCTGGCTGGGTGAAATAGCCCGGTTGACGCGTGACATGGCAGTCATCGTGTCGCCGTCGCACACTCCGGTGCCGGGGATCCCCAGGTTTTCCTGCAGCTCTGCCACGGCATAGCGGGTTCGGACCCCAAATTCTCCGTCAATGTGCCCGTAGTAGAAACCAAGGTGAGAGAGGTGCCGCTGCAGCTCAGCGACATCGTCGCCGCGCACTGCAGGCTGGTCCTCGGCGAACGCAAGCACCCGGTCGCCAAAACGGAACTGTGCCTCCGCCAGGGCCCGCTGGGTGTCGGGCCCTGCCACGCCGTCGACAATCAGTCCGCGGCTCTGCTGGAAGGCGCGCACGGCGGCGTCTACATGGTCGTCGAAGACCGCGGGATTATTGACCGAGTCGGGGGCGAGGTAGGACATGGAAATGCCGGCACGCAGCAGCGCTTCACGAAGCGCCACCACGCGCCGGCTGGAGTCCAGCCTCCGCAGACTCTCGTCCGTCGGATGCATAGTGGGACCTACTTCAGGTAGGCCGCGAATTCCTGCTCAAGGACCTGCTTCGGCTTCGCGCCGATAGACGTGGCCGCAACCTCACCGCCCTTGAAGACGTAGACCGCCGGAATGGAGGTGATGCCATACTTGGCCGCGATGGCGGGGTTGTCATCCACGTTGACCTTCACGACGTCCACCTTGTCCGAGTACTCAGCGGCGATGTCATCCAGGATGGGGGAGAGCATGCGGCACGGTCCGCACCACTCGGCCCAGAAATCCACGATGACCGGCTTGTCGGCTGCCAGCACGTCGGTGCTGAACGAGGAATCCGTTACGTCTTTGGCGTTGCTCATGGTTCTTGCTCCTTGTGGATCTCTAGACGGAAGCGTTTTCGGAAACGGTTTCCGACGCCGGGGTGGGAACGGTGGCTGCGGTCGCCGCGGAGGCAACGTCTGCCAGGTAATGCTCGACGTCGAGGGCGGCTACGCAGCCGGACCCGGCGGCGGTGATGGCCTGGCGGTAGGTCGGGTCGATAACGTCGCCGGCGGCGAAGACGCCCGGGAGGGAGGTCTTCGAGGTGCGTCCCTGGACGGCGATGGTACCGGCTTCGGTCAGTTCCAGCTGCTCGCGGACCAGGTCTACGCGCGGGTCGTTGCCGATCGCCACGAAGATACCGGTTACGGCGAGTTCGGACTCTGCTCCGTCAACCGTGTTGCGAAGCCGCAGGCCCGTGACCTTGTCTTCGCCGTGGATACCAACAACCTCGGAATCCCAGACGAAGCGGATCTTCTCGTTTGCCAGGGCACGGTCCTGCATGATCTTGGAAGCGCGGAGCGTGTTGCGGCGGTGAACGATGGTTACCGAGGAAGCGAATTTGGTAAGGAACAGTGCCTCTTCCAGTGCGGAGTCCCCGCCGCCGATCACGGCGATGTCCTGGCCCTTGAAGAAGAAACCGTCGCAGGTTGCGCACCAGCTCACGCCGCGGCCGGAAAGCCGCTTCTCATCGTCGAGTCCCAGCTCGCGGTAGGCGGAGCCGGTGGAGATGATCACCGAGCGGGCCAGGAAGGTTTCCCCGGTACCGATGGTCACCTTCTTGATGTCGCCGGCAAGGTCCACCGAGGTGACGTCCTCAAAGAGGATCTCGGTACCGAACCGGTCGGCCTGCTTCTCGAGGCCTGCCATCAGGTCAGGACCCATGATGCCTTCCGGGAAGCCCGGGAAGTTCTCCACGTCAGTGGTGTTCATCAGTTCGCCGCCGGCGGTGACCGAGCTGGCGATCAGCAGAGGCTTGAGGTTCGCCCGGGCCGTGTAAATGGCGGCGGTGTAACCGGAAGGGCCGGATCCAACGATGATGACATCTCGGATTTCCTGGCCGGAACCAGCGGCTTCGGGACGAATATCTGTGCTCACGTGCTGTGAACCTCTTTCCTGGTGTTTCCTTGGCTTTTTGGAGTTCCGGTAGAACGATGCTGGCGGAACACTTCGAACCGCTAACCACACCTCACAACACTGACAGGGAACAGCTTATTCCGAATGGCTCCCGCGTCACATGATGGGCTGCCGGGCCGGTTCCCGGCAGCCTGAATGCGTGGATCAGGACACTCCGATTTCAGCGATACGAAGGCCCCAGGGATACTCCGCCTGCACTCCGCTGAGGCGTGGCAGCTGGGTGAAGTTGATGATCACGTAACTCGCCGACGCCGGTTCCCCGTCCGGGCCCTTGGGCACGGTGATGGAGGTGGTCGGTCCGGTGAAGCCGCTCTGTGCCACAGTGGTGGCTCCGTCCAGGGAAGGGGAGTCGTTGAGCATCACGGAGAAGTTGCCGCCGCTGCCGTTCAGCTGGGTGATGTCCACCTTGGTGATGGCGGATTCCTCTTCCAGTTCCACGACGAGGGCCAGGCTCGGTGCGAGGCCGCCGAAGGTATCCGAGGCATAGACGTAGCTGGACCAGTAGCTGGCCGCATTGCCGTCGATGATCTGCGGCAGGGCGGCGTCGTTCACCGAATCGAGTTCCTGGTTCCCGGGGACCAGCCGTGTGATTCCCGCGGTGACGGGGGCAGGAAGCGCCGCACCGGGGACATCGGCAGGTTCCTCGGTGGTTGCCGGTGACTGGGCAACCGTCGCCGAGGGATCATCGGAGGCGAACATGTCCCCGACCCGGCCAAGGTTGCTGAAGACGAGCACCACTGCCACCAGCAGGATGACGCTGAGGATGCCGCCTACCAGGAGGCGCCCGGATTTCCGGTCGCCGCCCCGGGCTGGCTGGTCGTCATCGTCGTCGTAGCCGTCGTACTCTTCCTCGGCTTCGTATTCCGCACCCAGAGCCGTGCGCGGGAAGTTCGAGGCCCTGCGGTCTCCGGAACCGGCCGTTGCATAGCCTTCGGCCGGGAAATCGTCCTCGTCTTCCCAGCGGCTCACCTTGGGTGACTGCACGGGGGTGTCGCGGGTTGGCGCCGAGTAGGCGGCTGTGCGCGGGCTCTGGCTGGGCGGCGGAGGCACGACGGCGGCACCCGTTGCGGCCTCGGCGGGGGCCTCCTGCGGGCCACCGTATTCCAGGTCCCGTTCAGCTTCTGCCTCAGCACCTGCCCCGGCAGCTCCTGCCGCGCCGGCACCGGTTGCCCCGGCTGCGCGCCCGAAGCGCGGAAGGTGGGGCTTGGGCAGGTTGGAGAGCAGCGGCTTGCGGTCCCTCGGAGCGTGCTCTTCGACGTAGCGGTCTTCCTCGACCGTCTCCGGTTCACGCGAGCGGGCTACGCCGAAGATCTCCGACCCGAGTGTGTCCGTAAAGAACGGCTCCACGTAGGGCGCGTCGCGCTCGATGACCAGGTCAAGCAGGTCGGCAGCGCTGCCGTTTGAAGTGACCAGGTAGGTGCGTCCGTCACTGACGCCCAGATCGAGGATCTGGACCGTGGAGTGACGCTCGCCAATCGCGATTTCGCGGGCGCTGGCGCTGACCTGGCTGGCGTTCTGGGGTGCAGCGACGAGGATGCTCACGGCACGGTTGAGCACCTGGTCCACGCCGTCGAGGACGAGGTCATTCTCTGCTGAGGCCAGGACCTGTGCGGTGACCTTGTATCGGCCGCCCAGCACTGAACCAGCATTTACCGGCTGTGGCACGTGTTCCTCCCGTGGAAACGGCTGTGACTGCAAGCTGTGTTGCCACCGGCGCCGGTAGGGCGGCCGGTGTGGACCAAGGCAGTATCTTCAGGGCCAAACCCATCCGGTACTGCCCACTTTGTACCCATGCTACCCGCGCGGGGAGCCAAAGCCTGAGTTGGTCGTCTTAGCCCCGGCGCTGGATCTTGGCCAGAAGCGGTTTAAGGAGGGCGTCGAGCTCCCGGACTTTCAGCACCCGCAGCATGGCGAAATAGACGGCGGCCATCAGCGCGCCGCAGATCATCAGGACCACGGTGGCAGTGGAGAGGGAACGCCAGGCGAAGCCGTCGGCGCTGTATCCGCCCAGGAGGGCAAGTCCAGCGGCGCCGGCGGCAGCGGAGACAAGAGCGGCAACGGTGAGCCGCACGTGGACGTCGAAGATGTGTCCTGCCCCGTAGCTGCCCAGTTTGCGGGTAAGGAAAACATGGCTGAGCACCACGGCGGCAATGTTTCCTATCGAGTAGGCGATCGCCAGGCCATAGACGATCCGGTCCGCTGGAAGGGCAGCTGCGCCCAGCGCCAGGCCGATGCCCAGGACGGCGAGGATCACCTGCATGATCATTGGTGTCTTGGCGTCTTCGTTGGCGTAGAAGGCCCTGTTCATGAGGAAGGTGGCGCTGAGGAACGGTGAGCTTACGGCCAGGAGGACGAGCACCTGCCCCTGGATCGCCGCAGAAGCGTTCGAACCGCCGCCGAACCACATGCCGATTGGTCCGGCGAGTACCACCATGACTGCGGCACAGAACACCGTGGCTACGCCAATGACACGCAGGCCGCGCGAAATAGTGGCCCGAACGGCGTCGAGGTTCCTTTCCACATACGCGTGGGACATGCGGTTAAAAAGAACGGTGGCCAGCGAGAGGGCGATGACTGAGTGCGGAATGATGTACAGCATTGCCGCAGTCTCAAGGTTGACCTGCCCGGCGATCTGCTGCGGCGGATCCATCGCCAGGAACGCGGGCCTGGCATCGGTGGCGATCGTGGCCACATTTGTGTAGACGAGGTAGGCCCCGTTACCCACCAGCATGGTGATGATGGTCCATTTGGCCACCCGGGCGGTATCTCCCAGCCCTACGCCGCGCAGGCCAAAGGAAGGCCGCAGGCCCAGCCCCAGCTTCTTCAGCGGGAACAGCAGGACCAGTGCCTGCATGGCAACGCCGAGCGTGGTGCTGCCGGCCAGGATCAAGGTGGCCGTGGGCGTCCAGTTATCCGGTGAGAACTGTTCCGTGGTTTCCCTGCCGATCAGGGAAATGAACAGAATCAGCCCGCCGATCGCCACCAGGTTGTTGACCACGGGCGCCCACATATAGGCGCCGAAGCGGCCATTGGCGTTCAGTACCTGGCCGATCACGGCGTAGGCGCCGTAGAAGAATATCTGCGGCATCAGCCAGTAAGCGAACGTGGTGGCCAGGGCCAGCTGGTCCCCGGTCAGGCGGGTAATCAGGGGAAGAATGAGCGGAGCGGCAACGGTAACCACAAGGGCAACAGCGGCCAGGAACATCAGGCTCAGCGTCATGATCCGCGACACGTAGTCGGTGCCGCGGTCTTCGCGTTTGCTGGCCTTGATGATCTGCGGGACCAGCACGGCGTTGAAGACGCCGCCGGCTACCAGCAGGTAGATGAAGTTGGGCAGGACGTTGGCGACGCCGAAGAGGTCGGTGACGCCGGCAGTGCTGCCAATCGCTACCGCTAGCAGGGAGGTACGGACCAGCCCGAGTACACGGGAGACCATGGTTCCCGCGGCCATCACGGCACTGGAGCGGGCGGTACTGGGAGCAGGATTCTGTACGGCCATTATGTCCTTATGCTCTCACCCGTTGGGCCCTTTTCCTCAAAACCGGGGGCTGGCCGCCCCGCGCGGCGTCAGCGGTACTTGGGCAGGACTTCGCGGGCCAGATCGGCGATACGGCGCTCATTGGGGAAGGACAGGCGCCTGCCCAGGACTGCCAGCGGAACCCAGGCGACGTCCACTGCCTCGTGGTCCGGATCATTCTCGATGGTCAGTTCCCCGCCTACGGCTTCGAGGAGGTAGTGGTGCACTGTCTTGTGCACCCGGTGCCCGCTCACGGTGAACCAGTAGTCGATGCTGCCCAGCGGCGTGAGGATCCGTCCGTCGATCCCGGTTTCCTCGGCGATCTCCCTCACCGCGGCCTGCTCGTTGTCTTCTGCGTCCTCGGGATGGCCCTTGGGCAGGCACCATTCAAGGCGGCCGCCGCGGTTGAGCCGGGCGATGATCGCTACGGGCAGGTCGGGATCCGTGCAGTTGACCACAATTCCGCCGGCGGAAACTTCTTCCACTGTGGGAAGTGCCGCATGTGCCGGATGCGCGGCTGAGCTGCCCATTGACGCTGTCAATGGGGTCCGCTTGGGCGCACTCGGGACGGGATGGGCCATACCCCCACTGTAACTATCTTTGCCTGCCGATGATGACCGTTCACAGCTGGACCCCTTGGCACCGCGCCAACCCCGGCGTGTCCGGGCCGCGGAGCGGACGCATTGTCCGCAGGGGCTGGATTATCTGGCACGCTTAAAGCACTATGGCGCACCTTTCCGACAGTTCATTTCCCATCACCGAGCTCCCCGGCGTGATCGAGCAGCTCGGGGAGCTCTTCCAGGCCGCCGGGTTCGAACTCTCCCTGGTGGGCGGGCCGGTACGTGACCTGTTCCTGGGCCGGGTATCCCCGGACCTGGACTTCACCACCAATGCCCGTCCTGATGACATCATTGCGGTGACCCGGCGCTGGTGCGACACGTACTGGGAGATGGGCCGGGAATTCGGCACGATCGGGATGCGCAAGGACGGCTTCCAGATTGAAATAACCACTTACCGCTCCGAGGCTTACGACCCTGAGTCACGCAAGCCGGTCGTAGCCTTCGGGGACCGCCTCGAGGACGACCTGTACCGGCGCGACTTCACCATGAACGCCATGGCCCTGCGGCTGCCGCAGATGGAGCTGGTGGATCCCTACGGCGGCGTCCGTGACCTCCACGAAGGAATCGTGCGCACCCCGGGGGCGCCGTCGTCCTCTTTCTCCGACGACCCGCTGCGGATGATGCGGGCCGCCCGGTTCGCCTCCCAGCTAGGCGTCACCGTGGCACCGGAAGTCTTCGAAGCCATGAAGGATATGGCCGGGCGGATCGAGATCATTTCTGCCGAGCGTGTCCGGGACGAACTGGTGAAACTGATCAACGGCAAGACGCCGGCCGACGGCGTGGACCTGCTGGTGGAAAGCGGCCTGGCTGAGTACGTTCTCCCGGAAGTGGCCGCCCTGCGCCTGGAAATCGACGAACACCACCGCCACAAGGACGTGTACCAGCACTCCCTCACCGTCCTGCGGCAGGCCTGCGACCTGGAGACAGGCCCTGAGGGCGAGGTGCCCGCCCCGGACTTCGTGCTTCGTTTCGCGGCGCTGATGCACGACGTCGGCAAGCCGGCCACACGGCGCTTCGAAGGCACGGGCGCGGTGAGCTTCCTGCACCATGACGTAGTGGGAGCAAAGCTCACCGCCAAGCGCATGAAGGCGCTGCGGTTCGACAATGACACCATCAAGGCCGTCTCCCGGCTCGTAGAGCTGCACATGCGCTTCTACGGCTACGGCGATGCCGGCTGGAGCGACTCCGCCGTGCGCCGCTACGTTACGGACGCCGGTCCGCTGCTGCAGCGCCTGCACCGGCTGACACGTTCGGACGTCACCACACGAAACCGGCGGAAGGCCGAGAGGCTGGCGTTCGCGTACGACGACCTCGAAGCCCGGATCGAGAAGCTGGCTGAGCAGGAAGAGCTCGCCTCCATCCGCCCGGACCTGGACGGCAGCCAGATCATGGAACTGCTGGGCATCCGGCCCGGCCCGGTGGTGGGCCGCGCGTACCGCTTCCTGCTCGAAGAACGCATGGAGAACGGCCCCGGCGCGCCGGGGGAAGCCGAAGCGAAGCTGCGTCAGTGGTGGGAGCAGCAGCCGGAGGCTGCGCAGGCCCAGGAACGTCCCGAACCAGGATCGGCAACAGAAGGAATGTCATGAGCGCACTGAACCTGGGGCCCGCGGTTCCTGACCTGACGCCGGCGGGCACCCCGCTGCCCATCCTGTGGCTGGTGCGCCACGGCGAAACCGAATGGTCCCGGCAGGGCAACTACACCGGACTCACGGACATTCCCCTGACTCCGGAGGGTGAAGCCCAGGCCACCGCCGCACGGGAGAAGATTGGCGACGTCGAATTCGACCGTGTTTTTTCGTCCCCCCTGATCCGTGCCAGGCGTACGGCCGAACTGCTGGGCCATCCCGCTCCTGAAGTGCTGCCGCACGCGCACGAATGGGACTACGGCCGGAACGAG
Source organism: Arthrobacter gandavensis (assembly GCF_039528575.1). Taxonomy (NCBI): domain Bacteria; kingdom Bacillati; phylum Actinomycetota; class Actinomycetes; order Micrococcales; family Micrococcaceae; genus Arthrobacter; species Arthrobacter gandavensis. Next base: position 254,241 of record NZ_BAAALV010000002.1, read on the forward strand.
GGGCGGCGGAACACCGACGTCCGTGCGGAGAACCCCGGCTACATCATCTGGAACGACGGCGTTCCGGGCGGTGAGACGCTGGCCCAGGTCGCGGCACGGGCGGACCGCATCATCTCCACGGTGCAGGCGGGCTGCGGCACCTCCATGGACCAGGAACCGGATTCAGCTCCCATTGAGCGCGCCCTGCTGGTGGCCCACGGCCACTTCCTGCGGATACTGGCTGCCCGCTGGCTGGGACTTGCTCCCGACGCCGGGCGGCACCTGGTTCTGGGAACGGCCGCTGTCTGCGTCCTGGGCTGGGATAAGCACACTCCCGCGATCCTTAAATGGAATATGTAGGAAGCTTTTTAAAAGTTTTTACAGAAAAGGCTTGGCAGGCGCGGCCCCGCCGGGTTATATTTTTTTAGCCCGCAAGAATGCGGTGCTATCAGCACCCCGGATATGCATGAATGTTATGCATGGACATGGCTTGCCAAGTCCCGGGGAACGGAGCCACTTAACAGGAGGTGGAGTGTGGTGTTTGATTACACGGATATGTTCCGGCGGACCTCGGTCCCCGCAGTCATCTCCCTTCGGTGGTTCCCGGGCGAAGCGGGCTTTCAGGCCTAAGCTGCATCCCGCGGTGCCGTCCAGCCCCTGCTGCCAGTTCAGCAGCTGAACCGCACCAGGACCCGGGCTCCCGCCGAACGGACCTCGTCTGCACCTGACCGTGCTTCGGCAAAGCAGCCTCGCCGGCGTCTCCACCGCCATCGTTCGCGCCCCCTTGGCCCGTTCAGCGGATCAATCTGCATGGCTGCGTGCCGGCATCCGGAAAATTACATTTGCCTTCCTGCACCCTAAATCAGCAGTTGTAGTTTCCGTGGAGAGCAGGCGCCTTTTTCATCGTCTTTCCAGACGTTTCCCCATTTATCATTCATGTGCTTTTGCGCACCCTTTTCCCGGAGTTTTGCCATGCCTTTTTATAAATTGCCCTCCGCCGGACTGAAGCCGGCAGCCTCTCCTCCCCGCGGCCAGGACACAGCGCGTGCCCGGCACGCCGGCGTACCCGCCGGCGCGGCATTGGCTTCCTACCGGGCAGCACCGTCCCGCCGCCGGGCAGCACCGTCCCGCCGCCAGGTGGCGGCAGGCCTGCTCCGCCTGCTCCTGCGGGCCGTTGCGGTTCGTGCCGCAGCCAGCGGACGGCTGGTGGATGAACAGGAACAGCGTCAGCTGCACCTGCTCAGGCTCAGCGCCCCGGCATCCGTCCACGGGCGGTGAGACTGCACACCCTTACCCGGACTGCCGCGGAATTCCGCGGCAGTCCGGGTGCAAGGAAACAAAGCGGGACCCGTTGGCGTTGTAAGGTCGATAGGTAGGGAACACAGGCCAGCGACGAAGGGAGTGCTGTGCCCCAGGTCAACCGGGTGGCCATGCTCTCGCTGCATACCTCGCCGCTCGAACAGCCTGGTTCCGGCGACGCGGGCGGGATGAATGTCTACGTTCGTTCCGTTGCCGTCGAAATGGCGAAGATGGGCGTGGAAGTGGACATCTTCACGCGTGCCTGCGCACCGGACCAGCCCCATGCCGTTGAACTGGCTCCCGGGGTCACGGTGCACCACGTCACCGCCGGTCCGCGCCGCAAGGTTGCCAAGGAACTTCTTCCCAAACTGGCCGGCGAACTGGCTGAGGGCGTAGCGCGCTCTGCACTGCACGGTCCCCGTTTTGATGCCCTGCACTCCCACTACTGGGTTTCCGGCGTTGCCGGAATCAGCCTCGCCCGGCACTGGGACGTCCCCCTGGTTCACACCATGCACACGATGGCCCGGGTGAAGAACCTGCAGCTCCAGCCGGGTGAAACACCCGAGCCGCAGGTCCGAATCCACGGCGAGCAGGAAATCGTGGACTCCGCCGCCCGGCTGATCGCCAACACCACCACCGAAGCCGATGAACTCGCGGCATGGTACGGGGCGGATCCGGAGTCGATCGACGTGGTTGCCCCCGGGGTGGACCTGGAGGTCTTTTCCCCAGCCGGCCGGTTCGAGGCACGGACCCGCCACAACCTCCGGCGGGGTGAGTTCCACGTGGTCTTCGCCGGACGCATCCAGCGAATGAAAGGTCCGCAGGTCCTGGTGGAATCGGCTGCCCGGCTTCGGGCCTGCCGCCCGGATATTCCGCTTCGCGTCAGCATCCTTGGCGCCCCCAGCGGTTCAGAGGTCCTCGATCTTGAAGCCGCGATCCGTGCCCACGGGCTGGAGGGCGTCGTCCAGCTGCACCCTCCTGTGGCTGCCAGTGACCTGGCCGGATGGTTCAGGTCCGCTGACGTGGTTGCCGTACCTTCTTTCAGCGAATCGTTCGGGCTGGTGGCGCTGGAGGCCCAGGCCTGCGGCACCCCGGTCCTCGCGGCCGACGTCGGCGGCCTGCCGAAAGCCGTCAGTTCCGGACGCACCGGAGTCCTGGTCCAGGGCCATGACCCGTCACGATGGGCTGTTGAACTTGAAACGCTCTACGACCACCGCGCGTGGCGCGGGGAGCTCGGCCGGAGCGCGGCGGAGCACGCGCGGTCCTTCGGCTGGCGCAGGACCGCAGCCCTGACCACGCAGTCCTACCTGCACGCCGCAGAACAGTCCGCAGCCCACGCAGTCGGGAACTGAATACGGTCTCCCGTGCGCGGGTGTGCCGCATTGACGGGCGCCCGTGCCGGTGCCAGCGTTGAGCTATGGCCAATGACCTCGAAATTTCCCGGGCTGCGACGCTGCAGCCCATCACCGACGTCGCACGCTCAGCAGGCATACCTGAGGACGCGCTGGAACTTTACGGACGCTACAAGGCAAAGGTAAATCCTGCCCTGGTGCCCAGGCGGGCAGAGCGCGGCAAGGTTGTGCTGGTAACTGCCATGAGTCCGACACCGGCGGGGGAGGGCAAGTCCACGGTAACCGTTGGACTCGGAGACGCCTTGGCCCGCGCCGGGCAGAAAACGGTGATCGCGCTCCGGGAACCGTCCCTGGGCCCGGTGCTTGGCATGAAAGGCGGCGCCACCGGCGGCGGCTATTCGCAGGTGATACCCATGGAAGAGATCAACCTGCATTTCACCGGGGACTTCCACGCCATCACCAGCGCCAACAACGCCCTGGCCGCCCTGGTGGACAACCACATTTTCCAGGGGAACGAGCTGGGCATCGATCCGCGGCGCATAACGTTCCGCCGGGTCATGGATATGAATGACCGTTCCCTGCGGCACATTGTGGTTGGCCTTGGCGGCCCGGGGCAGGGCACGGTCCGCGAGGACGGGTTCGACATCACCGTGGCCTCGGAGATCATGGCTGTGTTCTGCCTGGCAACGGACATCGAGGACCTGACTGCACGGCTGGCCCGGATCACCGTTGGCTACACCTGGGACCGGAAACCGGTGACCGTGGCGGACCTCAAGGTCCAGGGGGCACTGGCACTGCTGCTCAAGGACGCACTGAAGCCCAACCTGGTGCAGACCATTGCCGGAACTCCGGCGCTGGTCCACGGCGGACCCTTCGCCAACATTGCCCACGGCTGCAACTCGGTGATTGCCACGTCCCTGGGCCGCGACCTTGCCGAGGTGGTGGTTACCGAGGCGGGCTTCGGCGCTGACCTCGGTGCTGAAAAATACATGGACATCACCTCCCGGGTGGCAGACGTGGCTCCCGACGCCGTCGTAGTGGTGGCCACCATCCGTGCACTGAAGATGCACGGAGGAGTGCCCCGGGAACGGTTGGATGAACCCAACCCTGCGGGACTGGAAGCCGGCACCGCAAACCTGCGCAGGCATGTGCGGAACCTTGGCAAGTTCGGATTCTCTCCGGTGGTGGCCATCAACCGCTTCACCACCGACTCCGCGGAGGAGATCGAATGGCTCCTGCAGTGGTGCTCGCAGGAGGGAGTCGATGCCGCCGTGGCCGATGTCTGGGCGCAGGGCGGCGGCGGTCCCGGCGGGGACGACCTCGCAGCCAAGGTGCTGGCCGCGCTGAAACGGAATGTGGATTTCCGTCCGCTGTATCCGCTGCAGATGGGCGTTGCGGAGAAGATCCGAACGGTGGTGCGGGAGATCTACGGAGCAGACGACGTCGAGTTCTCCGTTCCGGCTCTGCGCCGGCTGGAAGAAATTGAAGCCAACGGCTGGGAGAACGTTCCGGTCTGTATGGCGAAGACCCAGTACTCGTTCTCCGACGACGCTGCCAAGCTTGGTGCACCCCAGGGGTTCACCGTCCATGTCCGGGACCTGGTGCCCAAGACCGGGGCAGGGTTCATCGTGGCACTGACTGGTGCGGTCATGACCATGCCCGGGCTGCCCAAGCAGCCCGCCGCGCTGCGAATGGGGGTGGCCGGCGACGGCACGCCGTCGGGCCTCTTCTAGCCTGCCTACCCGCCTAGCCTGCCTACCCCAACGAGATAGCAGAAAG
>NZ_BAAALV010000002.1:258699-286030 GCF_039528575.1 Arthrobacter gandavensis
GCACTTTCTGCTATCTCGATTCTTGGGAGAAAGGGAGAGCCTAGCGCTCGATTTCTCCGCGGATGAACTGCTCCACCTTTTCGTGGGCGATGTCATCGTTGAACTGCTCCGGCGGGGACTTCATGAAGTAGCTGGAAGCCGAGAGGATGGGGCCGCCGATGCCGCGGTCCAGGGCGATCTTCGCCGCACGAACGGCATCGATGATCACGCCGGCAGAGTTGGGGGAGTCCCAGACCTCGAGCTTGTATTCCAGGGACACCGGGGCGTCGCCGAAGTTGCGGCCTTCCAGGCGGACGAACGCCCACTTGCGGTCATCAAGCCAGGCCACGAAGTCGGACGGGCCGATGTGGACGTCGTTGGCGGCCAGTTCGGCAGAAACGTTGGACGTGACCGCCTGGGTCTTGGAGATCTTCTTGGATTCGAGCCGCTCGCGCTCAAGCATGTTCTTGAAGTCCATGTTCCCGCCCACGTTGAGCTGGTACGTGCGGTCCAGCGTGACGCCGCGGTCTTCGAAGAGCTTTGCCATCACGCGGTGCGTGATGGTGGCACCGATCTGGCTCTTGATGTCGTCGCCCACAATCGGGACACCGGCAGCGGTGAACTTGTCAGCCCACTCCTTGGTGCCGGCAATGAAGACCGGGAGGGCATTGACGAAGGCCACGCCGGCGTCGATTGCGCACTGGGCGTAGAACTTCGCTGCCTGCTCGGAACCCACGGGCAGGTAGCAGACCATGACGTCGACGTTCGCGGCCTTGAGCTCGGCGACGATGTCTACCGGATCCTCCTCGGACTCGCTGATCGTCTCGCGGTAGTACTTGCCCAGGCCGTCCAGGGTGTGGCCGCGCTGCACCTTCACGCCGGTCTGCGGAACGTCGGCGATCTTGATGGTGTTGTTTTCGCTGGCGCCGATTGCGTCAGCCAGGTCCAGTCCGACCTTCTTCGCGTCGACGTCGAAAGCTGCCGCGAACTGCACGTCGTTGACGTGGTAGTCGCCGAACTGGACGTGCATCAGGCCTGGGACGGTTGCTGAAGGGTCGGCGTCGCGGTAGTACTGGACGCCCTGCACCAGCGATGCAGCGCAGTTACCAACACCAACGATTGCCACCCGGATCGGGTTATTTGCCACGGTTCTCCTTTGAAGACATTCCTGTGCCGCCGCCCGCCGCTGACTCGCGGATGTGCCGCAGCAGGCGGCCAAGGCAACTGCCCCAGTCTACTTCTTCCAGCAAACAGTCCACCGAGTTGTAGGCAGGGACTACTTTCCGGCTCCCGGGCCTCATTGAAGGGCAGAGGGATAGCGCCGGGCACCAACGCCGCTGACGCGCTGCTTCACCAGCTCAAAACCGAGTCGGGTGCCGTGCAGACCCAGACCCGGCTCGCCCTTCGCTAACCGCATTTGGCCCGCGGCCGGTGGCAGGGCCAACCGGTGAGCCTACGCTGGAAGAACAGTGCCGGAGCCCTTCCTCCGCTAGGAGTGCACCATGAATGACATTCCAGCCGCCTTCCGCACCCGCGCCGCCGTCGTACTGGCAGCCGCCGGCCTCCTGGCCGGAGGCGGGCTCACCGCCTGCACCCAGAACGGCGGCGAGTCCACGCAGAGCCCGACGGCGGAATCCCCCTCCTCCCCGCAGCTGGCCGATGAGTGTGAACTGCCCGAGCCGTCGGCGACACCCAGCCCGGAGGACAAGGACTTTGCGGCATCGGACGCGGACAGCTCCGCCCTTGAGGTGGGCAGCGGGGAACAGAAGGCCGTGGGCAGCTCCACCATCCGCAAGTCCGGAGACACTTCCAACACTGATTCATCCAGTTTCACCGGACTCAATGCTGCCGTGCTGATTTCCGGAGGCGGCTCCCTGGCGATGAACGGGACCACCGTTGAAACCTCGGGCGCCGGCGCCAACGGGGTGTTTGCTACCGGCACGGGTTCATCGGCGTCCCTGCAGGATGTGAGCGTAAAGACCGAGGGCAGCTTCTCCCACGCCCTGGACGTCACGGATGGTGGCAGCATCACGGCCGTGAGCCCCCAGCTCTCCACGGCGAGCGACCATTCCAGCGTGATCGCCACGGACCGCGGCGGGGGAGACGTCCAGGTCAGCGGCGGGAACGCCACTGCCGGCGGAGAACTGTCCGCCGTCATCTACTCCACCGGGACTATTTCCGTGTGCGGCCTTACCGGAACATCGGCGCTGGCGGAGGCTGCCGTCGTCGAGGGCGCCAACTCGGTGAGCGCCACCAGTTCCGAACTGACCGGCGGCACCCACGGTGCCTATATGTACTCAAGCACGCCGGGCAACACCGGAGGCGGAACCTTCAGCATGTCCGGCGGAACGCTGACGGCCAAGGACGGAAACGCCGTTTTCGTGGACGGCGTCAGTGCCGCGATCAACCTCAGCAACGCGGCAAAACTGGACCCGGGGGCGGGCGCGCTGATCAGCGTTTCCAACAACGGCAGCGCGTCGGCGTCGCTGCAGGAAACGGTACTGGAAGGACAGCTGACCGCCGACGCCGGAAGCACGCTTTCGGTGTCCCTGACCGCCAACAGCAGGATCACGGGCACCCTGAGCAACGTAGGGCTGGAGCTGGACAACACCAGCACAGTGGACCTCACGGCGGACAGCTCCGCTACCTCCGTGGCCGGAGCACTGGTCAGCGGCTCGGAGATCACCAACATCACCGGCAATGGGCACACCCTCACCTACGATCCGGGGGCCGAGGGCAACGGCTACCTCAACGGACAGGACTACCAGCTGGCTGGCGGCGGGACCCTGCAGGCCGCTCCCTGATCCCTTTGACCCAGGCTATTCCGGCAGCGGTGAAGGCCCGGGCCATTTGGGCCGTTCCGCCAAGCCGGCGGCTGGTACGCCTGCATACTGGTAGGCATGGATTCAACTCCCCGCCGCCGGCCGATGCGGATCGTGGTGCCCAGCCGGAATGACCGGCTGCTGAGCCGCTTCACCGAGGTGCTGGGCGGCCCCCTGGGGCGCTACACGGCCCCGGGAATTGTTTCCCCGGGATTCTTTACCATCCCGCGGGTGCTGATTCTGCTGACCACCGGTGCGGCCCTGCTGGCTCTGCTGGCGAAGACCCCCTGCCGCCTCAACGGCTGGTCCGACCAGTTCTACCAGGCGTGTTACTCGGACTGGCCTGCGCTGTTTGGCGCCCGCGGACTGGGGGCCGGCAGCTATCCCTTCATCAGCCCCGGATCCGAGTTTGAGTACCCCGTGCTGCTGGGACTGCTGGCCGGGTTTGTGGCCTGGCTTGTGCCCGCCGGCGCGGAATCGCGCGGACTGGTCTACTTCGACCTGAATGCGGTGTTTGCCACGGCGGCCTGGATCGTGACAGTGATCGCCACCATGCGGATGGCCAACCGCCGTCCCTGGGACGCTGCCATGGTGGCCGTCGCCCCGGCAATGATCCTGTCCATGTTCATCAACTGGGATATCTGGGCCGTGATGCTGGCGGCCCTGGGCATGCTGGCTTTCGCCCGCAGCAAGCCGCTCCTGGCCGGTGTCCTGCTGGGGCTTGGAACCGCACTGAAGCTCTATCCGGTGCTTATCCTCGGAGCCGTCCTCGTACTGGCACTGCGAACCTTGAAGCTGCGGGCCGCCGCAGTCACCTTTGCGGCCACGGCCCTGACCTGGCTGGCGGTCAACGTCCCCTTCATGCTCCGCGACTTCCAGGGCTGGAAATACTTCTACGAATTCTCCCGCGACCGCGGGGCCGGTAATTCCAGCGTCTGGCAGGCATGGAACATCACCTTCCCCGAATTTACGGTGGACGCCGCGTTCATCAGCTTCTGGGCCTACTTCCTGTTCGCCCTGGCCTGTGCAGGAATCGCCGTCCTGGGCCTTGCAGCCGAGCAGCGGCCACGCATCGCGCAGCTGGCTTTCCTGATCGTGGCGGCGTTCATCCTCACCAACAAGGTCTACTCGCCCCAGTTCGTGTTGTGGCTCGTGCCGCTGCTGGCACTGGCGAGGCCGCGCTGGCGCGATTTCCTGATCTGGCAGTTCTTCGAGGTAATGCACTGGTGGGCCATCTGGCTCTACCTCGCCGCCCTGATTGGCGGGGGAGCCCCGGAGAACAACCTTGATTCCGGCTGGTTCGTGCTTTCGGTAGTGGGGCACATGGGAGCCACCATGTACCTGATGTTCAGGGTGGCGATGGACATCTGGGACCCGCGGACCGATCCGGTGCGCCGCATGGGCATCGACGATCCGCAGGGCGGGCCGTTCAACCAGGCTCCGGACCGCTGGCGGCTCAGGCTGCCCCGCCGCCCTCGGGTACCCTTGGAGACGGACGCAGCCCCGGCGAAAGAAGCAATGTGACCCCCGCTCCCTACCGTTTCCAGCAGCTGTCCCGCGAGGACTTCGAGTCCCTGGCGGCCCGGCACCCCGGTGTTGTCATCCCGCTGGAGCAGACTCCCTACTGGGCGGACTTCGAAACCCGCCTGGGCCGCGAACCCTACGGCGTGTGGGCCTATTACGACGGCGGGAAGCTGGTTGCCACCGCCAGTTACCTGCGCTCCCGCCGGCGCCTGCGGCCCTCCCTGGTGGTAGTCAACGGCCCAACCTGGTTCACCGAGCGGACCCCCGACGCCGAGGCACGGCTGGTCGCCACTGTGCAGGAGCAGTTCCGCGCGGATCCCGCCGTGGACCCCTTGTATGTGCGGATGCAGGTGGAGCATGTGAGCCCGCCGGTCACCGGACCGCTGGAGCACGGCTGGTACGAACGCGAAATCGTGGTGGACCTGACCCCGGACACCGAGAAGATCTTCGCGGCCTTCCGTCCCAACGCCCGAAACCTGATCCGCAAGGCGGAGAAGCTTGGGGTGGAGGTCCGCACCGTGGAACGGGAACGGTGGGCCGAGGTCTTCCGCACGGAGCTGTTTCCGATTATGCAGGAAACCGCTGCCCGTGACGGGTTCTCCAGCTTCGATTCAGCCTTTTACGAGACTCTGCTCACCGAACTGGGCGACCACCTGCGCCTCATGGTGGCCTACGTCGAGGGCAAGCCCGTTTCCTGGCTGATCACCACCGAATACCGCGGTTACGCGGTGTACTACTTCGCCGCCAGCTCCCGGGACGCCAGGAAAACGAACGCCCCGTACCTGCTGCTCTGGGAAGCGTTCAAGGTCCTCAAGGCCGCCGGCAACACGGCCTGCGGACTGACCGGGATCGAGAGCGAGAACTACCCGTCCCTCGCCAACGTCACCACGTTCAAACGCAACTTCTCAAAAACCGTGGTCACCGTTCCGACCACGTACGATATTCCGCTTTCTCCGCTGCGCTACCGCGCCCTGGCAGCCGCACTGCGGCTGCGCCGGGAAGCTCCGGGACTGCTGCGCAGCGCCCGTTCCCGTCTGAAGCGCGGCCGTCCCGGGGCCGGCGGTGACTGACGTAACCGTGGTGGGAGCCGGGCCCAACGGCCTGGCCGCAGCGGTCACCATGGCCCGCGCAGGTTTGGCCGTGCGTGTCCTGGAAGCTGCTCCCACCGCAGGCGGAGGAACGCGCACCAGCGAGCTCATCCGGCCCGGCCATCGGCACGACGTCTGTTCTGCCGTGCACCCCATGGCACTGGCCGCTCCCTTTTTCCGGGATTTCGCCCTGTCCGAGCGGATTCGGCTGGAAGTGCCCGAGGTTTCCTACGCCCAGCCGCTGGACGGAGGCCGCGCCGCAGTGGCCTACCGCAGCCTGGAGCGCACCGTCCAGGGACTCGGGGCGGACGGAAAAGCCTGGGCCGCGCTCATGAGCCCCCTGGTGCAGCACAGCGAAGCCATCACGCGCACGCTGATGGACCCGCTGCTGAAGATTCCCCGCGAGCCGCTGGCCGCCCTGCGATTTGGGCTGGCAGCCCTGGACCAGGGGACCGGGGCGTGGAACCGCCGCTTCGCCGAAGACGCGGCTCCTGCCCTGCTGACCGGCGTGATGGCCCACCCCGTTGGACGGCTGCCCTCCCTGCCCTCGGCCGGCGGCGGCCTGCTGCTTGCCCTGCTGGCCCACACCGTCGGCTGGCCCGTGCCCGTGGGCGGCTCCCAGGCCATCACCGACGCCATGGTGGAGGACCTCCGTGCCCACGGCGGGGAACTGGAGACCGGACACCGGGTGGACTCGCTCCGCGAACTCTCCGGCTCGCGCGCAGTCATCCTCGATACTGCTCCGGCAGGACTGCTGCGGCTGGCCGAGGGTCAGCTGCCCGCACGCTATGAACGCGCGCTGCGGCAGTTCCGCTACGGCAACGCCGCCTGCAAGGTGGACTTCATTCTCTCCGGGCCGGTGCCCTGGGCGAACCCGGCCCTCGCCGGTGCGGGAACCGTGCACCTGGGCGGAACCCGCGCTGAAACCGCTGCCGCCGAGGCCGCCGTCGCCGCCGGACGGCATCCGGCGAGGCCCTACGTGCTGCTCTCCCAGCCCAGCACTTTCGACCCCACCCGCGCACCTGCGGGCCGGCACATCCTGTGGACCTACTGCCATGTGCCGGCCGGATCGGACCAGGACATGGCTGCTGCGGTGACGGCACAGATTGAACGCTTCGCACCCGGCTTCCGGGACGTTGTCCTCGAAACACGGACGACGACGGCGCGCGGCCTGGCTGCGTATAACGAGAACTATGTGGGCGGTGACTTCGGTGCCGGCGCGGTGACCCTGGGACAGATGATCCGCCGTCCGGTGCTGTCCCCGGTTCCGTGGAAGACGCCGCTGCAGGGTGTTTTCCTGTGCTCCGCCTCGACCCCGCCCGGTCCCGGCGTGCACGGAATGGGCGGCTACCATGCTGCGGGCCAGGCCCTTCGGAAGGTATTTGGGCTCCCCCTGCCGTCCCTCTCACCGAGGTAGCAGCCGGCGTGTTCCGGGCCTACCCCTTGCACTGAGGTGCACGGCGTGGGGAACTTGAACGAGGAGGTTCCCATGACGGATACACCCGAACACCTGAACAACCACCACCGGGACACGCTGAACGAGATCCTGCGCCACCCCGTGTCCCACAACATCGAGTGGAAGCGCGTGAGGTCGCTGCTCGAGGCCGTTGCGGACACCACGCGCGAGCACAACGGCAAATACGAGGTCACGCTGGCCGGGCACACCGACTACCTGACCCCGCCCAAGGGCAAGGACATCGACGAACAGACGGTGGTGGACCTGCGGGAGATGCTGGAGCGCGCCGGCTTCTCTCTGCAGGAGTAGCCCGTGCAGGAGTAGCCGGCGCGTTCCGGAGCCCTACTTAACCTCGAGTTCGCCCATCCGGGACCATTCCTGGCCGTCGATCAGCGTGTTGATGATCTTCGGAGTCTCAACCAGTGCCGGGAGCATGTCCTTCATGGCCTGCTGGAAGTGGTCGCTGTTCACGTGGGCGGCAGCGGCGTCGTCCTTGAATGCCTCAACCAGCACGAATTCGTTCGGGTCCTCAAGGCTGCGGGACCAGTCGAACCAGAGGTTGCCCTCCTCGCCGCGGGTGGCAGCGGTGAAGTCGGCCGTGAGCTGCGGCCACCGCTCGGTCCATTCCGGCTTGACCTTGAACTTGACGACGATGAAGATCATCTTTTTCTCCTGGTTTTCTGCGGTAATTGCCAACACAAGAGCCTATGCCCGCGGCCGTCCGCCGTCACGCTGGCGGAAGCCCATCCCCGCGATGGGAGGATGGAAGCGTGGCTCATCTCGACGTATCCGGCATTGACTACTTCCTCTCCGACGGCAGGCAGCTGCTCAGCGGCGTCAGCTTCAAGGTCGGAGAGGGACACAAGACTGCGCTGATTGGACCCAACGGCACGGGCAAGACCACCCTGCTGCGGATCATCGCCGAAGACATCAAACCCGACGAAGGCACTGTGTCCCGCTCCGGAAACATGGGCATCATGCGGCAGTTCGTAGGGCAGGTGCGCGACGGCAGCACCGTCCGGGACCTGCTCGTCTCCGCCGCCCCGCCCGCCATCGCGGCCGCTGCACGGGCCGTCGACGAGGCTGAAGAAGCCATGATGGAGAACGACGGCGAACCCACCCAGATGCGCTACGCCCAGGCGATCGCAGACTGGGGAGACGTTGGCGGGTACGAACAGGAAACCGTCTGGGATGAAGTCACGACCGCCGCCCTGGGCATGCCCTTTGATACGGCCCAGTACCGCCAGGCAAGCACCCTCTCCGGGGGTGAGCAGAAGCGCCTGGTCCTTGAGGCACTGTTCTCCGGCCCGGATGAACTGCTGCTGCTTGATGAGCCGGACAACTACCTGGACGTGCCGGGCAAACGCTGGCTGGAGGCCAAGCTTGCGGAGTCGAAGAAGTCCGTCCTGTTTGTCTCACACGACCGCGAGCTGCTCGCCAACGCCGCCACGCGCATCGTGACGCTTGAGCCGGGCATCAACGGTGCCTCGGCCTGGATCCACGGTGGAGGCTTCGGCAGTTACATCAAGGCCCGCGAAGACCGCAATGCCCGCTTCGAGGAGCTGCGCCGGCGCTGGGACGAGGAGCACGTGAAGCTCAAGGAACTCGTCAACATGTACAAGAACAAGGCCGCGTTCCGCTCGGACATGGCCAACCGGTACCACGCCGCGCAGACCCGCCTGGCAAAGTTCCTGGAAGCAGGGCCGCCCGAAGCGCTGCCGATCGAGCAGAACGTCAAGATGCGGCTGCGCGGCGGCCGTACCGCCAAGCGCGCAGTGGTGGCACAGAAGCTGGAACTGACCGGACTGATGAAGCCGTTCAGCACCGAAATCTGGTTTGGCGACCGGGTTGGCGTGCTGGGGTCCAACGGTTCGGGAAAGTCCCACTTCCTGCGCCTGCTGGCCCTGGGCGGCAGCGATCCGGACAAGGAACACGAACCGGTTTCCGAGGTGGAGATCGCCCCGGTTCCGCATGAGGGTTCGGTCAAGCTGGGCGCCCGGATCCGGCCGGGTTTCTTCGCGCAGACCATGCTGCGCCCGGATCTGCTGGGCAAGACCCTGCTGGACATCCTGCACCGCGGGGACGAGCACCGCTCCGGCCTGGGCCGGGAGGCCGCGGCCGGCGCCCTGGACCGCTACGGCTTGGCTTCCTCCGGCGAACAGAAGTACGACTCGCTTTCGGGAGGGCAGCAGGCGCGCCTCCAGATCCTGCTGCTTGAACTTTCCGGTGCCACCCTGCTGCTGCTGGACGAGCCAACGGACAACCTGGACCTGCACTCCGCCGAGGCCCTGGAGAAGGCCATCGAAGCCTTCGAAGGAACAGTCCTGGCGGTGACGCACGACCGCTGGTTCGCCCGCAGCTTTGACCGCTTCCTCGTCTTCGGCTCGGACGGACGGGTCTATGAATCCGAAGAGCCGGTCTGGGACGAAAAGCGCGTCGAGCGCGCCCGCTGACAGAGCCCGAAGGGCACATTTCCCTCCGGCGGGGTCCGGGTTCCAGAATGAAGGTGTGAATACCAAATCCCTGGACCGGGCCCTCCTGGCTGTCTTCGCAGTTTTCGCCCTCAACGGCCTGATCTTCGCCAGCTGGGCAGCGCGGATTCCCGCTGCGGCCCAGGCCCTGGACATCGGTTCCGCCGGCGTGGGGCTGCTGCTGCTCTTCTCCGCGGTGGGCTCCGTTGGAGCGCTGCCCCTGGCCGGTGCCTTGGCCCAGCGGGTAGGCACCGCCAACGCGGTCCGGACCGGCGGGCTGCTCGCATCCGCGGCTGCACTGGTCATAGCGGCAGGACTGTCCGCGGGATCGATTCCCCTGACGGCAGCCGGGCTGCTGATCTTCGGTTCCGGCATTGGCCTCTGGGATGTCGCCATGAACCTGGAAGGCACGGAAGTTGAACGAGGCCTGCGCAAAACGCTGATGCCCAAGTTCCACGGTGCCTTCAGCGGCGGCGCCTTCCTGGGCGCGATGATCGGCGCCGGACTGTCCGCCCTGAACGTCAGCCTGCCGGTGCACCTGATCGGGATCGTGGTGATCGCCGTCGTGCTGGTCACCCTGGTTCCCAGGGCCTTCCTGCCGGATTCCCCGGAGATGCTTCATCCGCACGATGGCGGCGCCTCCAAGCCTTCCAGCTTCGGCGCGTGGAAAGAAGGCCGCACCCTGCTGATCGGCGTCGTCGTCCTGGGTGCGGCACTGACCGAAGGTGCCGCCAATGACTGGGTGGCCAAGGCCACCGTTGACGGGCTCGACGCGTCAGAAACAGCAGGCGCGGTGATGTTCGGCGTGTTCGTCGCAGCCATGACCGCCACCCGCTGGTTCGGTGCCCGCCTGATTGACCGCATGGGCCGGGTCCGGGCGCTGCGGCTGTGCATGGGCGCCTCGCTCGCGGGCCTGATCCTGTTCGTGTTTGCCCCCAGCTTGTGGCTGGCCGGAGCCGGTGTCGTTTTGTGGGGCATTGGTGCAGCACTGGGCTTCCCCATGGGGATGTCCGCTGCCGGGGACGATCCTGCCCATGCTGCCGGACGCGTCTCGGTGGTTTCCACCCTCGGCTACACGGCCTTCTTCGTCGGACCGCCGCTGCTCGGCTTCCTCGGCGAGCTTTGGGGGCTGCGCAACGCCCTGCTCGTCGTCGGGGCGGCAATGCTGATATCCATTGTCTTTGCGCCGGTTGCGGCCGAGCGCAAACCCGAGGAACTCGATGCAGGAAAACCTGCCTCCTAGGGTGCATTTCCAGCCAACGTTCCGGCTCTCTTGCCTTCCGGACTGAACCTGTCCGGATAACCCCTATCCAGCGGGTGCGGGCAGTCCTAACCTGTTCGCATGTCCCTTCCCCCCAACCCCAACCACCAAGTGCGCCCGGTCTCGGAGGGCCGCCGCGATCCGCTCATCCAGGCCCGCGGCCTGACGAAGGTCTACAAGTCCAAGTCAGGCCCGGTATTCGCCCTCGACGGACTGGATATTGGCGTACCCCAGGGCACCGTCACGGCGCTCCTCGGCCCGAACGGGGCCGGAAAAACGACGGCGGTCAAGGTCCTCACCACCCTGATCAAGGCCAACGCTGGAACTGCGTCCATCGACGGGATCGACGTCTCGGCGCGGCCCAAGGACGTTCGGCGCATCATTGGCGTGTCCGGCCAGTACGCAGCGGTGGACGAAAATCTCACCGGCATCGAGAACCTGCGAATGGTCGGCAAGCTCTACCACCTGCCCACGGCCCAGGCGCGGCAGCGTGCCGCTGAACTCATCGAGCAGTTCGACCTGGCGGACGCCGGCAACCGGCCGGTGAAAGGTTATTCCGGGGGCATGCGCCGCCGGCTGGACCTGGCCGGGGCGCTGGTGAACAATCCCCGGGTCCTGTTCCTCGACGAGCCCACCACCGGCCTGGACCCGCGCAGCCGCCTGGCACTCTGGGACGTGATCAAGTCCCTGGTCGCCGCCGGGACAACACTGCTGCTGACCACCCAGTACCTGGAGGAGGCAGACCAGCTGGCGGACACGGTGGCCGTGATCGACGGCGGCAAGGTGATCGCCGAAGGCACCTCGGACCAGCTCAAGGCCAGGATTGGCGGACACCGGGTAGCCGTTGCGCTGGTTGAAGGCTTCGACTCGGGCACCGCGCGGCAGATCCTGGCCCGTTACGGCAGCGGAGAGGTCCATACCGCCAGCGACGGACGCGCCCTGGAAGTGGCAGTGACCGAGGGCCCCGCCGCGCTCCAGCGGGTCCTGCGTGACCTGGAAGCCGCAGGAATTGAACTGCACGACGCCGGCATCCGTCGCCCCACCCTCGACGACGTGTTCCTGAAGCTCACCGGACACACCACCGAGGAAGAGAAGGAAGACGCCAGGAAAGCGAAGGCAGCACGATGAGCGCCGCAACAGCAGCGGTCCGGTTCCGCCCGGGGGCGGGGACCACGGCCGGCAGCTGGGCATCCGACGGCTGGACCGTCACCAAACGCAACCTGATCAAGATCCGCCGCACACCGGACATGATCGTGTTCGCCGTGCTGCAGCCAATCATGTTCGTGCTGCTGTTCAGCCAGGTCTACGGCGGCTCCATCCAGGTGGCGGGCACCAACTACACGCAGTACCTGATGGCGGGCATCTTCGCGCAGACAGTGGTTTTCGGTTCCACGTTTTCCGGATCGGCCATGGCCCAGGACCTGAAGGAAGGGATCATCGACCGGTTCCGCACGCTGCCCATGAGCCCTTCGGCGGTGCTGATCGGACGGACCAACTCCGACCTGGTGCTGAACGGTATTTCAGTGATCATCATGATGGGCACCGGCCTCCTGGTGGGCTGGCGCGTCAACACGTCCTTCTGGTCCTTCCTCGGCGGGGTGGGGCTGCTGCTGCTGTTCTCCTATGCCTTCAGCTGGGTGATGGCCCTGCTGGGCATGTCCGTGCGGTCCCCGGAGGCGATCAACAACGCCTCCTTCATCATCCTGTTCCCGATCACGTTCATTTCCAACGCGTTTGTGCAGAGCTCCACGCTGCCCGAACCCCTGCGCACCATCGCTGACTGGAACCCGGTCTCCGCGCTGGTCCAGGCGGTCCGGCAGCTGTTCGGAAACCTGGGATCGACACCGGTGCCGGATACCTGGCCCATGCAGAATCCCGTCACCACGGTGCTGATCGGTTCCGCCATCATGCTTGTGGTGTTCGTCCCCCTGGCCGTACGCAAGTTCGAGGCGGTGAGTTCGCGCTAGGCCCCGTTCCTCCGAACCAAAGGACTGAGCATGATCGAGGCACATGAACTCACCAAGCGTTTTGGCGGCAAGACCGCCGTCGACGGCATCACCTTCAACGTCCAGCCCGGCAAGGTCACCGGGTTCCTGGGCCCGAACGGGGCCGGCAAGTCCACCACCATGCGGCTGATTGTCGGCCTGGACCATCCCACGGCGGGGAACGTGCGCGTCAACGGGAAACCGTACGCCAGGCACAGGATGCCGCTGCATGAGGTTGGTGCGCTCCTCGAGGCCAAGGCCGTGCACCCGAGGCGGTCCGCCTACAACCATCTGCGGGCCCTGGCCGCGACCGAAGGCATACCCGCCGCACGCGTCAACGAGGTCATCGACCTCACCGGGCTGGGTCCGGTGGCCAGGAAACGGGTCGGCGGCTTCTCCCTTGGCATGGGCCAGCGCCTCGGCATTGCCGCAGCGCTGCTGGGGGACCCGCAGACGCTGATCCTGGACGAGCCGGTTAACGGGCTGGACCCCGAAGGCGTGAAATGGGTGCGCTATCTGGTCAAGGGCCTCGCGGCCGAAGGCCGTACCGTGTTCATCTCCTCCCACCTGATGAGCGAGATGGCTGTTACCGCGGACCACCTGATCGTCATCGGCCGCGGCCGCATCCTGGCTGATGCCCCCATCGAGACGGTCCTCACCGGCGGTCAGGCCGAACGCGTCCTGGTTCGGACGGACGACGCCGAAGCGCTGGCGGCCGCTGTAGCCGGCGACGGGGTGCAGATCCGCAGGGAGGCTGCGGATGAGCTGACTGTCCTCGGGCTGCCCGCACGCCGCATCGCGGAGGCGGCCTTCAGCCGGGGCATCCTCATCACCGGACTGATACCGCAGCAGGAAACCCTCGAAGACGCCTACATGGAACTGACCGGCGGAGAGGTCGAATACCAGTCGCAGCAGATCGGCGCGCAGCCGCTCCCCGCCAGTGAAGGACAGACCCAATGAGCACAGCCGCAGCCCCCCGGTCCCGGTCGCAGCGATCCTGGGGAGGTCCGGTCACCTTCGGCCGCGTGCTGCGCTCTGAATGGATCAAGACGGCCACGGTCCCGTCAACAGTCATCCTCCTGGCCGTGAGTTTCGCAGTGATGATCGGCCTGGGCGCACTTGTCGCCTGGGGGCTGGTCCAGCTGGCCAATGAACCCGAGTCCGGCCCGCCCGAGGGAATCGGGCAGTCCCTGCAAAGCGCGGCGTATGACATCCCGTCCTCCGGCCTGCCGTTCGGGCAGCTGCTGATCGCCGCCCTGGCGGTAGTGGTCATCGGCTCCGAATACACCACCGGTATGATCCGCTCCACCATGGTGGCCGTGCCCACCCGCGTCCCGGCGCTGCTGGCCAAGACGCTGGTAATCGCCGTCATCTCTTTCCTGGTGGGCGTCCTTTCGGCCTTCGCAACGTATCTGCTGGCGCAGCCGATCCTGTCCGGTTCGGACCTGGACTTCGGACTGGACGCGGAGTGGGTGCTGCCCTCCATCATCAACACCGGCACCGTCCTGGCACTGATCGCCGTCATGGGCGTGGCCATCGGTGCCCTGCTGCGCAGTACGGCCGGAGGAGTGGTGACCCTGGTGGGTGCCCTCTTCGTGCTGCCGATCATCGCGGGACTGCTTACCGGCCTGGCGGACTGGGTGGAAGATGCCGCCCGTTTCCTGCCCAGCAGTGCGGCGGCGCAGCTGGTAGCCACCCGAATCCAGCCCGACGCCTTCAACCAGGTGGAAGGCGGCCTGATCCTCGCGGGATGGGCGGCGGTGCTGCTGGCGGCTGCGGTGGTGGTCATCAAAAAGCGTGACGTCTGAAACCGTCCCCGGCCATACTGATGACTCAGGGTCCTCCCTGAGTCATCCCTAAGGGGGACGCCTGATTTCCCCCGTTTCATCCCTAGGAACGGTCCGCAGCGGACGGCGGACGCATAGTGTGGAAGTACACCCCCGTACTTGTACGCTCCTAGATGAGGATCACCATGATCGAGGCACACGGCCTCTCCAAGCGCTACGGCAGCAAGACCGCCGTCGACAATGTTTCCTTCACCGTCGAACCAGGGAAAGTAACCGGCTTCCTGGGCCCGAATGGTGCCGGCAAGTCGACGACCATGCGGATGATCGTGGGACTGGACCGTCCCACCTCCGGAAACGTGACCATCAACGGCCAGCCCTACGCCCGCCACAAGGCTCCGCTCCATGAGGTGGGCGCCCTGCTTGATGCGAAGGCGGTGCACACCCGCCGGTCGGCCTACAACCACCTTCGCGCGATGGCCGCCACGCACGGCATCTCCAACAAGCGCGTCAACGAAGTCATCGAGCTCACCGGACTGGGCCCGGTAGCTAAGAAGCGCGTCGGCGGATTCTCGCTCGGCATGGGCCAGCGCCTCGGCATAGCCGTCGCCATGCTCGGGGACCCCAACACCCTGATCCTGGACGAGCCGGTCAACGGCCTCGATCCCGAAGGCGTGCTTTGGGTCCGCAACCTTGCCCGGGGCCTGGCCGCCGAAGGCCGCACCGTCTTCCTCTCCTCCCACCTGATGAGTGAAATGGCCGTCACGGCAGACCACCTCATTGTGATTGGGCGCGGACGCATCATCGCCAACGCGCCCATCCAGGAGATCATCGACGGCGGCGGACGCCAGCGCACGCGGGTGCGCACCGACAACGCTGCCGATCTCCTGCCGGTCCTGGAGAACCAGGGTGCTGAAATCAACCGCATTGAAGACGGACTGTTCGAGGTCAGCGGCGCCGATTCACGCTCCATCGCAGAGATCGCCCTGGACCGCCGGATCCTGCTCACCGAGCTGACCCCGATCCAGGTTTCCCTCGAGGACGCCTACATGGAACTCACCCGGGACGACGTCGAATACAAGTCCCACGCATTTAGCCAGGAACCGGCTGCTGCCGAGCCTGTTGTGGAAGGAACCCGAGCATGAGCACCACAACCGCACCCGCGCCGTCCCGCCGGACGGCCCGCACGGACGGCAGCGGCGTCAACTTTGCCAGGGTCATGCGCTCAGAGTGGATCAAGGTAACCACCCTGCCCTCCACCGTGATCCTGCTCTCCGTCACCCTCGTGGTCATGGTGGGCCTGGCTGCACTCGTTGCCTGGAGCTGGGCAATGACTGCTGAAATGCTGGCGGACGATCCCAGCATGGGACCGGCCATGGGCGTTGGGAACGGCATGGACCTGCAGGCCATGGTTTATGACACCCCGGCCTCCGGCGTACTGTTTGGCCAGCTTCTCATCGCCGCCCTGGCCGTGGTCCTGGTTGCCTCCGAGTACAGCACCGGCATGATCCGCTCCACGATGGTGGCGGTTCCCACCCGGACGCCGGCAATGCTGGGCAAGGCCATCATCATCGGCGTCGTAGCCTTCGTTATCGGCGTAGTCGGTGCCTTCGCAAGCTACCTCATCAGCCAGCCCCTGCTGGCTCCGGAGAACCTTGAATTCGGCCTGGACGCACCCTGGGTCCTTCCCAGCATCATCAACACGGGCACCCTGCTGGCGGCCATCGCCGTGATGGGCGTGGCCACCGGATCCCTGCTTCGCAGCACCGCCGGCGGCGTCGTGACCATCATCGGCGTCCTGTTCGTCCTGCCTGTGATCGTGCAGCTGATTTCAGGTCTTGCGGACTGGATTCCTGACGCCGCACGCTTCCTGCCCAGCAACGCCGGTACCCAGCTGGTGGCCACCAATATTGCCGACGGTGCGCTGAACCAGCTCGAAGGCGGACTGGTCCTGGGCGGCTGGGCGGTTCTCCTGCTGATCGTCGCACTGATCGTGAACAAGCGCCGCGACGTCTAGCACCCCACACTTCGGTGAAGGCGGAAGCGGAAGAACGGCCGCAGACGCCTTCACCGGACATCTCCCACGGATCCCCCGGGCAGCAATGCCCGGGGGATCCTTTCTTCGTGGGGCGGCGGTTACGTGCCCGCCGCCGGCTCTGGTTGAATCGGAGCATGTCTGACGCACTGGCTCACGTAAACGACCTCGGCGAATACGTCGCCGCCTCGCCCTCCAGCTTCCACGCCGCCCGCGCTGCCGCGGACCGTCTCGCGGCGGCCGGATTCACTGAAGTTGCTGAGGACCAGGACTGGCCCGCAGCGCCCGGCCGGTATGTGGTGGTGCGCGACGGCGCCTTCATCGCCTGGATCGTCCCTGAGGGCGCAGAACCGGGGACCGGATTCAATATCTTCGGGACCCACACCGACTCACCGACCTTCAAGCTCAAGCCTTCGCCGACTACCGGGAAGTTCGGCTGGCTGCAGGCCGGCGTGGAGGTCTACGGCGGGCCGCTGCTGAACTCCTGGCTGGACCGTGAACTGGAGCTCGCCGGACGGCTGGTGACCCTCGACGGCGTCGAGCACCTGGTTGCCACGGGTCCGCTGCTGCGTTTCCCGCAGCTGGCCATCCACCTGGACCGCGCCGTGAACGAAGGCCTGAAGCTGGACAAGCAGCAGCACATGAACCCGGTGTGGGGGCTCGGTGATCCGTCAACCGCCGATCTCCTGGGGCTTCTGGCAGCCAAAGCGGGCGTGGACCGCGAAGAGATCGGCGGGTACGACGTCGTCGCCGCCGACACCCAGCCGGCCCGCGTCTTTGGTGCCGACGGGGAATTCTTCGCCTCAGGCAGGCTGGACAACCTTTCTTCGGTGCACGCCGGCCTGCGTGCCCTGGAAGCTGCCGCCGAATCCAAGACCGGCGGAGCAATTGCTGTCCTGGCGGCGTTCGACCATGAAGAAGTTGGCAGCGGATCGCGCTCCGGCGCGGCCGGCCCGTTCCTCGAGGACGTGCTTGCCCGGATCAGTGCAGGACTCGGAGCCGATGCCATGCAGGCGCAGCGTGCATTTGCTGCGTCGTTCTGCATCTCTGCCGACGCGGGCCACGCAGTGCATCCCAACTATGCCGAACGGCACGACCCGGCCAACCGGCCGGTCCTCAACGGCGGTCCGCTGCTGAAGATCAACGCCAACCAGCGCTACACCACCGACGCACCCGGTGCGGCGTACTGGGCGGGACTGTGCCGCAGGGCCGGTGTGCCCTACCAGGAGTTCGTGTCCAACAACTCCATTCCGTGCGGCTCCACCATTGGCCCGCTGACCGCGACCCGCCTGGGAATCCGCACCATCGACGTCGGCATTCCGCTCCTGTCCATGCACTCGGCCCGGGAGATGGCCGGAGTCAACGACCCGTTCCAGCTTTCCCGCGCAGCAGAGGCCTTCTTTGCCCGGTAACCGGCGCGGCGGGGGACGGAGCGCTGTCCACAGGTGAACTTTGGAGTCGGGAAAATCCGATAGGATAGGGAAGTCTGTGCTGTCGGCTTCGGCTGGCAGGCTTCCGGGCATAACGCGGGTTCACCGCCGGCCCGGACGCAAAGACAACGCTAAAGAACCTCCTGTTACGGAAAGACCGTGACCGTATAGCCCAAAGGAGGTGGGTTCACAAATGCGTGCTTATGAACTGATGGTAATCATCGACCCCGAGGTCGAAGAGCGTACCGTGGAGCCTTCGCTCGACAAGTTCCTCAACGTTGTCCGCAACGAGGGTGGAACCGTCGACAAGGTGGACATCTGGGGTCGACGCCGCCTGGCCTACGACATCAAGAAGAAGTCCGAAGGCATCTACGCGGTGGTTAACTTCACCGCCAGCCCTGCAGCTGCTGCTGAGCTTGACCGCCAGCTTGGCCTCAACGAGACCATCCTGCGTACCAAGATCATCCGCCCCGAAGACCAGAAGGTTGTTGCCGAGTAATTTCGGTCCAACCTTTATTCGTCAACGAAAGGCCCGGGTACTCCGGGCCGAGACACCAGGAGGCATAAATGGCAGGCGAGACAACGATCACCGTGGTCGGCAACCTGACGAACGATCCGGAACTCCGGTTCACCCCGTCCGGTTCAGCAGTGGCGAACTTCACCATTGCCTCGACGCCGCGCACCTTCGACCGGCAGTCCAACGAATGGAAGGACGGCGAAACGCTGTTCCTCCGTGCGTCGGTCTGGCGTGAAGCTGCGGAAAACGTCGCCGAGTCCCTGACCAAGGGAACCCGCGTCGTCTGCCAGGGCCGCCTGAAGTCACGTTCGTACGAGACCAAAGAGGGCGAAAAGCGTACCGTCATGGAACTTGAGGTCGACGAAATCGGCCCCTCGCTTCGTTACGCGTCCGCGAAGGTCACCCGCACCCAGCGCTCCGGCGGTGGCGGCGGTGGCTTCGGCGGTAACGCCGGCGGCGGCTTCGGCGGCAACTCCAACTCCGGTTGGGGCGGCCAGCAGCAGCAGCAGTCCGCACCTGCGGACGATCCCTGGGGTGCCCCTGCAGGCGGCAACTCAGGCGGCTGGGGAGCCGGCCCGGATTCCAACGATCCGCCCTTCTAAGCAATACCTCTGTGCCGCAAGGCACAACCTCTGACGGCAACCGCCGTCGAGCCCATCCCGTGGAATTGATCCACGGGCTCCACCAGACATAAGGAGCTCCACGATGGCTAAGGCTGAACTTCGCAAGCCCAAACCAAAGTCCAATCCCTTGAAGGCCGCTGACATCACTGTCATCGACTACAAGGACGTAGCATTGCTGCGCAAGTTCATTTCCGACCGCGGAAAGATCCGCGCTCGTCGCGTAACTGGCGTAACCGTGCAGGAACAGCGCAAGATCGCACAGGCAATCAAGAATGCCCGTGAAGTTGCACTCCTGCCTTACTCCGGCGCTGGCCGCGGCTAAAGGAAAGGAACCTAACTCATGGCAAAGCTCATTCTGACCCACGAAGTCACCGGTCTCGGTGCTGCAGGCGATGTTGTTGAGGTGAAGGACGGTTACGCACGTAACTACCTGGTGCCCCGCGGCTTCGCTCTCACCTGGACCAAGGGTGGCGAGAAGCAGGTTGAGTCCATCAAGGCTGCCCGCGCTGCGCGCGAGCACGCTTCGCTGGAAGATGCCCAGAAGCAGGCTGCTGCACTCTCCGCCAAGCCGGTCAAGCTGACCGTCAAGGCCGGCGAGTCCGGACGCCTCTTCGGCACGGTCAAGCCTGCTGACGTTGCTGCTGCCGTTGAAGCTGCCGGCCTCGGCAGCATCGACAAGCGCAAGGTTGAACTGCCGACTCACATCAAGTCGGTTGGTTCCTTCCAGGCCAACGTCCGCCTGCACGACGACGTTGCTGCTGTCATCGACCTCGAGGTCGTTGCCAGCTAGCACCGCTTCAACGCACACTGCGTGATGTGCAGCGCCCCCGCCTCCTGTGAGGCGGGGGCGCTGCTGTGTTGTCCGTGCCCCGGCATAGCAAGCAGGCTTAGCGGCACGAGTAATTCCAAGTAGCGCACAGGTATGTGGATATCTGCTGTGGATAACGCCCGCCGTATGCCCCATCCGGGAATCTGTCAACCTGAAGGTTGAGCCTGAATGTTGACCAAAATTGATGGCTTTGCACAGGTGTGGAGAAGTGTTTTGCCTAGTCAGAGCCATATTTGGCCTGAAACTAATTTCTTATCCACAGCCTTATGCCCAACCTGTGCACAAGACACGCCCAGTTATGAACAGGCTATCCACAACTCCTGTGGATAACTCGTTTGTTGAGGGGGCCTTACGGGGCTACGGTTGCGGTGGACTCCCTCATCGGCGCACCCGGAAGTATCGGCGAGGGCACGGCGGGCCGCTCGGCCCAATGTCAGTGCCGTCGGCTAGAAATACAGCCAGCCTTACACATCTTTTGGGTCTGCCTGACGGGACCCTTGGATAGAACATTCTTGGAAAGGGTGGCCTCGTGTCGCTTGCACATGCGGATTCCGCTGAATCAACCCGTACTCCCGATTTCGGCCGGACTCCGCCCCAGGACCTGGTAGCGGAGCAGTCGGTGCTTGGCGGCATGATGCTCTCCAAGGACGCGATCGCCGACTGCGTTGAGGTGCTTCGGGGCGTGGACTTCTACCGCCCCGCGCACGAGGCCATTTACGAGGCCATCATCGACCTGTACGGACGCGGCGAGCCCGCGGATGCCGTCACCGTTTCCGATGAGCTGACCAAGCGGGGGGAAATCACCCGCATTGGCGGACCTGCCTACCTGCACACGCTCATCCAGTCCGTCCCCACCGCGGCCAACGCCGGCTTCTACGCCGAGATTGTCCGTGAGCGCGCGGTCCTGCGCCGTCTGGTGGATGCCGGTACCAAGATTGTCCAGCTGGGCTACTCCAATGACGGGGAAGTCGACGACCTGGTCAATGCTGCGCAGGCCGAGGTCTACGCCGTCGCGGAACGCCGCACCGCGGAAGACTATGTCCCGCTGAAAGACATCATTGAAGGCACGGTGGATGAAATCGAGTCCGCCGGCCACCGCGGCGAGGGAATGACCGGTGTTCCCACCGGTTTCTACGAACTCGACGAACTGACCCAGGGCCTGCACGGCGGCCAGATGATCGTCATTGCCGCCCGTCCCGCCGTCGGCAAGTCAACTTTCGCGCTGGACTTCGCCCGCTCGGCGGCCATCAAGCACAACATGACCACCGTGTTCTTCTCCCTGGAAATGGGCCGGAACGAGATAGCCATGCGCCTGCTCTCTGCCGAGGCCACCATCGGGCTGCAGGACCTGCGCAAGGGCACCATCAAGGACGAGCAGTGGGGCAAGATCGCCACCACCATGGGCAGGATGAATGACGCACCGCTGTTCATCGATGACAGCCCCAACATGTCCCTGATGGAAATCAGGGCCAAGTGCCGCCGCCTGAAGCAGCGGCACGACCTGAAGCTCGTGGTGCTGGACTACCTGCAGCTGATGTCCTCCGGCAAGCGCGTTGAATCCCGCCAGCAGGAAGTTTCGGAGTTCTCCCGTGCGCTGAAACTGCTGGCCAAGGAACTTGAAGTGCCGGTGATCGCCCTCTCGCAGCTGAACCGTGGTTCCGAGCAGCGCACCGACAAGAAGCCGATGGTCTCCGACCTGCGTGAATCCGGCTCGATCGAGCAGGACGCGGACATGGTGATCCTGCTTCACCGCGAGGACATCTATGACAAGGAGTCTCCGCGCGCCGGTGAGGCCGACGTGATTGTGGCCAAGCACCGCAACGGTCCCACAAAAACCATCGTGGTTGGATTCCAGGGCCACTACTCGCGCTTCTCCAACATGGCCGTAGAAGGCGGCTCCGGCTTCTAGCCGCAGCCAACAGCAGTTTCCACCCCCACCCCAAGGAGATCCGCCGTGCCCAAATCCAAGCCACGCAAGAAGGCCGTCCATAAGAAGAAGCAGGCCCGCCGTGCAGAGCACGAAGTCAACGCGATGCTGCGCGGGGAAACTGCCTACTTCAGCGACGACGCCGAGGCGCTGCTGACAGCCCGGGGCTGGATCAGCGAGCGGGACCAGCCGGGCGGCGCCGACCAAGGGGATGCCTGGTACTGGATGCCCTCGCAGCTGCCTGCATACCTGGAGGAGGGTGAACCGGTACCGACCTCGATCTACCCGTCATCGGAGACCACCTTCGTTGCCCAGCTGGCGACGCCGGACGGTTCCGTGCCGTCCGAGGCGCAGACCGAATATGATTCCCTGGCCGGTCTGGAGGCAGACCTGGAGCGCCTGGAGGCCTACCGCGTCCCCGCCGGCCGCTGGACCGTCCTGCCCGGCGTGCAAGAGGAGACTCCGGCGACTCTCATCGACTCGATCTCCGAGGAATGGGAGCTGATCGCCGAACTGATCCACTACCCCTACAGGGACGGCGATGAGTCCCGTTCCTTCGCCGTCGTCGAGCAGGCCGTGCAGGACGGACGGCTCACCGGCTATGCGTACCGGTCAATTCTTGCCGGACGCGGAACAGCCTCCCGGGACTAGGGTTCCAGGGCGGGGTCAGGACCGCTTCCGGGGATCCGCAGGCCTTGCCCGCAGGTGTGCCTTCTCTCCCTGCGGGCCGAAGAGGGCGAGGAACTCCACTGCCTCCCGGTCGGCGTTCCCCATCCAGTGCGGCACCCGGGTTTCGAACTCGGCAGCCTCTCCGGCACCGAGGATGAGTTCGGTACTTCCCAGCAGCAGCCGCAGCCGGCCGCTGAGCACGTACAGCCATTCATAGCCGTCGTGGGTCTTGGGGTCCGGGACGGCCGGCTCCTTCGGTGCCGGAAGAATGTACTTGAAGGCACCGATCCCGCTGGCCTTCTCTGTCAGGGCAATGATGGTTGCCCCCTGGCGCCGGACTGAACGCATGTGTACGCGCGGATCTCCGGTCCTGGGGCTTCCCGCCAGTTCATCCAGGGTTACGGAGTAGGTCCGGGCCAGGGGCAGCAGCATTTCCAGGGTGGGCCGGCGCAGGCCGCTCTCCAGCCGGGACAGGGTGCTGAGGGAGATCCCGGTGGCGCCGGCTACTTCCGTGAGGGTTTTTCCACGGGAAATGCGCAGCGAACGCAGCCGGGACCCGATCCCGGCCACAATGGCTCTGTCCTCTTCGGTCATGATGCCGATCTTGCCATAACAGCAAAAGTTGTTGTGCGTCCGTACGGCGCGGGAAAGACTGGCACGCAGAATGCCGGTACAGATGCCGGACGAACGGCCGAAGGAGTTTCATGACTACGCAGAACTCAGACCAGGAAGCCACAAAAGCCGCGGACTACGACGTCGTCATAGTGGGAGGTGCCGCAGCGGGGCTCAGTGCCGGGCTGGCACTTTCCAGGGCGCGGCGGAAGGTGGCAGTGGTTGATTCGGACGAACCGCGCAACGCTGCCGCCGAACATGTCCACAACTACCTGGGCCGCGAGGGCGCTGCACCCGGCGAGCTCTATGCTACAGGCCGGGAGGAAGTCCGCAGCTACGGCGGAACGATCGTATCTGGGCGGGTGGAGAACGTGGAGCGTGCCGGTGACGGCAGATTTCGGGTCTTCCTGCAGGACGGGAGGGCGCTGGCCTGCCGCAGGGTTCTTGCCGCCAGTGGAGCCCTGGATGAACTCCCGGCGATTCCGGGGCTGTCGGCGTACTGGGGCACGGATGTGCTGCATTGCCCGTACTGCCACGGCTGGGAGGCAGGAGGGAAGGCCCTTGGCGTGCTGGCCTCGGATCTGGACACCGCCGTGCACCAGGCCCTGATGTGGCGGCAGTGGTGTGATGACATCGTGCTTTTCCTGAACGGTACGGGGGAGCCCGGCGAAGAGCAGGGCCGGGACCTGGCTGCCCGCCGAATTCGGGTAGTGCCGGGGCAGGTGTCCGCGGTGGAGGGCGACGACGCCGGCCTGGCCGGGGTACGCCTGGCCTCCGGGGAGTTTGTGCCCCGTCAGGCACTGGTGGTGTTGACGCGGCTGCGTGCCCGGGCCGGCTACCTTGCGGGCGTGGGACTGGCAGCTGAGGAACAGCACTTTGGCGACTTGGCCGTTGGCACTGCCGTGCCCGTGGACTCCAGCGGTGCGACGTCCGTCGCAGGGGTGTTTGCCGCAGGTAACCTGACATCCCCTATGACGCAGGTCATCGGGTCGGCCTCCGCGGGACTCGCAGCGGCGACCGCGATCAACGCCGAACTGATCGCGGAAGACACCGCTGCCGCCGTGGCTGCCGCCCGCGGGGGAGTGCTGCAGGGGTAATGCCTGGCACGGGCGCCGCCCGGTTGCTGCTAGGTTCCCGGGGTGGTGGCGTCCGGGTCCGGCTGCACGTCCGGTGCCGGCTGGGCATCCTGGCCGGCCTGCCGTGACGCTGCGGCAGCTTCACGGCTGGACGCCAGCTGCCACGGAACACTGGCAACCATAATGCCCGGTTCAAAGTGCAGGCGGGCCTTGATCCGCAGTGCCGTCTGGTTGTGCACGAGCTGCTCCCACCAGCGCCCGACGACGTACTCGGGAATGTAGACCACAAACAGTTCCCGCGGCGAGGCGCGGCGGGCCTCGCGCAGGTACGCCAGGACGGGCGAAACGGTTTCCCGGTAGGGGGACGAGAGGACCGTCAGGGGTACCGGGATGCGCAGCCGCTCCCACTCGCGGACGGTCTTCTCCGTCTCATCCGGATCCAGGTCCACAATGATCGCGTTCAGGCTCGACGGACGCGATGCACGGGCGTAGGCCAGGGCCCTCAGGACAGGCTTGTGCACCTTGGATACCAGGATCACTGCGTTGACCCGGCTGGGCAGTGCCAGGACAGAGGGGTCTTCCTCAACCCGCAGTTCCTCGGCGACCGCCGCGTAGTGCCGGCGAATGCTGTCCATCACTGCGTAGAGGAATGCCATGGCTAACAGTGCGATCCAGGCACCGTGCTCAAACTTGGTCACCACTACGATCACCAGCACCAGGGCCGTCATGCCGAAACCACAGGAGTTGATCAGCCTGGAGCGGAGCATCCGACGCCGGTCTTCCGGTTTGCGTTCAGTGCGCAGCTTGGCGCTCCAGTGCCGGATCATGCCCAGCTGGCTCGCCGTGAAGGAGACAAAGACGCCGACGATGTAGAGCTGGATCAGCCGGGTCACATCGGCGTTGAAAATGAGGATCAGGACAAGTGCCGCCAGTCCGAGGACAATGATTCCGTTGCTGAAGGCCAGCCGGTCACCGCGGGTGCGCATTTGCCGGGGAAGGTAGCCGTCCTTCGCCAGCACGGAAGCCAGGATCGGGAAACCGTTGAAGGCGGTGTTCGAAGCGAACACCAGGATCAGTCCGGTGGACGCGACCACGACGTAGAAAAGCAGCGACCCGTCCCCGAACACGGTCTCCGCCAGCTGGCTGATCACCGGATGCTGGATGTAGTCCCGTACCGGCGAGCCGTTTTGCAGCAGCTGCGTGGCAGGATCCTGCACAAAGTGGACTTTGGTGAGGTTCGCCAGGGCGAGGATGCCGGCCAGCATGGCGGCTGCCAGGCCCCCCAGCAGCAGCAGGGTGGTGGCGGCATTGCGGCTCTTGGGCTTGCGGAACGTGGGTACCCCGTTGCTGATGGCTTCCACACCGGTGAGCGCAGCGGCACCGGAGGAGAAAGCACGCAGCAGCAGGAAGGCGCCTGCCAGGCCCGTGAGTCCGGCGTCAAGCCCGGCCTCGGGGAGCAGGTCAAACCCGGCCGACGGCGCCTGTTGCAAGGTGCCTGTGGCCGCCTGGAAAAGTCCAATGGCGCACATGCCGAGCACTGAGGCGAGGAAAAGGTACGTCGGCACCGCGAACACGGAGCCCGCTTCCTTGACTCCGCGGAGGTTGATGAGCATGAGGATCACCACTCCGGCCGCGGCAAGCAGCCCCTGCCGCCCGTGCAGTGCCGGCACGGCCGTGACGAGGTACTGGGCTGCTGAGGACATTGAGACCGCAACAGTGAGGACGTAGTCCACCAGCAGGGCGGATCCGACCGTCAGCCCGGCCCGGCGGCCCAGGTTCTCGCTGGCGATTTCGTAGTCGCCGCCGCCGGAAGGATAAGCGTGGACGTTCTGGCGGTACGAGGCAACCACGGTCAGCAGCACGACTATGACGGCCAGTCCCACCCAGGGGGAGAGGGTCACTGCGGCAACGCCGGCCAGCGCCAGCGTGAGAAGGATTTCATCCGGAGCATACGCCGCTGAGGACAGTGCGTCCGAGGCGTAAACGGGCAGGGCCACGCGCTTGCGCAGCAGTGTGCGGGAGAGCTGCTCGTTGCCGTACGGACGCCCCACCAGAATGCGCTTGAGCGCATTGAAGAATGTGAGCACGAGGACAAACCCTAGACCGGTTGCAGGACCAAGTCCAGACAGTCGGAAACCCGCCTTTTCACACCCTGTGGCCAAGTCCACAAAGCCCCGCCCGATCGGCATGAGCATGCGGATCGGGGCAATGGTTACGGCTCCTGCCGGAAGGTCTCGGTTTGATATCGATTTGAGTCTTCCTTACCTTGGATGAGTGCCCGATACACGGGCGGTAGCCGGGTCCCGAAGAGCTGAACCTGATCCGGCCGGCAGCACCCCATCTGACGGTGCAGCCGAATGCACAGGTGCCCCTCGCCACCCCACGTCGCTGCTGAGGGAGCATCCAGACCAGACCTCTATTTAGTCGGGGCAGGCGACGGCGTTATGAAGCCCGGGGACGGGCGGAGCGTAGGTGGGTCCTAGGAGCAGATACAGCTAATGAAGAACTCGAAGATCACCCGTTACGTCCGTCGTGGACTCGCCGCCGCAGCCATCACCGGCGCCGGCGCAGCCGGCCTTGCCGGCATGGCCGCTCCGGCCAACGCAGCCTCAATGGACTGGGATGCCCTCGCACAGTGCGAAAGCGGCGGTAACTGGGGCATCAACACCGGTAACGGATTCTCCGGAGGCCTGCAGTTCACACCCAGCACCTGGGCTGCCTTCGGCGGCACCGGCGACCCCGCCAACGCCAGCCGTGAGCAGCAGATTGCCGTAGCCGAGCGCGTCCTGGCCGAACAGGGCCCCGGCGCCTGGCCTGCCTGCACTGCCAAGCTGGGCATGACCGGCGCAACCGCCAACCCGCAGGCTGCGGCTCCGGTGCAGCAGGCACCCGTAGCCGAAGCCCCGGTTCAGACCTACTCCGTTCCGGCGGAGGCCCCGGCCGCACCGGTTGAAACCTACGTTGCACCGGCCCAGCCTGAAGCCGTTGCACCCGTAGAGGTCCCGGCCACGTCGCAGGGCCCTGCCGCTGCGGTTCCGGCTCCCGCTGTGAGCGGTGAGACCTACACCGTCCAGGCCGGCGACACCCTGTCCACCATCGCTGAAAAGCTTGGTATCGAAGGCGGCTGGCAGGCTCTGTACGCAGCCAACACCGGCACCGTGATCCACCCTGACCTGATCCTCACCGGACAGGCCCTGCAGCTCCCGGCCTAACCGGTACCTGAAGCGAAAACGGCCGGACACC
>NZ_BAAALV010000002.1:286057-354252 GCF_039528575.1 Arthrobacter gandavensis
TAACTCCCGAGAACATCCCACCTGCCGGCAGGAAGATCCTTAGCCGCCGGCGATGGACTGCAGGATCAGCACTTCGGCCCCGGGACTGACCTCGCTGTGCTGGCGGTCCAGCCCGCGGATGTCCTCGCCGTCCACATATATATTGACGAACCGCCGAACAGTTCCCCGCTCATCGCGGATACGCCGTTCCAGGATGGGGAAGCGGGAACCCAGTCCGTCCAGCAGTGTGCCCACCGTCAGGCCTGCCGTTCCGGGAACGCTGAGTTCCCGGGTTCCGCCTGCGGCAGCCGCCAGGACATCCGGAAGCAGGATCCGCACTTCGGTGCCGGTCACGGAGCTGAACTTCCGACGGCGGCGGCCCGGACGCAGAGGACATCCGGCAGATTGGACGTGACGAGGGCAAAGGTTCCGCCCTCATCGGCACTGGCATACACATCGCCGGCCCGGGTCCCGAAGTAGACTCCGGCTGGCTCAGCCGTGTCCACCGCTGCGGCATCGCGCAGGACTGCGTTGTATTCGGCCGTGGGCAGCCCGCTGTCCTGCCTGGTCCAGGATTGTCCGGCATCCGTGCTTCGGTAGACGGCCAGCTCGCCGCCGGGCGGAATGCGCTCGCCGTCGGCAACCAGCGGAATGGTCCAGAGGGTGCCGCCGGTGTGCGGATGCGCCAGCATCACGAATCCGAAGTCCGCCGGGAGGCCGCCGGCAATCGACACCCACGTGTCTCCGGCATCGTCACTGCGGTAGACCCCGTGGTGGTTTTGCGCGTACAGCCGGTTCGTATCTGCCGCGTCCCGCGCCACCTTGTGTACGCACTGGCCGAATTCCGGGTTCGGATCGGGCAGGAAATAGGCGGAAATCCCCTGGTTGCGGGCCGTCCAGGACGTTCCGCCGTCATCGGAGCGGTAGACCCCGCCGGAACTGATCGCCACATGCACGCTCTCGTCCGCCGGGCTCGGAAGCACCGTGTGTGCCGCCGCTCCGCCGTAACCCTCGCCCCACTCCGGACGGTGGGGATGGTTCCACAGTGCCTCATTCAGTTCGAAGCTGGTGCCGCCGTCGGTGGACTTCCAGACCGAGATCGGTTCACAGCCGGCCCAGATGACCCCCGGGCGTTCTGCCGAGTCCGGCTGCAACTGCCAGATGCGTCCCAGTGCCTCCCCGGTTTCGGGCGGAAACGCGATGGCCCCCGCCTCGGGCTCCGTCCAGCTTTCACCCAGGTCTTCAGAGATCACGACGGTGGGCCCCCAGTGCGGGGAGAGCAGCCCGGCCAGGATGCGCGGCGGCGAATGCCTGGTGTCCAGGGCGACGCTGGCTACCTCATTCATAAGGAAAAAGGGCCCGCTGAGCTTCCAGTCTGTACGGTCGCTGCTTTGGGCAAGCCACAGGCCCTTGCGGGTGCCAATGGCAAGGAGGGTGTCCCCGGTCTGCGTCATGGCAGATATTGGACCACCCGGAGGGCGGCTGGACAAGGGAGTTCCGAAGCCGGATGGCGCGCCGGTTAAGGGCCGGATGGAAAATGCGCAGCCGGTGGGCTAAGGATGGAGGAATGGTTCCTGCAAATTCCCTGGACGTGCGCGCTTGATCTACATCGATCCGCCGCTCTGGCCGGCTCACGGGACGTACTTCTCCCACCTGGTTTCCGACTCCTCGCTGGAAGAGCTTCACGCCTTCGCCGACGCAGCGGGGATTCCCCGCCGTGCCTTCGACCGGGACCACTACGACGTGCCGCAGCAGCGCCATGCGGACCTGGTGGCCGCCGGAGCCACCCCGGTTGACGGCGCCACCCTGGTCCGTGCGCTGATTGCCGGTGGACTGCGCATCCCGGCACGCGAACGGGCAGCATCGCTGGTGCATCCGCTGCGCAGGCGCTGGGACTCCCTTGTCCCCGGCGCGGAGGACCTGGGTGCCGAGCTGCTGAACCGCTGGGGTGAGCCCCACCGGCACTATCACGACCGGCGGCACCTTTTGCAGGTGCTCGAAGCGCTGCACCGGCTGGGTTGTTCAGACCGTCCGGTGCTCCTGGCCGCCTGGTTCCACGACGCCGTGTACGACGGCGTGCCGGGGGCTGATGAGGACGCCTCGGCAGTACTGGCCGAGGAGCTTCTGCCGCCCGCCGGGATCCCTGCAGCGGAGTCCGCCGAGGCCGCACGGCTGGTCCGCCTTACGGCGGCCCATGACCCCACACCGGATGACGAACGCGGGAAAATGCTTTGTGATGCGGACCTGGCAGTGCTGGGCAGGGCACCGGCGGACTATGACCGCTACGCGGCCGACGTCCGGCGGGAATACCGCCATGTGGAGGATCCTGCCTTCGCTGCCGGCCGGAGACGAGTGCTGGAAGCACTGCTCGCCCGGGAGGGCGGACTGTACCGAACCCGCCGCGCAGAAGATCTCTGGGGAACCGCAGCGCGGGCCAACCTGGCCCGTGAACTGGCTTCCCTGGCGCGGAGCAGCTCCCCAGCCGGGACCAGCAGCGAATCCGGTGCGGGCCGTGGCTGAAACTGCCGGTTTCGCCGGCCACACCCGGGGCAGCTCCGGATACCGCAGGGTGCTGGTGGGCCTGGCCGCCGCGGGAGTGGCAACCTTCGCGCAGCTCTACTCGGTGCAGGGCCTTTTGCCCCAGCTCGCCGCAGACTTTGACATCAGCGCAGCCACGGCGGCGCTCAGCGTATCGGCGGCAACACTGGGCCTGGCCGCCGCGGTCATCCCGTGGTCAGCTGCGGCGGACCGCTTTGGCCGCCTGCCGGTCATGCGCGCAGCGATCATCACAGCCGTTGTCCTTGGGCTGATGGTTCCGCTGTCCACTGACTTTTCCGTGCTGCTGGTCCTGAGGTTCGCGGAGGGTGCGGCGCTGGGAGGGATTCCTGCCGTAGCACTCGCCTACCTGAGCGAGGAGGTCAGTCCGGTCCACGCAGCAGTGGCCGCCGGAACATATGTTTCGGGAACCACTGTTGGAGGTCTTGCAGGACGCATCCTCGCTGCGCCTGTAGGAGAATATTCCTCCTGGCGCATAGGTGTGGCGGCGGTGAGCCTGCTCGCTGCTGCCGCCGCCGTCGTATTTATGCTCGCCGCGCCGCGGCAGCGCGGCTACGTTCCGCAGCGCAGGGCCCGCGGCGGGGGTTCGCTGGCTTTCCGCCTGGCCGTAAACCTCCGTTCGGGGCGCCAGCTGGTGCTGTACGCGCAGGCCTTCCTGCTCATGGGCGGGTTCGTGGCCGTATACAACTACCTGGGATTCCGGCTCGAGCTTGCTCCGTTCAATTTGCCCCAGTCCCTCGCCAGTTCCCTTTTCCTGGCCTATCTGGCCGGAACCTGGTCCTCGCGCTTCGCCGGCAAGGCGTCAGGACGGGTGGGCGGCGGACGCCGGACCGTGCTGCTGGCGTGCACGGCAGTAATGGCCGGCGGTCTGGTTCTGACCGTGCTGCAGTCCCTGGCGGCCGTGATTGCGGGCCTGGTGATCTTCACCGCCGGTTTCTTCGGAGCCCACGCGGTGGCCTCCGGCTGGGTGCCGGTCCTGGCATCGGACGGCCGGGCCCAGGCATCCTCCCTCTACAATCTCGCCTATTACACCGGTTCCAGCCTGGTGGGCTGGGCAGCGGGACTGTTCTTCCAGGGCGCAGGCTGGAACGGACTGGCCGCATTTGTGCTCGCCCTCATGGGTGTTGCCGCGGCCCTGGCAGCAACCCTGCCCAGAGAGCAGAAGCAGCCGGGAAGCGCCCGTGCCGGCCGTAGGCTTAAAACGTGAAAACCCGGACCCCTGCCTCGAACCGGACGCTCGGCCGGCAGATCCTTGCCCTGGCCCTCCCGGCTCTGGGCGCACTTATCGCCGAGCCGCTGTTCCTGCTCGCCGACGCCGCCAT
Organism: Arthrobacter gandavensis; assembly: GCF_039528575.1. Taxonomy (NCBI): domain Bacteria; kingdom Bacillati; phylum Actinomycetota; class Actinomycetes; order Micrococcales; family Micrococcaceae; genus Arthrobacter; species Arthrobacter gandavensis. Next base: position 289,915 of record NZ_BAAALV010000002.1, read on the forward strand.
TGTTGGCCATCTTGGCGTCAACCAGCTCGCCGGCGTCGGGCTTGCTTCCACCGTGCTCCAGACCGCCGTCGGACTGATGGTTTTCCTGGCCTACTCGACCACCGGAACCGTGGCCCGGTTCCTCGGCGGGAACCGGCGCCGCGAGGCCATTGCCGCAGGCAGGGACGGTATCGCCTTGGCAGTCCTGCTGGGCGTGGCGCTCTCCACCGCCGGCATCCTGCTCGCACCCTGGCTGACCGGAGCACTCGGAGCGCAAGGGGAAGTACAGCAGTTCGCGGTGGACTACCTGCGCTGGTCGATGCCCGGCCTGACAGCGATGCTTGTCGTTCTGGCCGCCACCGGCGTCCTGCGCGGCCTTCAGGACACCAAGACGCCGCTGGTCGTTGCAGTTGCCGGGTTCAGCGTGAACATTGGACTGAATTTCCTGCTGGTCTACGGATTCGACCTGTCCGTCACCGGCGCTGCGCTGGGCACCAGCATCAGCCAGTGGGGCATGGCTGCGGCCTACCTCGTCATGGTGGCGCGGATGGCCCGGCGACAGGGCGTGTCCCTGCGGCCAACTGCTGCAGGCATCACCGCCGGCGTGCAGGTTGGTTCCTGGCTCATGCTGCGCACGGCGAGCCTGCGCATTGCGGTGCTTGCCGCCGTCGTGGTTGCCACCGCCCAGGGGCCGGTCTCCCTCGCTGCGCACCAGCTGGTCATGACGTTCTTCACTTTCCTTGCCTTCGCGCTGGATGCCCTGGCGATTGCAGCCCAGGCCATGATCGGCAAGGAACTGGGCGCCGGGAACCGGGCGGCGGCCAGGGAGCTGACCCGAAAGATGTCAGTGTGGGGAGTGGGTTTCGGCATCATCACCGGTGTGCTGCTGGCTGCAGCGGCACCGTTCGCCGGCTGGATTTTTACCACCGATCCCTCGGTGGTCCACGCTCTGACCGCAGGCCTGTGGGTGCTGGCTGCGGCGCAGCCTGTCTGCGGCCTGGTCTTCGTCCTGGACGGAGTTCTGATCGGAGCCGGAGATGCCAAATACCTGGCCGTGACCGGCGTGCTTAACCTGCTGGCCTACCTTCCACTGCTCTGGTGGGTCCATGTCTCGGGCCTGGAAGGGGGCTCGGGAATCGCCTGGCTGTGGGCGGCCTTTGGGCTGGGGTATATGACAGCGCGTGCGGTGACGCTTTACTGGCGGGCCCGCTCGGATGCCTGGATGGTGACCGGTGCGGCATCCGGCAAAACGAACGACTAAGCTAAGAACCGGCCGGACCGGCCGTCAAGCAACCTGAAAGCGGAGGCTCGCCGTGGGCGCACCCCACCCCAAAGCACCCTGGGTTCCGATTCTTCTCCGTTCCGCGATCGCCGCGGTCTACGGCGGAGTGACCATCTTCTGGCAGGAACCCACACTTTCCGTGCTCGCATTCGCGGGCGGACTGTACTTCGTCCTGACGGGCGTAAGCCTGTGGCGCATGTCCGCGCTGGCCCGTTCCTGCCAGGTCCCGCAGGTTCCGGGAGCCCTGCTGGTGTCGGCCGCGCTGTACACCGTGGCCGGCGTCGTTGTTGCGCTGGCCCAGTCCACAACCGTCTTTGCCTACGTGGGCGGAGCCGCCCTGCTGGTGGGCGGCCTCATTGAGTTCGCCTTCTGGTTCCGGGTCCGCAGGGACTTCACTCCCGCACGTGACTGGCTGATTACCGGTGCCGCCGCGATCGGCGCCGCAGCCCTGATGCCGGCGTTCCTGGCACTGGCGGAAAGCAGCCATGTACGTGCGCTGCTGGGCGTCAGCGGAGGTTCCGCCGTCATCATTGCCGTGGTTCTGGCGATCTCCGGCCTGGGGCTGCGCCATGACGCGAGCCTGGCACCGGAGAGCAGCGAAGCGTCGAAGGCCGTAAACTAGTACCATCCGCGGTCTTCTACCAAAGGTAGAAGACCGCCCAGCCGACAACGCAGGAGGACAAATAGTGGCGAAGAGCCAGCCCGGCGGGACGCAGAAACGGAACTCCGTGAAGGCCCCGCTGGTTTTCTCCGCAGTCCTGGCCGTCATTGCCGGCATCACCACCATGATCTTCGCCACCGGCGGAGCCACCAAGGAACTGCGCCTCGACCTTGGCCTGACGGCCGCCGGGATCGCATTCATCGCCTCCCTGCTGATTTCCTCGCTGCTCCTGATGACGGAGAAGCCGAACCCGGACCACCTCAGCGAAGGGTCCGGCGTCAACCGGACCTCCGCCAAGATCCCGGGCGGCGCCGGCAGCGTCGGTGCACCCGCCCCGCGCAATGACAAGGCGCCTGCTGAAGGCACCGCTTCTGCCGACCCGGAGCCCAAGAACGCAAAGGGCGGCAGCGAACAGTAGGCGGGAAGCTGGTTCGCAGACTGCGGTTCAGCTTTTCCGGCGCTTCCTGGGCCGGTTTCTTTTGGCCGGGACCGTTCCGGCGGCGGCCGGCTCGGGAGCCAACGGCCCGTTCAGCAGCTGGTCAAGACCCGTTTCCTCGGCCTGGTCCAGGTGCGATTCCGGCTCCGGTGAGTCATCCTGCTCTTCCAGCGGCCTGCTTTTGCGGCGGTGCAGCAGCAGGGCTGCGACTGCGGCGGCAGCGGCCACCGCGCTGGCAAGGGCCGCCAAGGCATTGAGGTACAGCCACAGGAACATCAGTACCGGAGGTACTGACGAGGGCAGCTGCAGCAGTCCAAGGGCTGAAAGCAGCCAGAAAAACGCACAGATTCCAAGGACGGCCCATGCCGTCCGTGCGGGCAGGGCAGAAAGCAGCTTTTGCTCCATAAATGGCTCCAGGAGGCTTGGGGTGCCGTACTGCTCGACCCGGCAAGTCTAATTTTCCCCACTGCGCGCCGGACCCCCCTGTGCCCGAAAGCGCCGGCTCGAAGCAAACATTTCCTGCCCCGCGCATACAAGGCCCCGGCGGTCCGGGGGCCTGCACCGATGCACAGGCCCCCGGGCCGCACTGTTTACCGGAGAGCCGCCGCTTCCCCGCGGGTACGCCGGCGGCTGAGGCCGATGCCGGCGGCACCACCCGCCAGCAGCACCCCGGCGGCGGAGAGCAACGCCGTGAGGGATCCTCCGTCAGCACCGGTTGAGGCCAGGCCGCCCGGAGTCCGGGTCACGGCTGCGGCTTGGAGAGCCGTCACCGAGAAGGTGGCTGAGGCCGGGGCCGAGCCCACGCCGTCGAGTTCCTGAACGGCTGTGACGGTGAACTCCCCGGGCACCCAGGCGCCTGCCTCCACGCTCCAGGTCCCGTCCGCGGCGACCACGGCGTTGAGGGGTTCACTGCCGGCACTGAGAGTAAGCACTGCTCCGGCAATTCCGGTGCCGGAGATGCTCCTGGGTGCAGAAGCCTCAGTAAAGACCTCACCGTTGCGCAGCGAGGTAATGGCCGGTGCGGGGTGCAGCACCGAGAAGGCTGCTGCGGCGGCGGGGGAAACCGTCTTTCCGCCCACGCCGTCCTGGGTTGCGGCCAGGACGTAGTAGCCGGGGGTAAGCGGTTCGTCCAGTGTTGCGGCGAATGTGCCTGAGCTGTCCGCCGTGACAGTCACTGCCGCGGGCACCGCCAGGGCGCGGGCGCCGTCCTCTGCCGGGGTTCGGGCAGTTCCCAGCGCAATCTCCACCGTGGCGCCGGGCTCGGCGAGCCCTTCAACGGTGCTCAGCGCGCCAACCGCTGAAGAACCGTCAACGGGAGAGAGCAGAACCGGAGCATCCAGGGCGGAGTGCGCGGTTACCAGGTTGTACACGGCAGTTTCTGACGTGTTGAAACCGTTGACGGCGGTCAGACTGAACCGGGCGGACTCGCCGTCCTGGACGGTCCGGGGAACCAGCATGGACCAGCTGCCGTCCGCTGCCACCGGGATCTCGCCGCCGACTCCGGCGACGGTGACCCGGACAACCGCACCGGCCGGGGCGGTCCCCGAGAGCACCTGGTCGGTGTACACGGTGTCACCGTCTTTCACGTTCAGCGCGGGCGCTTCCAGGTGCACAGCGACGGAATAGCCGGGAACGTAGGCCAGGGCGGTTGCCAGGTCTGCAGATCCAACCTTGTCGATCGCGCCGTCCTTGTCGGTGTCAAAGCCGGCGCTGACCAGGCCCAGGGCAGTGCTGCCGCTGATTACGGGTCCGCCGGAGTCGCCGGGAGCGCCCTGGAAGTCCGAGATGAACCCGGTCACCGCGCGGATATCCGCCGGGTCGGTTCCGTTGTTGTGGCCCGGGACGGTGAAGATGGCCAGTTCCTGGACGAAACCGCAGGTCCAGCCGGTGGTCAGCCCGGAGCGGCACACCGGCGCCCCCACGACGGGCGTGCCCACGCCGGTGATCCGGGTTGTGGTTTCGGACAGATCTTCACTGGCCCAGTGGGTCACCTCCGGCACCAGCTCGAGGTCCGGGTTGATTGAATCGATGACGGCCACGTCGGTGCCGAAGGTTGCCGGGTCCGGGTTGTCGGGATTGACTGTTGCGTTTCCCGGACCGCCGAAGACCGAAGCGCCGAAGGTTCCCAGGGCAGTAGTGACCGGATCCTGCTGGGTTTCCGGTGCCAGCAGCGTGTTTTGAACCGTTCCGTCGAGCGTGCAGTGGCCCGCGGTAATGACGGCCGGGTTTCCGGAGGGATCCCAGCCGTTGAAGCCGATGGAGCAGGCTGCATATCCGCCCCCGGCATCGCCGAGGAAGCCCTGCCCGCCGAATACCTCCTGGGCCAGCGGCGTTCCGGTGCCGGCAGCGTCCTGGATGGTGACGTTCGTGAAGCCCGCCGCGTAGTCAGCCGGGGACGGGGATGACGCGGTGGCCATGCGGGCATTGTTTGGTGTCCGGGACACTTCGGGATCGGCAACCCGGATCGTAAAGCCGTCAGCACCCAGCCCCACGGACTGCAGCCCCTGGACACCGAAGGCGGCGATGTAGTCACGGGCCAGTTCGGCGAGGTCGGATGCCGTGCGCTTGGGTTTTTCCGCTTCATCTGCCACAGGAACCTCTTCCGGAGTGGCGGGGGCCGGTTCCTGGTTCTCCTCCTCCAGGACCTGTTCGCCGGACTGTCCTTCGGTCTCCGGCGCGGCAGGCTCCGTCCCAGTGGCGACGGCGACGGCGTCCGTGGCAGGTGCCGGGTCCGCAACGGGCGCGTGAAGGGTGGCGCCCAGGGCATCGGCCTGCGCCTGCAGCGCGGCGCCGGTTCCGTAAACCAGGATTTCGCCGTCCCGAAGTTCGAGTCCGGAGAAGCCTTCCGTTGCCTGGAGAGCCGGCAGGGCCGCGGCAGCGCGCTGTCCGGCCTCTCCTGCGGCCTGGAATGCCTCCTCGGTGATGCCGAGATCCCGCAGCAGTGCTTCCGCCAGTCCCGGGGGAAGCACAGAATCGTAGGCGGCGGCCAGTTGTTCCGGCGCGGCGTCGGCGCTGACGTCCGAACCGGGTGCAGCCTGGGCCGGCACTCCTATTAGAAAACCTCCCGCGGCCAGTGCAGCGGCTGCTGCCATGGCCCGTGCCGGTGCGGGTGTGGCCCGCGTTGCTCTTTTCATCTTCCAAAACCCCCATTAGGCGCTGACCAGCCCCGGTTAGGCCGGGCACGCCACAGAGGTTTTGTGAACCGGAGCTTCGAGACTGGAAGTTGAGCCGGCCATGGGCGATGGCCGGTCTGCCGGAGGCTAACGGCCAGCAACCGGGAGGACAATTCGAAAGGCTACTTGTTTTTCTGCTCAGGTACGGGCCCCGCGGAGGCGAGCCTGCGCCGATACGCGCGGACGTGCTCCCGGTTGCCGCAGTTGCCGGTGTCGCAGTAGCGGCGGGACCGGTTGCGGGACAGATCGAGGACAGCGTTGCTGCAGTCCGGTGCCGCACAGGTTCTCAGTCTGGCCAGCTCGCCGGCCCGGACGACGTCGGCCAGCGCCATTGCTGCCTCAGTGGCCATCCTGTCCGCCAGCTCGGCTTCCGGTGGAGTGCAATGGAGGTGCCAGTCCCAGCCGTCATGCCGGACAAGTTGGGGGAGCGCTTTGGCCCCGAGGAGGAGGCGGTTGATTCCCTCCACCAGGTCTTCCTCGCCGGCAGTCCACATGGCTGCGAGATCCGTCCTCAGGCGGTGAACCGCTCGCAGCTCCGAAGGGGTGTGGCTGCGGGATCCGGAGAAACGTTCCTGGGCCAGGAAGCGGGTCAGCCCGGCGTCGTCTGCCAGTGGGTCGGGCTCCTGGGAGCCGGTGTTGACCAGCGCCGCAGCAGTGGCCAGCGCCAGTTCGGTGTCATAAGTGAAAACCATCTTGACTCCTGACATTGGCGACCTTAGTGTCACTAGCATAGGCCCTTATAGCTCGTGACATGCCAGCGGGGAGCGGGCCCGTCTCCTGAAAGGTCCACCATGGCAAAGCCCATCTCCGCAGTTGCTGCACGGACTCCGCGCATACGTTCCGCAGGGGCCTCGGGCCTGCTGATCGCACTGCTCTCATCTTCGGTCTTTGGCCTTTCGGGTTCATTCGCCAAATCCCTCATGGAGGCGGGCTGGACGCCTGCCACTGCAGTCGCCGTCAGGATGGGGGGAGCCGCAGCGGTCCTGCTCATCCCCGCCCTCATTGCGCTGCACGGGCGGTGGTACCAGGTAAGGCAGAACTGGAAGACCATCGGGCTCTTCGGCCTGGTGGGTGTGGCAGGTTGCCAGTTCTTCTACTTCAACGCCGTGGAGCGGCTCTCGGTGGGTGTGGCCCTGCTGCTGGAGTTCCTGGCTCCGGTGCTGATGGTGCTGTGGATCTGGCTGCGGACGCGGCGCCGTCCCGGGGCGGCCACCATTGCAGGTGCCGCCGCCGCAGTGGTGGGCCTGATCCTGGTGCTGGACCTTGGCGGCGACCTGCGTGTGGATCCCCTCGGGATCATGTGGGGCCTGGCTGCGGCTGTCTGCCTCGCCATGTACTTCTTCATTACGGCCAAGCAGAACGACACCCTTCCTCCGCTGGTCCTGACCACGGGAGGGCTGCTCGTGGGTGCAGCGACCATGGTCCTCCTGGGCCTCACCGGGCTGCTGCCCGTTGGATTCAGCACCGACGACGTCGAACTGGCCGGCTGGGTCACGCGGTGGTGGGTCCCGCTGGTGGGCCTGGTGCTGCTCTCCACCGTCCTGGCCTATGTCACCGGCATCATCGCGGCCCGGGCCCTTGGTCCGCGGGTGGCATCCTTCATCTCCCTGACCGAAGTCCTGTTTGCAGTGCTCTGGGCCTGGCTGCTGCTCGCGGAACTGCCGCGTGCCGTGCAGCTGGCAGGCGGCGCGCTGATCGTCGCAGGCCTTGTGCTGGTGCGTCTGGACCGGAAAACCGATCTGCCGGACGTATCCGGTGAAGCGGTTCCGGCTGAGTCCCCTGAACCGATTGCCGGCAGCCGGAATGACCAGCGGCTGATTCAGGGTAGGCTCACCGGCAGAGACAGGCACTAGGACAAAACGGGAGAGCCACAACGATGTACCCCTCCACTTCGCATCCTCTCAGGAGACCCTGCCGGACCGGCAGCGGAGCGGCGGAGGCAGCGAAATGAGCCGCAGCGCCGTTAAACCGGCGGTACGCTCCCGCTGGACGAAGCTGATATGGCTGATTCCGGCGTCGCTCGCCGCGCTTGCCTTGATAGTGCTGGCAGCCCGGTGGCTGCGCGAAACCCCCGGTGGCCAGGAGTTCCTCAGTATGTATCCCGGGCACACCGACCTGCCTGCCGGCGCTCCGGTAGGCCTGCCCGCCTGGGTGGGATGGCAGCACTTCCTGAATTCACTGCTCCTGCTGCTCATTGTCCGCTCGGGCTGGCTTATCCGTACCCGGCAGCGGCCGGTGGGATCGTGGACCCGCAACAACAAGGGGCTCATCCGCACCAGGAACCAGCCCAAGAGGATCAGCCTGGATCTGTGGTTCCACCTCAGCCTGGACGTGCTGTGGGTGCTCAACGGCCTTCTCTTCTACATCCTGCTCTTCGCGACCGGGCAGTGGATGCGGCTGGTTCCCACCAGCTGGGGCGTTTTTCCCAACGCGGCCTCCACGGCCCTTCAGTACGCCTCGCTGGACTGGCCCATGGAAAACGGCTGGGTGAACTACAACAGCCTGCAGGTCCTCTCCTACTTCTCCATCGTTTTCATCGCCGCTCCGCTGGCCATCCTCACCGGCCTGCGGATGTCTCCGTCGTGGCCCTCGAAGGCCAAGCGGCTAAACCGCGTTTTCCCCATCGAAACTGCCCGGGCCCTGCACTTCCCGGTGATGGTCTACTTCGTGCTGTTCATCATTGTCCACGTGACCCTTGTCCTGACTACGGGTGCACTGCGGAACCTGAACCATATGTACGCTGCCTCGGACGGCACCGGCTGGACCGGATTCTGGTTCTTTGCCGCGTCACTGGCTGTGATGGTGGCGGCCTGGGTGGCTGCCCGCCCCCTGTTCCTGCGGCCGGTGGCTGCGCTGACCGGCAAGGTTTCCCGGTAGGAAACCCTGCCGGCCAGCCCAGGGCGGGCTAGGCCTCTGCGGCCGTGGCCGGCACACCTGACTGCTCGTCGCGGATTTGGCGCTTGAGGATCTTGCCGGTGGGACCCTTGGGCAGCTCGTCGGTGAAGATCACCCGGCGCGGATACTTGTACGCAGCCAGCCGGTCCTTGGCGAACTGCTGGATCTCGGCAGCCAGGGCCTGCCGTCCATCATCCCCGGCGGGTACGGCATCGGGTTTCAGGCCGATGACTGCGGCCACTTCCTCGCCGTTGAGCTGGTCCGGAACACCAATGACGGCAGCCTCGGAGACTGCCGGGTGTTCATACAGCACTTCCTCGACCTCCCGCGGGTACACGTTGTAGCCGCCGCGCAGGATCATGTCCTTCTTGCGGTCCACTATGTAGATGTTTCCCTCGTCGTCGAAGCGGGCCAGGTCGCCGGTGCGGAACCAGCCGTCCGGGATTGCTGCTTCGGTCGCCTCCGGGTTGTTCCAGTACCCCTTCATCACGCCCAGGCCGCGGACGGAAAGCTCCCCGATCTCTCCGATCGGCACGTCGTGGCCCTCGCCGTCGAGCATTCGCACCTCCATGCCGTAGACGGGCTTGCCGATTGAGCCGGGCCGGCGGCCTCCGCCGGGGAGATTGAACGACACGATCGGGGAGGTTTCGGACAGGCCGTACCCCTCAAGCAGGTCGATGCCAAAAACCTCCTCGAACTCCCGCAGGACTTCAAGCGGCATGGGTGCCCCGCCCGTGATCGCACCCCGCAGCGATGATGTGTCTGTCTGCGCGAGGTCAGGGTGGCGCAGCATCGCGATGTACATGGCCGGCACGCCCTGGAAGATGGTCACCTTGTCCCGTCCGATGATCCTGAGCGCTTCACCGGCATCGAAACGCGCCAGCAGGCTGATCATGGCGCCGGTCAGCACTGCTGCGTTCAGCGCAGAGGTCTGGCCGAACACATGGAAAAAGGGCAGTCCGCCAAAGATCACGTCGTTTTCCTGCGTGTCCAGGAGGTTCCGTGCCACTTCGGCATTGCTGAGGAGGTTGTCATGGCTGAGGGCGGCACCCTTTGGCCGGCCCGTGGTTCCGGAGGTGTAGAGGATGACGGCGATGTCCCCGCCGTCCACTTCCGCTACCGAATCGTCCGCATCGCTGTCCGCCAGGAGCTGCCGGAAGCTGCCGGTATTGACGGGAATGACGTCGACGCCGCCGGCTTCCTGGGCGCCGGCTGTTGCTTCCGGGAGCATCAGTTCGAACGCAAACAACAGCCCGGCACCTGAATCCTGCAGGGTATGGGCCACTTCGCGGCTTTTCAGCAGCGGGTTCATGGGCACCACCACCGCCCCGTACCGCAGCACTCCGTAGTACACCGAGGCCATGGGCGGGATGTTCGGCATCATGAGGGCCACTCGGTCTCCGCGCTGCACCCCACGGGCGCGGAGCAGTCCCGCCACCTTTGCGCTCATCGCGTTCAGCATTGAATAGCTGATGACCGTGTCATTGATCCGCAGGGCAGGACGGTTGGGCACCCGCGCAGCGGTTTCGGTCAGGATTCCAGCGAGGTTGGGCATGGACGATCTCCTTTGATCGGGCCCGGGGCGAGCCGCAGTGCTGCGAGGCTACCAACCTGCCGCCGCCGGGGGAATGCCTGACGCACCATTCCGTAACTTAACGATAATGATTCTCATTAAGTTATGGTTTCTGTATGAAGACTTCGAGCCTCCCAGTTACCGCACTCACTCTTTCCGTCCTGCTGCTCTCGGCGTGTGCTTCACCGTCCGGTTCTCCGGCGGCCTCTCCTGATCCGGAACCCGATCCGCGGCCCGCCGTGCAGGAGCAGCCCTCTGCCTCGCCGCGCCTCGTCGTGACCCATGAGGGCGGGCTCACCGTGCTGGACACTGAATCCCTTGAATCCGTTGCCGAAATACCCCTTGAGGGATTCCTCCGCCTCTCAGATGCCGGAGACGGCCGCCACCTTGCCGTCTCGGCTGCCGGCGGTTTCCACCTGCTGGACACCGGAAGCTGGTCGGAAGCGCACGGGGACCATGCCCACCACTACACGGCGGAGCCGGCTCTGACCGGAGGGCTTCTGCAGGCGGACAAGCCGGGGCATGTTGTTGCGGGTGCCGGCCGCACGGCTTTCTTTGACGATGCCTCAGGAGAGGTGACCCTCGTTAACACCGGCCAGCTGGCTGGTTCCGTGCTCGACGCCGAGCAGATTCAGCTGCCGGCGGCGCACCACGGAGTGGCGGTTCCGCTTGGCGGGGACAGCTTGATTGTCTCCCGAGGCTCCGATGAGGGCCGGACGGGTGCGGCAGTGCTGGACAGGGACGGAGCGGAGATCCTGCGCAGTGATGAATGCCCTGGCCTCCATGGAGAGGCAGGGGCCGCCGGGGCCATAGTGTTCGGCTGTGACGACGGCATGCTGGTCTACCGGGAAGGGGCGTTCAGCAAGGTGGCGAGTCCGGACGGCTATGGCCGGATGGGGAACCAGGCGGGCTCACCGAAATCGCCGGTTATCCTGGCCGATTACAAGACGGATCCCGGTGCGGACCTTGAGCGTCCGGAAACGGTGGCACTCGTGGACACGGCTTCCGGCGGGCTCCGGCTGGTGGATCTGGGCACCAGTTACACATTCCGCTCGCTGGGGCGGGGTGACGCAGGAGAGGCTGTGGTGCTGGGAACGGATGGGGCACTGCATGTGATTGACCCAGGAAGCGGCGCCGTCGTTTCCAGGATCCAGGTTATTGACCCCTGGGAAGAACCCGTTGACTGGCAGGAGCCCCGTCCCGCCCTGCAGATGGCCGGCGGAACGGCGTATGTCACGGATCCGGTAGGCTCGCGGGTGCTGGCGGTGGATTTGGAGTCCGGGGCGGTGCTCCACAGTGCTGCCCTGCCTGCGGCGCCCAATGAGATCCTGGCCGCGCAGTAAGTTCAGCCGGGGCCGGCGAACCACCGTAACCCTTTTCCATCTCGATTGATTTGCATCTAACTTGGAGTGGGGGCACTGCCGAGCGGAGGACCGTACCATCAGAGATTTGCAGGACAGGGCGAAAGCCACGCGCGATGCCATCCTCGCCGGAGCGGCGTCTGTTTTTGAAGAGATGGGCTACGGCCGGGCCTCGCTGAGCCAGGTGGCGGAAAGGGCCGGGGTCACCAAAGGGGCCCTCTACTTCCACTTTCCGTCCAAAGAGGACCTGGCTAGGGCGGTTATTTCTGAACAGCACGGGTATATCACCGCGGACAACACTGCTGTGCTCAACCGGGGTCTGCCTCCGCTGGAATCCATGATCGTGCTGTGCCGGAGGTTCGCCTGGAATCTGCTGCAGGAGCCCATCGTCAGGGCGGGGACCCGGCTGACCCTGGAGGCATCAATTTTCCATGAGGATGTCCGCCAGCCGTACGACGACTGGGTGGATGTCATGGCGAGCCTTGCCTGCCAGGCACAGGAGCAGGGCCAAATTCGAAAAGAAGTGGATGGTCCAGCCTTTGGCCGCCTGGTCGTTTCCGCCCTGATAGGTGTGCAGATTACCTCGGCAGTGCTGACTGCCCGCGCGGACCTGTTGGAGCGGGTGGAGCAGATGTGGGCGCTGATGCTTCCCGGCGTCGTGGCTCCTTCACTGCTTGATAGAACAGGCGAACTGGCCCGGTATTCACTGGACAGGGATTAGTTACTGATGCAAAACCGGTCAACCGCCTTGTTTTAATCGGGTAAACAATTTAGGCTCATGGGCTGTGGGGGGTACTGGGAGAAAAAAGCCGGTTGTCCGCTGCCCGCCTATCGGGCACGCTGTGTGGACGCAGCGGGTTCTGAACCAGACCGGGGCGGGTATTGGCTTTCCGGTCTCGCAGTAGGGGAGGGCGGGTGGAGGCTTGGGCCGCCACCCGCCTGTACTGTCCTGGCCGCCGGGGCGGTGCTTACTCCTTCTTCAGTTTGTCCTGAACGGACCCGGCAATTTTCTCCACGGTGTTCGGCAGCTCGGTGGTGCCGTAGAACCGCGAATCCGGGTGGGTGGGCGGAGGCATCGGCGCCGAAGTGGTGGGCCCGTCGTGATACGTGAACTCCCCCTTCCCGTCCGGTTTCGTTGTGGGTATAGCCAAAGACAGGGCCCTGGTCAGCATAGAAGCCGCAGTCCGGTGCTGCGACTGCCGTGCCGAGGTCGCGGCAGGCTTCCAGCCAGCCCGAATGGGTACCGAAACGGTAGGGCAGCACTGAGAGGTCGAGGCTGGCCAGGTACTCCCAGAGCTGGTCATCCGGCAGGAAGTCATGGATGCGCACATCCAGCCCCCCGCCTGCCGACTCCTTTTCGAGGAATGCGGCCAGGGCGGCGTCGTACCGTGCGCCGCCGGGCTCCAGGACGTCGCAGTGGCCGTTGACCTGGACCACCATTCCGCCGTCCTCCCGTGCCACCTCCAGAAGTGTCTGGATGACCGGCAGCGGGTCCATGCTGGCGCGAAGGCTCTTGACGTGGACGCCGGCCCGGAAGGGAGCTCCGGCGGTACGCGGCCGGCTCGCGTAGTCCGCCATGGTGTCGAGTTCGACGACGTGCGGGTGGGGGATGACTTCGGCCCTCCGGTCCCAGCGGCGCTCGATTTCCGCTGCCGCGCCCTTCGTGAGGGTGATCAGGGCATCAGCGGCGGGGATGAGCACATCCAGGTGCGCGTCATGGGCAGCAGGGGATTGGTGGTGGGGATTGCGCAGGTCGTGAACGGTGTAGATCAGGGGTTTGCCGTGCCGGCGGAGTGCGGTGACGGCCTCCTGCAGGGCGGCCGGGTCCTGGGCATCGAAGCCGAAGTGAATGTGGAACACATCGAACGAGCCCGCGTTCGCGTCGATCCAGCCGGCGTTCAGCATGACCGGCGGCCACCACTTGCCCGTTGCCGGATTGTCCGGGGATTCCGGATCCGGGTCAGGGAGGCGGAGAACCTCGGGCAGCCCCGGAAGGTTTCCCTCCACCGGACCAAGGTGGTGGATGTAGACGTGTCCTGCGGGGACACTGGCGACCCGAATGCGGTTTTGCGGCGGCAATCTGGGACCCCTTTTTCGGTTGTGGCAGCGGCCCTGGGTGAGGGTGCTGCCGTGCGAGTGGGCCGGGTTCCTTGGAAGGACAGCCCGCAGGAACGGTGTTTATCGGATGGAGCCTGCACGGCGAAACAGGCTCCACCGGGTACTCCTTCGACGGGGATCCGGCGGAAGTGCTGAAGAAGACGGAGGCCGCGGCGCTGCAGAAACTGTACGACCTGGCCCGGAAGGTTACCGCTTCCCGAGACTAGGGCTCCTGCAGCAGTCCCTTTTCCAGCACCAGTTCCACGGAGAGTGTCTTATAGCCCGCGGATTCAAAGAGCACCGTGACGGTCTCGTCCTCATAGCTCATGACAGTCCCAAGCCCCCACTCGGAGTGGATGACTTCAGACTGCAGGGGGAACGGCTGGGCCGTGTCGGATTCCTTCGGTCCCAGCTCTTCGCCTTCTGCTTCCGCGCGCTCGCAGTTGTCGCAGTAGCCGCACATGTCCGGGGCGTCTTCACCGAAATAGTTCAGCAGGAAGCGGCGCCGGCATTCGGTGGTTTCGGCGTACTGCCGCATCATCTCCAGCCGTGATTCTTCAATGTTCCGGCGCTGTTCGGAGAACTCGAGGGCTGCCTTCACTGCGGTCTTGGCGCCCACGCCGCTCCTGGCGGAGTATCCGTCGTCGGCGGCGGTGACGGAACCGGACTGCTCCAGCAGCCCCAGGAGCGATGAGAAGCGGCGCGGGTTCAGGTCCAGCTCCTCCCTCAGGCCGGCCTGGGGTACCGGTTCAGTGTGTTTCTTGACCGCTTTGAACAGCTTCGCCAGTGCCTCCTCATCCGGTGCCTTGGCGGCAAAGAACCGCCGGATCCCCAAATCTTCGGGACGGTAGTGCAGGAAGATTTCAGTAGGTTCACCGTCGCGTCCCCCGCGGCCGATCTCCTGGTAGTAGCTGTCCACGGAATCCGGAATGTCCGCATGGACGACGAAGCGCACGTTGGGTTTGTCGATGCCCATGCCGAAGGCGGTAGTCGCCACCACGATGTCTACCTCATCCTGGAGGAACTCTTCGTGGATGCGGTGCCGGTCTTCGTGGCTGCGGCCCGCATGGTAGGCGTCCGCACGCAGTCCGGACTCCTGCAGTGCAGCAGCATACTCTTCGGTTTCCGCGCGGGTGGCTACGTAGACAAGGCCCGGAACGTCCAGCTTGCCCGCCTGTTCCAGCACCGCGCGCCGCTTGTCTTCGGCGTCCTCGTACCGGGCAGCCGCCAGATGGAGGTTGGGCCGGTCGAACCCCAGGGAGATCTCCCGCGGGCTGCGCATGCCCAGCTGCTCGGCAATTTCTGCGCGTACGGGCGGTGCGGCCGTGGCTGTCAGTGCCACTACGGGTTTGTCCAAGGCGCGGACCAGCTGGTCCAGCTGGAGGTAGTCGGGACGAAAGTCATGCCCCCAGGCGGAAACACAGTGCGCCTCGTCGATCACCAGGAGTGACACGTCCAGTGCCTGCAGCAGCTCCAGCACTTCCTCCCGCGCTGCCTGCTCCGGGCCGAGGAAAAGGAACTTCGCTTTTCCCGGCCCATCGTCCTTTCCGGCAGCAGCCCAGGCTTCATCCCAGTAACCCTGCGGCTGCGCGGAGTTCAGGACATAGGCGCGGGTGGCGCCGGCGGCTTCATTGATGGCCTCCGTCTGGTCGCGCTGAAGCGCAATCAGCGGCGAAATCACGACGGCGGTACCCGGCAGCGTCATGGCCGGCACCTGGTAGACGGCGGATTTTCCGGCGCCTGTGGGCATCACGCAGATGACGTCCTGCCCGTTGACAGCCGCTTCCATCGCCTCGAGCTGGCCAGGGCGGAAGTCCTCCCAGCCAAAGACCTCCGAAGCGGTGCGCTGCAGGTCGGCGCGGGACGGTGACATGGGCATTCCTCCTGGGGATTTCGCGGATTATCAGCTTACTGATGACCCCCTCCCCGTGTCGCATCGGAGGCCTACCCCAGGCCAAGCTCCTCAACGACGCCGGCAACCCGCAGGCGGTCCCGGGCACCGAGCCCCCGCACCGGCAGCGGCAGGCAGTTCCGCTGGACCAGGCCCAGCTCCTCAGCGACCGCGGCAATGACACGCACACTGCCGTGTTCGGCGAAGAGCTCCCAGAGCGGGGCAAGCCGCGCAGACTCTGCCGCTGCGTCGTCGTACCGCCCTTCGGTGACAGCCCGCACGATCCGAACCGCAGGCTCCGGCAGGGTGCCCGCCACCGCGGAGTACCAGGCATCGCAGCCGGCGTTCAGGCCGTCGCATGCGGCAGCATCACCGGAGATTCCAAGGGTCACATGTTCCGGAATGACCGCCCGGACTGCTTGGACTCGGGCAGCAGCCGCGGCGGGGGAAACCGGAGGAATCTTGATGGAGGCTATGCCGGGAAGCTCGGCGATCCTTCCGTAGAGCGCGGTGCTGAAGGTGAAATGGGTCGTGCCGGGGTTGTCGTAAACAATGACAGGTAAATCCGTGGCGTCGGTGACATCGCGGAAGAGGCCGTACACGTCCTCGTCCGTCAGCACCTGGTAGCTCACCGGGGCCAGCAGGATTCCGGCGGCGCCGGCCTCCTCCGCAGACCGGACATTCGCCAGGACCTCGGAAGTGCGCAGTGCGCCGACGCCGGCGATCAACGGCTTCGATCCCTTGTGAGCGGCAGCCAGCTGCACCACGCGCCCGCGTTCTTCCGGGCTCAGGTAGGCGTAGGAACCAGTGGAGCCCAGCACTGCGATCGAATCGACCTCCGACTCTGCCAGCCGGCTCACCAGGGCGGAGAAGGAAGCCTCATCCACGGCGTCGTTCTGCAGCGGGGTCAGTGGGAAAGCGCTCAGGCCGGTAAACAAAATGCGACTTCCTTCCGGTACCGGCAGCGAAGAGGCATCCTCCGCTGCACATTAGTATTCGGTTATGTTCCCAGACATCGACGCCGAAGCCGTGGACCGCATCCTTCATGACGCCGCCTCCCGTCATGAGTTCTCCGGAGCTGTCCAGCTGTCCCGCGGCGGCAGGGTCCTGCACGAAGGCGCCTACGGTGTGGCCTCCCGCCGCTGGAATGTGCCGGTCTCGACGGGCACGCGGTTCGACGTCGCTTCCATCACCAAGCTGTTCACCTCCGTCGCGGTGCTGCAGCAGGTGGACGCCGGGACACTGGCGCTGGACTCGCGGATTGGGCGGTTCGTTGAGCTGGAGGGAACCCGGATAGACCCGAGCGTTACTATTGGCCAGCTCCTGACCCACACCTCCGGCATCGGCGACGACGCCGACGAGGAAGCCGGCGAATCCTACGAAGACCTCTGGGTAGACAAGCCCACCTACTCGGTCACAACGACCGCGGACTTCCTGCCGCAGTTCGTGCACAAGGAGCCAAACTTCGCTCCGGGAACCGGTTGCCGCTACTGCAACTGCGGCTACATCCTCGCCGGTCTGGCGCTGGAAGCCGTTACCGGTACGAGCTACCGGGACTACGTCCGGGAACATGTCTTCGGTGCGGCGGGCATGCAGGACTCCGGGTTCTTTTCAATGCGCGACGCCGCCCCTCATGTCGCCGAGGGATGGGACCCTGTACAAGACGAGGCCGGGACAGTGATCTCCTGGCGGCAGAACATTTTCAGCTACCCGCCGATCGGATCGCCCGACGGGGGTGCGCACGCAACGGCGGCGGACCTTGTCCGGTTCCTCGACGCCGTCCGGGACGGAAAGCTGCTCTCCGCCGAATCCACTGCCGCGTTCCTGAGTCCGCAGGTCAAGCACTCGGACCTGGACGCCGGCGAGCTGCACTACGGCTACGGACTGGAGTTCCGGCTGGGTCCCACAGGCGAGGTCCGCTCGCTGTACAAGGACGGCATCAACGCCGGGGTCAGCGCGTTCCTGGGGCATTACCCGCCGGCGGATGTGACCCTCGCATTGGTATCCAACTCGGAGGACGGGGCGTGGGTGCCGCTGAAGGACATCACTGCCCTGCTGCAGGCTGGCTGACTTCGGCGTCGATTCCAACGGATGGATCCAGGGCTAAAAATGCTCGGTCTCGCTCTGGATACCGGAGACCCGGTCCGCGGGGATCCAGCCAAAAACACTCTGGTGTGAGAGCGGTTCGCTGGCATAGATCGGGGAAAAGTCCCAATAAGCGATGACCCGGCGCTGATCCGACTCGTCCCAGTGGTTCGACTGGATGACAGCCAGCCTCCCTTCCGCGTCTTCAGCGAGTATTTCCACCTTCCGGTTTCTGCCCAGGTCTCCTGTGGCGGTAACCCGGACGATGCCCGATACCTCAGCAACGGGAACACCGAGCACGTGCTCCACCGGGGTTGCAGCGAAGTTGTTGGGGTGGCGGCGGATGGTCTTCCACTCGGGCCCGGGGGCGTCATCAGACCGGCTGACCAGCACCAGCTCCCCCTCCTGGGACGGTCGGACACCCCTGAGCTCGTACTCCCGCCCCCGCCACATTCCAAAGGATGCGGTGAGCCTGGTTCCGTCAGCGCGCCATCTGCTGACGCCGGGTACAAATGAGTGTTCCTCGTTCAAGGTTCCTCCTTTCGTTTTTGGTGTGCCCAGTCTGCAGCATGCTCCGGCGTCCGCAGCGCCGTATAAACCTGCATGTCCCGCCGCTCTCCGCCGGCCAGGGGCTGCTCCCGGCGCATGCCGGACCCATTATTGCCGGACGCGCCCGCTGCCGCGGGGATTCGGGGCGGTGGCTGCGGCGGTAATCTGGAACCGGATCCGATGAACGGCCCCGGCAATCCGCCCCGGCCGCCGGATTTCCCCGCACTCGAAATGGAACCGCCTTGTCCCTTCCTGGTCCCGTCCCCGCACCGGGCGCAGTCCCCGCACCGGACACCGCCACTGCACCCCGGCAGACCGTCCTGCGCACCCTGCGCTCGCCGCGCCTGCTGAAGACAGAGATCCTGGCCGGACTCGTCGTCGCGCTGGCGCTCATCCCGGAGGCGATCGCGTTCTCGGTGATTGCCGGCGTTGATCCGCGCATGGGCCTGTTCGCCTCCTTCACCATGGCCGTCACCATTGCCTTCGTCGGCGGCCGGCCGGCGATGATTTCCGCGGCTACCGGCGCAGTCGCCCTGGTGATCGCGCCCGTGGTGGCCACCTACGGCGTGGAATACCTGGTGCCAACGGTGATCCTGGCCGGGGTCCTGCAGATCCTGCTGGCCGCAGCGGGCGTTGCGAAGCTGATGCGCTTCATTCCCCGTTCAGTGATGGTTGGCTTCGTCAACGCGCTCGCGATCCTGGTGTTTTCCTCCCAGCTTCCTGAACTCATCGGGGTGCCGTGGCTGGTGTACCCGGTTGTCGCCGTCGGGCTCCTGATTGTGTTCCTGCTGCCGCGGCTGACGACGGCGGTTCCCGCCCCGCTCGTGGCGATTGTCCTGCTCACGGTCGCGGCGGTTGCCGCCGGCTGGAACATTCCCACGGTGGGGGACAAAGGCGAGCTGCCGGAGTCCCTTCCGTCGCTGCTGTTCCCGGACGTGCCGCTGACCCTCGAAACCCTGGAGCGGATCCTGCCCTACGCCGTGGCCATGGCGTTCGTCGGACTGCTCGAATCCCTGCTGACCGCCAAACTGGTGGATGACATCACCGACACTCGCTCCTCCAAACCCCGCGAGGCGGCCGGCCAGGGCATCGCCAACATTGTCACCGGGTTCTTCGGCGGCATGGGCGGCTGCGCCGTCGTCGGCCAGACCATGATGAACGTGAAGGCTTCCGGCGCCCGCACCCGGATTTCCACGTTCCTGGCCGGAGTTTTCCTGCTGGTCCTGGTGGTGGTGCTTGGCGACGTGGTGGCCCTGATCCCCATGGCTGCGCTGGTCGCCGTAATGATTTTCGTGGCCTGGGCCGCGTTCGACTGGCACAGCATCCGCCCCTCCACCCTGCGCCGCATGCCCAAGTCGGAGACAGCAGTCATGCTGATTACCGTGCTGGCCACAGTGATCACGCACAACCTGGCGATCGGCGTCGGGGCCGGCGTGCTGACCGCCATGGTGCTGTTCGCCCGGCGGGTGGCCCACTTTGTGACCGTGCAGCGCACGCTGGCGGACGACGGCGGCGAGGTCACCTACCTGGTGCACGGTGAGCTGTTCTTCGCCTCCTCCAACGACCTCTACACGCAGTTCGAGTACGCCTCGGATCCCGGGCGGGTGGTGATCGATCTCAGCGGCTCGCACCTCTGGGATGCCTCGACGGTGGCGGCATTGGATTCGATCACCGAGAAGTACCGGTCCCGCGGAAAAACCGTTGAGGTCACCGGGCTGAACCAGGCGTCGGCCTCCATTCGGGACAGACTGACGGGGAACCTGCCCTAGCGGGGCCCGGAAGCACCATCGAGAGGCCAGTTACGGCTCTTTTGAGCGTCCATACGAGCCGTAACTGGCCTCTCGCGGGAGGGAAAACCGTTGACTTTCTCAACTATTGTCGACAGGATGAGGTAAATCCGCTGGTCAGCTACAACAGGAAGTACCCCACTCATGGTTTACACACTCGGCCTCGACGTCGCGGCCCTGGATGCCATTGACACCCACGTCCACATTGAAGTGGATGATCACGGGCACAACGCCCTGCCCCAGCCGCTGGTTGACGCCGCGTCCAAGCATTTCAAGACGGACGGGCCGCGTCCCGGCCTGGACGAGATCGCGGCCTATTACCGGGAGCGGAAGACCGCGGCCGTTGTCTTCACCGTGGATGCTTCCAAGTCCCTGGGACACCCGCCGAACTCCAGCGAGGACATCGCCGAAGGTGCAGCCCGCAACAACGACGTCCTGATTCCGTTCGGCTCCGTGGACCCCACCTCCGGTACGGACGCACTTGCCCGCGCCAAGGTGCTGGCCGGGGACTACGGGGTCCGCGGCTTCAAATTCCACCCCACGGTGCAGAACTTCGACCCGAGCGACCGCGCTTTCTACCCCCTCTGGTCCCTGATCCAGGATCTGGGTGTTCCGGCCCTTTTCCATACCGGCCAGACCGGCATCGGCTCCGGTCTTCCCGGTGGTTTCGGGCTGAAGCTTGGCTTGTCCAACCCCATCCTGCTCGACTCCGTGGCCGCTGACTTCCCGGAGCTTCAAATCATCATGGCGCACCCCTCGGTCCCGTGGCAGGACGAGGCGATTGCCGTGGCCACGCACAAGGCCAACGTCTGGATCGACCTCTCCGGCTGGTCGCCCAAGTACTTCCCCGCGAACCTGGTGCGGCACGCCAACTCGCTGCTGCAGGACAAGATCCTCTTCGGCTCGGATTATCCGCTGATCACCCCCGATCGGTGGCGCCGGGACTTCGACGCCCTGGAAATGAAGGATGAGGTCCGGCCCAAGATCCTCAAGGAGAACGCCGTCCGGCTGCTCGGGCTGGACTCATGAGCGGGCTGTATTCCTCGGACCGGTACGGGTATTCCGAACTGCTGACCGGCCCCGAGCAGGAAGCGCTCGGCAAGCTCCGCGCCGTCCTGGACGAACAGGTCTCCCCGCTGCTGGCCGACTACTGGGAAGCGGGTGAATTCCCCGAACAGATCCGCCAGCCCCTGGTGGACCTGAACCTGATGGCCCCGGACGGCGCCAGTGACGGCCAGGGCCGCACCTCCGGGCTCTACGGCGGATTCCGCAACTTCGAACTGGCCCGCACGGATGCCTCCGTGGCCACCTACTACAACGCACAGTCCGGGCTGTTCCGCTCCACGGTGCTCCACGGCGGCAGTGCCGAACAGGCCGCCGACCTGGATCCCAAAATCCGCGCCTTCGAGTACACGGGTGTTTTCGCACTGACTGAACCGGAGCACGGATCGGACATCGCCGGCGGACTGGCGACGACGGCACGGCGCGACGGCGACAGCTGGATCATCAACGGAGCCAAGCGCTGGATTGGCGGAGCCGGAACCGCCGACGTGCTGGCGGTCTTCGCCCGCGATGAAGCCGACGGGCAGGTCAAGGCGTTCCTGGTTCCCAGGGACGCCCCGGGTGTCACGCTGACCAAGATCCTGCGCAAGACCTCGCTGCGGATGATGCAGAACTTCGACATTGAACTCCACGGCGTACGGGTTCCAGGTTCCGCCCGGCTGGAGAACATCAACTCCTTCAAGGATGTTGCGGCGTTGATGCGCCGGCTGCGCTCCGACGTGGCCTGGATCGCCGCCGGCATGCAGGCCGGTGCCTACGAGGCCGCCGTCCGGTACACCCTGGCCCGGGAACAGTTCGGCCGCCCGCTGGCATCCTTCCAGCTGACCCAGCAGAAACTCGCCACGATGCTGGCCAACCTAACGGCGTCCCTGGGGATGGTCGTGCGCCTGACCCAGCGCCAGGAAGAGGGGATCTTCCGGGACGAAGATTCAGCCATGGCGAAAATGTTCACGTGCACCTCCCTCCGGGAGACCGTCGCGCTGGCTCGCGAAGTCGTTGGCGGCAACGGGATCACGCTGGATACCGGCGTCGCACGTTTCCACGCGGACGCTGAGGCCGTCTACTCCTACGAAGGCACGCATGACATCAACGCCCTGATCCTGGGCCGCTCAATCGCCGGGGTGGGCGCCTTCCGCTGATAGGGTCTGCGGCCATGGAGAAAAACCTCGCCGCCTTCCTGGCCAGCTTCAACACCGCCGTCGAACTGGCCCAGCAGCAGCGTGCCGCGTCCTCGGACCGGCAGCGCCTTCGGGATGCCCTCAGCGAGCACCTCGGGCTGCCTGCCCAGGACGTGCCGATCGTGGTGGAATCGATTCCGTTCCACCGCTTTGCCGACGTGGACATTGCCATGGAACAGATAGCTGCCCAGGACCCGGAGAGTACGCTGATCGGCCTCGGCGGGGGACAGCAGCGCCAGCACCTCGGTCTGTCCGACATTGTGCAGGAGGAAGGCTACGGGTATATCCCGGTGGGCCAGCCGGACTTCGTCAACATTGCAGTCGGACCCGACAGCAGCCGGGAAGCGGTAGGCCTCGGTGTGCGGCTCTTCTCGCACGGCGGGGTCCCGGTAGCCGTCCTGCAGAGAAAGGGTGATCCGCAGACCGGCAGTCCCGACGTGCAGCTGGCCGTCATGGCGGCCGAGCGTCCCGCCGCGGCTGCTGTCCTGGCAGCCGTCCAGGAGCACCTGAGGGTCCACAGCATCCTGCGGGGCCAGGTTATCTCGCTTGGCTTCGATCCCTACGGGCCCGGCGGTGCAGGCGTGAATTTCCTGCAGCGACCCTCGCTCCCGAGGGACAAGGTGATCCTGCCCGACGGCGTCCTCGAGAGGGTCCGCAGCCACGTCCTGGGTATCGCCGGGCACCGGGGACGCCTGCAGGCCGCCGGCCAGCACCTCAAACGCGGAGTCCTGCTCTACGGCCCGCCCGGGACAGGGAAAACGCACACCGTCCGGCACCTGCTCAGTGAGAGTCCGGGCACGACGGCGGTCCTGCTCACCGGCGCTGCGCTCGGCGCCATCTCGCAGGCGGCGAGCCTCGCCCGCGCCATGGCTCCGTCCCTGGTGGTCCTGGAGGACATCGACCTTGTTGCCGAAGACCGGAGCATGGGCCACGGTCCACAGCCCCTGCTTTTCCAGGTGCTCGATGCCCTGGACGGTCTCGATGCCGACGCAGACATTGCGTTCATCATGACCACCAACCGGGTGGACATCCTGGAGCCCGCCCTGGCCCAGCGCCCCGGACGCGTGGACCTCGCCGTCGAAATCCCGCTGCCCGGTTCGGCGGACCGCGTCCGGCTCATGGAGCTCTACGCTCCCGCCGGCGTGTTCTCCCCGGGCGCCCTCGCTGCGGTGGCGGAACAGGCGGACGGGGCGACGGCGTCGTTCGCCCGGGAACTGGTGCGCCGTGCCATCCTCGCGGCAGCCGAAGCCGGAGAGGGTCCGGCCGACGGGCACCTTCTCGCGGCCGCGGCGGACCTGTCCGGGCAGCGCGAAGCCATGACCCGCTCACTGCTGGGCGGAACGGACCCATCCGCCGGTTTCACTGCGAACGGTGCGGGGCCTTCGCACGGCGTGCCCGCGCCCGGGCCCGGGATCGGCTGGGAGTACGGCCCGCTGAGATGACGTGATGGCGACGGCGGGGGTGCCCACCTCACAAAACACCGCTGCCGCGCGTTTACAGTATGTGGAAGTGAAACCGTTCGAAGCGATCGTCAGGGAACACGGAGCTGTGGTGCTGCGCGTCTGCCGCGCTGTCCTGGGACCGGACGACGCCGAGGACGCGTGGTCGGAGACGTTCCTCGCGGCGCTGCGCGCGTACCCCTCGCTGCCCCCGGGCGCGAACGTGCAGGCCTGGCTGGTGACGATCGCCAAACGCAAAGCGATTGACGTGCACCGGGCGGCTGCGCGCCGTCCGGTCCTGGTGCCCGAGCTGCCCGACCAGGCCGGCGCCGAGACGGCCGGCCCCGGGCAGCATGATGGGTTGTGGGCGGCACTCCGGACCCTGCCGCAGCGCCAGCGCGAAACCCTGGCCTACCATCACTTGGCCGGACTGCCCTTCGCGGAAGTCGCCGTCCTCCTGGACAGCACGGAAGCTGCGTGCCGGCGGGCAGCAGCAGACGGCATAAAGAAACTTCGAACCCTGGAAACGGAGGAACTGCGATGACGCCGGACACCCTGGCCGGACTCAGCACCGGTGAAGACGCAGCCCTTGCCCGCCTGCACACCCGGCTCACAAGTGCAGCGCAGGAGCAGGACCTGCTGGACGTCGCCTACACCGTGATGCCCTCACCGGTGGGTGAGCTGCTGCTCGCCGCGACCCCGGCCGGCCTGGTGCGGGTCGGGTTTGGAATTGAAGGGCACGACGCCGTGCTGGCGCAGCTGGCGCTGCGGGTGAGCCCGCGGATCCTGGAAGCGCCGGAACGCCTGGCCGAACCGGTCCGGCAGCTGGAGGAGTATTTCGCCGGGACGCGCAAGGTGTTCGACCTGGCGCTCGACTTCCGGCTGGCCACCGGGTTCCGGCGCACCGTCGTCGAGCATCTGCCGGATATAGGTTACGGTTCCACCGCCAGCTATGCGGCCCTCGCTGCCCTTGCCGGGAGCCCCGGGGCCGTCCGCGCGGCCGGCACGGCATGCGCCCGGAATCCGCTTCCGGTGGTGGTGCCCTGCCACCGCGTAGTCCGCTCGGACGGGAAGATCGGCAACTACCTGGGCGGCACCCAAGCCAAAGCCGCCCTTCTGGCGATGGAGGCTGCAGCATGACCGGAGCGCTGTTCCCCCGCGAACGCTCCGCACCCTCAGCAGGGGCTGTGCACGTACCCGGCTGGCTGGAACCGTCCCGCCAGCGCGAGATCGTCGAAGCGTGCCGGGCCTGGGCCGTGGGGCCGGTCCCCATGCGCTCCGCGGTGCTGCCCGGCGGGCACAGGATGTCCGTGCAGACGGTCTGCCTCGGCTGGCACTGGCAGCCCTACAAATACACGCGAACAGCCAACGACGCCGGCGGCGGCCGGGTCGCCGACGTCCCCGGCTGGCTGATCGAACTGGGCCGTGATGCCGTCCGCGCCGCGTACTTCGCAGAAGGGGAAGCAGGCTACGCGCCGGACATCATCGCCCCGGAGGATTACACCCCCGACACTGCGCTGATCAACTTCTACGCCCACGGCGCCCACATGGGGATGCACCAGGACAAGGATGAACGCTCCAGTGCTCCGGTAGTGTCCTTCAGCATTGGCGACACCTGCATATTCCGTTTCGGGAATACACAGACGCGCACCAAGCCCTACACCGATCTTGAGCTTGTATCGGGTGACCTGTTCGTCTTTGGCGGCCACTCCCGATTCGCCTACCACGGCGTACCCAAGACCCTTCCCGGCACGGCCGATCCGGAGACCGGCCTCGAATCGGGGCGGATCAACATCACCCTGCGGATGACCGGGCTCGAGTGACCGGGAAACCCGCGGAGCCAGCAGTGTCGAGGACCCACCTTGTGCCCGTGGCGGAGCCGTTTCCCTGGATTCCGCTGGTCCGCAGCCTCGCTGCCCATGCGGTCCCCGGGCTCGAATCCGTGCAGTTCGGCGGTACGGCCGCCTCGGTCTCCCGCCTGCTTCCGGCGCCAGGGGGCACGATGCTGGGAAGCCCGGTGCTGGTGGAGGTCGCCTTTGGCGCGCCGGGCAGTGTGACGGTCCGGTTTGCCGGCGGGGAGCCGGCGGACGACGATGCGGTGCTGGCCCGGCTGCGCAGGTGGCTGGACCTGGATGCCCCGGCCGCCGCCGTCGACAGCTTCCTCTCGGGGTTTCCTCTCCTGGCTCCGCTGGTGTCGGCGCGGCCGGGACTTCGGATCCCCGGAACCGTGGACGCGTGGGAAACGGCCGTGCTGACCGTGCTGGGACAGCAGGTTTCGCTGGCTGCGGCACGGACCTTCGGCTCCCGGCTGGTTGCGGAATTTGGCACACCCGGGCCTGGGGGTTTCCGGCTCTTTCCGTCGCCGCAGCGCCTGGCCGGGACCGGGGCGGACGAACTGCAGTCCGCCGTGCGGATCACCGGTTCCCGGGCAAGGACCATCCAGGCATTGGCAGCAGCAGTGGACGGCGGGCTCGAACTGGCAGGGACCGGTGCCGGTACCCGTGCCGACCTCCTCGCCCTGCCGGGAATAGGCCCGTGGACGGTGGATTACCTGGCGGTGCGGGCCGCCGGGGACCGGGACGCGTTCGTTCCCGGCGACCTGGTGCTGCGTCGGGCACTCGGCGTCGGAACCCCGCGTCAGGCCGCTGAACTCTCGGAACCGTGGCGGCCCTGGCGTGCCTACGCGCTATTTCATCTCTGGACCGCTGCGGCCTACGACGCCCCCGCACCCGCATAGCGAACGCCCTCCGGGCAACCGCTGGGGGCTCAGGAACCCATAAGGGCCAGCACCAGTGCAAAGAGTGCCGGAATGCCCCGGATCATCGCGATCCGTGCCAGCGGCCACCTGCTGGCCAGCAGCACCACGGAGGCCAGCACCATGCACGCTGTGGAAAAGCTGATGAGCGTCATGCCGGCCACGGGGTTGCCTACCCCCACGAGCAGCACTCCCAGCACTGCCCCGACGCCGAGGAACAGGTTGTAGAAGCCCTGTGTGTAGGCCAGCGGCTGGGTGGTCTGCGCATCATCGGAGGATGTGATTCCGTACACGCCCATGGTCTCCGGGACATTCCAGCGCAGGGACTCCAGCACAAAGAAATAGAAGTGGACGGCGGCGGAAACCAGGGTAAAAATAGCGGCAGCGACCAGCACGGAACCCCCTCGGGGCAGGGACCGCGCTGCCGTGCGCCTTTTCGGCGGGACGGTCCGCAGCGGTCCGCGGTCCGGCCAATCTTTGCACCTGGGCGTTGCCCGGCCAAGGGTGGGAGGCGCTCCCAGTTGGCGGTGGAGACTAATCGGCGGCTAGCCTTGAACTGGCGGCAGCACCGCTGTGCCCCTGGGCATGCCCAGCTGCCCGCCAAAACGCCGTTAACGCCGGTTGGCCCCAAGAACAGCCCCTAAAGGAGCACCTTCGTGCGCACTTCCCGTTCACTCCGCGCCCTGGCAGTTGCCGCCGCCGCTGCGCTGGCGCTAACCGCCTGCGGATCTGACTATCCCTTGGGTGAGGAGCAGCGCGAAGCGGCCGAGAACAGCACATCCACGCTGTCCGGCATCATCTCCGGCTCGGGCTCCACTGCCCAGGGCCCGGCCATGGATGCCTGGATTGGCGGCTTCCGGGTGCTGCACCCCAAGGTGCAGGTCCAGTACTCCCCGGACGGCTCGGGCGCGGGCCGCAACGCCCTGCTGGCGGGCGCGGTGCAGTTCGCCGGCTCGGACGCCTACCTGCAGGACGAAGAGCTGGGGGAAGCGCGTGAGGTCTGCGGGCCCGACGGCGCACTGGACATCCCGGCCTACATCTCCCCGATCGCCGTTGCCTTCAACCTGCCCGGAATCGAGTCGCTGAACATGGATGCGGACACGATCGCCAGGATCTTCCGCGGCGACATCGAATTCTGGAATGATCCGGCAATCGCAGCCCAGAACCCCGGTGTGAAACTGCCGGAAACCCGGGTCACGCCCGTCAGCCGCGCCGACGATTCCGGCACCACGGAGAACTTCACCGAATACCTGCACGAAGCCGCTCCCGAAGCCTGGCCGAATGACCCCTCCGGCTCATGGCCCGGAGGCCTTGGCGGCGAAAACGCGCAGGGCAGCGCCGGCGTGATCAGCACCGTCACCCGCACCGAAGGCTCCGTTGCCTACTCGGATGACTCTGTGGTGGATGACTCGCTGGGCACCGTGAACCTCAAGGTGGGAGAGCAGTACGTTCCGATCAGCGCCGAAGCCGCCTCGATCGCCGTCGAGCAGGCCACACGGGTCCCTGGGCGAAGCGACCATGACATTGCCCTGCACCTTGACCGCACCACCACTGCTCCCGGAGCGTATCCGCTGGTGCTGATCTCCTACCAGATCTTCTGCAGCGGCTATGAGGATGCCGACACCGTGGAGCTGGTGAAGACCTTCGGGCAGTACGTCATCAGCCCGGAAGGCCAGGAAGCCTCCGCCGAAGCGGCCAAGTCGGCGCCGATCCCGCAGGGCCTTGCAGAAGATGCCAAGGCGGCGATCGAGAGCATCACCACGCTTCCGTAGCTGCGGCGGACACCCCCCGCGAAGCTGAATACGGCCGCTGAGAAGGCGGTTTATCCCCCCGGCGAATATTCCCTGCCTGCCATCCTCGGCGGTCTTCGCTGGACCCCTTGCGCCCCTTTGTGGCCGGTGGCACCGTGGACTCACCGCGACGGAAAGGGGGCAAACCATGCAACCCATCAGGATCGAAAGATGGTGGCCGTATCTCGACACCACCGCCAAGCAGTGGCTGCGGGAGAACCTGCGGCAGGACGGGATTCCGCCCAAGGTTCAGGACCGGATTGCCGAAGCGGGAGGCCCCGTCATAGACCCCATTCTGGGTGTTCAGGACTGGGACTTCATCGAAACACAGTCTGAGCTGGTGGATTAGCCCCGCGCTCCGGCCATGTTTGCTCATTTGAGTGGAACTGTGATGCTCACATGATAAATTGAGCCGCACCTATCCGCTCGTCCCACAGGTGTGACCCATGAGCAAACTGAAAACCGAGTCCCTGGCCGGCCTCACCGAAGCCCTGGCCGTTCCGACCTACGACCGCGCCGCGGTACGCACCGGCATTGTTCACTTCGGGGTGGGCGGATTCCACCGCGCACACCAGGCCATGTACCTGGACCGGCTGATGAACGAGGGCAAGGCCCTGGACTGGGGCATCTGCGGGGTGGGTGTGCTGCCGCAGGACTCGGCGATGAAGGCGGTCATGGATGCCCAGGACTGCCTCTACACGCTGGTGCTCAAGAATCCGGACGGAACCCGTGAAGGTCGGGTCATCGGCTCCATTACCGAGTACCTGCTGGCTCCGGAGGACCCTGAAGCCGTCATCGCCAAAATGGCCTCACCGCAGACGCGGATCGTCTCCCTGACCATCACCGAGGGCGGGTACAACTTCCACCACGTCACCGGGGAGTTCGACGCCGGCAACGCGGGCGTGCAGGCGGACCTGGTTCCGGGGGCGGTCCCGGCTACGGTGTTTGGGCTGGTCACCGAGGCCCTTGCCCGGCGCCGCGAGGCAGGCACCCCGCCGTTCACCGTGATGTCCTGCGACAACATCCAGGGCAACGGCGACGTTGCCCGCCGAATGTTCACTGCCTTTGCCGACCTGAGGGATCCGGAGCTGGGGGAGTGGGTGCGCGCGAACGTGGCTTTCCCCAATTCGATGGTGGACCGGATTACCCCGGTCACCACGGATGCCGACCGGGACATGGTCGCGGAGGACTTTGGCGTCGAGGATGCCTGGCCGGTAGTCAGCGAGGACTTTGAGCAGTGGGTCCTGGAGGATCACTTTCCGCAGGGCCGCCCGCCGTTCGAGGACGCCGGCGTGCAGGTGGTGGGCGACGTCGAGCCCTACGAACTCATGAAGCTGCGGCTGCTCAATGCCAGCCACCAGGGCCAGTGCTACTTTGGCTACCTTGCCGGCTACCGGTACGCCCACGAGGTCTGCCAGGATCCGCTCTTCTCCCGCTTCCTGCTGGACTACATGGAACGCGAAGCCACGCCCACGCTCAAGCCCCTGCCCGGCGTCGACCTCGATGAGTACCGGCACAAACTCATCGAACGATTCTCCAACGAACACGTAAGGGATACCCTGGCCCGGCTCTGCGCCGAAAGCTCGGACCGGATTCCCAAATGGCTGCTCCCGGTGATCCGCGAAAACCTCGACGCCGGCGGCGAGATCCACCGCTCGGCAGCCATTGTGGCCAGCTGGGCCCGCTACGCAGAGGGAACCGACGAGCAGGGTGCGGAGATCGACGTCGTCGACCGGCTGCGCGAACCGCTGATGGCGGCCGCGGCACACAACCGCGAAGATCCGCTGGCCTTCATTTCCCAGCCCGAGCTCTTTGGTGACCTGGCCTCCAACGAGCGCTTCGTCGAGGCCTACACCCAGGCGCTGGCCTCACTGCACGACGCCGGTTCCCGCGCCACGGTCGAAAACCTCGTCCGCGGGCACGGGAACCGGGAGGGCGGCTAGCGCCGGGAAGCGTCCGCCGGTTCCTGGGCGTCAGCCGGCGCCGGGCGGGTGCTGGCCGGCAGGGCGGCGGCCACCGCAAACACGATCACCAGGGCTGCGCCCCAGATGATGGCAGCGAGGTTGCCGCCCACCAGGAACGGGAAGTTCCAGAGGGAGAGTGCCAGCACGCCGAGCAGGCCGATTCCGCCGGCCACAGCCGCGGCCCGCACCATGCCGGGAGCGGAGACTCCGCCGCCGCGCGTACCGAAGCCTACGATCGCGAAGCTGGTCAGGGTCATCATGACGATCACGCCGATGGCCCCTGCGCCGGAGTACCAGGTGTAAATCTCCAGTACCGGATCCAGCTGGGCCACGGCGGAGACCAGCACGACGGCGGCGGTCACGCCGGTAACCCAGAAGGAGGCACGCGAGGGTGCGCCGTGGGCGGGGTGGACGGCGGCCAGGCCGGCGGGCAGCACCCCGCGCTGGCCCAGGGTGAAGAGGTAGCGCGAGACGATGTTGTGGAAGGCCAGCATGCAGGCGAACATGCTGGTCACCACCAGCACCTGGACGATGTCCGTCATGATCGGGGCGAGGATTTCCCCGGCAAAGCCGACAACCACGCTGTCCGGGCTGTCCGTGGCCAGGGCCACGGCGTTGCCGGCCCCGAGGCCGCTGATGATCAGCCAGGAAGAGAGGATGTACAGCGCGCCGATGGACAGCACGGCGATGTAGGTGGCCCGGGGGATGGTGCGCTCCGGATCCTTGGCCTCGTTGCGGAACACCGCCGTCGCCTCGAAGCCGAAGAAGCCAAGGAAGGCGAACAGCAGGCCCAGGCCGGGTGCACCGGACATGGCTTCGGCCGGGCTGAACGGGAGGGCGGTGAGTTCCCGGCCGGAGAAGAGCACACCGAGGTCGATGGCCAGGACAGCAGCAACTTCCAGGACCAGGACGGCGCCCAGCACCTTGGCGGAAAGGTTGATGTCCCGGTAGCCCAGGAAGCCGACGACGGCGATCATGGCAGCAGAGATTGCCCACCAGGGGACCAGCACCCCGGTCCAGAGCTCAATCAGGTTTCCTGCCTGCACGCCCAGGTAGCAGGTCATCGAGACCGTCAGCAGGACGTAGGCGAAGAGCGCCAGTCCTGCGGTGCCGAGCCCGGCCCGGCGGCCGAACCCGCGGTCGACGTAGGAGTAGAAGGCGCCGGCATCCGGCACGTGGGGGGTCATCCAGGCGTAGCCGACCGAGAACAGCAGCAGGATGGCCGTGGCGGCCAGCACCATCAGGGGCATGCCGACTGATTCGGAGACGGTGAGGATGAGGGGGAAGTTGGCCGCGACAACGGTGATGGGGGCCGCAGCGGCGACCACCATCAGGACGATGCCGGGCACCCCCAGCCTGCGGGTCAGAGCGGTTTGCACAAGTTCTTCCTAACTATGGAATGTGGTGAAAAGAACCACGTGCATGTAGGAAGTACTCCTGCACCGCTGGGCTGCCGCATGGACAGGCGAGCCGTGGCTTCAGCCAACGTTCCCGATATTAGCCAAGGGAAGAATCCGGCTATCAATGCCGGCGAATATCCGCGTCACATCGCGTCAGCGATGAGTCCCAGATCACGTCCGCTTCTTTGGGTGGACGCAGAAGGCGGAGATGCAAAAATGGCCCTGATCCGGCGAACCGGTTCAGGACCATTTTCTTTGGTTGCGGGGGCAAGATTTGAACTTGCGACCTCTGGGTTATGAGCCCAGCGAGCTACCGAACTGCTCCA
The DNA here is from genome assembly GCF_039528575.1 of Arthrobacter gandavensis. Classification (NCBI taxonomy): domain Bacteria; kingdom Bacillati; phylum Actinomycetota; class Actinomycetes; order Micrococcales; family Micrococcaceae; genus Arthrobacter; species Arthrobacter gandavensis. The sequence goes on from NZ_BAAALV010000002.1 coordinate 321,598, forward strand.
CCCCGCGGCGTGCTTAGAACTCTACCGTACGCCTGCCGGAGGGACTAATCGCGTGGTCCGGGTCACTGGTTTGTGCGCGGGAACAGCTCACCGGCCGGAGAGGGCGACGGCCAGATCCTCATCGATGAGCAGCGTGGTCACAAACCCGGCGGCAAGCACCGCACGCACCGCATCGGCGCGGGCGGCCCCCTGCGCGACCGCCACCACCCGGGGAGTGCTCTGCAGCTGTTCGAGGCTGACGGCGAGCACCCGCTCATCCAGTTCCGAACGCACCGGCCGCCCGTCGGCGTCGATCAGCCTGCCGGAGCATTCAGCCACCGCGCCGGCCTCGGCCGCTTCGAGCTTGAGGTGGTTGTCCACGCGGTTCCAGACCGTGGATAGTCCAGGGACCCAGGCGCCCACGGCCACCACGGCGGCGTCGAGTGAGCTGGCCTTGGCAAGTGTGTCCGCAATCTCCGGCTGGCGGCGGAGGCTCTGTGCGGTCAGGGCGTTTTCCACCACCAGCGGAGCCCACAGCGGCCAGGTGGCAACGCCGTCGTGCCGGCCAAGGTTTTGGATCAGTTCCAGGGAATTGCCGCTGCCGGGAACTGGCAGGGCACCGGCCAGCTGGACGATGTTGCAGGGCGGCAGGTTGGTGACGTAGCGGGCCGCCAGGTCCAGCGTGCGGGACCAGGAAACCCCGATGCTGGCTCCCGGCGCGGCTGCCGACATGATTTCAGCCGCCGCATGCTGGGCCATTGTCTCGCGCGTTGCGCGGTCGTCAGCACCGGTGGGGCTGATGCGGACATGTTCGACGCCGAGGGCGGCAGCAAGGTGCTCCGGAGCAAGTTCTGCGGCTGCTTCCGGAAAGCGGACGTCAATGCGCACGATTCCCAGTGCGCGGGCCTCGTCCAGCAGGCGGGCCACCTGGAACCGGGAAATCCCGTAATCCTTGGCAATGTCCACTTTGGAGTGGTTGCTGAGGTAGTAATCCCGGCCAATCCTGGCTAGGAGCTCCTCGTGGGAGGCACCTGTTCCGGTAATGATTCGGCCCTCCCTGTTCCCGAACGAGCAATCCTTTGTTGCTCATTTGAGTCTATATGACTAGAGTCACTCCCCAAATGAGCGCAAGGAAAAATCTCAAATGAGCAAGGGTGACGTATGAGATCAGGACGCAGCCGGCCGGAGCGGCGCGGACGCACGGCAAGGCAGCTCGCAGCGGCCTCCGCGGCAGCAGCATTGGTGCTAACCGGCTGCGGCAGCGCTAATGCTGACGGACGCCAGGAGATCGTGGTGGCCATCGTCTCGAATCCGCAGATGACGGATGCCATCTCACTGCAGGACCAGTTCAAGGAAGAGCACCCGAACGTCGACGTGCGGTTCGTGTCCCTGCCGGAGAATGAGGCCCGTGCCAAGATCACCGCCTCGGTTGCCACCGGCGGCGGCGAGTTCGACGTCGTGATGGTGTCCAACTATGAAACGCCCATGTGGGCGGAGAACGGCTGGCTGACCAACCTGCAGGACTACGCGGACAACACCCAGGGCTACGATCCGGATGACTTCATTCCCAACATCCGCGAAGCGCTCAGCTACGAAGATGACCTGTACTCGGTCCCGTTCTACGGCGAATCAGCCTTCCTTGCCTACCGCCAGGACCTCTTTGACGAAGCCGGGCTCACCATGCCGGAACAGCCCACCTGGGAAGACATTGCCGGGTTCGCCGAGACCCTGCACAACCCGGACGACGGATTCTCCGGCATCTGCCTGCGCGGACTGGCCGGCTGGGGCGAGGTCATGGCCCCGCTGACCACCATGATCAACACGTACGGCGGCAGCTGGTTTGATGAGGACTGGAACGCCACCCTGGACAGCCCCGAAGTGAAAGCTGCCGTCACCGACTACGTGGACCTGATCCGCAATTCCGGCCAGCCCGGGGCGGCAACCAGCGGCTACGGCGACTGCCTGACCCGTTACAGCCAGGGCAACGCCGCCATGTGGTTCGATGCCACCGCCATGGTTTCCACCGTGGAAGACCCGGACTCCTCCCTGGTGGTCGGCAAGACCGCCTATGCCCCGGCGCCGGTCGAAAAGACCGATTCGGCGGGCTGGCTGTACTCCTGGTCCCTGGCCATCCCCTCCACCAGTGAGGAAAAGGACGCAGCGTGGGATTTCATCTCCTGGATGACGGACAAGGACTTCATCGAACTGGTGGGGGAGGAAATCAGCTGGGAACGTGTTCCCCCGGGCAGCCGGCTCTCCACCTATGAAATCCCCGAATACGCCGAAGTGGCACAGGCCTACGCCGAGCCCACGCTCTCCGCAATGGCCGGCGCCTCGCAGGAAACGTCCATGACGGGCAGCGTGCCCTATCCAGGACTCCAGTTTGTTGGCATCCCCGAGTTCCAGGACCTCGGCACCCGGGTGGCGCAGCAGATCTCCGCCGCTATCGCGGGCCAGAAAACCGTCGAGGAAGCGCTGGAACAGTCCCAGCGGTACGCGGAAACCGTCGCCGAGAGCTACCAGTCAGGAGAGAGCTCATGACCACGCTGGTAGAGCGGCACAACGCGAAGGCACGCCGCGACGTCGAGAAGCGGCAGTCCGGCGGAATGTCCCGGGCGGAAGGCTGGCGGCGGCGCGGACCGCTGCTGCCGGCGCTGATCTTTACGATCATCGTCACCCAGGTCCCGTTCCTGTTCACCATCTGGTACTCGCTGCAGAACTGGAACCTGCTCAATCCTGAAGGTGACAGGTTCGTCTGGTTCTCCAACTACGTGGAGATCTTCGCCGATTCAACATTCCGGCAGGCAGCCCTGAACAGCGTGATCTTCACCCTGGGCTGCGTGTTCTTCGCGATGATCCTCGGCATCATCTTCGCCCTGCTGCTGGACCGTTCCTTCGCCGGCCGCGGCATCGTGCGGACACTGCTGATCACACCCTTCCTGATCATGCCGGTTGCCGGCTCGCTGCTGTGGTCCGTGTCCATCCTGAACCCCAGCTACGGCCTGCTCAACTGGCTAATCGGCCTGGTGGGCATCTCCCCGGTGGACTGGACCTCCGCCCACCCGATCGCCTCGATCCTGATGTCCCTGGTGTGGCAGTGGACGCCGTTCATGATGCTGCTGGTCCTGGCCGGACTGCAGGCCCAGCCCAAGGACGTGCTGGAGGCCGCGCAGGTGGACGGGGCCGGCTGGTGGCGCACGTTCTTCTCCGTCACCCTGCCGCAGCTGCGCCGCTACATCGAGCTGGGTGTGCTGCTCGGCGCGATCTACGTGGTGAACACGTTCGACCAGATCTACCTGATGACCGCCGGCGGCCCCGGCACCGCCAGCGCCAACCTGCCCTTCTACATCTACCAGCGGGCCTTCCTCGGCTTCGACATAGGGCAGGCCGCAGCCATGGGCGTGGTGGTGGTGATTGCCACGATCATTGTGGCCACCTTCGCCCTCCGCCTGATCTTCCGCAGCTTCGACACGAAGGACTAGCCGTGGCCACCCAGACACCGCCGGCTCCGGCCGAACGCACCCCCGCAGTTCCCGGCACCCCGCCGCAAAGGCGCAAACCCAAGCCGCGCGCCGGGGCGTCGCTGATTACCGTCTTCACCTGGATCATTGCCATCGGGTTCTTCTCGCCGGTGCTCTGGATGGTACTGACCTCCTTCAAGCAGGAATCAGCGGCCGCCTCCAATCCGCCGTCGTTCTTCTTCACCCCCACCCTGGACCAGTACCGGGCGGTACTCGACGCCGGCGCCGGCAGCTACTTCGTGAACTCGGCGATTGCCACGGGAGTTTCAACCCTGCTGGTGATTATCCTGGCGGTCCCTGCGTCCTACGCCCTGAGCATCCGCCCGGTGAAACGCACCCAGGACGTGCTGTTCTTCTTCATCTCCACCAAGATGCTGCCGGTGGTGGCGGTGATCATGCCGATCTACGTGATTGCCGGGCAGTTGAAGGTCCTGGACAATGTCTGGACGCTGGTGGTGCTCTACACCTCCATGAACCTGCCCATTGCCGTGTGGATGATGCGTTCCTTCTTCCAGGAGGTTCCCTCCGAAGTGCTGGAGGCAGCGCAGATGGACGGCGCCGGCCTGCTGAAGACCCTGTGGCGGGTGCTGATGCCGATGGTGGCTCCGGGCCTCGCGGCGACGGCGCTGATCTGCGTGATCTTCGCCTGGAACGAGTTCTTCTTCGCCCTGAACCTTACGGCGGCTAAATCGGCCACGGTGCCGGTGTTCCTGGTTTCACAGATGACCAGCGAAGGCCTGTACCTGGCACAGCTGTCCGCTGCGTCCGTGCTCGCCTCCCTTCCCGTGGTCATTGCCGGCTGGGTCGCGCAGAAACAGCTGGTCCGAGGCCTGTCGATGGGAGCGGTCAAGTGAGCGGGTCGTCCACTATGCGCGTTTCGGTACTCGATGCCCCGGGCAAGCTCCGCCTCGAGGACAGGCCCGTGCCGGTCCCCGGCCCCGGTGAGGTACTCGTGCGGATCGCGTCCGTGGGGGTCTGCGGCTCCGATACGCACTATTACCGCGAGGGGCGCATCGGCAGTTTCGTCGTGGAATCCCCGCTGGTGCTGGGGCACGAGGCGTCCGGGCGGATCGAAGCGGTGGGCGACGGTGTTGACCCGGCCCGGGTGGGGCACCGGGTTTCACTTGAGCCCGGCATTCCGCAGCCGTACTCGAAACAGACACTGTCCGGGCATTACAACCTGGATCCCGACGTGCGCTTCTTCGCGACGCCTCCGGTAGACGGGACCTTTGCTGAATACGTTGTCCATCCGGCAGCCTTCAGCCATCCCGTCCCGGAGCACGTATCCGACGACGCCGCTGCCCTCCTCGAACCGCTTAGCGTTGCGCTTGCTGCCCGGGCAGCCGGCCAGGTGCAGCTGGGCGACAAGGTGCTGGTGGCCGGAGCCGGGCCCATCGGGCTGCTGGTTTCTGCCGTCTGCACGCTCGCCGGTGCCGACGTGACGGTGACGGATGTCCGTGCCGAACGGCTGGACGCGGCGGCCCGCTACGGCGCTGCACACACCTTCACCTCGGCCGATGCGCCCGAACCTGCCCCGGAGTATCAGGTCTTCGTCGATGCTACCGGCGCCGAACCCGCTGTGCTGTCCGGGATTCAGCGGCTGGCACCGCGCGGCCGCTGCGTGCTGGTGGGCATGGGGGCGGACACCATCGCACTGCCGGTTCCGCTGGTCCAGGGCCGTGAACTCACCATCACCGGGACGTTCCGGTACGCCAACACCTGGCCGCTCGCCGTTGACATCGCCTCCCGCGGGTTGGTGGACCTGGACGGGCTGGTCACCTCACGCCACGGGCTCGACGACGTCGAAGCAGCCCTGGTTGCCGGGGCCCGGGAAGGTGCGCTGAAGGCCGTCATCACGCCGTAACCCTGCCGCCCGACCTCAGCCCATGGTGATAGGTTCAGCTGAAACAGGCCGGCTCAGTGCGGAGGACAGGCATGGTCAAATCAGCGGACACGGCACCGGACGTAGCCCACGCGTCGAGTTTCCCGGAGTGGAAGAGACTCGTCTCCGAATCGTTCGTGCCGCTCGAAGCCACTCCGGTGGAGCCGGGCGCTGCGGCGTTCTCCGGTCGTCTGACCGGCCGCCGGCTGCGTGAGCTGGCCATTGTCCAGGTGGACGCCATGCCGCACTGCGTCGAGCGGACACCGGAGCTGATCAACGGGGCCGACGGCGGGTTCTACAAACTCAGCCTGCAGCTCTCCGGAACCGGGATCCTGGTCCAGGACGGCCGTGAAGCCGTCCTCGAACCCGGAGACCTGGCCATCTATGACACCGGCGCGCCCTACACCCTGACGTTCCACGAGCAGTTCACCACCCTGGTGCTGATGTTCCCGAAGCAGCTGCTCGGGCTGGCACCCGAGGACATGGCGGAGATGACCGCCGTCCGGCTGGGCCGCGGGCACCGGCTGGGCCGCGCCGTCGTTCCCTTCCTGACGCAGATCGGGCGGATGCTGCCCGAACTGGACGGCCCGATCGGGCACCGGCTGGCCATGAACACCGTAGATTTGCTCTCCACTCTGTTGGCGGATGAGGCCCACGCGCTTCCGGACGCGGAAGCCGGCGGCCAGGAGCGCCTGCTGCGCCGGGTGCAGCACTTCATCGACGGGCAGCTGGCGAACCCGGACCTGTCCCCGGGGTACATCGCGGCCGCGCACTTTATGTCCGTCCGCAGCCTGCACAAGCTCTTCGAGGACTCCGGCACCACCGCTGCTGCGTGGATCCGCGCCCGGCGCCTGGACGGTGCCCGCCGGGACCTCGCGGATCCGCTGCAGGCAGACGTTCCCGTCGGGGCTATCGGTGCGCGGTGGGGGCTTCCGGATCCGGCGCACTTCAGCCGGGTGTTCCGTGCGGCGTACGGGCAGTCGCCGTCGGCGTACCGGGCAGGCCGCTGAGAACCCGTGCACGGTTAGTCAACTGGCGCACGCGCAAAGCCAAGCAATAAAGCGTGACCTGGCACACAGTGGGATGAGCGATCCGTCCCGCCGTTTGCAAAGGAGCAATCATGCACACCACCGAATCCCTCACCAGCTTCCAGGACCTGCTGGGTGCCATTCCGGCAGCGCCGGAGTCCCGCGACATCCTGGACCCGGCTACCGGCGAGGTGGTCGCGGCCGCTCCCGTCCACACGCTTGCAGACCTTGAGGCTGCCGTTGCCTCCGCGCGCCTGGCCCAGCCGGAATGGGCCGCCCTCGGCCACGCCGAACGCTCCGCGTACCTGCTCAAGGCAGCCGACGCCGTCGACGCGGCCGCCGAAGGCCTGGCCGAACTGCTCTCCCGCGAACAGGGCAAGCCGCTGAACGGTCCCAACGCCCGCTTCGAAGTGGGCGCCTGCGCCGCCTGGCTGCGCGCCACGGCGTCGTTCGAACTCGAACCCGAGGTGCTGGTGGACGACAACAGCGGCCGCGCGGAACTGCACTACCGTCCGCTGGGCGTGGTGGGTGCGATCGGCCCCTGGAACTGGCCCATGATGATCAGCATCTGGCAGCTCGCCCCGGCCCTGCGGATGGGCAACACCGTGGTCATGAAGCCCTCCGAATACACCCCGCTCTCCGTCCTCGCCCTGGCCGCGGTCCTGAACCAGGCGCTGCCCGCGGGCGTGCTGCACGTGGTTTCCGGCGGCCGGGACGTGGGCGAGGCCCTGGCCGGGCACGCGGACATTGACAAGGTCATGTTCACCGGCTCCACCGCCACCGGCAAGGCGATCATCCGCTCCTCCGCGGACACGGTGAAGCGCCTGACCCTCGAGCTCGGCGGCAACGACGCAGGCATTGTGCTGCCCGACGCCGATCCCGCCGCGATCGCCGAGGACCTGTTCTGGGGTGCCTTCATCAACACCGGCCAGACCTGCGCGGCGCTGAAGCGCCTGTACGTGCACGAGGACATTTACGACGCCGTCGTCGATGCCCTGGCCGGCGTCGCGAACGCCATGCCGATGGGTGTGGGGCTGGATGAAAACAACGTCCTGGGCCCGCTGCAGAACAAGGCACAGTTCCAGATCGTCGCGGACCTGGTCCAGGCCGCGAAGGACGCCGGTGCGCGGATTGTCACCGGCGGAAACCCGCAGACGGACCAGCCCGGCTACTTCTACCCCGCAACCCTCGTGGCGGACATCGACAACGACAATCCGCTGGTGGCGCAGGAACAGTTCGGTCCCGCCCTGCCGATCATCCGCTATTCCACTGTGGATGAGGCAGTAGAGATGGCCAACGCCCTGGACGTGGGCCTCGGGGCTTCCGTCTGGTCCTCGGACAAGGACGCGGCCCTGGCCGTCGCTGCCCGGATCGAAGCCGGAACCGTTTGGATCAACAAGCACGGCGCCGTGGATCCCCGGATGCCGTTCGGCGGCGCCAAGCAGTCCGGCTACGGCCTCGAATTCGGCGTCGAAGGCCTCAAGGCCCTCGGGGCCCCGCAGGTCCTCAGCTACTAACTCCACCGTCAGAACGAACGAAAGCAACGAAGCTTCCATGGAAACCGAATACCTTGTGATCGGCGCCGGTTCAGCCGGCAACGTCGTCGCCCGCCGCCTGCTCGACGCCGGCAAAAAAGTCACCGTCCTCGAAGCCGGGGACCAGGACACCAACCCGGACATCGCCCACCTGAACACCCTCGGCGCGCTCTGGCACAGCCCGCAGGACTGGAACTACTACACCACCGAGCAGGCCGGAGCCTCGGGCCGCCGCATCCATCTGCCCCGCGGCAAGGTGATGGGCGGATCGCACGCCCTGAACGCGTCCATCTGGGTTCGCGGAGACCGCTGGGACTACGACTCCTGGGCTGATGCGGGGTGCGAGGGCTGGTCCTGGGAGGATGTCCTGCCCGTGTTCAAGCAGATTGAAAACTACGACGGCGGTGCTTCCGAAACGCGCGGTACCGGCGGCCTGCTGGACGTGGTCCAGGACTTCCCGCGCAATCCCGTCCAGGAGGACATGCTGGCCGGTGCGCAGGAGATCGGCCTGGAGCTGAACCCTGATTACAACTCCGGCAGTGTCGAGGGTGTCTCGCGGATGCAGCTCAACGTCCGGGACGGGAAGCGGTTCAACACCTGGCATGCCTACCTGAAGCCGGTCATGGACCACGCGAATTTGACTCTGGTGACCGGTGCCCATGTGCGCCGGCTGCTGGTGGAGGACGGCGTGGTCCGCGGCGTCGAATACGAACTTGGCGGGGAACTGCAGACGGCCCTCGCGGGGGAGACCATCCTGTGTGCGGGTGCGATCAACTCGGCCGAGCTGCTGCTGCGCTCTGGGATTGGCCCGGCCGCGGAACTGGAGGCCGCCGGCGTCGAACCCGTCCTGGACCTGCCCGGGGTGGGCAAGAACCTGCAGGACCACCTGCTGGCCCCGGTCATCTTCTCCGCCGGTGCCCGCCCCGTGCCGGACGGCGAGGTTGCCCCTGCCGAAGTGCACATGTTCGCCAAGTCCCGCCCGGAGCTGCCGGTGCCGGACACCCAGCCGATCTTCTTCTCCGTGCCGATGTACTCGCAGGATTATGCGGGCGGCGAGATGACCGGCCCGGAAAACGGGTTCTCCATGCTCGGCGGGCTGGTGCGTCCGGCGAGCCGCGGCGAGATCACGCTCACCGGACCGTCGCCGGAGGATCCGCTGCGGATCGACCTGGGTGCGCTCAGCGAGCAGGCCGACGTCGATGCACTGGTGGCATCGGTGCGGCAGTGCCGGGAGATCGGCCGGTCCGAGGCGCTGGCCAACTGGGAACCCAAGGAACTGCATCCCGGCCCCGCAGTCTCAGACAGCGACGAAGACCTGGCCCAGTATGTGCGCGACTCCGTGGTCACCTACCACCATCAGGTTGGCACCTGCCGGATGGGTACTGACGACCTCGCCGTCGTCGATCCTGCTGACCTGACGGTGCGCGGGCTGTCCGGAATCCGAATCGCCGACGCGTCGGTTATGCCTATGGTTCCCACGGGCAACACCAACGCTCCCACAGTGATGATCGCCGAGCGTGCTGCGGGGATGATCCTGGGCTAGTTCCCTTATTTCCGACCCCCGTCGAGGGGCCAGTTACGGCCGGTTTGAGCGCTCAAACCAGCCGTATAACTGGCCTCTCGATTGATGATCCTCGGTTAGTAGGCGGCAGCTGCCGCAGCAGCCACCCGCCGGCCGGCAGAAATCGGGTCCGCCGGGCAACCACGCAGGTACGCGGCAAGCGTGCCGTTGTAGGCCAGCACGACGTCGTCGGCCAGCTCCGCGGCGTGGTTCCCAGCCAGCGGCTTGGCAAAGTGGCGCAGCCTTTCGGTCAGCAGCGCCGTGTCCGCGGCGAGGACGGCAGATATTTCATCCCCGGCGTCGGGCAGTTCAGTGGCAGTAGCGAGGAAGGCGCACCAGCGGGCCGCCGCCTGCCGCCCCCGAAAGGCGGCCAGGGCATCGAAGACGGACAGCAGCCGGTCCAGGTCGCTCCCGGCGTTGACCGCGCACTCGTCCCAGACGGACTGCCATTCGGCGAGGCGGACGCGCAGTGCCTCTGCCACAAGTCCGTCCTTGCTGCCGAAATGCGAATAGAGGCTGGCAGCGGACACGTTGGCAGTGCGCAGCACTTCGTCCACGCCGGTGGCGCGGATACCCCGGCGGAAGAACACGTCTTCAGCTGCCGCGAGCAGCCGTTCGCGGGCGGGGAGTTTCGCTCCGGTGGTCATGCGGTAACTCTAACCAGCCTTGATCCACAACGATAGTTCTGCTCTACTGTAACGATCGTTCTGGTCGAAGGGGAGGGGCTGCAATGCGGTGGAAGCTGGTGGCCAGCGGTCTCGCCCTCATAGCGGCCACCTACGGGCTGGCCCGCTTCGGATACGGCCTGTTCCTGCCCCGTTTCGCCGAAGCCTTCGACATGGGTCCCGGCCTGTCCGGAGCGATCCAGGCCGGAAGTTTCCTTTCCTACTGCGTAACTGCTTTGCTCGCGGCCCGGCTGGGATCCCGGCCCCGGCTGGTGATCGTGCTGGCCGGGGCAACAGCTGCGTTGGGTGCCGCGGGCGTCGCCGCCGCTCCGAACGCGGAAGTCCTGGCGGCCGCAGTGGTCCTCGCCGGAGCCGGGGCAGGCTTTGCCACGCCCGGACTCGTGACCCTCATCGAATCCAATGTGGAGTCCCGGCGGCAGGAGAATGCGCAGACCATCGTGAATTCGGGGACGGGCGCCGGCCTTGTGGCGGCCGGGTCGCTCCTGATCCTGGTGGGCAGCCACTGGAGGCTCGGCTGGGCGGCGATTGCCGCCGTCGTCATCCTGGCGACCGGTGCCACGCTGCGGTCCGACCGGAAGAAGAAGCCGGCGGCCCCGGCCCCAGCCCCGGGCAGAAAGGAACTGGTGCTGCTGGGCCGGCCCCTCGTTGCTGCTGGCCTGGCGGGTGCGTCAAGTGCCGCAGTCTGGACCTTCGGCCGGACTGTTCTGGCGGAAGGAAGAGAGACTGAGCTTTACTCCATCGGTGCGTGGATGGTTCTCGGAGCCTTTGGGGTGCTCGGGGCAGGAGCAGGAAGAATCGTACAGGCGTGGAGCCTGCGCACGGCATGGACGGTGACCACCCTCCCGATGGCCGGAGCAACCATGCTGATGGGTGCATTTCCCGGGACAGCGGCGGCCGCCTACGCTGCCGCGGCGCTGTTCGGAGCCAGCTACATTGCGATGAGCGGGGTGCTGATCGTGTGGGCGTCCGGATTGTGCCGGAGCAGGCCTCCGCCGGAACGGTTGCCCTCTTTATTGCGCTCGCCGTGGGCCAGGCCGCCGGATCAGTCGGCCTTGGGGCCGTGCTCGCGCCGGATGCGCCGGTGGGAGCCTTCAGCCTCGCCGCCGCCGTCGGGGTTCTTGCCGTCTTCCCCGCCTGGATCCGTGGATGCGCCGCTCCCAAACATTCGGACGACACCGTCTCCATTCCATCGAGATGACAGAAACTGTCCGATACCGCGCTGATACGGGCAGTTTCTGTCATCTCGACGGGGAGGTTTTGGTCCGGCCACAGAATTGCTCGTACCGTTGTCCTGCGAACGTACGGGGCTTGTCCTCGGGGGAGAGGACACCGGAGACATGAGCAACACCGCCACAGCGATCCAGGCGCCGGAACGCACCGCACCGCCGAAGGCCCCCACCCGGCGCAGCGCCGGCATCCTGCTGGCCGTCTGCATTGTGCTGATCGGCCTGAACCTGCGCACCGTCTTCTCCAGCTTCTCTGCCATCCTTCCCGAGATCACCGAAGCCTCCGGCATGCCCGCGGCCCTGGTCAGCGTGCTCACCACCGGCCCGGTGCTGCTGCTGGGCCTGGTGGCTCCCGCTGCGCCCGTGCTGGCCCGGAGACTGGGGATTGAGCGCACGATCCTCGCCGCGATGGTGGTCCTGGCCGCCGGACTCGCGGTCCGCGGCACCGGCGACTTCACCGCCATGGCCGCCGGAACCATCGCCGCCGGGGCGGGCATCGGCGTCGTCAACGTCCTGCTCCCCACCCTGGTCAAGCGCGACTTCCAGCACCGGCTGGGCCTGATGAGCGGCCTGTACACAGGCTCGATCTGCGCCGCAGCCGCGCTGGGCGCCGGCTTCACCCAGCCCTTGCTGCAGGCCACCGGCTCCTGGCAGGACGCGCTCGCGTTCTGGACCCTGCCGGCAGCGCTGGTGGTACTGCTCTTCGCGCCGCTGGCACTGCGCCGCGGCCGCACCCCGGCGGACAGGACCAACGACGCCGGCCCCTCGGTCTGGCGCTCACCGCTGGCCTGGCAGATCACCGGATTTATGGCCCTGCAGGCCATGATGTCCTTCAGCGTTTTTGCGTGGCTGGCCCCGATCCTGCGGGAACGCGGAATCGACGGCGCAACAGCAGGCTACGTGGTGGCAGGTTCGATCGTGGTGCAGGTCCTTGGGTCCTTCCTGGCTCCTCCGCTGGCCGCCCGGCTGCGCAGCCAGGGCTGGCTGAACGCATTCATCGCGCTCCTTACGGGCGCCGGTTTCGCCCTCACCATCCTGGGCCCGCTGGATCTCGTCTGGCTTTGGGCCGTGATGCTCGGCGTCGGGCAGGGCAGCCTGACGGCGCTGGCGCTGACCATGATCGTGCTCCGCACCCATGACGCCGCCACCGCGGGCCGGGTGTCTGGAATGATGCAGTGCATTGGCTACGGCGTGGGCTCCTCCGGAACCCTGCTCGTGGGTATCCTGCACACGGCTTCGGGCTCCTTCACACCCGCAGCGGTGATGTTCCTGCTGATCGGTTCTGCCGCGGCGGGCATGGGCTTTTTGGCCGGGCGCGCGCGGTTCGTCGGCGGTTCCCGGCAGGACTAGGGCAGGACCTCTGACAGGGCTGCTGTGAGGGTGCAGCCGTCCAGCGGCCCCGGGTCTGAGAGGCCGGAGGCGGCGCTGGTGACCAGCACCAGGTCCCCGGTGACCAGCACGCTGGTGGGCTGCCGGACCGGCACCGGCACGGCGGCCAGGCGTTCGCCGTTTTCGGAGTACACGTCAAGCCGCGCAGCGCCCCAGACCGCGCTCCAGATCCGTCCGGAAGGGTCCACGTGCATGCCGTCCGGGTTTTCTCCCGGCGCCCGGGCGAACTCCTCCGCTGACCCGGGATTCGCCGTCGTCGTCCGCAGGATTATTCCGGCGTCGGTATCCGAAATCAGCACGCTGTGTCCGTCCGGCAGGAACAGCGGCCCGTTGGGAATGGGGATGCCGCCGCGCAGGCGCACGACGGCACCGCTCGCCGGGTCCCAGCGCCACACCGCGCCGTCGGGGTCGGAGCCGTCGTGGACCATGGTGCCGAACCAGAGCGACCCGTCCGGTGCAAAAGCGCCGTCGTTGATGCGGTAGCGCGCCGGGTCCAGTCCCGTGTCGGCCAGCGGAACAGACGTGCCGTCAGAGAGCAGCTCGACGACGCCGGTGCCGGCAGCGCCGATCAGCCGCCCGGAGGAATCCTGTTCGGCGAAGCCCAGGGGTTCGGCGAGGCGGTGGGTGAGCACCGGAGCGCCGCCGCCTGGGGCCCAGGCATAGAGTTCCCCGTTGACCAGGTCCACCCACCGGGCGCCGTTGGGCGTACGCCGCAGCCCTTCACCCAGTTCCAATGCGGAAGTGCTTACGGGAATCCACGGCGTCTGGTCCATGCCTGCCTCTCAGGGGAGTTGTGGTGTGGAAGTAATCTACCGGACCCGCCTGCCGCGGACGGTGGACGTGGTGCTAATCTCGATTCTGCGAAGGCGGGCACCGGCCGGTGCTAACTACCTGGCATTTCCCGGCCGGAGAGACCGCTGGGGCCAAGATCGCAGGGGGCAGCACCCATGAATTCAGACGCCGCATACCTTTCCCGGGCCATCGAGCTGGCCACCGCCAACGTCGCAGACAATGGCGGACCGTTCGGCGCCGTCATCGTTACCGCGGACGGCCAGGCGTTCGACGGCGTGAACCGGGTTACCGCTAATAACGACCCCACCGCGCACGCGGAAGTCACGGCCATCCGCAACGCATGCGCTGCGCTGGAGACCTTCGACCTCAGCGGCGCGGTGCTCTACACGAGCTGCGAGCCCTGCCCCATGTGCCTGGCCTCGGCGCTGTGGGCACGCATTGACCGGGTGGTCTACGCAGCGGACCGGCACGACGCCGCTGCAGCCGGCTTCGACGATGCCGTCTTCTACGAATACTTTGAGACTCCCGTCGAGGAGCGCTCGATGCCCGTTGACCAGCTGCCCGGGGACACCCGCAACGCCCCGTTTGACGCCTGGACCGCAGCGGCGTCGCGCATCGACTACTAAGTCCTCAAGGTCCGGGTCCGGGCCTTTGGCCGCAGTCAGCCAGGCCGGGGCTCCCGCCCGGGCCACACGAGCCGTATCCTCCAAGGATGGACCCGGTTCGTGTGTGCCTGTGGATCTTCCTGGCGGTCACCGCCGCAACGTGGATCCTGTCCCTGATCACCCGGGAATACTCCTGGACGGACCGGATCTGGTCGATCGTCCCCGTGGCCTACGTCTGGGTCTTCGCGGCGGCGTCGGGCTTCGAGTCACGGCTGGTGCTTATGGCTGTGTTGGTGACTCTGTGGGGCGGCCGGCTGACCTTCAACTTTGCCCGCAAGGGAGGCTATGCGCCCGGCGGGGAAGACTACCGGTGGGCGATCCTGCGCGGCCGGCTGCGGCCGTGGCAGTTCCAGCTGTTCAACCTGGGGTTTATCAGCATCTACCAGAACGTGATCATCTGGCTGATGACGCTTCCGGCGCTGACGGTGTTCCAGAGCCCGGGACCGCTCAGCGCCTGGGACTGGGTGCTCGCTGGGCTTTTCCTGGCCGCCCTGGCGGGGGAGACCACCGCGGACCAGCAGCAGTGGAACTACCAGCAATGGAAAAAGGCTGAACGGGCGGCCGGCAGGGAAGCCGGACGGGGTTTTGTACAGACCGGGCTTTTCCGGTATTCGCGCCACCCGAACTTCTTCTTCGAACAGGCCCAGTGGTGGCTGTTCTACGGTTTCGCCGTAGCTGCCTCCGGTTCCTGGCTGCACTGGACACTCGCCGGACCCGTGCTGCTGACCCTGCTTTTTGCCGGGTCCACGGTGTTCACCGAGAGCATTTCCGCCGGCCGCTACCCGGCCTACGCCGAGTACCAGCGGAGGACCTCACCCATTATTCCGCTGCCGCCGCACGGGCACTCCCGCCCCCTCGAAGCCGGCTAAAAGTTCCTAAAGGATGCACTCAGCTCCGTTGAACGCACGCCGGGTTCGATCACCTTCGCAAAACACATGGAAAGCGGCAGATCCTCGTACGGCCCGAAATTCGGCACCTCGGCATACCCCGCCTGTGCATAAAACCGCTTCCCGTCGGTCTGGGCCGAGCCCGCCTCCGCAGTAACCGCGCCGAACCCTGCGGCACGGGCCCGGAACTCCAGCGAGGACAGGATCGCGGTCGCTATGCCTGAGCCGCGCGCATAGGGCAGCACATAGATCCGCTTGATTTCCGCCGTGGAACGGTCCAGCCGCCGGAGCCCCCCACACCCCAGCGGCTGTCCCGAGCTTCGTTCGTAGGCGATCACGAACACCGCCGTGTCCGCTTCGGTAGGCGGAGAAGGGTCGTGGTCCGGGCGCCCGTAGCGGGAATCCAGTTCAGCCTGCTGGGCCCTCCGCAGGTCAGCGCCCACCGGGTTGGACCAGGGCACCTCACGGATGGAAAGGTTCGGGGGAAGCGGGAACACGTGAACCTCCTGGGCCTGCGGGACTGGTTCACCTCAATCTACGAAGACCGGATTTCGGCCGTGTTTCCGCTGTGTGAGAACTGGGCTAAGCCAAATACACGATTCGCGAAGGCATGCAAAAATGGAAGGGATGACTTCCCCCAAAACTTCCCCAGCTGCCCTGAGCGTATCCGGCGACAAGCCGCAGGTACGTCCCGCAACCGAAGGCTGGGAGCAGGCCAAAGAGCCAGACGGCCGCCCCCTGCTGCAGTTCAAGTCCCCGCGTGTGTCACAGCCGCCGGAACACCTGGCCGACCTGACGCTTGCCGAACGCCAGGAGAAGCTCAAGTCCCTGGGCCTGCCCGCGTTCCGCGCCAAGCAGCTCTCGGTGCACTACTTCCAGCACTACACCACGGACCCCGAGAAGATGAGCGACCTCCCCAAGGAGCGCCGCGACGAGCTGGTCAAGGAGATGTTCCCGACCCTGCTCACCGAGGTGAAGCGCCTGACGACGGACAAGGGCGACACCATCAAGTTCCTCTGGCGGCTGTTCGACGGCTCGCTCGTTGAATCAGTGCTGATGCGCTACCCCGGCCGGATCACGCTTTGTGTTTCCAGCCAGTGCGGCTGCGGCATGAACTGCCCGTTCTGCGCCACCGGCCAGGCGGGCCTGACCCGCAACATGTCTGCCGCGGAAATCCTGGACCAGATTGTCCAGGCCAACCGGGTCATCGCTGAAGGCGGGCTGGGCGGCAAGCGCCGCGACGGCGGGCACGACGCCGAGCGCGTCACCAACATCGTCTTTATGGGCATGGGTGAACCGCTGGCCAACTACAAGCGCGTGATGAACGCCGTGCACCGCATGGCCGCCGAAGCTCCCGAGGGCTTGGGCATGAGCGCCCGCAACATCACGGTCTCCACGGTGGGCCTGGTGCCGGCCATCAAGAAGCTGGCCGAGGAGAACATTCCGGTCACGTTCGCGCTGAGCCTGCACGCACCGGATGATGAACTGCGTGATGACCTGATCCCGGTGAACAGCCGCTGGAAGGTGGACGAGGCCCTCGACGCCGCGTACAACTACTACCGCGTCACCGGCCGCCGTGTCTCCATCGAGTACGCACTGATCAAGGACATGAACGACCACCCGTGGCGCGCTGCGCTGCTGGCCAAGAAGCTCAACTCCCGCGGCCGCGGCTGGGTCCACGTGAACCCGATTCCGCTGAACCCGACCCCGGGTTCCATCTGGACCTCCCCGGAACCCGAGGTGATCCAGGAGTTCATCGACACCCTGATCGACGCCGGCGTTCCCACCACGGTCCGCGATACCCGCGGCAAGGAAATTGACGGCGCCTGCGGGCAGCTGGCCGCTGCGGACTAGAAACCGCAGAACAACGACGGCGGGAGGCCGGGTTTGAAACCCGGCCTCCCGCCGTCGTTGTTTGGTGTGGAGTCCTACTTCTGCAGGTGGTCCACGAGGTTCTCGGCGATGCCGATGTACTTCGCCGGGGTGAGCGCAAGCAGGCGTGCCTCGGCCTCGGCGGGCAGGCCCAGCCCGGAAACGAATTCCTTCATGCGCTCGGCGTCCACACGGTGTCCCCGGGTGAGTTCCTTCAGCCGCTCGTACGGGTTTTCCATGCCCGGTGCGCCGGCGATGGCCTCGGCGCGCATGACCATCTGGATCGCTTCGCCAAGGACTTCCCAGTTGGTGTCCAGGTCTGCTGCTAGGACATCCTCTGCAACGTTCAGCCGCTCCAGGCCCTTCGCCACGTTGGAGATCGCCAGCAGGGAGTGGCCGAACGCGACGCCGATGTTCCGCTGCGAGGAGGAGTCAGTGAGGTCGCGCTGCCAGCGGGAGGTCACCAGGGTGGAAGCCAGGGTGTCCAGCAGGCCGTTGGAGATCTCCAGGTTCGCCTCGGCGTTCTCGAAGCGGATCGGGTTCACCTTGTGCGGCATGGTGGAGGAGCCGGTGGCGCCTGCGACGGGGACCTGGGCGAAGTAGCCGATGGAGATGTAGCTCCACACATCCGTGCAGAAGTTGTGCAGGATCCGGTTGAAGCGGGCCATGTCCGCGTACAGCTCGGCCTGCCAGTCGTGCGACTCGATCTGGGTGGTGAGCGGGTTCCAGGTCAGGCCAAGGCCCTCGACGAAGGACTTTGCCACCTGCTGCCAGTCGGCGCCCGGAACGGACGCGTAGTGCGCCGCGTAGGTGCCGGTGGCCCCGTTGATCTTGCCCAGGAATTCGGTGCCGGCTACGCGGTCCAGCTGGCGGGTCAGGCGGTGTACCGTGACGGCCAGTTCCTTGCCCAGGGTGGTGGGGGTGGCGGGCTGGCCGTGGGTCCGGGAGAGCATGGGAACGGCGCGGGTTTCTTCTGCCATGGCGGCGATCTGGGCCACCATCTTCCGTGCGGCAGGCAGCCAGACGTTCTCCACCGCGCCCTTGACGCCCAGGGCGTAGGAGAGGTTGTTGATGTCTTCCGACGTGCAGCCGAAGTGCACCAGCGCGGTGAGGTCCTCAATGCCGATCGTGGCCAGCCGGCGGCCAATGTAGTACTCCACGGCCTTTACGTCATGAACGGTGACCTGCTCGATTTCCGCCAGTTCGTTGACGGAGTTGCCGTCGAAGCCGGACACGATTTCCCGCAGTGCGGCCTGCTGTTCCGCGGTCAGGGGCGAGGTGCCCGGCAGGACGGAGTTGGAGGTGAGGTGGATCAGCCACTCGACCTCAACGTGAGTGCGGTCGCGGTTCAGCGCAGCCTCGGAGAGGTAGTCGACCAGAGGTGCGGTCGCGGAGCGGTACCGGCCGTCCAGTGGGCCCAGCGCGATGGCGGGGGTCACGGAGGCAAGGGAGACGCGGGGTGCGGAAGAAGAATCGGCCATGGGGCAATTCTTCCACGGTCCCGCGCCGGGGCCGATTCCATGACAGGACGTTCCAGCTACCCTCCACAACGCTCCGGTGAAGTGCTGGTTTCCCCTGTGCGGGAGGAGGCGGCGCCGGCACGTGTGCGGGCTGCCTAGAGTTGCCTTTCCGGTGGGCGGCAGGTGCCGCCTCACCCGGAGGCTCTGGTCCGGCGGTGCATGAAGGAGCAGGTGTGGCAGGCGGGGAGACAGCGGCCCAGGCACTGAGGGCCGCGGAAACGGCGGAGGCTTTGGAGGAGCATGCAGCGGAGCTGGGCAGCTTGCAGCGTGAACTGGGGAACAGGGACGAAGAGCAG
This sequence comes from Arthrobacter gandavensis, assembly GCF_039528575.1. Taxonomy (NCBI): domain Bacteria; kingdom Bacillati; phylum Actinomycetota; class Actinomycetes; order Micrococcales; family Micrococcaceae; genus Arthrobacter; species Arthrobacter gandavensis. Next base: position 340,437 of record NZ_BAAALV010000002.1, read on the forward strand.
TGGCGGTCCACGGCGGGCACGGCTTTCCGGGAGCAGGTGTATGCCCTGGTACTTGAATTGGCCGCGTGCCGGGAGGCCCTGGAGCGGGCAGCGTCTGCGCGCCGTGTGGTTTCCGCGGCCGAACAGCTGGGGGAGTGGGGGTGGCCGGAATGAACGGCACGTGTCCGCTGCCACCGCCTGCCTATACGGTCCGCGGCGGGCCGAACAGCATTCTGGTGGAGTTCGACGCGCTGGAGATCCGGGCAGCGCGGCTGGAAGCCATCGCCGGAACCCTGCGGGAAATTGGCGCAGACCTGCAGCGGCTGTGCGCGGAGGAAACAGCCTGGAGCCGGATGCAGCCTGCCCATGCGGCCGAAACTGCCAGGGTGGAGCTTGACCGTGCTGTTTTCCTCCTACGAGCCTGTACGGAAGCGGCCCGTGATGCGGCCTCGGGGCTGCGGACTGCAGCCGCCAACTACCGCGACGCCGAGGGGCGTGCCGAGCGCCTTGCCGGACTTCCCGGGCTGCTGCCGCTGGGCCTGGCGCTTCTGGACGCCGGTCCGGGCGGATTCCCGAAGCTGCGGTGGGTCGAGTCCCTTCCCCTGCGGTTCGTGGACACTCCCGCACTGCTCACCATGGCCGGGCTGTTCGGCGGACACCGCGCGCTCAGCGAGATCAACGTGGAAAAGGTTGAGTCTGCACACGGTGCGGGGGGATTGGTCCCGGTCTCCGGAACCGCGGCCGGGCTGCTGGAGCGGAGTGCCGTCCTGCTGCGTGAGGATGATCCCGGTGTGGTGGAAGTGCTGCGCCTGGAAGCGGCGGACGGAAGCACCGGGCGGGGGAAGGTCTTTGTGGTGACACTTCCGGGAACACAGCCGGGCCCCGGGAGGGCGGGGGAGAACCCGTTCGACAACTACGGCAACGCTGAAGGCCGGGCGGCCGAAAGCCGGTTCGTCGCGGCTGCTGTGGCAGAGGCGCTGCGGCAGGCCCAGGCCGAAGCAGGTGACTCAGTCATCCTCGTCGGTTACAGCCAGGGAGGCATTCACGCCTCCCGCGCCGCGGGTTACCTTCAGGAAACAGCAGGACTGGATGTCCGTTATGTTCTCACTGCAGGAGCCCCGGCCGGCGATGCCGAGATCCCGCCCGAGATTCAGGCGCTGCATCTGGAACATGCACAGGACTGGGTGCCCGGCGCCGACGGTACCTCGAATCCGGACGCATTCAACCGGGTGACCATGACGCTGACTGACAACGTTCCGGTACTCGCCGGGGACAACGGGCTGGGCCCGGCCCACAAGCTGCCCGTCTATCTGGAGGGAGCTGCGGCGGCGGATGCCAGTGAAGACCCGTCCCTTCGCGCATCCCTGTCGGGGGTCGGCGCTGTGGTGGGGGCGGGCGGTATTGCTACCCGCGAGCTCTACCGTTTCAGGCGCCGGCACCGCAGGCCGCCGCTGCGGGTAGTGCCGAACAGCCTTCCCGGTCCGGCGCCCGGGCCGGTATCGCCCCGTACGGTGAGTTCAGACGGGGACTAGCGGCGGGTGCCGGCGAGCGACCCCGCCACCAGGGACACCAGGGAGATGATGATCGAGGCGAAGATTGCCGTCCAGAAGAAGGAATCAATCTCGAAATGCACCGGCGTGAAGCTGGTGAGCCAGGCCGTGAGCATCAGCATGGCGGCATTGATGATCACCGTGAAGAGACCGAGGGTCAGGATGGTGAGCGGAAGGGCAAGCAGCCGGACTATGGGGCGCACCAGGGCGTTCACGACTCCGAACACCAAGCCGATGAAGAGGTACGCCAGCACAATGTCCAGAGTGGTGTTACCGGTGGCCGGCGTACCGGCTTCTCCCACCGCGATCCCGGGCAGCGCCCACGCGGCAACCCACAGGGCGAGGGCATTGATCAGGACTCTCAGCACTAGGCGCATGCCCTAATGCTGGCACAGCGGCGGCGCCCACCCAAGCGCCGGACCGCTTCGGCCCCGAACTGCCCTGTGCGTCACGTCACATAGGCACCCGGAAATCCGGACTAGTCTTAAGCCATGACCACTACCGAGAATGACACCAGTGCTGTGGCAGGCCAGGCGTCCGGAATCAGCCCGCGCCCGGTCGTTGACCGGCTGCCGCGCTACGCTGCCGGAAAGCCCCCTGTGGCAATTGAAGGGCTGGAGAGCTACAAGCTTTCCTCGAATGAGAACCCCTTTCCGCCGCTGCCTTCAGTCCTGGAAGCCATAGCTGCCCACCCGAACGTAAACCGCTATCCCGATCCGCTGGCAACGGCGCTGCGGACGGAACTGGCCTCTTTCCTGGATGTTCCCGCCGAAGACATCGTGACCGGCGGCGGAAGCCTTGGAGCGCTGAACCAGCTCCTGGCCACCTTCGCCGGGCAGCGGGAAGACGGCACCCAAGACGAGGTCATTTACCCGTGGCGCTCCTTCGAGGCCTACCCCATTTCAGTAGGGCTGTCCGGAGCCCGCAGCGTGCAGGTGCCGCTGCTCGCCGACGGACGCCATGACCTGGACGCAATGGCGGCCGCAGTCACGGACCGGACCAGGATGGTCCTGCTGTGCACCCCGAACAACCCCACCGGCCCGGTGCTGAGCACGGACGAAGTGGAGGGATTCCTGGCGAAGGTCCCCTCGGACGTGATTGTGGTGATTGACGAAGCCTATGAGGACTTCGTGCGTGATCCGGACGCCGTCAACGGTGTTGAGATCTACCGCCGCCACCAGAACGCAGTGGTGCTGCGCACCTTCTCCAAGGGTGCGGGCCTGGCAGGGCTCCGGGTGGGCTATTCCATTTCCCATCCGCACCTGACGCAGTACCTGCGCGTCACCGCAGTGCCCTTCGCCGTCTCCCAGATCGCCGAACAGGCGGCAATCGCCTCCCTGAAGCACCACGGCGAACTTGTGGAAAGAATACAAGCGCTGGTCGCCGAAAGGACCCGCGTAGTCGAAGGCCTGCAGGCGCTGGGATGGTCCATTCCTCAGGCAGAAGGCAACTTCGTCTGGCTGGATTTGGGGGAGAATACCCCCGAGTTTGCAGTGCTGGCGGAGCAGCAGGCGTTGGCAGTACGCGCCTTCGGAACCGAGGGGATGCGGGTCACCATCGGCGAGGAGGAAGCCAACAGCCGGTTCCTCGCTTTATGTGCAACCTATACAAAAGGCCCACGGGTTTCCTAGCGTGTCCTGAGTGCTTTCGGGGCCCCGGCCCTCGCTAGGCTGTGGGAAGTAACTTCCACATATATGCCACCAGGGGTACATATTCCTGCAGTGGCATATTTCTAGCGGGGGCTGGACCATAAAGTCCTCCCCGGCGAGGAGAGGTATGGCCCTGGAGCACTTGCCCGCCACCGAATTCGATTCGACGGCGCTGAATGAGACGTTGGTGCCTGCCCCCGGCAGCTCACCGGACGGCATGGTTCAGCTGCTGACCCCGGAAGGGGAGCGCATCGGACACGAGCTGTACGGCCGGTACGCCGAAGACGTCGACGGCGAAGCCCTGCGCTCCTTCTACCGGGATATGTTCCTCATTCGCCGCTTCGATACGGAAGCTACGGCCCTGCAGCGCCAGGGTGAACTGGTGATGTGGGTTCCGCTCACCGGACAGGAAGGCGCGCAGATCGGTTCCGGGCGTGCACTGGCCGCCCAGGACTACGTCTTCCCCACCTACCGTGAGCACGGCGTCGCGCTGACCCGCGGCCTGAAGCTGTCCCATCTGCTGCGGCGGTTCCGCGGAATTTCCCACGGCGGTTGGGACCCGCGTGAATCAAACTTCCACCTCTACACCCTGGTACTGGCAGCCCAGGTCCCGCACGCTGTTGGCTACGCCATGGGCATGGCCCGGGACAACGCCGCCGATGCGTCCTCCCCGGCCGGTGCCGCGGTTGCCTACTTCGGCGACGGAGCCAGCTCTGAAGGCGACGTCCACGAGTCGATGGTCTTCGCCGCCTCCTACGACGCCCCCGTGGTCTTCTTCTGCCAGAACAACCACTGGGCCATCTCGGTTCCCACCGAAGTGCAGTCCCGTATTCCGCTGGCCAACCGCGCCCAGGGCTACGGATTCCCGGGCATCCGGGTGGACGGCAACGACGTCCTGGCGGTCCATGCCGTGACCCGGTGGGCGCTTGAACACGCCCGCAGCGGCAACGGCCCGGTGCTCATTGAAGCCTTCACCTACCGGATGAGCGCCCACACCACCGCGGATGACCCCACCAAGTACCGCCTCTCCGCCGACGAGGAGGCATGGATCGGCCGCGACCCGCTCACCCGCCTCGAAAAGCACCTGCGTGCCACCGGCGCCGGTGATGATGCCTTCTTCGCATCCCTCACCGCCGAGGCAGACGAACTGGCGGCCCAGCTGCGCTCGGATGTGCAGGCGATGGAACCGCCGTCGTTCGCTGACTCGTTCGCGGATGTCTACGCCGAACCCCACCCGCTGATCGCGGAGGAACTGGCCTTCCACAAGGCCTACGAGGACGGCTTCGCCGACGCAGGGTCCGCCACTGACACCGACGAAGAGGACGGCGCATGAGCACCATGACCATGGCCAAGGCCATCAACGCCGGCCTGCGCGCAGGCCTGGCAGCTGATCCCAAGACCCTGCTGATGGGCGAGGATATCGGGGCGCTTGGCGGCGTCTACCGCATTACCGAAGGGCTGCAGGCCGAGTTCGGAACCGACCGTGTCATGGACACCCCGCTTGCGGAGTCCGGCATCATCGGCACCGCGATCGGCCTGGCGCTGCGCGGTTACCGGCCGGTCTGCGAAATCCAGTTCGACGGCTTCGTCTTCCCGGGGTTCAACCAGATCACCACGCAGCTGGCCAAGATGCACTCCCGCAGCGAGGGTGCCCTGAGCGCCCCGGTTGTCATCCGGATCCCCTACGGCGGGGGTATCGGATCGATCGAGCACCATTCGGAGTCCCCGGAAGCGCTCTTCGCCCACACGGCAGGGCTGCGCATCCTCGCCCCCTCGAACCCGCAGGACGGCTACTGGATGATCCAGCAGGCCATGCAGGGCAAGGATCCGGTGATCGTCTTTGAACCCAAGCGCCGCTACTGGTTGAAGGGCGAGGTGGACACCTCCGCGCCGTCCGGCGACCCGTTCACGGCCCAGGTGCTGCGGACCGGAACCGACGCCACCATCGTCGCCTACGGGCCGCTGGTTCCTGTGGCGCTGGCGGCCGCAGAGGCCGCCGCCGAGGACGGGCGGAGCGTCGAGGTCATCGATCTGCGCTCCATCTCCCCCATCGACTTTGACACCGTTACTGAATCGGTGCGGCGCACCGGCCGCCTGATCGTGACGCACGAGGCCCCGACCTTCGGCGGGATCGGCGGAGAAATCGCCTCCCGGGTGGCCGAGCGCGCCTTCCTGCACCTGGAAGCGCCCGTCCTGCGCGTGGGCGGGTTCCACATGCCCTATCCCGTTGCCGCCGTCGAGGAGCACTACCTGCCGGACATAGACCGGCTCCTGGATGCCCTGGACACCGTGTTCTCCTACTGACAGAGCCCCTGCCCACAGCTTCCGCCGCCGGTCCGCCGGCCAACGCCAGATCGAGATGCCATGACTGAGAAAACATTCAAACTGCCCGACGTCGGGGAAGGCCTTACCGAGGCCGAGATCGTCCAGTGGCGGGTCAAGGAAGGCGACACGGTTGCCATCAATGACGTGATCGTCGAGATCGAGACCGCGAAGTCGCTCGTGGAACTGCCTTCACCGTTTGCCGGTACCGTCAGCGGGATCCTGGCCGAGGAAGGCACCACCGTGGAAGTGGGCACGCCCATCTTCCGGGTGGCACCGGCCGGAGGCAGCAAAAAGGCGTCGGCGAAGGCGCCCGAAAAAGCGGAAAAGGCTACGGCGGCCCCGGCTTCCGGCGACGGCCCGCCGTCGGCGTCGCTGACCGGAACCGGCCCGAAGGCCGACGCCGTCCGCCGGCGTCCGCGCCGGAACCGGACAGTTCCCGGCCAGGCAGCATCCGCCGCAGCCCCGAGCGCAGCACCTGCCGCAGCCCCGAGCGCAGCACCTGCCGCAGCTCCGGATGCTCCTGCGCCCCGGGCATCGGCTCGGCCGGATCCGCGCGGCGCAGCCGTGGCGGCAGCTGGTGCGGCAGTGCAGGACCGTTTCAACCAGCTCATCCAGCGCGTGCTGGCCAAACCGCCGGTCCGCAAGGCCGCCAAGGACCTCGGCATCAACCTTGCCGACGTCCCGGCCACCGGCGCGGGCGGCGAGGTCACCAAGCAGGACTTGATCAGCTACCAGGCCCAGCGCGAGTCGGAAGTCGACTCGGCAGATACCTTCTGGTCGCCGTCCAGCAAGCCGCAGGAAGGCCGGATCGAGCGCATTCCCGTGAAGGGGGTCCGCAAGGCCACTGCGAAGGCCATGGTGGACAGTGCCTTCAGCGCCCCGCACGTAAGCATCTTCGTGGACGTTGACGCCTCGCGCACCATGGAATTCGTCAAGCGGCTCAAGGCCTCCCGCGACTTCGAGGGCATCAAGGTTTCGCCGCTGCTGATCCTGGCCAAGGCCGTCATCTGGGCTGCCGCCCGGAACCCTTCCGTCAACGCAACCTGGGCGGAGGACGAAATCCACGTCAAGCACTTCATGAACCTCGGCATTGCCGCGGCCACGCCGCGCGGCCTGATGGTTCCCAACATCAAGGATGCCCAGGACCTTTCACTGAAGGAACTGGCCGGAGCCCTGAACGAACTGGCCACAACGGCACGGGCCGGCAAGACGCCGCCCGCGGACATGCGCGGCGGCACGCTCACCATCACCAATATCGGTGCCCTTGGCATCGACACGGGCACACCGATCATTAACCCGGGCGAGGTTGCCATCGTCGCTTTCGGAACGATCAAGCAGAAGCCGTGGGTGCTGGACGGCGAAGTCATCCCGCGCTGGATCACTACCCTTGGCGGGTCGTTCGACCACCGCGTGGTGGACGGTGACCTTTCAGCGCGGTTCATGGCCGATGTGGCGGCCATCCTGGAGGAACCGGCCCTCCTTCTGGACTAGGCTCGATAAGGGAACCAACGATCGGAGCAGCATGGCTATGAATCCCGGACCCGGAAACCGCGGGGGCGGACCCCAGATCGACTGGAAGCGGACGGCCTGGATCCTGGTGGGGGCCTTCATTGTGTCCAGCCTGCTGATCATCCTGTTCCCGAACCTGGGCATGCTCTGGCGGCTGGCGATCATGGCACTGCTGTTCGTGATTGTGGTGCCCCTCTTCGACCGCAGGCGCCGGAAGTAGCTACCGGGACGCCGGCGTCCCAGGCTAGGACGCGCCGGCTGCTTTCAATGCCCGCCGAATAACGGGAGCCAGCCGCCGCACGCCTTCAGCGATGTCCTGTTCGGAGACCGCGCTGAACGCCAGCCGCAGCTTGGAACTGGGCTCATCGCCCGGCGTGAAGGCCGTGCCGGGAATGAACACCGTTCCGGCTTCGATGGCCTCAGCGAGCAGCGGATAGGTGTCGATTCCCTCCGGCAGGCTCAGCCAGACAAAGAAGCCGCCGTCCGGCACCGTCCAGCTCACGCCGTCGGGCATCTCTTCCTGCAGCGCAGCCAGCATCGCTGCGCAGCGGCCCGCATAGAGGCGGCGTGAATCCCTAACTCGGCCCATCCAGTCAAAATCGCGCAGGTACGCTGCGGTGATCATCTGGGTCAGGGGCGAGGGGCACAGCACCACGGCCTCGCAGGCCAGATAGAACCGGCGGAACAGGTGCTTCGGGACAAGGGCCCAGCCCAGGCGCATGCCGGGCGCAAAAATCTTGGAGAACGAGCCCAGATACAGGACGTCCTCCGGGTGCGAAGCCCGCAGCGGGGCCAGCGGCTCCCCGTCGAACCGGAGCAGTCCGTACGGATTGTCTTCGAGCACCAGGATGTTGTTCTCGCGGCAGATCCGCACCACTTCGTCCCGGCGGCTGTTGGAGAGCGTGATGCCGCTGGGGTTGTTGAAGCTGGGGATCGTGTAGAGCATCTTGATGGTCTTGCCAGCCGCGCGCAGCGAGCTGATCCGCTCACGGAGCGCCTCGGGAATGAGCCCCTCCGCGTCCATGGCGACCGGCTGGATATCGACTTCGTAGGATTCGAAGGCGTTCAGCGCACCCACATACGTGGGGTCCTCGCAGAGTACGACGTCTCCGGGGTTGCAGAAGACCTTCGCGGCCACGTCCTGGCCGGACTGCGAACCGGTGGTGATGACGACGTCCGCCGGATCGGCGTTCAGGATGCCTTCGGCTGCCATCACCTCGCACGCCAGTTCGCGCAGCTCGGCGAGTCCCTGGCCGGGACCGTACTGGAGGGCCGCCAGGCCCTGGCTGCGGATGATCGACGCCGTTGCGTCGGCAAGCCCGTCCAGCGGCAGTTCCTGCAGGTAGGGACTGCCTCCGGCCAGGGAGATGAGCCCGGGCTGGATGGAAATGTCGAAGACATCCCGGACGGCCGACTGCTTGATGTGGAACGCGCGGTCAGACAGGAGGTCGTGGTGGCGGTGTGCCGAGCCCGTGGCCCGGTCGAGGGCCACCTGTGCTTCCGGGGTCAGCACTGCCCCCGTGGTTTCCTCAAAAGTCATGCCACATCATGGCACTCAGGTTGACCGGTAAGCAACACAAGTTTTCTAGATCCAACCTGCCTTGTGAGCCTTGATTCCGGCCTGGAAGCGGCTTTCGGCCTTGAGCTCCTCCAGCATCCAGGCAATGTGCCGGCGGCAGGTCCGCACGCTGATGCCAACCCGGCGGGCTATGACCTCATCAGAGTGCCCGGCAGCAAGTCCGGCCAGGACGGACCGCTGCGTGCTCGTGAGGCCGGCCTTGCCGGGATCATCGGCCAGGAAAGGCTCCGCAAGGCTCCAGGCGAACTCAAAAAGCTTGGTGAACAGGCCGATGAGGTTTGGGTCGCGGATGACCAGGCCCGCCCTGTCGTAGGTGTGCAGCTGGCGTGCCACCACGGCAACCTTGTCATCAAAAATGAGCGTGCGCATAGGAACGTAGGGCAGGGTCCGGAACTCACCGCCGGCTTCACTGATCCGCTCCACGGCCTTGCAGGTGGGTACATGGTCCCGCGTGCTGGAATGGTAGAGGGTCTGCCGTTTTACGCCGGCCCGCAGCAGGGCAAGGTCCTTCTGCACGCTTTCCTCCTGGAAGTCCGCATTGGAACCGTGCCCCGGCCGGGCTATCAGGACGCTTTCCGAAGCTGAGCGCCCGTACTCAATGAGCACCCGCTGCACCTGCTCCGGGTCCTCGAGCACTTCAACCGAGGCGTCTGCGGCAACCTGCCGGCGCGCTTCGGCGAAGGTGGGCACCAGGCTTGCCAGCTCCCGCCGCTTGGCACCAATGCGGGCGCGGAGTTCCAGCATTTCGCGTTCGTCGGGGTCTACCAGTTCGGCCAGTGCCACGTCCGGGGAGACCGCGGTGTAAACGGGGCTGTTGGGGCCCTCGGAGAAGAGCAGGCAGCGGGAACGCAGCTCATCCACTGCCCGGTCGATGGCGCGGCTTGTGTACCCCAGCGCGTCCGAGGCTTCAGCAGGGGTCCAACCCGGGTGGGAGACCGCGTAACGGTACACCTCAACCGACACCTGATCCAGCAATTCTCCTCCTACAACTGCGGTGCTGGGGACAGCCGGTATGGGTCCGGCGCGCACCTGATGCCCCATGAACTGCCGGCCTCCGGGCAACGCCCTGAGCCCCCAAAATTGGAACCCGAAGAGAGTGACATGACAGCTTAATGCCATTCTCCACCTTAGCCCGGTAGTTCGGTACCCAAAACGTCGATTTCCGCTAGTCTGCGGGCTATTTCGGGCTCTGCGGTGAACGCGCAAAAGGGCTCAGGGGCACCAACCGGACATGACAGGAAGCTGAAATTGGTAACGGTGGACACACCCTTCCGGCCCGGGGGAAGCTTTCGGAGTCAAACACGACCGGCTGTGCAACCAGCCGAACCAAAAGAGGGGATACGACCATGAAGAAGGCAACTGCACCGGTTTCCATCAAGAGCTGGGAATGGTTCTAATCTAGGCCCCTCATTTGGGGGATGAACCAACCAGCAATACATATAGACCCGCCCCAGCGGTGGTAACCAGACTTGAACCCGGAGGAAGAACGCCATGAGCCAGCTAACAGCAGTTCGAAACGCCTCGCGAACTAATGCAAGCACTCATTGGTGGACACTATCCATCTATACCGGCGGCTTCGATGTAGCGGACGGCATCATTGGAGAACTGGTTACCCCGCTGGCGGCGCAGGCCCAGCTATGGGGGGCGCAGCGGTGGTTCTACACCCGCTGCTCTGAGCCTGCAAACGCCCACGTACGCATGAAGGTGCTGGCACCCCAGGAGACCCTGGACCGGCTGAAGTCCCTCCTCGGCGCGCTCCAGGAGCAGGCCAGCGGCGTCATCGGCCACCTCAGCGTGACCCACGCCTTCGGGGACCCGGCCTGCGACCGGCTGAGCCCGGGCGGAATGGAGCAGCAGGATCCCCGGATCGAAGCTGATCTGGCGAAGTACGGCGGAGTCGAAGGACTGGCCCTGGCTGAGGAAGTCTTTGAGCTGTCATCCGATCTGGGTACCTGGGCAACGGCCCGGTTCCCCAAGGTGCAGAACCGGTGGGCGCTGGGCTCGCTGCTGCTCTTCGATTCGGCCCGCAGCATGATGAAGGGTCCCCGGGCCTCCAGCTGGCCCGACCGCCGCAGGCTGTCCTGGGACTATTACTGGGACAGCCACCTGCGCAGCTGCACTGCCGGCTTTGGCCCGCGGGCCGCGAGTGTCCGTCAGGCCATGACGGTCCAGGTGGGCGCGAAGGTCATGCCGACCCACCGACTGATGGCAGCCACAGCCGCCGAATCTGCAGTCGAAAACTGGCGGCGGCGCTGGTTCCGCACCATGGATACCTACCTCTACCGGGCGGACAAGGCGCGTGTCAGCCGCAGTGCCCAGCACCTGACGGTCTATCAGGCACACATGCTCCTGAACCGGCTGGGCCTGTCCCTGCGAGAGGAAGCGGCCATGGGCCTGTATGCCCGGACCTGGAGCACAGAGCGCGAAGCCATGCTCCTGGACAAGCACTGATTCTCCCGGTGGACCGGAGGGAAGTCGTCGAGGAGAAAGAGGGGGTCGCTGTGTCGGATTGGAATGAAGTAGTTCTGGCTGCTGACGACAAAGACCTGGGGTCGGCCCTGGGCTGCGATGAGGAGACCGTAGAGGACATGCGGGGCATGGGCTACGTCGAGTCGCGCGGTGAACTTTGGAGCGTCGGGCCGGCCAGGGACTATCTGAGGGACGCCGCCTGGGCGGACTGTCTCTGGGAGTAGTACCGCCACAGCACTTCCGCACTTGGCTGCGGAAACAAAACGTCCGTTCCGGCCACGGAAGCCCTGCGGGGCTGGGAAGCCGGGACGGTAGGGGACGAATCCCCACAGAGGACGGATCTGCCTGTACCCCCCACAGGCAGATCCGTTCTTTGCGTTTGCGGCGGTGTTTCCGGCTGCTTGTTAAGTAGCCTTACTATTTTTTCGGTACGCTGTTTTTGGAGCTGCGCCCCAGGCGCGGCGAAAAGTTCCACCAGATGGAGGCCACATGTCAGATCAGAGCACATCAGCCAACGGACTTCCGATCCCCGGCGCCCCGGCGCCGCAGCAGCCCTCACTCGCAGAACCAACCGAACCGCACGACCCGCTGCCGCCCAAGGCGGACCAGGACGGTCCTGAGACCGTCTCACCGACCGGCGTCCCCACCGGAGCACCCAAGACGTCCAATGCCCAGTCGGGTCGATACCTGACCACCGCCCAGGGTGCCCGACTGCGGGACACCGACCATTCCCTCAAGGCCGGACCGCGCGGGCCGGTTCTCCTCCAGGACCACCACCTGCGGGAAAAGATCACGCACTTCGACCATGAGCGCATCCCCGAGCGTGTTGTCCACGCCCGCGGCGCGGCAGCGCACGGCGTCTTTGTCGCCAACGGAGCAGCTGAAGGTATCACCCGGGCAGGTTTCCTGGCACGCGATGCCCAGACCCCGGTTTTTGTCCGTTTTTCCACCGTGCTGGGATCCAGGGGGTCCGCTGACGCCGTCCGGGATACCCGCGGGTTCGCCACCAAGTTCTACACGGATGAGGGAACCTTCGACCTGGTGGGCAACAACATCCCGGTCTTCTTCATCCAGGACGCCATCAAGTTCCCGGACGTCATCCATGCCGGCAAGCCGCATCCCGACCGTGAAATCCCGCAGGCGCAGAGCGCGCACGATACCTTCTGGGACTTCGTCTCGCTGCACACCGAGGCCCAGCACCACACCATCTGGAACATGTCCGACCGTGGCATCCCGCGTTCCTACCGCACCATGGAAGGCTTTGGCGTCCACACCTTCCGGGTAGTCAACGCCAAGGGCGAGACCTCACTGGTCAAGTTCCACTGGAAGCCGCGGCTGGGCGTGCACTCGCTGGTCTGGGAAGAAGCACAGATCATCAACGGCATGGATCCGGACTTCCACCGCCGGGACCTCGCGGATGCCATCGAGGCCGGCGCCTATCCGGAATGGGACCTGGGCGTCCAGGTGTTCCCGGACACCGAGGACGAGATGTTCGAGGGCATCGACCTGCTGGACCCGACGAAGATCGTCCCCGAAGAACTGGCCCCGGTGCAGATCATCGGCACCATGACGCTGAACCGTAACGTCACCAACTTCTTCGCCGAGACGGAGCAGGTGGCATTCCATCCCGGACACCTGGTCCCGGGCATCGACGTGACCAACGACCCGCTGCTGCAGGGCCGTCTTTTCTCCTACATCGATACCCAGCTCACCCGGCTGGGCGGACCGAACTTCGCCCAGATTCCCATCAACCGGCCGCACGCACCGGTCAACGACATGCTCCGCGACGGCTTCCACCAGGACGCAGTGCACAGCGGAACGGCCCCCTACCAGCCGAATTCCCTGGACGGCGGCTGCCCGTTCCTGGCCGGAGCAGACATGGGTGCCTTCATCGATGTGCCCGCCCCGGTGGCCAAGTCACGCAAGGTCCGGGAGAACCCGGCAACCTTCGACGACCACTACAGCCAGCCGCGCCAGTTCTTCCGCTCGCTGACTCCGGTGGAACAGGACCACGTCATCCAGGCGTACACCTTCGAACTCGGCAAGTGCTACGAGGAGAACATCAAGGTCCGCCAGCTCCAGGCGCTCGCCAACATCGACGAGCGGCTCTGTGCGGAGGTTGCCGCCGGCCTGGGCCTCCCGGCCCCGGCGCCCACGCTGAAGGTTGAAGAGGCCGACCCGAGCCCTGCCCTCCAGCAGGTCGGAGGCACCTGGCCGGTTGACGGCCGCATCATCGGGATCCTCGCTGACGGAAGCACCGACCTGGCCGCCCTGGCCCGGATCCGTGCTGCCGTAGACGCGGCGGACATGGTGCCGCTTGTCATCGCACCGCAGGGCGGCATGCTTGGCGGCCAGATTCCCGTGCAGCGCACATACCTGACGGCGCGCTCCACTGAGTTCGACGCCATCATTGTTGCGGGCACGGGTGAGTACGGCACGGATGCGGTGGACAGCCTTGATGCCAAGGCCGGCAACCCTGCCGGACACCCCGCGGTTGATCCCCGCGTGGCTATCCTGCTCACCGAGGCCTACCGCCACTCCAAGGCACTCGGGGCCTGGGGCAGCGGAGCAGGCGTGCTGGGCGCGTCCGGCATTCCGGAGGATGCCCCGGGCATCCTCGTGGAATCACCGGAAGAAATCGTTCCGGGCCTGGTCACGCTGCTGAGCCGGCACCGGGTGTGGGATCGGTTCCCGGTGGCCGCCGCCTCGTAACGGCAGGCACCTCTCACCAGAGAACGACGGCGGGCCCGGAACAG
>NZ_BAAALV010000002.1:354285-358277 GCF_039528575.1 Arthrobacter gandavensis
CTGTTCCGGGCCCGCCCCTGTTTTCGTGGCAGTGAAGAGTTACACCGGATCCGGGGTTTCGTTGTCCTCCATGGACTGGATCAGCGTGTAAAGCGCCTGGCGAAGTTCCGTTTCCCCGGCGCGGGCGTCGCATCTTTTCCTGACAGCCGCGAGTTCCTCCACCATGGCGGTGCCGGAGGGGGTGCGTGACCACCGGCCCGGACGGCGGGGACGGGCGTAGCCGGCCTGGTGCAGCGACGCGAGACCGAAAGAAGCCTCTTCCAAACTCAGGCGCGTCAGCTGGGCCACTCGTGCGGCCGGCATGCCCGGCGCGGTGAGCGCCTTCAGGACGCGCACTGAGTTTTCGGTCAGCGAAAGCTCCGCCAGGAAAAGCCGGCTGGCTTCGGCGGAAAGGTGTGCCGCGGCACCCAGCAGCAGGGTGAGTCCTCCGGGAAACGGGGACGGCGAATCAGTGCCCAACGCGCCACCCGGGGGGAGCCCAGCCGGCGGGCACTTCATGGCCGGCGAAGGTCTCGCACGCAGAGCAGGTGTAACTCACAACACCGGGATCATTCCCGGTTGGTGCTGTGTAGAACTCGTAGATCAGGTAGTCGTCAACGCCGCAATGGTGACAGATCGGCAAGTGCGCCGGCAGGCCCATCGATAACTCCGTAAAGGTGTGCAGAAGCCGTGGCCGCGTCTTGACCGTATCCGGATATCGTAGTATCTAAGCTCTGACACGACAATCGTGGGCGCACAGTGCGGTTCACCGGGGCCCGAAAAGGAACATTGCACTATGGACGACCTGAGGTCTGCGACTGCCACCGCAGCACAGCTGCAGGACCTGCTGATCCACCATGAAGACGTACTCGAATTCCTGCAGCAGCTGGCCCGGCTCAGTGCTTCTTCCCTCTCCTCCAGGGGTACGGTTTACTGCGGAATCACGCTGCAGCGCTCCCGCGGGCACAGCTACACGGTGGCCAGCAGCGAAAGCGCAGCGCTTGAAATGGATGAGATGCAGTACGCCTTCGACGACGGCCCCTGCCTCCATGCACTCCGCGTCCATGAAGCCGTGGATGTTCCGGACACCTCCGCCGATGAACGCTGGCCGGAATACATGCAGCACGTCGTGGCGCAGGGCATGAGGGCCATCTATGCCGTGCCGCTAACGCTGGAGGGCCACGCGCGGGCTGCCCTGAACCTCTACTCCCGTTCAGCCAATACCTTCGATGACGATTTCAAGCGGGTCGCGCGGACGTACGCCGAGGAAGCGTCAATGGCTCTCCGGCTGGCCGTTCGGATGTCCCAGCGTGCCTCCACTGTCGAGGACCTGCAGTCAGTGCTGCAGTCGCGGACGGACATTGACCTGGCAATTGGGATCATCATGGGCCAGAACCGTTGTTCCCAGAGCGAGGCGTTCGAGACACTGAAACGGGCTTCGAACAGCAGGAACCTCAAGCTCAAGGTGCTGGCAGGGGAGATTGTTGCCAAGCTCAACGGCGCTCCCTCCGAGACGCATTTCCAGACGTCATGACCGCAGCGGCCCCGTCCACGGGTTCCCCGCCACTGCGCACGGTGCTCTTCGGCTACGGGCTGGGCGGCCGGGTCTTCCACGCACCGCTCCTTGAGGCGGACCCGCGGTACTCCCTGGCTGTGATCGTCACGTCCGACCCCGCCCGCGCCCGGGCGGCCGCAGCCGCCTACCCTGCTGCCGCCGTCGTACCATCTGCCGAAGCTGCCCTGGCGCTGGCAGGAAACCTGGATCTGGCGGTGGTCAGCACGCCTCCGGCAACACACGCTCCCCTGGGTATCGCCGCCCTGGAAGCCGGACTTCATGCCGTAGTCGATAAACCGTTTGCGCATTCTCCCCAGGCAGCGCAGGAACTGATGGATGCGGCAGCCGCGGCGGGGAAGGTCCTTTCTGTTTTCCAGAACAGGCGCTGGGACGGAGACTTCCTGACGCTCAAGGGTCTGCTGGAACGTGGTGAACTCGGCACCGTCAGCCGGTTCGAGTCACGGATGGAATCCTTCAAGCCTGCCGTCACCAAGGCCTGGAAGCGGGAAGCGGGAACGGCCGACGGCGGCGGGATCCTCTTTGACCTGGGGCCGCACCTGATCGACCAGGCCCTGCAGCTTTTTGGTCCGGCCGAGCCGGCCTACGCGGAAGTCCGTTCAAGGCGGGAAGCCGGCGGACCGGACGACGACGTCTTTGTGGTCCTGCAGCATGCCTCTGGTGTGCTCTCCCACCTGTACATGAACTCGCTGGCACCGCAGGCAGGGGAGAGGTTCCGGGTTACCGGGTCCAAAGCCGCCTGGACGAAGCGGGGGGCGGACCCGCAGGAAGCGCAGCTGGACGCAGGACTTCTGCCCGGGGATTCGGGCTACGGGGTGGAAGAACCGGCCAGCTGGGGAATGCTCGGCACAGACGCGTCCGGCACGGCTGTCCCCACGGAGGCCGGCCGCTACCAGGACTTCTACGCCGGACTGGCTGCTGCAGTCCTGAACGGTGCCGCACTGCCGGTCCACCCCGCGGATTCACTGCGGGGGATGGAAATTATACGGCAGGTCCATGCCGGAATCTGATTCTCCAGAGGCTGCCGCGTAACCACCCCGAACTAACGCGACCGAAATCACGTTGTGTCCCTCATCTCCTTTAGCATTTGAGGAATGCACCTCAAAGACCGGATCGAAGATTCCACCCTGAGCCGGCGGCAAGTCGGAATCATTGCAATTTGTACAGCCCTCTACATGATCGACGGTTTCGACGTCCTGGTCATGGCTTTCAGTGCCTCCGCCGTCTCGGCGGAGTGGGACCTGAACGGTGCCGAGCTTGGGTTCCTGCTCAGCGCAGCCCTGGTCGGCATGGCAGTCGGTTCCATTTTCGTTTCCACCATTGCGGACGTGATCGGCCGCCAGAAAACCCTCCTGATCGGCGTCTGTGTTGTGGCCGCCGGCATGTTCGCCTCCGTTTTCGCTCCGTCCTATGAGGTCCTCTTGGTCCTGCGCCTGATCACGGGCGTCGCAATCGGCACGCTGCAGGCAACCATCAACGTTTTCGCTTCGGAGTTCTCCAATGCCAAGCGGCGGTCAACCGCCCTGGCAATCGTCAGCATCGGCCAGCCCGTGGGCGGTGTCCTGGGCGGCCTGGTTACCGGCCTGCTCATCGCTTCCTTCGGCTGGCGCTCAGCTTTCGCCTTTGGCGCCGCCGCCACCCTCGTGATGATCCCGCTGGTGGTGAAGGTGCTGCCCGAATCCATTGACTACCTGTCCGTGCGCCGTCCCGCCAACGCGCTGGAGCGCATCAACAAAACGCTGCGCAGCATTGGCCAGGAACCGGTGGCGGAACTGCCCGAACCCGCACCGCGCGGGGAGAAGAAGTCCCGCTTCGCGGACGTCCTCACCGGCGTCAACGCCCGCCGCACCATCCTGCTCTCGCTGGCCTACTTCATCCTGATGGCCAGCTTCTACTTCGCCAATTCCTGGACCCCCAAGCTGATCACCGCCAGCGGCTTCAGCGCGCAGGACGGCATCAATGCCGGCGTGCTCTTCAGCGTTGGTGCCATCACCGGTGCCGTGGTGCTTGGTGTGTTTGGTTCCCGCTTCGACATGCGCCGGGTCCTGGCCGTCTTCTTCGTGGTCGGCGCAGCCACCTTCGTGGTGTTCGCCAACTCCACCGAAGGATCACTGCCGCTGGCGCTGTTCGCAGCCGCACTGGTGGGCTTTGGTTCCAACGCGCCGATCGCCGGCATGCTGGCCATCAGCCCTACGTACTACGACTCCGAGGTCCGCGGCACTGCCCTTGGCCTGGTGATTGGCATGGGCCGCGTGGGCGCGATTGTTTCCCCGATCCTGGCCGGCAGCCTGATCGACGGCGGCTGGACGCCGGGGGATCTGTACTTCCTGTTCGTCATCCCCATGGCCCTGGGCGCCGTCGTCATCTCCATGCTTGGAGCGCCCGTGCTGCGCGGGGCTGCAGCAAAGGTCCCGGTTTCGCACTAGGACCGCCACAGACG
>NZ_BAAALV010000002.1:358289-383839 GCF_039528575.1 Arthrobacter gandavensis
CCTTTTAGTGCTCCGGGCGAATTATGGAGCGACCAGTTCCTTCCAGCCCTCAGTCAAGGCAAGGCCGTGCGCGTCGGACACCGAGTGGTGCGCAACGGCACCGTTGGCGATGTTCAGGCCCCGGGCCAGTGCCGGGGAATCCTCGAAGGCCTCACGCACTCCCTTATCCGCCAGTGCCGCGGCGTAGGGCAGCGTGACATTGGTGAGGGCGTAGGTGGAGGTGTTCGGGACAGCGCCGGGCATGTTCGCCACGCAGTAGAACAGGGAGCCGTGCACACGGAAGGTGGGGTCCTCATGCGTGGTGGGACGGCTGTCCTCGAAGCAGCCGCCCTGGTCCACGGCGATATCCACCAGCACGGAACCCGGCTTCATCCGCGCCACCATGTCATTGGTCACCAGCTTCGGTGCCCGGGCGCCGGGAACCAGTACGGAGCCGATAACCAGGTCCGCGTCCAGCAACGCGCGCTCAATCTCGAACGCGTTGGAGGCCACGGTCTTGATGCGCCCGGCGTAGAGCGCATCAAGTTCGCGCAGCCGGTTGATGTTGATGTCCAGCACCGTGACGTCCGCGTGGGCGCCTACGGCAACAGCCACGGCGTTGGTCCCGGCGACTCCGGCACCCAGCACCACAACCTTGGCCGGCCGCACCCCGGGAACACCGCCGAGCAGCAGCCCGGGGCCGCCGGCCGGCGCCATCATGCACTGGGCGCCCACCTGGACAGCCAGTCGTCCGGCAACCTCGGACATGGGAGCCAGCAGCGGCAGCGCCCGGCCTTCCTGGACAGTTTCATAGGCGATCGCGGTGACGCCGGATTCCAGCAGCGCGCGGGTGAGTTCCTCCGTGGCCGCCAGATGCAGGTAGGTGAAGAGGATCAGCCCGGGCCGGAAGTACTGGTACTCCGATGCGATGGGCTCCTTCACCTTCAGGATCATGTCCGCGCGCTTCCAGACATCTGAGGCTGCGGCGGTCATTTCCGCACCGGCGGTCGAATATTCCTCATCGGTAATATTCGATCCGGCACCTGCGCCGGCCTCGACCAGGACAGTGTGCCCACGGGTAGTCAGTTCGTGGACGCCGGAGGCCGTAATAGCCACCCGGTATTCGTTGTTCTTGATTTCTTTGGGGATACCGATAATCACGTTTTGCTCCGGTCAACAGATAGAAAGTACGAGTGGAACCAAGTGCTAGCGAGCAGGTGTGCGGAGCCGCACGACGGCGGTGCTCCTAGGTATCAGTCCCCCCTGAAGTGCCGTCCCCGTCCTGAGCTGCCGCCTTCGCAGCGCGCTGTTCGCGCTGGGACTGAAGCCAGGCCTCGACGTCGGACATCCTGATCCGGCGGTGCGTGCCCCGGTATTCAACGGGGATGACGCCGGCATCGGTCAGGTTGCGCAGGTACGTATGGGAGATCCCGGCCGCCGCAGCGGCCTGGGAGGTAGTGAGCAGCGGATTATGCGCCGGGGAATCGCCGGGGGTGTTCGTCTCCGCCGCGGCAGAGACGGTCACGGGCTGTCCCGCGGCGAGCCGGCCGAGCAGGTCAAGAACCGCATCCCGGGCTGCCGGGGGCAGCCGAAGTGCCGTACCGTCAACGAACACCGTGACGTCACCGGACGAGAGTGCCCGGTTCAGTGCGGAGGCATCCTTGCCGGTCAGCGCGGGGAAAGTCCTGCTCTGTTGGCTCATGGATCACATCTTGCCAAATGAAACGGGCCGGAAACATGATCTGGCGTCACAGAACTGCGCGCCGCGTCGCCGGGTGCCTCTTTGGCAGCCGGACCGGGCCGTGCTGGAATGGGACCCAACACGCGCCGGTAACGGCGCGGACCGCCGGTTCAAAGGGGAATCATGAGCAGCCGCACCATACGGGGAGCCATTCTGGAACGCACCGGGGCGGAACGTCCCTACGGCGGCAGCCGGCCGCTGAGCGTGACCGAACTCGAACTGGATCCGCCCGGTCCCGGGGAGGTGCTGGTCCGCATCGAGGCGGCCGGGGTGTGCCATTCGGACCTCTCCGTAGTGAACGGCAGCAGGGCCCGTCCGCTGCCCATGCTGCTGGGCCACGAGGCCGCCGGGCGGGTCGAGGAAGTGGGCCGGGACGTTCCAGGCCTGCGTCCTGGCCAGCGGGTGGTGATGGCCTTCCTGCCGCGCTGCGGGGAATGCGCCGCTTGCCGCACCAACGGCAAGATGCCCTGCACTCCCGGCAGCGCAGCAAACAATGCAGGCACCCTGCTGGGCGGGGGAATCCGGCTCAGCCGGGGTGGCGAACCCGTGCTGCACCATCTGGGCGTGTCTGCCTTCGCAACCCACGCGGTCGTCAACTACCGGTCCGTCGTTGCCGTCGATGATGATGTTCCGCCTGCCGTGGCCGCCCTGCTCGGCTGCGCCGTGCTCACCGGTGCTGGAGCAGTGCTGAACGCTGTCCGCCCCGGCCCGGATGACGACGTCGCCGTGGTAGGGCTGGGCGGCGTAGGAATGGCGGCGCTGCTGGCCGCCAGGGCAGCCGGCGTGCACAGCGTCATCGGCATCGACGCGCTGCCGGGAAAACTGAAGCGCGCCCTGGAACTGGGTGCGGACGCCGTGTACTCCCCGGAGGAAGCAGCCGCTGGGGGAATCCGCGCCGCGCTCACCGTGGAGGCCGCAGGCCATCCCCGTGCCTTCGAGACTGCCGTGAGCCTCACGGCCCCGGGCGGCACAACAGTCACGGTTGGGCTCCCTGCCCCGGACCAGCGCTCCGAAATAACGCCGCTGACCCTTACAGCGGAGGCCCGGACCATCATCGGCAGCTACCTTGGCTCCGCCGTTCCGTCCCGCGACATCCCCGTCTATGCGGAGCTGTGGCGGCAGGGGAAGCTGCCCGTCGAGGAGCTGGTTTCCTCCGAGGTCGCCCTGGAGGACATCAACGAAGCAATGGACACCCTGGCGGACGGGCAGGCCATCCGCCAGGTAATCCACTTCGACTAGACGGAAAACGTAAAAGCGGCGGACGAACCTAGTCCACCAGCTCGTACGCAGGCAGGGTCAGGAAGTCCGGATAGTCCTCGGCCAGGCTGATCCGGCCGATCAATTCACTGGCCGGGGCGTAGTAGCGGTTGAACTTCTCCTCATCCACCTCCGAGCGCAGGCGCTCGGTTTCCTCGGCCAGGAGACGCTTGACCAGGTCTTCGGTGACCGTCTCTCCGGTGTCCTCAAGGGTCACCCCGTTGCGGACCTGCTGCCAGACCTGGGACCGGGAGATCTCGGCCGTGGCCGCATCCTCCATCAGGTTGTGGATCGCCACCGCTCCGTTGCCTGAAAGCCAGACGGCGGTGTACGCCACCGCAACGTAGAGGTTGGAGCGCAGCCCCGCCTCGGTGATCGCGCCCTCCGCCGTGGTGACGTCCAGCAGGTCCCCGGCCGTGACGCTGACGTCTTCGCGCAGCTTGTCCACCTGGTTGGGCTTATCCCCAAGCACGGAGTCGAAAACTTCCCGGCACGTCTGAACCATGTCCGGGTGTGCGACCCAGGAGCCGTCAAACCCGTCGTTGGCTTCCCGGGACTTATCCGCAGTCACCTTTTCAAAGGCCTTGGCGGTGACCTCCGGCTCCCGGCGGTTGGGGATGAAGGCTGCCATCCCGCCCATGGCAAAGGCGCCGCGGCGGTGGCAGGTCTTGACCAGCAGCTCGGTGTAGGCGCGCATGAACGGCGCGGTCATGGCGACGTCGGCACGGTCGGGCAACAGGAAATCCTTGCCGGAGTCGCGGAATACCTTGATCATGCTGAAGAGGTAGTCCCAGCGCCCGGCGTTGAGGCCGGAGGCATGGTCGCGCAGCTCATAGAGGATTTCCTCCATCTCGAACGCGGCAGGAATGGTCTCGATGAGCACGGTTGCACGGACCGAGCCCTGTGGAACGCCCACGTAGTCCTGGGCGAAGACAAACACGTCGTTCCAGAGCCGGGCCTCCAGATGGCTCTCCATCTTGGGCAGGTAGTAGTAGGGGCCCTGGCCGTTTTCCAGCAGCTGCCTTGCGTTGTGGAAGAAGTGCAGGCCAAAGTCCACCAGGGCGCCCACCGCGGGTTCGCCGTCGATCAGCACGTGCTTTTCCGGAAGGTGCCAGCCACGCGGCCGCATCACGACGACGGCGAGGGGTGCGTCGGTGCGCAGTGCGTACTCCTTGCCGTCCGGGGAGGTGAAGGACAGGTCTCCGCGGGCGGCACGGTAGAGGTTGTATTCGGCGTCCACCACGTTGTGCCAGGTGGGGGTGGACGCATCCTCCAGGTCGGCCAGCCACACCTTTGCGCCGGAGTTCAGGGCGTTGATCGCCATCTTCGCGGGGGACGCCGGTCCGGTCATTTCCACGCGGCGGTCCTGCAGGGCCGGCGGGGCCGGGGCAACCTGCCAGTTGCCTTCACGGATTTCGGCCGTGTCCGGCAGGAAGTCCAGGGATTCCCCGGCCGCGATGGCCTCCCTCCGGGCAGTGCGGGCAGCCAGCAGGTCATTGCGGGTGGGTGCGAAACGGTGGTGCAGATCTTCGATGAACGCCAGCGCCTCTGGGGTCAGGATGGTTCCGGCGCCCTCGGCCGGGTTCGGATCGGTTACTTCAATGGCCATGGTTTCTCCCTCGCTTACCGGTCTGGTCAGTGCCGGACCGCGTCGTCGAATGCAGCGTGCCCTGAACGTACGGGCCGAAGGGTGGGGTGTAAAGCCGCAGGATGGCGCAGCTGTACCCCGGTGTCTGCTCACGGCGTGAGCAGGCCTTCGAACGCAAATGAAAACTTATTTCCGTATCGTGAATATTATGGCCCACTGTTGGAGACAGCAAGGGCAGGGGAGGGGCCCGGAGCCGGGCGGGGCCGCGGACGGGTCCGCAATTCCGGGTCTGCACCGGCGAAAAGTTCGGCAGGGCGTGACGTTCCCGCCCCCGGGCGCCCTTAATGGAAGGTACGGCGATCCCCCTCCGGGATCCCCCTCTTCAGGAGATGAGTGCCATGGCAGAATCCTCCAAAATCCCCGGACAATCCACTGCATCACCGGGAACCACCACCGGGGAAAGCGCTGAAAGTGAGAGCGGCCTTTCGCAGCACCGGCCGTCGGGGCCGCTGCATACTCCCCGCGGAGACACCACCATCGAAGAAAGCGTGGTGCAGAAGCTCGCAGGCATAGCCACCCGTGAAGTCCCGGGCGTCTACGCCATGGGAAATGCCGCCCGACGCGCGTTCAGCGCTGTCACCGAACGCATACCCGGATCCCAGACGAATTACGGCAACGGCGTGAGCGTGGAGAAAGGCGAGCGGCAGGCAGCGGTCGATGTGAGCGTGATCGTGGACTACGGCTACTCGATTGTGGAGGTCAGCCAGGCCATCCGCACCAACGTGATCCGCTCCGTGGAGAACGCCACCGGACTGGAAGTCCTGGAGGTCAACGTGAACGTCACTGACGTCCACCTTCCCGACGAGGACAGCGAGGACGACAGCCAGTCGCAGAAGAAACAGTCCGGACGGCTGGAGTAGCGCAGGCCCGGCGCTGTGCCGGGTCCATTTCCATAACGTACTAATACGTCCTAAGGAGAGCACCGATGAATGCAACAAGATGGTGCCTGGTAGTTGGTTTGGTTTTGGGCATTGTGCTGGCGTTCGGGGGGTGGTTCGCGTTCCTCGTGACCATACTCTTCGGCCTGGTGGGACTGCTGGTGGGGTTGGTGGCTGACGGCAAACTGGACATGGCCGGTCTGTTTGGCCGTGCCGCAAGCCGATGACCACGATGCAGATGGGAACAGCGCGCCGACCCCGGCTTGCCGTTGAAGACCGGGGCAGCACCTCGATGGCCCGGAAGGTCCTGGAAAAGATAGCCAGCCAGGTGGCACGTGATGAAACGGAAGCCGGGGGTTCCTCGGGAGGTTTCCTGGGAATCGGTGCCCGGGCGGATTTTTCGGCCCGGCCTGAAGCATCGGTGGAGCTGGCAGGGAACATTGCCAGCCTCCGCGTGAGGGTTGGGCTGCCCTATCCGGTTCCCCTGCGCGCGGCCACGCACGAGCTGCGCGAGCGGATCGCCGGCCGGGTGACTGAGCTGACGGGTGTGCAGGTGCGGCAGGTGGACATTACAGTGGCCTGGCTGCGGCCCCGCCCGGCTTCCTCTTCACGCAGGAACCTGTTGTGAGCGCCGAGTCGCCGCCGGTGGCGCTGCGCCAGCGGCCCAGCCGCTCCGTTCCGGCGACCATCTGCGCCGTCGTGCTCCTGGCGCTGGGCGTCGCCGCCGTTGTGGCGGCACTGGTCCGGCTGACTTCGGGAATGTGGCCGGAAGCGCTCACGGCTCCGGTGCAATGGCTGGCCGATTCGGCCTGGAACAGTCCCGGTGTGTGGGCGCTGGGAATCGCGCTCGCCGTCGCCGGCCTGGTGCTGCTGCTGGCCGGCATAGTTCCCGGCCGCTTCCATGACCTGCCCGTCCGGGTGCCTGCTGCCGGGGACCCCGCAGCAGAACGAGCAACAGCCAACGGACCCTCAGCGGTCATGTCCCGCCGGGCGGTCGCCCAGCTGGCGGCCGCAACCTGCGAACACATCGACGGCGTCTCGTCTGCCTCCGCCACGGCCACGGACCGCGACGTGCGGGTCTCGGTCACGACGGCGCTGCATGACACCCGGGACCTGGAGCGGTGGGTTGGCGACGGGGTGCACTCTCGGCTGGAAGCATCAGGCCTGGATCCCGTTCCGCGGGTCCGGGTCACCATCCACCAACGGGACTGACCCGGCGTACCGGGAAGGACACAGCATGAGACACCATGCAGGAGCCATGAACCGGACCTGGCTGATCATTCTAGGGATTGTCCTGCTCGCAGCCGGGACGGCCTCTATTCTCTTCTCCTCCGGACTCATGGACCAGATCACCAACGGAAACCTGGCCGGTGCGGACGAGCCCGTCCTGACCAGCGGATCCGGCATCCTGGACACCGTTCCGGCAGGAGCCGTGCTGATTGGCGGGCTGGTCCTGGGGCTGCTGGGGCTGTGGTGGATCCTGGCGGAGGTGCCGCGGCGGCGGTCCGCTTCGAGCTACCGGCTCCACGAGGATGCCGCCCGCGGGATCACCCGGTGCGACCCGGAAGTGCTGGCAGCCGCGATTGAAGACGACGCCGCGTCCCTGCCGGGAGTCGTGTCCAGTACCGCGCTGCTGCGCGGTACTGCTGAGTCCCCGGACCTGGCCCTGCGCTTGACCCTGAACGAGCGCGCAGATATTCAGGAAGCGCTGCGGCTGGTCCGCACCGACGTGCTGGCGAACCTGAGCCGAGCGCTGGAAGTCCCCCTGCACACCGCAGGAATCGCACTGGAAGTGAGTGGCCGTCCAGCCAAACTGGGCAGCACAGTGGGATCCACCGGCACCGTCGTCTACTGAGGTTGCCAAATCGTTACCCGGACGGCGCAGCTGATCTTCCCGACACGGTGTTGCCCAGGGAGCGAAGCGCGGTAGCCTAAACCGCACTTCGGCCTTTCCTGGTGACGGACGGGTATATGACCATGGTGCAGCATTACCGGGAGGCACTGCCTCCGAACGACTATCCGATCTGCGTTACGTGCGGAACCCAGTACGGGGAAACCCGCGCGGACTGTCCGGTGTGCCTGGATGAGCGGCAATATGTCCCGTTGTCCGGGCAGGCCTGGACTTCACTGTCCCGGCTGCGGTCCGGCGCCCGTCGGGCCAGTGTCCATCCTCAGGGGCCGGGTGTGCTGGGGATCGGCTGCGAACCGAAGTTCGCAATCGGACAGCGGGCGCTCCTGGTCAAGGCCGCGGACGGGAACGTCCTCTGGGACTGCGTGCCCTACCTGGATGAAGAACTGGTGGACCTCGTCAACGCCGAAGGCGGCCTCACCGCGATTGCCATCAGCCATCCGCACTACTACGCCACCATGGTGGACTGGGCCAGGGAATTCGGCGTGCCCGTCTACCTGCACAGCCAGGACCGGGAATGGGTGGGACGCAGCGACCCCGCCTTGGAATTCTGGGACGGCGACCGCATGGAACTGGCCGAGGGGCTGGTCCTCTACCGTCCCGGGATCCACTTCCCGGGCGGCACGGTGATGCACTGGGAGGACGACCCGGACGGGCTCGGGGCACTGTTCAGCGGCGACATCATCCAGGTGATCCCGGACTTCAGCCACGTTGCCTTTATGTACAGCTATCCCAACCTGATCCCGGAACGGCCGGACGTGGTGGAAGCAGCGGCCGAACTGCTGGCACCGCTGTCCTACGAGCGGCTGTACGGAGCCTGGTGGGATTACATCCTGCCCCGCGGGGCGGACCGGATCGTCCAGGATTCGGCCCGCCGCTACCTCAAGTTCACGCGCGGCTGAGCTGTTTCACGGCCTCCCGCTCGGCGTCCGCCATCGCCTTGTACTCCGCTACCCGGGCCTGGTGCAGCGGCGTGCGGCGCAGCAGGGCGTAGGCCCCGCCCAGCAGGGCAAACCAGATAGGCGTGACCAGCAGTGCGGTGAGCGTGTCCGGCTGCGTGGTCAGCGCCCAGACGATGAACACGAAGAAGGCCAGCACCACATAGACCATGACCCGGCCGCCGGGCAGCTTGAACTTCGACTCAGCATGCAGCTGGGGCCGCCGGCGGCGGTAGGTCAGGTAGCTGAACAGGATGATGGTCCACACGAACATAAAGCAGAGCGCGGAAATGGTGGTCACCAGGGTGAAGGCCGCGCTGACCGAGTCGCCGGCGTACAGCAGCACCACACCCGCCAGCAGGAAGGTGCAGGAGAAGAACAGGGCGTTGCGGGGTACCTGCCGGCTGGACAGGCGGCCGAGCGCCTTGGGCGCATCGCCGTCGTGAGCCAGCCCAAAGACCATCCGAGAGGTGGAGTAGATGCCGGAGTTGGCGGAGGAAGCGGCGGAGGTCAGCACCACAAAATTGACGACGGCGGCAGCAGTTCCCAGCCCTGCCAAGGCAAACATGCCCACGAACGGGCTTTCCTCGGCATTGAATTCGGTCCAGGGAATCACGGACATCAGCACCACCAGCGCGCCTACGTAGAAGAGCATGATGCGCAGCGGAATGGAGTTGATTGCTTTGGGCAGGTTTTTCTCCGGGTCCTTGGTCTCCGCGGCTGCGGTGCCGACCAGCTCGATGCCGACGAACGCGAAAACGGCAATCTGGAAGCCCGCCACGAAGCCCATGGGACCGGTGGGGAAGAAACCGCCGTTTTCCCACAGGTTCCCGAACCCGGCGGTGGAGCCGGCGCCGGAATCAAAGCCGGTGAGGATCATGACCAGGCCCACCACGATCAGCGTCAGGATGGCGACGATCTTGATCAGGGCGAACCAGAATTCAGTCTCGCCGAAGGCCTTCACCGTGGGCAGGTTGAGGGCTACCAGCAGCACAATGCAGGCCAGCGCCGGAATCCAGAGCGGTATCCCGCCCCACCAGAACCTCACGTAGTGCGCGATTGCCACCACGTCCGCTATGCCGGTAACCACCCAGCAGAACCAGTAGGTCCAGCCGGTGAAGAACCCGGCCCAGGGGCCCAGCAGGTCCGCGGCGAAGTCGCTGAAGGACTTGTAGCGCAGGTTGGAGAGGAGCAGTTCGCCCATCGCCCGCATCACGAAATACAGCATGAAGCCGATGATCATGTAGACGAAGATGACCGAAGGGCCCGCCACGGAGATGGTCTTGCCCGAACCCATGAACAGGCCGGTGCCAATAGCTCCGCCAATGGCGAGGAGCTGGATGTGGCGGCTGGACATCGAACGCGCAAGGCCCGGGTCTTTGGAGCTGGAAACCGCAGCTGAATGGTCCGTGGCTGAAGCGGGGGTGGAGCTACCTGGCATGGAGTTCTTTCTCGTTGGCGCCGAGCCGGCGCACCGCAACCACGACACGCGGCTGGCACCAATATGCACAGATATTCAATGAAGCCTCATGAGAGGTGGCGGATTCGCCGACCAATTCAGTTTCGGCAGTGCTTTGGGGCATGTCAATTTGGCCGTCCGGCCCTCCGGGCCTTCCAGCGCCGTTCCGGGCAGGACATGCGGCCAAAGTCATACCTTGATGGGCGCTGTCCGGCGGGCTAAAGTCAGGGTGCAGCCACAATTGAATACGCCTTTACCAGCCGTGGCGGGAGAGT
The DNA here is from genome assembly GCF_039528575.1 of Arthrobacter gandavensis. Classification (NCBI taxonomy): domain Bacteria; kingdom Bacillati; phylum Actinomycetota; class Actinomycetes; order Micrococcales; family Micrococcaceae; genus Arthrobacter; species Arthrobacter gandavensis. The sequence goes on from NZ_BAAALV010000002.1 coordinate 368,374, forward strand.
CCCGCGCACCAATGCAGGCAGCACTGCGATGCGGGCGCCGTAGGAGCAAACCCTCCCCGGGAATCTCTCAGGCCCCTGTACCGCCATGGCGAGGCAACTCTGGAAAGCAGGACCGGCATGCCGGTTCCTCACCGACGGTGCAAGCGGATCACACCCGCGGAATCTCTCAGGTCCAATACAGAGCGGGGAGGAAGCCCGTCGCATTCGGCGTACCCTCGCCCGCCCCTTGGAGCCTCCCATGACAGCAGTCCCGTCCACCGCCGCCTTTGTAGACCGCCATATCGGCGCAGGCGCCACTGAAACCGATGCCATGCTCAAGGCCGTCGGCTACGACAGCCTCGAGAACCTGGTGGACAGCGCCGTTCCCGCGGCCATCCGCCAGGACGCCCCCCTGGTGCTCTCCGCGGCCCGGACCGAGCAGGAAACCCTGGCCGAGCTTCGTCGCATCGCCGCGAAGAACAAGACGGCCGTGCAGATGATCGGGCAGGGCTATTTCGACACCCACACCCCGCCGGTGATCCTGCGCAACGTCGTTGAAGACCCCGCCTGGTACACCGCCTACACCCCGTACCAGCCCGAAATCTCCCAGGGCCGGCTCGAAGCGCTGCTGAACTTCCAGACCATGGTCCAGGACCTCACCGCACTGCCGGTGGCCAATGCCTCCCTGTTGGATGAAGCAACGGCCGTCGCCGAGGCCGTCCTGCTGATGCGCCGCTCCAACAAGGCCAAGTCCGAAGGCAAGATAGTTCTCGACGCCGACGCGCTGCCGCAGACCATTGCGATCGTCCGCGGCCGGGCCAAGGCCCTGGGCTTCGACGTCGAGGTTGTGGACCTTGCTGCCGGGCTGCCCGACGGCGAGCTCACCGGCGTCGTGCTCCAGCAGCCCGGCGTTTCCGGCGCCGTCCGGGACTTCTCCGGCATCATTGCCGATGCCAAGGAGCGCGGTGCGCTGGTCACCGTCGCAGCTGACCTCCTGGCCCTCACCCTGCTGACCCCTCCGGGAGAACAGGGCGCTGACATCGCCGTCGGCTCCGTTCAGCGCTTTGGTGTTCCCCTGTTCTTCGGCGGACCGCACGCTGCCTACATGGCGGTGCGCAAGGGCCTGGAGCGCTCGCTGCCCGGCCGTCTGGTTGGCGTCTCCAAGGACTCCGCCGGCACGCCTGCCTACCGCCTCGCGCTGCAGACCCGCGAGCAGCACATCCGCCGCGAGAAGGCGACGTCCAACATCTGCACCGCGCAGGCACTGCTGGCGATCGTGGCCTCCATGTACGCCGTGTACCACGGTCCTGAAGGACTGAAGGCTATTGCCCTGCGTGCCAACGGCCACGCCCGTGCCCTGGCCACCGCGCTCACGAACGCCGGAATCGAACTGGCTTCGGACACCTTCTTCGACACCGTCACCGCCCGGGTTCCCGGCCGTGCCGCCGAGGTCGTGGCTGCCGCTGAAGCCAAGGGCATCAACCTGCGGCTGATCGACGCGGACACCGTGGGTGTTTCCGCAGACGAGACCACCACGGATGCGGTAATTGCCGACGTCGCGGCCGCTTTTGGCGCTGAGGCTGCTGAGGCAGCCGGGTTCGGGCTGCCGGCTGAACTGCTGCGCACCTCGGACTACATGACCCACCCGGTGTTCTCCTCCTACCGCTCTGAAACCCAGATGCTGCGCTACCTGCGCCGCCTCTCGGACCGCGACCTGGCGCTGGACCGCACCATGATCCCGCTGGGCTCGTGCACCATGAAGCTCAACGCCACCGCTGAAATGCAGGCCATGACCTGGCCGGAGTTCGCCTCAATCCACCCCTTCGCCCCGGATTCCCAGACCGAGGGCTGGCGCGAACTGATCGCGGACCTCGAAGCCCAGCTGGCCACGATCACCGGGTACGACCAGGTGTCCATCCAGCCCAACGCCGGATCCCAGGGTGAGCTGGCCGGCCTGCTCGCCATCCGCGGCTACCACCACTCCCGCGGCGACGAGCAGCGCAACATCTGCCTGATCCCCGCTTCTGCGCACGGCACCAACGCCGCCTCGGCCGTGCTGGCCGGCATGAAGGTTGTAGTCGTCGGAACCGCCGGAGACGGCGCGATCGACCACGCGGACCTGCGCGCCAAGATCGACGCGCACCGCGAAAACCTCGCCGCGATCATGATCACCTACCCCTCCACGCACGGTGTGTACGACGACGACGTCCGCGACGTCTGCGAAGCGGTGCACGAGGCAGGCGGCCAGGTCTACATCGACGGCGCGAACCTCAACGCCCTGGTTGGCCTCGCCCAGCCCGGCGAGTTCGGCGGCGACGTCTCCCACCTGAACCTGCACAAGACCTTCTGCATCCCGCACGGCGGCGGCGGCCCCGGCGTCGGTCCGGTTGCAGCGAAGGCGCACCTGGCACCGTTTATGCCCGGCAACGCCGCAGCCTGGGACGGCGGGGACGACATCCCGATTTCCGCCTCCCGCTTCGGTTCAGCCGGCGTCCTGCCCATCTCCTGGGCCTACGTCCGCCTGATGGGCGGCGAAGGCCTCACCGCGGCCACCAAGAGCGCCCTGCTGGCCGCCAACTATGTGGCAGCCCGCCTGAACGACTACTTCCCGGTGCTGTACACCGGCAAGGGAGGCCTGGTGGCGCATGAGTGCATCCTGGACCTGCGCGAGCTCACAGCGAAGACCGGCGTCACCGCCGAGGACGTGGCCAAGCGCCTGGTGGACTACGGCTTCCACGCACCCACCCTGTCCTTCCCGGTGGCAGGCACCCTTATGGTGGAGCCCACCGAGTCCGAGGACCAGGGCGAGATTGACCGGTTCATCGACGCGATGATCGCCATTCGCGGCGAGATCGACCAGGTTGCTGCCGGTGATTTCCCGGTAGAGGAAAGCCCCCTGCGCCACGCCCCGCATACCGCGACCGTGGTGGCCGGCAACGAGTGGAGCCGCCCCTACCCGCGCGAGCAGGCCGCCTTCCCGCTGAAGACCCTGCGCATGGACAAGTACTTCCCGCCGGTGGGCCGCATTGACGGCGCAGCGGGGGACCGCAATCTGGTGTGCTCCTGCCCGCCGATCGAAGACTTCGAGAACTAAGGGGATCGCCGCTATGACTGAGCAGTACACCGCGCTTTACGAAGAGCACAAACGCCTGGGTGCCTCCTTCACTGACTTCGGCGGCTGGCAGATGCCCCTGAAATACAGCTCTGAACTGGCCGAGCACCACGCAGTCCGCAAGGCCGCGGGACTCTTCGACCTCTCCCACATGGGCGAAGTCGAAGTCGCCGGACCGGACGCTGCCGCGTTCCTGGACTACGCGCTGACGGGCAAGCTCTCCGCCGTGGCCGTGGGCCGCGCCAAATACTCGCTGATCACGAACGCTGACGGCGGAATCATCGACGACCTGATCAGCTACCGCCTGGGCGAAGAGTCCTACCTCGTGGTCCCCAACGCGGGCAACGCCGCCGTCGTCGCCGCTGAGCTGGCTGTCCGCGCCGAAGGTTTCGACGTCGCGGTGCAGGACAAGACGGCCGAGACTTCCCTCGTTGCGGTCCAGGGCCCTGAAGCCGAGGCCATCCTGCTGGATCTGGTGCCTGCCGATTTCCGGGACGCGGTCACTGGAATGAAGTACTACGCCGCCGCGCCTGTTGAGCTGACCGTGGGGGGCAGCTCGCACAGGCTGCTGGTGGCCCGCACCGGCTACACCGGCGAAGACGGTTTCGAGATCTACGTCCCGAATGACGACGCCACTGCCCTGTGGCAGGCGCTTCTTGCCGCCGGGGAAGGCCGCGGACTCGTTCCGGCGGGCCTTGCCTGCCGTGACTCGCTGCGCCTGGAAGCCGGTATGCCGCTCTACGGCAACGAGCTCTCCCTTGGGGTGGATCCGTACGCTGCCGGCCTGGGCGGCGTCGTCGCTCTGTCCAAGGACGGCGACTTTGTGGGCCGCGAAGCCCTCGCCGCCAAAAAGGAGCAGGGACCTGCACGCAAACTCGTTGGCCTCAAGGGTTCCGGCCGCCGTTCGGCCCGTTCCCACTACCCGGTCCTGAAGGACGGCGAGACCATCGGTGAAGTCACCTCCGGCGCTCCGAGCCCAACCCTCGGTTACCCAATCGCCCTGGCCTATGTCGACGCCACCTACGCCGAACCCGGCACCACCCTCGACGTCGACCTCCGAGGCAAGCCCGAACCCTTCGAAGTCGTCTCTCTCCCCTTCTACAAGCGCGACAAGTAGCTCTTACCGAAATGACACCGAGGTTGGACCGGACCCGGCGGTGGCGGGGCTTTTCGTGTAGCCCCGCATCGCCGAGCGAGGAACGAGCGAGACAGTGAAAGATCCAGGGCCCCTCTCCGAGCTTGCGAGGAGGAGGGCGGGATCTGGAACGCTAAGGGGCGGCGAAACGTCCCGTCAACGCCGCCCCACCTAGACTCGAACCAACAACTCCATGCTTCCGAAAGGCACATCCCAATGAGCAAAGTTGATCCGTCCCTCCGCTACTCCGCCGAACACGAGTGGGTGGACGCATCCAGCCCCGTAAAGGTTGGCATCTCCGCCGTTGCCGCTGACGCCCTGGGCGACGTCGTCTACGTCGACCTTCCCGCCGTCGGCGACACCGTCACTGCAGGCGAGACCTGCGGCGAAGTCGAATCCACCAAGTCCGTTTCGGACCTGTACGCTCCGGTTTCCGGCACCATCGTGGAGATCAACCAGGAAGCCGTGGACAACCCGGCCATCCTGAACGAAGACCCCTACGGCGCCGGCTGGCTGTTCACCGTTGAGGTCACGGAGGAGGGTGCGCTGCTGAGCGCCGCAGAGTACGCGGAGAAGAACGGCGGCGAGCTGTGACCGATTTCCTGAACTCCCACCTCGCGGAGATCGATCCCGAGGTTGCCGAGCAGATCGACAACGAGCGTCGCCGCCAGCAGGAGGGGCTGGAGATGATCGCCTCCGAGAACCACACTGCGGTGTCGATCATGGAAGCCCAGGGATCCGTGCTCACCAACAAGTACGCCGAGGGCTACCCCGGGCGCCGCTACTACGGCGGCTGCGAATACGTGGACGTCATTGAGCAGCTGGCAATCGACCGGGCCAAGGAACTCTTTGGCGCAGGTTTCGCCAATGTCCAGCCGCACTCCGGTGCGCAGGCCAACGCCTCGGTGATGCACGCGCTGATCCGTCCGGGTGACACCGTGCTGGGGCTTTCCCTGGCCGACGGCGGCCACCTGACCCACGGAATGAAGATCAACTTCTCCGGCCGGCTGTACAACATCGTTCCCTACGGTGTGGACGAAACCACCCACACCGTGAACGTGGACGACGTCGCGCGGCTGGCCCGTGAGCACAAGCCGAAACTGATTGTCGCCGGCTGGTCCGCGTACGCCCGCCAGCTGGACTTTGAGGCATTCCGCGCCATCGCGGACGAGGTGGGTGCCTACCTCATGGTGGACATGGCGCACTTCGCCGGACTCGTCGCGGCCGGACTGCACCCCAGCCCGGTTCCGCACGCCCACGTGGTTACCTCCACGACGCACAAGACCCTTGCCGGTCCGCGCGGCGGCATCATCCTCTCCAACGACGCGGACATTGCCAAGAAGATCAACTCCGCCGTCTTCCCGGGCCAGCAGGGTGGGCCGCTGGAGCACGTGATTGCCGGCAAGGCGACCGCACTGAAGATCGCCGGCACCCCCGAGTTCCGCGAACGCCAGGAACGCACCCTGGCCGGTTCACGGATCCTGGCCGAACGGCTGCTCTCCGATGACGTCGCGGCCAAGGGCATTTCCGTGGTTTCCGGGGGCACTGACGTGCACCTGGTCCTGGTGGACCTGCGCAACGCTGAACTGGACGGCCAGCAGGCCGAGGACCGCCTCGCGCAGATCGACATCACGGTCAACCGCAACGCCGTACCGTTCGATCCGCGGCCGCCGATGGTTACCTCGGGTCTTCGGATCGGCACTCCGGCGCTGGCCACCCGCGGCTTTGACGAGAAAGCGTTCCGTGAAGTCGCGGACATCATCGCACTGGCCCTCATCGCCGGGAACGGCGAGGATCTCAGTGCACTCAGGGACCGCGTCCACACCCTGGCCGCGGCCCACCCGCTCTACCCGCAGGTCGCCGACCTGGCCGGAGCACCCGCCCGCGCCTGATCGGCGCGAACCAAAGGACACCGCATGGCTGTAGGCGTTTTCGACCTCTTCACCGTGGGCATCGGCCCCTCGAGTTCCCACACCGTGGGGCCGATGAGGGCAGGCGCGGCCTTCGCCTCGGAGCTCGCCGACGCCGGTGTCCTTGCCTCCGTGGCCGGTCTCCGCGTGGATCTTTACGGGTCCCTCGCGGCGACCGGCCGCGGGCACGGCACCTTTCCTGCCGTCCTCCTCGGGCTGGAAGGCTTTGCGCCGGAGGAAATCCTCCCGGAGCAGATGGAGGAACGGCTCGCGGAGATCGAAGCGAGCGGCAAGATCCAGCTGGGCAGCGAGCTTGAGGCTTCCAGCGGCGTCGGCGTGGTCCTTGAATACGGGATCGAGGACATGGTGCTGCATCCGCTCACGGTCCTGCCCCGCCACACCAACGGCATCCGGTTCGCCGTCAGCGGCGCCGACGGCGAGGTGCTCCATGAAGCCACGTTCTTCAGCGTGGGTGGCGGGTTCATCGTGCGCGACGGCGAGGAGGAGACTGCCGCCGTCGAACTCGAAGCCTCCAAACAGGCACTGCCGTATCCCTTCCGCACCGCCGTTCAGCTGCTGGAACACTGCACTGCCAACGGACTCTCCATCAGCCAGGTGATGCTGGCGAACGAGCTGGTGTCCCGGTCCGAAGAGGAGGTTCGAGCCGGGCTGCTGCACATCCGCGACGTGATGGACCAGTGCAAGGATTCCGCGATCGCCCGTTCCGGCCTGCTGCCGGGAGGACTCAAGGTCCGGCGTCGGGCACCCCAGTGGCATACGCGGCTGCGCGAAGAAGACCCTAACCGTGACCCTCGCTTCTGGCAGGAGTGGGTGAACCTGGTGGCGCTGGCCGTCAACGAGGAAAACGCGTCCGGCGGCCGCGTTGTCACCGCACCGACCAACGGCGCTGCCGGAATCATCCCCGCCGTGCTCTTCTACGCAACGCACTACGGCCCCGGCATGGACACTGCCACCCCGGAACAGAAGGACGACGCCGTCGTCCGCTTCCTGCTCGCCGCCGGCGCGATCGGGGTGCTCTACAAGGAGCAGGCCTCGATTTCCGGCGCTGAGGTGGGCTGCCAGGGCGAGGTGGGGTCGGCGTCGTCCATGGCCGCCGCAGGCCTCGCCGAAATCCTGGGCGGTTCCCCGGAGCAGGTGGAGAACGCCGCGGAAATCGCGATGGAGCATAACCTGGGGCTGACCTGCGATCCCATCGGCGGGCTGGTGCAGGTGCCGTGCATCGAGCGCAACGCCATCGGCGCCGGCAAAGCGGTCAACGCCGCCAAGATGGCGCTGTGGGGCGACGGTGAGCACCGGGTTTCCCTCGACGAGGTCATTGTGACCATGCGCGAAACCGGCCGGGACATGAGCTCGAAGTACAAGGAAACCGCCATGGGTGGCCTCGCCGTGAACGTTGTGGAGTGCTGACGCTTGTGGGTTGAGGCGGGCCGGTCCGGGTGGTAGACAGTAAGGACGCTTAGTAAGTCGCCGACCGGAAGGAACGCATCATGGCCGAACGCGGAAACAGCACCCACGGGCGCCGCATGGATGAGGAAATGAAGCAGGAGACACAGAACCTGACTCGAAATGCCGTCCCGGACCACGTGGAGGAATGGCGCCAGCCGGAGCCGGTGGCCGATGACACCGACAGTGTCGAAGTGCAGGATGTGATGAGGGTTGCCCAGGAAACGGAAGCTTCCGTCATTCAGCCGGAGGGGGATGACTAAGAATGCCCAAGACCACCAAAACCGGCAAGGCCAAAAAGAGCGAGCTGCCATCAACCCTTGAGCGCTCAGATAAGAAGGCGCAGGACACTTTCGCGAAGACCTATGACTCCGCGCTGGAGGAGTATGGCGACGAGCAGCGGGCAGCGCAGACGGCCTATGCATCGCTCAAGCGCACGCATGAGAAGGTGGGCGACCATTGGGAACCCAAGGATTCCAGCGGGCCGTCGGACAAAAAGGCCGAACAGGGCCGGAAATCCAATGCCAAGACGGCCGGGGGAGTGGATGCCAATGCGTCAAAGGAGCATCTGTACGACGTCGCGTCCAAGCTCGACATCAGCGGCCGCTCGACGATGAACAAGGACGAGCTGGTGGATGCCATCCAGAAGGCCAACGAGAAGGAAACCCGCAAGGGCCGGTCCTAGAATCAGGCAAGGTGTGACTTGTGTTACAGGCGGGACTTAAGTAAAGCTGTACAGCAGTTCAATCAGCTTGCTTACTAGTTCCGGAGGTGCCGCATGGCCACAAACACCCGTGTTCCGCTGGCATCCGAGTCTGGAATTTTGGGGACCATAGACGGCACCGTCAATGAGCTCATGGAACCCGTTGCCACGGCGTTCAATGACATCGTCTTTTTCCCGCTCACTATTGGGGACTTCAGCTTCCCCATAGTTGTGGCCTGGCTGATCATCGCCGGCATTGTCATCACCTGCTATTTAGGGTTCATCCAGTTCCGCGGGCTGAAGGTGTCGGCAGAAGTGGTTCGGGGCAAGTTCTCCACCAAACAGGACCCCGGCGAAGTCCCCCATTTCCAGGCCCTCACCTCAGCCCTTTCCGGCACAGTGGGATTAGGCAACATTGCCGGCGTCGGTGCGGCCATGGCACTCGGTGGTCCGGGAGCAACGTTCTGGATGATCCTGGCGGGCCTTCTGGGCATGGCCACGAAATTCGCGGAATGCACCCTGGGGGTCAAATACCGCCAGGTCCATGAAGACGGCACGGTCAGCGGCGGACCGTTCAAGTACCTTCCCGTGGCGTTCAAGCGCTTCGGCTCGCTGCCCGCCAAAGTGCTGACAGGGATCTTCGCCGTTGCGATCCTGCTCTTCGGCGTAGCAGGCGGCAACATGTTCCAGGCCAACCAGACCTTCGCGCAGGTCCGCAATGCCACCGGTGGGGAAGAGGGTTTCCTAGGATCCGACGGCGCCGCACTCATCTTCGGGCTTATCCTCGCCGTCCTCGTCGCCGTCGTGATCCTGGGCGGCATCAAGTCCATCGGCGCCACCACGTCCAAGCTGGTCCCCGCCATGGCTGCGGTTTACATCCTCGCCTGCGGTGCGGTCATTGCTGCGAACTTCGAAAACGTTCCTGCTGCATTCGGCGCCATCATTGAAGGTGCGTTCCGTCCTGAAGGTTTCGCCGGCGGAATCCTCGGCGTCATGATCATCGGTTTCCAGCGGGCCTCCTTCTCCAATGAGGCCGGTGTGGGTTCGGCCGCGATTGCGCACTCCGCCGTCAAGACCCGCCGCCCGGTCAGCGAGGGTTTTGTGGCCATGTTCGAGCCGCTCGTGGATACCGTCCTGATCTGCACCATGACCGCCCTGGCGATCATCATGGCCGGCGCGCCGAGCCTGCAGGCCGGCATCGACCAGGTGCAGGGCGGCGGGGGAGCGCCCGACGGCGTCATCCTCACCTCCGACGCGTTTGCCACGGTGCTGCCGTGGTTCCCGGCGATCCTGGCAATCGCCGTCGCACTGTTTGCCTACTCGACGCTGATCACGTGGTCCTACTACGGGCTCAAGGCCTGGGAGTATCTCTTCGGTCGGGGCCGGAAGCGTGAAATCACCTACAAGGTCATCTTCCTGACCTTCACCGTGGCCGGCTGCATCCTCTCCTTCAGCCAGGTCATCAGCTTCACCGATGCAGCGCTGTTCATCTGCGCCTTCGTGAACCTGCTCGGGGTGTACCTGCTGCTCCCGGTGATCAAGCGGGAAATGAAGAAGTACCTCGCCGACCGGAAGAGCGGGAAGCTGGACATCCTGGGCATCGAAGACGAGGAGATTGAGGAAGCCGCCCCGGCACGCTGAACGCTGCTCACCGCGGAGGGGCGGGGCCGGAACGACTCAGCCGCGGCCAAGGAACGGCATGCCGGCAGCCGTCAGCACCACTGATCCGGGATTGGCCGACGCCGGCAGCTCCGCCATGAACAGCACAGTGCGTGCCGCTTCTTCCGCGGGGAAGGTCGGCTCCACTTTCCGGCTGCCGTCCGGCTGGAGCGCTCCGCCGGTGGTGATTCCGGCCAGCAGTTCCGTGGCTGCGTTGCCGATGTCGATCTGCGCGCAGCTGATCCCGTAAGCCCGTCCGTCCAGATCGATCGACTTGGTCAGGCCGGTAACGGCGTGTTTCGTCGCCGTATACGCGGCGGCCAGCGGCCGGGGCGCGATTGCGGAGAGTGAGCCGTTGTTGATGATCCTGCCGCCGGGCGGGTCCTGCGCCTTCATCTGCCGGACTGCCGCTGCCGCACAGAGCATGGTGCCGGTCAGGTTCACGGCGACCGTCTCATTCCAGTCGGCAAGGCTGATCTGGTCCACTGACCCGGACGGACCGAAGCTGCCGGCATTGTTGAACAGCACATCCACCCGGCCGAACCTTTCCGCGGCCTCGCGGAAAAGGCGGTCGACGTCGCCGGGCTGCGTAACGTCCGCCGGGACCACCAGGGCGCGGGGATCGCCGTCGGCCGTTTCCTGCAGCGCCTCCTCCCGGCGACCGGCAAGGACAACCTGCCAGCCTGCGTCCAGAAACGCCCGGGCGGCCGCCCGCCCAATCCCAGATCCGGCTCCGGTAATGACCGCCGTCCGCAACCCCTCAAAACCCATGCCCATATCCTGCCCCATTCACCGAGATGGCAGAAAGTGCACGTTTCAGCGCTGTAACGTGCAGTTTCTGCTATCTCGGGGGAAAGAAGCCCAAGGGCGTTGACCGCCGGGAACTGCGCGCCTAGGGTCAACCCAACTTGTGAACGGGCAGGACCGGATCCAACCGGCCCAGCAAAAACAAAGGGGTTTTTGTGCATATTCCGGCAGCGCAGTACGAACAGGTCCTTGATCCTATCGGCGACTCGCTGGTGCTCTCCGCTATCCTCGCCGCTCTCCCGCTGCTGCTGCTGTTCGTGATGCTCGGTGTGTTCCGGCTCAAGGCCTACCAGGCGGGGATCATCTCCCTGGTCCTGTCCATCCTCCTGGCCCTCTTTGGCTGGGGCATGCCGCTGGACCAGACCCTCTCCGCCACCGCGCTGGGCGCGTTCTACGCCATCTTCCCGATCCTCTGGATCCTCATCAATGCACTGTGGATTTACAACCTGACGGTCGCCACTCCGTGGTTCGACGTGCTGGGACGCACCATCCGCTCAATCTCCGATGACCTGCGAATCCTGTCCATCCTGATCGCGTTCTGCTTCGGTGCACTGCTTGAATCGCTGGCCGGGTTCGGCGCTCCGGTGGCCATTGCAGCGGCCATGCTGATGGCGGCGGGCATGAAACCGCTGAAGTCGGCCATTGTGGCGCTGCTGGCCAATACCGCGCCCGTGGCGTTCGGTGCCATGGCCGCCCCGATCATTGCCCTGAACGGTGTCACCGGTATTCCGCTGCATGAGCTCTCCTCCATGACCGGACGGCAGACCCCGTTCATCGCACTGGTGGTCCCGCTGATCCTGGTCTTCCTGGTGGACGGCAAGCGCGGTGTGCGGCAGACCTGGCCGGTTGCGCTGGTGGCCGGATTCGTATTTGGGCTCGCGCAGTTCGTAGCGTCCAACTTCTTCGTGGTGGAACTGACCGACGTGGTGGCGGCGGTTGCCACGGTCATTGCCGTTCTGCTGATGCTGCGGGTCTGGCAGCCAAAGGAACTGATTGGCATGTCCGGGGAATCAATGCACGACGACGCCGGTGCGGCGCTCGGCGCAGCCGCCAGCGAGCGGAGCGGGGAGCGGGCTGCCGAAGAAGGCGGCACCGACACGCTCACGCGCACGGGCGGAGACAGCGGCACGGTCCCGGCCAATAGGACAGGCGGCCGCCACGCTGCAAGCGGGGAGGGAACAGCATCGAGAGGGGAAGGCGAAGGCGAAGCCGGCAAGCAGGAAGAGACCGGTGCTGGGGGTGGTGACGGTGAACGCGATAACAAGCGCCCGCCGGCACGCAGCGTCTGGCTCTCCGTGGCTCCCTACCTGATCATCATTGTGGTCTTCTCACTCGCGCAGATCCCGCCCATCAAGGCATGGCTGACGCAGGTGGGGGGCGTGACCTTCCACTGGCCCGGCCTGGACGTGGTGAATTCTTCCGGCGATCCCGTAGGCGCCCAGAACCTGCGCTTCGACCACCTGAAGGCCACCGGCACGCTGCTGCTGATCTCCGGGATCCTGACCATGCTGCTGTACCGCATTGCACCGGCCAAGGGCGTCCGGATCTACGGGGAGACCCTGAAGACCCTGCGCTGGACCATCGTCACGGTGTGTTCGGTGCTCGCACTCTCCTTCGTCATGAACCTGTCCGGCCAGACCACCACCCTGGGTGTGGCGCTTGCCTCGGCCGGCGGGTTCTTCGCACTGCTCTCGCCTCTGCTCGGCTGGATCGGGGTGGCGCTCACCGGCTCCGACACGTCGTCGAACTCCCTCTTCGGCCAGCTTCAGGTTGCCGCCGCCGAGGAGACCGGCCTCTCACCCACCCTCATGGCAGCGGCGAACTCCTCCGCCGGTGTGCTGGGCAAGATGCTCTCGCTGCAGAACCTGGCCATTGCTGCAGCCGCCGTTGGGCTCAACGGCGTGGAGGGCACCCTGCTGCGCAAACTGATCGGCTGGTCCCTGGGCCTGCTGGTCCTGATGACCCTGCTGATCTGGCTGCAATCCACGCCGGTGCTCGGCTGGATGGTCCCGTAAGTTGCCAATGCAAGGAGAACCTGTGAGCACCGAGCCCCTGAACGCTCCCGGCATTCCTGTCGCGGAAGGGGCGGCCGCCGTGCTGGGCGCGGCAGCCAGGTTCTCCGTTGATCATGGGGACCGGCTGACGGCCAGTACGGACCGATCCGGCTTCGTGGCTGACAGCCTTCCGGAGGGCGTGGTCTTCGCCCAGGACGCCGGGGAAGTGGCGGACGTCCTGCGCATGGCGACCAGGCACGGCGTCCCCGTGGTTCCCCGCGGAGCCGGAACCGGATTGGCCGGAGCCTCTTCGTCCAGGCAGGGCGAAATCGTCCTGGATGTTTCCGGTATGAACCGGATCCTGCGCATTGACCCCGAGGAACAGCTCGCCGTGGTCCAGCCCGGGGTGCTGAATGCTGAGCTGAACGCTGCCGCCGCTGAGTACGGGCTGTTCTACGCTCCGGACCCGGCCAGCACCGCCATCTGCTCCATCGGCGGGAACGTCGCCACGAACGCCGGGGGGATGCGCTGCGCCAAGTACGGTGTCACCAGGGAAGCTGTCCTGGCCCTGCGCGTCATCCTTGCGGACGGGCGGGAACTGCGCACCGGACGGGAAACCATCAAAGGGGTCAGCGGCTATGACCTGAACGCCTTGATGATCGGGTCCGAAGGCACGCTGGGGATCGTCGTGGAGGCAACGCTGCGGCTGCGGCCGCTGCCCGTGCAGACCGCCACGGTTGCCGCCTTCTTCCCGAACGTTGAACAGGCGGCCCGGGCAGCTTCGGCGGTGGTTGCGGCGCGGATCCAGCCCTCCATGATGGAACTGATGGACGGCCAGACCCTGGAAGCAGTCGATGCCGCGCTTGGCACGGACTACCGCTCCCGTGGCGCGTCCTTCCTGCTGGTGCAGACAGACGGCCATGGCGCGTTCCTGGAACAGGACGTGGTCATGGACGCCGTGTCACCTTTCGGGATCTGTGAACGGGCGGTCGACGACGAGCAGGCTGCCGCACTGGTAACGGCACGTCGGGAGGCCATCCCGTCCCTGGAAAAGCTCGGCCGGGTATCGATCGGGGACATCGGCGTTCCACGCGGGAAGCTGGCCGACGTCGTCGCGGGGCTGGAAGACATCGCCGAACGCACCGGGGTGCGGATCTTCACCATCGCCCATGCCTCGGACGGCAACCTGCACCCGATGATCGTGATGGACCTGGAGGACTCCGTGACCGAGGGGCCGCCAAAGGTGGCGCTGGGTGAGATGTTCCACCTGGCCAAGTCCCTGGGCGGCACGCTCACCGGGGAACACGGAATTGGCCTGCTGAAGCGGGACTGGTTGCAGGAGGAGCTGGGGGACGTCTCGCTGGAGGTCATGCACACCATCCGGGCAGCCCTGGACCCCATGGGCATCCTGAACCCCGGCAAGGCTATCTAGGAGCCGGCTGCCCTACTCGAAGAGCAGTGAGACGCGCAGGTTCTCAATGGGGGCGGGTCCCACGCCGCGAACCCACAGGACGAGTTTCTGGTTCTGCGCCACGGCCAGCGATCCAGTGCGCCCACATTGGGAGGTAGTAGTGCAGGACATGGCGGGTTGGAACAGGCCGTCACGGACGAGGTACACGTCGATGCTGCTGCTCCGTTCCGTCATCTCGACTCTCATCTCGGTGATGGTCCCGGCGCGCGGCACTCGAATTTCGTTAGCGGCTCGCGAGCTGGAGGGAGCCACCGAGCCGGAGATCGGGAAGTAAGCCGCACCGTCGGCGAAAGCTGCGGGATCTATGGTGCCGGGCAGGAAACTGACGAAGACCGTCCCGGCCCCTGCCGGTCCCTGGGGCCCCTGCGGTCCTGCCGGCCCGACCGGTCCTGCCGGTCCCTGTGGTCCGGCTGGCCCGATGGGTCCGGTATCGCCGGTGTCGCCCTTAACTCCCTGTAATCCTTCGGCGCCTGCAGGCCCCTGGATGCCCGGCGCCCCTTGGGCGCCCATCGGCCCCTGTGGTCCCACCAGACTTTGTGTGCCGAGCGGCCACGCCCCGCCGGTCTTGGGCCCGTAGACCACGAAGCTGGCGGTATCGAGGTAAAAATCACCGTCGATACCCAGAGCTGCGGCGGGCAGTCCGGAACCGCTGCGGATGCTGTTTCCATCCCGTCCCGGAAGCCCTGCTGCCCCTGCCGGGCCGGAAGGGCCGGTGAGACTGTTCTGTCCGGGGGCGCCGTCGTCACCTTTTTCTCCCGGTTCGCCTTTCTCCCCTCTTTCCGGGCCCGCTGGCTTGGCAGTGGCGTCCACCTGCGGCGCATCGTCCGCCGGGCCGGCCGCCAGCCAGGACACGGGCACTTCGTCCGGGCCGCAGGACAGTTCGCCGGCGTCCGTGGAGATCCCTGTGAACTGCAGCGAAGACCCGTCAAGGCAGGCGTGGAAGGCGCCGGCGTCGTCGGGTGATGAGGCGGGGGTGCAGGCGCTGAGCAGCAAAGCGGCGGCAGTCGCTGCGGCAAGGGCCGGCACGCGCGCGTAGAGGGGGCGGTTCACGGTACGTATCTCCTGGATAAGCGGCGGGGGACCGGCTGGAGGTTGAATCCGGCACCGCGCTGATCTCCCCGGGATGCGGCTGCGCCTTGAACTTCCTTGGACTGGAGTCATTGATGGACTTAATCCAATTAACATGCTGGGGGATCTTGGACTGAGTCCATAATATGTTGCGGGAATATGAC
>NZ_BAAALV010000002.1:383879-555977 GCF_039528575.1 Arthrobacter gandavensis
CTGTTTGGAGTTGACCGGTTAACCGCTGTGGTTCGCGGGTTCCGGTTCGCGGTGCTCCACGTGCGGGTGGCGGCGCTCAAGGGAGGAGCCTTCGACGTCGACATCCGGCAGGATCCGCTCCAGCCACTTAGGCAGCCACCATGCCTTGTCTCCGGCCAGGTGCATCAGCGCCGGGATCAGCAGCATGCGGACCACAAATGCGTCCAGCAGCACACCGAATGCCAGCGCGAAGCCGATCGGCCGGATCATGGCGCTGTGGGAGAAGACGAAACCACCAAAAACGGAGACCATGATGATCGCCGCGGCTGTCACCACGGCACGTCCGGCACGGACACCCTGAACCACGGCAACCCGTGACGGAGCGCCGTGCGCGTAAGCCTCGCGCATGCCGGAGCCGATGAAGAGCATGTAGTCCATGGCCAGGCCAAACAGGATGCCCACAAGGATGGTCGGCAGGAAGTTCAGGATCGGGCCGGGGGACTCCACATTGAAGATCCCGGACAGCCAGCCCCACTGGTAGATGGCCACGACGCCGCCCAGTGCACCGAAGTAGGAGAGCACAAAGCCAAGCGTAGCGATGACGGGAACGTAGATGGACCGGAACACCAGGATGAGGATCAGCAGGGACAGGCCCACCACCACGCCGAGGTAAATCGGCAGGGCGTCGGAGAGCTTGTCCGAGATGTCGATGTTGCCGGAAGCGGTTCCAGCCACGCCGATCTCATATTCACCGTTCAGCGGGGACATGTCCCGGAGCGTGTGGACCAGGTTCTCGGTGGACTCACTCGTGGGTCCCTGTTCTGGAACCACCTGGAACGCGACGGTGCTGCCGTCCTCGGATGAACCGATGGGCGCAACGGCGGAAACGCCGTCCTGCTCGAAGAGGATCCCGGCGATCTCGGCCTGGATTTCGGTTGCTTCGGCTTCGGTGGGTTCGGAGTCAAGTTCCGCCACCACCAACAGGGTGCCGTTCTGGCCCTCGCCAAACTTCTCCGAAAGGGTGGAATAGGCGCGGTACTGCGTGGAGTCGTGGGCTTCGGAAGACCCGTCCGGCAGGCCGGTGCGCAGGTCCAGGGCAGGGATGGCGATGACCAGCAGTGCCGCGATTGAAACCAGTGCGGTGAGCACGGCGCTCATGGTGGACATCGGCTTGGCAGTGGTGGGGGCAGGTGCCGGTGACGCTGCTTCCGCGGCCTGCGTGACAGCGGCGCGTTCCTTCTTGCTCAGGATGCGCATGCCGGTCAGTTTCAGAAGTGCCGGGGTGAGGGTCACTGCGATCATCACGGCGATGGCGATGCAGGCTGCACCCACGGTGCCCATGAGGCCAAGGAACGGGATGCCGGTGATGTTCAGGGCCAGCAGTGCAATCAGCACGGTGGAACCAGCGAAGACGACGGCGTTGCCGGAGGTGCCGTTGGCCAAGCCAATTGACTCCTCCAGCTCGTAACCCGCCTTCAGCTGGCGCCGGTGCCGGTTCACGATGAACAGCGCATAGTCGATGCCTACGGCCAGGCCCAGCATCAGGCCCAGGACCGGCGTTACGGAGACCATTTCGACGACGCCGGAGAACGCCAGGGCGCCCAGGGCGCCAATACCGACGCCGATCATCGCGGTGATCAGCGGCAGTCCTGCCCCGATAAGGGTGCCGAGCATGACCACCAAAACCACTGCGGCCACAACCAGGCCGATGACCTCGCCGATGCCGAAGATAGAGGGGATGCCCTGGGCGATGTCCGTGGAGAAATCAGTGGTCACACCGTTTACGGGGGCGTCATTGAAGACAGCCACCAGTGCGTCCTTGGTTTCCTGGGTGACTTCCATCTGGGTGTCTTCGAAGACAACGGTCACAATGGCGGCGCTGCCGTCCTCGGAGACCATGCGGATGTTCTGGGCCATGTTGAGCAGTGCGGCACCCTGTTCCAGCTGCGGTGCCTGCTCTTCCGCGGCGGCGGCCTGCGCCTCGAGTTCGGCGCGGCCCGCGTCGATCTGGGCCTGCTGGGCGTCGAGCTGCGGCTGGGCAGCGGCCAGGGCGCCGGCGGCCTCGGCTTGGGCGCGGGCGGCATCGAGCTGCTGCTGGCCCGCGTCGAGCTCGGCGCGGGCGGCTTCCAGCTGGGCGCGGCCGGCGTCGAGCTGTGCCTGGCCTTCCTCCAGCTGGGCGCGCTGCGCTTCCCGCTCGGCTTCGGTGGCGAAGGGGTCGACGGCGTTTTCCACGCCGTCCACCTCGGACGCATCGGTCACCAGGGCGGCGATGGCGTCCTTCTGCTCCTGGGTGAAGGGTGAGCCGTCCTCGGTCTGGAAGACCACCGAACCGGTGCCTCCGGAGGCTTCCGGCAGTTCCTGCTGGAGCCGGTCCGTGACCTGGGTGGTGGGGGTGCCGGGAATGGAGATGGCGGTGGAGAGAGTGCCGCCGAAGAGCGCGAAGGCAATGCCGGCAACTGCCAGCACCGCTATCCACACGCCCAGCACGGTGCGGGCGCGGCGTGCGGCACCCTGCCCCAGGCGGTAGAGGAATTCAGCCATTGGTGGTCCTTATCGAAATCATGGGTTCTGCTGCGGACGGGGGCGGCGGAGGTGAACCGCTGCGAGCGAAAACTTTAGGACCGGCCCGGGGGTGTGCCCGCCCCGGTGCCGGTTCGGAGGGCCGTGACGAGACGCTGGAGCAGCTCTATCCACGCGGTCCGGGATTCAGGGCTGTCAACAGCGCCTGTCTGCGCACACCAGCGTTCGTAGAGCACGCTGATGCCACCGGCAAAGGTGCCCACCAGCAGCTGGATGTCTTCAGGATCCGCTTCAGGGTGCCGGGCGGCCAGGGCCGCCATCACCTGGTCCCCGGCCATGGTCACGGAACGGAAAGCCATAATTGCCTGCTGGGGAGAGGAACGGGAATCGGCGCGGCCAAGGACCTGGGTGAGGTAAGAGACCGCTTCGATGAACCTGGGTGAACTCACCAGGTCCACGAGGTCATCCAGGGGTGAATAGCCTTCCGGGGCAGTGCCTTCCGGCAGCATCAGGGACGAAGCGACGACGTCGGTCCCCACCTCGGTGACAACGTCATCCAGGGAGGCAAAGTGGTTGAAGACGGTACGCCGGGAGACGTCGGCCCGCTGCGCGAGCTCGTCTACGGAAAAATCGGTTCCACGGCGCTCGGACAGCAGGGCGGCGCAGGCGTTCACTATCGCCTGGCGGTGCCGGCTTTTGATGGCGGACCTGCGGTCGGGAGCGGTACTGGCGGGAAGCACACTCCTACACTAAGTGCATCGTTGCACCCGGTGCAACTAATCCCGCTCGGGTTCCGATGCTTCCGGGGTGCGGCTGGTGGCAGCGGACCTCCGCGATCCCAGGAAATGCACCAGCACGCCAGCGCCGATCAGGGTGAGTGCCGCGCCTCCGTACACAGTGGCCAAGGAGTACACGCCGTCCGGGGCGCCTGAGAACAACCTGCTCAGGAGTCCTGGAATCTGCGGGCCGGCGAACAGGAGCACCGTCAGCAGCGGCCCTCCGGTCAGCCAGCCGCTGCGGCCGGGCTGCGTGTTTTTCCCGCTGCTCTGCTCACTCATGGCTTAAGTCTTCCAGATTTCCGGCCGGTCCGTTTCCGCAGCTGCCGGCTGTGTTCACTGAACTGTGAGTGGGCGCGCTGGAACACCGGCTTCGCGCAGCGCCAGGTATACCCGGTCGCGGGCAAACGGAGGCCGGGTGAACCGCAGCCCGGTGGCATCCCGGAGGGCATTGGCCAGTGCCGGTACTACGGGATTGAACGGACTCTCGCTCATCGATTTGGCGCCGAGGGGACCCAGTGAATCGCTGGTGGAGGCAAAGAGGACTTCAGTGTGCGGCACATCGGCGAAAGCAGGTACGTGGTACTGGCGCAGCACCCTGGTCTGGACTTCTCCGGAGCCGTCCACCAGCACTTCCTCGAACAGTGCCGCACCGATCGCCTGCGCCACGCCGCCTTCGACCTGGCCGCGGCACTGCAGCGGGTTCACCACCACTCCGGCGTCGGCGGCCTGCACACTCTGCAGGATCCGGATCTCCCCGGTGGACGGGTCAACGGCCACGCGGAAGCCCTGCACGTTGAACGCCACGGAGCGCGGTGTGCCGCCCCAGCGTCCTTCGGCAGCAAGCTCGACGCCGGCCTCCCGTGCCCGCAGATACACCTCCGCCAGCGGCACGCGTTCGTCCCCGCAGGCCACGGCGTCCGCCTCAAGACTGACCTGGGCAGAGGTGTTCCGGAACAGCGACGCCGCGAAGCCCTGCAGTTTCGTTGCCAGATCAGCGGCTGCCGCCAGCGTTGCCTTGCCCGCTACAACGGTGCCGGTGGAGCCGTACGCGCCCGTGTCATGGTCCACCAGGTCCGTGTCCGACTGGCGGATCACCACGTTCTGCGGCTGCGTGGACAAGGCGCTGCAGGCCAGCTGGGTGTGGACCGTCGTGGTGCCGTTGCCGAACTCGGCGGTGCCGACGTCGAGCCCGTACCTGCCGTCCGGGCGCAGCGCGATCCGGGTGTGGGCAACGTGCCCGCGCGGCGGCACGGTGTCGATCATGGCGACAGCGGTGCCCTCGCCCACCAGCCAGCCCGGGGCAAGGCGTGCTCCGGAGCGCTGCGGATCCCGCGACCCGGTTTCCAGTGAAGTGCGAACCAGGTCCACGCATTCATCCAGGCCGTAGCTGCCGTAGAGCACGTCCCCGGCCGCTTCCGGCGACGTGGAAAGCATTGGGTCGCCCTCAACCACCAAATTCCGGCGTTTGAACTCGAGCGGATCAAGGTCCAGCGTCCGGGCCAGTTCGTCCAGCGCCGACTCGATCGCGAAGATCATCTGGCTCAGCCCGTAGCCGCGGAAGGCGCCTGCCGGAACTGTGTTGGTATAGACAGCGCGGGCGTCCACTTTCTTGTTCGCACACCGGTAGACCGCCACGGACTCACCGCAGCCGTGGAACATCACGCCCGGCCCGTGGTTTCCGTAGGCACCGGTGTTGGTGGTGACGTCCACGGCCAGTGCGGTCAGCATGCCCTGCGCGTCAGCCCCGGCCTTGACCCGGACCCGGAAGGGATGCCGGGTGGTGGAGGCGGTGAACTGCTCCTCCCGGCTCAGCTCAATCTGCACCGGCCTGCCCAGCCGAAGGGCAGCCAGCACCGCTACGTCCTCCACGAGGACCTCCTGCTTTCCCCCAAAGCCGCCGCCCACCCGCCCGGAAACCACCCGCACCTTCTCCAGCTGAAGGTCGAACACCCGGCTGAGGGTGCGCCGAACCAGGAACGGCACCTGGGTGGACGTCCGCACAACCAGCCGTCCGTGCTCATCGAAGGAAGCGATTGCCGCATGGGTCTCCAAAGCCACGTGCTGCAGGCGCTGGCTGTAGTAGGTCCCCTCATGCACTGCCACGGCCGCGGCGAACCCGGCCTCCGGATTGCCCAGTTCAGCATGCAGTTCGGCGACGATGTTGCTGGGAGCCGGAGTGCCGACGCCGGGTTCCGCCGCCGCGGCCGCATGCAGCAGCGGTGCCCCGGGCGCCAGAGCCTCGTCCGGTTCGAACACTGCGGGCAGGATTTCGTAGTCGATCCGCAGTGCCCGGACCCCGGCCTCAGCAGCGGCCACCGAGGCTGCCGCCACCACAGCCACGCGCTGCCCCTTGAACCGCACGACGTCGTCCAGCACCCGGGTGTCCGCCGGGTCATCCGTGTGCAGCTCATGCTGGGCGGAGGAAAACCGGAGCGCCGGGGCGTCCTCGTGTGTAAACACGGCCTCGACGCCTGGGACGGCCAGGGCAGCTTCGGTGTCGATCGATACGATCCGGGCGTGGGCATGCGGTGACCGGGCCAGTGCCAGATGCAGCAGGTCCGGGTGGATTCCGGGAGGCAGGTCAAGGGCGTAACGGGCAGTGCCGGTGACGATTGCCGGCCCGGCAGGCGCGGCAACGCTGTCTCCCACCCCGTGGCCGCCGTCGTCAACGCGCTGCGTGCCGGCTATGGCGTCTTCCACGGCCCGGTAGCCCGTGCAGCGGCAGAGGTTGCCTTTCAGCGCACGGGGAAGATTGGCCCGATCGGCCGGGCCGAATGCTGCCGCGGTCATGATCATCCCTGCGGTACAGAAGCCGCACTGGAATCCCTGGGCGGCCAGGAACTGCTGCTGCATCGGATGGAGGGTGCCGCCGTCGGCCAGCCCCTCGATAGTCGTCACGTCCCGGCCCTCTGCCCGGCGGGCAGGGAAAATGCAGCTGTGGACCGGTATCCCGTCAACGTGGACTGTGCATGCTCCGCAGTCGCCCGCGTCGCATCCCTTCTTCACACCGGTGTTGCCCAGTTCGCGCAGGAACGTGCGCAGGCACTGTCCCGGCGCGGGTTCCGCCGAAACTGGCTGTCCGTTGACGGTATAGCTCACGGGCTCCGCTCCTCCGGTTCTCCGGCCAGCTCGGACCGGATCTCCTCGCTGAACTGTTCGGTCATGAACCGCCGCCACTCGGGCAGCCCGTGTACGTCATCGTGATAGAGCGAAGAATCAATCGCGGTGTCCAGTGCACGCCGCAGTTCCGGTGCGTCAGGCAGCTGGTCAAAACGCAGCTGGATCGGCCGGATGGTTGCGGCGGTAACGGTGAGGACAAACGCTCCGTCCGGATCAACCCGGCCGATGAGAAGCACGGCGGAACGTCCCAGGGTGGTTAGCGACTGGCGGCGCATGGCGGTACGTGATGCCAGGGCATGCGCAGGCAAGCTGATGCTGCGCAGCAGCTCGCCGCAGGTAAGTGCGGTCTGCCCGTCGCCGGTGACGAGTTCGGTCACGGCAAGGGTCCGCCGGGTGCCGGCAGGGGAGAGGAGCAGCGCCCGGCCGTCCAGTGCTGCCGCGAGGGCGGTCATGGGTCCGGCAGGCAGCGCGGTGCAGAGGTTGCCGCCCACGGTGGAGACGTTCCAGACCTTGTGCGAGGCAACGAACGCGTCGCAGCACGGGTGAACCAGGTCCAGGGCCGGCCAGCCGGCTGCGGCCGGAGGCCGGGCCGCCGCGAAGCCGTGAAGCTGGGTAATGGTGCAGGTGGCGGCGATCTCCAAGCCGTGTCCGCTCACCGTCAGTGGTTCCCAGCCGGCACCGCTAAGGTCCAGCAGCCGGCGCAGGGTTGAACTGCCGTTGGAAAAGAGCACCGTGCCGCCGGCCAGCCACGCGTCCCCTGCGCGGTAGTCGGAAGGGTCGGAGGTGGGAACCAGTTCTTCCACCGTGTTCAGATCCACTCCAGCTCGCTTTCCTCGCTACCGGCCCTGCCGGACGGTTTTCCCACCTATATTCCGGGAATAGCGGCAACCGTCAAATGACCGGAGCGTAGGAGACGCACCGGGGTAAACGAGCCATAGAATCCCTGCATTCTGCTGTGTCCGGGTCCGTAAATTGGATGGAGCTTACCATGCCGGGCCGCAGCTGGAACGGGTTTGCGCCAGGCCGCCTGAGCAACAGGAGAAACGGGCTGGAGACCGTGGAATGAACCCATGCCGCAGCCTTGACACTGCCTTCGCGGGAACTGAACAATGGGCGGACCGTAAATGCGGCAGAGCACAACATTGTGCGGAAACACCGAAACAAAAACCGTGCCGCAGCCGCTGCCGGAAAATGCGGCAACGGTGGTGAACGGCCTATTGAAAGACGGACATTCATGGACGCAGTTCCCCGGCGGGATTTTCTCGCCGAGTTCAACCAAGCTCCTTTCGCCCGGGCCGAAGAGATGCTCAAGCCCTGTGTGGACCTGCCGCGCTGGACCTCGGAAATCTCCTTCGCCAGGCCGTTTGGGACCGGTGCGGAACTGGTCTCCTTCGCCGAACTTGCGGCTCCGGACTGGACTGAAGCCGAGATAGCTGCCGCACTGGTAAGCCACCCCCGCATCGGTGAGCGCTCCTCAGGTGCCGGGCGCGAGGCGGAATTGTCCCGGGGCGAACAATCCGGGATTGCGCTTTCCGCTGGCATTCGGGAGCAGCTGGAGGAAGGCAACCGGCGCTACGAAGAGCGGTTCGGGCGGGTCTTCCTGATCCGTGCTGCCGGGCGCAGCGCGGAGGAAATCCTGGCGGTCCTTTCCGAACGGCTTGAAAACACCGACGAAGCCGAACTCGCTGCCACGGCGGCCGCCCTGCGGGAGATTGCGGTCCTTCGGCTGGAAGGACTGCTGAACCGATGACAAGCCGAATCACCACCCACGTACTGGACACCTCCACCGGGCGCCCGGCGCCCGGCATTCCGGTTTCCCTCCAGATCCGCGGAGACCTGGACTGGGAGGAGCTGGGAACCGGCACCACCGACGCCGACGGCCGGATTCCGGACCTGGGGCCGCAGGACCTGCCCTCCGGGTCCTATCGGCTTGAGTTCGCAACCGAAACGTACTTCGCCGCGGCGGGCACGCCGTCGTTCTTCCCATCCGTCACCGTGACGTTTACTGTCGCGGAGCAGGAGCACTACCACGTGCCCCTCTTGATCAGCCCGTTCGCCTACTCCACCTACCGGGGAAGCTGAGCATGGAATCCACCGAAAGCGCTGCCGTTGCGTCCCCGCGAATCATCCTGGGGCCGAACCAGTACGGGAAGGCTGAAGTCCGCCTGGTCAAAACCACCCGGGACACCGCGCGGCACAGCCTGGAGGACCTCAGCATCACCTCCCAGCTGCACGGTGATTTTGCTGCCGCGCACACCGAGGGGGACAACGCCCACGTCGTGGCGACTGATACGCAGAAGAACACCATCTACGCGTTCGCCCGGGACGGGGTTGGTTCCCCGGAGGCGTTCCTGCTCCGCCTGGCGGATCACTTCACCTCGAGCTTCGACTGGGTCAGCGGCGGGCGCTGGGCCGCCGAGCAGTACTTCTGGAACCGGATTCACGGACACGACCACGCCTTCAGCAAGGACAAATCCGAGGTCCGTACCGCGGGGCTGCTTGTGGACGGAGCCGGCCGGCACCTGGTGGCAGGCATCAGCGGCCTCACCGTGCTGAAGACGACCGGCTCGGAGTTCCACGGTTTTCCGCGGGACCGCTACACAACCCTTGCCGAAACCACGGACCGGATCCTGGCCACGGACGTCACCGCCAAGTGGCGGTACTCGGATGTGGACGTACCGGATTTCAATGCCGCCTATGCCTCCGTGCGGTCCGCGCTGCTGGACGCGTTTGCGGATACACATTCCCTGGCCCTGCAGCAGAGTATGTTCCAGATGGGCCGCGCCGTGCTCGAAGCCCATCCGGGCATTGACGAAGTGCGGCTCTCGCTGCCTAACAACCACCATTTCCTGGTCGATCTGGAACCTTTTGGACTGGATAACCCCGGCGAGGTCTTTTTCGCCGCCGACCGTCCCTACGGGCTGATCGAGGCTGCTGTCCTGCGGGAAGGCGCTGAAGAAAACAACCCGGTGTGGAATACCATCGCGGGATTCTGCTGAGCAACCCGGGGGGCTTGAGGAAAGTAACGGTGGTCACACCTCGGGCCCCTGCATTGGGGTATCGCCGGGCCGGAAAGTAGGCTCGACCGTATGGCTCCCTTCCGAAACAGCCGCGCTGCGGCGCTGCCCGCGAAACTGTCCCGTTCCTGGTTGCTGGCTTCTGCCGCGGACGAAGCGAATTTTGCTCCCGCGCTGGCCTCGGAAGCGGACTCTGTCGTGTTCGACATGGAGGATGCGGTACCCGCCGAAGGCAAGGCCGAAGCGCGTGAGCGCGTGGTGGAGGCACTCTCCACCGGCATGACCGCCTGGGTACGCGTCAACGGCATCGAAACCGACTACTGGGCCGATGACCTGGCTGCCCTTTCAAAGGCCCCCGGCCTGCGCGGCGTCATGCTGGCCATGACCGAAAAGCCGGAGCAGGTCACGCACACCGCCATGCGGCTGCAGGCCGGCACCCCGGTGCTCGCGCTGGTCGAATCCGCGCTGGGCATCGAAAATGCGACGGCGATTGCCAGCGCGCCGGGCACGTTCCGGCTGGCATTCGGCGTCGGCGACTTCCGCCGTGACACCGGTGCCTCGGATGACCCCATGGCCCTGGCCTACGCGCGCTCCAAGCTGGTGGTGGCCTCCCGTGTGGGGCAGCTGCCCGGCCCGATCGACGGGCCGACGCCGGGAACGCTGGGTGAGAAGCTGCTTGATGCCTGCAAGGTGACGGCCTCGATGGGCATGACCGGCAAGCTCTGCCTGATGCCCGAAGCAGCGGACACCATTAACAAGGGCCTGTCGCCGAGCGAATCCGAAATCGTCTGGGCACACGAGCTGCTGGAGGCACACGCGGCCGGCGCAGTGGTGGGCGACGGCTCCTACCTGCCCCGCCTGGCCCGTGCCCAGAAGATTTCTTCCCTCGCGGACTCCTACGGTCTCTGGAACGCCTAGCTCCGGACTGAACCGGCCGGGCTAGCGTTCGACCAGGATGCCGTCCTCGTCGGCGTAGAGCACGGCGCCGGGGCGGAACTTCACGCCGCCGAACTCCACCGGAACGTCCACTTCGCCCACTGAGTCCTTCGCGCTCTTGCGTGGATTCGAGCCGAGTGCCTTCACGCCCAGCGGCAGCTTGGCGACGGCGGCACGGTCGCGGATCGGGCCGTGAATGACGACGCCGGCCCACCCGTTGGCGACTGCGGCCTCGGCAATCATGTCCCCCATGAGGGCGGTGTTCAGTGAGCCTCCGCCGTCGACCACCAGCACGGAGCCGTTGCCCGGTGAATTCAGGGTGGACTTCACCAGGCCATTGTCCTCATGGCAGCGGATGGTGCGCACTGGGCCGCTGAAGCGGGTGCGGCCGCCCAGGTCCTGGAACTGGAGGGAGACCGAAGCCAGCGCTTCGCCGTGTTCGTCATAGAGGTCTGCTGTGCTCTTTTCCATGGCACATACTGTGCCACAGGGCACATCGATGGGACGGCAGGTGCTGCGCAGCTCTCAGGCGTGCTTCACCGCAGCCTGGGCCTTGAGCAGGTCCACAACCTCCAGCAGTTCCTCCACGGACCCGGAGGTGGGGGAGTTCTCTTCCTGCGGCCAGCCGCCGGGGAGGCCCTCGTTGTAGTAGAGTCCGTCGCCCAGCAGCATGATGGCGCGGGCAATGGCACGGTCTCCGACTTCGCCCAGAACCAGGTCGAACCAGTCGCGGTGGATCTGCTGCAGCAGTTCGGAGGCAGCGGCGTCGTTGGCCTGCGCCAGCCGGACCGCTGCAATCAGGGCACGGTCCAGGCCGCTGTCCACGTAGACGGAGGTGCGGACCAGGAAGCGCGCCGGGCCCTCGGCATCGGTGCGCATGCGCTCGAGGTCGGCGGCGGCGAGGATCCGCAGCCGGTCCAGCAGGCCTGTTGCCAGGGCTTCCTTGTTTTTGAAGTGGTAGAGCAGCCCGCCCTTGGAGACGCCGGCAAGTGCTGTCACGGCGTCGAGAGTTGCCCCGCGGGGACCTTCATTGATCAGCAGTTCCTCGTAGGCGGAGAGGACGCGCTCCCTGGCGGGTGTCTGTTCAGGCATGGCTTTACGCTACGCCATCCAGTGCTGTACAGTCTAGACGGTACAGTAACGTACGGGTTGGCCCCGGCGGTTGCTGGCATGTCTTTTTAACCCACCAGTTTTCGGCAGGCGGAGCCCTGCC
Source organism: Arthrobacter gandavensis (assembly GCF_039528575.1). Taxonomy (NCBI): domain Bacteria; kingdom Bacillati; phylum Actinomycetota; class Actinomycetes; order Micrococcales; family Micrococcaceae; genus Arthrobacter; species Arthrobacter gandavensis. The sequence goes on from NZ_BAAALV010000002.1 coordinate 395,444, forward strand.
AAGTCCAAGGAGGAATTGTGCCTGCGGTACAGGAACGGCCCGCGCTTCAGCGGGCCGGAAAGCGTGAATGGCTGGGACTGGCGGTGCTGATGCTCGCCGTCCTGCTGGTAGCGGTAGACAACACCGTGCTCAGCTTTGCCGTCCCGTCCCTGTCCCGTGCCCTGGCGCCGACCGGGACGGAACTGCTCTGGATCATCGACATTTATGCGTTGATCCTGGCTGGCCTGCTGGTCCCGATGGGCAGCCTGGGGGACAGGCTGGGACGGCGGAAGCTGCTGATGATCGGTACGGCCGGTTTTGGCTTGGTATCGGTCGCGGCGGCGTTCGCACCCACGGCCGGCGCCTTGATTGGGGCCCGCGCCCTGCTCGGCTTCTTCGGCGCCATGCTGATGCCCGCCACACTGTCCATCATCCGGAACATGTTCGTGGTGCCCGGCCAGCGCCGCATCGCGATCGCCGTGTGGGCTGCCGGGTTCTCCGGCGGCGCAGCGCTTGGGCCGATTGTGGGCGGAACCCTGCTGGAACACTTCTGGTGGGGCTCGGTCTTCCTGCTCGCCGTGCCGGTGCTGATTCCGCTGCTGGTCTTCGGGCCGAAACTCCTGCCCGAATCCCGTGACCCCAAGCCGGGCAAGGTTGATCCGATCAGCATCCTGCTGGTCATGGCCACCATGTTCCCGCTGGTCTACGGCATCAAGTCCATCTCCACGCATGGACTCGATGCGTACGCCCTGGTTCCGATGGCCGCCGGCCTGCTCTTTGGCTTTGCGTTCGTGCGGCGCCAGCTCAGCCGTTCCGAGCCCATGCTGGATGTGCGGCTGTTCCGCAACCCCGTCTTCACCGGGTCCATCTCCGCGAACCTGCTCAGCGTCTTCGCGCAGGTGGGCTTCATCCTCTTCCTCTCCCAGCACCTGCAGCTCGTGCTGGGGCAAACCCCGCGTGAAGCCGGACTGATGATGCTTCCGGGCCTGATGCTCACCGTGGTTGCCGGCCTCGCCGTCGTTCGCGTGGTCCGCAGGGTCCGCCCGGCCTATGCCGTTGCCGCCGGCCTGGTGTTCAGCGCCGTCGGCTACACCGTGGTGCTGCTGACAGGCCATGATGAGAGTCCGCTGGGACTCGTGATCGCGTTCATGATCCTGGGCATCGGAGTCGGCTCCGCGGAGACCATCTCCAACGACCTGATCCTGGGGTCTGTCCCGCCGGCCAAGGCGGGAGCGGCGTCGGCCATTTCCGAAACCGCGTATGAAGTGGGCGCAGTTCTCGGCACGGCCGTGCTGGGAAGCATCCTGACCGCCGGCTACCGGAACGGCATTGTGCTGCCGGACGGTATGGATCCGGCCGCTGCGTCAGCTGCCTCGGAAACACTGGGCGGCGCCGTCGAGGCAGCCAAGACCCTGCCCGCCCCGCAGGCTGCGGATCTGCTGTCCTCAGCCCAGTCCGCGTTCGATTCGGGCGTGGTGGCGACGTCGCTGATCGGCATTGTGCTGATGGTGGCGGCAGCAGTGGGTGCCCTGTTTATGCTGCGCCGCGTGGCCGCGGACAACGATGCGGCGTCCAACGGCGGCGCCCCGGCCGAGCCTTCCGCTGCGCCGGAAGCGGCGCTCGCCGCGTCCGGTACAGCCATCGAAGATACGGCTGCTGAAGAGCACTCCACGGGGAAGATCGACAGCGCGGACCTCCAGACGGAACTGGCGGAGCAGGATGCCTGCCCCGCCCGCCGCTAGCGGAACCTGCTAGTCCGCTTCCGGAGGATGAACGATCAGCACCGGGCAGTGGGCGTGGGCTGCGGCGGCGGAACTGACTGAACCAAGCAGCAGTCCCGCAAAGCCGCCCCTGCCCCGGCTGCCGACAACCAGCATTTCCGCGCTCTTGCTGGCTTCCACCAGCACCTGCACCGGCTGCCCGGACACCACGGTCTTCTTGAGTCCTTCCGGAATGTCCTGGCCGAAGGCAGCCTGCAGGGTTTCTTCCAGCGCGTTGTCCGCCTCAACCCGCGGCGACCACTCGGTGGACGGAATGGGCACGGCCAGGGCGATCGGGTAGGACCAGACCGTCACCGCCTCCATCCGGCAGTGCAGCAGGTCGGCGAGCCGCCGCGCTGTTCGCAGCGCTACCAGTGAGAGTTCCGAGCCGTCCACGCCGACGACGATTCGCTTGCGATTGTCCTTCGCCATGGCCCTGATCCTGTCTGTCCGCTGCCAATGTTTCCTGCAAGAAGTCTGCGGCCCGGGTCCCGTTTTCACTAGAGGCGGGCATTGTTCGTACTATCAGCAGGTGCCAGCCAACGAGTCCAAGCTCCGTGCCGACGCCCCGATAGGCGCCGGCCTGCTGCTGGTGCTCGCGTTCCTGGCAGCCACCGGGCCGTTCACCACGGACCTGTATCTCCCCTCTTTCCCGGGCATCGCCGCGGACCTGGATGTCTCGGCGTCGGGCGTGCAGCTGACCCTGACGGCGTTCCTCATTGGCATGGCGGCCGGCCAGCTGGGATTCGGCCCCCTCTCCGACCGTTACGGCCGCACCCGCCCCCTGTTGCTCGGGACCGGAGCCTTCGTCCTCGCCTCCATTGCCTGTGCAGCCGCACCGAACCTGGGCGTGCTGATCGCCGCCCGCTTTGTGCAGGGACTGTGCGCAGCTGCCGGGCCGGTCATTGCCCGCGCCGTGGCCGCCGACCTTACCTCCGGACCGGCCGCTGCCAGGACGTTCAGCCTGCTCATGACCATTGGCGGCGTTGCCCCGGTGGTGGCTCCCGTCATTGGCGGCGTGCTCACCGGGTTCTGGGGCTGGCGCGGTGTGCTGTGGACTTTGGCCGGAATTGCGGCGCTGATGTTCATCTGTGCAGCCGGTGCAGTCAGGGAGAGCCTGCCCGCCGCCCGCCGCTCCACCGGACCGCCCTTTGCGGGATTGGGAGTAGTGCTGCGCCGCGGAAGGTTCCTGGGCTACGTACTGCTGTTCGCGAGCTCCTTTGGGGTGCTGATGAGCTACATCTCTGCATCCCCTTTCGTCTACCAGAGCATCATGGGCCTGGGCCCGGAAGCCTACGGCCTGATGTTCGGCCTGAATGCAGCAGGGATGGTCACCTCAGGGTTCATTGCCGCCCGGCTGAGCCGCCGGGTGCCGCCCCGGCGCACCGTCCTGCGGGCTGTGGCGGTGCTGGTGGGGTTCGCCGTCGTTCTGCTGGTCCTGGTGCTCGCGGCCGTTCCTGCGCTGCTGCTGGCCGTACCGCTTTTCTGCATGGTCTCTTCTCTGGGATTCATCATGGGAAACACGACGGCGCTGGCACTCGCGCAGGCCGAGGGCGCAACCGGCAGCGGCAGCGCAGTGCTCGGCGGAGCGCAGTTCCTGATGGGTGCGGTTGTTTCGCCGCTGACCGGACTGGGCGGAGAGTTCACCGCGCTGCCGCTGGCGCTGGTGATGACGGGTTCGGCCCTGCTGGCGGCAACGGCACTGTTCCTCACCCGGGAACTGCAATCCGCGTAGACTGTGCAGACCATGCGACACATGAACAAGTTCCGCACGCCCATTGTCTGGCTCCTGATTATCGGCCTGGTTGGCAGCATCAGCGTCGGCTTCCTCGGCCTCTTTTTCTAGGCCCCACCCCCACTCTCCGTCCGGTCCGCGCCCGGGTTTGCCCGGTGCCGCTGTTCCGCAATAGGATACTAAGCATGCTTACCTAACGTAGGCGGCCGCGAGTTGCGGCTCCATATCCATGAACAATGGGAAGTGGGGAAACTTAATGGCCAGCGAAAACACTTCGGACCAGTACACATTCCAGGACCCGGTCAACCGGTATCCCTCCGTCAGTCCGCCCAAGCAGGACCAGCCCGAACCCGGCCTCGACGCCGACCTCGAGCCCAAGACCGACCGCGGCGAAGATTCCTACCGCGGAACCGGGCGGCTCGAAGGGCGCAAGGCGCTGATCACCGGCGCGGACTCCGGCATCGGCGCGGCAGTCGCCATCGCCTTCGCCAGGGAAGGCGCCGACGTCGCTCTCTCCTACCTCCCGGAGGAAGAGGAAGACGCCGCCAAGGTCATCCAGCTCATCAAGGATGCCGGCCGCACCGCCGTCGGGCTTCCCGGTGACCTCAAGGATCGCGAATACTGCATCCAGCTGGTGCAGGACGCAGTTGACGGCCTGGGGGGCCTGGACATCCTGGTCAACAACGCCGGCAAGCAGGTTGCCGTGGAGAACCTTGAGGACCTCAGCGACGAACAGCTCGATGACACCTTCAAGACGAACATCTACTCGTTCTTCCGGGTGACCAAGGCTGCGCTTCCGCACCTGCCGGCCGGATCGAGCATCATCAATTCGACCTCGATCCAGGCCTACAGCCCCTCTCCGCACCTGCTGGACTACGCCAGCACCAAGGCGGCGATCAACAACTTCACCAAGGGCCTGGCCCAGCAGCTGGCACCCAAGGGCATCCGCGTGAATGCCGTGGCTCCCGGTCCGTTCTGGACTCCACTCCAGGTGTCCGACGGCCAGCCTAAGGACGCCCTGCCCGAGTTCGGCAAGGACACTCCGCTTGGCCGTGCAGGACAGCCCACGGAGCTTGCCCCGGCCTACGTCTTCCTGGCGTCCCCGGAGTCCAGCTACGTGGTTGGTGAAACGCTGAACGTCAACGGCGGTATGCCTTCGCCCTAAACTCCTCCCACAAGAAACCGGCCCCGCACTTGCGCGGGGCCGGTTTTTTTGCGCTCTGGGGGCACAGCAGCTTGTCCATGAATAACAGGCAACACGATTCACGTTCCCATCGGCTTATCTAAACGGAGGGCTCAGGTTGGGCGTTACAGCCAAAGACAGCCCAATCGCCCGGTCCTAGTGTGATGCATAGATCGGCTGCACCACCGGTCACGCGCAACCGGCAATGTGGCCGTTACTTGCCTTCCGGATGCGGCCCGCTGCACAACCCACGTGAGAGGACTTGGCATGCACGCCACCTTAGGAACCATTGAGACGGAACCTGTCCGTAACGGGCAGGGTGCTGGCCATGACGAGTACGCCCGGCGCGCGTACGAAGCCGGCGCCAACTACCTTAGCGCCGTCGACGACATCCTGGATATCATCCGGAACGGACGTGCAGAGACCGAACGAATCGGGCAGGTTCCGACGGTCACGGTGGAGGCTATGCGCCGCGCCGGTGTATTCCGGGCGCTGACGCCCAGGCGTTACGGAGGCCTCGAAATGGCGCCCGACTGCTTCTTCGAAGGCATCATGAAGATCGCCGGTGCTGAATCCTCCGCCGGCTGGATTGGCGGGCAGCTCAATGTGCACTCGTTCGAGATCGCGCTTATGGACAAGCGGCTCCAGGACGAGTTCTGGCAGGACGGCCCGGACACGCGCGCTTCGAGTTCGTATGCCCCTACCGGCAAGTGGACGGAGGTCGAAGGCGGATACATCGTGAGCGGCACGTGGGGATTCTCCAGCGGCGTCGACCATGCCGACTGGGTCATTCTTGGTGGCGGCGACCGCAACTTCGTCATCCCGCGCACCGACTTTTCTGTGGCACAGGACAGCTGGGACGTTGCCGGCCTCAAGGGCACCGGAAGTAAATCCGTGACAGTGAACGACGCGTTTGTTCCCGACTACAGGGTTCATTTGCTGAGCAACACCTACAGTGACCAGAATCCCGGCTGGGAGGTCAACGACGGACCTCTTTACCGGGTCTCGTTTATGTCCATCTTCAACTCCACCATGGCTAACTCCGCCATCGGCGCGACACTGGGCGGCCTGGAGGAGTTCATTACCGAAAGCAAGGTCCGACGGGCCCGGCGAGGCACAGGGGTGTCGGTCACCGAAAACCCTCATTTGCTGGTCCGCCTGGCGGGGGCAATCTCGATGGTGGAGACGGTGAAGAAACGGCATCTCCAAAACTGGCGAAGCCTGTTCGCAATCGCCTGCGACGGTGGAGTGGCGGATCCGGAACAACGCATGAAGGTGAGGTTTGAGGCGGCGGATTCCATTGCCATCAGTCTCAACGCCCTGCAGGAGATCTGGCCGGTGGCCGGAGCGGGCGCGATCCTCTCGACCAACCACCTGCAGACGGTTGTCCGGGATTTGCACGCAATGCGCGTGCACGGTTCGGCCGGCAGGGAGGCCGCAGCGACCTTGTATTCACAGTGTTTGCTGGGCTTGCCGGGGCCGAGCTTTGAAGACAGCCCGTCCATGCGCACCCTGGCGTACCACCGATGAGCGTCGTGGCGGCTCCGGGAGCCGAATACCACATCAGTGATCCCGTTCAGGACCGAAGGGCGTTCCGCAGTGCGCTGGGCCAGTACGGCACGGGCGTCGCCGTGATTACCACCCTCAACGGAGGCCTGCCTGTTGGCATGACCGTCAATTCGTTTGCCGCAGTGTCACTGGACCCGCCGCTCATCCTCTGGTCCGTGCAGAACACCTCGGGGAGGGCTCCAGCGTTCGTTGGAGCACAGCATTTTGCCGTCAATGTGCTCTCTGCCGATCAGGTGGATGTCTCTCGAATCGTCGCCTCTCCGCAGGGAGGGACCGGTGCTTTCGAGCAGATCGAGTGGACCGAAGGCCTGGCCGGGGTTCCGTTGATCGAAGGAGCCATCGCCCGCTTTGAATGCCGGACCTACGATGTCCTGCCCGGCGGTGATCACCAGATCCTGGTCGGACACGTAGAGCGCTGCGCCGTGGCCGAGGGGGAGCCGCTGCTGTTCGTCCAAGGAGGCTACGCGGCATCAGCTCCCTTCCCTTCCTCTGGTCCCGGGAGCGAAGCCACCACGGAAGAGACCTCGCCGGAGAGCGAGCCTGCTCCCTTCGCCCAGCTCGTGACCGCGGTGAATCACCGGCTTTCACGGGAATTCGATGAGCACAGGTCCCGTTTCGGCCTCAGCGCGGGCAGCAGCCGGGTGCTTAAGAGGCTCTCAACGGGGCCGCAGACCGTCGATGAACTTGTGTCTTCGGCGTTCCTGGGGCCGCAGGCCATCGAGGACGCGTTGAGCGAGCTCATCGAGGAGAACCTCGTCGAAGTCACCGGTTCGGGTTTCCGGCAGACACCTCAGGGCCGCACCCTCCGCCGGCAGGTAGCCGAGAATGCCCGCCGCTTCAACGAAGCCGCACTCTCAGGCATCCCGGAAGCCGACGTCGAAGCAGCCCACCGGGTGCTGACTGCGCTTGCCCGCAGCGATCAACCTATTCGGTTTCACCACACAAAGGAGAATGCATAATGATTGGTCTTGGCTTGGCATGTTCCCATGCGGCTGGAATGTTCCGTCCCCCGGAGCATTGGCAGAAGTGGATGACTGACAGGGTTGCTCCCGGCGTCTTTGAACGCTACCCGGAGGCGGCACGGCAGCGGGACAGCCTGGAGTACTGCAAAGAGCTCTATGCGCGGATCCACGAAGATTTCGCAGACATGCGCAAAGCGGTCGAGGAATACGAGCCTGACGTACTGGTCTTCATTGGCGATGACCAAGGCGATCTGTTCAACCTCTCGAACAACCCCACGCTGGCCATCTATACAGGCGAGGAAGAGATGTGGGGGCATCAGGCGTACGAGTGGGACGTTCCCATGAAAGACCGCGCAACCATTACCTTCAAGAACGACGTCGAGGTTGCCAAAGCCCTTGCGCACGGCCTGGTCAAGCGGAACTTCGATATCGCTACCCTGAACCGGTTCAACCCCCAGGGCCGGGACGGCTACGGGCTGCCTCACATGGCTGCCCGGATTGCTCCCGAGCTCGACCCGTCGCGTGAGATCCCGATCGTCTGCATCCTGATCAATGAGTACTACACCCCCCTGGCCGGAGGGGAACGGTGTGCCGACCTTGGCCGCGCGATCGCCGAGATCCTGAACATGCGGGAGGAAAAGATCGTTCTGGTCGCCTCTGGCGGACTGAGCCACTTCCCTTCTGATAAGGACTTCAACCGAGGCGACATCGATGTCCCGCTCGATAAGTGGGTCTTGGAGCGCGTCGAGCGGAACGACGTTGATGCTCTGGCCAAGCTGTTCAGTTTCGACTCGGACACCATGCGATCGGGTACAGGAGAGATCCGTGCCTGGATTTCGCTGGCTGCGGCGATGAACCGCCCCGGTGAGGTCATCGACTACCTGCCTGTCCACGCCTGTTTCACAGGTATTGGTTTCGCCAAATGGCCAGTCCTAGCCTGAACGGTTAACAATGCGCGCAGATGATTCTTCACTCATTGCCGAGTACTTCGGCTACGAATCCCGTTGGCTCTCCACCCGTCCGGGTGAGCACATTCATTACTTGGATGAGGGACGCCCGGACGGCGTCCCGGTGGTCCTGCTCCACGGCTCGGCCATCGGCATCACAGCAGCAGCGAACTTCTACCTCACCATCCCGGCCCTCGTAGCCGCAGGCCACCGGGTTATCGCCCCGGACCTCTACGGCTATGGCTTCACGGAGACACCCGGGGATGTTCCGGCAGTTCGGCCCAACCAGGTTGACCTGGTCGTCCGGCTCCTTGATGCCCTCGAGCTGCCAAAAGCCTACGTAGTCGGCAACTCACTCGGCGGAATGGTGCTCTCCAGCCTGGTACTGGAACATCCTGAACGGGTGGCAGGGGGAGTGGTGGTCGGGACCGGCGGAGCGAGATGGGAATCCGGATCACGGTTCGAGCCGAATCTGACTTCCCACAAGGACATGGGAGGGTACTCCCCGGCCATGGTCCGTCGGTCAATGGAACACCTTGTACATGATCCGCGCATGATTCCGGAGCCGCTGGTGGAGTTCCGAACACGAATGGCGGAACGTCCCGGGGCATATGAACAGCACCAGGAGTCCACTCGGCTAAGGGAAGCCAGCAAAGTGGACTATCCGTTTGCGGTGGACCGGGCCGGGGCCTGCCAGGTGCCAATGCTGTTCCTCTTTGGGAGGGAAGACAGGGTGAATCCGCCTGAAGACGCGCTGGCGGGAATGGAATCCTTCGCTCACGCGGATCTGGTGGTCTTCGGGCAGTGTGGTCACTGGACCATGGTTGAGCGAGCAGACGAGTTCAACCATTTTGTCCTCCGTTTCATCGCTGGATGGGACCGCCGAATCGTGGCACCCCCGCTGCAAGGGGATGCCTTGCGGATGTCCGGGTCGACGTCGGGCCAGCATGCTGACGTATGACACGACCTCCCGGTTTGCCCAGGCTGGCAGGGTCCGTGTCCATTACCACGAGGCCGGTGAAGGTCCTGTGCTGCTCTGCATCCACGGCGGTGCCCCGGGGGCTTTCGGCTGGGGTAATTTCGGCCGCAATATGGAAGAACTCTCGCGGCACTTCCGGGTGATCGTCGTGGATCTGCCCGGGTACGGAAAATCAGACAAGCCCGACGTCGTGAGCGGGCGTAATGCGATGTACGCCGAGGTCATGGTGGCATTCCTTGAGTCTTTGGGAATCGACCGTGCACATGTCCTGGGGATGGCCACAGGAGGAGCTGTAGGCATCCGGCTGGCTGTGGAACATCCGGCCCTGGTAGACCGGCTGGTACTGGTTAGTTCCGCTGGTGGGCAGACCATGTTCGGCCTGCGCCGAAAGGTAACCGCCAGCCAGGTTTATTACGGGGGCAACGGGCCGACGCCGGAAAAGATGCGTGATTACCTTTCCCAACTGCTTTACGATCCGTCCCTTATCACTGAGGACGTGGTGCGTGAGCGGTATGAAGCCAGCGTTGAACCGGAGTTTATGGAACAGGCGCCGGAGGGGAGGACAACCACCCGGCACACGCCGGAGGACTTGTGGAAGCGGCTGGATGAGATCCAGGCCCAGACGCTGATCGTCTGGGGCAGGGAGAACCGGGCCCAGTCGTATGAGAATGCGGTTTTTATGCTCAGCCGTATTCCACGGGCTCAACTCCACGTTTTCGGCGAATGTGGTTTGTGGGTGCCCTTCGAAAAGCCGTCAGAGTTTAATTCGCTTGTGACCGGCTTCATACAGGGTAAAAAGGCTGGAGCTTATCCTGGCGGCGACTAGTCTCGGAGAGGTCATGGACACTTCTCAATTGGCATACGTGGACCTAGTCCGCGCCTCGGGGTCTAAATACCCGATCTCTGCAATACTCACCTGCCTTACCGACAACAGTGCCGCGTGGGCAGCTCTGGTTACTACCAGCGGCCGGCTAATCGAGTCTGTGCAGTCCGGAACCTCAGGGGAGGTAGACCAGGAAACGCTCGCTGAAGCAGTGTCCATCATTCCCCGGCCATCGCTTAAGCCGGCCACCGGCCGATCGGCTGCCGGGCAGGAGCTGATGACGTTCCCTGTGGGTGCGGAGGGGCGGGCAACGGCGGTTCTGATTGTGGCCTGCGATGCCCCGCTGCATCCGGAGATGCACAGATTCGGCGGTAGTGCTGCCATGCTTCTGCGGCTGCTGCTGCGGGACATGCGCCGGCTTCAGACAGCGTCTCGCATGGTACGGGACTCAATTACCCGGCTGATCTTTTCCCAGCGGATAGACAGCGCCTTGGAGCTCGCGGCGGAGATGGGCCTGGCAACACCTCCCAGTCGCCCCCACATTGTCTGTGTCCGAGGCGTGTCGGCATGGGATCCGGACGATCTCCTGGATTTGCTCGAAGCGGCAGTGCCGCCCGACGCGCGCCAGTTGCTGGCGTATATCGACGACGACGAGCTGTGGCTCCTGCTGAACCGCGTCCAATTCCAGGCTATGGCGCCCGAACTCGTGGCGCTCGTTGACAGGCACCCCGCTCTGAGGGTGCTGCTGACCGAGCAGGTGCCCGCGAACAAGCTTTCACATCGATGGCAGCACTGGATGAACGACATCCGAAAGGCGCCAGCCGGCACCGTGGTGGACCGCTCCCACTACCAGGGCGAAACTCCCAGTGACTGGGTGCACAAACTCCAGCGGGACGGGAGCCCCCAGGTGGTGGAAGCGGTGGTCGAATACCTGCGCTGCCGCGGGCGCTGGGAAGCGGCAGCGGAGTCCTTGGAGCTCCACCGGAATACCCTGCGGTACCGTGTCTCTTCGGCAGAAAAGATGCTTGGCCTGGACTTGACGGACCCTACGACGTCCAGCCGCCTTTGGCTTGCCCTCCGCAGTGAAGGGCTTGCTGACTGAGGCCCGTTGAACATTTAGACAATTGCAGCCCCCGAATAACTTCGGCCGGGCTGCTTTTGCGTCCAAGGGGGTCATAAATACCACCCTCTGTCCATTCCAGCAAGGGGCGTCCTGACGTAATGGTCCATTCATCTAAATGTGCGGAAGTGCTTGGTTAGGCTGTCCCGAGACGTAATTCACCAGACGCAGATAGTGTCCTATGACCCAGTGACAGCCGTCACATTGTTGGAATCCCGCCACAGTGCAGTGGCGACACCTTTTGGAGCAATCGATGAACTCTGCGTTTAGCACCATTCTCCCTCGAGTCGCCTGTCTTGCTTTGGCTGCCGGCGCTCTGACCGCCTGCGGAGGCCAGAGCGCAGCATCAGAGCTTGGTACCGACTTCACCGATGTTGAGCAGCGCGCGGCAGCCGAAGGGGAGCTGGTCGTCTACTCGGCGGCTACCGAGGACGTCAACGCGGCACTTGTTGAGGCATTCAACCAGGAGTATCCGGACATCTCCGTAACCATGACCCGCCTCTCCACCGGTGATCTGCGCAGCCGGTTCGCCTCGGAAACGTCAATTGGCGCCCAAAGCGCCGATGCCGTGATCGTCACGGACCCGCTTATGTTCAACCAGGATCCCGACTGGTTCCTGGGCCTGAACGAGGACGTGGTGCCGAACCTTGCCGATGTCCGGGAAGGATTCGCCCATGATGCCCACGTGGGTTTGGTGACGTCTCCCTGGGTGCTTACGTACAACACGAACAAGATTTCTTCTGCACCCCAGAGCTGGAAGGAATTGGAGAATCCTGAGTTTCTAAAGGACGCCACCTTGACGGATCCGCAGGTGGCCTCTGACAGCGTCCTCTCCTTCTATCAGCTCCTACTGGATGAATACGGCGCCGGCTATCTCAAGAATCTTGGAGACGGGAACGACGATTGGTTCGATTCATCGGTTTCGGCCATCCAGAAGGTGGCCGCCGGGCAAGTCGCCCTTTCGGCCCCGGGAGCGAAAGGCCACTCCCAGACACTGGTCAATTCGGGTGCCCCGCTGGGAGTAGTTATCCCGGAACCGGTGTTTGCCTTTACCAATCAGCTTGGTGTGGCCGCAGACGCCACCCACCCCAATGCCGCATTGGTTTTCACGAACTTCATGCTGAGTGCTGCGGGCCAGTCCGCGTTCTGCGGGGATGGCTTGTACCTCTCACTGGTTGTGGGGGACGTCGAAGGCTGCAGCCCCACACCGGATGACGCACGCATTGCAGACCCACTGCGCGCAGTAAATGAGCGCGACACCATCCTCAGCGCGTTCGAACTCGACTAAGTCCAACTCTTCCCCCAGAAGGAGGCCACCTGTGAGCCTTACCCAGATTCAGCCCCTTGCCCAAGGCGCCCCGGCAGCCGCTGAGGCCAAGCCAATCCGTCTCTCCGTTCAGAGAGTCGTGAAGGAATTCCAGCGGCATGAAGGAGAGTTCGTCAACGCCGTCGACGATGTGTCCTTTGAAGTGCGAACCGGCGAACTGCTTGTCCTGCTTGGCCCAAGTGGCTGCGGTAAGTCCACGCTGCTCCGGTGCATCGCCGGCCTGGAGTCACCGACCAGCGGTTCCATAAGCATCAGCGGACAGCCCGCCTATGATTCCGCCACCGGGATCTCCCTCGCCCCCAACGACCGGGACGTCAACATGATGTTCCAGTCCTATGCTCTGTGGCCGCACATGAACCTGCTTGAGAACGTGGCCTATCCGCTGCGTACGGCCGGGGTGAAGAAATCAGCGGCGCTCAGCCGGGCCGCGGAGTATCTCGATCTTGTCAGCCTCGGAGGGCTGGGCAAGCAGCACCCGGGAATGATTAGCGGCGGCCAGCAGCAGCGTGTTGCGCTGGCGCGCACCCTCATCTCGGAGCCGTCAGTCGTATTGTTCGACGAACCGCTCTCCAACGTGGACGCGAGAATCCGGGTAAAGCTCAGGTCGCTGCTGGTTCGGCTTCACAAGCAGTTGGAGTTCGCCGCTGTCTACGTCACCCACGACCAGGTTGAGGCTATGGGCCTTGGCACCAGAATTGCAGTAATGCGGCACGGAAGAGTCGACCAGCTCGCTTCGCCGGTGGCAGTCTACGAACGTCCGAGCAACCGCTCGACAGCGGAATTCATCGGCGAGGCCAATTTTATGGAGGCCACCGTAAGCGAGCAGTCGGCGGACAGCATGCTGGTGAAGCTGTGCGGCAGGGAAATGCAGGTAAGCCGGCGTGCCGACGACCCCGCGTTTGAAGCTGCGCCCGGCGACACAGTGACAGTGATGATCCGTCCGGAGAAGTGCCGGATTGCGCCAGCAGCAGCCGGAACCGGCGACGACGCGGCCTGGCATGGCGTGGTTATGTCCAGGACCTTCTCCGGGTCGCACACCGAATACCAGTGCCAGTTGGGTGAGCAGGTTGTGACCGTGTGGGCTTTCGGCGCCCCGGACCCGCAGTTACGGGAACTTAGCGAGATCGAAGTGAGCATTCCCTCGGAGTTCCTGCGGGTGGTAACCGATGACTAGCAGCTCAACCCTTTCAAAGCCGCAGGCGGAAGACCCGCAGCAGACACAGGTAAATCCTCCCGCTCCCAGAAGCTGGGGAAAGCTGCTGCGAAGCCGCGCGTTTGGTGGATTACTGCTCGTGCTTTCGGCCTTGGTGGTCTTCCTGGTTGCATACCCGCTGTTCCAGATGTTCCAAAGGGCCGGCGGGCCGCTGGAGGCCTGGATCGAGCTGGTAAGCGAGCCGTGGTTCCCCGGGATGATCCGGGACACTGCGGTGGTGGTAGGCATCAGCGCTTTCCTGTCCCTGGCAATCGGTGCCCTCCTGGCCTGGGTCAACGAGCGCACGGACGCGGGTCTGGGTTCGGTAGGTGATTCCTTGCCGCTGATCCCGCTGTTCCTGCCGGCGGTAGCCCTGGCAGTTGGGTGGGTGGTCCTGGCCAGCCCTGAGGTCGGCCTGTTGTCGGCTGTGCTGGAACCCATGGGGTTCCAGATCTACTCGGCCGCCGGAATGATTCTTGTGTACGTGCTGCTCACCGTCCCTTACACCTACCTTCCAATCGTTGCGGCGATGCGGTCCCTCGACCCATCACTGGAGGAAGCAGCACGCGCCTCAGGCGCGAGCACCCTGCGGGTCATCCGAACCATTTCGCTTCCGGCAGTAGCCCCGTCGCTTCTCTCCGGATTCATCCTGGCCACAATCATCGGGGCGGGAGTGTATTCCGTTCCTGCCATTATTGGCAGCGGAACGGATCTGGACATCATGTCCGTGCGGATCGTCCGCTCTATCCAGAATTCCTACCCAGTGGACTATGGCACCGCTGTGCGCCTGAGTGTCCTGCTGCTGGTCGTGCTGCTGGTTCTGTACTATCTCCAGCACTCCGTGATCTCAAAGCAGCGTTTTGCGCGAATGGGCGGCCAGGCGCCGAAGGTGGCCAAGATCGCGCTTGGCCGCTGGCGTTGGCCGGTGCGGATGGTGGGACTGGCTTACATCCTCTGCGCCGCCGTACTTCCACTAGCTGCGGTGATCTACCTGAGCCTGCAGCGCTACTGGCAGCCGGACATCTTTGCCTCGAACTGGACGCTGGAGAATTTCAAGGTAATGGCCTCCGGCGCCGGCGGGGCACTTGAAGGAATTGGCAACTCAGTTTTCCTGGGAGTGACGGCCGGCTTTGTGGTTGTCATGGCCGCAACTCTGATTTTGACGTATGCCCGCCAATCCAATAACTGGGTCTCGAAAGCAGCCGGTGCGGCGGCAAAGTTTCCCGGAGTTGTCCCTGGTGCAGTCCTGGCAGCGGCGTTCATTTTCGCGTTTGCCGCTGCCCCGTTCAACCTCGGCGGCACACTGCTGATTATGGGCATGGCGTACTTCGTTTCGTTCCTGCCCTACGCCGTGATCTCCCTTGAAGGTACCTCCGCTCAAATTGACGGCAGCTTGGAAGACGCCTCCCGTCTCTGCGGGGCGGGAGCCGGGCGGACCTTTGGACAGATTGTGCTCCCGCTGCTGCGTCCTGGCATTTTTGCCACCTTTGCCCTCGTGTTCGTGCGGATCATCGGCGACCTCGAGGTGGCAGTGCTCCTTGGCACCGGTCAAACCCCGATGGTCAGTGCCTTGCTGTTCCAGGTATGGGGCGAAGGGCTGTTCACCCAGGTGGCAGCTGTCGCGGTGATGATGACAGCGGTTTCCGCCGTCGTCGTGATCCTGATGATGTGGCTCTCGCGTCCTGCTTGGGTGCGGAAGATGCACGCCCGAAACCGAAAGGCTCTGAAGCGTTGAACGAGTTGGAAACAGCCGCTGCGGGGCCGCTCTCATGACCCTGAAGGATCAGCTGGCATCCGGCGAACCCCAGTATGGGCTGTGGATGGGGCTCGCGAATCCGTACTCAGCCGAGATCTGTGCCGGATCAGGTGCGGACTGGGTGCTGATCGACGGTGAGCACGCGCCCAACACCCTGACAACTGTTCTGGGACAGGTACAGTCGGCCCGCGGCGTCGTGGAGGTTGTGGCGCGAACTCCGGACCGCGATCCGACGCCAATTAAGCAGTACCTCGACCTGGGTGTGCGGAACCTGCTGGTGCCGGGAGTCGAGACTTCACAACAGGCAGCTGAGGTGGTTGCAGCGACACGCTACCCGCCGGCGGGTAACCGGGGCGTCGCGAGCACCCTGAACAGGGCAGCCGGCTTCGGGCGCCACACCGATTACCTCAGGACAGCCCACGAGTCCATCTGTCTTTTCGTGCAGATCGAATCGGCTGCCGGATTGGAGTCGGTCAAGGAAATCGCCCAGGTCCAGGGCATCGACGGTGTTTTCGTTGGGACGGGAGACCTGGCGGCCTCACTTGGCCACCTCGGGAACCCAAGGCACCCGCAGGTTCGTGAAGCGCTGGGCCATGTCCTTGAGACAGTCCAGGGTGTGGGCGGGCACTTTGGACTCTACGCAAGCTCCCCCGCTGACAGTCGTGAGTGGGCGATGAAGGGCGCCGCCCTGGTTGCGGTCGGCAGCGACGTCGGTGTCCTTCAGCGGGGGACCCGCCAACTCTTTCAGCAGGTGCGAGGGGACGCCATCCGGACCGGATGGTGAAGCCCATGCCCCCCGCGCCATCAAACCCTCACCCTCAATTGAAAGGCTGACCATGCTCAGTGAGGAGACCATCACTGCCATAGCCGACGAGCTCGTCGAAGCAGGTCGGACCCGCGTTCCGATTGAACGGCTGACTGCACGGTATCCGGACATGAATGTCCAGGATTCGTACCGGGTGCAAGACCTCTGGCGCAGGCGCTCTGAAGCTAACGGGCGCCGGCTTGCCGGTCGCAAGATCGGTCTGACATCCAGGGCAATGCAGGCGGCCGTCGGGATTACGGAACCGGATTACGGGATCATTTTTGATGACATGGTGCTGGAAAACGGCAGCAGCATCCCGTGGGACGAATTCACCCATCCGCGCGTGGAAGTGGAGCTGGCATTTGTCCTGGGCAACGATATCCGTGGGCCCGGGGCCACAATCTTCGATGTCCTGCAGGCCACGAAATACGTGGTTCCGGCGTTGGAGATCCTGGATTCGCGCATCGAAATGGACGGTCGGACCATCGTCGACACCATTAGCGACAATGCCGCAATGGGAGCAATGGTTGTTGGCGGGAACCCCGTCGACCCCCATGACGTGGATTTGCGCTGGATCTCGGCGATTCTTTATAAGAACCAGATCGTCGAAGAAACGGGTGTAGCAGCGGGCGTCCTTAACCACCCGGCAGCCGGAGTCTACTGGCTGGCAAACGCGATCGCTGCTCACGGCGAAGGGCTTGGAGCCGGAGAAATAATCCTGGCCGGGTCCTTCACCCGCCCGCTGTGGGTCCAGAGAGGTGACACCGTCGCCGTGGACTACGGAAGGCTCGGGACGATTACATGCCGTTTCGAATAGATCCGCCTATGTCCTTCAAGGAGCTCTTCAAAGACGGCGGCACTGCCGCAGGCATGTTCCTGAATTCGGGCGATGCCGGCGTCGCTGAGATCTGTGCAGGTGCCGGACTGGACTATCTGCTCATCGACGGAGAGCACGGGCCCGTTGGCATCGAATCCGTCCTGGACCAACTCCGGGCGATCGCTGGCTACCCGCCGGTGGCCGTGGTCCGGGTCCCGGCCAACGACCCGGTGGTGATCAAGCAGTTCCTGGACATCGGCGCCCAGTCGCTGATTGTGCCCATGGTCCACAACGCTGATCAGGCGC
Organism: Arthrobacter gandavensis; assembly: GCF_039528575.1. Classification (NCBI taxonomy): domain Bacteria; kingdom Bacillati; phylum Actinomycetota; class Actinomycetes; order Micrococcales; family Micrococcaceae; genus Arthrobacter; species Arthrobacter gandavensis. The sequence continues at coordinate 412,704 of NZ_BAAALV010000002.1, forward strand.
GGCAGGCAGTTCAGGCAACGCAATACCCTCCGGAGGGCGTGCGCGGTGTCGGTGCCGCACTGGCGCGTTCAGCCCGCTGGAACCGCGTCCCCGACTATCTGGCCCGGGCGAATGACTTCATCTCGCTGCTTGTGCAGGTTGAGTCTGTTGAAGCGGTAGACAACGCCGCTGCGATCGCTGCCACGGAAGGGATCGACGGCATCTTTATCGGACCAGCGGATATGGCAGCCACGATGGGCCTGCTCGGGCAGCAGGACCACCCCGATGTCATCGAATCGGTGATGCGTGTTATCCGGACCGTTAAGGCTCAAGGCAAGATCGCGGGCGTCAATGCCTTCCAGGAGCCGCAGGCCCGTGCCTATACCGAGGCCGGTGCGGATTTCATCAACGTTGGTGCCGATGTAGCCATCCTTGCCCGCGGTGCTGAAGCGCTTGCCGGCAAGTACAGCCGGAGGGCAGCACGGGCCGCCTCGGCGCCGTCGAGCTACTAGCCGTTTTCATGCAGCGTGTAACCCTTGATCAGGGAAGTCAGGACAAGATGCCTCAGCCCTTAAACAACATCAGGATCGTCGACCTCTCGCGGATCCTGGCCGGACCCCTGGCCTCGATGATGCTTGCGGATTTCGGAGCAGACGTCCTCAAGGTTGAAAGCCCGTATGGGGACGAAACCCGCAGCTGGTGCCCGCCGGTAACACCGGACGGAACGAGCACGTACTTCACCGCACTCAATCGGAACAAGCGTTCCGTGGTGGTCGATTTCAATAATCCGGACGACTTGGCTGCCCTGATGACGCACATCAGGAAAGCCGATGTCGTAATCGAGAACTTCAGGCCCGGCGTTCTCACCAAATTCGGTCTCGGCTACGAGCAACTCAGGAGCCATAACCCCAAGCTGATTTACTGCTCCATTTCAGGTTTTGGGGACAGGCACGGCGCCCACCTGCCGGGGTTCGACCTTCTGGTCCAGGCGCTGGGAGGACTCATGAGTATCACCGGGGAGCCGGATGGCCCACCCAGCAAGGTTGGAGTGGCGCTTGTAGACGTGCTCGCCGCACAGAACGCAATATCTGGAATTCTTCTGGCGCTGCGGGAGCGGGAACAGTCAGGGGAAGGCCAGCAGGTTGGGATTTCGTTGCTCACTTCGCTGCTTGCCGGGCTGACGAACCAGGCCAGCGGGACACTCGCCACAGGGGAGCCGCCGGCCCGTCTTGGCAACGCCCATCCAAGCATCGCGCCGTATGAAACGTTCAACACGGCTGACGGCGTACTCGCGGTGGGAGTGGGAAACGACAGGCAGTTTGCCTCTCTGATCGGTGAGCTTCGGCTTCAGGACCTGGTCCGGGACGCCCGCTTCGCTACGAATGCCCTGAGGGTGAAGCACAGACAGGAGTTGAAAGTGCTGATCGAGGAAGCGCTTCAAAGCCGGACTGCCGCGGAATGGCAAGGTCAGCTGATGTCAGCCGGCGTACCGGCCGGCAAGGTGAACTCCGTGCTGGAGGCCATCGAATTTGCCGGGTCCCTGGGCCTGGAACCGGTTGTTGCCATAACCGACGAATCGAACGGGCGAACCACACGCCATATTGCTAATCCCATCGGGCTCTCCCGGACGCCCGCACGCTACACCCGGGTGCCCCCGGAGTTGGGCGAACATCAAAATCTTCTTTGCACTGCAGACACCATCCACCATTCGAACCAGGCCAATAAGGGAAACAGATGACTACCCACCCACTCGTCACCGAACCGAGCGACCTCATCGATTTCGATGATCTCCTCTCCGCCAGCGAACTGGAATTGCGGAACCAAGTCCGGGAATTTGTCCAGGCGGAAATAAAACCGTACATCGCAGCTTGGTACGAAGACGCGCACTTTCCGCTCGAGATCGTCCCCAAGATGGCCGAGCTTGGCCTGCTGGGAATGCATCTGGACGGTTATGGCTGCGCCGGGCGTTCCGCGGTGGAGTACGGATTGGCCGGGGCGGAACTGGAAGCCGGTGACTCAGGGCTGCGGACGTTCGTCTCGGTCCAGGGCTCGCTTGCCATGTCCGCCATCCACAAACACGGTTCGGAAGAACACAAGAAGCAGTGGCTGCCGGCCATGGCTGCGGGCAAGGCCATCGGGTGCTTCGGCCTCACTGAACCCACAGCGGGCTCCGACCCCTCCAGCATGACCACCTTTGCCCGCCGCGACGGCGAAGACTGGGTGCTCAACGGAACAAAGCGGTGGATCGGCCTGGCGTCAGTGGCGCAAGTAGCAGTCATCTGGGCGCAGACCGACGGCGGGATCCGCGGATTCGTGGTCCCCACCGAAACCCACGGATTCACTGCCACCCCGATCGAACCCAAACTCTCCATGAGGGCCTCGATCCAGTGTGAAATCGAAATGACAGATGTGCGCCTGCCAGCTGATGCGGTGCTCCCCGGAGTCGTAGGACTGAGAGGCCCCTTTTCCTGCTTGAACGAGGCCCGATACGGCATCATCTGGGGTGCGATGGGCGCGGCGCGGGATGCTTTCGAAGACGCCCTGGCCTATGCCCAGACGCGAATGCAGTTCGATAAACCGCTGGCCGGGTACCAGCTGACCCAGCAGAAGCTGGTGGACATGGCTCTGGAGATCAATAAGGGCTTCCTCCTGGCCCTGCACCTAGGACGAAAGAAAGATGCCGGGACGCTGGACCTGCATCAGATCTCCGTGGGCAAGCTGAACAACTGCCGGGAAGCCATAGCCATCTGCCGGGAAGCCCGGACGATATTGGGCGGGAACGGCATTACGTTGGACTACTCCCCGCTGCGGCACGCGAACAACCTTGAGTCAGTTCGAACCTACGAAGGAACGGATGAGGTTCACACATTGATTTTGGGCAACAAGCTCACCGGTGTCCCGGCCTTCCGTTAGGGATCTCCGGCTGTGCCAGCTGACGAAATGAACAGGAATATGGAAACGACCACCGACCTTGTGCAGGAACCGCCCGTTGATCCAGTGGCGCTGCGGATTTACGTTAACGGCGAATGGAACGAGGGCAGGGGTGCCGCGCTGGTCTCTGCGAATCCCTCACGGCCCGGAGAAACTGTTGCGCACGGGTCGGAAGCGATCCCGTCCGATGTAGGCGCGGCGATGGCGGCAGCCCGGTCAGCCGCGCGTGGCTGGGCCCGCACTCCTATGCATGAGCGTGGAGCGGTGCTTATACGGGCTGCAGAGCACCTCGAAACCAACACCGAGGCGTGGGGACTCGAGCTGGCACGCGAGGAGGGAAAGACCCTGGCGGAAGGTATTGGGGAGGTAGCGCGGGCCGCCCAAATCCTCCGGTATTACGGCAATGAGGGTGACAGGCCGGTTGGAGAGGTTTTCTCGTCTCCGCGCCGGGGTGAACGTATCCTCGTTGCGCGCAGGCCCTTGGGGGTTGTTGGGGTAATAACGCCGTTCAACTTTCCGATCGCCATCCCGGCGTGGAAGATCGCGCCCGCACTCGTTTATGGGAACACCGTGGTGTTCAAACCCGCGAGCCTGGTGCCGCTCCTGGCCATGCGGCTGGTGCAGGCGCTGGACGCGGCCGGGCTGCCGCCCGGTGTCCTAAACCTGGTGTTTGGCCCGGGTGAACTTGGCAACGAATTGCTTGAGCACCCCGAGCTGGACGGCGTAACCTTCACTGGATCCACACGCGTGGGCCGTGCCATTTCCGGAAAAGCCGCACAAAGGGGAATCCCGGTTCAGGCGGAGTTGGGCGGAAAGAATGCGGCCATCGTCCTGGCCGATGCGGATCTTGAGCTCGCCGTTGAACAGGTCCTTTCCGGAGCGTTCCGCTCCAGTGGGCAGAAATGCACCGCGACGTCCCGATTGATCCTCCAGGAAGAAATCGCAGACGAATTCCTGGAACGGCTCCAGGCCCGTCTGCGGCACTGGGTCGTTGGCGACCCGGTGGATCCTGCCACTCACATGGGCCCGGTGGTATCCGCTTCGGCCGCCGAGGAAATACGCGCCGGTATCCGTACCGCTCTGGACCAGGGCGCCAAGCTGGTCTGCGGAAGCACCCCGGACCCCGCTGAAAGCGAAACATGCCAGGCCGCAGGCAGTTTCCTGGCGCCTTCGGTCTTGGAGGTGCCGGCGGGGACCATGGCCCGGAAGAATACTGCATGGCGGGAGGAACTATTCGGACCAGTGCTGGCCGTACGCCGTGCAGCGGATGCTCAGGACGCCTTCGACCTTGCCAACGAAAGTGAATTCGGACTGAGCGCCGCAGTATTTACCCAGGACACCACCCTCGTCCTGGCCGCCATGGATGATCTGGACGTCGGCATTCTGCACATAAACTCCGAATCGGCAGGGGCGGATCCGCACGTTCCCTTCGGGGGAACGAAAAAGTCCGGATACGGCCCCAAGGAACAGGGCGGCGCTGCCCGGGAGTTCTTCACCCACACCACTACTGTCTATCTGCGCGGAGGTATTCCGGCATGAGCTCCGCTGTGCACACGGACCCTGGGCTTCGGAACATCCGCGTCATGGTCGTGGGGGCTGGGACCATGGGCGGGCAGATTGCCATGACGGCCGCGCTCGCGGGATTCCCAACCATCCTTCAGGACATCTCAGCTGAGGGCCTGACCGCAGCGGAACACGATTTGGCGCGCTGGGCCAAGGGCCGGGTGGGCAAGCAAAAGTTGAGGGAGGAGGACGCGTCAGCGGCGCTGGGCCGCATCGAGTATGCAGGCGACCTGTCCGCAGCGGCCCGTGCCGACGTCGTCATCGAAGCCGCTACTGAGCGGCTGGAAATCAAGCGGGACATTTTCGCGGAACTTGGGCGCATTTGCCCGCCCCATACGATCCTTGTCACCAATTCCTCGACGCTGGGGTCCTCCAAGATCGCGGGGGAGTCAGGCCGGCCCGACAAAGTCTGCAACATGCACTTCTTTAATCCGGCCCTGGTGATGAAGTGCGTCGAGGTGGTGCGCAATGACGCCACTTCGCAGCAGACTGTGGAGGCGGTCATGGCGCTGGCGCGAGCGTTCGGCAAGGAACCTGTGCTGATTAACCGGGAGGTTCCCGGGTTTATTGCCAACCGCCTGATGGGGGCGGTTCAACGGGAGGCCCTGGCGCTGGCAGAGGCCGGCGTGGCCTCCCGTGAGGACATTGATTCCACCGCCCGGACTGCCCTCGGCCATCCCCTGGGCCCGTTCGAGCTCATGGACATGGTGGGACTCGACGTCATTCACTTCATCGCCGAGTGCACCTACGCGGAGACGGGGGATACCGCGGATAAACCGAATGCCGCGGTTGCTGCGCTGGTGGAACAGGGGCGCCTGGGCCGGAAAACGGGGGCAGGGTTCTACGAGTACGCGCGGGCCGCTGCCGGCTAGCAGTGTTCAAGACGCGAAAACCGGCCCCGCACTTGCGCGGGGCCGGTTTTTTCTGCGCTCCGGACTAGGCCGGAACCGGAGTGAACTTGGCACGGTCCACCCGGCGGTGGAAGCGCATGCCTGCCAGCCCGCCGAGGATAGCGCCGACCAGGCTGACCACCACGGTGGCCAGCAGTGCCAGCCAGGAACCGGCGCTGACGTCACCAAGATCCTGCGGCAGCGGTGCGACGGAGTTGAGCTGGGTAAGACTGCGGATGTCGTCGTTGAAGATCAGGCCAAGGATTATGACGACGGCGGCGGCCACCAGGGCCCACAGCCAGACGGCGACCCCCTGCTTGGCTCCGTTGAAGCGGGCCATCCGTCCGGCGACGTAGCCGCCGGCGTAGTAGGCCAGCAGCAGGACTATCAGGGTGATGATCGCGCCGATCAGCCCGGAGGACTGGTTGGCGGCGGCCTGGTCCAGGGCGGCCCCCAGGTCCGTATCGGTGGAGACACCGACGGCGGCGCCAATGGCGGCAGCAAGCGCGGAGAGCAGCACCACCATTCCGGTGGCGGTCAGCCAGCCAAAGAACGCTGCGCCAAACTTGATGCCGCCAAAACGCTCGCGTTCGGCTGCCAGGAGTGCCTCCCGGTTCGGCATCACGGGCTCTTCGGCCGTCCGGGCAGAGCCGGTGTGCTCGGCGGCGGCCGCGGCGCGTACGTCACCGTTTTCGCGGTGCGTGGCCCGCCGGGTGCTCCCTGCGGGTGCGTCCCCGCTCCGGTAGGCGGCGTCGTTCGGGTCCCTGGTTCCGGTGATGCCGGTGTTCAGGACTTCCGTGTCGTTGCTGCGCGACCCGGCCCGGTGTCCGGTGGGATCCGCATACTCGGTGGAGCCGGCACGGCCGGCGGATCCCGCACGGCCGGTGGTTTCGGCCTGCGGCGGGGTTTCCAGCCGGCGGGTGACGTCGGGTTCCTGCGGGGTGTGGTTCGCCTGCGGTGCCGCGGCGTCCGCGTTTCCACCGGCAGGCACGTCCTCTGCCTGGCGGCGTCGGGGTTCGCCCGCTGCGGTGCTGCCTGAATCGGTACTCATCTGTTTCTCCTGTTGCCGTTGGGGGTGCCGGACTGAAGGTGATGACTTCATAAGTAACCTTACTGTAGCGTCAGCGGCGCCGGTTCAGCCGGATTCGGCGGTCCTGTGCCTGGCACACCGCGTGGAAGACTGGGCAGCATGGACACGGACCTGATTATCACCATCGTCGCCGGCCTGCTGATCGCGGTAGGTGTGGCCGGCATCGTGGTGCCTGTGCTGCCTGGCAGCATCCTGATCCTGCTGGCCTTCCTGGGCTGGGCCATCGGCGTCAGCAGCGGCGCGGGCTGGTGGTCCTTCGCTTTCGGAGCGCTGTTCGCCCTGAGCGGGCTTTCCGCCAGCGCCGTCCTGACCGGCCGGAAACTGAAGCAGCGGCAGATCCCCAACCGGTCCGTCCTCATTGGCCTGGCCGCAGGAATCGCCGGGATGTTCTTTATTCCGGTGGTGGGGCTGATCGTCGGTTTTGCGGGCGGCCTGCTGCTCAGCGAGTTCGCGCGGCAGCGCAGCTTCCCGGCAGCGGCGTCCTCGTCCTGGGCGGCACTGAAGGCCACCGGGCTGGGCATGCTGGTGGAACTTGGGCTGGCGCTCGCGGCCGGAACCGCGTGGATTATCGGCGTCTGGATCCACTTCGCCACGCGCTAGCGCAGCAGCTCACTGGCGGGCGGCCCGTTTTGGCCGGTAGGTCCGGCCAAAGCTCCGCTCCGCCCCCGCAATGATGCCGGTCAGTTCCCAGTCATAGCGCCGGCCGCCGGGGAAATCGAAGATGCGGATCCCGTCACCCAGCATCACCGGAGCCACGAACACCTGCAGCTCATCAATGAGGCCGTGCTCCAGCGCCTGGCGGGCTATGTCCGCGCTGATGATCTGCACGTCTTGCTCCCCGGCAATCTCCCGGGCCCGGCGGACAGCCTCCGCCACGTCACAGTTCAGTGCGGTCACGGTTGGATCCCCGGCCAGTTCCTCCGGGCGGTGCGTCAGGATGAACTCCGTCCCGGACCAGGCGCCCCCGTATGCCTCAGCGGTGGCCCCCTCCCGCTCATCCTGCTGGGCCTTGGCGGCGTCATACCCGTTACGGCCGGAGATGATCACGCCCACCGCCTCGGCCATCCGCCCGGTGAGCCCCGGCGGCAGCGGTTCCAGTGCGTCGAACCACGCCATGTCGTGGCCGGGTCCGGCAATGAACCCGTCGATCGAACTGGTGAATCCCCATGCGACCTTGCCCATGCCCTGCCTCCCGTGCCGTGCCACACGCCAGCCGTGTGCAGGCGAAGCTATCCAAGGGACCGGCGGCCCGCAAGGATGCCCACCAGGCCTGCGGACATAAGCTGTCCCCAATCTGGGGAATACTCAAGGGATGCCGCCCCGGCCAGCTTCCCCGCCCCAAGGACATCGCCAATGACTGAACGAGCCGCCCCGCCCGAACTGGTTGTTGCCGACGCCGCCGCCTGGCGGGCCTGGCTCCAGGAGAATGATGACGTGAGCGACGGCGTCTGGTTGATCCTGGCGAAAAAGGGGACCCGGATTCCTACGTCGCTCACCTATGCCGAAGCGCTGGAGGAAGCGCTGTGCAGCGGCTGGATTGACGGCCGGAGGAACACTGTGGATTCCGCAACGTTCCGGCAGCACTTCACGCCCAGGCGGGCGCGGTCCCTGTGGTCGAAGCGGAACGTGGAACTGGTCGCCGGACTGATCCAGGCGGGCCGCATGCGGGTGCGGGGGCAGGCCGAAATTGACCGGGCCCAGGCAGACGGCCGATGGGACCGGGCCTACGGAGGACCCGCGGCGCTTGAAGTTCCAGCTGAGCTCGACGCTGCACTGGCGGCTGCCCCGGACGCGGCTGCGGCTTTCGCGGACCTGGGCCGCTCAGCCCGGTATCCGATCCTCCACCAGGTTGTCACGGCGCCCAACGATGCCGTGCGGGCCGCTCGAATCGCCAGGCAGGTGGCCAGGCTGGCCGACGGGCCACTCTCGGCCGATTAGTCCGCGGGCGGTGCTACGAACTCGGCCAAGGCGGCAAGCTGCCCCAGCCGTGCTTCGGGCTGCAGGTACATCATGTGCCCGGCCTCGTAATAGTGGTGCGTGAACCGTGAGCGGGCCGCGTCGGACAAACGCAGGTGCGCCCAAACGTACTCGGCCGCGAAATGGGGCGTGGCGCCGTCGTAATAGCCGTAGTCAACGTGCACCCGCAGGCTCGGGTTGTGTGCCATCAGCCGTTCAAGGGTCTTTGTGACATCAATGGGTACGCCCTCGAACTCCTTGTAGCTCCACGGCTGGACCCTGCCGGTGAGGACTTCGTACGGCAGGTCGTTCTCGTAGCCGAGCTCGGCGCGGACGTAGTGGTTGATCGCTGCAGCGTAGGGGCCGTTGATGGCGGCGAGGCTGGGATCGTCCCAGTTGACCGAGGCCTGCGGGTCCTCCGCGGGAGCGGTGAAGCGCCCATCGATCCGCCCTACGGCCAGTCCCTGGTCCCGGAGCAGCTCGGCGGAGAACTGGGCATAGTCCCAGCGCAGGTTGGTGCGGCGGATAAACCCGGGGTCCAGGGTGGTGAGTTCGGCAAGGCGCTGGACAGCGGCGTCGTACTCCTCCGTGGTGAGCCGGGAGCCCTGGCTGAGCGCATAGCCGTAGTCCCTCGCCGCATACTCCTCTGCCTCACGCACCACATCGGCCAGTTCACGGTCCGGATGCCGCCCGTGGAAGTGCGCTATCGCCGCGTAGGTGGGCAGGTGAAGGGCGTACGGCGTGTCCACACCCGGTGCGAACATGACGGTGCCCAGGTTCAGGACGGTGGAGATCAGCCCAAGCCCGTTGACAGACATGCCGTACGCGTCAAAGAGGCGCCCGGCGACGGCGACGGCACGCAGGGTGCCGTAGGACTCTCCCACCAGGTATTTCGGGCTCAGCCAGCGGTTGTTGCGGGTGGTCCAGAGCCGGATCACTTCCGCCACCAGGTCCCGGTCCTGCTCGAAGGCGTGGAATTCATCCGCGGTGTTGCCGTCCACAACCCGGGAGAAGCCGGTGTTCACGGGATCGATCATCACCAGGTCGGCATGCTCCAGCAGTGTCTGCGGGTTGTCGACCAGGCCGTACGGGGGAGGGGTGAGGTTCCCGGCATCGCCGGAGTTCACGAGCCGGGGACCCAGCAGGCCAAGGTGCAGCCACACGGAGGATGAGCCGGGTCCGCCGTTGAACGCGAAGACCACCGGGCGGGGGTTCGGAGTTTCTTCCGCGGCGTGGTTGGCCGTGTAAGCGGTCAGGAAGATCTCTGCCTTGGGCTTGAATCCGTCTGCCTTGCCGTCGGAAGTTTCCTCCCGGCGGAACACCACACGGCCGGTAGTGGAGGTGTATTCCAGGCCGGAGGGCAGCCGGTGGCTGCGCTGCACCAGGTCATCGGCCACTTCCGCAGGGCTGCCGGTGTCCGACGCCGATGCTGCGGACGGTGTCCCGGTGGGCGGTGCGCTCGTGGGTTCCGAAGCGGGGCTGGTCTCTGCGGGCTGTGAAGGCATCCGTTCAGCCTAACGGCCAAAACCCGGGCTTGTGTGCTGTATCACACGTCATCTATAGTTCCACTAGTTCGCTATCAGAAACAGATGTTCAATTATCGAACACATCGTTTTTGGACACGAAGTGGTGGGGAAGCGCGGGTGAGATCCATTTCGCCGCTCCGCCGCCGCCCGGCCCGGGATGTTGGGATTGCTGGATTTCTGGCTGTGCGCCAGGGCAGCGACATTTTCCTGCGGCCACTTGTCATAAATGGAACATAGTGTGTTCCCGGTCACAGATCAGGGTATCTTGAGGCGACAGGTTACCGACCGTTCTTTCAGTAATGTTTCCCCAGTCAAAAAATAATGGAGTTTCAATGACTACTAAAAGCGCGTCTGCTGCGCCGTCCCAGCGGATGAGCCGGGAGGAACGCAAGGTACTTGCGGGCACCCTGGTTGGTACCACCATCGAGTGGTACGACTTCTTCATCTACGCCCAGGCCGCAGGCTTCGTCCTGGCTACCCTTTACTTCGCGCCCGTCGGTGAAGGCACTGCCCTGGCGCAGATCGTTTCCTTCGCCTCCATCGGCATCAGCTTCCTGTTCCGTCCGCTGGGCGCCATCGTCGCCGGCCACCTGGGCGACAAGCTCGGCCGCAAGCAGATGCTTGTGTTCACCCTGATCATGATGGGTGCCGCTACTGCCCTGATCGGCGTGCTGCCCACCTACGCGCAGATCGGCGTCGCAGCACCGATCCTGCTGCTGGTCCTGCGTATCCTGCAGGGCTTCTCCGCCGGTGGCGAATGGGGCGGTGCTGCTCTGCTCTCCGTTGAGCACGCACCCGTGAACAAGCGCGGCTTCTTCGGTGCCTACCCGCAGATCGGCGTTCCCGTCGGCATGATCCTGGCAACGTTCGTCATGTTTGTCATCTCCAGCACCCTCAGCGAAGAGGCCTTCCTGGAGTGGGGCTGGCGCATTCCGTTCCTGTTCTCCGTTGTCCTGATCTTCGTGGGCTACTTCATCCGCCGCTCGGTCGATGAAAGCCCGGTCTTCAAGGAGATGCAGCAGCGCAAGAAGGAATCCTCAGCTCCGCTGGGACAGCTGTTCAAGTACAACTCCCGCGAGGTCATCCTTGCCGCACTGATCTTCATCGCCAACAACGCAGCCGGCTACCTGGTTATCGCGTTCTTCGCCTCCTACGCCGGCAAGGCGCTGGGCATGGAACGTCCGGCCGTGCTGCTGGCCACCACCGTAGGCTCCTTCGGCTGGCTGATCTTCACGATGTACGGCGGCATGCTCTCTGACAAGATCGGCCGGGTGCGCACCTTCCAGATCGGCTACGCCTGGGTGTTCCTGTGGGCCATTCCGATGTTCCTGCTGATCGACACCGCCAACGTGTTCCTGTTCGGCCTGTCCATCTTTGTGCTGACCATCGGCCTGGGCCTCTCCTACGGACCGCAGTCGGCGCTGTACGCCGAGATGTTCCCGGCCCGTGTCCGCTACTCCGGCGTCTCCATCGGCTACGCGCTCGGTGCCATCCTGGGCGGCGCATTTGCGCCCATGATTGCCGAGATGCTGCTGAACGCGACCGGCTGGTCCGGCTCCATCGGCATCTACATCATGGTGCTCTGCGTGATCTCCTTCGTGGCAGTGACCATGGTCAAGGAAACCAAGGGCGCCGATCTTGGCGTCGAGGAATCGCACCGGGCTCCGCAGCCCAAGTAGTTCTCTCTCACCCCCAACGAGATAACAGAAACTGCCCGTATGAAGCTTCATACGGGCAGTTTCTGTCATTTCGGTGAAGGGGAGGAGGCTACCGGGTGAGGGAGCCGATCTCGTTGCCTTCGCCGTCGTACACCAGCAGTGTCTGCTCAGAGGGAACCGCAGTGGCCGCCGAGGCCAGCCACTGATCGACGTCGGGACAGGCCATCATGGTCATGGCCACTTCCTGGAAGCGGACCGTCCCGTCCTCCAGGACCCAGCGGCCCATCAGGCGGTTGCACCCGTCGGTGCCGGTCAGGCGCCCGTCCCCATGCAGCTCCAGGGACGGCTCGCGGGTGTTCTCCGGGTTCCCCCAGACGCCTTCGGGTGCGGACGGCGCCGCATTCGGTGATGCGGATGACGACGGCGTGTCCCCGGCAGTCCCGGAATCGTCCGGGGAGGTGCCGGGAGCGCCGGGATCCGTGGCGCAGGCAGCTACGCCGAGCAGCACGGCCAAGGCCAGGAACGTGATCCGGGTGCGCATAGCGGGGCCTCCTACAGCCAGTTGTTTCGTTTAAAAGCTGCATAAAGCAGGATGCCGAGCACCACCATCAGGGCCAGGGCCATCGGATAGCCCAGCGGCCAGTCGAGCTCCGGCATGTTCTTGAAATTCATACCGTACACGGTGCCCACCAGGGTGGGAGCAAACAGGATTGCGGCCCAGGCGGAGATCTTCTTGGTCTGCTCGTTCTGGGCGATGGACGTCTCCGCCAGGCGGTTCGAGGCCAGGGTGGAGCTGAGCGCCAGGGCGTTGTCCAGCAGGGAGCGGTAGGCGGTGATCCGGTCGATGAGGCGCAGGACGTGGTCCAGCACATCGCCGAGCCGGTCCCTGAGCTCGGGCGGGACGGCGTACTTGTCCGGATTTCGCTGCAGCTGGCCCACTACGGTTTCCAGCGGGCTGATGGCACGCTGGCAGCCAATGACTTCGCGCGAGAGTTCGTAGATTCTTCGTGAGACCTCGCCGTCGCCGCCGAAGAGCTGGTCTTCGATTTCATCGATGTCGTTCTCGAGCCCGGCGGAAACCGGTGCGTATTCGTCGACCACCTGGTCCAGGATGGCGTAGAGCACCGCCTGCGGACCCAGGGACAGCAGGTCGACCTCGTGCTCCATCCGGGTTCGGACCCGCGCCAGGTCCGGAGACTCGGCGTGCCGGACGGTCACCACGAAGTTGGGGCCCACAAAGAGGTGCAGCTCGCCGATTTCAACGCGTTCGACGTCGTCAAGATAGCGGGCGGGCCGCAGCACCACAAAAAGCTGGTCGCCGTACTGTTCCAGCTTGGAACGCTGGTGCCCGGCGAGGGCGTCCTCCACGATCAGCAGGTTCAGCCCGAATTCCTCGGCGACGGCCAGCAGCTCAATGTCGTCTGGGCGGTAGAGCCCGATCCAGGCCATGCCGCCCGTCTCCCGGGTGAGGTCGAAGGTCTCCTCAAGGGTTTCCGGGCTGTGCAGGCGTTTGCCGTCCACATACACGGCGTTGTCCACCAAAGTCACTGCTGCTCCTCACACTGCCAAGCCTGCTTACCTGATGAGCCTACGTCGCCGAGCCGCCCGGAGCGGCCATGGGTCCTCAGCCGGTTTCGACGACGTCCCGATTGCGGGGCAGCCACGGCGTACCCGTTCCCGGATGCCGGAATGCCAGCGGCAGGCCGCGGGCCCGCTCCCAGTCCATGGAATCGCAGACCTGGAGGTGGACGTGCGGTTCGGTGCTGTTGCCCGAGTTGCCGCATTCGCCCAGTTGCGTACCCGGCCGGACAGTATCCCCGACTGCCACGGCGGTGGAGCCGCGCCGCAGGTGGGCCAGCAGGATGTAGGCCGGAGCCGCCCCGGAGCCGGTGGCGAGGACGACGTGGTTGCCCGCGATCCCCGCCGGACCCTGCCGGACCCGTTGACGCTGGGTGAGTGCGTACCCGGCCAGCGCGAACGGTGAGCGCCGCGCCTTATGGTCCGGTTCGCCGTCGTGCACTGCCGCCACCGTGCCCGCAGCAGGAGCCAGCACCGGAACGCCGAACCCCGTGAACGCCTCCGGCGCCTCGGTGCCGAAAACTGCCCGGAACGACGGCGGAGCGGAGCGGCCGTGTGCATCGACGGCCACAAAGTCGATGGCGTAGGTGGTCCCGAGCAGGTGGGTTCCGTGGCTCGGCACCCGGTTGGCCGGGCTGTTCTGCACCGTCCAGCGGCCGGTGAAGGGGAAGTCCAGCAGCACGGGGTCCATGGGTTCAGGCTAGGGCGTCAGCAGCACTTTGACGGCACGCCGCTCATCCATGGCGCGGTAGCCTTCCGCCGCGTCCTCCAGTGGAAGGGTGAGGTCGAAGACGCGGCCCGGGTCGATTTGCCGGTCCCAGATGCGCTGGATCAGGTTCGGCAGGAAGCGCCGTACCGGTGCCGGACCGCCGAGCATGTTGATTTCGGCGAAGAAGAGTTCCATGCCGGGCAACGCCACCTCATGGGTGACTCCCACAAAGCCCAGGTGTCCTCCGGGGCGGGTGGAGCGGATGGCCTGCAGCATCGATTCCTGGGTGCCCACTGCTTCGACGACGGAGTGCGCGCCCACGCCGCCGGTCAGTTCCTTCACCGCCTCAACGCCCTCGTCGCCGCGCTGGGGGAGGATGTCGGTGGCGCCAAAGTGGCGGGCGAGTTCCTGGCGCCGGGGATTGCGGCTCATGGCAATGATCCGCTCAGCCCCGAGTTCTTTGGCAGCCAGGACCGCCATCAGCCCGACGGCGCCGTCGCCCACCACTACTGAGGTTTTCCCCGGGCCGGCCTGGGCTGCGGTGGCACCAAACCAGCCGGTGCCCAGCACATCGGATGCCGCCATCAGTGAAGGAATAAGCTCCGGCGGGGGAGTCCCGGGCGTGGCTACGAGGGTTCCGTCGGCCAGCGGGATGCGGGCACGCTGGGCCTGCGTGCCGATGGCTCCCATCGGCACGGCGTTCACACAGCGGCTCTGGAAGCCCGCCCGGCAGATCACGCAGGTGTTGTCCGACGCCCAGAAGGAACCGACGACGAAGTCTCCGGGCTTGATGGTCCGCACCTCGGTGCCGACCTCCTCGACCACCCCGATGTACTCGTGGCCCATGGGGGAGTCCTGGACTTTCTCGATGCCCCGGTACGGCCACAGGTCCGAGCCGCAGATGCAGGTCGCTGCCAGCCGGATGACGGCGTCGGTGGGTTCTTCGATGGCGGGATCGGGCCGGTCCTCCGTGCGGACCTCTCCAGGTGCATGCATTACTACGCCGCGCATGGGTCTCTCCTTGGGGTGGGGGGTCCACCAAGGACAGCACTTTTGCTGCTGTTGGAACAGCCCCAAAAGGCGAGGGGCCATCCCGGTTGTCCGGGATGGCCCCTCGCTTGGGGTGTCAGGGGACTGCGTTAGAAGCGCACGCTCCGGAGATACCGGTAGCCCACCTCTGCGGTCTGCAGTGGAGTGACATCCGGCTGGTCGTTCTCGACGATGTATTCCTTGGGCTGGTGTGCCCGGAAGATGCGCGGAAAATCGATGGTTCCGGTACCCAGGTCCGCAAAATCCCCGCTCGGTTCCCGATCCTTCACGTGATACTGGAGGACCTCCTGCGGAGCTTCCTGGATCGTGTCGATGGCGAACTGGACCGGGTCGGCAGCGCCGACTCCCACACCGCCCGTGACCGCCCAGTAAAGGTCCACTTCCAGATGGACCAGCTTCGGATCCAGGCGGCTGGTGAAGATGTCCCAGGGAGTCAGCCCGCCGCCAAGGTCCGTCGTGAACTCGTGGGCGTGGTTGTGGTAGCCGTACTTGATTCCGGCCCGGCGAACTACGGCTGCTTCGGCATTCATCTGGTCTGCCCAGCGGTACCAGTCGTCTGCGCTGGTCGAAGCGAGGTACGGAACCACCATGTACGTCTGGCCGAGGGTGAGGGCATTGGAGATCTTGGCCTGCAGGGCTTCCGGCGTGGCGCTGATCCCTTCGTGGCTGGAGGAAGCCCGGATTCCCACTCGGTCCAGGGTTTTCCGCATGTCCTTGGCGGTGCGCCCATACAGGCCGGCCAGTTCCACCCGGTTGTATCCGTATTGGGCCAGCCGGGTGAAGTTCTTATCAATCTCCGCGCCGTTCATGATGGAGCGCAAGGTGTACATCTGGATGCTGATTTGGCCCGGAGGGACCGGACGGTTGCCCTTGTGGCCGGGTTTTCCGTGGTGGTCGGGTTTGCCGTTCTTGCCGGGGTGGGCCACTGCAGGCACCGCCCCGAGTCCTGCGAGGCCGACGCCGACGCCGGCGGCAAATGCTCCGCGGATGAAATTGCGCCGGTCAACACCCTTCTTTTCAAGAGAACGGCTTAGCGCACCTGTTGCGTCAAATCCGAAGCACATACTGTTGCCTTCCTGACAGTTGGACGCGTTTTCGCTGCCTTCGTCGGCAGTGCGAAAACCCGTGCGGGGTCACTGGGGAATTCACTGGGCTTATGCGGATAGCTCATCGTCGCCGGCGGGCTATCCACGTTGATCAGCACCAGCATTTAGGTAGCTATGTTCGTTTTTGTTGTCTGAAACCACTACCAGGCGCCCGGGCGTACCTTAGGGGGTTAGGTCAGGAAAGCATCCCTGCTGTCCGTCGTTTCCTCCGGAGGCTGCGAGTGTGAAGTAAGAGCGGTGACTGGAAATGAGTCCGTCGCATGAGGCTATGGCGGACTTTTGGTGTCTGTCAAGCAAAAGTCGCCGACAGGGGTGATTAAGTTCGGTGAGTTTCCCGGTCAGGCGTTGCTCAGGCCGGACACCATGGCGTCAATCCGCTGGGGAGACATGGCATGGTGAATCGCCAGCATGCTGGCGCCCAGTACTCCGGCGTCGAGGCCGGAGCTGGAATGGACTATCTGCAGGTGCTGGGTGGCAAGCGGAATGGTGCGCGAATACACGGTCTCCCGGATCCCGGCGATAAAGTGCTCACCGGTCAGTGCCATGGATCCGCCAATGACTATCACCGAGGGGTTGATCAGGCTGATGCACGCGGAGAGGACGTCCCCCACGTCGCGCCCGGCCTGCCGCACGGCGTGGATGGCTTCGGTGCTTCCGGCGCGGACCAGCGCCACAACATCCTCGCTGCCGCTGGCATCAAGGCCCAGCTGCCGCAGCTTGGCGGCGATCGCCGGTCCGGAAGCGATGGCTTCCAGGCAATCGGTATTTCCGCAGTGGCAGGGCACTCCCGTGCCGCCGTGCACGCGGATGTGCCCAATGTCCCCGGCCACGCCGTCTGCCCCGCGCTGGAGCATTCCGCTGGAGACGATGCCGGAGCCGATCCCGGTGGCAACCTTGACGAACAGCAGGTCATCCACCTCCGGCCAGGCCATATTCCGCTCGCCCAGGGCCATGATGTTCACATCGTTGTCGACCAGCACGGGGACGTGGAACTGCGACTGCAGGAATCCGGGCACGTCGTAGGCGTTCCAGCCCGGCATGATGGGCGGATTGATGGGGCGTCCGGTGCGGTGTTCCACAGGCCCGGGCAGCCCGATGCCCACCGCCAGAAGGTCTTCGGGCGACCGCCCGGTCTCGGCGAGCAGCTCGGAGCCGATTTCCACCACGGCTTCGAGGACGGCCTCCGGCCCCAGGGTAATTTCCAGGGCCCGTGCGGACTGGGACAGCAGGTGGCCGGTCAGGTCGGTGACGGCCACCTGGAGGTGCGATGCTCCGATGTCCACGCCCAGCACAACCCGGCTGCCGGCCTTTAGCGCGATGCGTGAGGAGGGGCGGCCGCCCGTGGAGACGGCGTCTTGGACAAATCCCACGAGTCCCAGGTCCATAAGCGCTTCGATCCGGAGAGTGACTGTGGAACGCGCCAGTCCCATCTGCTCCGCCAGCTCGGATCTGGTCCTGGGCTTCCCGTCGCGAAGGATTTGGAAGAGCTCGCTCGCTCCGGATGAGGCCAGCCCGCTGACGTTACTTATGTCACTCACCGACTCATTACAGCACAGATGGCGACGGAACTATTGACTTCAATCACTCCGCGTGCCATAGGTCCACCTTGGTTCGGTTGATGCGTCTCCAGCCGTCCCGCAAACCTGAGGCGCTGGGGATCATCACAACTCCCACGCTGGATTGTAAACATTCGACTGAATGACGGTACCGCTAAGCACAGATATATCGGAATACCTCATAAGTCCGTTGTTGCCTGACATTACCTATGTTAGGTTCCCTGTGACGGGCGTCTCACCCGAAGGTTTCGAATCCTGGGTCTGGCGCAGGCCCGCCGACGGTTCGTAAAACTTCGAGGAGGAAGTTTGATCAGGGACACCCATGAGGGACTGAAAGCTGAGCCGGGCGGAAGAGCCGCTTCCGGCGGCCCGCCTGCCGGCGGCAGTTACGGAAAGACGGGCATCTGGCTCATCGGAGCACGGGGCTCGGTGGCAACGACGGCGGTGACGGGCCTGGCAGCCATCGCATCACGCCTGGTGAAACCACTGGGGTGCGTCACCGAACAGGACGCCTTCCACGGCGTCAGCCTCCCGGATTACGCAGACCTGGTGGTAGGCGGCCATGACATCAGCGGTGTTTCAATCCTCAAACGGGCAGAGAAACTTGCCGAGGCCGGGATGATTCCCGGGCATCTGCTTGAATCCGTCCGGTCCCAGCTCCAGGACGCTGACGGGCGGGTGCGTCCCGGGTACGATCCCGCCGGTGCCCCGGAACCACAGTCCGAAGCCATAAGGCGGCTGTCCGGAGACATCCTTGCGTTCAAGGAAGCGCACGGGCTGCGCCGGGTGATTGTCCTGGATGTCGCTTCCACGGAAGCGCCGCCGGTCCAGCTCGACGAATACTCGGATCCCGGTCTCCTGGAAAAAGCCCTCAACGATCCCGAACGGTCTGTGCTTCCCGCCAGCTCGGTAGCTGCCGGCGCGGCGGTCCTGGCCGGATCTCCGTATATATGTTTCACCCCGTCAACGGCCCTCAACATTCCTGCCCTGTATGAACTCGCGGGAGCCTCCCGGGTGCCCACGGCAGGACAGGACGGCAAGACGGGCCAAACCTGGCTGCGCTCGGTGCTGGCCCCGGCACTTTCTGCACGCGGACTCCACGTCCTTTCCTGGGCCGGCACCAACCTGCTGGGCGGTGGAGACGGAGCCACTCTGGCAGACAGCCGGGCGGTCTCGGGAAAGCTGCTGTCGAAGAACCGGGGACTGCGGGAGCTCACCGGCGGCGCTGTCACGCCGCTGCACATTGACAACGTGCCCGACCTGGGTGAAACCAAGGTGGCGTGGGACCACATCCATGTGGAAGGGTTCCTGGGTTCCCGGCTGACCATCCAGACAACCTGGACCGCCTACGATTCAATGCTGGCCGCTCCCATGGTGCTGGACCTCGCCCGCCTGATGGCGCTCGCGGACGCCGCCGGAGAAACAGGCCATGTTGGCGCCCTCGGGTTCTTCTTCAAGGATCCCTGGGGCAGCGCGGAGCATTCCTTCGCGCAGCAGGCAGGCAACCTGGTGCAGTGGGCGCACGAAGCCAGCAGCAGGATCCCCTCCACGACGGGGGGTGGCAGGCAGTGAGCGCGGCCGGTGATTACCTGGAGCTGGTACGGGCCCCGGCCGTCCTGACCGTGCTGGGGGACACGGTGGCCGGCGGCGCTGCCGCCGGGCGTGCCCTCAGCGGGCGGCGGGCACTGATGCCGCTGGCCAGCGCCTGCCTGTATGCCGGCGGAATGGCCCTGAACGACTACGCGGACAGGGATCTCGACGCCGAGGAGCGGCCCGAGCGGCCCATCCCTTCCGGGCGGATTAGCGCGCGCAGTGCCCTGGCCGCGGCATCTGCCCTCACGGCCGCGGGCCTTGGCTTGTGCGCTGCGGCCGGCGGCCGCGGTGCCCTGGTTGTGGGAGTTCCACTTGCCCTCTCAATCTGGACATACGACCTTGTGGCCAAGAACCATGCCCTGCCGGGCGCCGTCTCGATGGGAACCTGCCGGGCCCTTGACGTCCTGATGGGCGCGGGCGCCGGACATCTCAGGCAGGCGCTGGGGGCAGCAGGAATCATGGGGGGCCATACGGCAGCCGTAACCCTCCTCTCCCGCGGAGAGGTTAACGGCACGGACGCCGCCACCGCTTCCGGCGCCGCGGCAACCACAGGGTTCCTGGCCGCATCGGTTGTCGCAGGGACCGCAGGGCCGCCGGCCAGGACGCTCGCCGTCGTGGGAGCCGCAGCCGCCTATGCCCTGAGATGCGCACCGGCTCAGATGCAGGCAGCGCGCAACCCGGCCGCCGGCAACGCACTGAACGCGACTAAGGCAGGCATCCGTGCGATGGTTCCGCTGCAGGCAGCGCTCACGCTGCGCCATGGGCAGCCGGTGGCCGCAGCCGCGCTGATCGGCGTGGACATCGTGGGCAGGATCATCCGTTCCCGCCCCAGGGGCAGGAGAGTGAGCGAGTCATGACCACCACACCGTCTGCACCGCCGTTCAGCATCGGGTACGGCACCAACGGGTTCACGGACCATCCGCTGCCGGCGGCGCTGGAGCTGCTGCACGAATGTGGCTACGGCGCCGTGGCCCTCACCCTTGGCCATCCGCACCTGGACCCGTTCGCCCCGGATCTGGATGCCCGCCTCAGCCGGCTGCGCCGCAGGCTCGATGAACTGGATTTCCGGGTGGTGATCGAAACCGGAACCAGGTTCCTCTTGAACCCCCGGGAAAAGCACCGTCCGGCGCTGGTTGATGACGACGCCGCGGCCCGCGTGGATTTCCTGCACCGTGCGGTGGACATCGCAGCAGCGTTGAAGGCCGAATGCGTGTCCTTCTTTTCCGGCATCCTGCCGCCCGGCACCGGTCCTGAAACCGCATGGCACCGTCTCGAAGAGCGCGTGGGCGAAGTGCTGGGCCATGCTGCGGAGAAGGGGGTTGTGCTGGCGCTTGAACCGGAACCCGGCATGTTCGTGGAGACTGTCGCGCAGGCGCTTGAGCTCCGGGCCCGGCTCGGTGAGCCGGAAGGGCTCCGGCTCACCGTGGACATTGGACACTGCGTGGTGGTGGAACCTGGCGGGATCCGGGGTGCGCTGATGGAGGCCGGGCCGCTGCTGGCTAACGTCCAGCTGGATGACATGCGGTCCACTGCACATGAGCACCTGCCGTTCGGGGAGGGGGAGGTCGACCTGCCGCTGGCCCTTGCCACACTGGCGGAACTGGAATACCGCGGAGTGGCCGCCGTCGAACTCCCCCGGCACTCCTTTGACGCGCCGGGCCTGGCCTCGCGGAGCATGGCTGCGCTCCAGGGCGCCTGGCAGGACGTGCAGGCAGAACGCGTGGTGGAACAGTGGCTGCAGCAGGCCGTAGCGCGTGTCGCTGCGGATCCCGGTGCGCTTCCGGCAGTCTTCGCGTCAGCAGGCCGCAGTGTTGGCCGGAGCCCGCTGAAGCCTGCCGCCGATCCCACGGCAGTGCTGCATGGCAGCAGGAGCGACTACGCCCGCAGCGAGTTCCTCCGGCGGCTGGCCGGGTTCCTGACTCCCGCGGAGCTGGCAGAAACTCTGGTGGAGCTTTACAACGGGGGCGACTCCGCAGAACGGCGCGGAGTGCTCCGGGGTCTGGGAGCGCTGGCCAGCCGCGAGCCGGGTCTTCCTGCTCCGGTGGTCGCGGCGGGCCTGCAGGTGACGGCGGAGGCGCTCCGGACCAACGAGACCGGACTGGTTGCCGCCGCTGCCGGCCCCTTCGCCGCCGCCCACCTTGACCAGCACAACTGGCGGCATGCAGTCCTGAAACTCATCTTCATGGGCGTCAGCATTGCCGCCGTGACCGACCTCAGTCACCGTGCCGACGACGAACTGGCGCGCATGGCTGCCGACTTCGCCGCCGAACGGCGGGCAGCGGGCCGCCCTGTACCGGACGACGTCGTCCTCCTGCTGCGCAGCGCAGCCGGCAGTGCAGCCACCCCCTCCACATCCCTCAAGGAGTCCCAGGCATGAGAATTTTCGACCCGCACATCCACATGACCAGCCGCACCACCGACGACTACGCGGCGATGTATGAAGCCGGGGTCCGCGCCCTGGTTGAGCCCGCCTTCTGGCTGGGGCAGCCGCGGACCAGCGTCGGATCCTTCATCGACTACTTCGATGCCCTCCTGGGCTGGGAGCGGTTCAGGGCAGCGCAGTACGGAATCCGGCACCACGCGACCATCGCCCTGAATCCCAAGGAAGCGAACGATCCCAGGTGCGTGCCTGTCCTGGATGAGATTCCGCGCTATCTCGCCAAGGAAGGTGTGGTTGCCGTTGGCGAGATCGGCTTCGATTCAATGACCCCGGCTGAGGACAAGGCGTTCACCAGGCAGCTGGAGCTGGCTGCCGAGCACAACCTCCCGGCACTGGTGCACACCCCGCACCGGGAGAAACTCCGGGGCACGCAGCGGACACTGGACATAGTCCGGGAGTCGAACCTTGACCCGTCCATGGTTGTGGTCGACCACCTGAACGAAACCAACGTGGCCATGGTGAAAGACGCGGGCGCCTGGATGGGCTTTTCCATCTACCCGGACACCAAAATGGACGAAGAACGCCTGGTTGCCATCCTGCACGAGTACGGAACCGCCCAAGTGCTGGTTAATTCGGCTGCAGACTGGGGCAAATCCGACCCGCTGAAGACAGCGAGCACGGCAAAAGCCATGCTTGCGGGCGGATTCTCGGAAGAGGACGTGGACCGCGTCCTCTGGCGGAATCCGGTGGAGTTCTACGGCCAAAGCGGCGCCCTGATCCTGGATCCGATTCCCGGCTTCGACGAAGTGGAACTCGGCGGAGCCGGAGCCACGTTCGAGGGAAACTCGCTGCTGCGGGGGGTCCGTGCCTGATGCGGCTTTCCTACTGCACCAACGTCCATCCGGCAGAGGACCTGGACGGGGTGATCCGCCAGCTTCGTGAATACGCCGGTCCGGTCCGCCGCCGCGCGGGGCTGGACGTCCTGGGCGTGGGGCTTTGGCTGCCTGCCGGGCTGGCTGGCCGGTTGGCCGACAGTGACACGGATCTGGCACTGCTGCGGGAGGTCCTGTCCGAGCAGGGGCTGCAAATCCATACTCTGAATGCGTTTCCCTATGGCGGGTTCCACAATGAGGTAGTCAAGACCGACGTCTACATCCCCACCTGGGCGCAGCGCGAGCGGCTGCAGTACACGCTGGAGTGCGCCCACGTCCTTGCCGCACTGCTTCCCGACGGCGTTCCCGGGTCCATTTCCACGCTGCCGCTGGCCTGGCGCACTCCCTGGGGCAGGGAGAACGACGAGGCAGCCGTGCGAGCGTTCGCCATCCTGTCCGACGGGCTCAGGACGCTGAAGGAGTACACCGGGAAAACGGTCCGGATCGCCGTGGAACCTGAACCGGGCTGTGTCCTGGATACCGTCTCGGATGTCACCGCGTGGCTCGCAGCCGGGGTCCCTCGAGGGATTGATCCCGAGTACATCGGCCTGTGCGTCGACACCTGCCACCTGGCAGTCTCCTTCGCGGACCCGGCGGCGGCCGTCCGGGGCATCGGAACGGCCGGCCTGCGCGTCGTGAAGGTCCAGGCATCCGCCGCACTGCACGTGTCCGCGCCCTCCGGAAACTCGGCCCGCCGTGCGCTCGAAGCGTTCGCGGAGCCGAGGTACCTGCACCAGGTCAGGGAACTGGAGCCCGGCGGAACGGTCCTGATGGCGGACGACCTGCCGCAGGCGCTCGGCGAGCTTCCGGGCAGGGGGCCATGGCGGATCCATTTCCACATGCCGCTGCACCTGGTGCCGGAGCATCCCCTGGAGACGACGGCAGATGTGCTCCAAGCGGCCGTGGCCGAAGTGAGCACCCTGCCGTACGCGGAGGACGTGCACCTGGACATCGAAACGTACACCTGGAGCGTCCTGCCCGGGAACCACACGGACCTGGTTGAAGGGATTTCCGGGGAGATCGCCTGGGCGCAATCCCATCTGCTGGCCCACGCTCGGTCCTGGCCCGCGTTGCCCCAAACCTAAGGAGAGCCCTTGAAACCGGTATTGCTGCTCGACGTCGTGGGACTCACGGGACAGTCACTGCGCCACATGCCCCATTTGTCCAGGCTCGCTGCCGGGGGATGGTCGTCCGAACTGGCCACCGTCCTTCCGGCGGTGACCTGCACTGTGCAGTCCACCATGCTGACCGGCCTGCCGCCGTCCGAGCACGGGATTGTTGGCAACGGCTGGTACTTCCGTGAACTCGGGGAAGTGTTCCTCTGGCGCCAGCACAACAAGCTGGTCAGCGGGGAGAAAATCTGGGAGAGCGCCCGCCGCAAGGAACCGGACTACCGGGCAGGCAACGTCTGCTGGTGGTACGCCATGGGCATGTCCACGGACCTGACGGTCACGCCCCGCCCGATTTACCACGCGGACGGCAGGAAATCCCCGGATGCGTACATCCGGCCCTCGGAACTGCATGACGAACTGGTGGCCAGGTTCGGCGAGTTTCCGCTGTTCCAGTACTGGGGGCCCACTGCGGCCATCGCGTCGACCCAGTGGATTGCGGAGTCCACCAGGCACATCATGCGGACCCAGGCACCCGACCTCCTGATGGCCTACCTGCCGCACCTCGACTACGACCTCCAGCGCTTTGGGCCCAGCCATCCCCGGGCAGCCGCCGCGGCCGCAGAACTCGACGCCGCACTGGTTCCGCTGCTGGGGGAGGCCGTGTCCCGCGGATACGCGGTGATAGCCGTATCTGAATACGGCATTGAAGAGGCGCACCTGCCGGTGGACATCAACCGCGTCCTGCGCAGGGAGGGCCTGCTGGAGGTCTATGTGCAGGACGGAAAAGAGCAGCTGGACACGTGGACGTCCCGCGCCTTTGCGGTTGCGGATCACCAGGTGGCACATGTTTACGTTTCGAACCCCGGTGACGTCGCCCGGACGGCCGCGATCCTGAAGGAAACCAGCGGAGTTGACGAAGTCCTGGACCGGAACGCGCAGGCGAAGTACGGGCTGGACCATGAGCGGTCCGGTGAGCTGGTGGTGATTGCCGAGCCCGGCGCCTGGTTTACCTACTATTTCTGGCTGGACGATGCACGTGCGCCCGAGTACGCGCGCGGCGTGGACATCCACAGGAAGCCCGGCTACGACCCGAGTGAGCTGTTCTTCAACCCGGAGGACCGGCTGGCCAAGGCCAAGGCCGGCCTGAACCTGGTGCGGAAGAAGGCAGGCCTGCGCTACGCCATGAGTACGGTGCCGCTCGACGCCCGCCATGTGCGCGGTACCCACGGCCGGCTTCCGGGGTCCCGGGAGAGCACGCCGCTGGTCATCTCTTCCGAGCAGGCCATGCCGCCGTTCGCCGAAGAACTGATGCGGCTCGGGAAACAGATTCCGGCAGCCGCGGTGAAATCGCTTGTGCTGCAGACCCAGGGGTTGCCTGAATGACGCCGAACTGACTTTCGCTCTGCATACAACAAACTGCCGATAGGCCTCTGTGTCGCCCTCGGCCTATTTTGCTCCGCCCTTGTATTCCGGGAGTTGTAGAAAGTTTTTAGAAAGGAGGCCTTTGTTTTTTCAAACCACTAGCGGTTCCTGAAAGCCTCAATTAGCGTTCTATCTGACCTGACTCCGGCTGGTCCGGGTCCTCAATGGCGAGAAGAGAGAGAGCGATGACAGTCAAAAGACACGGGTTAGCGCAATCACCCGGGCATCAGGCGGATGCCAAAACCTCCGCCAGGCGTACACGGCGGACCGGGGCAGCACTTGCACTGGCCGCGCTGATGGCAGTTTCCCTGGCAGCAGTTCCGGCGCAGGCTAAACCGAAGCCCGCTCCGCCCACAGCCCCGCCGGACTCCGCGTTCCAGAAGGTGACGCTTAATGACTACCCGGGCGAGCCCGTTGACCTTGCCGTGCTCCCCAACAGCGACGTCCTGCACACCACCCGCCAGGGCGAAGTGTGGCTCAATGACGCCGAGTCCGGTCTGAACACCCTGGCCGCAACGGTGGACGTCTATGAGCATGACGAAGAAGGCCTGCAGAGCATTGCCGTTGACCCGAACTTCGGAAAGAAGGGCAACAACTGGGTCTACATGTACTACTCCCCGCCGCTGGACACGCCGGTGGATGACCCCGCTACACCGGGCATCAACGAGGGCGATGCGCCAACAACCGGCACGGCTGAGGACTTTGAGCCGTTCAAGGGATATCTCCAGCTCTCACGGTTCCAGTTCGATGGAAGCACCATCAACATGGACAGTGAACAGCGGATGCTGCAGGTCCCGGTGGACCGCGGAACCTGCTGCCACGTCGGCGGAGATATTGTTTTCGACGCCAAGGGCAACCTGTATCTCTCCACGGGTGACGACACCAACCCCTTCTCCTCCGGAGGCTACACTCCGATCGATGAGCGGCCGGAAGTCAACCCGGCGTTCGATGCGCAGCGCACTTCCGCGAACACGAACGACCTCCGCGGAAAGGTGCTTCGCATAACCCCCACGAAGGACGGCGGCTACACGATTCCGAAGGGCAACCTCTTCGCTCCGGGAACACCGCTGACGCGTCCCGAGATTTATGTGATGGGGCTCCGCAATCCGTTCCGCATTGAATTGAACCAAAAGACCGGTGAGCTCTTTATTGGGGACTACTCTCCCGACGCCGGCACGGCGGACCCGCTGAGGGGCCCGGCTGGAACCGGCAAGTGGGCAGTGGTCACCGAACCGTCCAACTACGGATGGCCGTACTGCGCCACGGCCGAGCTGCCGTACGTGGACTACGACTTTGCCACGGGAACGTCCGGAGAACCGTTCAACTGCGCTGCGCCCGTGAACGAGTCGCCCAACAACACCGGGATGCGCGAGCTGCCGCCGGTGGCACAGCCCCAGGTCTGGTACTCCTACGGGCCGTCTCCGGAGTTCCCGGAACTTGGAACCGGCGGAATCGGTCCCATGGCCGGTCCGGTCTACCACTTCGACAAGAAGGCCAGCAAGGGACGGGCGCCCGTTGCCTGGCCCGAGTACTACGACGGAAAGTCCTTCCTGTACGAGTGGACCCGCGACTACATCAAGGCCATGACCACCAAGGGCGGCGCGCTCGTCTCCATTGAAGACGTTGTGGATTCCCTCATCGTGGACAACCCCATGGACATGGAGTTCGGCCCCAACGGTGCGCTCTACGTGCTGGAATACGGCGACGGGTACTTTGGCGAGAACCCGGACGCCCAGCTCTCCCGCATCGACTTCATTGGCGAGGGCGGAAACCACACGCCGGTCGCCGTTGCCACCGGCACCCCCACAGTGGGCATGTCACCGCTCACCGTCCAGTTCTCCAGTGCGGGAACCACGGACGCGGACGGCGACAGGCTGCGTTACGCCTGGGACTTCAACTCCGATGGAGTGGTGGACTCGCGCGAGCCCAATCCCACCTACACCTACGGGGAAATCGGAACGTACACGGCGAACCTCCAGGTGACAGACCAGGGCGGGAAGCACCGGGGCAAGTACTCCTCGGCAGAGGTGTTCATTGAAGTGGGCAACCAGGCGCCGGTGGTGGAGTTCGTGACTCCCGTTGCCGGACAGTCCTTCCAGTTCGGTGACACTGTCAGCTACGAAGTCCGGGTGACGGATGACCAGCCGGTTGACTGCTCGCGTGTCCAGGTGACCTACATCCTGGGCCATGACAACCACGGCCACCCGCAGACCACCACCACCGGCTGCACCGGATCCATCGTCACCACAGTGCCTGAGGGGCATGATCCCGCTACCGACAATCTGTCGGGCGTTTTCAGCGCCTCCTACACTGACTCGGGCGACGGCGGCACAGGTCCGCTCACGGGAACCGCGGAAGTTGTGCTGGTCCCCGGCAACTAAGGCCGCAGGCTGCATCAACAGGACCGACCTATAAATAAGGAACAGGAAAAGGACCCCTGCGCCGGGAAACCGGTGCAGGGGTCCTTCGCTGTGGGGCAGCAGAGGGCCGTTACTGGGCTGCCGGCCGCTGCAGGAAACCGGCCGGGTCCGCCAGGAGCGGTTCGAAAACCAGCTCCGCGGCTCCTATCAGGATGGGGTCGTCGCCCAGCGGAGCAAGCTCGATCCTCACGTTTTCCCATGGCCCGCGGGTTCCGGAGCCGGCCAGCGCTTCTTCCAGGGCCCCCGGTGCCGCCCGGACCAGGATGCGAAGGAAACCGCCCAGGACTACCACTGAGGGGTTGATAAGGCTCATCACCGATTTCAGGCCCACTGCCAGCAGCCCGATTTGCTGCTGGATGACCGAGCGCAGCCGCTCGTTGGCGGACCCGTCCCGGAGTTTCTCCAGGAGTGCTTCCTCAAGGTCTTCGATTTCGCCGGACGGCAGGCCCACCGCCTCAATCAAAGCCGCCCTGGTGACCTCCGCTTCCAGGCAGCCGAAGGAACCGCAGGTACAGGCCGCTCCGCCGGTGCGTACGTGGGTGTGCCCAAGCTGTCCGGCAAATCCGGTGGCCCCGCGGATCAGGCGGCCGTCGCTGATGACGCCGCCGCCGATTCCGCTGGCCCCGCCGTACAGGTACACCAGGTCTGCCACGCCCCGCCCGGCACCAAACGCGGCTTGGGCGCGGGCGCCCACAACGGCGTCGTTCGCTGTGAAAACCGGCAGCCCCATGGCCTCGCCCAGGCGGGAGCTCAACGGTTCGTCCTGCCATCCCAGGTGCGGCGCGTCGATGACTGTTCCGTCATCAGGGCGCACCAGCCCGGGTATCGCCAGGCCCACGCCCATGACCCGGTGGCCGTCCGGCAGGGAGGTGCGCATGCCCGCGTAGATGGCGGACACGATGTTGACCACCTCAACCCCGGACGGTGCCCGGACAGTATGGAAACGGACAGTATTAACGATGTGCCCGCCGAGCGAGACCAGGGCGACGCTGACGACGTCGACATCCGGGTTGACGGCCAGCGCCAGGGCGGCGGGGCTTGGCTCGATCATGATGCTGGGGCGGCCGTGCTGCTGCGCTGGATCCAGGTCGCTTTCAACGGCCAGGCCCAGCTGGGACAGCTCACCGACCAGGGCCGCAATCGTGGAACGGTTCAACCCGGTGGTGCGGGTGAGCTGGGCACGGGAAATCCCGCCGGTGGAGTGGACAAGCTGCAGGACAGTCGAGAGATTGTGCTGGCGGCTTGAATCCCGGTTGCTGCCCAGATACGTGCGGGCAGGGGTCCTGCCCAAGGCTGAGTCAGTCATTCGGCACGGCCGCATTCCACGCAGACATATTCTTCCCCCGTAGTAGGTCCTTCTGGCGGACGGGCCAGAACCGGACTAGTTTCCCATAGTATTCCCGCTCCAGGCCGCCGTCCGCGGCGGACGGGCTCAGGGGGAGTGAAGCCCGGCGACGAGCGAGTGCATGAGGCTCTCCAGGCTCTCCGCCAGGGCCGCCGGAATCTCTTCCCCCAGTTGTTTCACGGCAGCATGCGCATGTTCGGATGCCAGCTGCACTGCATGGTCCCGGGCGCCGCACTCCGTGAGCAGGTCCCGGACCTTCTGCACCTCTGCCGCTGTCATCCCGGCCCCGCCCATGAGCTCCGAAATCCGGCCCCACTGCGGTTTGGAGGCTGCGTAGGAGAGCAGGACAGTCCGTTTGCCTTCCCGGAGATCCCCGCTGTTCGTCTTCCCCGTGTCCGCTTCGTCCCCAAATGTCCCGCGGACATCGTCGGCAATCTGGTAGGCAATTCCGGCGTCGCGTCCGAAGGCAGCCAGCGTTGCAGCCGCGGGGGCTGCGGCGCCTGCCAGCACCGCACCGGCCTGGAGCGGTGCCTCGAAAGAGTAGACGGCGGTCTTCCTGCGGGCCACCGTCCGCACCTCCCCGGGTGAGGGCATTTCAACTGCCCGGGCGAACTCGACGTCCAGGAGCTCCCCGCCGATTGAAGAGAAGACGGCGTGGTCCAGGATCGCACTGAGCTCGGCCCGGACCCCGCTGTCCGCTGCGACGCTTTCATGGAGGCGGTACGCCCCGGCAAGGACCAGGTCTCCGGCCAGCAGTCCGGCAGCCATGCCGGCATGCTGCGCAGCTTCCTCGGTGGCGCCCGCACGCCGCGACTTGTTCGCGTAGTGCCCGGAGAGGTTGGGAACACCGTGCCTGACTACGTCCCTGTCAATCACGTCGTCGTGGATGAGGAACGCGTTATGCAGGAGTTCATAGACGGCGGCGAGCCGCGCAGCGGCCGCCGGGTCCCTTCCGCCCAGCTGGCGGTAGGCGAGCATGAGGAGTCGCGGACGGAACCGCTTGCCGCAGGCAGCGTTCCGTTCAATGGCTTCCCAGAGGCTGAGGTAGGCCGGATGGACGGAGACCGCCCGGAGCTTGGCATCCGTGAAGAACTGGTCCAGGACGTCTTCAACCAGTCCCAGCCCGGGGCCGGTTTCCACTGCGTACTCTGCGTCAAGGAATTTCACTGGTGCGCGCCCTCTGCTTCGTTCTTGATGCCCGGCTGGTGTGCCCGCGGCTGTCCGCGGGCGGTTATCCGCCCCGTTTGGACGGCCGCTTGGTAGCGAAGCGCTGCTGCAGCAGGACCGCGACAACGATGATCGTGCCCTTGACGATGGCCTGGACGGAAGTGTCCAGGTTGTTCTGCGTGAAGATGTTGGTGAGGGTGGCGAAAATCAGCACGCCCAGGACGGTGCCCGTGATGGTGCCGCGGCCGCCGATCAGCAGGGTGCCGCCCACCACAACGGCGGCAATCGCGTCGAGTTCCAACAGCAGGCCGTGGGTCGAGGTGCCGGCCGTTGTCCGGCCAAGCATCATGACTGCGCCGATGCCGGCGAAAAGTCCGGACAGGACATACAGCGCTACCAGGTGCCGCTTGACCTTGATGCCGGCAAGCCGGGCGGCTTCGCGGTTGCCGCCGATGGCAACGGTCCGCCGCCCAAACGTGGTGCGGTTCAGCAGGAACCAGCCCACGGCGGCGGCCAGGATGAAAATCCACACGAGGACCGGAATGCCGAGGAACTCACCGCGCATGGCCTTGGAGAAGTCCCGATTGGTGACGATCTGCGTGCTGCGCCCTGAGATGAGCTCAGCCAGGCCGCGTGCCCCCACCAGCGTCGCGAGTGTCGCGATGAAGGCAACCACGTTTCCGTAGGCGATCACCACGCCGTTGAGCAGTCCGACTCCCGCGCCGACGGCAAGAGCCACCAAAACCATCAGCAGCCACGACGACTGCGTTGCCGCGAGCTGGACGCTGGTGAGGCTGGCGACCACGGTAGCCAGCCCCAGGACCGAACCCACGGACAGGTCGATGCCCCCGGCCGTAATGACAAAGGTGACGCCAATGCTGACGACGCCAAGGATGGACGCGTACCGCAGGATGGTTAGCCAGTTCTCCACATTGAGGAACCGGTCACCGCTGGTGATGGCACCGACGGCGACGAGCAGGCCCAGAGCGACGACGAGCCCAAGGCTGCGCCCGGCTGAACCACCCAGGGCATTCTTCAGCGGGTTGGTCCCGGAGGAGCTGCTGCTGCTGCCGCCCGGCGGGGTGTTGGTCGGATCAGCGACCGTGGTGTTTGGCTCGCTCACGCGGCACTTCCCTTCATGATGAGATCGAGCACGCCATGCTCGTCAATGTCGCTTGGATTCTTTTCGGCCAGGACGTTGCCGTCGTCGATGATGAGCACCTTGTCCGCAAGCCCCAGCACTTCTTCGATTTCGCTGGAGACGACGATGATGGCTGTCCCGTCGGCTGCGAGCCTTCGGATCAGGTTGTAGATCTCCGCACGTGCGCCGACGTCGACGCCCCGGGTGGGTTCGTCGAGCAGCAGCACCGGTGTTCCGTGGACAACCCAGCGGGCCAGGAGGATCTTTTGCTGGTTGCCGCCGGAAAGCGTGCGGGTGGGCCGGTCCGGATCCGCCGGACGCAGTTCCAACGCGGTGATCTGGTCCCGGGCTGCGTCCCGCTCCGCCTTTTCATTGAGGTAGCCGGCGCGTGCGAACCGTTCGAACGTGGACAGCGTGACGTTCTTGAACAGGGGCTCATCCAGGATGAGGCCCTGGCTTTTCCGTTCTTCGGGAGAGAGCCCGATTCCTGCTTTGACGGCAGCGGGCACTGAACCCGGGCGGAGGCGTTTTCCGTTGACCGAGATCCTGCCCGAGGTAGGTTTGCGGACGCCGCAGATGGTCTCCAGGATCTCTGAGCGCTTGGAGCCCACCAGCCCGGCGAATCCCAGGATCTCTCCCGCCCGCAGCTGGAAACTGACCTTGCTGAACTCTCCCCGCAGCTGGAGGTCCTCCACGTCCAGGACCACCGGAGCATCCGGAGAAACCGGCTTCCGCGGCGGAAAGACGTTTTCGACGTCCCGTCCGGTCATCAACCGGACCAGTTCCGACCGTGAAGTCTCCGTGACCCGAAGTCCGCTGGCGGTGCTCTTGCCGTCCTTGAGGACCGAAATCCGGTCACCGATCTGGCGGATTTCCTCCAGGCGGTGGGAGATATACACCACCGCGATTCCCTGCGCAGTGAGCTCCCGAATCACGCGGAAGAGGTTCGCCACCTCACCTGAATCGAGGATGGCGCTGGGCTCGTCCATGATGATGAGCTTCGTATCGCGGGACAGGGCACGGGCCAGGCTGACGATCTGCTTGTTCGCAGCGGACAGTGTTCCCACCTCAGCCGCCGGCGAGAGCCTGCTGTGTCCGAGCCGCTTCAGCAGGTCACGGGTCAGCCCGCGGGTCTTCCTCACATTGAGGATCCCGCCCGCCGCCTTTTCATGGCCCAGGAAAATGTTCTCCGCCACGGTGAGTCCGTCCACGACGTCCAGTTCCTGGTACATGGTGGCGATGCCCAGGGCCAGGGCTTCCGTCGGATGGCGAAGCGAGACTTCCCTGCCCTCCCACAGAATCGCCCCGCCGTCCGGTTCATGCACTCCGGAGAGGGTTTTGATCAGGGTGGACTTGCCGGCCCCGTTTTGGCCCATCACGCAGTGGACCTCTCCGGGAAGCACCTGGAGGTCCACGCCCTTGAGTACCTGTACGGCGCCAAAGTGCTTCGAGAGGCCGCGCACCTCGAGCAAAGGGGGCTGATCTTCATCGAACATGTGAGGAACCTAACACATTATGTCGGCAGTCGGTATAAGGTCGTCGATTATTTTCAATCTTCTGTTATTGTGATGCGGGTCACGCAAAGTTGCGGCTTTCAGAGGTGGCCGTGTCCTTGCCTAAGACGCAGCGAAGACGCACCGACTCAATGAGGAGACACAGATGCCTGCAGTTCTTAAGAAACGGAAAATGCTCATCCACGCCGGTGCCTTCCTGGCAGTAGGCGCCCTGGTCGCCGGGTGTTCATCCGGAGATGACGGGGGCGACAGCCAGCCCACCAATGCGTCGGTCGAGGGCAACGAAGCCGAGGGTGACACCGTCGTCATCGGATTCTCCGGCCCGGCAGCAGACCACGGCTGGCTTGGCGCCATCAACAGCGCCGCGATTGCTGCCGCAGAGGACCTCCCTGACGTTGAACTGCGGGTCGCGGAAGGCACCAACGACGCCAACCTCCAGATCAGCCAGGTTGAACAGTTCATCAACGACGGCGTCGACGCCATCGTGCTGCTGCCCACGGACGGTGCCGCGCTGACCCAGGTCGCCGCCCAGGCCACCGAGGCCGGTATTCCGGTCATCAACGTTGACCGTGAGTTCTCCAGCCCCACCGCCGCACGTGCCACCGTGCTGGGGGACAACTACGGCATGGGCGTGAGCGCCGGCAACTACATTTGCGAGAGGCTTGAGGGCCAGAACGACGCCGTCGTCGCGGAAATCGCCGGAATCGACTCGCTGCCGCTGACGCAGGACCGCAGCCAGGGCTTCGCTGACGCCCTCGAGTCCTGCGGACTGGAAGTAAGCAACCGGGTGGCCGCAGACTTCACCGTCCAGGGCGGGGAGGCAACGACGTCGCAGCTGCTCTCCGCAGCCCCGGAGATCGACGCCATTTGGAACCACGACGACGATCAGGGCATCGGTGTGCTGGCAGCGATCGACAATGCCGGCCGGGATGAGTTCTTTATGGTCGGCGGAGCCGGATCGGCCAACGCCATGCGGGAGATCCAGTCCGGTGAAAGCGTCCTGGAAGCCACGGTGATCTACCCGTCCACCCAGGCAGCCGACGGAATCCGTCTGGCCCGGCTGATCGCGCAGAACAAGGCAATGAGCGACCTGGTTGAAGTTGAGGTCCCGAAGCGCATTGTCCTGAACGCGCCGGTCGTCACCAAGGAGAACGTCGAGCAGTACCTGCCGACTGCCTTCGAATCCTAGGACCGAAGGGCGGGGCGCCTGAACAGGCGACGGGTGCCCCGCGCTGCCGCTGAGCTTTTCAACCGCCGGATAAGAGGAAACATGCTGAACGACGTCTCACCCCTGAGAGTTGCCATGATCGGCCACGGATTCATGGGTGCTGCCCATTCGCAGGGATGGCGGGTTGCACCCCGCTTCTTTGACCTGCCTGCAGCTCCGGAAATGACCCTGCTTGTGGGGCGCGACGCCTCGCGGGCGGAAGCGGCAGCACGCAAATGGGGCTGGGAGCAGACGGAGACCGACTGGCGGGCAGCGGTGGCCCGCGATGACATCGACGTCATAGACATCGTTACCCCCGGCGCATCCCACGCCAAGATCGCCATTGCCGCCCTCGAAGCCGGCAAGCACGTGCTCTGCGAGAAACCCCTGGCCAACACCCTCGAGGAAGCAGAGGCCATGGCCGCCGCTGCCGAGAGGGCCGACGGCATGGCCATGGTTGGCTTCACCTACCGCAGGGTGCCCGCGGCATCCTTCGCCCGGGACCTGGTGCAGTCCGGTGCCATTGGCGAGATCCGGCAGGTGCGTGCCGTCTACCTTCAGGACTGGCTGGTTGACCCCGACGCTCCGCTGACGTGGCGGTTGCAGAAGGACGCCGCCGGCTCCGGGGCGCTGGGAGATCTGGGTGCCCACGCCGTCGACCTGGCGCAGTTCATCACCGGCCAGAAGATCACCTCGGTCAGCGGCACCCTTAATACCTTTGTCCACGAGCGCCCCCTGCTGGGTGAGGCGTCCGGCCTGGCCGGGACGGGGACAGAGGAACGCGGTCCGGTCACCGTGGACGACCTCGCACTGTTTAACAGCCGGTTCGACGGCGGTGCCATGGGTTCCTTCGAAGCGACCCGGATGTCCACCGGTCGGAAAAACGCGCTACGGGTGGAAGTGGCAGGTTCGCGCGGTGCCGTCAGCTTCGACCTGGAAAAGATGAACTCCCTGGGCTTCTACGATGCGACGGCGCCGGCAACCCGCCAGGGATTCACCGACATCATGGTCACCGAACCCGAACACCCCTACATGTCAGCATGGTGGCCCACCGGGCACATGCTGGGCTACGAGCACGGATTCACGCACCAGGTGAGGGACTTTGTGGAAGCCATCGCCGCAGGCCGCCAGCCTGAACCGTCCTTCGCGGACGGGCTGCAGGTGCAGAAGGTCCTCAGCGGGGTGGAACGCAGCGCGGCAAACGAGAGCACCTGGACCAAAACCGAAAGCTGATGAGCTCCGGACACAGCTGTCCGGCCAACACCGAGGAGAAATTCAATGGCACGTAATTTCACCCTTTTTACCGGACAGTGGGCGGACCTCCCGTTCGAGGAAGTCGCACGGCTGGCCTCGTCCTGGGGATACGACGGCCTGGAAATCACGGTTGCCGGAGACCATCTGGACGCCTGGCGCTGGGACGACGAGGATTACGTCGGCGAAAAGCTTGAGCTGCTGGAGAAGTACAACCTCAAGGTCTGGACCATCTCCAATCACCTCAAGGGCCAGGCAGTCTGCGACGATCCCATCGACTTCCGGCACAAGGCGATCGTCGGTTCGCGGGTCTGGGGCGACGGCGACCCCGAAGGTGTGCGGCAGCGTGCAGCGGAGGAAATGAAGAACACGGCCCGCCTGGCCCGCGCCCTCGGCGTGAAAACGGTGGTCGGGTTCACCGGTTCCTCCATCTGGCAGTACGTGGCAATGTTCCCGCCGGTCCCGCAGAGCGTGATCGACGCCGGCTACCAGGACTTCGCCGACCGCTGGAATCCCATCCTGGACGTTTTCGATGAGTGCGGTGTCCGGTTCGCACACGAGGTCCACCCCTCGGAGATCGCGTACGACTACTGGACGACCAAGCGCACCCTCGAAGCCGTGAACCACCGGCCGGCCTTCGGGCTCAACTGGGACCCCAGCCACTTTATGTGGCAGGGCATCGACCCCGTGGGCTTCATCTACGACTTCAAGGACCGGATCTACCACGTTGACTGCAAGGACACGCTCCTGAACCTCAGCGGACAGCGGACCGTCCTTGGATCCCATCTGCCCTGGGGCGACCCGCGGCGCGGCTGGGACTTCGTCTCCGCGGGGCGGGGGAGTGTCCCCTGGGAAGCGAGCTTCCGTGCCCTGGCCGCCATTGGCTACGACGGCCCCATCTCCGTGGAGTGGGAAGACGCCTCGATGGACCGCCTGCACGGTGCACCCGAAGCGCTGGAGCGGCTGCGCGCCTATGACTACCCGGCGCCGTCGGCCTCCTTCGACGCCGCCTTCGGTACCGACGACTGACGCACCCGGAGCGGCCCTGGGACCAGGGCCGCTCCGGGTTGCCCACCTCCGGCTGGGACCGCGCAGCTTCAGTTTTTCGTTGGATGTGCCGGCTGTTCCTGAAAACCCACGCGACACGACCAAACCGGCTTCGCTCCCCGTATCCAGAAGCCAGAACTTTCGCTAGGCTCGCGGCGCATGGAGATCATTGAGTATCGCCCCCGCCCGGACCAGCTGGTTTACACCTTCGGCGGTGCTGAACCGGTGATGCGGATCAACCCGGGAACCGCGCTGAAACTTTGGTCGGAGGACGCCTTCAATAACGCGCTCACCTCTGTGGAGGACCTGTCCAGCGAGAAGGTCAACCTGAACTTCGTGAACCCGCAGACCGGCCCGTTCTTTGTTGAAGGCGCCGAGCCGGGGGACACCCTCGCCCTGCACATCGTGGACCTGACGCCGGCCCGCAGCTACGGCGCGTCCGCCACCATCCCGTTCTTCGGCGGGCTCACCAGCACCGACCGCACCGCGTTCCTGCAGGACCCGCTGCCGGACACCACCTGGATCTACCACGTCGATTCCGCCCGGCAGACGGTGGGGTTCTCCGCCCGGTTCGGGGACTTCGACGTCGCCCTGCCGCTGGAACCCATGCTCGGTACCGTTGGCGTGGCTCCGCCGGGCGGTCAGGTGCGGTCTTCGCTGGTGCCCGAGCGTTTCGGCGGGAACATGGACGCCCCCGAGGTGAAAGCCGGAACCACCGTGTACCTCGGCGTAAACCAGCCCGGTGCACTCTTCTCGATTGGCGACGGGCACTACCGGCAGGGCGAGGGCGAAGCGTGCGGCACCGCCGTCGAGGGTGCCATGCACTCCACGATCCTGGTGGAGCTGATCAAGGGCGGTGCGCCGGCGTGGCCGCGGCTCGAGACCGACGCAGAGTGGATGGCCGTGGGATCGTCCCGGCCCATGGAGGATTCCTGGCGGATCGGGCAGGTGGAGATGGTGCGCTGGTTCGGCGAATTGTTCGGGCTGCACCAGATGGACGCCTACCAGCTGCTCACTCAAACCGCGCAGGCACCGATCGCGAATGCGGTGGATGCCAACTATTCAGTGGTGGTCAAAGCCCGGAAGTCCCTGTTCCCCGCGGCCGACGCCTACGACGGCCTGCACGCCGACCTGCGCCGGCGCAGCGCAGAACTTCTCTAGCCACAAGGAGCAGTCATGGACCTGCAGTTGAACGGCAAGACGGCGCTGGTCACCGGCGGAACACGGGGGATCGGGCGGGCCATCGTGGAGGCGTTCGCCACTGAGGGAGCGAACGTTGCTTTCTGCGCCCGCGATGCTGCGGA
This sequence comes from Arthrobacter gandavensis, assembly GCF_039528575.1. Lineage (NCBI taxonomy): Bacteria > Bacillati > Actinomycetota > Actinomycetes > Micrococcales > Micrococcaceae > Arthrobacter > Arthrobacter gandavensis. The sequence goes on from NZ_BAAALV010000002.1 coordinate 450,131, forward strand.
AATCGCGGACACCGAGGCTGCCCTCGCTGACAGCGGGGTCAAGGTGGAGGGCGCCATCCTGGACGTGGGCGACGGCGACGGCGTGGCCGCCTGGGTGGACGACGTCGCCGGCCGCTTCGGCGGACTGGACGCCGTGGTCAGCAACGTCAGCGCCCTGGCGATCCCGGAGTCGCCCGAGTCCTGGGAAGCGAGCCTGCGGGTGGACCTGATGGGAACCGTGCGTCTGATGCAGGCGGCCATTCCGCACGTGGGGCGCAGCGAGTCGGGCTCGCTGCTGGCGATCTCGAGTGTTTCCGGACGGGAAGTGGATTTCGCCTCTGGGCCGTACGGCACGGTGAAGACGGCACTGATTGGCTACATGGCCGGGCTGGCGTTCCAGCTGGCCGATACGGGGATCCGGGCCAACACGGTCTCGCCCGGCAATACCTATTTCGACGGCGGTGTGTGGCAAGGTCTGGAGGCGAATGCTCCGGAGATGTTTGGGGAGTCCCTGGCCCTGAACCCCACCGGCCGGATGGGCACGCCGCAGGAGGTGGCCGACGTCGTCGTTTTTGTCTCCAGCCCGCGTGCTTCGCGGATGACCGGTGCGAATGTGCTGGTGGACGGCGGTCTGTCGCGGGGGATTCAGTTCTAGGGGGTCCGGGCTGCGCGCGCCGCGGTGCCCCCGGTTTTGCACCGGTTTTGTGCCATCTGCTCCGCGGCGTACCGGAGCGATCAGCACAAAAAGGAGCGGAACGCCGGAGATCGGGCATGAAAACCCCCGTTTCGATGGGCGGGTCGGCCGGGACGAATCCGGGGCAGTGCGGCAGGATCGGACAATCATCCGTCTCAACAAGGGGGAGCTCGAATGGGGATTTTTGGAAAGAAGCGCTCATCAGGGAAGGAACCGGCACAGGAGGAGGGCCCCGACCCGTACCTGACGGTGTTTTCAGCCTCGGAAGCCAACGACTTCCGCGCCCTGACGCGTGAGGTTTTCGCCGAGATGGGTTTCGAGGTCGGGATCCATCCGGACCATGCGGTGGACAGCGAGGGGCGGAAGTACGGGTTCTGGAATATCGCCGCGCTGTGCAGCGGGTTGCCGCGGGCAGACTGGAGGCCTGCGATCGCCGGTCACCTGAAGAACGTGCTGGCAGGTTTCGACCAGGATCCCTTCGCCGCCCTTACGCCCGAGGACGCCGCCCAGCAGACATATTCCCGGCTCTATGAGGAATCGGCGTTTCCCAGCCTGGAGGGGTATCCCTACCGCGAGTTCGCCCCGGGGATCGTCGAGCTGCTGGCCTTGGACCTCCCGGATTCCGTTGCCATGTTTGATCATCAGAAGGCCCAGCAGTTCGGCGGGTGGGAGGCACTCAGGAACCAGGGGATCGCCAATCTGCTGGGCCTGGATGTCGAGCGGCTTGAAACCATCCCGGCTTATGGCTCAACCTTCAGCTGCCTTTCCGGCAACTCCTTCTACACGGGCAGCCGGGCAGTGCTGCTTCCCGGACTTGCCACGCAGGTCACCGGCAAGCGCGTGCATGAGGACTTCGGATGGCTTCTGTGTGTGCCCAGCCGGCACCAGGTTGCCTGGCACATCATTGAGGACTCATCAGTCATGGGAGCCATCCAGGGAATGGCCGGCTTCGGAATCGATGCATACAGCAGCGTTCCCGGTCCGGTAAGTCCGCACGTCTACTGGTGGAACGGCAGCGGCTACGAACAGCTCACGCACAGGAAGGACGACGGCGCGGTGGCGGTCCGGGTCAGTCCGGGCTTCCAGCGGGTCCTCGCATCGGTCGCCGCTGTCATACCCGAATCCTGATACCCAGACCCAACGAAAACGGGAGGGACAGCCAAAGCTGTCCCTCCCGCCGTCGTACGCGGTACGCCCCGGAATTAGAGCTGCGAACCGACCTTGAAGTCGGTTTCGTCGCCGCGGGTGTAGGAGAAGCCGTCAGCGCCGATGGTGACTTCCATTTCGGAGGAGTCGGTGCGGGCCACAACCTGCTGCGGGTTGCCGTCCAGGTCCAGGACCAGGGAGGCCTCGGTGTACCAGGACGGAACAACCGGGTTGCCCCACCAGTCGCGGCGCTGGTTGTCGTGCACGTCCCAGGTGATGGTGGGATTGTCCGGGTCGCCGGTGTAGTAGTCCTGGGTGTAGATCTCGATGCGGTGGTCGTCCGGATCCAGGATGTAGAGGTAGAACGCGTTGGAGACGCCGTGGCGTCCGGGGCCGCGCTCGATCCGGTCGGAGATGCGCAGGGCGCCCATCTTGTCGCAGATCTGGATGATGTTGTGCTTCTCATGGGTCGCGAACGCGACGTGGTGCATGCGGGGACCGTCGCCGCCGGTGAGGGCGGTGTCATGCACTGTGTCCTTGCGGTGCAGCCACGCAGCGTAGGTGACGCCCTCGGAATCCTTGATGTCCTCGGAAACGCGGAAGCCCAGGTTCTCCAGGTAGGCGCGGCCGCGGGGAACGTCCGGGGTGACCTGGTTGAAGTGGTCCAGGCGCACCAGCTCGCCGGCGGAGTAGAGGTCGTAGCGCTGGGTCAGGCGCTCCACGTGGTCAACGTGGTAGAAGAATTCGTACGGGAAGCCCAGCGGGTCCTCCACGCGGACGGAGTCGCCCACGCCCTTGGTGAAGCCGTTCGCGCGGCGCTCGGTGCGGCAGCCCATTTCCTTGTAGTACGCCTCGGCAATATCCACGTCTTCCGGGGTGCGCACGCGGTAGGCGAAGGACGCGACGGCGGCGACGGGTCCCTTGCGCAGCACCAGGTTGTGGTGGATGAATTCCTCGAGGGAGCGCAGGTAGATGGCGTTCTCATCTTCCTCGGTCACGTGCAGGCCCAGGACGTCCACGTAGAACTCGCGGGACTTGGCCAGGTCGGTGACCACCAGTTCCATGTAGGCGCAGCGGACAATGTCCGGCGGGTTGATGGACGGCTTGGGAATGGGGTTGGCGTTCATGGTTCTCCTTCGAACAGAGCGGGGGGATTTAGGCGTCGGTCTTGGCGGCGTCGTCGGTGCCGAACTTGGGCGTGTGCACCTTGCCGAGGGTGATGTGCACGGCCTGCTGGTCGGTGTAGAAGTCGATCGAGCGGTAGCCGCCTTCGTGGCCCAGGCCGGAGGCCTTCACGCCGCCGAACGGGGTGCGCAGGTCGCGGACGTTGTGGCTGTTCAGCCACACCATGCCGGCCTCGGTGTTCTGCGCGAAGTTGTGCGCGCGGGTCAGGTCCTGGGTCCAGATGTAGGCAGCCAGGCCGTACTTGGTGTTGTTGGCCAGTTCCAGGGCTTCTTCTTCGGTGTCGAACGGGGTGATCGCGACGACGGGACCGAAGATCTCCTCCTGGAAGATCCGCGCGTCGGGCTTTACATCGGCGAAGACGGTGGGAGCAATGTAGTTGCCCTCTTCCAGGCCTTCGGGGCGGCCGCCGCCGGCCAGCAGGCGGCCTTCGGTCTTGCCGATTTCCACGTAGGAGGCCACCTTGTTGAAGTGCTCCGGGTGTACGAGCGCACCCACCTGGGTCTTCGGGTCGTGGGGATCGCCGACGACGATGGTCTTTGCGCGGGCAGCGTACCGTTCGCAGAACTCGTCATAGACCGGGCGCTCCACCAGGATGCGGGAGCCGGCGGTGCAGCGCTCGCCGTTGAGGGAGAAGACACCGAACAGCGCGGAGTCCAGGGCGGCGTCGAGGTCCGCGTCCGCGAAGACCACGCACGGGCTCTTGCCGCCGAGCTCCATGGACAGGCCCTTCAGGTTCTCTGCCGCGTTGCGGAAGATGGTCTGGCCGGTGGTGGTTTCGCCGGTGAAGGAGATCAGCGGAACGTCCGGGTGCTTCACCAGCGCGTCGCCGGCTTCCTCGCCAAGGCCGTTGACCAGGTTGAACACACCGGCCGGAACGCCGGCTTCGGTGAAGATGTCCGCCCAGAGGGAGGCGGAGAGCGGGGTGAACTCGGCGGGCTTGAGCACCACGGTGTTGCCGGTGGCCAGCGCCGGGGCGAGCTTCCAGGATTCCAGCATGAACGGGGTGTTCCACGGGGTGATCAGGCCGGCGACGCCGATCGGCTTGCGGTTCACGTAGTTGATCTGGGATCCGGGGACCTTCATGGCGTCGTCGAACTGGGCGACGATCAGGTCCGCGAAGAAGCGGAAGTTCTCCGCGGCGCGCAGGGCCTGGCCCTTGGCCTGGGTGATCGGCAGGCCGGTGTCGAAGGTTTCCATCTCCGCCAGGCGTTCTTCCTGGGCTTCGACGGCGTCGGCGATCTTGTTGAGGATGCGGGCGCGCTCACGCGGCTTCATCTTCGGCCACGGGCCGTTCACGAAGGCTTCGCGGGCGGCAGCGACGGCGGCGTCAATGTCTTCCTTCTGACCCGCGGCGGCGGTGGCGTAGTTCTGGTTCGTTACCGGATCCAGCACGTCGAAGGTGGCGCCGTTGATGGAATCAACGAATTCGCCGTTGATGAAGTGCTGGATGTGGGTCGGAAGGTTCTCCGGGATGTAGTGCTCAGCCATGGGGCGTCTCCTTTGATGCGGGGGTCTGGACTATGGGTTTTGGTTAGGGGGTGGAGCTTGCGGGGGAGTGCTTCAGGTACGCGTCGAGAGTGGCAATCCGGTGGGCGCGGGCCGCGGCCTCGATGATGCCGGCGTCGGCCTTTGCCTCGATCAGTTCGAGCAGCCGCTCGTGCTCGGCAACGGAGTCCTGGGCCCGGCCGGGAACGTAGCTGAAGGTGGAGGAGCGCAGCGCGCCCAGCCGGTTCCAGCCGCGGTGGACCAGGTCCAGGATGTGCGGATTGGGGCAGTTGGTGAACAGTGCGGAGTGGAAGTCCCGGTTCAGGGCCGTGAAGCGGACCGGGTCGAAGTGCTCCAGGCAGTCGCGCATTTCTGCATTGATTGCCTTGGCCTTCGCCAGGTCCTCCGCCGTGACGAGCGGCGCGGAGAGCGCCGTCGCGTACCCTTCCACCAGGCTCAGCGTCTGCATGGTGTAGAGGTATTCGGTGGGGTCGATGCCGGTGACGGTGGCGCCGACGTTCCGCTCGAACCGGACCAGCCCTTCGGCCTCCAGCCGGCGGATCGCTTCCCGGACCGGGACGGCGGAGCAGCCCAGGTCCGCGGCGATCCGGCCAAGCACCAGGCGGTACCCGGGGCCGTATTCACCGGAGGAGATCTTCGACTGGACGGTCTGGTAGGCCTGTTCGGCCTTGCTCACTGTCCCGTCTTTGGACGAGGTGTTCACGCCTGTTCCGCCGCCCAGGCCTCGTACTTTTCCTTCCACGCGGCGTTCATCGGGTAGAGGCCGTCGACGCCGTGGCCGGCCTTGACCATTTCGGCGATGAACTCTTCCTGGTGTTCCTGCTTGATGCAGGCCTCCACCAGTTCCTCGGCGATGGCCGGCGGGATGACCAGGATGCCGTCGTCGTCGGCCACGATGATGTCACCGGGCTGGACGGTGGAGCCGCCGCAGGCGATGGTGATGTCCGTGTCCCAGGGGATGTGCCGGCGGCCGAGCACTGCGGGGTGCGGGTTGGCGCAGTAGACGGGCAGGTCGAAGCTGGCGACGGTGGAGTAGTCGCGGACACCGCCGTCGGTAATGATGGCTGCGGCGCCGTTGTGCATGGCGCGCAGGGCGAGGATGTCGCCGAGGGTGCCGGTGCCCTTTTCACCGCGGGCTTCCATGATCAGGACTTCGCCTTCGCGGACGGAGTCGATGGCGCGCTTCTGCGCGTTGTAGCCGCCGCCGTGGGTCTTGAAGAGGTCTTCGCGGTTGGGCACGTAGCGCAGGGTGCGGGCGGTGCCGACAACCTTGCGGCCGGTCTTGGTGCCGGTGAGGCCGTCGATGGAGACGTTGTTCAGGCCGCGGGCGCGCATCTGCGAGCTGAGCGTGGCGGTGGCGACGGATTCAAGCTTGGCCTTCAGCTCCGGGGTGAGGGCCGGCGTCGGTTCCTCCGCGGGCGCGAGGCCCGCCTTCTCGGCGGAGCCCCACGCTTCTTCGCGCTGCTTGTCATCGATCTTGGGCTGCGCGCCGAAGGCAGCCAGCGGCGTCGTGCCTTCGGTGACGGTGGTGGTCAGGCGCCCGGTGGTCTGCCCTGTGGAGGGGGAGTCCACCTCGATTTCGACGACGTCGCCCGGGACGGCCACGGAGGCGCCGGCGGGGGTGCCGGTGAGGATCATGTCCCCGGGTTCGAGGGTGAGCAGCTGGGAGAGGTCGGCGACCAGCTGCGCGAAGGGGAAGAGCAGGTCTGCGGTGGTGTCATCCTGCGCGAGTTCGCCGTTGACCCAGGTGCGGACGCGCAGGGCTGCGGGGTCTACGGAGGCGGCGTCGAGGATGGCCGGGCCTACGGGGGTGAAGCCGTCGCCGCCCTTGGAGCGGAGGTTGGATCCCTTGTCTGCCCAGCGGAGGTCGTACACGCCGAGGTCGTTGCTGGCGGTGACGCCGCTGACGTAGCTCCAGGCGTCTTCGACGGAGACGCGGCGGGCGGTCGTGCCGATGATCAGGGCGATTTCGCCTTCGAAGCCGAGCAGTTCGCAGCCGGCCGGGCGCTCCACGGTGCCGCCGGTGAGGGCGAGGGAGGAGCTGGGCTTCAGGAAGTAGGAGGGCTGTTCCGGGGTGCGTCCGCGCTCTGCTGCCCGGCTGGGGTAGTTGATGTGGACGGCGATGACCTTGCCGGTCTGTGCCAGTGTCTCCGATGTGGCGGTGTTGCTCGTGGACATCTCACTCCTGGATCAAGTACGAAATCGTATACGATCCAGTGTGCCTTGTGGAGTGGGTCACGTCAAGGGGCTGGAGATGCGCGTGAGTGACGGTAAAAAAGAACTATGAGCGTGCACAATAGGTTTCGATGCTGTGCTGTGCTGAGCGGTGTGTGATCTGACAAGCATCTACACCCGTGCGACGATTACCTACCCGGGAAACCATTCCTTGAGGGGGAACGAAGCTCGGACATCGACTATACGAAGAAAAGGCACGGAGAGATGGGCGTTGGGGGACAGAGCAGCTACTTGCTGAAAGAGAGTTGGTCAGGCCTTTTGTCGGGTCACCCGAGACCATCCGTCGAGACGCAAATCTTCGCCGTCGCAAAAGTGGCGGACACAGGATCACTTCCATTTTTGGGCCTTGCGACCGACGGGAACTCATACTGGGTCAAGTATCTAGGCAACGCTCACGGCATCGATTCTCTAATCGCCGAGCGAGTGGTTGAGGCGCTGGCCAGAAAACTTTCCGCACCGATGCGGCCGTCCATGCTGGTTGAGGTTCCCCCATCTCTGCTTCGTCACCCAGAATTGCTGTCCTCCGGCATTCAGGCTGGCGTGGCGCACGGCTCGCTTCTCCTTGGCACATGCCAGGAAAGAACAGTGTTGGACTCAGCGGCCAGAGATGGCAACGCCGCCCGACAACCCCGGTTTATCGCCTTATGGGAACTCTGTTACGGCGAAGACGGCCAGTGGTTGTATGACCGCTCGGGAGAAGAGCAAGTCTGGTCCTTCGATCACGGATACTGGATTACGGGAGGAGAGCCGGCGCCCCTGACGCCTGCCGACTTGGAAGTCACCGTCAACCAGAAGAGGCCATGGTATGGGTCTGTTCGCGGAATGGATCCAGGAGCTTTTCTCGGTGTTGCGGACGATCTTGCGTTGTTATCAGTAACCGACTTCATAGACGCCGTTGCCAGTGTGCCCGTAGCATGGGGCGTTCCGGATAGCCTTTTGGAGACACTAGCGTGGTGGCTCCACTACCGAAGAAAACACGTCGTTACCAGAATGCGCGCACTTGCGACGGAAGCAGCAAGGGCAGCCAAAGCTTAGTAATGAGGAAGGGGTGAAGTGATGTTCTACCAATATTGGGTCGTCCGGTACGTGCCGGACCCTATACGCGGTGAATTCGTAAACATTGCTTTGCTCGTCGGTAAAGATGGGCATGACTGGGCGTTTCGCCCTGTTAGCAACCTGCAGCGAGCCAGCCGCCTCGGGGGTGACCCCACGATCGCGAAATATTGGCTCGGAGAGCTCGAAAAAATGGTCGGAACTCTCCGGGCAGGAGGAGCCCCTCGTTCTGAACCCTCATTGGTGCTTCTGGCCGACTCTGAGCGCAGCTTAAGTGCAGCAGCCATCTCCCGGATAGCCTCTCGGCTAAACAACGCAGTGCAGATATCTGCTCCCTACCCAATGGAAGCTGACTCAGCTGCGGCTGGACTTTCGATGTTATTCGAGCACTTAATTGCAGATCCGCAGGTAAAGCCTCGAGAGCTTTTTGGCACGCGGGTAAGCAATTTCGTTTCGACCGAACTGCGGCGCGTGTTGCCAGACAGTGGCGTGGCCCTACGTTCGCGCCCACAAATACGTGTTGGCACAATCCCTCGAACCGCCAACTTTGCGATTACCGATAACGCGGTAGAACAGATTACGAATGCTTGGTCTTTCAACTTGTCTGACGTTGACAAGGTGTCGACGGAAATACAAGCCTGGGTGGCGCATATGGACCGCCTACGACGGCGCGGAGGAATACTCGAATCGAGAGGGCAGCCGCCCCTGTCTATTTCTCCTGATGTCCAGCTGCGGGTTGTATATGAGGAGCCGCGACAAGAGTCAGCGAGGCCTGCGCTGGAGATAGCCAAAGAGGTTTGGAAGGAAGTGCCCGACCTCGTGGCATACTCACAGTCTGAGCAGCACTTTCTCGTGAGGGATGCCGTCAATGCGGTTGCAGTCTGAGCCATCCCCGCTCGTCCAAGAGGCCCAACTAGCGGTAAGGGATCTCGCTAACCGCAACCTTGACATCGTGATATCCCAGGAATGAGAGCAACTGCTCCAGCCCAAACTTGGCTTCCTCCGGGTAAGGCGTCGGACCAATGTTTATCTGCCGAATGGGAAGCCTTGCCGGGAGCCCGTCTCCTTCGTCTGTTTCGGCTTTGGAACGCGGAGGCGGCGTACTCGCGGCAAGTTCAACGTACGGGATCATTCCAAAGCGGCCTGGACGATGGAGAACATATTTCCATGACGGAGTTACCTCCGCTATTATTCGAGCCTCTTTTTCATCTCGGAATCCGCTGTCTTTGATCGTGCTCAGGGCGGACTGAAGGGCCATATGTGCAAAGAACCGGCGGAACCGGAACTTTTGCTGACCACCGTTCGGGGTCTGAAGCTCGTCGATAATGCGATCTAGCTTCTCTTTGATGAACGCTTCCTGATCGGAAGGGTCATAGATAACATCGACCCATGGGTCTGCGTTTTCAGACTCCCGATCGGGATCAAGTTCCAGGGTCCCGTCCGGGTTCCTGGGTCCATCGTAATAGCCAGAAGGGGGGAACGGATGGGCGTCCCTGAGGTTCTGGGGCTGAACATGCAGGTCTACGTCTCTGTCGAGTCCGATTGCAAAACTCACTTGTTCCCTGCCGTAGTAGCGCCACAGCGTGAGGCTGTCAGGGTCGTTTGAAGCGGACAGGATGAACTTGCTTTCGCGTGAGGAAGAGTACGTCCCCACAGTATCCAAGAGAGCCTGAGCCTGGAGTTCCGGAAATTCGGTCTGAACCTCCCGGAGGCGGTCAGCCAATACCTCATTACCGCTCATCAGTTCTTTCGAGTCGTTCATATAGGCGGCTGAACTTGCCCAAAGCACTCTACTGTTTAAGGCGTTCTTGAGGGCCGCACCGTCACAGTAGTGCCAAACCAGATTCCCGGCACCCGACATAAGATCCTTGGACATGCCATTCCTGTCTTTATTTTCGGTGGTCCTCGGTGCTGCGTTAGAGATTGCTAGACCATATAGTTGCATACTCAGCTTCGAAGGCTTCTGCGACATGGCGTGGAAATTTTGGAACGATCTGAGTACGTCCGCTAGCCGGTGTTGTACGGCGGTGAGCAAAGCTTCGTTCAATTTGATGATGGCGTTGAACCCGGCTAGTTGCGCTCCCTTGATCGTTGGCCGGAGTGTCTGGGTAATACCGCCAGCCCCGTGATCACGGCATCCTGAGTGGGAGTCGCCCGCGAGTCGCATCCGGACAACAGGACACCTGCGGCATCAGCAGAAGCCTGCTCAACTCCGTCTGTGAGGCAGGTGGACCGAATATCAAGCAACGGCAATTTGCGTGAATCCGCCAGTTACATCGCGGCGACATTGATTGCCAAAGGGAACCTATCCGGGTTTTATCTGGGCTGTGAATACATCACCACAAGAACACAAACGGCCGAGAAACCAGCCTGCGCCAGCAACAGCACTCCGGGCACATACCCCAGGAACAGTCCGAGCAACAGCGGAACCAGCGCCAGCAGCGTCGTGTCGAAACCGCGGATCATCGTCCCGGCCTGCGCGCGGGGCATCGGACCGAACGGGGTGTCGATCGGAGGGACGGTCCAGTCGGGTTGCGGCCGGTAGGCGCCCCGCACCGCCGACGCACCAAAACCCACACCAGCCAGAGCACCCAGAGCAATCAGCGCCGGGCTACCCGCACCGAGCAGCACCAGCACCGCACACAACACCGCCGTCCACAGCGTCAGCGCGGCGGCAGGCAGGGCCATGCGGCTCAGAAGCACGACGGACACCGACAGCGGCAGCAGCATGTCCAGGCCCGGCATGATCGCCGTCCGCCGCGCCACCGCACCCAGCGCCGGAACCGCCGCAAACACAGCCGCTGCAATCATCCCCAGCTGCACCAGCGGAGGCTGCGCCCCGCCGGCCAGCAACACGACCACGAACACCGCCAGCACCAGCACCGGACGGACCCACAGGCCGCGGGTCCGCAGGAACGCCGCCGTATCCGCGCGCAGCAGGGCACCAAACGGCGTCCGCCCGCCCCGCGCATACCAGCGCGCAGCACGGGCGGAAGCAACGCCGTCGGGCTCTGTCGAAAGCGCGCGGCCCACCTCATTGAGATCCATCAGGTACACCGCGGCACCGGTGTGCCCGGACACCGCGCCGCCGCGGATCAGCTCCCGGCCCGGGATCCGGTCCAGCCGGGCGAACACGAGCAGTCCGAGCGCAACGGTGACACCCAGGCTGCCGACCGCCAGCACCCAGGACCCCGCGGCAACCCGCACCGTGACCAGGCTCAGGAGCGCCAGCACCAGCAGGCCGGGAAGGCTGCCGCTGCGCCGCTCAGCCGCCGACTGCGGAGCCGGCCGGGCCTGCTGCAAACCCGCGAGCAGCACGGCAGAGACCGCAGCCACCCCAAACGTTGCAGCCGCCAGGACCTGTCCCCGAACACTGGTCTCCAGGTCCATCACAAACCCGAACGGCAGATACAGCACGGCGGTGCCCGCCCACACGAGCAGCAGGCGCCGGACCAGCCGGCCGGCCAGCATCGGCCGCCGCTCCAGCGGCAGGCTCAGCCACCAGTACCCTTCGGGACCGCTGACCGCCGCGGGACCCAGTTTCCGGGCGATCACCATCACCGCAGCCAGCGCCGCGAACACCAGCACAGCCGCTGCCGCGCCGTCGGGCAGGGCGAACGACGGCGGCGCCACCAGGGTGCGCCCGGAACCGACGTTCCAGGCCTGGGCGACCTGCTCGCGCAGGGCCAGGACGAGTCCCACAGCCAGGGCTGCAATGGTTCCGAGCGCCAGCACAGCGGTGTAGACGTCGACGAAGACATCCCGGAACCGGGTCCGGCCGCGGGAAAACGCCCGCGAGGCCTGCCGGGTGTAACGGACCGGGTCGAACGGGGGAGGTGCCTGGACGGTGTCGGCGGTCATAAGTCAGCGTCCGGCGATTTCCGCGGCGGCGCGCTCGGGCGCGATCTCCCGGACGTCGTCGTCAATCAGCAGGCACCGCTGCGCGGTGGCCAGCAGCAGCGCCGGATCGTGGGTCACCAGCAGGACCGTGCCGCCGCCGTCGGCATAGGCCTGGATGCGTTCCCCCACCCGTTCGCGCATGGCGGGGTCCAGGCGCTGCTCCGGTTCGTCGAGGATCAGCAGCGACGACGGGCGGATCAGGGCCGAAGCCAGCAGCAGGCGGCGGCGCTGGCCGGAGGAGACGGAGGCGGGAACGGCGTCGGCCCGCTCCTGCAGGGCGAAGAAGTCCAGTTCGGCGTCGACGGCGGCGTCCGGGTCCGGGACCGAGTGGCCGCGGGCGACCAGCTGCAGGTGCTCGCGCAGGGAGAGGGACGGGAAGAACGCGTCCTCGTCGAACAGTGCGGCGACCGAGCGGCGGAACGGGATGGCGTCCTCGTTGACCGGCAGCCCGTGGACCCGGACCTCGCCGTCGAGCATCTGCTGCTTCCCGGCGATGGTGCGCGCGGCCGTGGACTTCCCGGCGCCGTTGAAGCCAACGACGCCGAGGATCTCGCCTGAGTCGGCGCGTGCCGTGATCGGACCGCAGACCGGCAGGCCGCCGTAGCCTACGGACAGGTTGGAAATATCGAGCACGGCCCCCGGGAAAGTCATGGGATTAATCTAGCCGGGCCAGTGATCGTTGCGGGCCGCCGCATCCGCCGGCGGAAGATGGACGGCATCAACCGGCATGGGCCAGCGGCCCGTAGCCCGGTGGAAATCAATGGCCTGCATCATCGGCGCCACATTAAAGGCATTGACGTTCAGGCTGTATTTGACGCCATTGGCGAATCTGACCCACAGAAACGGCTGTCCTTTCATCCGCTGCATCCGGTAGTCAACAATGTCGCTGTAGGGGAGCACGTGTTCCGGCCCAAAGATCTTCCGGAAAGCCAGCTCGTATTGGCGCGGTGCCACATAGACCTTCCGGTAGATCCAGAGGAACATCAACCCGCCAAGGAAGATGGCCACGGAACTGATGACCATCCCAATCTCCGGGTCTTCAATGGACAGCGCGGCCAGGCCCATCAGGAGCCCGACGGCGATGAAGAGCCATCCGACTCCCGGCACCACCTTGGGCGGGCGGATCCGTTCCGGATGGTCCTTGGAGCGGTTGGGGTGTTTACGCGCCCACCACGAAATAAGGGCGATAAACACGGTCACGCCGGTCGTGATCGCGATCTGCAAGATCGTCGCCGTTGACATGCTTCCCCCATGACCTTTGCCTACAGCGTGTTCCCCGCTGATCCTGCTTGGAAATCTACCTCAGCGGGACCCTCCCGGTCCGCGCGGCTGCGCCCGGAGAAGTTTGTGCCGGGACGGTTTGACTCTCCCGAACGGGAATACGCTGGATAAACGGCATTGGAACCGGATCAAGCGAGGCAGCCATGGCAGGGAAATTCGAGGTCTATCAGGACAAAGCCGGCGGATTCAGGTTCCGCCTGAAGGCAGGCAACGGAGAGGTCATCGCGTCCTCCGAAAGCTACAAATCGAAGGCTTCGGCGCTCAAGGGAGTAGAGTCCGTCCGCTCCAACGCCAATGCGAAAATCACCGATCTGACCTGACGGCCCGGACGCAGCCCAGTGAAGTGATGGACGGTTCCCGCTGCCTGGCCCTCGTCGTCGCGCACCCCGACGACGACGCGTACGGGCTCGCCGGAACCGTGGCTCTGCACGAGCACGATCCCGGCTTCCGGTTTGTCCTGGTCCACGCGACCGACGGCGGCGCCGGACTGATCGATCCCGCCTACCCGCCGGCCAGCCAAGACCTCGGCAGTATCCGCCGCCGGGAGATGGACGCTGCGTGGATCGCGCACGGCCGGCCGCCGGACCGGCACGAATGGCTGGACTACGACGACGGCGCCGTGAACCAAGTGCCGTTTGCCGAGCTGGTGGAACGCATCGGCGGAATCCTAGCGCAGGAACGGCCCGACGTCGTCGCCACCTTTGGTCCGGAAGGACTCACCGCGCATCCCGACCACATTGCCGTGGGAGCCGCTACCGACGCCGCATTTACCCGACGGCGGTCCGGGCCCGCAGCGCCTGCTGCACGGCTGCGTCCGCCGCTCCACGTGGGAACGCTGGAACAGCGGACGGATCCGGCGCGGCCTGAAGCCGTGGGAAGCAGGCCGGATGTATGACGTGAACCCCGTTCCGGACGAAGAGATTGGCATCGAGGTGGATGTCAGCAGCGTCGCGGACCGGATAGTGGCAGGGCTGCTGCAGCACCGGACGCAGCGCCACGTGATCTCGCCCGGGGTGCCGCCGGACGCGGAGGAGGACTCCCGCTGGAACCGCATGGTCGGCGTCGAACCGCTGGTGCAGGCCTGGCCGCCCAGGCAGCCGGGAGCTCCCGTGCTGGGCGACGTGTTCGAAGGGCTGGGCTGACTGCGCGGGGGCGCTGAAGAACGGCTGCGGGACCGCCTAGTCCTGGGCTGCCCTTTCCCGAAGCAGGGCAATGAGGCTGCTGTCCTCGACGTCATACGGATCTTTCGGCAGGTCCAGATCATGCTGAAGGTTGGCCAGATACTGAAAGAACCTCTGGTCGTTTCCTGACCGCTTCCAATCGGCCGCAACCAGTTCCAGCAATTCATTGATCCGGTCGGCGGGACGGGGAGTCAGAGTCGAGTAATCGTTAAGGCTGTCCTCATGCATCCCCGAAGCCTAAAGGATTCGGGCTGCTACTGGTCTACCGCCCGTGCACCGGCCTCGCGTTAGCCGGAGGTTCGCCGACCTCCTCGACGGTGTGGCCGGTGCATGCCATCGAGGTGACACTCGCCCGGTCGATGCTGGAGACGGTGAACCACCGGATCCCGTTCCGCAGCCTGCACCATCCCACCAGGAACCACCGGCCGCTGGTGGAGGCAAAGAGGATGGGTTCGACGTCGCGCGTTGTCACCGCGCCGTCCTTGGCGGTGTAGCGGATGCGGACCACCCGCTGGTCTGCCATCGCTTCTTCCAGTGCGGACCGGACCGCGCGGGAGGACGCGGGCGGGGCGTTGACCCATACGCGGGATGCCAGCTCATCGGCCCGGGCACGGGTGCGCGGGTCCAGGACGTCAAGGATTTTCCGAACGCCGGCGGAGGCTAGATCAGCGTAGGGAGCGTCCGACGCCGCGGAGACAGCGGCCATCAGCGCCACGGCCTGCGCGGGGGAGAGGGTGACGGGAGGCAGGGAGCCGCCGCTCGCCAGACCGTATCCGCCGCCGGGCCCGGGGCGGGACCAGATGGGTGCGCCGCTGTTCTCCAGAGCATCGAGGTCCCGCTTCACGGTCCGCACGGAGACGCCGAACTCCCTGGCTAGGTTCTCGGCCGAGCAGCCCCGGTTACCGCTGCGGCGCAGCATCTCGGACAGGGCCACGAGCCGCTCGGTCCGCCTCACGCGGGCACTCCAAAATTCATGACATAAATAGTGACATACACCTGCCCATGCGAGGGGAGAAGGTTGGAACATGAACACTACGAAGAGCCCCATCGTCCTGATCGCCGGCCACTGGCTGGGAGCCTGGGCCTGGGATGAAGTCCTGGAACACCTTGACCAGACCAACGCCGTCGCACTCACTCTCCCCGGGCTGGATCCGGAGGACCCCGCCCGCACGGCACGGACTCTCGATGAGCAGGCAGCGGCGATTGCCGACGTCGTTACCGGCCTGGGCGGGCCGGTGACCCTCGTGGCGCACAGCGGCGCCAACTTCCCCGTCAGCCTGGTCCTGGACCAGCACCCCGAGCTGATTCACCGAATGGTGTGGGTCGACTCCGGGCCCGTAGGGCCGGGAAGTGTCTTCCTGCCCGGTTTCCCGGAAGACGCGGCTGAGCTGCCGCTGCCGGCCTTCGATGAGTTGGGACAGCAGGCCAGCCTCGAGGGCCTGAGCGAAGAGGTCCTTGAACGGTTCTGTACCCGGGCCGTCCCGGAGCCCGGTCCCGTGCTGCGCGAACCGCTCGAACTGACCAACGATGCCCGCCGGCAGGTCCCCACCACGCTGGTGTGCTGCTCGATTCCGGGTGCACAGATGACGGAACTGGCCCGCTCGGGGCACCCCATGTTCGCCGAAACCGCAGAGCTCACGGACGTGGAAGTTCTCGACCTCCCCACCGGCCACTGGCCGATGTGGAGCCGGCCGGGTGACTTGGCGGACGTCATTGCGGCTGCTGCCAGCTGAGGCGGCCCGGTCAGCTCCCTGGCGCCGCAGGGCCGGTAGGCCAGCGGAGCAGGGCAGCAACATCGATGCCGTGCGGAAGGACGCCGTTGGGCACCAGCAGCAGACTGGCATCGGTCAGGGCAGCTGCCCGGATCAGCGCTGCCGGAGCGGGAACCTGCCCCAGGACCTCAGCGCCGAGGGACTGCTCCGGGGCGCTGGCCACCCAGGGTTCGGCTCCCAGGGCCAGCAGCTGGTGGTCCACCAGTGCTTTGTCATTGAGGATCAGGAGGTCCACCTGGGCCTGCTGCAGGGCCGTAAGCACCCCGCCTAAACCGGTCGCGGACTCCGGGTTGGCCTGCCCCTGCTGCTGGGCCAGACGGTCCATGATTTGTTCCTGCTCCGCAGCCCACAGCAGGGCAATGCGTTCCTGGACCTTGTCCTCGAAAGCCCGGCGGCCAGCCCCGGACTCCGGCATGTGGGAATCGATCATGCTGACCAGCGGCTTGTGGGCTTCGGTGAGCTGGTCCCGTACCAGTCCCCGCGCCCGGACGTCGCCGGCAAGCACGATCAGCCTGGCTCCGCTGCTGTCCACGACCCGGTCGATCTGCTCCGCGACCTGGTCCGCGTTGCGCTTCCAGACCTGCTCGGTCTGCCGCTGGAACTTGTCCTGTGACCAGCCGCCGGCAGGCAACTTGGTGATGTCTTCCTTCTCGCCCTCCACATCCTCGACGGAGGACTCTTCACGGCCGACGAAGAGCAGGCGGATCTCCGCGTCCTCCCGCGAGACTTCCGCAACAATGTAGGGCAGTTCCTCGGGGCGGTGCTTGAGCAGCGGCAGCAGATCGGGAATCGGATCCACCGAGACCCGCTCCGGCAGTACCAGCTCTCCGGGCAGGAGTTCGTTTAACGCCACCGTGCCCTGCTGGACAAGGAGGTAGCGGGAGACGGGGGAAGGATATCCCTCAGCGGGAAGCACCGCGGTTTCAGCCGCTTCCTGGTCCTCCGCTGGTGCGCCCTGTTGAGCCAGCGCCCTCCTGACGTCGACCGGGCGGACCTCTGCGGCTTCCAGACTGTCCACATTCCCCGCGGAAGCGTCGATGTAGGCGACGCACCAGGGGCCGCTGCGCCGGTACAGGTCGGCAAATTCGTGGAGTTTACGGGTCATGACGATCTCCTTCCGCAAGGCCTGGGGCCCCACAGCGAATCAATCCCTGCTTCACGCTAGCACCGGCGTCGGCGGCATTTACAGGGTCGGCGGAGCTGCAGCCCACCTTGCCGCGGACTCTCTCCGGGTGTGCTTGGCTGCCCCGGATCTGCCTAGGCCCTGATGCTGCCGGAAACGCGGGCCGGCACCCGGGGTCGATCCCCGAATGCCGGCCCGCCGCCGTCGTCGTTCCCCCGAACCTAGACCTTCACCTTCGCCGCGAACTGACGCCCCGGCGCGGTCCGGGCGTGCGTCCCGTAGATCATCAGGCCCACGAAGGTCAGGCCACCCACCAGGTTGCCGAGCACCGTGGGGATCTCGTTCCAGATCAGGTAGTCCATCAGCGTGAATTCGCCGCCGAGCATCAGGCCCACCGGGAACAGGAACATGTTCACCACCGAGTGCTCAAAACCCATGTAGAAGAAGAGCATGATCGGCATCCACATGGCGATTACCTTGCCCGGCAGGCTGTCGGACATCATCGCGCCGACGACGCCGGTGGAGACCATCCAGTTGCACAGCACCCCGCGCACGAACAGCGTGAGCATGCCGGCCGCGCCGTGGTCCGCGTAGCCGACCGTCCGTCCTTCACCGATGTGCCCGATCGCCTGGCCCACCTCGCTCACTCCGGAGGAGAAGCCGTAGGTCCAGACAATAGCCATCAGCACGGCGGTGGTCAGTGCGCCGGCGAAGTTGCCGAGGAACACCAGCCCCCAGTTCCGCAGCATCGACTTCCAGGTAACGCCCGGCCGCTTGTCCAGCCAGGCCAGCGGCACCAGGGTGAACACGCCGGTCAGCAGGTCAAAGCCCATCAGGTAGAGCATGCAGAAACCCACGGGGAACAGAATCGCGCCCAGCAACGGCGACCCGGTCTGCGTGCTGACCGTGACGGCGAACGCCGCGGCCAGGGCCAGGATGGCGCCGGCCATGTAGCTGCGGATCAGGGTGTCCCGGGTGGAGAGCATCACCTTGGAGTGTCCGGCGTCGATCATCCGGACCGCGAAATCCTTGGGAATCACATAGCTCATCGCGGGCCCCCTACCACTGGTACTTCAGGAACTTGCCGTCGATGATCACGCGCACGCGGTCACCGTCCGGATCCTCGCGGCGGGTCAGCTCCACGTTGCAGTTGATCGCGCTCATGATGCCGTCGCCAAACTCCTCGTGGATGGCTTCCTTCAGCGCCGGGCCGTAGACGGCCAGCAGTTCGTAGAAGCGGTAGATCGTGGGGTCGTCCTTAAGCGAGTCCCCGGCAATCCGGTACGGCTGCTCCTGCAGCGCCAACACGGTTTCGGTGTCCAGCTCCAGCAGCTCGCCCGCCTTCTCCGCCAGTTCCGCGGGCACCGGATGCGAACCCAGGAGCGCTGCGATGGTCCACAGCAGCGGACGGTCCAGCTTTTCGGCGAGCTCGGCCCAGGATGACTCCGAACGGGCGACGGCGGTGCGCACCTTGAGTGTTGCCTGGTCTCGGGTGGTGTTCCAGTTCGTCATTTCTGCCTCCTCGTAAATGGCCTGCAGGCACTTGCCCTGAACTCAAAGTAGGAGTGCCCGGAAGCGGCGCGTCAGGCTTTTTACGCAGCCCATCCAGCAAAAAACGCAGCCAGCACGGCCTTTTACCTGCCTGAAACAACCAGGCAACGGAACTGCCTTTCAGGGTTCCTACGGTGTTGAACTGGGGGCCGTGTGAGAGCCGAGGGAAAGGGCAGGAAATGGATCTGCTGGCACAGGTGGTCCGCGAAGCACCCGTACCGCTGTGGGTCATTGATTCCCGCGGTCTCGTGGCGCTCGCCAACCGTGAAGCGATCCGGTTCCTGGGCTACCGGGGAGACGACGACGTCGTTGGCGGTCCCAGCCATGACCTGCTGCACCGGAGCCGTCCGGATGGAACCCCGTACCCCGAACACGAATGCCCCATTGTCGGATCCGGCGGATCGGAACCCGCAACAGAATGGTTTGTCACCCGCGAGGGGGACACCCGTCCGGTCCGCTGGTCCACGCGCAGCATCTCAGACGGTCACGCCACCCTGCTGAGTTTCAGCCCCGAACCGCGCGCCGAGGCACAAATAGTGCGGGAGCTGCGCCGCCGGGGCTCAGGGGCGCGCACCTCGCCGGCACAGGCCCGCGCAGAACTGCGCGAGTCGCTGTGCCGCACCATCAGCACCCGCTTTACTGACCCGCAGTTCACGACGGCGGAACTTGCCGCCGCGGCGCATCTCTCGGTGCGCTCCGTCCAGGCCCTGTTCGCCGAAACCGGAACGTCCCCGGCAGCAGAAATCCGGCGGGTCCGGCTCGAGCACGCCCGGGAGCTGCTGGTGCGGGGCCATGCCGTGCAGACAGCGTGCCTTGCTTCCGGGTTCCTTGACCCCGGCACGTTCGCCCGGGCCTTCCGGCAGCGGTTCGGCTGCGCACCAAGCCAGGTGCCGGCGTCGTTGTCCGCATGAATGGCCGGACGCTATTCGAGGCGTTCCCCCGCCACGTGTGATTGGGTAGCCCGATGGATAACTACGTCAGCTCCGGCACCTTCTGGTTCACCCTCGCCCTGATTAACGCAGGCCTGGCGGAACAGAAGAACCGCTCACGCTGGAACTGGTTCCTCATCTCAATCCTGCTGGGCCCGATCGCGACCCTGCTCATCGTCGTCTGGCGGGCACCGGAACCGGTGCCGCCGTCCATGACGCACCGCGGAGGCTGGCAGGAGCCGGCACCTGAACAGCCCCGGTAACACAATCGGTTGACCGTGCCGACGGTCACCGGCCGAAGGCAGCGCCAGTGTCAGCGTCGGCGGTGTCTTCAACCGGGCAGGAAATCGTTCCCAGAAGCCTCAGGGCGGTGTCACTTGGAGAGAATGGTTCCGCGCGGTAGACGATCAGCTGCTGGCCCGGGGCGCTCCGGACATCGAAAGAGGTGAATTCGAGCGTGAGTGATCCGACCTCCGGATGCAGGAATGTCTTGGCCTCATGCGTTTTTCCGCGTACGTTGTGGCTGGCCCAGAGCGCGTCAAAATGCACGCTGCCGGCGCTGAGTTCCTCGACGAGCGCGAGGGCGGCATGATCGTTGGCGTCGTAGCCCAGGGCCAGCCGAAGGTTCGCGACGCACGCCTCCGCAGCACGATGCCAATCGGCGAAGAACGCCGGCCCGGCTGGATCCAGGAAGGTCATCCGGGCTAGGTTGTCCGCGTTGGCGAACCCGCGGTAGAGAGAGGCAGCCAGCGGGTTCCGCGCCAGAATATCCAAGCGGCGGTTGAGCAGGAACGCCGGGGTCTCGGACCATGAGTCCATGAGGGCGAGCAGGGATGGGTCGACCTGCTCCCTGACCGCGACGGGAACGGTGCCAGGGGCGACGCCGGCCAGTCGGAACAAATGCTCGCGGGCATCGTGGGCCAGGTTAAGCGCCCGGCAAAGGGCATCAAGAACCGACGCCGAGGGGTGGAGTTCCCGCCCTTGTTCGAGCCGGGCATAGTAATCCACGCTCACTCCGGCCAGAATGGCAACCTCTTCGCGCCGGAGGCCTGGTACCCGGCGAACTCCGCTCCAGCGAATGTTCGCAGCCTCCGGAGAGAGGGCAGCCCGGCGGGCAGACAAAAATGGCCCAAGGCCTGCGGAAGTCATGCCCACATTCTGCCCGACACTCCTCCGGCCAGACAGGACGTAACGCACCCTGGCTAAGAACGCGCCTCTGCAGGCGGTTCGTGCCTGGGCGCTTCAGCCGGACGGCCGGTTGAAACAGGTTGAGTTTAGCCGGGGTGCGGCAGGGCCTGTTTGTACCTCAAACCGTCATGAATGATGTTGAAGCGGTTTTATCCATAATCGCCGCTAGATTCCAGACGATATCCCAGGAGACACCCATGACCGAACGATCAATGCACCCCTACGTGGGAATGTGGAAAACAGCGGATTCCCACGTGCGCCATGAGCTGTTGGCCAACGGGCGCTATGTCGAGGCCCGCGGGACACGGGAGGCAGCGTACACCGGAAGCTACACCGTCACCGGAAACCACATCGACTATCTCGATGACACCGGTTTCACCGCTGATGGAGAATTCGTGGACGGCATTTTTTACCACGCCGGAATGACCCTGTACCGGTCCTCGTAGACGATCCGTACAGGTGAACCATGCTCAACTGCCCGTGCTGCTCTGACTGAATGGAAAAAGAAACCTTGCATATTCGAACCGCTGCCACCGCCGACTCCAGGGCCCTTGCCCGGCTGGACGCCTCAGCGTGGGCACCGGAAGTCCAAGTCTTTCCGCCCAACGATGCTGATGCTCCGTTCTTCGACAACCGCCGCGGTCCCGAGGATGTCATCGTCGCAGTCGACGGCGATTCCATTGCCGGTTACGCGCATCTGGCCCGCCACATTCCCATCCCCAAGAACGATCATGTGCTGCACCTGAATGCCCTGGTGGTTGCCCCCGGCCAACGGGGCCGGGGCATCAGCCACCAACTCCTTGATGCCGCCGTTGATGAAGCGCGACGGCGCGGAGCACGTAAGCTCGGGCTCCGCGCACTGTCAACCAACACGGTTGCCGTTGAGCTTTACCGCCAACACGGCTTCGCTGTGGAAGGGCAGCTCCGGCAGGAGTTCCTTCAGCCGGACGGCAGCTGGGCCGACGACGTTTGGATGGCCCTCTTCCTTGACTGAGCGATGGTCTGCGAACCGCAGGCTTAAGAGCCTGGCCG
The DNA here is from genome assembly GCF_039528575.1 of Arthrobacter gandavensis. Taxonomy (NCBI): domain Bacteria; kingdom Bacillati; phylum Actinomycetota; class Actinomycetes; order Micrococcales; family Micrococcaceae; genus Arthrobacter; species Arthrobacter gandavensis. The sequence continues at coordinate 471,886 of NZ_BAAALV010000002.1, forward strand.
GCTCCCGCCGTCGTACCGTGCCCGCATTTCCGGACCCGCCGCTGGCCCGGCCGTAAACACAAACCGGGGATCCTCCACACCCAGTCCGCTCCCGGGGTCGATGACGGCAGGTTCCACTTCCTGACCCGTCTCCGAGTCGACCAGGATCATTGCCCGCTGTTCCGGGAGGAGCTGCGCGTTGCGCCATGCTGCCATGGCCACGAGTACGGGGCGCAGCGACCGTCCGAAGTCCGTCAGCACATACTCGTGGCGGATGGGCTTGTCCTGGTACGGGCGCTTGTCGAGGACGCCGTTGTCAACCAGCGTCTTGAGGCGCGCGGTCAGCATGCTTGAGGAGAGCCCGATGTTGGCCTGGAACTCGTCGAACCGGGTGTACCCGTCGAAGCAGTCGTGCAGGATCAGGATGGTCCACCACTCGCCCACGTAGGACATGGCCGTGGACAGCGGGCATTCCCGGTCTTCCATGCGCACGCGTGCCGGCATCGGTTCTCCTTTTCCAGACGGGCCGCTCGACGTTCGGTCCACTTACTGCTAATTTAGCACCCACTACTTACTTCTAAAGTAAAAGCTACCGAAGATGGACGGAAAAGAGCAGAACCATGAGTCAAACGCCTACGGAGTACGACGCCGCTGCCCTCCCCTCCGCGGTCACCGCTTACCTCGATGCGCGTGACGCCAAGCGGCACGCTGATGCCTCCGCACTGTTCACTCCGGATGCGGTGGTGGTCGACGACGGATCCACCTACCAAGGCACCGACGCGATCAGCAGCTGGATAGCAAACACCTCCACGGAGTTCGAGTACACCGTCACGCGCATTGGCCAGGCCGTGGAAGGTTCACGCGCGGAGGTGCTGGTTCGCCTGGACGGCAACTTCCCCGGAGGCACCGTAATGCTGTGGAACCGCTTCGACCTCGCCGACGGTGCAATCCGTGCCCTGACCATCGAGCCCTGAGAGCGGGAACAGGGTGGCCTGCGTGGGTCCCGACGGACCGCCCGTGTCTGGCGGCCCCCGCGGCCCGCCTAGGCAACGCCGTCGAAGGCCGGTCCCGTAAGGACCTGCGCCCATTTCGCCGGACCGGAGTTCACTCCTTCCACACAGAACCACAGCGTGCAGCTGCGCTCCTCGTCGGAAAGCACCATGAGGTCCCCGCCGCGGCCGTCCTTGGGCAGCTGGACGACACCTTCCCGCCCGGAGGGGAGGGCAGTGGGTGCCACCGATACCGGGGGCGGATACGTGCCCCGAAAGAACCCGGGGATTAGTTGGATTTGTGCAGCGTCATCCGATTGGAAGGTTCCGCCGCGGTCTCCTGAGGACGTACCTTCCACCCCTGCCCCGGCAAGCCCCCGGCCGTGAACGCCAACCGGTCCGTGGCCCACCACGCCGAATCCCAGGGTCTGGTTGCTGGACGGGATGGGGACGCCGCCGGCGAGCCCGATGACGCCGGAAGCGTTCCGTACCCGGGGATCCGTCGATTCGCCGCCCCTGCCAAGCACGCCGGCGCCTGCTGAACGGGGGCCGCTCGCAACATTCGGTCCGGGAATCGTCCCGGTTTCATCCTGCTGGGGAACCATGGTCAGGGTGAGTTCTGCCCCCTGGCCATAGACGCCGACGCCGCCGGTGTCGGACAGTGGATGGGCAGGAAGCAGATCCTTATTCGGACCTGTTCCTCCGCCAAGGCCAATGACACCTGCCGCGTGGGGAAGCCGCAGCCGGTTGTCGAACTCTGACTGCCGGCCGCCCTGTCCCACCAGGCCGGCGCCGGGCGGGGTGGTGTAATCCGCGAAGAAGTCGGCCTGCGGGCCGCCCAAACCGTGCACCCCGATTCCGCCCGCACCGCCGTTGCCGGGTTCCGGCGTCCCGCCGCCCAGGCCGAACACTCCGGTTCCCTGGTTGCGGCCTCCCCGGCCCACCACTCCAGTTCCTCCGGGCGTTCCGCCGAAGTTACTGGCGCTGCCGCCGCTCCAGCCCTTGCCGACGATCCCGTCGAAAGAGTTGGACGGAATGAACGAGTCGCCGTCCTCATAGTCGTCCGGGTCATCGGCGTCCTTGGCCACCTCCGCAATAAAGATTGCCGGCCCGTTGAAGTTGGACTGGCCCGGCGGCACCTGAGCCCAGAGGATTGTTCGCCCCTCTGCTCGGTTTGTCCGCCCCGTTTCGACTTCTTCGCCGCTTCCGCTTGCGCCTGACATGGGTCTCTCCTCGCTAGTTTGCCCAGCCATCCCCATGCCCTGCTTCAAGAAGACGCGCCGTGCCGTTTTAGTGTCAAGGACATTCGGAAGGGAGCGTGGGCAGCTGACCTCCGATCATTTCGGACTGTAACCGGAGGCGGGAAACTCGTACGTACCGTCACAATGGAAGGAGCCGGCGCGGGCGAAACCTCCGCCCCGGGGCAAACTTCCAGCACCAACCCCACGGCAGGACCACATGACTTATCACCGGATCAACGGCGTCGACCTGTATTCCGAAGTGGCCGGCGAGGGCCGGCCGATTCTGTTCCTGCACGGCGGGTTCTGCTCGCTGGAGGCGCTGCAGGAACAAGCCGACGCCCTGGCCGCTGAACGGAAGGTGTACGCGTTCGAGCGGCCGGGCCACGGACGGTCGGCGGACATCGACGGCGGCTACAGCTACGAGCGCGGGCTCTCGGACACCCTGGCCTACCTCGATGCCGAAGGCCTGGAATCGGTCGACGTGCTCGGCTTCAGCGACGGTGCTGTCCTCGGGGTGATGCTGGCCCTGCACCACCCTGATCGGGTCCGCTCCCTGATCGCCATCAGCGGGAACCTTGACCCCTCGGCGTTTCAGAACGACGCCGGTGCGCTGCCGGTGCTCGGCCCGCCCGTCCACGCGGCACCCAAGGACCCCAACAAGCCGGACCGGGAACGGCTCGCCTACGAGCGGCTGTCACCGGACGGCCCGGGCCACGCGGACGCCGTCATGGCAAAACTCTTCCGGCTCTGGACCACCGAACCGCACATCAACCCGGCGGACCTGAGCCAGATCACGGCGCCGACGCTGATCATATCGGGGGACCGGGACAGCATCCGCCCAGACCACAGCCTGCTCATGGCCGCCTCTATCCCGGGAGCGCAGCTGTGCATCGTCCCCGGCACCGGCCACGGCCTGATCGCCGAGCGCCCGGCGCTGGTCAGCGCCGTCGTCCGCGGGTTTCTGGACCAGCTTCCGTAAGGCTAACCATCGCTACCCCCGCGACCGCCGCAGCAGCCAGACAAAATACGGCGCACCAATCAGGGCAATCATGAGGCCGGCCGGGATCTGCGCCGGCGCAATCAGCGTCCGGCCCAGCGTATCCGCCACGGAGACCAGCAGCGCGCCCAGCAGCATGGACAGCGGAATCAGCCGGCTGTGCCGCGCCCCGGCAATGAACCGCGCCAGATGCGGAGCCACCAGGCCCACAAATCCGACGGCGCCAATCGCCACCACGCTCAGCGATGCCAGTACCGCGGCAGCACCGAGCAGCAGCAAGCGGGACCGCTCCAGCCGGACGCCCAGGATGCGGGGAGTGTCGTCGTCGACCGCCAGCAGATCCAGCCGGCGCCGCAGCCCGAACACCAGCGGCACCGCCAGCGCCAGGCCCACCGCCACCGGCACGACGTCGGGCACCGTCCGGCCGTAGGTGGTGCCGGAAAGCCAGGTGAGGATGCGCGGTGTGTTCCACGGGTCCGCGCGCAGCAGCAGGAACGTGGTGAGCGCGCTCAGGCCGTAGCCGCAGCCGATGCCGACCAGCACAAACCGGTCCGGCAGCAGGCCGCCGCGCCAGGCCAGCAGGGCGATCAGCGCGAAGGTGGCCAGTCCCATCAGCACCGCCATGGTGATGAGAATGGGACGGCCGCCGCCGATGTTGGAAGTCACCACCGTGACCGCACCCAGCCCGGCGCCGGCGGTGATGCCGAGGATTCCGGGTTCGGCCAGCGGGTTGCGAACGGTTCCCTGCACCACGCAGCCGGCCAGACCCAGGGCCGCGCCGGCCAGCACCGCGGCGGCAACCCGCGGGAAACGGTCGTCCAGTGCCCGGCCGATCAGGTCCGGGGCGGACCCGTTCAGCCACAGCGCGAGATCGCCTGTGCGCAGCCACAGGCTGCCGGCGAGCAGGCCCACCAGCACCGCGGCCGCGAGGAGCAGTGCGGAGACGGCGACTGCGGCGAGGAATCGGCGCCGCGTCCGGACACCGAGGCGGCCCTGCGGCGGCATCGAGATTGGGCCGGAATCCCGCATCTGCATCGCCAGGACCACAATCAGGACGGCACCGAGCAGTGCCGTGGGAACACCGGTGGGAATGGAACTGGCACCTTCTGCGCCGAGGATTCCGCGCAGCCCGGCGTCGGCCAGCAGGATGAGCAGCGCTCCCAGGAGGCCGGAGACGGGCAGCAGGAAAAGGTGCCTGCCGAGCACCGGTGCGCGGCCGGCCAAGAGGCGGGCCAGCACCGGGGCGCCGAGCCCCACAAAGGCGATGGGCCCGGCGAGCGTCACGGAAATGCTGGTCAGCAGCACGGCGCAGAGCACGGACAGCACCCGGGTCGAGGCGACGGGAACACCCAGGGATGAGGCGGTATCGTCGCCGAGCTTCAGGACATCGAGCCGGCGGCAGAGCAGCAGCGCGACGCACAGCATCGCAATGATCACCGGGGCCGCCCGGACGGAGGCGTCCAGGTTCAGCTGGGCGAGCGATCCGCTGCCCCAGGCGAACAGGCCGGTGGTGTTTTCCTTGAACAGGATGAGCAGCATTGCGGTGCCGGCGTCGAGCGCCATGGCGATCGCGGAACCGGCAAGGATCAGGCGGGTGGTGCCGGACCCCACGGAGCGGCCGGCCAGGCCCAGCACGACGGCGGCGGCCAGCACCCCGCCGGCGAATGCGACGGTGCCGGAGGCCCACAGCGGAACGGACAGGCCGAAGGCCGCGACGGCGGTCAGCGCAAAATAGGAGCCGGCAGTGACGGCGAGGGTGTCCGGGGAGGCCAGCGCGTTCCGGGTCACCGACTGCAGCAGCGCGCCGGCCACGCCGAGGGCAAACCCGACGGCCACCCCGGCGAACAGGCGCGGCAGCCGTGAGCCCACCAGCACATCGGCAATGGGAACGCCGCCCACGGTTTCCTCGGCGCCGCCGAAGAGCCGCCACAGGTCCGCAAGCCCCGCGCCGGAAGTTCCCTGGGTCAGGTGCCAGGCACCGGTGAAGACGACGGCCAGCAGCAGCACCGCCAGAACGGCCAGGCCGCCGGCAGTGTGCTGGAGGAAGTTATGCAGGGGCAGCCGCAGGCCCGTGGGGGCCTGCGGCTGCGTTATGTCCCGCGTTTGGTGAGGTGCGCTCACTCCGCCAGCATGGCGTCAACGTAGGCGTCGATGGCCTGCTGGTTGGACAGCGGGCCGCCGGCACCCCATACGCCTGCGGGGAAGGCGAAGGCGCGGCCTTCCTTCACTGCGGGCAGTGAGGTCCAGATGGGGTTCTTCTCGAGTTCGGAGACGTAGCCGCCCACTTCCTCGTCATTGGAGTAGAAGAGGTTCGCGCTGCCAACAGCGGTGAGCCCTTCAATGTCCGTCTGGCCCAGGCCGTAGGCCGGATCCACGCCGCCGTTGCCGTACTTCGAGTCAATGTCGTCGGTCCACGCGGAGGTCAGGCCCAGCTCTTCGCCGAGGGCGGTGAAGAGTGCACCCTGGCCGTAGGGGCGGATGGTGACGTTTCCGCCCTCCACCCAGCCGTCGAAGAAGAGGAAATCGGTGGTTGCCAGATCAGCATCCGCGACCTTTTCCTTGGCGTCGGCCAGGTGCTTGTCAAAGGTGTCCAGGACCTGCTCGGCGCGGTCGGTGCGCCCGGTGGCTTCGGCGATCATCGAGAAGACGTTCTTCATGTTCCCGATCGGGTCCGCGCTGTTGGCGCCGAGGGTGGCGAGGACCGGCACGCCGCGCTCTTCGAGCTGGGCAATGATCTCGTCGTCGGCGCTGAAGGCCTCCACGATGATCAGGTCCGGGTCCGCCGCGTACAGGGTGTCCAGGTCCGGCTCGCCGCGGGTGCCGATGTCAGCGACGCCTTCCTCCGGCAGGGTCTCGGCGCTCACGTACGTGGCGTAGCCTTCGGCGTCGGAAACGGCCACCGGCGTGACGCACAGCGTGAGCGCGTCCTCGATCTGCTGCCATTCCAGCACGGCGATGCGCTCGGCCGGCTTCTCCAGTTCCACGGTGCGCCCGACGCCGTCGGTCATCGAGACCGGGCCGGTTGCCGTGGCGGTGGTGTCGGCTGCGCAGGCTTCAGACGTGGCGGCGGTGGCGGCGTTCGCCGGCTCCTCCACCTCGGTGGTGCCGCAGGCGGACAGGGTGAGTGCGGCAGCAGCGAGCATGGAAGCTGCTGCGGCGAGCGGGCGGACTCGGTTCATTCTTGGGGTGCCTCTCGGGTGGGTGTTCAGGGTGAAACGGGAGCTGTGGTCCGGTGCCGGGCGGTGTGCCGGCCGAGCGGGTCGATGCGGATGCGCCGGGTGTCCGGCTCCACGGTGACCTGGACCCGGAGGCCGTAGACCTCCGAGATGTTCTGTTCAGTCAGCACCTGGTGCGGTTCGCCGGCGGCGTGAATCCGTCCGGCGGACATCAGCAGCAGCGAATCGGCTACGCGGGCGGCGTGATCGAGGTCGTGCAGCACAATGCCGACTGCGACTCCGCTGTCCGCGAGGTCCCGCACCAGGTCCAGGATCTCGATCTGGTATCTCAGGTCCAGGTGGTTGGTGGGTTCGTCCAGGAGTACGACGCCGGTGTCCTGGGCCAGGCAGGCAGCCAGCCACACACGCTGGATCTCACCGCCGGAGAGTTCGCTGACGGAACGTGCCGCCATGACGTCGACGCCGGTGGAGACCATTGCGCGGTTGATAACCGCATGGTCTTCGGCGTCGAGTCCGGCGAAGCGGCGCCGGTAGGGATGCCGGCCGAAGGCCACGACCTCCCGCACGCTTAGTCCCTGCGGGGCGGGGCGGGACTGGGAGAAGAGAGTTACTTCCCGGGCGAAGTCCCGGGAGGTCAGCGCTGTTGCGGAACGTTCACCGCCGGTGCCGCGGAGGACGATCTCGCCGGCGTCCGGGCGGTGCAGCCGGGCCATGGAGCGCAGGAGGGTGGACTTGCCGCTGCCGTTGGGGCCCACCAGGGCCGTGACCTGCCCAGGCTGGAAGGTCAGGGAAACCCCGTCCACCACGGTGTCCTTGCCGTAGCGCAGGAGCATCTGCTCTCCGGTGAGCGACGTCGACGGCATGACCTCCGGCTGCGCTGCCGGTTCCCGGGTGCCGGTCCGCTCAGGGCGCGGGGTGTTACTCCGGGACATGGCAAACCTCAGGGCTGAAGGAAAGAAGGACGGGCGTTGCAGGCGGGCGCGGCCGTGCCGCTGGAACCGCTGCGGAGTTGGTAAGGCTTGCCTTGCCTAAGCAACAATAGAAGCTGGGCCGGGCGGACGCAATCTGTGTCTGCCGGGACGTCACACAGCGTCCACAACCCGGCCTGACCTGCCCGTACGGACCAAATCAACAGAGCGAGAACGCACCATGAGCACTACCCCGGCACCGGCTGACCGCCCCGAAGCTACTCCCGTCCCAAACGCGGACCGCACAGTGACCGTCTGGGAGGACGGCATGAAGTTGGACTTCACCTTCGCCGACTGCATGCGCTACCACGGCCCGGGCTTCCCCGGCGGTGTGGCCCATGCGTTCGCTGCGCTGGGCCGGGCGCTGCCGGAACTGGCGGACCGCACTGCCGGCGGCCGCGTCGAGCGCAGGCAAATCCGGGTGCGCACTGCCTTCCCCGGGCCCGGTGGGCGGGACGCCATCGAACTGGTCACCCGTGCCGTGACGGGGGAGCGCTTCGAAGTAGTGCCGGAATTGGCCCGGCCCGAACGTGGCAGCACCCTGGCCCGCTACGTTTTTGAGATCAGCGCCGGTGATTCGACGGTCACCTGCGTGCTGCGCGATGACGGAATTGTGGCCGATGAGTTCATTGAGCTGGGTGCCAAGGCGGAGAAGACGGACGCGGAACTGGCCAGGGTTGAGGTTCTCAAGGTGGAGATGCGGGACCGTATCCTCAGCCGTGATCCGGCGATGGTTTACGACCTGGAGGGTTAGGGAACGGCAGCCCCGGCCAGGTGCTACTGCGCCGGGGGCGGCGGCTGCACTGGAGGCGGCTGTACCGGGGGCGGCGGAGGCTGTCCGCCGTCGTACCGGGGGCCGCCCGCCGGCCCTGTGACCGGCCCTGTCCCCGGATCAAAGCCAGCGCCAGCCGGCAGCTCGCGGCGCCACGGCCGCTTCTCGTAGATGGCCAGGAGCTGCGCGCCGAGGCCGAAGAACACCATGGCGAACCAGACCAGGACGTTCAGCCACGGGATCTGCAGCGCGATGATGAGGATTAGCCCGCCAACCAGGGCCATGATCACGGGGTGCCGGCGGCCGCGGAAGATGAGCCGCCCGATGTAGTACGCGCCGAAGACGAACGTAGCCAGCATGAGGGTGAGCCACACCAGCAGGGCAGCCAGGGCGAGCGGCGCTCCAATGACCGTAAACAGCAAGAGCACCAGCACCAGGGGGACGGCAACGAACGCCACGAAGCCCACGAGCAGGGCCTTCCAGGGCCGGGGGATCAGCTGGTTGGTCACCCGGTGCAGCAGGCGGGGGAGGAGCCACCCGGCCGCCACGGTGATGAGGCTGAGCGCAACCAACGCGTACAGCAGGCCGAGCAGCCACCCGGCGAACTTTTCCCCGGCGGTTGGTTCCTCGTTGGGCTCCGGAACGATCTGCTCAATGGTCCCGCTGACCGCGCCGTCGGAGATGTCTGCTTCGTTCGCAGAGTTGTAGGTAACGTTGCCGCCCACTGTTCCGTCAATCGTGAGGTCACCGACGCCAACGGCCATGTCCCGGCCAATCTCACCGGCAATGTCGATGTCGCCCGCGGCGCCCACCAGGTCATCGCCAAAGGAACCCGATTCCGTGACATCGATCGTCGAAGCGAAGATGGTGCCGCTGCGGGAGACTTCCCCGCTGATGGTCACATCCTGCCCGGCGAGGCGCACGTTGCCGTCAACGTCTCCGGTGATGTTGATCGTCTGGCCGGCCGCAATGACGTCGCCCGTCACGTTGCCGGAGATGGTGATTCGCTGTCCGGACACGTAGACGTCGCCGGACACGTCATCCCGGACATCGACGTTCAGCCCGCTGTAGAACTGCGGGCCCGAGCCGTCGTTGTCCCCGTAGGGTGCAGCCGTCAGGGACTTAGGGGTGGAGGCGAATGCGCCGGTGCCGGTCAGCAGGAGCAGAAGCATGGCGGCGAGAACTGCGGGAAGAACCCGTCTCTGGGATGAAGGAGGTCTCATTGCGTTGCCTTTCAGGTATCTGCAAATGAACGCATCTACGACGCTTTTGATCCTGACTCGGGCGAAATCCGTTGTTTACGTCAGGGTTCACGGCAGCGGAGTCCCTGCGCCCATGATCGCCCCGGCGAAAGCAGCTGTAAAGGCACCGCCGGCAGCTGCGGCAAACCCCTACAGATCCCGCACCGCGCGGATCGCAGCCGCGGCTCGGGGAAAACCGACGTACGGAAAGCACTGGACCAGGGCCGCGATGACCACCGTTTTGGAGCTGCCCGTCTGCAGGCAGGCCCTGCCGTGCGGGCCAAGCTGGGCCGCGGTGTCTCCGATTGCGGCCAGCGCGCACAGCACCAGCAGCTCCCGCTGCGCCAGGGTGAGCCCTCCGCGGGTGTAGAAATCGCCGAAACAGAACTCCGTCAGGAACCGGGGGATCGCTTCGTTGAACGGCTCCGGCAGATCCGAGAGGTCGTCCTTGATTTCCGTTCCGTACAGCGGAGTCTGCAGGGCCAAGCCGCGCTGGTACCTGGCGGCGTCGTCGACCGTTCCCTGCTCCGGCAGCGGGAGGGCGATGCCGTGCTCCGTGAACACCGCATTGATGGTGGAAACAGCGTTGAGGGTCCGCGGAAAGCCGATAAAAGGCGCCAGCTGGTACACCGCTTCCCGAAGCTGCACCGGCGTGACACCCGTGGCAAGCGCGCCGGCGGCATGGGCGCGGAGCTGCGGCAGGGTCTGCAGGCAGGTCAGCACTGTGACAGTAATCAGCTCACGGGTCTGGTCATCCAGCACCCCGGTACCGAAAACGTCGCCAAAGATGAAGCGGCGCAGGATTTCCATCAGCTCGGGATCATCCTCGTGGGCACCCTGGTCCCTCGGCCCGAACAGCCGGGCATACGTCACTTCAGCCTGCTCACGCCGGGATGAAGGCTCCAGGGGACGGTCTCCTGCGGTCACGATGCGCTCCTTCGGCCGGGTTCTGCGCGGCTGGACCCCTTTCCCATGCAAGCACGCAGGCGCGGGGTCTGCCAGAGACCCCCGGGGGAATGAGCGCAGCCGGGCTCGCGTTGTTCCAGGCATGAGCAGCACACCGCCCAGTACCCTGCACGTTTCCTCCTCCACCGCCGACGCCGCCCCGGACACGCTCCACGTCGCCGTGATTGGCGCCGGCAAGGCCGGCACCGCCATTGCCCGCTCACTGCTCGACGCCGGCTACCGGGTTTCCATCTCCGCCTCCGGCGATCCGTCCCGGCTGGAGCTGATGATCGACTTCGTGACCCCCGGAGCCGAGCCGAAGTGGACGCACGACGCCGTTACTGACGCAGACCTGGTGGTCCTGGCCCTGCCGCTGCACCGGCTGAAGAACATTGATCCCGCCCACCTGGCCGGCCGCGTGGTCATCGACACCATGAACTACTGGCCTCCGGTAGACGGCGAAATCCCCGCCTTCGCGGCGGGGGACCGGCCCTCCTCCGAAGTGGTGCAGGAAATGTTCCCGGGTGCCGCCGTCGTCAAGACCTTCAGCCACACCGGCTACCACCACCTGGAACCGGACCGCCGCCCCGCAGGGCATCCGGAGCGCCTGGGCCTGGCCGTGGCGGGGGACCAGCGGGACGCCGTTGCCCTGGTTTCCTCGGTTGTGGAACGGATCGGCTACGATCCGGTCCCCGTGGACTCGCTGGCAGGCACCGGTTTCCTGCAGCCCGGCGGACCCGCTTTCGGCGCCCGGCTGACCGCGGCGGAGCTGCGCGGACTCGCCGCCGTCACGGCGCCCGTGGCCTAGGTCCGAGGCTGATGGAGCGCCCGCGTTAGATCAGAGGCGCGGGGTGCTCGAGGCGAAAGCCTTCTCACATTTTGGCTTCCAAATTGCCACGGCTGAGCTGAAACTCTTCCGCCACGTAATCCGTCCGGAACTCCACTACTTCGACGCGGTGCTGCTTGAGCGCCTCCAAGACCTGGGTGGGGTTGACGTAGAAGAACTCTCGCCGGGTATTGATTTTGTTGACGCGCTGTTCTGCGAAAGTGCGGTGGAGCATGGCCTCCACGCCCACTGCATCCTCGGCGAAGAAGAGTGCATGGACATCGAAGGTGAACGGCACCGACGCGTCGCCCAGTTCACGGACCCGGTCCATCGGCTCAAGCCGCCGTGTCATGCCAATCTTGACCATGTTTTCTCCGAAGGCGCCCACATTTGATATGACGTAGACGTACCCGGCACGGATATTGGCCGCACGGTAATCCACGTCGGCAATTGCCCGTTCGGCGTCCAGGACGAGTTCCCTCATACGAGCTGCCCCGTCAGCATCTCCCTTGGCTTCAAGCGCCGCCAAGGTTGTCTGGTAGTGATTGAGTTCTTTCTCCAGTTTCTCTTTTGCCTGTGCCAGTTCCTGTTCGACGCGGCGCTGTTCCCTAAGCTCTGCTTTCCGTTCTCGTTCTGCTTCCTTTTCTGCTTGGAGAGCCTGCAGATGGCGGGAGGCTAGGGACAATTCGATCAATCTAAGACGGTGATACTCAGGGCTCACTGCCAGATCGATCATGGTGCCCTGCCTCATGATCTGTTCCCGGGCTTTTGAAAGCCGTGCCTGGGCGGTCTGAAGGTTCCCGGCTTTGACTGTCTTGACGCAATTCTCCGCTTCCGCGTTGTAAGCACGAAGCATGATTTGCGACATCTGGGCGACGAATTTCTGCCCTTGCTTCGCCGAATTATTGAAGGTGAAGTTGCTGGTCGCTGTGATAGCAGCCTTCGACCGAACCATGTCCTTGATCTGAGACCGCACGACTTCCAGCTCCGCAGCCAGTTCGGCGGAGCTTTCGGCGGGGTGCGAGTATGCGAACAAACCGGCGTCCTGGAGTCCCGCTTGGTCATGGATGGAAACGATCTCTCTCCGTGCCACCGCGAGTTCTTGCTGGATTGCTTCCCGCTCTCGCCCAGCAGCTGCCATCTCGGCCTGGAATTCTGAGCGGAGTCGACGGAGCTGTTCTTCGGCTTCCTCTCTCAGCCGTGATATCTCTGCGAGGTCTTGGAGCCCGTGTGCGTCAATCAGGCGCTGCAGCCGTTCGTTCTCGGCGAGCTGCTCCTGAGCCACCTGGCGGGCGTTGAACAGTCCCACCTTTTTTCTACCCGGTCCCGTCCGTGTCCGGTCTGTGCTCTCTGGGGTTCCCACAGTTTCCTGGGAGGTGGACGGTGGCACCGAAGAACCTGTATCAGGAACCCCCGGATGCTGGATGGGCTGGGTGTGTTGAGTCCATTGCTGGCCGTCCCACCAACGCACAATCTGTGGGTTCTGGCCGTCCGGGTACCATCCTGCGGGTGTCTGCATGTCACTTCCCATCGTGTGCGTCTTCGCTGGTCCACGTTCTTCAGTCGTACTTATTCTTTACCACCCGTCTCCGACACCGAACTCGCCGCCGTCACTGCCCCCGTGGGCTAGGTCCGAGGCTGGGACCCGGGAATTATCCGCGGCAGCCTTTGCTTGCACACACCACAACCACCGAAGGGATGCAGACATGGCGACACTGGGAATCATTGGAAGCGGAAATATCGGATCAGCCGTGGCACGGCTGGCCGTGGCCGCGGACATGAACGTGGTCATCGCGAATTCACGCGGTCCGGAATCCCTTCAGGATCTGGTCGCTGAGCTGGGCCCGCTGGCCAAGGCCGGAACGGTGGAAGAGGCAGCCAACGCGGGCGACGCCGTCGTGCTCTCAATCCCGCTTGTGGCGGTGAAGAACCTCCCCGAGGGACTGCTGGCAGGCAAGCTGGTGCTGGATACGAGCAACTACTACCCCTCCCGGGACGGACGTATCCAGGAACTGGATGACAGCACCGTGACCACAAGCGAAATGGTGCGGGACCAGCTGGGCGCGGACCAGTACGTGAAAGTCTTCAACAACATCACCGCCGCGCACATCCCGGCGCTCGCCCGGCCCGAGGGTGCTGCGGACCGCTCGGCGCTGCCGATCGCAGGTGATGACGCCGCTGCCAAGTCGGAGGCCGCAGCCATCATTGGACAGCTTGGCTTTGACACGGTCGACGGCGGGACGCTGGCTGAGAGCTGGCGGTTCGAGCCGGACACCCCGGCTTATGGGCGGATCTATTTCTCGGACCCCAACGCCTCCGATCAGCAGCTGGCGAGCACCCCTCCCGGCATGACGCCCTCGGACCAGGTGCAGTCAGCGCTCGACGCCGCCACCCGGGTCAACGTGGCACAGCGCCGGTTCTAGACGGGCATCAGCATCAGAGGACGCGTGTCAGGCGAAGGGTGAACAGTCCCACGGAGATCACGACCGCAGCGACGGACACCCACAGGGCAGCCCGCTGCAGGGACCGGTTTCCGGCCTGCTGGCGCAGCCTCAGGACCGCCCACGTGAGCATGGCGATGGAGAGCAGCGGAAACACGTAGAACACCAGGCCTGCGACCGAGCCGGCAAGCAGCCAGATGTCCGCCCAGGACCTGGCTGCTGCCGGCGCCGGGACGGCGGGTGCGGCGGTGCTCGCGGCGGCCACGTCCTCCACCGGACCAAAATCGGCGATGACGCGCTCAGCGGTCTGCTCGGAGTTCCCGTGCAGGCTGAGTACCTCCGCCGCGTGCTCACGCATGGCCTGGACCGTCTCGGCGTGTTCCCGCGGGTCCGAGCCCGTCAGCGCCCGGTCCAGGTCGGCGAAGTACGCCTCCAGCAGTTCCGGCATTCTTTCGGTGGTGCTCATGAAGTCTCCTTAATAGCGGCTGTGACATCCGCGGCGAACACGTTCCAGGTGTGGGTAAAGACCTTCAACGCGGCCTCGCCCTCGCCGGTGAGGTGGTAATAACGCCTGGGCGGTCCGACCGGTGACGGCTCCAGCGTGGTGGTGACCCATCCCTGCTGCCGCAGCCGTGAAAGCAGCGGATACAGGGTGCCTCCACTGGCGAACAGGATCTTTCCTTCCCCGAGGCGCTCGGCAATCTCCAGGCCATAAGCGGGTCCGGAACGCAGGCAGGCAAGAACGCAGTAGTCCACAGTGCCTTTGCGGAGCTGCGTCAAAACCGACTCACGGGATGGTGTCATGCAGTGCAGGCTACTGGTAGCTTGCATTGCATGCAACCCCTCGGGTGCATTCATCCAGTGGCACGGTACCGGCCGGTGCGTGCCACGAAACCACGACGCCCATTCCGCTGGCCGGACGCACGCGGGACCATGGCAGGGGAAGAACGATCCGCCAATCCGGAGGAGCCGGACCATGATCCTGAACGAAACCTATACCCTCGCCAACGGCGCCCCCATTCCCAAACTGGGGTTCGGCACCTGGTTCATTGAGGACGGAGCCGCTGCGCAGGCGGTGCAGGACGCGATTGGAATCGGCTACCGCAACATCGACACTGCGCAGGCCTACGGCAATGAACGCGGCGTCGGTGAGGGTGTGCGCTCCAGCGGTGTGCCGCGGGACGAGCTGTATGTCTCCAGCAAGCTGGCCGCGGAAATCAAGGATTACGACGGCGCTGTGTCAGCGATCGACGGATCGCTGACACTGATGGGCCTGGAGTATCTGGATCTGATGATGATCCACAGTCCGCAGCCCTGGAACGACTGGCGCGGCGGATCCTATGCCGAGGGAAACCGGGCGGCGTGGCGGGCGCTGGAGGAAGCGCACGACGCCGGGAAGCTGCGGTCCATCGGCGTCTCCAACTTTGAGCAGTCAGACCTTCAGAACATCTTCGCCGCGTGCACCGTTCCTCCACAGGTCAACCAGGTGCTGCTCCACGTGGGAAACACGCCCACGGAACTGCTCGACTTCTGTACGGAGAACAACATTCTTGTGGAGGCATATTCACCGATCGCGCACGGGGAGATCCTGGGCAACGCTGAGGTGGGCGTTATGGCGGAGCGGTACTCGGTCTCCGTGCCGCAGCTGTGCATCCGGTACGCCCTGCAGCTGGGCACCGTGCCGCTGCCGAAAACCACGAACCCCGAGCACATGCGCACCAACGCGGACGTTGACTTCGTCATCTCCGACGCGGACATGGAAGCCCTGCACGGGATGAGCGTGACCGACTACGGAAAGTCCGGCAAGTTCCCGGTGTTCAGCGGGAAGTAGCTGTCTTCGGCGGCTAGGAAGCTGCCGCTTCTTCGCCGGGCGCCTCTTCCCAGCGGCGCGAGTACTGGCCGATTGGCTGCAGGGCGCGCAGCAGATCAATGCCGCGGCCGGTGAGGTGGTAGCGGATGCTTACCGGCACGGTGGGTTCCACGATGCGTTCCACGAGTCCGTAGCCCTCAAGTTCACGGAGCCGGAGGGTGAGCATCCGTGCGGACAATCCCTGGACCCGGTTCTGGATCTCCGTAAACCGCTCGGCGCCGGTGCCCAGGGCCAGCAGGATGCCACCCACCCAGCGCCGCCCAACAATCTCCATGACAGTGGTTAGCCGCATGCATTGCTCATCATCGATGCTGAACGGCGGGGCTGGTCTGTTTTTTGACGTCACTTACGAAAAGTAAGTCGCTTATGCGGTGGTTGTCAATGGTCCGGGGCGAGCAGATGCTGAAGGCATGCCTGATTACCTGCACCCGCTGCGTTTTGGCAGCTTCATCACCCCGCTGGCTTCCGCGCCGCAGGTTCCAGTCGACCTGGCCCTGCTCAGCGAGGAGCTGGGCCTGGACCTGGTGACCTTCCAGGATCACCCGTACCAGCCGAAGTTCCTGGACACCTGGACCCTGCTCTCCTGGGTAGCTGCCAGGACCTCGCGCATCCATGTCTCGGGGAACGTGCTCAACCTGCCGCTGCGGCAGCCCGCGGTGCTGGCCCGCTCCCTGGTAAGCCTTGACCTGCTCAGCGGCGGACGGGTGGAACTCGGCATCGGTGCCGGGGGCTACCTCGACGCTATCGCAGCAATGGGAGCGCCGAAGCTGACCGTGGGAAATGCAGTCAGCGGACTGGAAGAGGCGCTGGAGATCATCCGCGGAATCTGGGACTCCGAGAACCCTGAGCCCTTACGCGTGGAGGGCCAGTTCCACCGGGTAGACGGCGCCGCGCGGGGGGCCGGCACCGGCTCATGACATCCCCATCTGGCTGGGGGCATACAAACCCAGGATGCAGCGAATCATCGGCCGGAAGGGCGACGGCTGGCTGCCCAGCCTGCCGTGGATGAAACCCGGCGACGTCGACCGCGGCAACCAGGTCATCGACGAATCCGCCCGCAAGGCAGGGCGGGACCCGCGGCAGATTACCCGTTTGCTGAACGTGACGCCGCAGTCCTCCGCGGAAGACCTGGCAGAACTGGCCACCGGGCACGGCATGAGCGTGTTCATCCTTGCCTCAGACGACCCGGCGGAGCTGCGGCGGTTTGCCGAAGTCACCGCGCCCCGGGTCCGTGACCGGGTGGCGCAGGCGCGGACGGCCCGAGCCCGTGCCGGCAGCGCAGTTCCGGAGTCAATCCCGAATACGGTGCCGGGTTCCACCCCTGCTGAACCGGCACCGGCACGGACGTTCCACGGTGACCCGATCCCGGAAGCACTGGCTGCCCGGACAATGTTCCCGGGCGATCCGGGGTACGCCCGCTACACGTCCAGCTACTTCCGCGGCGCCCGGCCCGGCGTCGTCGTCCGCCCCGAAAATCCAGCCGAGGTGCAGGAAGCGGTGCGCTTCGCCGCCCGCCACCGGGATGTTCCGTTCGGGATCTTCAGTGCCGGGCACGGGCTCTCGGGCAGGTCGCTGAACACCGGTGGAATCGTGCTGGCGCTCGATGCGCTGAACTCCATCACCGTCAGCGGCGGCAACCGGATTCAGGTGGGGCCGGGCGCCCGCTGGGGCGAAGTGGCACAGGCACTGGCCCCCTATGGACTGGCGGTCACCTCCGGGGACTACGGCGGAGTCGGCGTCGGAGGCCTGGCCACAACGGCCGGGTTCGGCTGGTTCGCCCGCGAACGCGGCCTGACCATCGACTACCTGCGCTCCGTGGACATTGTCACCGCAGACGGGGCCCTGGTGCACGCCAGCGCGGACGAAAACAGCGACCTGTTCTGGGCTGTACGCGGCGCGGGAGCGAACTTCGGTGCCGTCGTCTCCTTCGAATTCGAGGCGCACCCGGTAGCCGCTCAGGTGGGTTTCGCGATGCTCGTGTTCACTCCCGATGACGTCGCCGCCTTCATGCAGGCGTGGGGAACCACCGTTGAGGCAGCGGATCCCATCGTCACCGGATCACTCATGGTGGGACTCACCGGGGCCGGCAGGCCGTCCGCGGTCCAGGCGGTGATCGTGGTGGACTCCAGTGATCCGGACGCCGTACTTCAGCAGCTGCAGCCCTTCGCCGGGCTGGCGCCGCTGTCCGATCAGCTGGTTCAGATGGTGCCTTACACGGCCTTGATGGAGGTGCCGCTGACAGGCGAAGGGCAGTCCGGCAGAGGCGAGCCGCACGGCCATTCCGGCCTGGTCCGCCACCTGGACGCCGACGTTGCGCGCGGCCTGGCGGAAATCATGGCCACTGACCGGCCCTTCTTCCTCAGTGTCCGTTCGGCCGGGGGAGCCGTGGGCAGTTATCCGGCCGACTCGACGGCGTTCGGCTGGCGGGATGCCAACTTCCTGATCTCCCTCCTGGGCGGCCGGTCCGACGACGTGCAGCAGCGCTGGCGCGACCTGCTTCCGCTGATGGAAGGCATGTACCTCAGCTTCGAAACGGACACCGGGCCCGACGTCGTTGCCCGCGCCTTCCCGCCTGGCCACCTGCTGCGGCTGCAGGCGCTCAAGGCAACCTGGGATCCGTCCGGACTGTTCCGCGACAACTTCTTCATCGCCCCTGAGCCCCATCCCGCCAAGGTGGCGCAGCAGGCATAAGCCTCAACCTTTGGGGAGATAACGCAGTTTAGGAGGGGTTCCGCTCAGCCTGTGGGGAGGTACAGCTGTTTAGGCCGCGCCATTCCAGCATTATCTCCTCGAAGGTTGGTGGACATCCCGCCATTCGAGCGTTATCTCCCCAATGGTTCATTCGCGAGCAGGCGCATTCCCTGCTCCAGCACTTCCGAGTGCCCGGGTTCTTTGCTGAGGCCGGCTCCGGCGGTCAAGGCCGGCGCGCGGCCGTGTGATCTTGGCTGCCCAGCGGAATACCCGCGGGCAGGCTTTGGGTTGTTGCTGGGTGTACGAACGTCGGGACAACCCCTGCCCTGATGCGATCGAGAGAAAGCACCCGTCCTAGTGAACCTGTTTACCCCGCTGACCGTCGGCACCATGGAACTGCCCAACCGGCTTGTCATGGCCCCGCTGACCCGCATGCGCGCCAACCTCGACGGCGTCCCCACCGACATCATGGTGGACTACTACCGCCAGCGCGCCTCGCTCGGCCTCATTGTCAGTGAAGGCATTTACCCGTCCTTCACCGGCCAGGGCAACACCCGGATGCCCGGCCTGGTCACCGAAGAACACGTCGCCGGCTGGAAGCGCGTCACCGACGCCGTGCACGAAGCCGGCGGGCGGATCGTCGCCCAGCTGATGCACTCCGGCCGCGTCGGCCACGAGAACGTCAGCGGCCGCCAGCCGGTAGCTCCCAGCGCCATCGCGCTCTCCGGTGAGGCACACACGTACGACGGAAAGCAGCCCTACCCGGTGCCGCACGCCCTGACCGAAGCCGAGCTTCCCGGCGTCGCACAGGAATTCGCTGCCGCCGCCGCGAAAGCCATCAAGGCAGGGTTCGACGGCGTTGAGCTGCACGGTGCCAATGGTTACCTGCTGCAGGAATTCCTCTCACCCGTCTCCAACACCCGCACTGATAACTACGGCGGATCCCCGGAGAACCGTGCCCGCTTTGTCCTGGAAGCCTTCCGGGCCGTAGTTGACGCCGTTGGCGCAGAGCGCACCGGCATCCGGATCTCCCCGGAGCACAACATCCAGGACGTGCTGGAAACCGACCGCGACGACGTGCTGGCCACCTACACGGCACTGGTGGACGGCATCGCACCGCTGAAGCCGGCCTACCTCAGCATCCTGCACAAGGACCCTGCAGACGATTTGGTCCAGGAACTGCGCCGCCGCTTCGCCGGACCGGTCCTGCTGAACACCGGCTTCGGGGTGGAGACCACCCGTGAGTCCGCCCTCGCGCTGCTGGATGAGGACCTGGCTGACGCCGTCGTCGTCGGCCGCCCGGCCCTCGCCAACCCGGACCTGGCCCGCCGCTGGCAGGAAGGCGCGGACCTGAACGCACCGGACTACTCCACGTTCTATACGGATGGCGCTGCCGGCTACACGGACTACCCGGAGCTTGCCCCGGTTTCCTAGCCAGCCTGGTTCCGGCCGGCTGCAGCCGTGTGTTCTCCTGCAAATGGGAGGAACTAGCGGCTGTGGCCGGCCGCCCTGCGCGGATCGGGCCGGCGTCTAGGCTACCGGCACGATGTAGGAGTCCACTTCGCTGATCAGGCCGTCGCGGAACGTGATCACGTCGCAGTAGTTGAAGAAGACCGGGCCGATGGTCCGGTGCACGCCGTGGCCGGCTCCGGTGATGGCGGTTGTGTTGCCTTCGGTGACCATGCGCTCCAAGCTGAGGTCCGGGGAGCCCTCGAAGCCCGGCTCGCCAATCTCCGCGTCGAACTCTGCCTTGCCGCGGGCGGTACGTGACCCGTGGATGCGCCAGACGACGTCGTCCGTCAGGCAGGCGAGGATCGCCGGGTGGTCACTGCGGCGGAAACCGTCCAGGTATTTGTTCACCAGTTCCTGCTGCGTGCTCATGGCTGGACCTTCCTTCACCTGGCATCCGGGGCGCGGGGACCACCGCCGGGTGCCGAATGCTGGCTACGCTAGCGGTTTTTGCCCGTAACAGGAACAGCTTGGGGTTTCCGGCGCCCAGGCCGCCGGTAGGATCCCGGCCACAGCTCGTGCCGCAGGACAGCCAAGGCCGCTACCGCCAGGACCAGGGAGACTGCGGCTGACAACAGCAGTGATTGCCGGACCTGGAATAAGTTGACCAACGGACCTGCCAGCGACAGGCCAAGTGGGAGGGCGGCCGTCAAACCCGCAGTCCACAGCGTGAAGACGGGCTGCTGTTCATGGTCTGCCAGCTGGCTCTGCAGGACCACGAATACCAGCGGATTGAAAGGGCCGTACACAAATCCCGCGGCCGTAAATGCGGCGAAAGCCGCCGTTCCGGTGGTGGCCAGCCCCAGCACTGCAACGCACAGTGCCCAGCCAATGATCACGGCCACCAGGACCGGGGCAGGGGGAAAACGGCGAAGGTATCGGCTGCGGCTGTCTCTCGATGTCCGCCTGCGGCATCCTGAATCCCCGGGATCAGGCAGCCGGAGAAGGACCGGGCGCCCGCTGGTCGGGTCGCCGGGGACGTTCCAGGGGTAGGAACTAGCCGGCGTGCGCCGGTACCGCCGCGGCACCGCTGCCGGCAGGGCCGCGTACTGCCTGCGCTGCATTGACCGTGATGATTCCCGCCGCAGCAATGGCTGCGAGCATCCAGACGGAGGAAGCAAGTTCAAGCCACCACGGCCCCCACCCCCGGATAGTCCCGGAATGGGCCAGGCTGAGCGTCAGTGATGAGAACAGGAACAGCAGATACAGGAAGCCCGCCCCGCACCGCAGCCGCCGTTTACGCCGCCGGGACACTCCCGGCGGGAACACCAGCGCAGGAATCAACAGGACAAACCACACCCAGTGGTGGAACCAGCTGATCGGCGAAATCACCAGCATTACCAGGGCAGTGACGCCTACGGCGGAGAGCGGGTCGTTCGCGGCGAGCAGCGTTCGGACGGCTGCGTATCCGCCACAGATGACGGCCAGGCAAAGCACAGCCCACAGTGCCGCCGCGGAGCCGTCGGAGAGGCCCAGCCGCTGGGTGAAGGCCCGCAGCGTGAGGCTGTACATATCGTCGTCGTTCCCCACCCGGGTGGTGGAGAACAGCGCCTCCGTCCAGTAGTGCACCGCCCCCTGCCACGTCAGGGCGAACCCGATCCCGACGGATCCGAAGAACCCGGTGCCCATCCAGAGGACCGCTCTCCAATCCTTTCGGGCTGCGAAGTAGAGGCCCATGGCCAGAGGAGTCAGCTTCACTCCTGCGGCCAGCCCCGTGAGCAGCCCTCTCGGCAGGAACCTGCCCGGTTCAAGCAGGTCCCACAGGATGATGAGCATCAGCACGGCGTTGATCTGGCCGAAGGAGAGGCCTTCCCGCCACGGGGCTGACAATCCGATCAGGGCCACTACTGCCCCGATGGCCAACGCCCGGCGCCGGGGCGGCAGGACCTGCAGGCGGCGCTTGATTTCCGGAGTGTGCCGCACGATCAGCAGAGAGACGGCAATCAGGGAACCGGTTAGGAGCACAGTGTGTGCGGCCGCCCCAAAGGCGGGAGGCAGCACGGCGTAGGGCAGGAAAAAGACGACGGCGAACGGCGGGTACGTGAACGGCAGCCAGAAGTCCTCCCGAACCTGCCACAACTGCGCATCGTAGAGAGCCACGGGGCCATCCATGCCCAGGAAGGCCCGCGCTCCTGCCCGGTAAATACTGAAATCCAGGTTGTGCACGCCGGCAGCGAGTACTGTCAGGGTCCCGGCCAGGAACAGCGCCGCCACCAGCGGCAGCCGGTGCGGAGCTCGGAATCTGGGAGGCATCCGGCCAGCCTAGGTTGCAGGCCGAGCCGTCGGCGGGCCGACTTGCCGCCGTCTGGCTATCCCGCTGTAGCCGGGAACGCCGCCACAAGGCGGGCCAGCGGCTCCGGAACGTTCCCCGGAGTCAGGGCACCCACCAGCAGCGGTGCGCAGCGGATCTTGTTGCCCGGGCGTCCGGCCAGCACCTGGAGTGCCTGCCGGCCGCTTTCGGCTTCGATCAGGATCGTCGTCGTGCGCATGCCTCCAGTATGGCTGCCCTAGCGGGTGGCGTCGGTGAGGACGAGCGCAAAGGACAGCGGCTCATCCACGGTCTCGACAGTGACATCAAACGCGGCACCCCGCGGGAAGTTATCAAAGAGCGTGCGGGTGGGGTTCTCCGTGGTGCCGCAGGGCACCGTGCGGGCCTCCTGTCCGGTGACCAGCAGCCGCAGCTCACCCGGAGATGCGCCCCCGGATCCGCAGGCAAGATACCCGGCGACCGTCTGGCCCTCGGCGGTGAAGGTGGATGTCACACCGGTGGAGGAAAATCCCTCGACGGAACCCAGCCCCTTCTCCGGGGCAGGGTGGACGGGCAGCCCGTCCTGTACAGGCGGGACCGGCTCCGCCGGGGTGGACTGGGAACAGCCGCTGAGCAGCAGGGCCGCGGCGCCGGCGGCGGCGAGGAATTTCAAGCGCATGGTGCCTCCCGGATTCGGGCAGTCCAGCTGCCAGGCGTCCTGGGAACGGCGGCTGGTCCACGTTGACCTGATAAATCGACAGCGTACAGCACTCGTTTTTGCAGCCTGTGCGGGCTCACCAGCCCTCGGACAGCACCCGGTCCAGCGCTCCCAGGAAGAACCGGGCACTTTCCGCCGTGAAGCACAGCGGCGGTTTGACCTTGAGGATGTTCTGCCGGTCGCCCGTGGGCAGGACGATCACGCCGAGTTCGAGCATCCGGTCACAGATCGCACGGGTTTCATCGGTGGCTGGTTCCAGCGTGTTCCGGTCCCGGACAAACTCCACCCCCTGGTACAGGCCCATGCCGTGCACCGCGCCGATCAGCGGATGCCGGTCCATCAGCGCACGGAACCCCTCAGACAAAACCTGACCCACGGCGTCGGCGTTCTGCTGCAGCTGCTCCTTCTCGATCACGTCCAGGACGGTTACCCCGATCCGGCTGCTGAGCGTGCTGCCGCCGCCGGAGGAGAAGAAGGAGCCTTCGGACGCCAGCGCCGCCGCGATCTCCTTCCGCGTGATCACTGCTCCGAGCGGATGCCCGTTGCCCATCGCCTTGGCCATGGTGATGATGTCCGGCACCACCCCGTGCTCCTCGAAGCCCCAGAAATGCCGGCCAAGCCGGCCGTAGCCCATCTGCACTTCATCGCAGACACAGACCCCGCCCTGCGCGCGGACCGCGGCGTACACCTGTTCCAGGTACCCCGTCGGGGTGCCGACCGCGCCGGCGTTGCCGTTGCGCGGTTCGGCGATGAAGGTGCCCACCGGGGTGCCGGCGTCGTGCAGCTGCTGCAGTTGGTGCGCGACGCCGGCGGCGTAGGCAGCGCCCGCGCCCTCACCGCGGTGCCGGCCGCGGTAGGCGTTCGGGGCGTCCGCGACATGCACCCAGCCGGGCCGGGTTTCAAGTGCCCGGGGGTTGTCCGAGACGGAGGTGGAGACGGCATCGGCGCCCAGCGACCAGCCGTGGTAGGACTCGTGCACACACAGCACGTCCTCGCGGCCGGTGAACGCCTTGGCCAGCCGCAGGGCCAGCTCCACCGCCTCGGAACCGCTGTTGACCAGCAGCACCGTGTCGAAAGAGTCCGGCACCTTGGCCAGCAGCCGTTCGGACAGTTCGGCCACAGATGCGTAGTGGAACCGCGAATTGGTGTTCAGCCTCCGCCACTGGCGTGCCGCAGTTTCCGCGACCTCGGGGTGGCCGTGCCCAAGAGCGGTGACGTTGTTGACCATGTCCAGGTAGTGCCGCCCGGTGGTGCTGATCAGGTGTTCTTTCCAGCCGCGCTCGATCCGCGGCGGGGCGCCGTAGTAGTGCGTCTGCAGGGCGTCGTAGGCGCTCGTTCGGCGCCGCAGCAGCTCGTCCGCTCCGGCGTCGGCCGCTGCCGCCGGCGCGGTGCTGAGCAGCGGCGCCGGATCCTGGAACACCGCCGCGTAGCCGGAGAACTCACTGGCCTTCACAAAGCGCGGCGGTGTCCCGGCCACCGGATAGGCACCGGGCACCTGGAGCCAGACCGTCAGCGCATCCGGCCCGGTCTGTCCGATCCGCGAACCGGCCTCCACCGGCCCTTCGGCCAGGTCCAAAACGGCACCGGAGAGCACGACGGCGGCGTCCCCGCCTTCCAGCCGCATGGTCCCGTCCCCGCCCGCGGACAGTGTCCCGGCGAACGGCGCGTAGATGGCCAGCGGCTGAGGGGAGTGGACCTCGACGGCGAGGGCAACGTTCGCCGGCTCTTCGGTGCTCAGCGCGGTGGCCCTGGTCAGGCGGGCTTCGCCGTAGGCAGTGACCGCTGGGGCGCCCGGACCGCCGGCAGCGGCGAGAATCCGGTGCTCCTCGGCTTCTCCGTTCTGCCAGGACCCGTCGCGGAAGTCCTCGCTGTTCCAGCCGAAGTCCACGCGGCCCGGTTCGGCCAGCTCAGGCAGCAGGGGCAGCCAGGCGGAGGTGTCCGGCGCCGCCGGAAGCGGCTGGCCCAGGGCGGTTCGGATCGCGGCCTCGGCAGCGTTCCAGTCATAGCGGGCCGGAACCTCGAACATGGTCCACTCGCGGTCCAGGGCGTCGGAGGCGTAGTCGTTGCCGGCGTCGACAGTGACCTGGTGCTCACCGCTGACAGCGAGCACTGCACCGCGCAGGACGATTAGCGGCCACAGTGCCCGCACTTCGGCGTCGGACAGCGGTGCCTGGGCGTGGAAAGCCTGGATCATGGGCAGCACGGTGAGCGGGTTGGTCGGATCGTGGTGGAACAGCGCAGAGCAGCCGACCGCCAGCTCCGCCACCCGCCAGCTGTACATTGCATCGCTGAAGTCGATGATGCCGGTGAGCTCGACTGCCCCGCCCGCGGCAGGTTCGCAGACCACGTTGTCGTCGGTCATGTCTCCATGGACGGCCTGGACCGGCAACTGATGCTTCAGCGGTTCCAGGGCAGCATTGATGCGCTCCAGCGTCTGTAGCAGCAGGGCCCGTTTCCAGTCTTCGCGGACGAAGGACACCAGCGCGGCGACCACGTCTTCACCGGCACGCAGGTCCCACTGGAGTGCCCGCTCCAGGCCCGGATGCTCCAGCCCAGCCAGCGCGGCACTGGTCCGTCCCAGCCAGTCCCCGAGAGCGGCGCGCAGGGGAGCGCCCAGATGCGGCCGGTCAATGACCGGGGTGCCGTCCACGAAGGTCAGCAGCCGCAGGCAGTGCTCCTGTTCGTCCAGCACGGCGGTTTCCACCAGCTCCCCATTCACCGAGGACAGCGGCAGCGGAGTGGCGAAGCCGGCCGCGGTGAGCCGCTCCATGGCGGCGTTCTGCGCTTCGATCTCCGTGCGGGTGAAGGCCGGGTTGCTGATCTTCAGCAACAGCTTGGACCCGTCGGCAGCAGTCAGCCGGAAATTGCGGTCCTGCTGGCTGCCCAGTTCCCGAACCCGGGAGACCGCCAGCCCGTAGAACTCCCCGGCCAGCCGGACGGCGTCGTCCGCGGAAACCGCGGGGCGGGGCAGGCCCTCGGGGGCAATGAGTGCAGACATGTTCCATCCCGGATCAACGGCGGTTCAAATAGTGCCCCGATCGTATTCGGCCCCTGAACAGGCCTTCAATGAATTGGGAAATTATGACGCCGCGGCTAGACGGAACCGGGGACCGGCGCCGAAGCCACCGCAGCCGGTTTGCCTGCCCGCCGGAACAGGGTCTTGCCGTGCAGGGCACGCAGCGCGTTGAGGATGGTGGCGAGGTCCACCAGCTCCTGGGTCAGGGCGCCGGCCACAGCCGGAATGTAGCCGAAAGCGGCCACCAGCATGAGAACCAGGCTCAGGGCGATGCCCAGCCAAATACTGCCCAGCGCCACCTGCATGGTCCGCCTGCTGATGTCCACGGCGGTGGCAACCTTGGAGATGTCATCCGCGACGATAACGGCGTCGGCGGACTCGCTGGCCGCCGTCGAGCCGCGGGCACCCATGGCGATTCCGACGTCGGCAGCTGCCAGCACCGGGGCGTCGTTGACGCCGTCGCCCACCATGATCACCGGCCGCAGGGGCAGTGCCGCCACAGCCTTCACCTTGTCTTCGGGCAGCAGCTCGGCGCGCACATCGGAAATGCCGACCGTGCGGCCCATGCTTTCGGCGGTGGCCAGGCCGTCGCCGGTGAGCATGACCGTCTCGCGGATCCCCAGCCCGCGCAGCCGCTGCAGGGTGGCGGCGGCGTTTTCGCGGGCCGTATCGCTGAGGATCAGGGTGCCGGCGAAGCGTCCGTCCACACTGAGGTAAACCACCATTTGGCCCGGTGCGAGGTCCGCCGCCTGCGTCGCCGGGTCCACTTCCTCAACGAACCGGCGCTTTCCTACCCGCACGGTTCGCCCGTCAATGAAGGCCTCGACGCCGTTGGTCGCCACCTCCTGGGCGGTGTCCGCAGGGTGGACCGGCAGACCGCGTTCCTCGGCGGAAGCCAGCACCGACGCGGCCAGTACATGGGAGGAGTATTGCTCCGCGGACGCGGCAAGGGCGAGCAGCTCATCGGCGTCGAAGCCGTTGACCGGATTAACCGAGACCAGCTCGGGACGGCCGTAGGTGAGGGTGCCGGTCTTGTCGAACGCGGCGCTCTTCGCGGTGGAAAGCTGCTCCAGCACCGCGCCGCCCTTGACGATGATGCCGTGCCGGGCGGAGCGGCTCATGCCGCCCATAAACGCCACCGGTGCCGCGATCAGCAGCGGGCACGGGGTGGCCAGCACCAGCACTTCGGCGAACCGCACCGGATCCCCGGAAACGGCCCATGCAATGCCGGCAATCAGCAGGGAAACGATCGTGAAGGGCACTGCGAAGCGGTCCGCGAGCCGCACCACGGGAGCCTTGGATTCGCTGGCCTCCTGCACCAGGGCGACGATGCGCTGGTACTGGCTGTTCGCCGTCGTCGCTGTGGCCTGGATGCGTACCGCGTGTGTGCCGTTGACCGAACCGCTCATCACTGCGTCGCCGGCAGCACGGGAGACCGGAATCGCCTCACCGGTCAGGGACGACTCATCGAAGGCCGCGGCGGGGGAGAGCAGGACGCCGTCAACGGGCACCACTTCGGAGGGTTTGACGAGCAGGATGTCGCCCACCGAAACCTCGGTGGCGGGGATGTCTTCGGCCAGTTCGGCGGCAGCTTTGCCGGAGGCCGCATTGCCGCCGGTATCCGCGCCGGAAGGCAGCCGGTGCGCGATCTGCGGGGCGCGGTCCAGCAGGGCATCGAGTTCGCCCTTGGCCCGGCCCGCGGCGTAGTCCTCCAGCGCCTCACCGCCGGAGAGCATCAGCACGATAATCAGCGAGGCAATGTACTCGCCCACGGCAACGGTGGCGAGCATGGCGATGACGGCCAGGATATCCAGGCCGTAGTGCCCGCGCTTGATGTCCTGCACCATGCCGTAACCGGTGATGCCTACGATTCCCAGCGTGTACAGGCTGGCGATCCACTGCGCCGGCCCGCCGGCCCCGGTTCCCCACAGGATAAGGACGACGGCGAGCACCACCACGGTTGCCGCAACTACCGGGTAGTGCCGGACGGCCTTCTGGAAGGACACACGGTTAAGAGCCATGCTTTCGTTTTAGGCTCCTTTGCACCGGGTTTCCAGCAAGAGAAAGCTTGCCTAACCCCGATGGGCCCGGAATCGCTCCGTTGTGGGTCAACGGCCCGCCGCGCAGCGGAGCAAAGGCCACAAAGCGGAGCGAGGCGCACCAACCGGAGCGGAAGCCGGTTTCTAGGTCAGCTGCGCTTCGATCTGCCGGACGCTTTCAATAAGCCGCGCGCCGATGCCGGCATCGTCCTTCCCGGTACCGAAGTACACCACGGACAGGGATGCCGGCAGCTGGCCGGGCACCTGCACCGGAACGGCCACGGAGCCGACGCCGTCGATCACCTCGCTGTGGCTGGTGGCGTAGCCGCGGCGGCGGGCCAGCCGAGCCTCGTCGCGGTACGGCTGTCCGGGGGCGAGCCGGTTCCAGTGCTCCTCGGAGACCGCTGACTGGATCGCGATGCCCGGTGCGCCCGCGGTGAAGGAATGCCGGGTGCCCGGCCGCTGGATCAGCGCGGTGCGGCTGTGCCGGGGCTCAACGGTGACCAGGGTGACGCAGTCGTGCTGGTCCCACACGGCGATGAAGGCGGTCATGGACAGTTCGTTCGCCAGGACGGTCAGCTCCGGCAGTGCGGCGGACTGCAGGTCGCGGGAGACTCCCCGGGCCAGGGCAGCGAGTCCGGGCGCAGCTGAAACCCGGCCGGCTTCGTCGCGCATCACCAGCGAATGCGCCTCCAGCGTGCGCAGGATCCGGTAGGCGATGGAGCGGTGCACGCCCAGGCCGGCGGAGAGCTCGGCGATGGTCAGCGGCGCCTCGGATTCGGCCAGGAGTTCCAGCGCCTGGATCCCGCGGGACAGGGTCTGGGACTGGGAGCCGGAACCGGTGGACGCAGAAGTCATGCGCCCATCATAGGCTCAGGCCACCGCCGCACGGCGCCGCCTTCCGGCAGCGATTGCGCGACCAACCACTCCCTGACGTGGGCTGAAAAGATACGCGAGGGTGAAAACGGCGCCCTGGGCCAGCACCACCATGGGGCCGGTGGCGGTGTCCAGGTAGTAGCTGGCGTAAATGCCGGCGACTGCGCAGCCCGCCGCCATAAGGGGGGCGATCAGCAGCATTCGGTTGAACCGGTCGGTGAGCAGGTAGGCGGTGGAGCCGGGAATGATCAGCATCGCGACCACCAGGACCACACCCACGGCCTGCAGGGCGACGACGGCGGTGAGCGCCAGCAGCCCCAGCAGCGCTGCGCCGAGCAACCGCGGATTAAGCCCGACGGCGTGGGCCTGGGTGGGGTCGAAGGCGTACAGGGTGAAGTCGCGGCGTTTGAACAGCAACACCGCCAGGGTCAGCGCGGCCAGGACGGCGACCTGCGCCAGGTCCGCGGAGCTTACGCCCAGCAGGTTGCCGAAGATGATGTGGTTCAAGTCGGTCTGGCTTGGCGTCACGGAGATCAGCACGAGTCCGGCGGCGAACAGTGTGGTGAAGACGATGCCGATCGCCGCGTCCTCCTTGATCCGGCTGGTGTCGCGCACCAGGCCGATCAGGCCGACGGCCAGGAACCCGAAGATTACGGCTCCCAGCGCGAACGGTGCGCCCACCACATAGGCCAGTACAACGCCGGGCAGCACGGCGTGGGAGACGGCGTCGCCCATGAGCGACCAGCCGATCAGCACCAGCCAGCAGGAGAGTACCCCGCAGACCACCGACGCGATGACGGCGGTGGCCAGTGCCCGGACCATGAAGTCGTAGGAGAGGGGGTCGGTGAGCAGCTCGATCACGGTTGGCCTGCTTTCAGCGTCCCGGCATTCACTGTCCCGGCCGGAACCGGAGTGCCGTCCTCCAGTACATTGAGCCCGAATGCCCGGGCCAGCTGCTCGGGCCGCAGCACCTCCTGCGGGGTCCCGTGTGCCAGGACGCGGCGCATCAGCAGCACGGCTTCGTCGGCAAGCTGGGGGAGAGCATGCAGGTCATGGGTGGAGACGAGGATGGTCCTGCCGTCAGCGGCCAGTTCCCGCAGCAGAGCGGTAATGGTTGCCTCCGACCGCTTGTCGACGCCGGCGAACGGCTCATCGAGCAGCAGCACCGACGCGCCCTGGGCAATGCCGCGGGCCACGAAGGCACGTTTTTTCTGCCCGCCGGAGAGCCTGCCTATTTGCCGCTCCGCCAGATCGGTCAGTTCCACCCGTGCCAGGGCTTCGGTGACGGCGGCCCGGTCTGCGGCGCGGGGCCGGCGGGTGGGCCCCATGTGTCCGTAGCGTCCGGTCATCACCACGTCCTTGACGCTGAGCGGAAACGTCCAGTCCACGTCCTCGCTCTGCGGAACGTAGGCGACAAGTCCGGATGTGCGAGCCTTCGCCGGGGACAGTCCGCTGAGCCGGACCGTCCCGGCGGCCGGCTTCACCAGGCCCATGAGGGACTTGAACAGGGTGGACTTGCCCGAACCGTTCATGCCGACGAGTCCGCAGACGCGGCCCGGCTGGACGGTGAGGCTGACGCCGTCCAGCGCCGTGACGTCGTCGTACTTCACCGTCACGGAGTTCAGTTCCAGTGCCGGTGCGGCCATCAGGAACCGGCTCCGGCCAGTGCGGCGATGATGGTTTCTGAATCGTGGCGGATCAGGTCGAGGTAGGTGGGCACCGGTCCGCCTTCCTCGGAAAGGGAGTCGACGTACAGGACGCCGCCGAACTTTGCGCCCGAGGCCTCGACCACCTGCTGCATGGGTGCGTCAGAAACAGTGGACTCGCAGAAGACGGCGGGAACCTGGTTGTCCTTGACGAATTCGATGGTGGCGGCGATCTGCTGCGGGGTGGCCTGTTGTTCCGCGTTCACCGCCCAGATGTAGCGTTCGGTGAGTCCGGCGTCGCGGGCCAGATAGGAGAACGCGCCTTCACAGGTGACCAGCGCCCGCTGGGATTCCGGCAGGGCACCGAGCTTGGTGACCAGCTGGTCCTGCACCTCCTGCAGTTCCTGCTTGTACGCCTCCGCGTTGGCTCGGAAGGCATCGGCGTTCGCCGGATCGAGTTCGGCGAAGGCCTCCGTCATGTTCTCCACGTAGACCTGCGCGTTCAGCGGGGACATCCACGCATGCGGATTGGGCAGGCCGGCATAGGCGTCCTCGGCGATGCTGACCGGGTCCACGCCTTCGCTGACCGTCACCCGGGGGACGTCCAGGTCAGCGGTGAACTGCTCGAACCAGGCCTCGAGGTTCATGCCGTTATCCAGGATCAGGTCCGCCTGCGAGGCGCGGCGGATATCTCCGGGAGTGGGTTCGTAGCCGTGGATCTCGGCTCCGGCCTTGGTGATGGACTCGACCTGCAGGTGCTCGCCGGCCACGTTCTCAGCCATGTCTGCCAGCACCGTGAACGTGGTCAGGACAACTGGTTTTTCACTGCCGGGCTCGGACGCGGCGGTGCCGGAGCAGGCGGACAGGGCGAGCAGAAGGGCGGCAGCCGGCAGCACTGCCAGGCGGCGGAAACTGTGAACGGTCTTCATGCGGAAAACCATAAGTTCGGTGCATCGATTAAACAAGTTCGGTGCACCTAACTTTGTCACATCGGGCGAATGGTCCGGTTCAGGCTCGTCAAACACATCAGGGAAGGCGGCGGCGGCTCAGCAGGCCGGACCCGAGCAGGAGCAGGCCGCCGGCCAGCGGCCACCACAGGTACATGGAAATGGTCCCGCCCACAAAGGCGGTCACCAGCACGGCGATCATCACGGCGCTGACCAGCAGCACCCCCGCCACAATCCGGGCCCGTCCGCGGTGCGGAGGCGGGATGGGCGGCAGCCAAGTGGGACGTTCGTCGATCCACTCCATCCGGCCAGTGTAAGAGTGTGCGGTCCGCCTGCAACCCGGCCCCGGCAAAAAATCCGCCCGGGCGCCAAAGCCGGCGCTCGCCGTCGTGCATCCCTTTTGTCCGCGCTGCCGAACTGGCACAGTGGCGTTCAACCACTTCCAAACCTGCAGAGGAGTTCCCATGGAATCGAGCGACCTGTTAGTTGACGCATTCGGCCGGCTTCCCTCTACCGTGCGGCGGGTGGTGCACGGACTGAGTGCGAAGGAACTGAACCACCGGCCGTACCCGGATGGCAACTCCATCGCGTGGCTCATTTGGCACCTCGCGCGGGTTGAGGATGCCCAGGTGGCCGACATCGCCGGGCACCAGCAGGTGTGGACCGCCGAAGGCTGGGCAGGCCGGGTAGGACTGCCGCTCGACGCCGAGGACACCGGCTACGGCCATACCTCGGAGCAGGTCGCCAAGGTGCAGGTGCAGTCCGGTGACGTGCTGCAGGGGTACTACGACGCCGTGAGCGCCCGGACCATTGCCTTCGTCTCCGGCCTGTCTGCGGCGGACCTGGACCGGGTAGTGGATACGGCGTGGGACCCGCCCGTCACGCTGGGGGTGCGGCTGGTCAGCTCCCTGGCCGACTGCCTGGAGCATGCGGGGCAGGCAGCCTACGTGCGGGGAATGCTGGCCGCCGGGCGATCCTGAACATCGTGGCCAGCCTGTCCGAGTCCTCCAAATCCATGGCGGTCACCCCGGGCCTGCGGTGAGCCGGAGACCCGGCCGGCAGCTAGACCGGCCGGCCTAGGAACCGATCGTCAGCAGCAGCGCATCGCAGGCAGCCGCACAGCGGTGGCAGGCCTCGGCGCAGATACGGCAGTGGTCGTGCGCGGAGGCGTGCTGCTCGCATTCATCCGCACACCGGCGGCACGCTGCGGCGCAGGCGCGGACAAGCTCAACGGCGGACGCGTAGTCCTTCCCCGCCCGGGCCAGCACCTTTCCGGTGGCTCCGCAGATCTCCGCGCAGTCCAGGTCGGTGCGGATGCAGCTGACCATGTCCCCGAGCATGTCTTCGCCGAGGCAGGCATCCGCGCAGGCAGTGCAGGTCTGGACGCAGTCGAAGCACGCTTCGATGCAGGCGGCCAGCGCATCCATGTCCACGTTGGAGTTCCCTGCGGGGTGGGACGTCAGCATGTCTTTGATCAGGCTCATGGTGTGCTCCTTCTTCTCCGTGATGCGGCGGCAAGCTCCCGCCGCGGGCTTGCCGCGAGCCTAGCCAAGCGGCTGCCGAGCCCTCAAGGAGCCTGCGGCATTTTGCCCCCGGACTAGGCGGGTGCATAGAATCGGCGTAGCCTGACAAGGCCGGTTATCCGGAACAGGCCCGGGGCTTTAGCTCAGTTGGTAGAGCGTTTCGTTCGCAATGAAAAGGTCAGGGGTTCGATTCCCCTAAGCTCCACAGATGTGGTCCCGTCCTCTCCGCCCAGCGGGGAGGACGGGACTTTTTTGTGCCCGAATATGAAGTTCCCAAATAGGCGGCAGTGCAGGCCTCCGGCCTATATTGGCCGCAGTCATGTAACGGGCATCACAGAAAGGGAACAGCGTGAACAACAAGGAACTGGTTCTCGATTTCTACGAGAAGTACAACAACCGCGACGTCGAGGGCGTGATGGCCTACCTCGGGGACA
Source organism: Arthrobacter gandavensis (assembly GCF_039528575.1). Classification (NCBI taxonomy): domain Bacteria; kingdom Bacillati; phylum Actinomycetota; class Actinomycetes; order Micrococcales; family Micrococcaceae; genus Arthrobacter; species Arthrobacter gandavensis. The sequence continues at coordinate 504,978 of NZ_BAAALV010000002.1, forward strand.
CTTACATCCAGCACAATCCCTGGGTCGCCGACGGCCCCGAGGCATTCCGCCGCTTTGTGACCTACCTGCGCGAGAACTACCCGGACGGCCGCAACGAAGTAAAGCGCGCAATTGCCGACGGCGACCTGGTGGCACTGCACGTTCACTCGCGCCGGGTTCCGGGCGAAGAAGGCCGGGCCATCGTGGACATCTTCCGGGTCGAAGACGGCAAAGTCGTTGAGCACTGGGACGTCATCCAGCCCATCCCCAAGGAGATCTACCCGCCCATCAATGACAACGGGTACTTCTAGCCAATACTCCAGGCCCGCCTAAGCTGGAGAAATGCTGCCGCCGGACACCCCAAGACTCCGTTTCCGCGAGATGACGCCGGAGGACCTTGACCTCATGGCTGCGCTGCTGGGCGATCCGGCGGTCATGACCTACTACCCGGCGCCCAAGACCCGGGACGAGGCGGCCCAATGGATCGCCTGGAACGAAGCCAACTACGCCCGGCACGGTTATGGCCTGTGGATCGTGGAGACGCACGACGGCGAGTTCCTGGGGGACTGCGGCCTCACTTGGCAGAAGATCAACGGCCAGGACACCGAACTGGAAGTCGGCTACCACATCCGCACCGGCAGGCAGGGCCACGGCTACGCGACCGAAGCCGCAGCCGCCTGCCGGAACTTTGCCCGCGACACCCTGCAGGCGCCCCGGCTGGTTGCCATCATCCATCCGGAAAACACGGCATCGCGGCGGGTAGCGGAGAAGCTCGGCATGGGCCCTGTCGATGAGGACCACGGCGGACCCATCCCGGTACGAACGGTGATGGGCATGAACCTCCGCTAGGCAGATTCCCGTCCGTGCCGGTAGCCCCGCCGGACCTCGGCGATGGCCCGTGCAATGTTCGGATCCCGCCCGGAGGCGGTCATGATCGTGTCGAAGTCCGTCAGCCCTACGTCGCCGTGGCGGACGGTTACCTCAATCTCCGTGCGCTTGGCGGCGTGCGGACGGCGCGGCGGTCCGGCAATCGCCGCGTTCCCCGCCAGCGCGGCGCGGCCGGTGCGCACCATCCGCATCTCGCCGCCCACGTCATCCCGGAAACGGAAGGTCTTTCCCTTCCTGGTGGTCATCAGCGCACGCCACTGCTCACGCTGCACCTTCGGTGCGGCGGGGAAGAACTGCGCGACGGCGTCGTTCAGGGCAGCGGTCTCCGCCTCCTCGCGGCGCGGACGCAGGACGAGCCGCTCCCTGAGGATGAAGAGCGGGTAAACCACCAGGAGGATGGCCAGTGCCACAGCGATGAAATTGAAACCGCCGAAAATGATGAACGCTGCGGCCGTGAAGACCAGCCGGCTCACTGCCTTCTCCGAATATGTTCGCGGCGGCGTATACGGAACTCCCACCCGCACGCTGGATTCTTCACTCATGCCCATCCGCCTTTCAGCTCTGCCAGGGCTTCTGCTTCCCGCGCCAGCCGGGTGGCCTCGCGCAGCTCGGTATCGAACGGATTGCCGGGACCGGCAGGAATTCCGGCAGGAACACCGCCCAGCCCATCCAGCCTTAGCCGGCTCTGCTCCACGGTGACGGCTAGGCGCAGCTCAGCCTGCGCCTTAACCAGGTCTGCCAGCAGCTGGTGGACCTTTTCACGCCGGGAACGGATCTCCTCGAGGTGGGCGGAGGCCATCTCCCCGCGCTCGGTTGCCAGTGAGTGCATGCGCCGTGCTGTCCCGGCCAGCGTCAGTACTGCGGGGGACGGTTCGGCCGGCATGACGGTCTCCACTGCTTCGCGCCGCAGCCTGTAGGCCTCGGAGACTGAGGCGAAATGGGCGGCCATTTCTCCCGCTACCCGTTCCTGTTCCTCGAGGGTCCGTCCGGCGGCCCGGGCTGATGTCATGGCGCTTTCCAGCCGCGCATGGATTTCTTCATGGTTGGCCCGCGGCGGCGGAAGCGTTCCCCGCCGCGCATCAAGGTTCGTCCGCAGGGTGCTGCTCACGCGACGCAAATCCTGGAGTAATCGGGCCATGATTCTCCTCAGCCGGGAATTGTTCCGGACCCCTAATGCCCCTCAGCTCTCTGCCCCGCAGCTGCCGTGCATCAGAAGGAAGTGTGCAGGAGTCTAGCAGTGGCGGAGAGCGGCCGGGATGGGGTTGCACAGATTAGTTGTGCGCGCTGCCGGAGTTGGCTGGGCGTGAGTCCTGCCACGTCGGGCCGGTGCGGATTATCCTCATCTGCCGCCCGGATGCAACGGTGTTGCCCGGTATCGGCAGCTCAACAGAACCAGAAATCCCATGTTCCTGCGTTATGCTCCCATATCATGGCTGCGCGTAAATCTCCCGTGTTCACCACGGCAACCACATTCGGACGCCTGCTCTCCTTCCTTGGGGTCAGTGTGATCTGCGGAGTGCTTACTGCCGGGCTGTTCGTGCCCATGGCAGCCGGAGCCGGATCCGCGGCGTCGGCCTCCATTTCCTTCTTCGATGGCCTGCCTGCCGATCTGGAGCGTGCCACGCTGGCCACGCCAACCCGGATCGTTGCGGCGGACGACTCGCTGATCGCCACCCTGTACGAGGAGAACCGCCAGCCGGTCACCCTCGACCAGATTTCCCCGCACATGCAGGACGCCTTGATCTCCGTTGAGGATTCCCGTTACTACGAGCACGGGGGTGTGGACATGCAGGGCATCTTTGGTGCCCTTGCCAGCAACGTCTCCAAAGGAACCAACCGCGGCGCCTCCACCATCACCCAGCAGTTCGTGACCAACGTGCTGGCCAATGGAGCCAGGGAACGCGGGGAAGAAGCGGTCTATAACGGCAGCAAGGGCGTTTCCGACAAGGTCCGGGAAGTCCGGCTGGCCATTGCCGTGGAAAACGAGATGACCAAGGACGACATCCTTGAGGGCTACTTCAACATTGTTTCGTTCACCGGGAGCACCTACGGCGTCCAGGCAGCAGCCAAGTACTTGTTCAACGTCGATGCCAAGGACCTGAACATCCAGCAGAGCGCCCTGCTGGCAGGACTCGTCAAGGGCCCCAGCGTCTACGATCCCGTCACCAACCCTGATCTGGCCGTCGAGCGCCGCAACGTGGTGCTGGGCACCATGCTTGAACACGGCAAGATTGACCAGGCGCAGTACGACGCCGCAGTGGCCAGCGGCCTGGACCTCAGCATTACGCCCACCAAGCAGGGTTGTGTGGCTGCCGAACAGGCACCGTACTTCTGCTCCTACGTGGAGCACCTGGTCCTGAACAGCGAGGAATTCGGTGCCACCAAGGCGGAGCGTGCATCGGTGCTCTACCGGTCCGGACTGACCATCAAGACCACCCTGGACCCTGCAGTGCAGCAGGCTGCGCAGGAAGCCGTCACCGAGACCGCCAATCCGGACACCACCGCCGGCCAGGTGGGGCACTCGATGATCAGCCTGCAGCCGGGCACCGGCAACATCCTCTCCATGGCGCAGAACACGCGCTTCATCCCGGGCGAAAACCCCGGCGACTCCGTCCTGAACTTCAACGTGGACCAGTACCAGGACGGGGATCCCGAGAAGAGCCTGGGCGGTGTGGGCGGATTCCAGCCCGGATCAACGTTCAAGCCCTTCACCGTTGCTGCGTGGGTTGACGCCGGCAAGTCGCTGGGGACCCAGCTGGACGGCCGCAAGAAGACCTACCCCCAGGGTGACCGCTGGACCGCCAGCTGCCTCGACGGCGGAGCCTACGTTGAAGGTGCCGCCAACGGCTGGACTCCGCAGAACTACGGGGACACCAACTATGGGGATGCCACGGTGCTGCGCGGACTCGCGCAGTCGCTTAACACCATCACCTTCTCCAGCGCCAAGCAGCTGGATCTGTGCCGCATCATGGAAATCGCTCAATCGATGGGCATCCATGACGGAAAGAGCGACTCAGGCGAAGAAGAGCCGCTGATGATCAACCCGTCCGCCCTCATCGGCGGTGTGCAGGACGTTTCCCCGATGGCGATGGCACAGGCCTTCGCCGGCTTCGCCGCGGAAGGAAACGTCTGCGAACCGCGGGCGCTGCTGGAGGTCACCGCGGCCAACGGCAAGACCTATGACGTCCCGGAACCTGAATGCGAGCAGGTGATCTCCAAGGAGACCGCCCGCGGCGTGAACTACGCGACCCAGGAAGTCATGAAGTCCGGCTCCGGCTCCCTGCTTAACTACGGCAACCAGCCCATGGCCGGCAAGACTGGTACCAATGACTCCCGGTCCCAGACCTGGTTCATTGGCTACAACTCCGGAATGGCCACCGCGTCCTGGATTGGCAACTGGAAGGCCGGAACCGAGTCGCTCTCCGGGCTGGAGATCGGCGGACGCTTCTACCCTGAAATTGACGGTTCGCTCATTGCCGCCCCGTCCTGGGCAAAGTTCATGCAGCAGGCGGGCAGCCTTTACCCCGGCCAGCCCTTCGCCAACCCGCCGGCCAACCTGCTGGTGAACCCGAGCCCCAGCCCGAGCCCGTCGGAGACGGAGGAAGCCGAGGAGGACGCGGACAAGGACCAGGCCACGCCGTCGGCAACTCCGGTGCCGCGGCCGACGACGGCTCCCGCTCCGGCCCCGTCCCCGAGCCCCTCGACCACGACGCCGAACCCCGCGGTCCCGAACCCCGAAGTGCCGGAGGTTCCGGAGGTGCCGGGGAACCCGCCAGCCGCAGCGCCCAAGCCGTAGCACCGCCCGCCGGATAACCGAGAAAAGCAGCAGGTCAGGACGCAGGGCCCCGAGTCGGATAGTGTTTCGGCTCGGGGCCTTCTGCGCTCCCGCCGCCGGCGGGACCGTGCGGAGAACTCTTCTGGAGGATGAAGTGACTGAAAACCTGCCGGCCATATCGGTCCGGGGCCTTACCAAGAGGTACGGCACAAAGACTGCGGTGGACGGCCTGTCCTTCGACGTTGAGGCCGGAAGCGTCTTCGCTTTCCTGGGAACCAACGGCGCCGGAAAATCCACCACCATCAGCTGCCTCACCACGGCCATCGCCTTCGATGCCGGCACCGCCGAGGTTAGCGGGTATGACGTGCGTTCCGCAGGGGAAGGTGTCCGCGCCCGCATCGGCGTCGTCTTCCAGGAGTCCATCCTCGACCCGCTGCTTACGGGACGGGAGAACCTGCGTGTGCGCGCCCGCTTCTACTCCGCGGACCGCGCGGCCAACGAGGCACGCATCAACGAGCTTTCGGACCTGATTGGGCTGGGCAGCTTCATTGACCGCCGCTACGGCACGTACTCCGGCGGCCAGCGCCGGCGCGTGGACATTGCCCGCGCCCTGCTGCACGCCCCGCCCATCATCTTCCTGGACGAACCCACTGCCGGCCTGGATCCGGCCAGCCGCGCGATCGTCTGGTCCACGATCCACGACCTCCGCGACCGCCACGGACTGACCGTCTTCCTCACCACGCACTACATGGAAGAAACCGAGGAGGCAGACCGGGTCTGCATCATCGACAGCGGCCGGATCATCGCTGACGGCACCCCCGCGGAACTGCGGGCGGCCTACAGCTCCAGCATCCTCACCATTACGACGGCGGACCGGGCAGGCCTGACGGCGGCCGCCGTGGAACTGGGCGGCACAGTGGAAACCGCGGAAGGCGCCGTCGTGCGCATTGGCGTGGAGACCGCCGAAACTGCCCGGCAGATCCTGGCCCGCCACGGGTCAGCCGTACAGGACTTCGAGTTCCGGCACGGCACGATGGATGACGTCTTCCTGGCACTGACCGGCCGTGAGACCCCTGCCGCAGACGAGGCAGCTGAAGGAGCCGAAAAGTGAACGTGGTCCTGGACATCACCACCCGCAACCTCAGGCTTTTCTTCCGGGACCGGCTGGGCGTGTTTTTCTCGCTCGTCTCCGCCCTGGTGGTCTTCCTGCTGTACACGCTGTTCCTGGGCAACCTGCAGACCGAAGGGCTCGGTGAATCCTTCCCGCAGGCCACCGAGGACGAGATCCGCGGCTTCGTGGACAGCTGGATGTTCGCCGGGATCCTGGGCATCACCACCATTACGACGGCGCTGGGCGCCATGGTGGTGTTCGTCGAGGACTCCGGGTCCGGCCGCTTCCAGGACTTCCTGGTCTCCCCGATCCGGCGGGAGAAGCTGATCCTGGGCTATCTGCTCTCCGCCGTGCTGATCTCGATGGTCATGACTGCCTTGGTCCTGGCAGTGAGCCTGGCCTACCTGTTCGTGGTCAGCGGCGTGACCATCGCCTTTGTGCCGCTGCTGAAGGTCTGTGCGTATCTGGCGCTGTCCTGCTTCGCGTTCTCCGCCCTGAGTGCGTTTGCGGTGTCCTTCATCCGGACTGCGGGCGCCTACTCGGCGCTGTCCACGATTGTGGGGACCGTCCTGGGCTTCATTGCCGGGTCCTACATTCCGGTTGGCAACTTTCCCGAGGGCGTGCGCGAATTCGTGAGCGCCCTGCCGTTCCTGCAGTCCTCCATGCTGGTCCGGCAGGAAATGACCGCTGAAACCCTGCCAGCCATGACCGGGGACCAGCCGGCCGCGATCGAGGAGATGCAGAGCGTCTTCGGAATCACGGCGCAGGTGGGGGACTGGCAGGTGGGCACCGGGTACGTGATCTTCGTGCTGGTTGCTATGACCGTGGTGTTCACGCTCGTGGCGGCCATCCGGATCCGCGGACGGGTCCGCGCCTAGCTCTTTTCCACGGCCTCTGGGCAGGGCCTTCCGGCGGTTCCACACTGGAGGGACTGCCGAGAGGAGCAGTCATGCCCACCGACTCCGTGATCATCATTGGCTCCGGCCCCGCCGGGTACACCGCCGCCGTCTACGCCGCCCGTGCGGGTTTGTCTCCACGGGTCATGGCGGGTTCCGTGACGGCCGGCGGAGCGCTCATGAACACCACCGAGGTGGAGAACTTCCCCGGCTTCCCGGACGGGATCCAGGGGCCGGACCTCATGGAAGCGCTGAAGCGGCAGGCCGAAAAGTTTGGTGCCGTGGTGGAGTTCGACGACGTCGCCTCCGTGGACCTGTCCGGCCACACCAAGCGGGTGGCCACGGCTGCCGGAACCACCAGGAAAGCACGCGCCGTCATCCTCGCCACCGGTTCGGCTTACAAGGAACTGGGGCTGCCCGAAGAAAAGAAGCTCAGCGGCCGGGGGATCTCGTGGTGCGCCACCTGCGACGGGTTCTTCTTCCGCAAACAGCACGTAGTGGTTGTGGGCGGCGGCGACTCGGCCATGGAAGAGGCGCTGTTTTTGACCCGGTTCGCGGCCTCCGTGACGGTGGTGGTGCGCCGGAACCAGCTGCGTGCCTCCCGGATCATGGCACAGCGGGCCACATGCCATGACAAGATCCAGTTCGCCTGGAACAGCGAGGTCACCGCCATTCACGGCAGGGACAAGGTCACCGGACTAACCCTGACGGACACCGTGACCGGGCAGTCCCGGGAGCTGGCGGCGTCGGGCATCTTCGTGGCGATAGGGCATGTGCCGCGCACTGAGCTGCTCCGCGGGCAGGTGGCCTTGGACGAGGCCGGGTACATCAAGGTGGCTGCTCCCACCACCCAAACGGACATCGACGGCGTCTTTGCCTGCGGAGACGCCGTGGATCACCGCTACCGGCAGGCCATCACAGCGGCCGGTACGGGATGCTCGGCTGCGCTGGACGCAGAGCGGTACCTGGCCGCCGTGCAGGACGCCGATGCCATCGCGACCGCCCTGGTGGAAGGCGCCCTGGACGATTGACCGCGCAGGCCGCTCCGGGGCACTTACTGGGCCGCAGCCTATCCGGAACCAGTAAACGTCAGGTACAGCAGCACCACGTTCAGCGTGATCAGCAGGCCGGCCACCAGGACGCCCAGGGCGGTGGTCCACCACCGGTTGCGGTGTTCACCCATCAGGTCCCCCCGCGTGGTCAGCCACAGCAGCGGCACCAGGGCGAACGGAATGCCGAAGGAAAGCACCACCTGGCTCAGCACCAGCGCCCAGGTAGGGTCCACGCCAGCCGCCAGGATGGCCAGTGCCGGAAGCAGCGTGACCAGCCGCCGCAGCAGCATGGGGATGCGCACCTTGAGCAGTCCCTGCATGATCTCCGCACCGGCGTAGGCGCCCACCGACGTCGAGGCCAGGCCGGACGCCAGCAGTCCAAGGGCGAAAAGGAGCGCGACGCCGCTGCCCAGTGCGCCGCCGATTGCGGCATGGGCACCTTCCAGGGTGTCTGTGCCGTCCACGCCCTGCAGGGACGTCGCGGCGAGCAGCAGGATGGCGAGGTTGACGGTGCCAGCCACCGCGAGGGCAATGGTTACGTCCCAGCGCGTGGCCCGGATCAGCGTGGAGGTTGTCAGGCCGGCGGTGCGCTGGGGGAACCGGTCCCGGGTCAGCGCGGAGTGTGCGTAGATCGCGTGCGGCATGACGGTCGCCCCCAGAATCGACGCTGCGAGCAGCACCGAATCGGGACCGTCAAACCGCGGTACCAATCCTTCCGCCACGGCGCCGGGATCCGGGGGAGCCACAAAGACGCCGGCGGTGAACCCGATAGCGATGATCGCCATCATTGAAACAATCACGTATTCGAAACTGCGGTGCCGTCCGCTGCCCTGGACAGCCAGTACGGCCATGGACACACCGCCGGTAATCACGCCGCCAAGCAGCAGCGGAAGGTCAAAGAGCAGCCAAAGGGCGACGGCGCCGCCAATCACCTCTGCGACGTCGGTGGCCATGGCCACCAGCTCCGCCTGCAGCCAGTAGAGCCTCCGGCCGGCGGTGGAACGTACCCGTGCGCCAAGCAGCTCCGGCAGGCTGCGTCCGGTGGCCAGGCCCAGCTTCGCGGAAAGGTACTGAACCAGCCAGGCCATCACGTTTCCGGCGACCACTACCCACACCAGCAGGTAACCGAAGCGGGCGCCGGCGGTCATGTTGCTGGCCACGTTGCCTGGGTCCAGGTAGGCCACCCCGGCTACGAGTGCAGGGCCAAGGAGCCAGGGCAGGCGCGTGCCCGCCTTGGGCCGGGAGGTCCGGGGCGCAGGGTCCGTGGGGGCTGCCTTGCGGAGCATAAGGCCAAGGTAACACCGGGAGTTCGGAGTGCCTAACAGTTTCCGGCAGGTGTGCTCAACAACCCTGGAACTGGTAACCCAGGTCTCAGGGCATCCCGGCGGGTCCTATGCCAGGGGTTCGGTTCCGGACTCTCCGGCGGCCGCTGCACGGGTGCTGTGCTGGAGTACGGCAAGCCACGCTATTGCCCCGGCAACGGGAAGCAGAAGCACCACCGCAAACCAGAACACCCGCTTTCCTCCTGCGGTTTCCCCGGTCCGGAACAGGCTGATCAGGGCACCGGCCGTCAAGGTAAGGACAAGCAGTGCCAGCAGGGCCGCGGCAGGTATCCACATGAGGTAATCGACGGACATGGTCTTGGGGCACTTTCAGGCAGGTCAATAGGAAGTAGAGCAGGAAGCGCGGGGGGTCACTGAGTGCCGGAAGAGCTGTTCGGCCAGTGCTGAACCAGCCTATGGCCCGGCAGGGGTCCGGGCCATCATCCCTAAAGATGACTTTTGGAGGTGGCGGCCTCATCCCGTGGTTCCGGGGACGGGAGCCGCGGAGATTAGTGTTGAAGCATGCCTGACAGTCCGTCCTCCGCTGTGTTCCGAACCTTCACCGCCGTCCTGGCTGGCGCAAGCCTTCCGATGGCCCTGGTGATACCGCTGTGGATCACTGCGGGGCGGATGCTTTTTGGCGTCGACGGGCGCCTGGTTTCCATTTTCGCGCTGACGGCAGGACCGCTGCTGGCCGTGCTGATGCTTGCGGCGGCAGTGAAGATTACTGCCGCTGCTGCGGCACGCCGCCCGTTCGGAGCGCCCCTGAAAACCTCGTTGCTGCTGCTGGCGAACTATGTGCTGGCCGGTTGCTTCGGGTTTTTCGTTCCGGATTTCGGCACGCCCCAGGCGGGGTCGGTTTTCTCCGCCCTGGCCGGACCGGAGGTTCTGGGATACTCGGCAGCCCTGGCCAATCCTTTCGGCATTGCCACCCTCATGGTGACCGTGGCGGTGCTGGTATCCGCCGTCCGCACGCGGCCCGAGCCTGCTGGACACCAGACCGCAGCACACCTATAGCGGCTGCTTCGGGCCGGCTGGCTCCACGGGGCCGGGCTGCCGCTGCCACGGCAGCCTGCCGGTTACTTCCAGCTGCAGTGAATAGCTCAGGAAGGTCCGGATCAGCACAATGACTGCCAGCACGCCGAGCGACTCGAACGTGGGGGTTACCGCGACCGTGCGGATGATGTCCGCCGCCACCAGCAGCTCCAGGCCCAGCAGGATGGCCCTGCCCAGCTGCTGCCGGTAAACCTCATAGACCTTTTCGCGGCGGCGCAGCAGTCCCCGGGCAGCCAGCACTGTAGCAACGACGGCACCGGCCACTATCGCGGCAACTCCGGCGAGGTCCACCAGGGAACCGGCCGCCTCTATAAGGTCATGAAAGTCCATCCCGCTGACCGCTCCCACCCGTCTGGAAGGTGCTCTGCACACGCTTCTCCATCAACTGAGCTCCGGCCGGCAGCGCGGTGTCAACGCGAAGGAGCGCTGGGGGCCTGCACGGACGGATAGTAGAAGTCGAAGTCGTCATAGGGATCCCGCCAGGCTGAGTCGTCCCGCGCAATACGCACGACGGCGGCTGCCGGCACCCAGCGGTTGTGGGCCTGGCCGTCGTCGTCCATCCAGTGCACCAGCACCTCGCTGCGCGTCCAGGCTACGGCTTTGCCGTCCACCGCCAGGGAACCGAAGCGGCAGCGCACGTACGGCTCCTGCCGGTACGGGGCGTGCGAAACCGGGGGGCGGGCGGCTGAGGGGCTGCGGAGCGGGACGGGATGCGCGGTAACGGTCATGTGCCAACTCTTGCCGACGGCACTGACAATGGGCCCGCAGGAGTGTTCCGCGCGGACCGGGCAGGCTAGGAAGCCAGGTCCCGCCATTTCGCGGCGGCGCGGTTGCCCAGGGAAGCGCTGCTGTCCTTGACCTTCCGCGGAATCATCCGGATTACGGGAGCCAGGTCGGCGCGCACCGAACGCTGCGGCTGCACTGAACGCTGCGCCGTCGCGGCAGGAGCCTGCTGCCGGGTCGATCTACCCGGCCTGTTCATCAGCAGGTAGGCAAGGGCAACGGGCGCGATCAGCAGGGAGATCAGAGTGAGGGTGCCCAGCGCGTAGAGCGCAAGCATGGCGTAGAACGGCCGGTCGAACAGGGACGCAACAAAACCGGCACTGCCCAGGAGCAGCCACAGCCAGAAGAGCACGAGGGCGCCCAGGACAGTCCGGGCGCGCCGGAAAAGCATAACGGAGCGACGGCGTGCCGAAGGCGCGCTTGCCTGAGACTCACTGCCCATTTGGTTCTCCCCCAGCTACAAGAGCCCAAGACCGGCGGACCCTACCGCTGATATTAGTCTCTTTTGGTCTGTAACTCTGGCATACACAGGCAACAATGGTCTGTGTCGTCCCACGAGAGGAATATCTTGCGTTCCACCCCCGGCCCCGGTTTGCTGTTCGTGCTGGTCTGCGCCATGGGAGCCGGGCCGGTCATGAACTACGGCATCTCCGCTGCCAGCACGCTGATCATGGATGACCTGGGCATCAGCGAATCCCAGTTCGGCCTGCTCGCGGCCACCTGTTTCGCCAGCGCGGCGCTGTCCTCGATGTCCCTGGGGCGGTTGAGCGATCACATCAGCTCCCGCTCCCAGATGCTGATCATCTTCGGCGGAACGGCCCTGGCCCTGGTGCTGATGGCAGTGTCCGGGAACTACCTGTGGCTGCTCGCCGCCGTCCTGCTCTCCGGGCCTGCCCAGGCCATCTCCAATCCCACCACTAACCGGATCATTATCCACGCGGTCCAGCCGGACAAACGGCCGGGATGGATGGGCATCAAGCAATCCGGGGTGCAGGCCAGCCAGCTGTTCTCAAGCCTGTTCTTCCCGGCCGCAGCCCTGCTCGCTGGCTGGCGGGGAGCCGCCGTCGGAGCGGCGCTGGTGCTGGGCCTGCTGCTGGCCTACGCCTGGCAGCGGCTGCCCGCAGAGCCCCGCCGCAAGTCCGGTACAGGGCTGAAACGTCCCCCTGCCGAACGCCGGTTCCCGGCTGCCGTTTGGCTCCTGGCCGCCTTTGCACTCTTCTCCGGTGCCGGCATGCAGGCCACCAACGTCTACCTGCCGCTCTTCGCCCAGCGGGAACTTGGATTCCCGCTGCTGCTCGCCGGCGCAACAGCCGCTGCTGCCGGCGTTGTTGGGGTAGCCTCCCGGGTGCTGTGGGGCCGGCGCATGGCCGAAGGTGTCCGTGCCTCCACGCTGCTGCTGATCCTGGCCGCCGGGGCGATCTGCGGGGCCGGGCTCCTGCTTGCCGCCGGAGAGACCGGGAACCCGGCACTGCTCTGGGCCGGTGTGCTGTTCCACGGTGCGTCCGTCCTCGGCGTGAACGTTGTGGTGATGGCCGGAGTGCTGCGCGAGGTGCCGAAGGAACGCGTGGGGGCGGCGTCGGGTGCTGTTTCCCTGGGCATGTACGCCGGGTTCGCCTCCGGGCCGCTGGCGATGGGCCTGCTCCTTGAGTTCTCCGACGGTTTCCTGGACGGCTGGATCTTCATTGGAACGTCCTACCTGGTGTGCGTGCTGGTGGGCCTGGCGTATCGCCGTGTGGGCCGGCGGTCGTCCCGATCCGTTCCTCGCAGCCCGCGCACGGCAACGGATCAGGCCTAGCCAGCCTCCGCAGCTTCGCCGCGGCTCACGGCACCGGCAGCTATCCCGCGGTGCCCGGTTCCGGCGAGGTGGACGGCGACGGCCCGGTTCCGCCGGAATCCGTATGCCGTGGACTGTCCGGGTTCAGCAGCGAGTGTTTCCGGCTGTAGAACCAGTACACGGCCATCCCGATGACCAGCCAGACGGCGAAACGCAGCCAGGTTTCCCAATGCAGCTGCGAGATGAGGAACGCCGAGGCCAGGACGCCGAAGGCCGGGATCCACGGCATCAGCGGCAGCCGGAACTCCCGCGGTGCATCCGGCTGGGTCCGCCGCAGCACAATCACGGCGATGCAGACCACCACGAACGCTGCCAGGATGCCGATGTTGGTCAGGTCGGCCACGGCCCGGATCGGGAAGAACCCGGCCAGCAGCGCTGAGACTCCGCCGGCGATCCAGGTCACGCGCTGCGGGGTTCCGTTGGAGTCCGTAGCCGAGAACCAGCGGGGAAGCAGTCCGTCCCGGCTCATCGAGAACCAGACGCGGGTGACACCGAGCAGGAAGGTGAGCATTACGGTCAGGATGGACAGGACGGCGAACGCTGAGATCACGGTGGCGATGACCGGCAGGCCCACGTTCTGGAACGCGGAGGCGAATCCCGCCGTCGGGCTGATCTCGGTGTAGTTCTGCATCCCGGTGAGGACCAGGGTTGCCAGGATGTAGAGCACCATCGCTACGCCCAGCGAGAGCAGGATGGCCTTGGGCATGTGCTTCTTGCCGTCCTTGGCTTCCTCCGCGGCGGTGCTCATGGCGTCATAACCGAACACCGCGAAGAACACCGTGGCGGCACCCGTGAACACTGCGCCGAAACCGTTGGGCAGGAACGGGGTGTAGTTGGAGGTGTTGATGAAGAAGATGCCCAGCCCAATGATGAACAGGATCAGCAGGACCTTCAGGCCCACGGCCACCAGTTCAAAGCGGCCGAAGGTCTTGGTGCCGCGGCTGAGGATGAACGTGATGAACACGCAGACCACCAAGGCCGGCAGGTTGACCAGCCCGCCTTCCACGACGTCGCCGGTGCCCTGCATCCACACCGGCACGTCCAGCCCTATGCCGGCCATGAACTCGGTGAAATAGCCGGAGATGCCAATGGCGACGACGGCGACGATCGCCGTGTACTCCAGCAGCAGGTCCCAGCCGATAAACCAGCCGATGATCTCCCCCAGGGCCACGTACCCGTAGGTGTAGGCGGACCCGGCGCGCGGCACCATTCCGGCGAATTCAGCATAGGAGAGCGCTGCCGCGGCGCTCGCGAGGCCAGCGATCAGGAAGGAGATCAGGACCGCCGGACCCACGCCCTCGGCGTCGGGCCCCCCGTTTGCCACCAGCCCGGCCAGCGTGAAAATACCGATGCCGATGATGCCGCCGACGCCGATGGCCGTGAGTTGCCACAGGCCCAGGCCCTTGAACAGTTTGGAACCGGAGACCTCGTCTTCGGTGAGCTCGATTGGCTTGCGCCGGAAGACGGATCTTTCCTTGTTGGCCGCGGTCATATTGGCTCCTTGGACATCATGGACGGTGGTGCTGCATGGAAGTATCTGCCGCGTACGCCCCGCCCGGAACCCCCTGCGGCTTTTTCGCAGCCGATCCCGGCCAAGCGGTTCCCCGCGCGCACGGTAAAGGCGCAGCCCGTCCGGGGACTGCGCCTTTACCTTTGAAGCGCCTTTGACGCGGGGTTTGAGCCGTTACTCGCTGGGACGGGTGGTCTGCTCGGCCAGGGTGTCCCAGATGGAGGTGTCGGTGCTTTCGATCGAGCCGTCGGCGATGGCCCGGGCGGTGGCGTCCAGCGTGGTGACGGTCTGCTTGATCAGGTAGCCGTTGCTCTTCTGGCCCAGGACGGCGGAGGGGTTGGTGTTGTCCGACATGCCGCGCATCTCGAACAGCAGGGTGGAGATGCCGTATTCAACCGCGATCCCGTTTCGGCTGATGGTCTCGGCGGAACCGCCCACATAACGGCCCAGGTGACCCCAGCCGGTCGGATCGATCGCGTTGAAGACCACCGCGCCGAGCTGCTTGGAACCCTCCACCACCTCGGGAGAGGCATTCGGCGTCGTGGGGTAGAGGATGGAACCCGAAACCAGCTCGCCGTCCCGCTCGCTCTGCGTGCCCTGATGGTGCAGGTCGATCATGTAGTCGATGTTGTAGGCGCGCATCACGTTGTTGTGCAGTGCCTGGGTCTCGGGCTGGATCTTCGCTACGTGGTCCCGGTTCAGATCCGTGCCGGTGGCGTTGGCACGGGTGAGGGTGCGGCCGCTGGCGATGTAGCCGTCCAGCGGGAAGTCGACGTCGCCCATCGCCCCGTCCGGGTTGAGCATCGGCACGATCAGGATGTTGACGCCGTCCAGCACGCCCTTGGTCTTGCCGGTGCCCAGGTGCTTCACGAATTCCAGGGCACCTTCGGTGGTGAGCTGCTCGTTGCCGTGCTGCTGGGTCAGGTACAGGATGGTGGGGTTGGACGGATCGCTGATGTACTTCGCGAGGTAGAGGTCACGGCCCTTCACTGACTGCCCGATCACTTCCAGCTCCATTGCCGGCTGCTTGGCGTCCTGTTTCTTCAGCTCCGCCACCATCTCGTCATAGGTGCGCAGGATCGAGGTATTGATGGTCTCGTTGCCGTTGTAGTTCGGCCCTTCGCCGACGGCGGCGGCGGGAACTGCGGTGCCGGCTGCAAGCAGGACCGCAATCGAGAGTGCGGCAGCGGTTTTCGGGATCCTCATGGGGGTCTCTCCTCAGATAGCGCGGGGTGCGGTCCAAGCAGTGAAACCGGGCCGGATGGATGTGTCAATCGAAGTGCCTGCAGTCTGGTCTTTTCGCAGGGCCTCCTATATAAGGCCACGTCAGAGTGCGATTTCCGCTCCCTCAGAGCCAGCGGCCGGGTCCGCCGAATGTGAGCTGCGGCTCAGCTGCGGATAGGGTTGTTTGATTCGTTCTCTGAAAGGCCAGTTATGCGCGACCGTATTTCCCATCCCGGACTCTCCGAACTCGTTATGTCTGCGGAGCAGGCAGCAGCGATGATCAAGCCGGGAATGACGGTTGCGATGAGCGGCTTCACGGGCGCCGGCTACCCCAAGGCCGTTCCGCAGGCGCTCGCCGAACAGATCGAACAGGCGCACACGCGCGGCGAGGATTTCCAGATCAAGGTGCTCACCGGTGCCTCCACCGCCCCGGAGCTCGACGGCGTGCTGGCCAAGGCCCGCGGCATGGAGCTGCGCCTGCCGTACCAGTCGGACCCCACGCTGCGGAAGCGGATCAATGACGGCGAACTCGAGTACATCGACATCCACCTTGGGCACGTGGCCCAGTACGCCTGGTTCGGGTTCTACGGCCACATCGACCTGGCCGTCATCGAGGTAGTGGGCATCAACGAAGACGGCAGCCTCATCCCGTCCTCCTCGGTGGGCAACAACAAGACCTGGATCGAGCAGGCAGACAAGATCATCCTCGAGGTGAACCGGCAGCAGCCCGCCGCGATGGACGGCATGCACGACGTCTACTACGGCACCGCACTGCCCCCGCACCGCAAGCCGATCATGCTGGTCAACCCGGACGACCGGATCGGTGAGCCCTACCTGCGGCTGGACCCGGAGAAGGTCGTCGCCGTCGTCGAGACCGACGCCCCGGACCGGATGACGCCGTTCGCGGCACCGGATGAAACCTCGCAGATGATCGCCGGGCACCTGCTGGACTTCTTCGAATCCGAAATCAAGGCCGGACGCCTGACGGACAAGCTGTTGCCGCTGCAGTCCGGCGTCGGCAACATTGCCAATGCCGTGCTGGCCGGCCTCTCCACTGCGGGTTACACCGGGCTCACCGCGTACACCGAGGTGATCCAGGACGGGATGCTGGAGCTGATCCGCGACGGCGTGATCCGGGTGGCGTCGGCTACCTCCTTCTCGCTGAGCCCGGCAGGCATCGAGGAGTTCAACTCCAACATCGAGTTCTACCGCAAGCGCATCATCCTGCGGACCCAGGAGATCTCAAACCATCCCGAGCTGATCCGCCGGCTGGGCTGCATCGCCATGAACGGCATGATCGAAGCGGATATCTACGGCAACGTGAACTCCACCCACGTGGGCGGTACGGCCATGATGAACGGCATCGGCGGCTCCGGGGACTTTGCCCGCAACGGTTTCCTCTCCGCGTTTATGTCACCCAGCACGGCCAAGGGCGGAAAGATCTCCGGAATTGTGCCGATGGCGTCCCACGTGGACCACACCGAGCACGACACCATGCTCATCATCACCGAACGGGGCCTGGCGGACCTGCGCGGACTCTCGCCCAAGCAGCGCGCGCGGACGATCATCGAGAAGTGCGCCCATCCGGACTTCCAGCCCCTGCTGCAGGACTACTTCGACCGGGCCAGCCGCGACTCGGTGGGCAAGCACACCCCGCACCTGCTCGATGAGTCGCTGGCCTTCCACCAGCGGTTCGTGGAGACCGGCACCAGCCTGCCCGAGGCCGCGAGGATCTAGCGGTGCCTTTCGGGGCCGGGACGGGCTCCCAATCCCGGATTAGGAGTGTGAGCCCTCGGACGGTTCGGAAGCAGGTGCGGGCTTATCCACGAACTTCAGCCCGATCACGCAGCCGATAATCCCGGCCAGGAACAGCACCTTCAGCACGCCGGGTTCCTCGGTGCCGGTGAACATGGCCCAGGCCACCGTGAGCACGGCGCCCAGCCCGGTCCACACGGCATAGGCGGTGCTGATCGGAATGTGTTTCATGGCGTAGCCCAAGCCGGCCATGGACAGGGCCGCGGCCACGGCAAAGATGATCGACGGCGCCAGGACGGTAAAGCCGTTGGAAGCCTCCAGGGCAGTGGCCCAGACAGCTTCAAGGACAGCGCTGAGAAGCAGGATGATCCAAGCCATGGTTATGCCACCAGCTTCAGGCCGATGACGCAGCCGACGATTCCCATCAGCAGCACCACCTTGATCACGGTGGCTTTTTCCCCACCGAACACCATGGCGTAGCCGGCCGTCAGCACGGCGCCGATGCCCACCCACACGGCATAGGCCGTGCCCACCGGGATGCTGAGCATCGCCCAGGCCAGGCCCGCCATACTGGCAGCGAGCGCTACGGCAAACACGAGGGTGGGAAGGGGTTTCTTGAAATTGTTCGACTTCCCCAGCGCTGTAGCCCACACGGCTTCAAGCATTCCGGAGGCAATGAGGACAACCCATGACATGGCTAGCTCCTTTGGCCAGTCTTGTCGCGTGCCGGGTACTGAACCGTCGTCCGGGGGCCGGAGTGTCACGGCCCTGACCCTAAGGTAGCAAATCCGGCAATCCCGTGCCGTGGGATTCGCCACCCTTGCGCCGGATGGGACGAGGCGGGGCCAAGGATAAGCACCCGCCTGCGGTGCGCCAAATCAGCTCGGCGGCCGTTCGGGCCCGGTTCCGGACGACGGCGAATCTTGCCTCCCGGCGCCGATACCCTTAACAGGGTGCCCGCCCAGCACGGGCCTTAGGCGCTGACCGGACCCCCTCCCAGAGAGCCGGCCCGGCAGCCGCCAAGACACTCCTGCATATCCGTTTACGTCCCCCTGCGGTGCGCAACGGGTGTGTCAGAGAAGGGCACTGCGACGCCGGGATTCCGGTCCCTGGCGTCTGGAACCTCAACGAAGCGGAGAAGCAATGCCCCACAAAATCATCCTGGACTGCGATCCCGGCCACGATGATGCGGTCGCCCTGCTGCTGGCACACGGCAGCCCGGAGATCGAGCTCTTGGCGGTTACCACCGTCGTCGGAAACCAGACCCTGGAGAAGGTAACCCGTAACGCGCTGGCGATTGCGCGTGTCGCAAATATCACAGGTGTTCCGTTCGCCGCAGGCTGCGACCGGCCACTGGTACGCACCATCGAAAACGCTCCGGACATCCACGGCGATTCCGGCATGGACGGCCCCGAGCTGCCCGAGCCGACCGTCGAACTGGATTCCCGCCATGCTGTGGACCTCATCATCGACACCGTGATGTCCCACGAGCCCGGCACCGTCACGCTGGTTCCCACCGGCGGGCTGACCAACATCGCCATGGCCGTGCGCAAGGAACCGCGCCTGGCTGAGCGGGTGAAGGAAGTCGTGCTGATGGGCGGCGGCTACCACGTGGGCAACTGGTCCGCAGTGGCCGAGTTCAACATCAAGATTGATCCCGAAGCTGCCCACATCGTCTTCAACGAGAAGTGGCCGCTGACCATGGTGGGCCTGGACCTGACCCACCAGGCTCTGGCAACGGACGAGGTAGCCGAGCGCATCGCCGCGGTTGGCACCAAGCCCGCCAAGTTCGTTGGTGAACTGCTCGAATTCTTCGGGCACACCTACAAGGACGCCCAGGGCTTCGACTTCCCGCCGGTGCACGACCCCTGTGCCGTCGCCTACGTGATCGACCCGTCCGTGATGACCACCCAGCGCGTACCGCTGGACGTGGAGCTGACCGGCACGCTCACCCTCGGCATGACCGTGGCTGACTTCCGGGCCCCGGCTCCGGCGGACTGCAACACCTCCGTCGCCATGGAACTGGACCAGGACAAGTTCTGGGGCCTGGTCGTGGACGCCCTCGAGCGCATCGGTGAGGTGGACCTGTGAGCGAGACTACCCAGCGCCGCGTCAATGTAGGTGCCCTCATGGCAGCACTGCTGGCCGCCTGCGTGGCGTTCCAGCTCAACGCTTCCATGCTCTCCCCGGCCCTGGTCACCATCGAAGAGGAACTGAACACCACTTCTGCTGCCGTGGGCCTGACGCAGACGGCGTTCTTCACCGCCGCAGCACTGTTCTCCCTGTTCCTGCCCCGGCTGGGTGACATCATCGGCCGCAAGAAGGTCCTTGCCGGAATGCTGGTGGTCCTGACCATCGGTTCCGTCGTGGCTGCCCTTGCCCCGAGCATCGAGGTCCTCTTCATCGCCCGCCTGATCCAGGGCGTCTCCGGACCCGTGGTCCCGCTGACGCTGATCATGCTGCGCGTTGAAATCCGCGACGCGAAGCTCTACGGCACGCTGATGGGCGTCATCACCGCCGTCAACGGCGGCATTGCCGGCGTTGACGCCATCGCCGGAGGCTACCTGGCGCAGAACCACGGCTTCGCCTCGGTCTTCTGGGCCATGGCCGCCGTTGGCGCCGTCGCCACCGCGCTGCTGCTTTTCCTGGCACCTGAATCCACGGCCGAGAAGAAGGAAAAGATGGACTGGGTCGGCGTCGTGCCGCTGGTCATATCGGTGGGCACCCTGCTGACCGCCTTCAACGAGGCCGGCAAGCTGGCGGACGCCAACTGGCCGCTGGTAATTGGCCTGATTGTCGTTGCTGTTGTCGCGTTCGCCGTTTTCTGGAAGGTGGAGAACCGCACCGAACAGCCGCTGGTCGCCACCTACCACCTGAAGCAGCGCTCCACCTGGGCCCTGCTGCTGACCACGCTGCTGACCATGACCGGCGTCTTCGCCGTCATGAACGGCATCATCCCCGCACTGGCGCAGGACGGCGTCATCGGCTTCGGCATGGGTGCCGAGGAATCCGCCTGGTGGACCCTCACGCCGTACGCCCTCGCGGGCCTGATCGTGGGCCCCATCGCCGGCCGCCTTGCCGCAACCTGGGGTTACGGCAAGGTGCTGCGCATCGGCATGATCGGTTCCGTCATCGGCCTGACACTGGTGCTCCTGGTGGTTGGCAGCGATTCGAAGCTGGGCCTGCTGGGTGTGTCCCTGCTGATCGGCGTCACGTACGCCGGCATTGGCAACATCATGCTCAACGGCCTCGGGATTGTGCTCTCGCCCAAGGAGAACCCGGGCTTCCTGCCCGGCCTCAACGCCGGCGCGTTCAACCTGGGTGCCGGCCTGAGCTTCGCCGTGATCTACGCAGTCAAGACGGCCACCACGCCGGCCGACGGCGGTGCCGGAGGCTACTACGGCGGTATTGTTGCCGGTCTGGTCATCCTGGTGCTGGCCCTCGCCGCGTCCTTCCTTATCCCCAAGCCGGTCGCCGCCGAAGTGTCAGCCGACGCACCGGCTGACCGCTGACGCCAGACCGTTCCCAAGGAGAATCCCGCATGCCTGCAGGAAAAGTCGTAGTTGTAGGGTCGCTCAACGCGGACCTGACCGTGCGCACTGAGCGTTTCCCCTCCCCGGGGGAGACCCTCAACGGATCTGAGCTGGTGATCGTCCCCGGCGGCAAGAGCGCCAACCAGGCCGCCGCCGCGGCGATCCTCGGCGCGGACGTGCGCCTGTTCGGCGCCGTGGGCGCCGATGGTAACGGGGACCTGCTGCTTGAGGCGGCGGCCGGTGCCGGCGTGGACGCGTCCCGCGTGCTGCGCCGCGCCGGCACCGCCACGGGCACGGCCATGATCGTTGTGGACGCCTCCGGTGAAAACACGATCATTGTGTCCCCCGGAGCCAACGGAACGGTGACCGGAACCGAGCTGCCGGCGGACCTGTTCGACGGCGCTGCCGTGCTCACGCTGAGCCTGGAGGTTCCGCTCGAAGCGGTTACCGCTGCGGCGCGGGCAGGGCACGACGCCGGCGCCCAGGTGCTGCTGAACCTTTCGCCTTACCGCGAGGTCCCGGCGGAGCTGCTGGAGCTGACGGATGTGCTGCTGCTGAACGCGCACGAGGCCGCCCTGGTAACGGGACTGGCCGACCCTGCTGCGGACTGGGAAGCGGTTCTCGCTGCCCTGGACGCGCTGGGCGTGCGCCGGACCATCATCACCCTCGGCGGGGACGGCGCCGTCGTACTTGATGGAACTGCCTCCGGCGAGGGGCGCGTGGTGGCTGTTGCACCAACGAAGGTGAGCGCTGTGGACACCACAGGCTGCGGGGATGCCTTCACGGCCGCCACCGCGGCGCGGCTGGCTGCGGGGGATAGCCTTGCCGACGCGGCCCGGTTCGCTGCCCGTGCCGGTGCGCTTGCTGCTACGCGGGAGGGTGCACAGTCCTCCTACCCGGTCCTGCGGGAGCTGCTGGACTAGTACGGGTAATCCCGGCTTTTGCCGCTTAAAACGGAAGAGGCCCTGCACCGTCCGGTGCGGGGCCTCTTCCGTTTTATGCGGGAAGCTGCAGGGGAATGTCAGGGTTTGGGGGCCTTGTGGGCCCCGGCAGTCCGCCGCCACTGCTTCTTCACTGCTGCATCCACCTGGTCAGCCATCTGGTCCTCGTACTGCTCCTGCATGCTGTCCTGGACCTGCTCCGTCACGTGGGCGGTCAGCTCGTCACGCGCAATCTTCCGCTGTGCCCGCATCAGGGTCTCGTGTTCCTGATGGAAGGCCTTGGCGGTGGCAACGCACATCAGCAGGATCACCACGCTGAACGGAACAGCCGTGAGGATGGCTGCTGTCTGGATGGCTTCCAGGCCGTTGGCGAGCAGCAGCGCAATCGCAACTGCGGCCGCGGACAGGGCCCAGAAGATCCGGATCCAGTTCTTCGGTTCCACGTCGCCGCCGGTGGAGAGCATGCCCGTGACCAGGGCGCCGGAGTCGGCGGAAGTGATGAAGAAGATCGCGATCAGCACGATCGCGCCGATCGTCAGCGCCGTGCCGCCGGGCAGGCCCCCCAGCATGCCAAAGAGCGAGCCTTCCGTGTCTACCGTGCCGTCGGCGCCCACCAGGCCGCCGTCACCGAACAGTTCACGGTAAATAGCCGTGCCGCCCAGGACGGAGAACCACAGGAACCCGACGATGCTGGGAACCAGCAGGACGCCGGCAACGAACTGCCTGACTGTGCGTCCCTTGGACACACGGGCAATAAAGATGCCCACGAACGGTGCCCAGGAAATCCACCAGCCCCAGTAGAAGGTGGTCCAGGCGGCCTGCCAGGCCTCACCTTCCGCGCCGGAGAATGCCAGCGTATTGAAGGTCAGGCCAATGACGTTCTGGAGGTAGTTGCCGATCGACTGCACGAATTCGCGCAGCAGGAACAGGGTGGGGCCGGCGAACAGCACGAACAGCAACAGCAGGCCGGCCAGCGCCAGGTTGATATTGGAGAGCCACTTCATGCCCTTGCCCACGCCGGAGATAAGCGAGGCGATGGTGAGGGTGGTGATGCCCAGGATCAGGCCCACCTGCGTCATCTGCGTGGCCTGGAGGATGTTGGCCTCTTCCAGCCCGGCCGAAATCTGCAGCACGCCCAGGCCCAGCGACGTTGCCACGCCGAAGAGCGTTCCGACGAGGGCAACGACGTCGATCAGGTTGCCCCAGCCTCCGGAGACCCGGCGCTTGCCCAGCAGCGGCTCCAGGGTCCAGCGGATGGAGATGGGCCGGCCACGGCGGTGCACGGCATAGGCAATGGAGACGCCGACGACGACGTAGATCGCCCAGGCATGCAGGCCCCAGTGCAGATAGGTCTGGGTCAGCGCCTGCTGGGCCAGCTGGATCGGGGTGCCCTCCACTCCCGGACGCGGGGCTGCGAAGTGGTTCAGCGGTTCTGCAACGCCGAAGAACACCAGGCCAATGCCCATGCCCGCGGCGAACAGCAGGGAGAACCAGGACCGCAGGGAGAACTCAGGCTCATCGTCGTCCTTGCCGAGCTTGATGTCCCCGTACCGGCTTAATCCGATCCACAGGGCGAACACCACGAAAATGGCGATGGCGGCGACGTAGTACCAGCCGAACCAGCGGATGACGTTGCTCTGCACCGAATTGAACATTTCGGTTGCCGTCCCCGGAAAGATGATGGCGAAGAGCGCGAAAACCACAATAATGCTGGCGGCCGGCCAGAACACCCAGCGGGCAATGCCTGTTCCAGGCTGCACGTCGTCAGCGGGAGGTTCCCGGTCTACTTTCCCGGGGACCTCAGCCTTGGCGGCTTTGGATTGTGCGTCTTCGTCTGTACCTGCGCCTTGTATGGCGGTCATTCCCAGTTGCTCCTCCTGCGCTTTTTATCAAGCGCTTCAGATGTTTTCTGGCGGATGCTCTTGCGGCGGCGATGCACACCGTCTATAAGTCTACTGATTTGTGGGCGCGCGGCCTCATCGGGGATATAACAATCCGGGGCGCCGCAGGCTGCCGGCACCGCGCCGATGGTGGCAGGACAATCTCCAGTTACCAACGCAGAGCACCGTGCACGGGTTCCGGCATAGGGCCGAACGTCAGCCTTCTCACTCCGGAAGACACCCGCCGGCCACTACCGCAGGGCCCTAAGCCCTGCGGTAGTGGCCGGGCCATTCGCCAGCCGGAATCCGGGTGATTTCCCGGACCTCTCCGATGGTTCCCCATTCGTTGAGGCCCAGCCGGGAGAGCGGGCGCAGGGCCTCGATGCGCGGGTGAGAGTCGCCGTCGAGCGTTTCCGTGCTGATGGCGGCCCGGGTGATTTCGCCGTAGACCACAAAGCAGTCACCCACGGGATGGATCTCGTGCAGCCGGCATTCCAGGGCCACCGGTGAACCGGCAACCCGGGGTGGACGCACGGTGGCGCTGGCCTCACGGGTGATCCCTGCGGCGTCGAACTCGCTGACGTCGGCAGCGAAACCGGTGCCGGTGGCGTTGACGGCTTCGAACATGTCCTCCGGCGCCAGGCTGATGACAAACTCGCCCGTTTCCCGGATGTTGCGCAGCGAATCCTTCTCGCCCACCGAGGTGAAGGAGACCACCGGCGGGTTGACCGAGGCGATAGTGAAGAAGGAATGCGGGGCCAGGTTCTCCACGCCGTCAGGGGACACGGTGGATACCCAGGCAATAGGCCGCGGGACCACCACGGAAGTCAGCAGGCGGTAGAAGCTGCGGCCGCCCATTTCGGCGGGATCGAAGTCCGTTCTCATGGTGCCCAAGCCTAGTCCGGTTTGCGGTCAGGACCGGCAGCCATAATGGGGGCATGACCATCATCAAAATCAACGCGATCACTGTTCCCGCGGACTCCGGTGACGAACTGGCCCGCCGCTTTGCCGCACGTGCCGGCGCTGTGGACAACCAGGACGGGTTCGAAGGCTTTGAGCTCCTGGAACCAACGGACGGCCGGAACACCTGGCTGGTCCTTACCCGCTGGCGGGATGAGAAGTCCTTCCAGGACTGGGTCGCGTCAAAGAACTTCGGGCACGGACACGGACACGGCGAAGGAGCCGACGCCGAACGCCGCAAACCGGTGGGTGTCAGCGCCGAACTGTGGAGCTACCGTACCGCCGGGGGCAGCACCCCGGAGGCATAGGCGCCGGGGCGAATCTCCGCGCCGGCGTTCCCAAATGCCGGCGCGGCTGGAATCGTGGAAGAGGGGTTTGTTGACCGACCTACACGAAACCAGGTGCAGCATGGAACTCATTCCGGGAAACACCCTTCTGACCGCTTCGCCGGAGGAGGGCCGCAAACTGGCCCTGGAACTGGCGCTGCACAGCATTTATGCCATCCAGCCGGACGAGAAGGTCCTTAAGGCGGGCCGTGATGTGTACACGACGGACCCGGAAGAACTGATCGCGTCCTCGCACGTGGTGGCCATCGAGTTCGCCACCATCGCGGCAGCCAACAACTACTGGCGCTGAGCTCACCGCCGGCCGCGCATTTACGCGGCACCCGGGGCGATGTTGTGGTTGCGCCGGAAAAGGTTGCCCGGATCGACTGCCTGTTTCAGCGCGGCGAGCCGGGCAAGCTTTTCGCCGGAGTACACATCCGGTGCGGCTGAGGCAGGATTCTCAGCGCCCATAAAGTTCACGTACTGGCCGCCGCCGCTGAAGGGTTCCGCGTCCGCTGCCACTCCGCGGACAAATGCGGTGTGGTGCACGTCGTTTGCCGGGTCGGTCCAGAAGCCGTAGACGTTCAGCCAGTAACGCGCGTCGCGGACCGGGAACGACGTCGCCTCCTCCGGGATCCTGCCGAACGCGCCGCCCATGTGGTGCAGGTCGAACCCGGTGCCGCGCCAGGACTGTTCCCGTGCACGCCGGGCCAGGACATCGATGAGCCCGGCGTCCAGCGCGTTGAAGGACGTGTTCTTCCAGTAGGCGCGAGAGCCGTGCGGAAACAGGCCATCCACGGCCGACTGCCAGTCCAGCCACGGCACCGGCTGTACCAGTTCGGCATCCGGGACGGCCAGATCCCGCAGCCGGTCCACCACGGCGGCGGCCGCCTCCTGGTCCTCTCCCGCCCAGGCGAAGCCGACCGCCATGATCGGCTGATCTCCCTGCTCCCATTCCGGCGGCGGCACCAGGAAGGACACGATAGTGGTGAGTTCATCCGGAACGTCTGCGCTCCACGCGGAGAAGGCATGCAGCGCGTTCTCGAAGCGGTCCGCTGTGTAGATGAGGTTGCCGCTGTAGACCTCCTGCGGCAGCGGCCAGGCCTGGAAGGTCAGCGAGGTAACGACGCCGAAGTTCCCGCCTCCGCCGCGCAGCCCCCAGAAAAGTTCCGGTTCCTCGCCGGCCGAGGCGTGGACGGCGGTGCCGTCCGCGAGCACGACGTCGGCGCCCAGAATGTTGTCAACGCTCAGTCCGTGCGAGCGGGTCAGCCACCCCACGCCGCCGCCCAGGGCCAGGCCGGCGACGCCGGTGCGCGACACGACGCCCAGCGGAACGGCCAGCCCGAACGGCTCCGTCGCCAGGTCGATGTCGCCCAATGTCGCGCCGCCGCCGGCCGTCACGGTTTGCGCAATCGGATCGACTTCCACGCTGCGCAGCCCGCCGACGTCGAGCACTATGCCGCCGTCCACGGTTCCGTTGCCTGCCACGTTGTGCCCGCCGCCGCGTACTGCCAGCGGCTGCCCGGTCCGGCGCGCGAACGCGAGGACGGGTGCGACGTCGGCAGGGGTGAGCGCCCGGATGACGGCGGCCGGCTGCACGTCCACCATTCCGTTCCAGACCCGGCGCCCGGTGTCATAGGCCGGGTCTCCGGGCAGCGTCACCGTGCCTGCGATGGCATCCGCCAGGGCGGGGTAGAGACTGGAATCGGGCTGCGGCCAAGGAACGGCCGGTGCTGTTGAGGCTGTAACTGGGTTCATGGTCCACCGCCTGGGGACAAGCCCGGCCGTCCGGACCGGGACGGGAAAGCACTCGGGAGGGTCTGCTCCCATTCTTGGCCCGTCCCGGACCGGGTTCAATGCCTTCCCGAAACCGCAGGGATGTCTACCGCCGGTGGTGCACCTCCTGCAGCCCGTAGACCGGGGTGGGCAGGCCTTCCATCCGCGCCTTGAGCTGGAGGGCCAGGAAGATCGAGTAGTGCCGGCTCTGGTGCAGGTTGCCGCCGTGGATCCAGAGGTTGTCCACGTTGGTCGGCTTCCACATGTTCCTCAGCTCGCCCTCCCACGGACCCGGGTCCTTCGTGGTGCCGGAGCCGTAGCCCCAGCACTTGCCCACCTGGTCGGCCACCTCCGGTGAGATTAGGTCCGCGAGCCAGTTGTTCATGGACCCGTAGCCGGTGGCGTAGATGATGACGTCCGCGTCCAGCTCCGTGCCGTCGTCGAGCACCGCACCGTTGCCGGTGAGCTTGGAAACCTGGCCCTGCTTCAGCTTCACCCGTCCGTCAATCATCAGCTGGGAGGCGCCTACGTCGATGTAATAGCCGGAGCCGCGGCGGAGGTATTTCAGGAACAGGCCGGAACCGTCTTCACCGAAGTCCAGGTTGAACCCCGCCTCGCGGAGCTGGTCATAGAAACCGGCGTCGTGTTCGGCGATTCTCTCGTAGATGGGGATCTGGGCGTCGGGCAGGATCCGGTAGGGGAGCGAGGCGAAGAGCATGTCCGCCTTCTCCGTGGTGGTGCCGGCGGCCAGGGCACGTTCGGAATACAGGTCTCCAAGGGCGAATTCCATCAGTGAGTCGCTGCGGACAATGTGCGTGGAGGAACGCTGCAGCATGGTCACATCCGCACCGTGTTCCCAGAGATCCGCCGCGATGTCATGGGCCGAGTTGTTGGATCCGATGATCAGGGCCTTCTTGCCGGTCTGGTCGCCGCCGCCGGGGTACTTGGAGGAGTGGTACTGCTCGCCGAGGAACGCGTTGGCCCCTTCGAACTCGGGGACGTTGGGGTAGCCGGAGACTCCGAGGGCGAAGACGAGCTGCTGCGGGCGGAGTGTCACGTCCTCGCCGCGGCGGCGGACCCGCAGTTCCCAGGTGCCGGCGTCGTCGTCGTACCGGGCGCCCAGGCACTCGGTGCCGGACCAGTAGCCCAGCTCCATGAGCGCGGTGTAGTGCTCCAGCCAATCGCCGATCTTGTCCTTGGGTGCGAAAACCGGCCAGTCATCGGGGAACTTCAGGTACGGAAGATGGTCGTACCAGACCGGGTCATGCAGGGCGAGGGACTTGTACCGTTTGCGCCAGGAGTCGCCGGCGTTCTCATTCCGCTCGATCACGATGGTGGGAACGTTCAGCCGCCGCAGCCGAGCCGCCAGTCCGATGCCGCCCTGACCGCCGCCGACGATTACGCAGTACGGCTGGTCCTCATAGCCCAGCCGGTCCTGGTGGTCCTGTTTCTGCTCGAGCCAGGATTTCCGGCCGCGTTCCACCGTGTGCTCCACACCCTTGGGACGGTTGGTGCCCTTCTGCTCCTCGAAGCCCTTCAGCTCCTGCATGGTGGTTAGCAGCGTCCACGCCTTGCCGTCCCGCAGGCGCAGATGGCCCCATCCCCGGGAGGCAGCCGTTTCGAAGCTGATCCATGCCTCGGTCACGCCGTCTGCCGCGGTTGGCTGCTCGGTGAGCTGCCAGTTGGCGGGCTGGACGTCATCGAGGACCGTATCCAGCATGTCCGAGATTTCCCGGCGGCCCTCCAACGTTTTCAGGTTCCAGGTGAAGGACACGAAATCCCGCCAGAGCCCGTCTTGTTCGAACAGTTCCGCGGCGGCCGTGGTGTCCCTCCCGGTCAGCGCAGTGCTGAAGGCGTCCAGCCAGGTTTCGACGCCGGTCTCCAGTGCAGAATCAGCCATCTCCACTCCTTTGTGGTTGCGGTTTGGAGGGTTCCAGTAAACGCCGCCGTGCCGCAGATAGGTAGGGGTCCGAACTGAATCAGTCCCCGCTTCCCCCCAACGGCCGAGAGGCCAGTTACGGCTGTTTTGAGGGGCTAAGGAGCCGTAACTGGCCTCTCGATGAGCGGGGTTAGGCTGGGAGCAGTCCAATCGAAGGAGAAAACCGTGGCATCTTTGCTGACCCCGCTCATCACTTCCGCCGGCCTGATCGGCGGCTACAAGACCGCCCGCGACACCGGAAACCGCCAGCTCGGGGGAGCCGTCCTCGCCGCAGCAGGGGCTGCTGCGTTCGCGGTCTGGAAGCGCGACGCCGGCACCGGCACCGCCGTCGCCCTCACCACCACCTACGTGGCCGCCTTTGGACTCTCCCATCCGCTGGCCAAGAAGCTTGGTGCCTGGCCGTCGGTCTACACGGTGACTGCGGCTACCGCGCTCGCGTCGCTGGTGTTCGGGCGCAAGAAGTAGCCTGCCCTCCTCCCTCCCCACCCATCCACATAGCAGAAACTGCCCGTTTGGAGGCTCAAACGGGCAGTTTCTGCTATGTGGATTTGTAGGACGCCGCGCATTCGCCGTCGAAGGCCTGGACCGTGCCAGTGTTAGGCTCCCTGCCATGCGCCGACGCCGATACCTGCTCGTCATTCCTGCCACGCTCGCGGTCGGGCTGGCGTCCTGCACATCACCGCCGGAACCTGATTGGGGGGCCGCTCAGGCACAGGCGGACGCCTTCATCGAGACTGTTAGGAAGAGTGGGGACTTCCTCGGCGCTGGCACTCTGCGCGCAACGCAGGACGATGAAGTCCCGTTGGACGGGGAAGGCATAACGCTGGACTACCCGTCGGAGGTACGCGTCGACGGCATCCGCGCAGTCTGTTTCGGCGGCGGCGAAGCTACCTTCGGTCTGCTCGTGCGCGCAGAGTCCTCTTGGGAGGTCATCGGTCCCCCCGCGCTGACCTGCGACGGCGAACCGCGCACGGTGCCCCTCGACGAACCGCTCGAACGGATCAACGCGGTACGCTTCAACGGTCAGATCCAAGACGGCGCCGGCGCAGTCATCGCCGCCGCCCTCACTGGAGTCTCCCAGTGAACCGGTCGTTTACCTCCAGCCGGCGTCGGGCGCCACAAGCTTGACGATGTTCTCCAGCAGCGCCGCGTTGTAGTCGACGCCGAGCTGGTTCGGCACGGTGACCAGCACGGTGTCAGCAAGCTGGACGGCGGCGTCGTCGGCCAGTTCCTTGGCGATGACATCCGGCTCGCCGACGTAGCTGCGCCCGAACCGAGCCAGCCCGCCTTCGAGGCGGCCCACCTGGTCCTTGGCATCTGCCTGTGCGCGGAGACCGAAGTAGCGCCGGTCCTGGTCGCTGACCAGCGGGATGACGCTGCGGCTGACGGAGACCTTGCCCTGCCCGGGGTGCCCGGCGGCCTTCCACGCCTCGTGATAGGCATGGATCTGCTCGGCCTGCAGTTCGTCGAATGGAACGCCGGTGTCCTCGGTGAGCAGGGTGGAGCTCATCAGGTTCATGCCCTGTTCGCCGGTCCACTTTGCCGTCGCCCGGGTGCCTGAACCCCACCAGATCCGGTCACGGAGACCGGGGGACTGGGGCTCGATCGGCAGCAGACCGGTGTGCCCGGTCATCTGCGGGTTCGCGGGCGCCATGCCGCGGCCGGTGATGGCGGCACGGAAGATCTCGGTGTGGTGGCGGGCCATGTCCGCGTCGGTCTGTCCGTCGCCGGGCACGTAGCCGAACGATTCAGCGCCGCGGAGCGCAGGCTCGGGGGATCCCCGGCTGATGCCGAGCTGCAGCCTGCCCCCGCTGATCAGGTCCGTTGCGGCGGCTTCTTCAGCCATGTACAGCGGGTTTTCGTAGCACATCTCGGGGTTGTGGCACCCGTTGTTTTTGGAAGCTCCGCATCGGACCCGCGTAAATATGGCGCTTGTAGGGTATCTTGTTCATCTCGCCCGTCGGGCGGCGATGACACCCCTATTAGTATGCCCGGGAACGTGACGGCTCACTCCAGTTCGGGGCGCCACCCTGCGCCTCAGATCAAATACAGCACGTAGTGGATCGCTCGATAATGTTGCTCGCCCGGGCTATTGCGCGGTAACTTCGCGTGCCTAAAACAGCTTTTGGAGCCCTGGGGGGACAATGTAAGCCATGAGTGAGATCTGCTTATATGGTCGCGAGAGCGAGCGGGACACCATAATGGCAACGCCTGCTGGGTT
Source organism: Arthrobacter gandavensis (assembly GCF_039528575.1). Lineage (NCBI taxonomy): Bacteria > Bacillati > Actinomycetota > Actinomycetes > Micrococcales > Micrococcaceae > Arthrobacter > Arthrobacter gandavensis. The sequence goes on from NZ_BAAALV010000002.1 coordinate 535,739, forward strand.
CGTGCTCGTCGTAGGTGATTCCGGCATCGGGAAGTCGAGTTTTCTCTCGAGTCTGACAACTTGGCCGGGTTCACCCCTGGTATCAAGCCCAATCGTTCTGAAGTCGGTCGAGGGTTCATTGCAGACAGCTCTCGCCGACGCGATTAGTGATTGCATGTCGCAGTACCTGACCGATGAGCCAGACGCGCGCACCGCTTGGACCATCGTGAAATCCGTTGGGGATCGAGCGAAGACGATCACAGGCGGTGAAATTGGTCGTGCAGTCTTCGCACGCGTTCTTACCTATGCCGAGTCGAAGCTCGGCGAAGAAGTCGTCGAAATTGGTCGAAAAGTGCTTGGTGACGTTTCCAAGGGGGGGATTTTAGGCTTTGACGATCAACTAGCGTCGATCCGAGTTCCTGATCGCGCGAAAGAATTGTGCGATATAGCTGCAGAATTCAGCCAAGCTGTGGATCGACCAATTGTGCTCCGACTCGATAACGCCGAGCGCCTCGTCCCATCCGATCGCGGGCTTATGGCAGAACTTGTCGACGCCTGTGTCGGCCCGGTGTGGATCGTGGCTTGTGTTACACCTCATCATGCGGCGGGCGACGAGATCATTCAGCAGGTGAGGATGCGAGGCGCTGAGCCGCATGAGCTACTTCCCCTCGCCCCTCCCGCTATCGAGGAGTGGCTCATTGCCAGTCATGTGCCCCCGGCTCGCTGGGACACAATTGTTCGGCTCTCAAACGGGTACCCGTTCTTCGTTGCCGATGCCATCCAGTTATCAGGCGCAGGTGCATCCCTGGATGGAATCACCGCTCCGAATGGTTTTGAGGCGCTAATGCGCGAGTCCTGGAACAACATCCCTGAGAATCTTCGAGCGATCGCGGCTCGGCTGGCCCCATTCGTTGACCCACCGAGCGACGATTTCCTTCTTCGATACCTTAGATTCGATGTTCTGGAATGGGCCATTTTGACCGATTCGTTGCTTGAGTCCGGCATCTTCGTCCGCCGCTCGGATGGTTCAGCATGGTTCCACGAACGGCGGCGCACCTTCATTTGGGAACGGATCGGTGATAAAGCGCGCAAGCATGTTGCTGGGAAGGCATTCGCCGACGTGTCGTCGTGGGTGGACGGTCGGAGCAATTTTGAGCTGTGGGTGCCCTCCGCAACAGCGGTTCTCGTAAGAGCCGCCGACATGTCCGCTATGGGGAGCCTCACTCAGGACCTTCTCGCCCTGCCCGACGAAGGCATCGCGCTGCTGTGGGGTCTGATCGAGGTGATAGAGCCAGCTTCTACACTCGCTCCCTTCGCCGAGATCGGACAGGTGGTGCGCCATGCCGAGGCGCGTTCAGGGCAAGTGATAGACGCGCTGACCACCATGACCCAACTCGAAGCGAAAGGCCTGATTGAGACGGGAGAGGTGGGTCGCACCCGCCTCGCGCGCAGCAATGTGCGACAAAACACCGACTACGCAGCCCTGCTCGGTGAGATTCAACTGCGCTTCCACGCCACTCCAAGGCCCCGTCTCGCAACGGCAGCCTTCGACGGGTTTATTCGACCCGTGATCGGTTCTTTCGACGGAGCGATGATTACTTTGGGCAAATCGAGCCTCGTCACCCATAAGGATGAGACGGAGATGCTGCGGGATCCTTCCGTCCTCGGAAGTGCTGGCGAGCCGATATTTCTCGGAGCAACGGTGACCGTTGATGGCCAGCAGTTCAGCTTCACTGCTAAATTCCCCAATCGGGAGGCTAGAGATGAGGCAAAGCGCGCGGTGCTTGCCATCACCGACGTGACCTCTCGTGCGCAACCCGACCGAGTGCTTGACCTACCACGACCCCGCCTGCGCCACGCCCGCTATCGAATGGCGACAAAATTACTAAAGCTAAAGCTGGCGAACACTTCGGCACCTACGCCCGAAGACATCATCACCTTTTTGGATTCGCGGGCGCATTACGCGGAAGCACTCGGAACAGTCAGTACAACCGATGAGATTGAAGTACTCAACCTAGGGCGGCGACGCTTCATCGTTGACACGCGGACAGCGCCTGACTCCTGGACCTGGTTCGATGTTGCCACTGACAACTTGCGGTCTACACAAGACATCGCGGGCTTTGGGCCAGACATTCACGATCCTCTTCTCGAGCTCCAGCTACGTGCTGGCGGCTTTTTGGCTGGAGAGGAACACATCGTTAGGACCGTGACTCAGCACGGCTCGAAGCCGTCGATTCCACATCCACTGACGGCAGTACTTGACGACATAGACGCAGCTGGCAAGGAGTACAACTCCGGGCTCCGCTCGGTGCTTTTCATGCCGGATGCCGAGATGCTCGAGCGAGAGATTCGCGCCGAGCGTCAGCGGCTCTTCAGCGTCGTCGACGCGTTGGCCTCGGTTGGCGTCGAAGGGGCGACAGATCACCAACCATCGTTACTCGTCGGTTTTTGGGAAGACACAGACGCGGGATGGGTGAGCGACTTCGGTAACTGGAGTGCGTGCGCTTTAGAGGTTGATGATGGCGAGGGCGCCGTGGTCGTTCGGAGACTTCCAGGATCGCCCTTTGATCCCTCCGCTTGGCCCACTCTCACTGTGCCTAGCGTGTTTTCGGACCACGCCGGCGCAACTGTTTCCTCATGGACGAGCGGCTTTGCGGACTCAGTTATCTCGCCGCTGCTGGGGTACCTCGATCGTGACGCACGGATGATGGATCTAGATACGCCGATCGGCCGAATGGTTCGCAGCACGCATGACATCGTTGGAGAGAGCGACATCGCCCCGTAAAGCCAGCAAGATTGTAGTTGCCCGATGAGGTGAGCCAGACGGCTCACAAGAGGAACGATCACGATAATGTGTGCTAGCGCATCTTGGGGTTGATGCACTCGCGCGGTCCGCAGCTATCACGGTCCGACCCCGAGTGTCCTTTAGAACTTGGTCTACCGCCTGACGTCCATCATCGATGGAAGGAAAGGACTCTTAAACAGAAGGACCGCCGGTGTGTTTGCTCGGTACGGGTGTCCAATGCCAGCCGGTATGGTTATGGACATGCTGACCTGGGAATATTATCTAACCGTCCTCCTGCCGATGCTGTCAGTGTTGACTACTATGCTGCTGGCCTACTGGATGCTCCTGCGGCAGCGCTACGAGCGCCGCCATCAACGCGTCCTTGACGAGATCAGGCTTCGCGAAACCGAGCTTAGGTACGCTTCTGCGGTCAGCACGCGGGGCACGCACGAACTGATCGAACTCGTGTGGAAAAGCGTGCATACGGTGAACGAGTTAGAGAAGGATGAGGCCGCACAGCAGTCAGCGGCGCTGCAACACGGCCTAAACGAGCTTCGCGAGATCCAGTACCGGGAGATCGAGATGCTCCTGGCAAACCTCGACGATGATCGCGGAGAGCGGGAATTAGCGCCCTTGCGTCGGCTGCTGGACGAACGTCGTACAGAGTTGAGCGATCTGACAGATTCGGGAAGAAGCGACGCATGACCGAAGGAACTCAAACTTCCGCCGCGCTGATTCCGAATGCCGATACCGACGCAGCTCCAGAGAACTTCTCATCTGGACCGGCTGAGGCGATCGTTGCGGCATTCAAGACCAACCCTTCGGTCAAGATTGTACTTAACGACGCGCAGCATGCCCTCGTCAACATGTCGGACGACTTCACACGGGATGTGGGGGTCCGTGCTGTTGAGATCGCCGGAGCACGAAAGGCGAGCGCCGTCGACGTGCCAGACGTAGTGGCAGCTTTGGCTGAAATTCGTCCCAAAGACCCGGAACGTGGTCCTGCTTGGGCATGGGGCGTGCTCGGAATCGTGGCCGGAGGATTGTTGTCATTACTGATAACGCTAGTCGCGCCAAACGTTCCCAATGACTGGAAGGGACTTGTCACCACCGGTGTGATGGTGGCCATTCTCATCTGCGGCATCTGGGGGTACAAGCTGGTCTTCCCCAAACGTGCGAAGAAGATATGATCAGCGATTGCGATTGGGGATTGCGCCGGCTGCACAAACCCACAGAGCAAATCCCGCCGGCTCGCCTACGATCTCCCCAACGAGAATGAGTGCAACGCACAGAACACCTCGTAAACGAGGCTTGAGACGCGGTGACGTTTCACGAGCGTTAGAGACTAGGCTGGCTCCGCGTCGACGTATTGCCTGATCGCCCGCTCATCCGCCGCCTCGACGCATGACGACGACCTTCGTCTCGGCTCGCTCCAGCGACGGTCACCAGGTGATGGAGGCGATTTCTCCTAGCCGTGCCGTCCCCAGATTTAGCATGGACACAACGAAACCGCAGCGAGGCGATCCGCTTGGCTGACTCCGCGTGAAGGCATCCACCTCCGTCGACAAGCCGGTTGCGCCTCAACACTCTGGCTTCAAAGCCCACAACATAACTGACATTATGGTGTGCCATATTCTTCGGTTACAGGGTGAAAAACATTGGGCCGCCTGGGGTGGCAGGGTCCTCTGATGCAAGCCGCAGCTTGCCAAATTCATCCCTGATCCAGCGCTGTCCCAGTCCGTCTCCAAACATGACCCATCGTTCCGTAGGGCGAACCACGGGGGACTCGTTCGGCTCATACTTTCGTCCTTCTATCGTCCGCTGCCCCCCGCCCTCGATAATGGGCCAATTACCTATTACGTGGTGGGTGGAACTCAGCTCACCGTTCACGAACGGACGCTCGGTGATCTGCACAGCAGTAATCGGTTCCTCCCCGCCGTTGTGAACCCGGTATATCCGAAATCGTTGACCGAAATCGTTGTATGCTCCCTCGGAGGAAAGTGTGACTCGACTTGCCAGCCGCCTCATCCGCTGCTCGGCTTCTTGAGCCTGCATTCGGCGGAACTCTGCGCGATCTTCCGCAGCCTCTGCCCTCTCAGCCTTCAGACGTTGCCCGTCGCGCGAAGCGAGATAAACGGATATTCCGACTGCGACTAGGGTCCCTGCTGCAGTTAGCCACTCGGGGAGCGCACTCCAGTCAAAGCCAGTATCACCAGCGGGGGCATGCATGGGAGGCATCGTGGGCAGCACCGGTCAGGGGCCCTCCGGGGGCCGCTGCGCGGGGCCTTCTCGGCGCTGCGCGCCTCGATCCAATGACCCGCCAGCGCTCCACTGGAGCCCTGGCGGATCGGCTGCTGCTGGCCGTCGAAGGTGCTCATCGCGCACCTCCCGCGACCAGCAGACCGCCGTTCGCCCGGAGCCGCTCGACCTTCCGATCAAGCTCGGCCCGGCGCGCTTCGAGGCGCTGGCGACGGTCCTCCTCGGTGAGCACCGGGCAGGCGTCCCCATGCCTCCCGTAGGAGCCGGCGGGGCGCGGCGTGCATGTGCACATCGCCGCCAGACGCTGCTCCGCCTGCCAGCGCTCGATCTCCTTCAGCCGCTTCTTGGCCGCAATCTCGGCAGCACGCTGCTCGGCCTCCTCGGCGGCTGCGGCAGCGGCCTGCCTGCGCCGTTCGCTTTCCTCGGCAGCCGCGACCTCGATAGCAGCTTTCTGCGCGAGGTACGCGGCCAGCTCGGATTCCGGGATCAGCTCGATCACGTCCCGGTTGTTTTCCATCAGGATCGACACGGCGAGGAAGCGGGCCGCATCCTGAGCACCCTTCACTACTGCGACCGGAGCCATCTCGTGCGTCGTCGTGATCTCGCCCAGCGGCTGGCCTTCGCGATTCAGCACCGGCTCGATCCGGCGCACGGAGTTCACCCTGACCCTGCGGATGCTCACGAGCATCTCGGCGCGGATCACCGGGTAATCCTCATGATCGTTGCCGGTCAGCTGCAGCGACTCCGGGATCGAAACCTCGACTGCCCACCCAATGCGGCGCAGGAACTCGTCGATGTCCACAGGAGGGAACCGCTTCGCACCCTGAGCGTTGAACGCCAGCACGTCGCTGGGCTTGCGCGCCTTCATGGTAAGTCCGAGCGACTGCGGCGTCTCGGTGCTCGACATCATGATCAGCCGCGGCGCGACCACCTGCCCGCTGCGGCTGTGCCGCTTGTACGCTTCCGTGGCGCGGTGGTTATCCGTGTACCGCAACGTCTCGTCGTACGTCGGCGTGATGTCGAAGCGGGCATCATCGTGATGCGTGATCTTCGCATCCCCGACGGCTTCCAGCGCGTTGCGCCCCGGAGGCTGCACGTACGGCCAGTCATAACCAGCCAGAGCCACCAGCGCCTGAGTCTGCGTGGCGACCTCATCAGCAAGGATGCCCTTGCCAGACCCCTTCGGGCCGCAGATCGCCAGCACCGACTTGTGCCACGTCGTACCGAGCCCGTCGGCGACCAGAGCGCCACGCTTCTGCTCGTACCGCGAGTGGAGCATCTCCAGCCGCGGCAGATCGTCGGCGAACGCGTCTCGATCAGCGACCTCGGCCACATCGAGCGTCATCCCGTCCATCACCGCGCGCCGAAGCTTCCGCTTCCTGGCAGTGAGGCTCTTTCCTCCCTCGGCAGCCGACACGCGGCCAACCATGTGCGCGTCCAGTTCGGCGCTGAAATCGAAGTTCGCCACGATGCGCCCGCGCCCGTACTGGTACTTGCCCGGATTGCCATCCTGCTTGTTGTCTGTTAAGTACGTACGCTCGATCTGACGCACGCCCGGAATCGCATCTGCCCGCCGCGACTCGTGCGGCAGGTACTCACAGAGGTCGAAGAACGCCTTCGGTGCAGCACCGGAACCCTTGTGCTCGTCCCCGCCCTCCTCGGCCACGACCTCCTTCGGCACCCGCACGCGAGCACTCGGGATCTCCAGCGCGTTCGAGACCGTTCGGGTCTTCGGGCGCTTTTCCTTGAACCACAGCACGAGGTGCCAGTGCAGGCCCTTGAGACCGGTACACCGACAGTCCACTGTGCCCTCGTCCACTTCCACGATCCGATCGAGCGGGTGAGCTATGAAGGCCGACCACATCGTGCCGAACTGCTCTTCGAGGAGAGCGAGGCCGGCTTCAAGCTGCTCCTGGCTATACATCGGCTCGCCCGTCTCCGGGTGGTTCGCGTACTGCATCACTGAGAACACCCGCGAGAGCGTCTGAGCACGCTTCACCTGCTCCTGCGTCTCGGAGTTCTTCTGCCTCTCGAAGAAGGCGCGCGCAGCCTCAATGTGATCAGGCGACGAAGCCACCTCGAACGGTTCCACGTCGTCGCTCGAATCAGCTCCCGGCACCTCGAACGTGGAGTAGTCGACCGGGGTATCCGTTGGAGCAGATGAGGTATCCGTTTCTGAAACGGATACGCGCGAACCCAAGGAGTCGCGCGTGCACACAGGCTTTTGACCTGCGGAAACATCGTTCTCGGTGGTGTGGTCGTCGGTCGTGTATCCGATATCGGTATTCTGAGCGGGATAAAATTCCGGCTCAGACCCCATGTTTTCGCTGTTCGGAGCGGCGACGGGCAGCCCGCCTGCGGCGGGTGCCAGGCTGGGCCCTCCGGGCGGGTTCAGATCGGCGGGAGCAGTGCTGCTGGCGCGGTCCGGGGCGCTCATCGGCGACCACCGCCCTTACCGTAGCGCTTGATGGCAGCCTGGTGCGTGACGCCGAGGGCATCAGCGATCTTGACCCAGGTCGCGCCGTCGGCGCGGGCGTCAGCGACGGCCATCTCGACGACCTCGTTGAGCACGGATCGGAGTATGCCGAGGTCGTAGAGGCGGGCCTCGGCGTCGGTCAGGGAAGGGTCTCCCAGGCGCCAGCGGAAGCCTTCGATGTGGTGGGACGCGGCGGCGTTGGCGTTCATCGGACACCGCCCATCACGGAAGCGACGACGGCGCATTGTCTCGGGGTCAGGGGCGTGCAGGCGAGTCGCTCACCAGCCAGACGGCCGGCAGCGAGGGCAGCGGAAAGCACGGGATCAAAGCCATCGGCTTTCTGATCTGAGGTCGAGTCCGGGACCTGAGCTGGGCGGCCCGGCGCGAATGCGCGCGGAGTGTCAATAACGACAGACATCACGAGTGTCCTTACAGGAGGAGCTTTCCGCTCCACTCCCAACAGCGGGGGCGGACTGTTCCCCGTCGCCTTGGACTTATTCTCGGTTCAACCGGTGGTTACGGTCTCCCCGTGTCTCGGTCTGTCGCCACCCGAGACGCCATGAGCGAGGTGGAAACCCGGTGGCGAACCGGGCTGGCGCCGACCTCTGTGATGTCTGCAACTATTCTCACATGACACGACTTGCACCGCAATGACCGATTAACCCGTGCGTCAGTTGCGACGCGCCTCTATTCGTACAAGGTCCGGGTCGAACTTCACATGCCCCGGCTGGATCGGATCAATGGTCACAGTTACCAGCTCGTTCACCAGCATCCGGCGACGATCCATGTCCAACGCCTCCCACTTCCGCGCGACTGATTGGTGGCGCTGCCGGGTGCCCGCCGGATCGTCGATGCCGGCCAGCAAGCCGGCCGACGGCGACACGGTACGGTCCAACAACGCGACGTCGAGCTCAGTGATGCGCGCCTGGGCCAGCGCGAGCCCCTCGCTGATTTTCTTGACAGGCTGACGAATGTCAGCGAGCAGCGGGGTCAACTCCTCAATTCTCTCAACCAATGCCTTGCGCTCGGAGAGCAGCGCTTCGCGGTCGACCGACACGTCCTCCGGAGGTGCGACCAGGTCATGCACGTCCACCGCTGACAGCCGGGTGAGCACGGCCTCGATCACCATCGCATCGACCGGATCACGCTGACGCGACAAGTGGAAGTGCACGCCGCACTTGTACGTCCCGACGCCCCGGCTGTTGTTCCCCGAGACGAGGGTCGCCCCGCACTTCCCGCACAGGCCGACCGATGACAGCAGATATTTCGGCTGATTGCCCTGTTTGCCCGCCCGCCGCACGTTGTCCTCCAGCTTCACCACCGCCGCCCGCCACGTCGGCTCGCTGACGATAGACGGGAACTTCTCGCCCTGGACCGGGAACAGCTCCCCGGTCGAGTACTTCTTGATGAAGCCGGCGTAGAGCGGGTTCGCCAGCAGATACCGAACAGCGTCGATGGAGAACGCAGAGTTTCGGGCCGTGCGGTGACCGGCGGAATTGAGATCCTCGCGGATGCGGCGGATGGACAGCGAAGGCTCGCCGAGGAAGGCATCAAACGCCCTGCGGACCGCAGCCGCCTGCTCGGGGATAAGCTCGCCATCTTTCGTCCAGCCGAACGGAGTCCAGGCCGAGGCGGGGATCCCTTCAGCCCGTCGCCGGGCATTCGACCGCAGCTGACGTTCGGACTTTCGACGGGTCTCGAACCGCGCCATGATCGTAAGGAACCCAGCGCGCATCTCGCCGTCCGCCGTGGAGAGATCGATCTCTCCGTCCACCGTCGCCACGTTGACTCCGGTGTCCATCAGTGTGTTCATGTCGCGTGTCGAGCGCAGCAGCCGATCGATGTCGACGGCGACGACCAGCTCGAACTGTCCCGCCTCGGCGTCGCGGAGCATCCGTGCCCAGTCCGACTTCGGCCCACGGGGCTTTGAAGCCGAGACATCATTGTCTTCGTACCACTCCACGATCTGCCAGTCACGGGCGCTGGACAACTCCGCGATCTTTCGCCGCTGCGTCTCGACGCCCCACCGCTCGCCAGTAGCGTCCATTGAGATCCGTACATACGCGGCGACCCTTTTCATGCAGCCAACGCTACAACCTCGACGTGCGCGACCTCACACCGCTGGTCAGGGTCTTGTCGGCCCATGGCTTCGGGAGACGGCAGCCAAGACGTCCGCCCCGCCGAACAGGACTCAGTTGCTTCCCCCCGCCGCAGATTCCGCGGCTCCTAGAAAGTCGCCGATGGCTAAATCCGCCCACTGTCGAACCTACAATGAGACGCGTGCATCAATCGGATGGAGAACCTGACTCGTTTGTCCCTCCTGACTGGGGAGGCTGGGCGGTGCCGGCTGCCACAAATCCTCCTGACTGGTCCGGCAACTGGGGAGCGCCAGTCCCTGCCACGAATCCTCCTGACTGGTCCGGCAACTGGGGAGCGCCAGTCCCTGCCACGAATTCCCCTGACTGGTCCGGCAACTGGGGAGCGCCAGTCCCTGCCACGAATTCCCCTGACTGGTCCGGCAACTGGGGAGCGCCAGTCCCTGCGCCCGCACCCACCCCTGACCCTGCCCTGGTTCTCTTCGAGACACCCAGCCAGCACAAGGTCTTACCGAAGGTTCACGTCTTCGTTGATGAGTACGGTGATAGGAACTTCAAGAACAACCGTGAATCCGAATGGTTCACCATGACCGCTCTCATGGTCGAACAAGAGCATGTGGATCACATGCGGGCGGCCGTAGCTGGGCTGAGGTCCGTCTACAGGATCCCGGCGGGCAACAAACTGCACTGGGTTGACCACTTCAAGGTGAAGCAAGAAGCCAGGAGATTCACTGCCCTCCACCTTCTGACCTCGATCCCCAACATAAGGTTGGTCAACGTTCTGCTACACAAGCCTTCGGTGGGCCTTGGAGCCCACATGCGCAACGAACAAGCACGCTCATACCATTTGATGACGCAGTACCTCATGGAACGAGTAGCACGCGCGGCCGCAGGTTGGCCTGGCGGTCCGCGACTTGCCAAAGTTTCACTTGGCGTCGTCGGAGGTGTGGACCACGATGAAACCATGATGCAGCTTCATGCTGCCGCACTTCGCAATGATGCCCGAACACCCTTCGGCAACCTCCTCTGGCCATTCAAGTGGTTCGATTCCGCGAGGCTCGATGGCCTTCAGGCCGCCGATGTGTTCTCCGGCTTTTTGACCGCTGCCCTAGTTAGTGGTGACGGACGCTATTACTCCCGCGTCTTACAACTGGTCTGTACAGATCCTCGTGGAAACCACTTGGGCGAGGGGATGAAAATTTTTCCGAACAACGCCATCCGACTGGTGACGGAGTCCGCCTGGTGGCGAAGCTGCCCAGGTGCTCATTACTGGGATGAGCAGGGACTCCGGATAGTTTCGGGACAAAACTAAGGCCTTTGGGCGGGGCTCGGGTGGCGTTTCTCGTGTGGTGGCGAGTGATCCGGTGTCCCGGCTCCGGCCAATTCCTCGCAGCCCCTTCCGAAGGCCTTAGTGGTCTCAACCCTAATGATTCGCGCGGTCCTGTGCAATCCTCCGGCGTAGGCGTTCATGAGGGGGCTCTGGTCCCCGTGACGGTTCTGTGACCGCCTAGGTTCTGCTCAAGTGCATCAACCCCGAGATGCGCTACCTCATGTCGATTACGCCGGTGCCCAGATCGATCCGGGACGTGCGCGCAGCCATCGCGGCGAGCAGCGGGAACGGCGACGCCTGCTGCGGCGCGAAGTGGTGCACACGTACGAACGCACCATCGCCGCCGACCTCTTCAGCCGCGACCGCCAGGTCGATGGCCTGCAGCAGCGCGTCGCCGGCCGTGGGGGTCAGGGAACCCGGGACGTCCTGATAGTGGCCAAAGGAAAGGAATCCAATCTTCTTCACACCTTCTCCAGCGCCCACGCACCGGGGGTTATTCCGGCGTGCAGTTTCCTTCGCTCCCTGTCGGTTCGCCTGCGGCGCGTCTACACTCCCGGACCATGGAAAACGAACTCGTGGAACTTGAAACGGCCGGCTGGCACGCGCTGTCCACCGGACCGGAAGAGGCAACCGCCTTCTACTCCGAGGTGCTGGCGAGCCAGCCTGTGGTCCTGCTGACCAACGGGCTGCGGATCACCGACCGGGAGCAGATCATCGAGTCGATGGGCGGACCGCCCTGGACTGCCTTCGAGATCATCGAACCCCGGGAGGACTACCTGGGGAACGACGTCGGTGTCCTCACCTACAAGGTGCGGGCGGACCGCGAAGGAACCCCCTATACGGCCCTGCTCAGCAGCGTGTATGCCAGGGAAGACGGCAGCTGGAAACTCGCGCTGCACCAGCACACTCCGTTTGAGGGGCAGCAGCTGTAGCTACGCACTCACCAAAGGTTCGCTCGTTTTAGGCGTTTTGCACTTGTACCCAACCTCGATTAGGGAATGATGTTTACAATAGTTGGACTAGAAATTTAGGGCTAGGGATGCTCAGAAGAGCCGAAAATGTATCTTTCAGTCATCGCAGGGGTTTTTGGACCAGCAATGGTCCCGCCGTCATAACGATTGGGAGAAAGTCTTACGAGCTGAGGAAGATCACCGAGCGTGAATTTCTGGATCATTATGAACGGCAGAGGCAATATCCCAAACTTGTGGCGCGCGTCAGTGGGCGCCGATATTGGCACTATCAGGATAGGTTTTATTGGGAAGCTGAAGGCCTCAATGCCGATCAGGTGTATGCGCTCATCACTTCGAAGGCTCATCGGCAGCGTCAGCAGGTGGAGCGGGCTCAGGCCATCGTCGCCATGGGCTCAAACCCCAGGCAGAATACGAAGAGAGCGCACATACCGGACGACCTGAAACAGCTGGTGTGGCTAAGGGACGGCGGAAGCTGCCAGGCATGTGGATCTTCGTCGGAATTGCAGTTTGACCACGTTATCCCAGTAGCGCTGGGAGGAAGTAGTACAGAGGATAATCTCCAAATCCTCTGCGGGCCGTGCAATCGGTCCAAATCCTCAGGGCTCACCGTGCGGAGAGGGAGAAACTAAGCCGAAGCGGAAACCCGCTCCGCAACCAGCGCCTGCAGATCCTCAACGGTGTGGCCGGCCAGGGTTTCCCAGCGGGTAATCCCGGGCTGCTGGGGAACCTCGACGGCGTTGGGCACGGCGAGGGTGACCGCACCTGAGGCCTTGGCAGAGGCAACTCCTGGGAGTGAATCCTCCACTGCAACAATGCGGTCCAGGTCCATGGACGTGCCCAGTTCTTCCCCCATCAGCTTTGCCGCCAGCAGATAGGGCTCCGGATCGGGTTTGCCCAGGGAGACCATCTCGCCGGTGACCAGGAAACGGAAGGTTCCCTCCGGGAGCTGATCGGCAATGACGTGGGCCAGCAGCGCTTCACTCATGGTCACCATGGCGCACGGGATCTCGGCGGCATACAGCTCGGCCAACAGTTCCCGGGCTCCGGGACGCCAGGGGATTTCCTGCTGGACGGAGCGGACAACGCTGTCCAGCATCCCGTCAAGGATCTCCCGGATCCCCAGCTCGGCCCCCGCAGCCTGCAGTGCACGGGCAGAATCCGGAAGCGCATTGCCCACCAGTGCCATGGCCTGCTCGTCGCTCCAGCTCACCCCAAACCGGGCCATGAGTTCTTTCTCGGCAGCGAACCAGTACGGTTCGGTGTCCACCAGGGTTCCGTCCATGTCCCAGAAAACTGCCTGCAGGGCGGGGTTGGGTGCCAAAAGTCCTCCTGGACAAGCGCCGCAGGAGCCCGCGGCAGATCAAGCGAATAGTCGATAACGGCTGGGCGCCAGGTGGAGCGCAGCGCACTCACTGATCGTGGCAGTGCCGCCGGGTTCCGTCAAAACAGAAGACGCCGGGCAGAGTCCTGGCGAACCTTCGGGGAGCTGACGTCCCTTAGGGACCTTCAGCGACAACCCTCGGGGAGTAAACGCTGCTTTGGGGCGTTCAAAGCGACGTTATCTCCGCAATGGTTTGGGCTGGCGCCCTCAAAGCGACGTGATCTCCCCGGAGGTTGCGACCAGCCCTGCCGCTAACTCCGGTGGGAACGCATGAAGTCCAGCACCGGCGCGGCCAGTGACGCCCCGATCACGTCCTGCGGCCGCTTGTTCCCGGCGACCTCGAACATGTGGTTTCCGCCTTCAATACGCTCGACGACGGCGTTCGGCCCGATCCTTTCGGCCACCGGTTCCAGCTCACCCGGCAGCGCGAACGGATCCCGGGTGCCTTGGAGGAACAGCATCGGCAGGGTGAGCCCATACAGGTGCTCGTCGCGCAGCTTCTCCGGCTTACCCGGCGGGTGCAGCGGGTAACCGAGATACACCAGGCCCGCAGCCTGCATCCCCTCGGCCACGGCCATGGAAGCCATCCGCCCGCCAAAGGACTTGCCGCACGCCCACACGGGCACGCCGCCGGCATTGTCCTCCGCCGCAAACATCACGGCCCGCCACGCGGCAATCGCGGCCGGCGCACGGTCAGGGAACTTCTTGCCGGCCTCCCGGTAGGGGAAGTTGAACCGCCAGGTCGCCACGCCGCCGTCGTTCATCGCGTCGGTGAAACCGGTGAGGAAGGGGTGCTCCATGCCGGACCCGGCTCCATGCGCCACCACCATGGACGCCCACGCATCGGCGGGCCTGGCGAACACGGCACTAACGGTCCCGTCCCCAACGTTGACGGTAAGTTCCTCGGTTTCAGTGGGCATAGGTTCCAATTTACGGGAGGCCTCCGCGCCGCTCACCTCACAGCGGCAGACCGGCTTCTTCCTTGACGGTCTTCATCACGATGGTGCTGGTGAGCTTCTCCACCCCGGGCAGGTTCACCAGCACATCGTCGTAGAACTGCTGGTAGCCGGGAAGATCCGCCGCAATCACCTTCAGCAGGAAATCCGGATCACCGAAGAGGCGGTCCGCCTTCACAATCTGCTCGTGCCGGCCGACGGCCTCCTCGAAAGCCAGCATCTGCGTGCGGTCGCGCAGGGTCACGAACACCAGGGTCTGGAAGCCCAGCCCGACGGCGGCAGGATCCACCACGGCACGGTATCCGGTAAGCACCCCGGCTCGTTCAAGCTCCTTGATCCGGCGGTGGCACGGTGCGACGGTCAGTCCCACCCGGGCGGCCAGCGCCGTCGCACTCATCCGTCCGTCATTTTGGAGCAGGCGCAAGATTTCACGGTCAATGGCGTCAATCACGCAAAAACCATATCGTGAAACCCGTTTGTGCAGCATATTCCGGTCAGCACTTCGCGCCATGTTTTTCCTAGGGTTGAGGAATGGATCTTTCACAGCTCGCGGGGTTCGCGGCGGTTTCGATCACCCTGGCCATGACCCCGGGTGCTGACTGGGCGTACTGCATCTCCTCCGGCCTGCGCGCTCGGCGCGTGGCCCCCTCCGTGGCCGGGCTCTGCGCCGGCTACCTGGTCCACACCGCGCTGATCGTCGCCGGGCTCGCGGCATTGATCGCGGCTTCACCCGGGCTGCTCACCGGCCTGACCCTGGCCGGCGCGGCGTACCTGTTGTGGCTGGGCATCTCCACGATGCGTTCCTGGCGCGGCGCCGGATTTACAGACGGAAGTACGACGCCGGTGCCCGCGTCTGGGGCGGAGTCAGAACCGGCCGTAGCGGAGGGCTCCGGTTCAAGTGGCTCCGGGTCCGTGGCCCTGGCCGTCCGCGCGCCGGTCCGCTCCCGCCGCGCCGTCGAACGCCGCGAGTTCCTCAAGGGGCTGGGAACCTCAGGCACCAACCCGAAGGCGCTGCTGCTGTACCTGGCCCTGATCCCGCAGTTCGTGGATCCGGCGGCAGCCCTGGCGCTGCCGCTGCAGTCCCTGGTGCTGGGGCTGTCCCACTTCGGTGTCTCCGTGCTCGTCTACACCCTGGTGGCGCTCGGTGCCCGGCGGTTGCTCCGCTCCCGGCCTGCAGCAGCCCGCGCGGTCACCCTGGCCAGCGGCATCCTGATGGTGTGCGTGGCACTGGTCCTGCTCGGCGAGCGGCTCCTGCTCCTCGCCTGACCCGGCCCGCCTACCCCGGCCCGGCCCGCTAATCGAGATGGCAGAAACTGCCCGTTTGAGGGCTCAAAAGAGCAGTTTCTGCCATCTCGATGGGGAGCGGGAGGGGGGAGGGGGAGGAGGCTAAGCGGACGACGACGCCGCGACGGCCTGCCGCGCCAGTGCCTTCAGGCTGAAGCCGGGGGCAGCAGCCTCCTCAAGCGCCGGACTGATCCCGGCCGCCAGCAGCTTCCGCGCACCCAAATGCTCCCCGGGCGAATTCACCGACTCCACGGCGGCCAGCCGTTCGTTCCGGAAACACAGCACAGAGAACTTTCCGGACTCCGGATCGCCGCTGAACACGGTCCGGTCCCCGGGTGCGGACAGACCGGCGATCTGCAGCCGCAGGCTGCCCTGGTTGCTCCAGAACCATGGCAGGTCCGTGTACGGCTCGGCCGGTCCGAGGATGGACCGCGCCGCATGCCGTCCCTGGTCCGTGGCGTTCTGCACCGACTCGACCCGGATCCGCGTGCCCGCATGCACCGACGGGAAACTGGCGCAGTCACCCACGGCCAGGACCGACGGATCCGAGGTGCGCAGGGAGGCGTCCACCACTATGCCGTTCCCGGTTTCCAGCCCGGCCGCGGCGGCCAGCGCATCATTGGGCACGACGCCGATGCCTGCCACCACCAGATCCGCCCGGTACCGGGAACCGGTCGTGGACACCGCCCAGCCAACCCTGCCGTCCATGCCCGGCTCGAAGGAGGCGATGCCTTCGTTGAAGCGCAGCCGGATTCCGGCACGGGCGTGGGCCCCGGCGAACCAGGTACCCATGGCGGGGCTCAGGGCCCGGCCCATGGGACTCGGCGCGAACTCCAGCACCGTCACTTCACAGCCGCGTGCCCGGGCAGCGGCGGCGACTTCCAGTCCGATGAAGCCGGCACCCACCACCACCACCCGGCGGGCCGCAGCCAGGGCAGAGTGGAGTGCCTCGGCGTCGGGCAGTGTCCTCAGCAGATGCACGCCGGGAAGGTCTGCGCCCGGGCAGGTGAGCGCACGGTTCGCGGTGCCGGTGGCAAAGACCAGGTGCCGGTAGCCCACCTGTTCCCCGCCGGATAGGGTCACGGTCCGGGCAGTGCGGTCCACAGCGGCTGCACGCACGCCGCTGCGCAGCGTGATCTCCTTGTCCGCAAAGAACGATGCCGCGCGGAGCGGCAGCGGTGCAGGGTTGCCCTCGGGTGCCAGATAGTCCTTGGACAAGGGCGGACGCTGGTAGGGCAGGCCCGGTTCCTCGGCGATGACCGTGATGCCGTCCTGGTAGCCGCCGCTGCGCAGCGAGTCCGCAACCTGCAGCCCGGCCTGCCCGCCGCCGATGATGACTACGGACATCTCAGACCTGTTCCGACGGAACGTCGACAACGATCCCGTCCAGTTCCGCACAGGCCTTGATCTGGCAGCCCAGGCGGGAAAGCTCCGTCCGTTCAGCTGTGGTGCAGTCCAGCATCTCCTCTTCGTCGTCACTGGGCTCCGGGAGCGCGGCGGCGAACTCGGGGCGGACGTAAACGTGGCAGGTGGCGCACATCGCCTGGCCGCCGCATTCCCCGACGATGCCGTCCACTCCGTTGGTGACGGCAGCGCGCATCAGGGACGTGCCCGGCTCCACGCTCACAGTGGCCGGCGCGCCCGAGGGCTGGATAAAGGTAACGGTGTTCATGGTTCTCCTAGGAAAGTCGGGGTTAGTCCCAGCGCACGGGCATCTTGAGCATGCCGCGGAAGACCCAGCCGGCGTCGACCGTTTCTGCCGCCGGGTCCAGGCGCAGGCGCGGGAAACGGTCAAAGAGTGCGGGCATGGCCACCTGGGCCACCTGGGTGCGGGCCACCCAGGTGCCGGCGCAGAAGTGCGTTCCGCCGCCGAAACCCAGGTGCGGTTTCCTGGGCCGGTGAATGTTGTAGGTTTCCGGGTCCTCGAAGACCGCCGGGTCACGGTTGGCGGCACCAATCACGACGCCGATGCGCGCTCCCTTGGGCAGGCGAATGCCCTCCAGCACGGTGTCCCGGGTGGCTTCCCGCGGGTACATGCCGATGGGGGCCACCCAGCGGACGGATTCTTCGAAGGCCGCGGCGTACAGCTTGGGGTCCTCCTGGAGCGAGGCGAGCTGGTCCGGATTCTCCAGCAGTGCCCAGACCGTGGTGCCCAGGACGTCCCGCGGCTCGTTCAGCCCGCCGCCAATGGTCATCTTCAGGTTTGCGCGGATGGCTTCCAGGGGGATCGGCATCGAGGCCAGCCCGGAGAGCAGCGAGTGGTCCGGGTTCTTCCGGAAGTACGGCAGCATTTCGTCGATCGCGGCATCCACCTCCGCAGAGGAGCGGGCGCTCTTTTCCCAGACATCGGCGTCGTCCGCGTAGTTCCCGGTGCCGTCGATCATCGTCTGGCTCCAGCGCTGCAGGTCCTGCTGCGTGGCGTTCTTAAACCCGCAGACCAGGCGCAGGTTCTCCGCGGCGTAGGGCGCTGCGTAGTCCCAGACGAAGTCGGCGCCGGAGCCCTTGGCCTCCAGCTCCCCAAGGTACTTCTCGTTGTTCGCCTCGAAGAGGGCTTTCCAGTGGTTCTTGATGGTTCCCGGACGCAGTGTGGACCCGTAGGAGTCCCGTTCAACCCGGTGTTCCGGATCGTCCTTGCGGAGCATTGAATGGCCCATGGACCGCTTCATCAGTGAACCGGTTTCATCGGCGGAGAAGGTTGCGTCGTCCTGCTCGATGGTGTGGCAGGCGGCGTAGCTGGTCACCATGTAACGGTTCACCGCCGGCACCCAGTGCACCGGGGCTTCCTCGCGCATCCGCCGGTAGATCGGGAACGGGTCCCGGTAAAGGTCGGGGATGGTTACCCAGTCGGCCACGGGCGCCTCGCGGATTCCCCCGGCCGGGGGAATGGTGCCGGGAGCGCCGGCGGCCGCACCAGGGAAGACGGCTTCGGTGGAGCCGTTGTCCGCCGGCACGCCGGAAAAGGGGCAGCCGGGGGACTGGGTGGTATCCGGGGTGGTCATCGGTGATCTCCTCGTGTGCGTTGCGGCGGCACCCGCCTGCCTCCCAGTGTGCCGTGCGTCATATCCCCGGTAAAGTACAAGAAATCATTGAATATCCACGCTTTGAGTGAGGTTAAGTATGCTCAGGTACACCCTGCGGCAACTGGAGGTCTTCGCCGCCGTCGCTGACCAGGGCAGTATTGCGGCTGCGGCCCAGAGTCTGCATGTCTCCGAGTCGGCAGTGGCCGGGGCGCTGAACAACCTTGAACGGGCCTTCGGGGCGCAGCTGGCGATCCGGCGGAAGGCGCACGGCATCACACTGACCACGGCCGGGCAGAACGTGCTCGGCCGGGCGCGGAGCCTGCTGGTGGACGCCGTTGACCTGCAGCTCCACGCCGGCGGCAGCGACGTCGAGGTGCGCGGTTCACTGGTCCTGGGCTGTTACCTGACGCTGGCCCCGACGGTGCTGGCCCGCCTGATCGAGCACTACGGGCGGCGGTATCCGCTGGTGGAGCTGGACTTCTATGACGGTCCGCAGTCGGAGATCCACCGGCGGCTGGCGGACGGACAGCTCGACGTCGCCATCGCCTACGATCTCTCGCTTCCGGCGGGGCTGAACCGGCAGCCGCTGTTCGCGGCCGAACCGGCCGTGGTGCTCTCGGCAGGGCACCCGCTCGCGGAACGGACCGAATTGTCCCTGGCCGATGTGGCGCCCGAACCCATGATCCTGCTGGACGTTGATCCCAGCCGGGAGAACACCATGACCATGTTTGATGCCGCCGGCCTGGTGCCGAACGTCCGGTTCCGCACTACTGACTATGAGGTGACGCGCTCGCTGGTGGGACGCGGGATGGGCTACGCCATCCTCGTCCAGCAGCCGGCCGGGGAACTGTCCTATGAAGGCCGTCCGCTGGTAGTGCGGCCGCTTAGCCCCGCGGTCCGTCCGGTTCCGGTCTCCATGGTGTGGCCGTCGGCCCTGCGGCCCTCCCGGAGTGTGGCCGCGATGCTCGGCCTCGCCGCCGAGCTGTACGGCTGAACAGCAACGGGGTGCCCGCAGCAGCCGGGGAAGGCTCCGGATTAGTCCGGCACCGCAGTACCCCCGGATACTTGGAAACATGACATCAACGCACACTGACACCCTTCCGGCCCGCGGGCCGGAGGCGGTGACGGTCTCCATCACCCGGCGGGTCGATCCCCGCCGTGTGCCTGAGGCCACCCACTGGGTCCAGGAGGGCGTCAACCTCGCCAACACCTGGCCCGGGTTCCTCGGCTCCGGATGGGTCCGCACCTCCGCCACCTCCGATGAATGGCACATGCTCTACCGCTTCTCCGACGCCGCTGCCCTGGATGCCTGGGAGCATTCCGAACCGCGCAGGGAATGGCTGGAACGCGGCCGGGACATGGTTGAAGACCGCACCGTCACCCGCCGCACCGGGATTGAAGGCTGGTTCGACTCGCCGTCGTCCACCACCGACCTTCAAGCTCCGGTAAAGCCACCGCGCTGGAAGCAGGCCGTGGCCATCTGGCTGGGCTTCTTCCCGGTGAACCTGGCTTTCACCTGGTTGGTGGGCCTGGCGGTTCCGGAGTGGGACAGCCTGTTTATGCCGCTGCGCGTGCTGATCACGACGGCGATCCTCACCCCGATCATGGCCTATTGGGTGCTGCCCTGGGTCACGGGCCTGCTCCAGCCGTGGCTTCAGCGCCGGCGGTCCTAAAAGCCAAAACCACGACGGCGCCGCCCGGG